>NZ_CM173544.1:4800000-6369111 GCF_057787885.1 Glaciimonas sp. OK215
GGCCTGCCAGCGGCGAGTTGTTCACCATGAAGTTCATGGTCAGTGTCGGCTCATCCACTTTCAACATCGGCAAGCCATTTGGCGCGTCCGGTGCGCAAATCGTGGTACCGATACCGATCTCCTCGATACCATTGATCAGCACGATGTCGCCGGCCAATGCTTCGTCAACCAACACCCGCTCCAGACCCTTGAACGTCAGAACCTGATTAATCCGCGCCCTGGCCGGCTTGTCATCCGGACCATTCATGATCACGACGTCTTGCAAGGCTCTGACACGACCGCTCAGGATACGGCCAACGCCGATCTTGCCGACGTACGACGAGTACTCCAGCGATGTAATTTGCAATTGCAACGGACCGTCCGGATCATCTTCACGCGCAGGAACGTGTTCCAGCACTGCGTCGAACAGCGGGACCATCGTGCCTTCACGTGTTTCCGAATCCAGGCTGGCGTAACCGTTCAGCGCAGATGCGTAGACGATTGGGAAATCAAGTTGTTCTTCAGTCGCGCCCAGCTTGTCAAACAGCTCGAAAGTCGCGTTGATGACCCACTCAGGACGTGCACCCGGACGGTCAATCTTGTTGACCACAACGATAGGCTTCAGGCCCAGTTCCAGCGCTTTACGCGTCACGAAACGGGTTTGCGGCATCGGACCTTCGACCGCATCCACCAGCAGCAAGACGCTGTCGACCATCGACAACACGCGTTCAACTTCGCCACCGAAGTCTGCATGGCCCGGGGTATCAACGATGTTGATATGGGTACCGTTATATTCGACCGCGCAATTCTTTGACAGAATCGTAATGCCGCGTTCTTTTTCGATATCATTCGAATCCATCACGCGTGCATCGACGTGCTGGTTATCGCGGAAAGTACCGGATTGGCGCAAAAGCTGGTCGACCAGGGTCGTTTTGCCATGGTCGACGTGAGCAATAATGGCAATGTTGCGGATAGCGCGTTTTGAGTTTGACATATTGTTATGGAGATTGAGGAATTCAGTAAGGAATTCGGTAATTAACGCAGCAAGTGCGCGGTAAAAGCCCGCGCAGTACAAACCCTGAAAGGCCTGGTCAATGCAGCGGAATTCGGGAGGCCGGGCATTATAACATAATGCGGTGCATGAAACGCCAAAAGCCTTGTGATTTCAAAGGGTTGCCGACTGCAGTCCAGTCACATTATTGTAATAATGGCACCCGGACGCAGGCCTGATTGCAGCACTTGTCACAGCTACTTTTGCAAGGTGGTCGCAACCAGTCTTTCAGGCGCCAATACGCCATAGTCGTGCAACTGCGCAGTACCCAACAATTGCCGCGTTGCTGCAGTTGTCGACTGGCCCGCGTCAACGGCTTGGCGATACACCCGCACCCGACCTATCGTGGCGGGCAACGGGACACCCTCTTTGGCGAGCGTCAAGCGTTGACCGTGCAAGAAGCGCTGCGCCAATAATTCTGGCAGCATCACTTCCGGAAATGATAATAAAAGACTATCAACCGGAGCCAACAACGCAGCTCGCTCGGCTTCCGGTGTCGCCATCAACGTATCCAGCGTAACGCATCCCGCCAGCATTAAATGCCCGACCTGAATCCGACGCAATGCTTGCAAATGTGCGCCGCAACCCAATGCCGCACCAATGTCTTCGCCCAACACGCGAATGTACGTACCTTTGCTGCACATCACACGCACCGTCAAATACGGCGCCTGATAGTCGAGGAATTCAAGCAAGTGTATCGTCACATCGCGGGCCTCACGCTCCAAGGTGATTCCAGCGCGCGCGTATTCGTAGAGCGGCTTGCCATCGCGCTTGAGCGCCGAATACATCGGTGGGACTTGCTTGATAGCGCCGCGAAATTGCGCCAGCACGGCATCAATCTGCTCCTGCGTCACATCAACATCACGGGTCGCGAGCACATCGCCCTCGGTGTCACCTGTGGCCGTGGCGATACCCAGATGAATCACGGCTTGATAAGTCTTGTCGGCGTCGAGCAAATCCTGGGCGAACTTGGTTGCCTCGCCAAAACACAGTGGCAAAACGCCGGTCGCAAATGGATCAAGCGTGCCAGTGTGACCAGCTTTTGTTGCATTCAGCAAGCGCTTGGCTTTGATCAACGCATCGTTGCTCGACCAGCCTACCGACTTATCCAGCAACAAAACGCCATTCAGCGGGACGCGCATTCTTTTGGGCGAGGTTGGCACCATGAGTGAGAGTACTTTTGATGGTGGCGATGACAAACTTACTTGGCATGGCCGGATGAATTGAAACGCAGCCGATGAATCAATTTTTTAACCGATCCGTCAGCTGGTCATGTAGCGATTTGGGTCTTAACGAGCGTTTCCGACTCAATCCTCGCCGTCGTCTTTGGCACGCGTCGCGTTTGCCAGGTCTATCAATTGCGACATCTGGGCGCCACGGGCAGTCGAATTATCGTGATGAAAATGCAGTGCCGGCAATGTATGAATTGTCAAACGCCGCCCCAACTGATTGCGCAAAAAGCCAGCAGCCTGGGTCAAGCCGGCCACCGTATTACGAATCGCCTCTAGGTCATCATTGAGCATCGTGAAAAACACCTTGGCATGCGCATAATCAGGTGTCACTTGTACTTCAGTGATGGTGATCATGCCGACACGCGGGTCTTTCAACTCGAATACGATGATTTCCGACAGATCGCGCTGGATCTGATCCGCCACGCGCAATCCGCGTCCCGGGATGGATTTACTATGTTTAGCCATATCTCTACTTAGCCGTATCTTTCACTAATAAACTGCGCTGAACAACAGAATACTACAAAAGGAAAATCGGGCCTGAGGCCCGATTTTCCTGACTCATACACACTTGCATGCGCATGCTTGCATCAATGCCTGACGATTAAAGCGTCCGTGCGATTTCTTCGACTTCAAAGATTTCGAGTTGATCGCCTTCTTTGATATCGTTGAAGTTCTTCAGGGTCAGGCCGCACTCGAAGCCAAACTTGACTTCTTTTACGTCATCCTTGAAGCGCTTCAGCGAATCCAGCTCGCCGGTCCACAAGACCACGTTGTCGCGCAACAGTCGTACCGAAGCACCACGTTTGACCAAGCCTTCGAGCACATAACAACCGGCAATCGCGCCGACTTTGCTGACCAGCAGAACCTGGCGAATTTCGACCAGGCCCAGTGATTGCTCGCGTTTCTCTGGTGACAACATGCCCGACATCGCTGCCTTGATCTCATCCACTGCATCATAAATGATGTTGTAGTAACGGAGATCAACGCCGTTAGCTTCCGCCATTTTGCGCGCCTGCGCATCAGCACGTACATTAAAGCCGATGATGACCGCTTTCGAGGCCACCGCCAGATTGACGTCGGACTCGGTGATGCCACCAACAGCGGCGTGCACCACTTGAACCCGCACTTCGCTGGTCGACAGTTTTTGCAACGACTGAACCAATGCCTCTTGCGAACCCTGTACATCGGTCTTGATGATCATCGGCAGGTTCTTGACCTCGCCTTCGGCCATCTGGTCGAACATGTTTTCCAGCTTTGCCGCCTGCTGTCTGGCCAGCTTGACGTCGCGGAATTTACCTTGGCGGAACAGACCGATTTCACGCGCTTTGCGTTCGTCGACCATAACCATGACTTCTTCGCCGGCAACCGGTACTTCGGTCAAGCCTTGGATTTCGACAGGGATGGAAGGACCCGCTTCGCTGATCGACTTGCCATTTTCATCCAGCATTGCACGCACACGGCCATAGGCCGAGCCAGCCAACACCACATCACCGCGCTTCAACGTGCCGGACTGAACCAGTATGGTTGCCACCGGACCACGGCCCTTGTCGAGCCGCGCCTCAACCACCAGGCCACGTGCTGCCGTGGTAATCGGCGCTTTCAATTCCAGCACTTCGGCCTGCAGCAATACCTGCTCCAGCAAGGCGTCAACACCTTGACCGGTTTTTGCCGAGACCGCTACGAACGGCGAATCGCCGCCGTACTCTTCCGGCACAACTTGCTCGGCGATCAATTCCTGCTTGACCCGATCCATATTGGCACTAGGCTTATCGATCTTGGTAACCGCCACGACCAGCGGCACGCCCGCTGCCTTGGCATGGGCAATCGCCTCTTTCGTTTGCGGCATCACGCCATCATCGCCTGCTACTACCAGAATCACGATGTCGGTCGCTTTGGCACCACGCGCACGCATTGCCGTAAACGCTTCATGGCCCGGCGTATCGAGGAAGGTAATCATGCCTCCCGAAGTTTCGACGTGGTACGCACCGATATGCTGCGTAATCCCGCCAGCCTCACCGGACGCCACTTTGGAACGACGGATGTAATCCAGCAACGAAGTTTTACCATGGTCGACGTGCCCCATGACCGTCACTACCGGTGCGCGTGGCAGCAATTCCGCATCTGCCTGTTCTTCACCGTCGGCCAGCAGTGCTTCCGGATCGTCTTCCTTGGCAGCATGTGCAGTGTGGCCCATTTCTTCCACCAGGATCATCGAAGTTTCCTGATCCAGCACCTGGTTGATGGTGACCATTTGACCGAGCTTCATCAAATGCTTGATGACTTCCGATGCCTTCACTGCCATTTTGTGGGCGAGTTCGGCGACGGTAATGGTTTCCGGAACATAAATGTCCTTCACCACCGCTTCAGTCGGCACTTGGAAATTGGTCTCGTGATCGTCGCTATGCGAATTGCGACGTCCTTTGCCACCACTACGCCAGCCATCGCGACCGCCACCAGCGTTGCCACGGGTTTTGATACCGGCACCGCGCTTTTTGGCGTCGTCGGACCAGGTCGATGAAACATTCGCAGACTTGATCGATTTTTTGTCGACCACGACCTTCTTGTCGTCTTTTTTCTCGCCGGGCTTTTTATCAGCAGGCTTGTGCAGTGTTCCCGCTGGCGCTTTCACGACAACCGGAGGAGCAACAGGCTCAGGTGCTTTGATGACGCGGCGCGGCGCGTTCATCATGGCCTTGATCTGCGCCACTTCATCTTGCACGGCTTTACGAGCGCGCTCGGTGGCGGCAGCTTTTTCAGCAGCTTCCTTGGCGGCTTCCGCAACTTTTTTCTTGGTGTCTTCAGCAGCTACGCGCTTCTTCTCTTCCTGCTCGGCATCGCCAGCAGTTTTCACTGGCGCCGGAGTCGGAGTTGAAGAGGCCACAGGTGCTGCTGCAACAGCGGCTTTCTTGGCGTCGATTTCAGCTTTCTTGGCTTCGCTTTCGGCCTTTTTAGCATCGCTCTCAGCTTTTTGCGCCGCTTTTGCCTGCGCCTCTTTCTCAGCTTCGAGCTTTGCCAGATGTTCCTGCTTTTCGCGCAGTTCAGCTTCCTGACGCACCATCAACTCGGCTTGCCGACGCGCTTCTTCTGCACGACGCGCCAACTCTGCTTCGTCAACTATCGGTGCCACAGGCTCGACTGGCGCCGCAGGCGCCTCCACCACCGGCTCATCGCGCTGGACGAAAGTACGCTTCTTACGCACCTCAACCTGGATGGTGCGCGATTTACCGGTCGCATCAGCCTGCTTGATTTCGGTGGTTTCCTTGCGGGTCAGCGTGATCTTCTTTTTCTCGCCATCTGTCACTGCGCCATGCGAACGGCGCAGATGTTCCAGCAGACGATCCTTGTCTTCTTTTGACAGGGAATCATCAGTCGAATCTTTCGGGACGCCTGCTGAACGCAATTGCGTCAACAACAAATCTGCAGGCATCTTTAGCTCGGTGGCAAATTGGGCTACATTGTTACTCGCCATTCAGTCCTCTTTTCTATGTGGCGCGGTAGACGACATTGGAACCTCGCGGATCACTTGGCTTCCGCGGTATTCCATGCTTTAGCCTGTAAGGCTTTGGCACGATCATCGTACTTGGCATCGATGAGTTTCATCTCATCGTCGGTCACATCTTTAAATTCTTCTTTAATCAATTGACGGGCACGGTCAGCTGGCAAAGCCAGAATCGCGCCGAATTCGTCATACGCCAGACCAGTGAAAGCTGCCAGAGTCTTGACACCAGCCAAGCCTAACTTTCCAGCAACAACACGGTCCATGCCGTCGAAATTGACCAGTGCATCTTCCATGCCTTCCAGTCCTTCTTCCGAGGCAATCGCTTGCGTCACCAATGCATCGCGTGCACGGTTACGCAGCTCGCTGACAGTCTCTTCATCAAACGATTCGATTTCCAGCATTTCGGTAATCGGCACATAAGCGATTTCTTCGAGGCTGGCAAAACCCTCTTCCACCAGAATGTCGGCAACCTCTTGATCGACATCCAGCTTTTCCATGAACAGCGCACGGATCGCTGCAGTTTCGACCGCTGACTTGTCAGCCGACTCTTCCGCCGTCATGATATTGATTTGCCAACCAGTCAACTCTGCCGCCAGACGTACGTTCTGGCCACCGCGACCAATCGCGATTGCCAGATTTTCAGCGTCGACGACGACATCCATCGCGTGCTTTTCTTCATCGACCACGATAGACGAAACGTTGGCCGGAGCCAGTGCGCCAATAACGAACTGGGCAGGATCTTCCGACCACAGCACGATGTCGACGCGCTCCCCACCCAGTTCACCAGTAACTGCCTGCACGCGCGAACCGCGCATACCGACACATGTACCGATAGGATCGATACGCTTGTCGCTTGTATACACAGCAATCTTGGCGCGGACACCAGGGTCACGCGCGGCCGACTTGACTTCAAGCGAACCTTGCTCGATCTCGGGTACTTCGAGTTCGAACAACTTCTTGATGAAGTCCGGCGCGGTACGCGACAGAATCACTTGCGGGCCACGTGCATTGCGGTCTATCCGCAGAATAAAGGCACGCACCCGGTCACCGATGCGCAGGTTTTCCTTAGGGATCGTCTGGTCACGCGGCAAACGGGCTTCAATCTTGCCCGACTCGACAATCGCGTCGCCGCGCTCCATCCGCTTAATGGTGCCCGTTACCAACGAATCGCCGCGCTCCAGGAAGTCGGCCAGAATCTGTTCGCGCTCGGCGTCACGGATACGCTGCAGAACTACCTGCTTGGTGTCCTGCGCAAAACGACGACCGAATTCAACCGACTCAATCGGCTCTTCAATATGGTCATCCACTTCGACATCGTCGATTTGTTCTTTTGCTTCAAACAGCAAAATTTCCTGATCCGGCAATTGCAGACCGGCTTCGTCAGGCACCACATGCCAGCGACGGAACGATTCGAATTCACCAGTTTCACGATCGATAGACACGCGAATATCAACGTCACCCTCGTAACGCTTCTTGGTTGCCTGCCCAAGTGCATGCTCGAGCGCGCCGAACACTACGTCTCGGTCGACGTTTTTTTCATGCGCGAGCGCATCGACCAACAATAAAATTTCGCGACTCATGCTTTGCGACTCCTAAAATTCACCTGCGGCACCAAGCGTGCCTTGTCTACGTCAGCGAGCGTAAAATCCAGCAGCGCTGACGACCCATCGTTTGCTTCAAATTCGAGTTTCAGATTATCGCCATCCGGCGCCAGCAACACACCCTGGAACGTTTTCCGATGGGCAGCGCCAGGCATAGGCAAACGCAACTTGATAATCACTTCCTTGCCGGTAAAGCGCACATAGTCCGCGTATTTCTTCAACGGGCGATCCAGACCCGGCGACGACACTTCCAGCCGCTCGTAGACAACATTCTCAACGGTCAGCACGTGCAGCAACTGGTGCGTCACTTTTTCGCAGTCCTCTACCGTGATAGCCCCATGTTCGGCATTTTCGGCGGCAACATCGATGAACACGCGCAACAAGCCTCCTGCGGCTTTTTCGAATTCAACCAACTCATAGTCCATGCCAACCACGGTTTTTTCAATCAGTTCCAGCAACTGCAAGGCGACTCCCCATTAAAAACAACGCACGCACCATCAAGTCAAAACCCTGTCACAAATGTTTAGCAAAAAAAAAATGGGCATCAGCCCATCTTCTTATCGCTTGTTATTTGAAGCAGGCTTTCACAAGACCAGTTGCGAAATGACTTCTGTTAACTTATAGATTATAAGCGATTAACACGGCTGCCGCAATGTGGAAACCGTCTTTTGTTAACTACTGTAAATTTTAAATAGCAAATCAGCTATTGCCGGATGGCAAGTCTCCACCAATTCCATTCCGCAGCCGCACGCCTTACCGGGCAATGCCGCTCGCCACCAAATTTTACGCAAACTTACCCACGCGGACGTCGACGCGGCAAACCAGGGATGCCCTGATGACCAGCGACTGGCGTTCTGCCGTCCGGGCGCGCGGGACGCGTATTGTTGCGTCGTTGCCCGGCATCAGGGAAGCCAAGTGCGGTTTGCAATGGATCCGGCTGGCGGCTGCGCTGACCTTGCGGACGCCCACCCTGACCCTGCCCTTGACCCGGACCCCTCCCCTGGTTCTGACGTGGCTGCCCGTAACCCTGACCTTGCCCCCTGCCAAAACCCTGACCCGGATTTTGCGGATAGCTGCTGCTGGCACGATTCCCATTCGGCTCGCGATCTTTAAAATCACCGCGGGCCTTGTTGGCAGCGCCTGGCGCCACTGCTTTTTCCAGTCCATTGGCGGCCATCATTGCCCGCACAGCGTTCTCGTCCAACTCTTCCCAGCGACCACGCTTCAGGCCGCGTGGCAATGTCATTGCACCATAGCGTGTACGGATCAGGCGTGAAACAGTCAGGCCGATTGCCTCGAACATTCGACGCACTTCGCGATTACGACCTTCGCCGATCGTTACCCGATACCATTTGTTGATGCCCTCACCACCACCATCAGCAATCTTCGAAAACTGTGCGGTACCATCATCCAGCTCAACCCCTGCCAATAATTTCTGACGCATGCCCTGCTCCAACTCGCCGAGCGTACGTACCGCGTACTCACGATCAATGTTGTAGCGCGGATGCATCAGTTTGTTGGCCAAATCGCCGGAGGTCGTGAACAGCAACAATCCTTCGGTATTGAAATCGAGGCGACCAACAGCCAGCCATTTCGCCGCTTTCATATTTGGCAAACGGTCGAATACCGATGGACGGCCATCAGGATCGTTATGACTGACAATCTCGCCCGCCGGCTTGTGATACACCAGCACGCGCGGCGGACGTTTGGAAATTTTCCGTTGCAACAATTTGCCATTGATGCGCACCTGATCGGTAGGCAGGATGCGCTGACCGATATGGGCTGGCTCACCGTTGACCGACACGCGACCGGCAATAATCAACTCTTCCATGTCGCGACGTGAACCCAGGCCAACGTCTGCCAGCACTTTGTGCAATTTCGGCGCGTCATCTTCAGCGGTCAGATCGCGACGAACATTTTTTTGTGGCGCATGACGACCAGCGGCCCGACCACTGGTCTCGTCTTCTGTTACCAGATCATCGAATTCTTCAGATGTCACAAACGAAAATACCTCATCCGCATCGGCGACACGAGGAGCACCCTGCGGGCCTCTTTGACCTGGGCGACCTGGCTGGTTATGCGGTTTTTTGGCCTGCTGACGGTCGCGCGAGTTCGTATTATTCAGACTATTGCCGTTACGACCGTCACGCCCGGGGGTACGGCCTTCATTGCGACCGCCAGCACGCGCATTACGATCGCCACGCTCATTGCGTTCATGCCGTGGAACACTTGCCGGAGCGGACGCGTTATCGCGATTTCCATTTGCCTCGGACGGCTCAGACGACTCAGACGCATCAACTGCCACTACCGCATCCGACGACGCAACGACGGGGGCTTGAGCTGCCACTTCGTGCACACGTGCGGCACGATTACCGCGCAAGGCACGCGGGCCGCGGACGCCACGACGGACCGGCTTTTCGGCAGGACTGGCTTCGGCAGGTGAAACAGTCGCCGCTGGCGCCTCTACCACTGCATCAATCGCCGGCGCCGGCTTTGCTCTTGGCTTGCGGGCACTTTTCTTGGCAATGACAGCTTCCGGTGCAACGTCAATCAACACCTCTTTTGCGACAGGCTTCTTGCGCGGCGCACGTTTGACCGGCTCCTTGGCAACAGGTGACTCAGCAGATGTGCTGGGTTCTTTAGCACTTGCCTCCACCGCCAACGGCGCATCAACAGGCGCTACTTTGCGCGCTCTCGGCTTTTTGGCCGGCTTCGACTCGGGGGTGGTGACAGTAGCGTCGACTTTCGGCGCGTCATTGGAACTAGGTGGATTCATTATTCAGGTATTAGTTGTGCCGACCGGGCATGGCATCATCAGCTGACTCAAGCGCAGGGTCGTTGGTAAAAACTTCATTCGGTGCAACTGATAATTCAGCCGGCTGTGTGTGCGTGAGTTCAACCGACACTATTGCATCCATGTCGCCCACCTCCACCGCATGCTCAGGAGTTGCTTCTGGTGCTTCTTTAACTTCCACAAATTCTTCGGCAAGCGCTTCGATCGGGTCTTCGACTGGCAAGGAGATGCCATCCTGTTCGGTATCAGTATCGACCATTACATCCACAGAACCGGTGCCGCTCTCACACTGCGTCACGCCGGCATCAGCCACTCCTACGCTAACGACAGCATCTCGATTTGCCGCCAAATTCGCCTCAAGATCGGCTTCCAATGCTTGCAGTTCCAGCAATGTGCCTTCCTGCATATCATTTTTAGCGACCTGCTGTAAGGGCGGCAATTGATCCAGCGAGGTCAGGCCAAGATCGTCCAAAAACTGTTTGGTAGTTGCAAATAGTCCCGGTCGCCCCGGCACATCGCGGTAACCTATGGCTTCAATCCAGCCGCGCTCTTCGAGCATCTTGATTGTTTGTGAGTTGACTGTTACGCCACGAATTTCTTCAATATCGCCGCGTGTTACAGGCTGACGATAGGCAATAATGGCCAGAGTTTCAAGTGTCGCGCGTGAATATTTAGGCGGTTTTTCCGGATTCATGCGCTCCAGATAGACCTTCATCTCAGGCCGACTTTGAAAGCGCCAGCCAGTCGACAGGCAGACCACCTCAATACCTTTATCAGACCAATCGGTGCGCAATTCTTCCAGCATCAATTTGATTGTATTCGCATCGATTTCACTGTCAACGTCGTTATGGACCACATAGAGTTTCTTCAAGTCGTTAATCGACAATGGCTCATGGGCACAGAGTAGCGCTGTTTCGAGGACTTTCTTCGCCTCAACAATATTCATGTACGACGTATTTGTTAAAATTTTGTTAAAAAATGTGCAGAGGTTAGGTTCAACGACAGGCAATGCGCCGTCTACAACCTGGTCAAATTGAAACTCGTTGATACTGCCGTCCGGCGCCCGTTAGAGGAGGTACAAAGTTGGGCGGGGACTATAAGACTTGGCGGTGGGGCGAGGTTATCGCTTGCCATGCACCAATCTACTCTTTTCTTTTGGTGCAGTAGGCGATTTAAGAACCAGCCAGACTATTTTTCAAAAGATATTGCGCGGAGTTTAACACAAACCTTTGCAGGAAAGTGGGGGGAATTTTAGAAGATGCAGGTAACTTGCAGGGCCCTGGTGCGGGTTTCCTGGTTGGGGGGGGAATGTCTCTCGAACAAGCGCCGGCAAAAAATTGAGCAGTGCACCAAGCGCATGCGCGTCCAATCATGGGCGCGCATTTATATATCACCAGCTTGTCAGCTACCGCGATATGTTGAATACGACCACGGCGACACCACCAGCGGCACGTGATAATTCTGCTCCGGATTGGCAATCCCGAATGCCAGCGTAACGCGATCAACGAAACGTGGCGTCGGCACGCTCACACCTTCAGCAGCGAAATAGTCACCCGCCGAAAAAACCAGCTCATATTGCCCGGCCTGCATCTCCTCACCTTGCAGCAACGGCGCATCGCAACGGCCATCGGCGTTGGTCACCGCATTTTTCAACAGCGTTTTGCCATTGGCAGTCACCACATACAACGCAATTTTAACGCCAACGCCAGGTTTGCCCTGAGTGATATCCAATACGTGCGTACTTAACTTCCCCATTATTTTTTCCTTAGATCGACCAATTAAAAGCAATTTCCGATCAAATGATATACCTCAGGATGTAGGTCAATATACTAGCGCGCATATATTAATCATGGCATCAGACTACATAATCCGTATATCGTAAATCAGAATCGCCCAGCAAATCGAAGCTGCTCAGTATCTGTAGTGAACGACCGGGGTAGCAGGATTTTGAACAAGTTCTTACAAGCAACGAAAATAAGAGACATTTGATAATAGACATTTATATACTACGCCATGACTACCCCTAATTACTATCCGCGTGATCTGGTCGGCTACGGCCGCACTCCCCCACATCCGCAGTGGCCAGCGCAGGCCCGCGTAGCCCTGCAATTTGTCCTGAATTATGAAGAAGGCAGCGAGAATTGCGTGCTTGACGGCGACGCCGGCTCCGAAACTTTTCTATCTGAAATTATCGGCGCACAAAGCTTCCCGGCGCGCCACATGAGTATGGAGTCGCTGTACGAATACGGCTCACGCGCCGGTCTGTGGCGCTTGCTGCGTTTGTTTGAAGAACGCAAGTTGCCGCTGACGATCTTTGGCGTGGCGCGCGCGTTGCAGCGCAATCCTGAAGCCACCGCTGCTTTCCAGCAACTGGGCCACGAAATCGCCTGTCATGGCTTGCGCTGGATCAGTTACCAGAATATCGATGAAGCCACCGAACGCGCGCACATAGCCGAAGCGGTCAGCGTCATTCAACAATTGACAGGTAGCGCACCGCTCGGCTGGTACACCGGTCGCGACTCGCCCAATACCCGAAAGCTGGTGATGGAACATGGCGGCTTCAGTTATGACTCCGATAACTACAGCGATGATCTGCCGTTTTGGGAGCAGGTCGCCATCAGCGGCCCGAATGGCGAAACACGCACCAAACCGCAGCTGATCGTTCCTTACACACTGGATACCAACGACATGCGTTTCGCCGCAGCACAGGGATTCAACTCCGGCACGCAGTTTTTCGATTACCTGAAAGATGCATTCGACGTGCTGTATCACGAGGGCGACCCGCAAGGATTGGACCAGCCGAAGATGCTGTCGATCGGCTTGCATTGCCGCGTGGTGGGTCGTCCTGCGCGCGCTGCTGCATTGGCACGCTTCCTCGACTATGTGCAGTCGCATGAGCGGGTCTGGATCGCGCGCCGCATCGACATCGCCAATCACTGGCGCGCCACGCATCCATTCGCTGCATAAAACGATTTTCACCGCCGTGGCGGTTCCACGGATTAGCCATCCATCATATACAAAAGATGGAAGTATTCATAAAACACAGGAGACACCATGCAGCAAACCCGCCAGATAACCGGTAAATTACCAGCAACAGCAAACCGCGTCCGTAATAAGGCAATAGTCACAGGCAGCCTGATCGCGCTCTCGGCGCTGACCTGCATGCAGGCAGCTAAAGCCGCCGACTGGAGCGACACCTCCATCGGTTACCGGTACGGCACCAAGTTCGCCGAGCCGTACAACGACCAGGACATCACGAAAAACATCATCAACTTCACACATGCCAGCGGTTACAAATACGGCACCAATTTCTTCAACGCCGACTTGCTGATGTCTGACCACAAGGATGACAATGCGCAGGAAGCGTACATTACCTATCGCAACACGCTGGACATCGGCAAGATCAGCGGGAAGGACTTCAAGTTCGGTCCGGTGCGCGACCTCGGCTTTACGCTCGGTTTCGACTGGAATACCAAGAACGACAATAGCTACGCATCGAAAAAGCGCATGCTGGTAGCCGGTCCGACGCTGATGATGGATGTGCCGGGCTTCCTGAATATCAGCGTGTTCGCGCTGCGCGAAAGCAATGAGCCGATAGGCGTAACCAGCCGCTACACCTACAAAACGCATGCCATGCTCAATGCGGCCTGGGGCATCCCGATCGCTTCGACTGGCCTGGCATTCGAAGGTTATATGAACTACATTGCGTCCAAGGGAAAAAACGAATTCGGCGGCCCCACCAGTCCCGAATTCAACTTCGACGGTCAAGTGATGTATGATCTCGGAACCCAGTTGGGCATGGGCAAGAACACCTTCCGTGTGGGTCTGGAATACCAATATTGGAGAAACAAGTTCGGCAATCCATCGAATGTCCCCGGCTCTTTAGCCAAGACGCCGATGATCCGCGCCGAATATCATTTCTAAGCGACGGCAAACGCAGCGATTCAGGGGTACGCCAACGAAACGCCCCTGTATCGCGTATCATCTGCGACCGAAGTATTTATGCAGACATCATGAACTCATCCCCTCCCCCCCGCCCGGCCGCCATCAGCAAGGCCGAATGGCAAGTCCGTCAGGATCTCGCCGCATGCTACCGGCTGTGCGCACTCAATCGCTGGGACGATCTGATCTACACCCATATTTCAGCTTCGGTTCCGGATGAAGCCGGACACTTTTTACTGAATCCATTTGGCTATCGTTTCGACGAAGTCTGCGCATCCAATCTGGTCAAGATCGATTCTCAGGGACGTATCGTTGGCGATTCCCCATATCAGGTCAACGTTAGCGGCTTTGCGATTCACGCCGCAGTTCACGCGGCCCGCCCCGATGCCATTTGCGTCATGCACTTGCATAATACCAACGCCATTGCTGTCGGTACTCAGGCAGAAGGCCTGTTGCCCCTGTCGCAGCACGCATTGCGCTTTTATGAGCAGATTGCGTATCACGACTATGCAGGACTGGCGCTGATGCCGACTGAGCAAGGGCACCTGATTGAACAACTCGGCCAGCAACCTGCAATGCTGTTACGCAATCATGGCAGTCTGATTTGCGGTCGCACGGTCGCTGAAGCATTCGTGCTGATGGACACGCTCGACAAAGCCTGCGCAATCCAACTCAAGGCCCAGGCCAGCGCCGGACGCCTGACGTTGCCATCGCAAGCAGTCTGCCGCCAAACCCGCGATCAATTGCTCGGCGATGGCAGCCCGGAAGGCAGACTCGAATGGCCTGCGCTACTGCGCAAATTGAACGCGCTCGACCCTGGCTATCAAACTTAACCATTGCCGCCAAAACAGAAAGGAACACCATGCCGACATTTAACATCCAATTGTTTGAAGGCCGCAGCCTCGAACAAAAACGTGCGCTAGTCATAGCCATCACAGAGGCGACTTGCAAAACACTCGAGTGCAGCCCGGAGTCAGTCGACATCATTATTCAGGATGTCAAACGTGAGAACTGGGCTACCGCCGGCAAACTCTGGTCGGAGTAAGCTGCAGCACTTACAAAAACACCCCTTGAAAAAGGGGTGTCGATATGATCCGGACAAAAGCACCGCTCAGGGTGCTTTCAGCAACAACAATCAGACAAATTTGCCGATTTTCTCCACCACGGCATCCCGCACCGAGCCGCTGACCACAAACGACTGCGCCATCAGGATGTCGTCATGGAACCAGCGGTCGCCGTCCAGGCAAGCCGGAATCTGGCGCCGGATTTCCTGGTAAGCCGCTTGCGTGCCCTGACCCAGCACGAAGCCTGGCAGCAAGTCTTCGGTCATGGTCAGCGCCTGGGCCGCCAGCAACATTTCCACGCCGATGATGTATTGCGTGTTGGCCACCACGGTGGCGGCCTTGCGTGCGCACCAGGTCGAGTTGGACACGTGGTCTTCGCTGTTGCCCTTGGCCGGAATGCTGTCGACGCTGCCCGGCATGCACAGCGTGCGGTTTTCCATCACCAGCGAACTCAGCGAACATTGCACCACCGGATAGCCGGTATTCACCCCGCGCACACCGCTCATCAGGTTGCGCGGCAAGCCCCAGGACAAGGTCGGATCGATCAGGCGCGCGACGCGCCGTTCGCAGATGCTGCCCAGATCGGTGATCGCCATCGCCATCAGGTCCATGGCCTGGGCCAGGTATTGACCGTGGAAATTGCCGCCGGAGATGATTTCGAAGCCGCCGCCTTCCTTGTCGAAGATCAGCGGATTGTCGGTGGCCGAATTGATTTCCTTGTCGACGATGTTGTCGATGTAGTCCAGCGCATCGAATACCGGGCCATACACTTGCGGCGCGCAGCGCAGCGAGTAGACGTCCTGGATCCGTGCGCTGTAGGGAATATCGGTGCGGCGCGACTCTTCCGGGAACTGCACCGCGCGTGCGGCGTGCGTGGTGCGGGTCGAACCTTTGAGCAGGGTGCGCACCACTGCGGCGGTCTTGATTTGACCGGCGTGCGGGCGCGCTTGCTGGATGCGCGGATCGAAGGCGGCCATCTCGGCGCGCATCGCTTCCAGCGTCAGCCCCAGCGACAGGCAGGCGTCGGTCAGCAGATTGCGGGCATCGTGCGCCACCAGGACCGCGACCGCCAGCGAGGCGGTGCAGCCGTTGATCAGGGCCGACGCATCTTTGGCTTTCAGGTCGAACTTGACCGGGCCGATCCCGGCCTGGGTGATGGCTTGCGGCGCGCTCATGCGCTGACCTTGATACATCACTTCGGCTTCGTCGAAACCGGCAATCGCCGCGGCCAGGTAGGACAGCGGGGCCAGATCGCCGGAGGCGCCGACCGAGCCTTTTTGCGGCATGAGCGGATGGATCCCGGCGTTCAGGAAGGCCAGCAGGCGATCGACCACTTCGGCCCGCGGCGCCGAGTAATTACTGGCGAAAGCATTGGCGCGCAGCAACATGGTGGCGCGGCTGACTTCTTCCGAAAACGGTTCGCCGATCCCGGCGCAATGGGCCTTGATCAGCTGGGTCTGGAACAGTTCGATGTGTTCGACCTTGATGCGGGTGTCTTTCAGCAGGCCGACACCGGTGTTGAAGCTGTACATCATCGGCGCTGCGTCGTGCATCCAGGTCGATTCGATGTAATCGCGGCTTTCTTTCAACGCGGCGCGGGAAGACTGCGCCAGCGTCACCGGCAAATGGGGCGCGCGGGCCACGCTGACGACTTGGGCTGCGCTGAGGTTGAAGCCGTCGATGGTGATGGTTGTCATGGAAACTCTCAATAAATTGTTGTATGTCAGCGCAAGACTAAACGGCAGGAGGCCAGCGACGTGAGCGCCGCTGTGCTCCTGACTTGCTACGCTATTTAGCTGGAATGCGGCGCTTGCCGATTACTTGGCGCCCGCCTGATACCAGGAACCGATCACTGCACGTTCGTCCTCAGTGATATGGGTCAGATTCCCGAGCGGCATGGCTTTCAACTGCACCGCCTGCTGATAAATCTTGTCGGCGTGCTGACGGATCAGGTCCGGCGTTTGCAACATCACACCCGCAGGTGCTGTAGCAAAGCCCGGCTGGGTCGGCTGCGCCGAATGGCAAGTGGCGCAACGCTGGGTAATGATCGCCTGTACGTGGGCCATATCAGCGACCGGTGCTGCAGTTGCCGCTGGCGCAGCGGCTGCCGCAGCAGCATTCACCGTACCATCAGTTTGCGTAACGGCAGGAGCAACTGCAGCCACTGCAGTCGGAGCCGGGGCTGGACGTGGTGCAATCGCAACCGCCACCGCCAATAACAGCGCAACACCCGCGGCTGGATAACCCAGCGAAACGCGGCCGGCATGACGCAGATTGAAAAAGTGACGGATCAATGCACCAGCCGCAATAATCGCTGCCAATATCAGCCAGTTATAAGCGTGGTTGTAAGTCATTCCGTAGTGATTGCTGATCATGATGAACAGCACCGGCAACGTGAAATAGTTATTGTGCACGCTACGTTGTTTGGCCCTCTTGCCGTAAATCGGATCAGGCGATTTACCGTCACGCATGGCTTCCACCAGTTTGCGCTGCCCAGGAATAATCACCATCAGCACATTACCCACCATCATGGTGCCGATCATGGCGCCAACGTGGATGTAAGCTGCACGACCGCTCAACAAATGGCTCAGCACATAGGCTGCGGCAACGATGAACAGATACATGATGCAACCGAGCAGCCCGTCGCGCTTACCCAGCGGCGAACGGCACAGCAGGTCGTACACAGTCCAGCCGACCACCAGCGTGCCGAGGCCGACGCCGATTGCCTGCCACGAACTCAGGTCGGCAACCTCCTTGTTAATCATCATCGCCGAAGCATTGAAGTAATAGACGATGAACAGCATCGCAAAACCGCTCAACCAGGTCGCGTACGCTTCCCACTTGAACCAGTGCAATTCTTCCGGCAATTCGGCCGGCGCCACCAGGTATTTTTGCGGATTATAAAAACCACCGCCGTGAACCGCCCACAATTCACCCGAGACGCCTTTATTCGCCAGATCGGAACCCGGCTTCGGCGGACGTATCGAATTGTCCAGCCAGACAAAATAAAAGGACGCGCCGATCCACGCAATCCCGGTAATCAGGTGAAACCAGCGCACCAGCAAATTGAGCCATTCGACTCCATACGACACTAACATTGAATCCATGTCTTCCCCACGATTTACGCTCGTCCGCCACTGCGGGCACTGCAGACGAGAGAGGGCCACCCCCTCAAAACTAAGTCGCGAACTTGTTAATTACTAGCTCCGCTACGACCACTTTGACTTACTTTTGCACACTGTATTTTGCACTGTACGCTGAAGCAGTCAATTTTTTTGCCCGATGCGTTCTACAACTCAAGTGCTGCAAGCTCACAACACTACGACACAAAATACCTCGGATTCATGAAAGATAAACGCGTTGGGCTTTAAAAATATGGAATTTAAAGTATATTTGACATACGCGTATTCATATACAGAAATTAACCGCGAGAATACCGATAATAAATAAGCCATCTCTAAAAATCGCTCTCCCAGTGCCAGCCATAAAGCCGTACGGCGCTATGGCAAGCATGGCAGATCCGAAGCCGGTGCGTGCAGATGATTTTTTAGAGGCGACCATAAATTACCCGGAGACAACCCCATCATGTCCAAATTACCAGACCATCTCGACATTCACCTGATCCGCATACTTTATCTATTGTTATGTGAAAAAAACGTGTCGCGGGTGGCGCTCAAGCTGAATCAGCCGCAGCCATCGATTTCGGCGTCCTTGCGCAAACTGCGCGAACTCACCGGCGATCCATTGCTGGTGCGTGGAGCACGCGGCATGGTGCCGACCCAACACGGTGAAAGTCTGTTGAAGCCAGCCAAACGCATACTGGACGAGACCGAACGCCTGTTCGTCCACAAAACCGCATTTGTACCGCAAGAAGAAGCACGCACCTTTCACATCGCCGCGCCGGATTACATGAACACGCCGTTTTTTCTGGAAGTCGTGGCAAGGATGCGCCGGGAATCGCCGAAGAGCCGCATTGTGATTCATGCGCTCGGACCGGAAACCGATTACGTGCGCCTGCTATCGGATGGCGAACTGGATCTGGTCATTGCCAACTGGGATGAGCCGCCGCAACATTTGCATTTATCGAAATTGTTCGACGACCCTATCGTCTGCCTGATGCGCGCAGATAGCGCGTATGCCAAACGCACCGCGCCGGATGCGATGACGGTAGAGGATTATCTGAGCCTGCCGCACGTCGCGCCATGGCAGGTGTTGCCCGGCTATCACGGCATCATCGATACCTTTCTTGACCGCCAGAACATGCGCCGCAACGTTGTGGTGGAATCCGCCTATTTCGGCATGCTCCCGTATATGGCGGCGCAAACCGATCTGGTACTCACTACCGGCCGCCAATTCGCACAGTTTTATGAAAGAACCCTGGCGCTGAAAAGCTTTACGTTGCCAATCAAGTTTCCACCCATGCGGTTTTATCAACTGTGGCATGAACGCGTGCACCAGGCGACTGAACACAAATGGTTGCGCGAACAAGTCAGCCAGGTAGCCAAAGCAATGGCCATCAAGTAAACGGAAACGACTTGTAGAAAAACCATCCAGAATGAGAACGCTTGAATCCGGGACAAATAAGTCTATGATTTACCCTTGGAAACCAATTTTTCGCAGAACGGCAAGCAGCAACCATATATCCACATGCTGAAATCAACTATCAATTAGCGCGTATATCTACATCGACAGATCTCTATAGTATCGGGTCTCACAGTACACATCCCGCACGCGTTGAAAATAGTAAAGCCATTGACAACCAGCGGTATGACTTGTGCCTGAAAACATAAAATCTAAAAAATCCGACAACCTGGAGACTCACGATGACCGCCACTACCACCACCGATCCTGTAGACGAAAAGCTACCGATAACGCAACTCAGCGCGCTTGGCATGCAGCACGTGCTCGTCATGTACGCCGGCGCCATCGCGGTCCCGCTGATTGTTGGCGGCGCACTCCACCTGGCAAAAAGCGACACCGCATTTCTGATCAGTGCCGATCTGTTTTGTTGCGGCCTGGTAACACTGATCCAGAGCCTTGGCTTCTGGAAATTCGGCATCAAAATGCCGGTAATGATGGGCGTCACTTTCGCAGCGGTCGGACCGATGGTCGCGATGGCGGGCAATCCAGACCTGACTATTCTCCACATCTACGGCGCGGTAATCGTCTCCGGGCTTTTCTGCATGCTGGCAGCACCGTATATGAGCCGCATGATGCGGTTCTTTCCGCCGGTAGTCACCGGCACCGTGATTACCGTGATCGGTATTTCGCTGATGGGCATCGGCATCAACTGGGCGGCCGGCGGCCAGCCTGTGATTGGCAAGCTGGTTAACGGTGTGTTTACCAAAATCCCCAATCCGGACTACGGTTCGCCGACCAGCCTCGGCATTGCCTTGATCGTGCTAGTGTCGATTTTACTGATCACCAAATACGTCAAAGGCTTTATCGCCAATATTTCGGTACTGATCGGCATGATCATCGGTTTCTTAATCGCACTGTCGATGGGAAAAATCAGCTTTTTCGGTCTCGGCGATGCCGACTGGTTTGCCATCATCCGTCCGTTTCACTACGGCTGGCCAAAGTTCGACCTGGGCTCCATCATCAGCCTGTGCCTGGTCATGATCGTGACCATGATCGAATCCACCGGGATGTTTATTGCCCTGGGTGAAATCGTCGGCAAGAAAGTCGACGACAAAACGCTGGCGCGCGGTCTGCGTGTGGATGGCCTGGGTTCTATCATCGGCGGTATCTTCAATACCTTCCCTTACACCTCGTTCTCGCAAAATATCGGTCTGGTAGGCGTCACCGGGGTTCGCAGCCGTTATGTCTGCGCCACCGCCGGCGTGATTCTGATGGCCTTCGGCCTGTTCCCGAAAATGGCGCACGTCGCTGCTTCGATCCCGCAATTCGTGCTTGGCGGCGCCGGTCTGGTGATGTTCGGCATGGTGGCCGCAACCGGTATCAAGATCCTCGCAAAAGTCGATTTCGTCGGCAACCGCAACAACCTTTTCATCGTCGCAGTCAGTATTGGCGCCGGCATGATCCCAATCGTCGCGCCTAGTTTTTTCGACCACATGCCCGCCTTCCTGTCGACCATCCTGCACAGCGGCATCCTGCTGGCATCGGCTATGGCGGTATTGCTGAATCTGTTCTTTAATGGCAAAGGAAACGCAAACAGTGCGCACGAATATGCCGTGGCTGCCGCGCAAAGTTCGGATCATTAATCAACAAGCGGGTCCCACCCGTCTTTTGAATTAACCTTAAGGATCAGGCGGGTGGGACTCGCCGATAAAGCAGATGACTACTCTGGAACAACTCAATAGCTGCGACAGCGGCGCTTTCGTCGCCACCCTGCACGGCATTTATGAGCACTCGCCGTGGATTCCCGAGCGCGCAGCGCTGCAGCGCCCTTTTGCGAATATCACCGCACTCAAGCTGGCGATGCAGGATATCGTCCGCAATGCCAGCGACGACGAACAGCTCGGCCTGATCCGGGCTCACCCGGAGTTGGCCGGCAAAGCTGCCATCTCCGGCCAACTGACAGCCGAATCGACTGGCGAACAAGCCAAAGCCGGACTCAACAATTGCAGCCCGGAAGAATTCGCCACGCTGCAAAATCTGAACGCAGCCTACAACGCCAAATTCGGTTTCCCCTTCATCCTCGCGGTAAAGGGTGCGGATGGCCAGGGCTTGTCGCGCGCAGCGATCATCGCCGCCTTCAGCCGCCGCCTGAAAAACCAGGTCGCTGACGAGCAGGCGGAAGCGCTGCGCCAGATCAGCCGTATCGCCGAAATGCGCACCAACGATTTGCTCGGCTATACGCCGCAACTTGGCGCGACCATCATGGGCTGGGCCGAAGTGATCGGTGCCTGGAGCGATGATGAGCAAGGCCTGACCTGCGCCTACATGACCGACGCCCACCGCCGCACCGCTACGCAAATCGCCAGCTGGATGCGCGAAGCCGGCATGGTGGTCGATATCGATGCGGTCGGCAACGTGGTCGGCCGTTATCTGTCCGACCATCCGAATGCCAAAACACTGCTGACCGGCTCGCACTACGACACCGTGCGCAACGGCGGAAAATACGATGGCCGCGAAGGCATTCTGCTGCCGATCGCCATCATCAAACATCTGCATGAACGCGGCGAAAAGCTGCCTTTCCATTTTGAGGTGGTCGGCTTTTCGGAAGAAGAAGGCGTGCGTTTCAAAAGCACCTTCCTTGGCAGCAACGCCGTCATCGGCCAGTTCGACCTGAACTTGCTGGACAACGTCGACCGCGACGGCATCAGCATGCGCGCTGCGTTGCAAAATGCCGGTCATGATGTCAGCGCGATCCCGTCGCTGGCACGCAACCCGGATGACTTGCTGGGTTACGTCGAAGTCCATATCGAACAGGGGCCGGTGCTGCTGCAACACGACCTGCCAGTCGGCATCGTCACCTCCATCGCCGGCAGCTGCCGCTACATGGTGCAGTTGAAAGGCGTCGCCAGCCATTCCGGCACCACTCCGATGAGCATGCGCAAAGACGCCGCTACCGCCGCCGCCGAGATTCTGCTGTATGTGGAACAGCGCTGCGCACAGGATCAACACGCCTCGCTGGTCGGTACCGTCGGTCAGTTGCAGGTGCCGAACGGCTCCACCAACGTGATTCCCGGCGCTTGCGTATTTTCACTGGATATCCGCGCCGCCGATGACGCGATCCGCGATGCTGCCGTCAATGATGTGCTGAATTTTATCGAAACGGTGTGCCAACGCCGCTGCGTTGAAAGCAACGTTGAAAAGATGGTCTCGGCGCCTGCCGCACCGTGCGCACCGTGGCTGATGGAACAACTGGCAGCCGCCACCGAACGGGCCGGCGTGCGTCCGTTCAAACTCGCATCAGGCGCTGGTCACGATGCCATGGCGATTGCCAAGGTGACCGACGTCGCGATGTTGTTTACCCGTTGCGGCAATGGTGGCATCAGCCACAATCCATTGGAAACAATGACTGCCGACGACGCCGAAGTATCCGCGCAAATCTTGCTGGATTTCCTGCGCAACTTTACGCCAAAGTCCTGAACCAGAGCCGGGTAATTCGACCAGACTGACTTGAATAGTCTGACGAATTACCTTTTATTTCCACTACCATGCCTAAAACCTTACTCATCAAAAACGCCCGCGTTCTGGTCACCATGGATGACCAGCGTCGCGAAATCAGCGCCGGTGCCGTCTTCATTCGCGACAACGTCATCGAACAAGTCGGCAACAGCGCCGATCTGCCACAGACTGCCGATGAAGTCATCGATGCCAGCGACCATGTAGTGATTCCCGGTCTGGTGAATACCCATCACCACATGTATCAAAGTCTGACCCGGGTAATTCCCGCGGCGCAGAATGGCGAGCTGTTCAACTGGCTCACCAATCTGTATCCGATCTGGGCCAATCTGACGCCGGAAATGATACAGGTCTCGACGCTGACGGCGATGGCAGAACTGATCCTGTCCGGCTGTACCACCAGCAGCGACCATCTCTACATTTATCCCAACGGCTGCAAACTCGATGACAGCATAGAAGCAGCCAACCAAATCGGCATGCGCTTCCATGCGGCGCGTGGTTCGATGAGCGTCGGCCAGTCCAAAGGAGGCCTGCCGCCCGACTGCGTAGTCGAAGATGAAACAGCCATCCTGCAAGACACCCAGCGCCTGATCGAGACTTATCACGATCGACAACGGCATGCGATGCAACGCATCGTGGTGGCGCCCTGCTCGCCGTTCTCGGTGTCACGCGACCTGATGCGCGAGTCAGCCGTGTTAGCCCGCGCGCATGGCGTATCGCTGCATACCCATCTGGCCGAAAACGCCAACGACATTGCCTACAGTCGCGAAAAATTCAACATGACGCCAGCCGAATATGCTGAAGATTGCGGCTGGGTCGGGCACGACGTCTGGCACGCCCACTGCGTCCAGCTCGACGATGACGGCATCTATATGTTCGGCCGCACGGGTACCGGCATCGCGCATTGCCCTTGCTCCAACATGCGCCTCGCTTCCGGCATTGCACCTATCCGAAAAATGATAGCCGCCGGGGTTGCAGTCGGCCTTGGCGTGGACGGTTCGGCCTCGAATGACGGCGCACACATGCTGGGCGAAACCCGTCAGGCCATGCTGCTGCAACGGGTTGGCTTTGGCCCGGACGCGATGACCGCACGCCAGGCGCTCGAGATTGCCACACTCGGCGGCGCCAAAGTCTTGAATCGCGACGACATCGGCGCCCTGAAACCCGGTATGTCAGCCGATCTGGCGATGTTTGACCTGAATCAGGTCGGCTTTGCCGGCGCCTGGCACGATCCGGTCGCCGCGCTGGTGTTCTGCACGCCTTCGGATGTTGCCTACAGCATCATCAACGGCCGGGTTGTCGTGCGGAAAGGCCAGTTGACGACAGTGGATCTGGGAAATGTGCTGGAACGGCATAACAAGCTGGCACGGAGCCTGGCGGAAGCGGCGGTTAAAACGTAAGCGGCTTTATCTTCATTCGCTTGGCATTGCGGGCCAGCACATCATCCAGTGTCGCCATGCTCTTGACCTTGGCCTCCAGCGCAACGGCAAGGTGCAACGCATCACCCGCACGTAACCCGGTTGTAGCATCCAAGGTCAGCACGGCGGCACGGTGGAACGTGGAAGGGTCTACCGCCAATAGCTGCAAGTCGCCAGCACAAAGACGCTCGAAAGCCTGCCAAGCGGTAGCACCTTGTTCGCCGGTTATTTGCGCTGTCCTTTGCTTGATACCCAAGGCGCTGGCAAATTCGGTCACGCACCACACGGCGCAGGTTAATTCTTCACTGCAAGCGGCATACCACTGTGCGACGGCGGCGCTTTTAGGCTCATTCACACAAAGCGCCACCAGCACACTCGTATCGACATACACCATCAGAAACGCGCTCCACGTCGCAATTCCTCTATGACAGATTCGCCCATCGGCATGGTTTCGCGGGAATTTTTCAGTTCACACGCAAAGGCTTTGCGATCCCATTTGGCGGCGCGAATACTGATACCGCCATCTATGGTTATGTTGGCCTGTACGTGGTCGCCTTCTTTAATGCCAATGCTGCGCACATAGTCAGCAGGAATGCGCAGCGCAAGGCTATTGCCCCATTTTGCTATTTGCAGGTTCATCATATGCACCTATTGATATACGTTTGTGTATATCCATTATAGCGCTATTTAACGCCCTGAAAACCCGCTTAGCGCTCCGATTCGAAAATTCTTAATTGCGTGGTATTACCCCTATACCACCTTAAAAATTTGCCCGCCGAAACTACGGAGGCTATATATTCTTGTTTTCGCAAATTTCAGCAGGAAAAACTCTTGTTTTTTGAATCAGATCGACTTAATTTTTTCCGACCTCTTGCCGGCAAGCACCGCACTGTGGTGGTTGCCTGCGTGCGCGCGTTGTATGAGCGCCTGCACGGCCCCAGTGCCGATTATGGGCAAAACCTGACACGCGACAGCTTGCGTGACCTGTTGTTGCCGGTGGTCCAGGATGCGCGGCATGTATTGGCGCTGCAGGACGATGCCGCGACCGACGAGGATGGCGCGATGCCTGGTGTGATTCCCGATAACGCCGATGATCAGCAAAGCACCGCTGCGGTGGTCCGCGCCCTGCACAGCGACGGCTGGCTGGAAACCTTCGGCGACCGCGCCGGTCTGGTCACCGCCTACCGCTTTTCACGCGCCGGCAAGCTGTTCGCCGAGGCCTTTTGGGCGCTCGACCGGCGCAGCGCCCGCACCCGCCAGCGCAATGTCCGCAGTTGCCGGAACGCCCTCAACGCCACCCTGCGCAATGTCGATGCCTACGACCTGATCGATGCTTACGAGTACGCAGAAAAAATCATCAGCGACCTGTCTGAAGGCGTGGACTACTTTCAGGAGCTGGTACGCCGCCTGATGCTGGAAGCAGCGCAAACGCCGTGGGATAACTTCATGGAATTCCTCGATCGTTTCGAAAAGGAATTCAAGAAACAGCTCACCGCCGATAGCATCGAGCGCCATCGTCAGGCGATCCGCGATGTGATTGCGCACCTCCACGGTCTCGATGATGAGAAGTCACGCGCGCTGGAAGCGCAACTCAACGACATCGCGCGCTGGGCCACGCAGGAACGGGTCGGCCCCTCGACCGTCGACTGGATGCTGGAACGTATCGAAGAAATGGTCGAAGCCGCCTGCACCACCAAACACCCGGAGTTGATCAAGGCCATGAGCGTCTACATGCAGCGTGCGGCCAGCATCGTGCAACAAGCGCTGATGCTGCGGGGCGGCCAAACCCGCCAGGCGTATAGCCTTGCCATCGCCAAAACCGCCAGCCTGAGCGGCGCTCCGCAAAATGCTTTATTGGCACGCCTCGGGCAAGCCATTGCACCCGCCGAAATCCGCCTGCTGGATCCGGCCACATTCAAGTTGCGAACCGTCGCACAGAGGCGCCGTGCCCTGACCGTCACCGCACAACCGAAAGTTTCACGCGACGCCCGCCTGGCGGCCGCCCTGTATCGTGCCGAGGCGGATGCTTTTGCGTTGTCCAACGAAGACATCGTGCATCGCATCCGCGCCGAATTGCGCTCGCGTGACCGGCCGATTCGCCTGTCAACCTTGCCGGTCGCCAGCACCACCGATGTGCTCAACAACATGCAACTGGTGGAGGCCGTGCGCGGCGCCCGCGACGACACGCTCACAGTGACCAAGTTGCCCAACAAATTGTGGAATGATTTCTACGCCGGCGATGATTATCAGATTGAGATGAAACAATGAATTTGCACGAAGCATTAGACGCGCAACTGCGCCTGCACAACCTGCCGCCCGAACGCTTCCGCGACATCGTCGGACGGCTGTTTGCCGCCGGTATCGTGGTGCGCGAAGAAGATGGCGTCGAACAACGTCTTTACGATGATGCGCGCCGGATCGAGACCTGCCTGAGTGAGTACTTCCAACTCGGCGGCTTTCGTCTGGAACACAATCTGAAGGGGGAATTCTTCCGCCTGTACGCACCCGGCGCCGAGGTGCCGGGCTTGGCGGACGATGGCCTGGATCCGGTCCCGGCCTTGCGCGCGCGCTTGTCGCCCGACTTTGTCGCCGCCGCGCTGGCCTTGCGTTTCCAGTATCAACAGGGGTTGGCGGAAGCCGGCAGTCGCCTGACCGACACGGGCGAAGTATTGATACGCTTTGAAGAATTGTCGGCCACCTTGCAAACGCAGTTAAAGCGCGCATTACCGGCCAGCGCCATCGACAGGCAGCGCCTGTTGAGCGAACTCAAGCGCCATCGCCTGATCCGCGTCGCTACCGACTTCAGCATGGATGACGAAGATGCGCTGCTGGCGATCCGGCCGACGATACTCGGCATTATCAGCGATGACATGCTGGAGGCGGCGCTGGATGCCGAGCAGCCGCTGGCGCAACAAACCGAACCGGAAGAAGCGGATACGACAGCGCAACCAATGATCGAAGACGAACAAGGATTCACTGAATGAAGCTGGAAAAACTAATCCTGGTGAACTGGGGCGCATTGCGCTCGCAAGAATATCCGATGGGCAACATGACGCTGCTGACCGGCCCGACCGGCTCCGGCAAATCTACCATGCTGGATGCCCTGCAAACCGTGATGACGGCGGTCTATCAAAACATTTTCAGCTACAACCCGGGCCAGGACGAAACCAACCAGAGCGCGCGTAACGGCAAAACCAAACGCACGCTATGGTCCTACATCGTCGGCGCCGAAGACAATCTGTTCGCACGGCCCAGCGCGCACGGCTACATCGCCGCCGTCTTCAAACCAAGCGAAGGCGAAGAAGGCAAGACCTTCACCGCGCTGATCGCCGCCGCCGCCCGCGTCGACGGCACCGGCGAACGCCGTAGCGCAGTCGGCGAACGCATGGTGCTGCTCATCATCGACGATGCCGCACTCAAGCTGGAAGATCTGACCTCGCGCGAACTGGATGGCGGCATGAGCGTGGTCGCCGTCGAGAAAATCGAACATCATCTGGCTGCCAGATATCGCAACGTCATCAACTTCCGCGATAGCAAACGCGAATATCTGTGCCAGTTGTACGGACGCTTTCGCGGTCAGAAAACAGTCTCGTTCAATGAAGCCGAAGGCGCCGCCAAAGCCTGGAGCCAATCGATTGCGCACAAACCCATCGGCAGTGTGGACGATCTGGTCAAACATCAGATACTGGAGCTCGATACCACCCAGCTGGCGCAACGTATCGGCCAGATCAGCAAACTGATGCGGCAAGTCAACGCCTTGCGCAAAGAAGGCGAGCGCCTGACCGATAACGTTAAACGTCTCGACCATCTGGCCAAGACCGTCAGCGAGACGGCCAACGCACACGAGCTGGCCACCCAGTCGCAATTGTTGGTGTCGTCGCTGGCCTTGCGCGACGACCAGCGTCAACTGGAAGTGGCGAGCGCTGCGATAGACGGGCTGCAAACACTGATAGCGGAAGAAAACGCCACTGCGGAGAAACTCGAGCAGGATCGCCATGCAAAAAATCGCAGCCTGACGCAGATACACGCGCAAATGATGGGGATTCCCGCCGCCGAACAAAAACAGCGCCTGCAACATCAATGCACCGAAATCAGCAGCAAGATCAAAACCACCTTTACTACGCTGCAACAGAATGCGCAGGCGGCACAAAAGCTGGAAACCGCCGCACGCCACGTCGCCGGCATGCAGATCCCGCCAGAACAGGGCGACATCGCCCACGCCGCGCAGCAAGTGGTAGCGGCCTTGTCTGCGACCGGCACGCTGGATATCGCGACGCACCTGCAAAGCATTGGCGCCCTCGCAAAGATGGAAGAGGTCGATGTACTGAAGTCGCTGATGCTGGTCAACGATTTCGCCGGCGTCGATGCGGCGTTGACCGGCTTGCACGCCGCATTGGCGGGTACCGAACATAGCTTCGTCTCCGCCCTGCACACGCAGATCGCGCAACTCCGCGCCAGCGAAAGCGATGCATTGCGACGCGAGAAAGATGCGGCTTCACGCAAGGCCAATCTGGCCGAAGGCGGCGCCGACTACCCGTCGCATATCCGCCATGCACTAAAAGAATTCCGCTCCGAGCTTGGCGCAGCGCGGGTGCAGGTATTGTGCGATCTGGTCGAGCCGATGGCGGCCGAATGGCAGCCCGCCATTGAAGGCTATCTGGGCGGCGCCCGGTTTAATCTGGTGGTCGATCAGGAATGGGAAACCAGGGCCATCAACTTTGTACGTCAGCGCAAACTGCGCGCGCATGTGATTCAAGGCAGCTTATGCCTGAAGCATCTGAAGATAGAACGCACTCCCAGCGATTCCATCATTCACGCGCTCAGCACCGAACATCCGATTGCCCACGCCTATTTGCATGAGCAGTTTGGGCAAGTCGTCAAAGTCAATGATGCGGAGACGCTGCGGCATACCCCGCGCGGCTTGACGCAAGACGGCAAAGGCAGCGGCTCGCGCACCATGTTCAGCACCGACAGCGGCGACAACCTGGTGTTCGGTCAGGAAGCCAAACGCCTGGCCAAGCAACGCGCAGAACAGGATCACGCGGAGGCTGAACAGGAATTGATGCAAGTCCGTGCCCAGCTGCGCGACCTGCAGGGCGCACTGGGCTTGATGGGGCAACTGCAATGCCCATCGTTTGCCGCCATCGCCGATCTGGAACGCGCGGTACGCGAGATCGACGCGGCGCGTCAGGATCTGAGCCGCCTTGATTTAAGCCAGGTGAGCAAGCTGGAAGATGAAGCAGAAGTGCTGAGCCTTGAGATTGCGGGCCTGGAAGCACGTAAAAATGTCTGTATCAGAACCATCGGCGGACATGAAAAAACGATACAGGCACAGCAAAACACACTCGCGCGGTTGACTGCGGGCATGAGCGCCAAGCAAACCGCCGTCGATGCCGACAGCGCCCAATTACGCGACCTGTGCACAATCAACGCCAGCCTGTCATTCACCGCAATGAGCGACCAAGTCAGCGCATGGGTCAATGATAAAAAGTATTCTCCGCACCAGGCGTCGCAGCGTGTCGAGCAACAAAAATCGCGCACCTGGCAAGTGTATGGCGATGTCCGCAATGCGCTGGGCGAATATCACACGCACGCACGCATCGATGAACGTTTTGAATTGCAGCAAAGCGACACCGCCAGAGATGGCGATTTCGCACCGTTGTATGCGCTGATGGTGGCGCTGCAAACCAGCGCCCGTGCGCAGTTGGCGCGCCAGAAAGACATCGGCCTGATCAAGAATCTGGAACAGTTGCGCACCGCCGAATCCTCCTTCAACGATGTCTTCACCAAGCAGTTCTGCTACGAAATCCGGAATGCCGTCGATACCGGCGTGCGCACGCTGCGCACCCTGAATATCGAACTCGACAAGCTCAAATTCGGCACCGACAAATTCCGCATCGACTGGTCGGAATGGGTGCCGGAATTCAAGGCCTATTACGACTTCTTTTGCGCGACCTCGGAATTATCGGAAGCCCACGATTCCAGCAACCTGTTCGGCACGCCCGACTTAAGCCCGGAAAACTGTATCGTGCGCGACCGTCTGGTGCAATTGCTGCTGTCCGACGACGAAGATCGCGCCGTCAAGGAACTGCAACGGGTGGCGGATTATCGCAACTATCGGCGTTACGAAATTTACAAAGAGTCCGACACCGGCTCGCATGTACGCTTGTCTGAATGGGGCACCGGCTCCGGCGGTCAGCTGGAAACACCGGCCTACATTATCCACGCTGCGGTCGTCACCAACCGGCTCAAACGGTTTGAGAAGGGCACCAGTCTGCACCTGTTGGTCAACGATGAATCGTTCGCCAAAATGGATGAAGGACGCGCGCGCGATGTGTTGAAATTCCTGCGCGATCATCTCGGCATGCAGTTGATCTGCGCGATGCCGACCAAACACGCCGGCGCGATCAAGCCGGAGTTCTCGCGCGAATGGAGCTTTAGCCGCACCGAGGCCGAAGGCAACGGCGAAGTCGGTTTTGTCTCGGAGGCGGATGAACGCGAATTGCGCTCGGACAAGCTGCGTGAACTGTGGGAGTTGCGCCGCACACAGGTACGCGAGCAGGCGCAGATGGCCTTTGAAGCAGCGGAACAGGTGGCCTGAGGTACCGCTGTGCCAGCTTTGCAAGTGTTACTGCACAAGCCGGTCGATCGAAGATCGCGCGGGATCGGGAAATGCCGGGACTTGTTGTACATCAGGCTGCACTTTAGCGATGGGCGGAAAAGTGCAGCCTGGCAGCCTGCTTTTAGTAGCCAGGCGCTATCAATTCAAGCCGTTCTTGCCTTCAATCTCACTCGCCTTCAGTCCGCCCAGCCGTGCATGCAAACGACCGCGGGTAGCGACTGCGAACGCCACCACGATTTCATCGGCATTCGGCGCGTCCGTGAACTGCGTGGTCACGGTGTCGTAGTGCGATGGCACGTACAGCGCGTCTTTATGGGCCAGCGGAATATCCAGACTGGTGCCGGGCACGCCGCGTTTTCCCGAGGATGGAATCCACGCCTTGCCGCCGCCGATCGCTTCGCGGATAGGCATCACGAAGGCTGGCGTCAGGAACGCGTTGCCGTGTTCATATTCGCCGCCGATACCGACGATGCAGGCTTTGCCGTAGCTTTCGACTTTGTCGGTCCCCAGCGCGGCATTGATGCGGCGTCCGAATTCGTGTCCCAAGGCCGGTGAATTGACCAGAATCTGTTCCAGGTTTTGATTGAATTGCCCGGCGTAGGGATTGTGAATCGCGACCGCAATGACGATCTTGCGCAACGGCGCGCCGTCGGCCAGCACACCGGTTTCATTGGCCAGCGTGTCGTCGATCTGGGTATACCACTTGCGGATATGATAGTTTTCGAAATTTGCAGGTTTGGTCATTTGTATCTCGTGAATAGATTGCCGTTACATTTTCAGGACTTACAGTCCCTGGTTTTTATTGCGGCCAGATTTCCGCCAGGCGCAGCAAGTTGGTGCTGCCGGGCTCACCGAACGGCATGCCGGCGGTGATCGCTATCTGATCTCCGACTTGTGCAAAACCTTCCTTGAAAACGGTTTGACATGCGGCTTTTACCATTTCGCTTTCGTTGTGGACCTGATCGCTGATGGTTGAATGGACACCCCACACCATTGCCAGCCGACGCGCGGTTGCCAGACTCGGTGTGATGCTGACGATAGGTGCCATCGGCCGTTCGCGGGCGGCGCGCAGACTGGTATGACCGGAACTGGTATAGGTGACCGTGGCTTTGGCGCCCACGATGCGGGTGACGTCGCGCAGTGCCGAACAGATCGCGTCGCCGCGATTCGGCAATGGTGTTTCATGCTGGGCATCCAGCATGTTGCGGTACAGCGGATCCTGCTCGACTTCGGCGATGATGCGATTCATCATTTCCACCGCCTCCAGCGGATAAGCACCACTGGCCGACTCGGCGGATAACATCACCGCATCGGAGCCGTCGTAAATCGCGCTGGCGACGTCCGACGCTTCGGCCCGGGTCGGCACCGGCATGGTGATCATCGATTCCAGCATCTGGGTCGCGATCACGATCGGTTTTCCGTGCTGGCGGCACACCCGCAAAATGCGTTTCTGTACGCCGGGTACGCGTTCCGGCGGTAGCTCAACCCCCAGATCGCCACGCGCCACCATGATGGCGTCGGAGACCTGGACGATGGCATCGAGCTGATCCAGCGCCGCTGGTTTTTCCAGCTTGGACAAGACGGCGGCGCGACCGCCTATCAATTCTTTGGCTTCCAGCACGTCTTCCGGCCGCTGGACAAACGACAGCGCCACCCAGTCGACTCCCAATTCCAGTGCGAACGCCAGATCGCGCTTGTCCTTCTCGGTCAAGGCTGGAATCGGCAATACCGCGTCCGGCACATTCACGCCTTTGCGGTCCGATAGCGCGCCGCCGTTGACGACACGGGTGCGGATCCGCTGACCGTCGCTGTCCAGTACTTGCAGACGCAGCTTGCCATCGTCGAGCAGTAGCGATTGGCCGGCGGCAATCACTTCGAACAGTTCGGGATGCGGCAGACAGACGCGCTCACTGTTGCCCGGACTGGTATCGCGATCCAGGTTGAATTCCTGACCGGCGTTGAGTGTGACCTTGCCGCCGGCGAACTGGCCGATGCGCAGTTTGGGTCCTTGCAAATCGGCGAGAATCGCGATCGGACGACCGACCAGGCGCTCTACCTCGCGCACGATCCGATAGCGCTCCTGATGGTCGGCATGACTGCCATGACTGAAATTAAAACGGAATACGTCGGCACCGGCTTCGAACAAGGCCTGGATCATTTCCTGGCTGGAGCTGGCGGGACCTAGCGTGGCTACGATTTTTGCTTTACGTTGGCGTCGCATGACGTGCTTTCTTTAGAGGACTACAAATTGAACCTAGAAACGGCAGTTGACCGCTCCAAGTTACCTATAAGGTATTGATTAAATTGAAAATATCTTCAATGAATACAGTCACCTGTTGGGTGACCACGCTACCGTTTCTAGGTTGAACCGACACATGCCAGCCGGCAGGTCGAAAAAGCGCGGCGCATCCGACGTTGCCAGATACGCTCGCCATTTCTCTTTCCGGGGGTTCGGATGGCATCAGGTCGGAAGGCGTTGCGCTGTTCCGACTGCGAATTTCTTTACAGAATCACTATGGCCCGAAAATCATTGACGTTGGTGCGGGTGGGACCGCTCACAACAAGGTCTCCCAGCGCGTCAAAAAAGCCATAACCGTCGTTATTGTCCAGCATCGCTTTTGGGCGCAGGCCCAGTTCTGCCGCCCGGCGCATGGACTGTGGTTGATAGATGGCGCCGGCGTTATCTTCGGAACCGTCGATGCCGTCGGTATCGCAGGCGATTGCGTGGATATCGGGGTAGCCGTCGAGCGCGGTTGCCAGGCTGAGCAAAAACTCGGCATTGCGTCCGCCGCGCCCAGTGCCGCGCACCGTGACCGTGGTTTCGCCGCCGGAAATGACCACGCATGGTTTGCTGAAGGGCTGGCCGCGACGGGCGATCTGGCGTGCCAGCGCGGCATGGGCCAAGCCGATGTCGCGCGCTTCACCTTCCATTTCGTCAGACAGGATATACGGGGTAAGGCCGGCAGCGGTGGCCGTCGCTGCGGCTGCATCCAATGCATCTTGCGCGGTGGCGATGACGTAATGTTGATTGCGTGCCAGCCGTGGATCGCCGGGCTTGGCACTCTCGCCCGCACCTGATTCCAGATGCTGCAAGACCGCTGCGGGAATCTCGATCTGATATTTTTTCAGGACCGCCAGCGCCTCGGCGCAGGTGGTCGGATCGGCCAGGGTGGGACCGCTGGCGATAATCCCGGGATCGTCGCCGGGGATGTCCGAAATCATCAGCGTCACGACCCGTGCCGGCGCGCACGCCAGCGCCAGGCGACCGCCCTTGATGGCGGACAGATGCTTGCGCACACAATTCATTTCGAAAATATTCGCACCGCTTTTTAGCAATGCCTTGTTGATGGCCTGTTTTTGCTCCAGCGAGATACCGTCCGCCGGCAGCGCCAGCAAGGACGAGCCGCCTCCGGAAATCAGGCACAACACCAGATCGTCTTCAGTCAGGCCCTGCACCATGTCCAATATGCGGCCAGCGGCTTGACGCCCGGCTTCGTCCGGCACCGGATGAGAAGCCTCTACCACTTCGATGCGCTGGCAATCCGCGCCATGACCGTAGCGCGTCACTACCAGCCCTTCGACATCGCCTTGCCAGTGATCTTCTACTGCCTTGGCCATCGCCGCCGCACCTTTCCCGGCGCCGACCACCAGCGTACGGCCGTTACCGGTCGGTGCCGGAATATTTGCCAGATACGCTGGCAGACATTTTGCTGCACTGACGGCGTCGACTGCGCTTTGGTACATATCGAGTAACAGCTGGCGGGGATTGAATGCGGTGTTCGAGGAAGTCATGCTATTCGACCTTGATCGGTGAGGGTTGCTTGATGTTACCTGATGTTGCTTTGGTGTTGCGTAATGTTGCTTGATGTTGCCTAAGTCCGAAACGCAACGTGGGCACGCGTTGGTGCCCACTCTACTTTTTATGCTTTGGCGATTTCGTGGTTCGACATGATTTCAATCGCGCGGCAGAGTGCCGAATGATCCAGCCCACTCATACCGTTAGCCGCACACGAGTTCATCAATTCCTGCGCCATTGCGGTGTTCGGCAACGAGACGCCGAGCGCCTTGGCGCCTTGCAAAGCCAGATTCAAATCCTTCTGGTGCAACTCGATGCGGAAGCCCGGATTGAAAGTGCGTTTGACCATCCGCTCGCCGTGTACTTCCAGAATACGCGATGCGGCAAAACCACCCATCAGCGCTTGCCGTACCCGCGCCGGATCGGCACCTGCCTTGGAGGCAAACAACAGCGCTTCGGCGACTGCCTGAATGTTCAGGGCGACGATGATCTGATTCGCCACTTTGGTCGTCTGACCGTCACCGTTGCCGCCGACCAGCGTGATGTTCTTGCCCATCAGTTCGAACAATGGCTTGACATCGTTGAAGGCGTTTTCCGAACCGCCGACCATAATGGTCAGCGAGGCGGCTTTGGCGCCGACTTCACCGCCGGATACCGGCGCATCCAGATATTCGCAACCGAGTGCGTTGATTTTCTTGGCGAATCCCTTGGTGGCGATCGGTGAGATCGAGCTCATGTCGACCACAACCTTGCCTGCGGACAGGCCTTCTGCAACGCCCTTTTCGTCAAACAATACTGCTTCGACATGCGGGGTGTCCGGCACCATGATGATGATGATGTCAGCGCGCTTGGCGACTTCGGCGCCGGAAGTACATACCGTTGCGCCGCCGTCGATCAATGCTGCCGGCGGATTTTTCTGGTCATGCAGGTACAGCTTGTGGCCGCCGCGTTGCAGATTCTCCGCCATCGGCGCGCCCATGATACCTAATCCGATAAAGCCTACTTTTGCCATGATGAATCTCCTTAATGGTCTTACATTTTTACGTCATTCAGTGATTGCCGATACGACAGGACACTAGCCGGGAATCAAACGCCGTGCGCTGCACGCCAGCCCAAGCCTTCAACCGTGCCGGCCTTCGGCTTGTACTCGCAACCGATCCAGCCGTCGTACCCGATTTCTTCCAGCAGTGCGAACAGAAAGCGGTAGTTGATTTCGCCGGTACCCGGTTCAAAGCGGCCTGGGTTGTCGGCCAGTTGCACATGCTTGATGAGAGGCAGATTGGCTTTAATCGTGTTCGCCAGTTCGCCTTCCATCCGTTGCATGTGATAGATGTCGTATTGCACGAAAATATTGCTGGAGCCGGTCGCTTTGATCAGTTCCACGGCTTGCCTGGTTCCGCTTAAGTAGAAGCCGGGAATATCGAAGGTATTGATCGCCTCGATCAACAACCGGATACCCGCCGCCTGCAACTTTTCGGCCGCATATTTCAGATTGCCAACGACTGTCGCTTGCGCCTGTTCCGCGCTCACGCCGGACGGTACGATACCGACCAGGCAGTTCAGTTGTTTAACCCCGAGCACCTTGGCGTAACGCAACGCCTCATCCACGCCTTCCTTGAATTCACTGACCCGATCCGGATGGCAGGCAATACCGCGCTCGCCCGCCTCCCAGTTGCCGGCCGGCAAATTGTGCAAAACCAGTTCCAGGCCATTTGAACGCAGTTTGTCGCTAATCTCTTCAGCCCGGAACGCATACGGAAACAGAAATTCGACACCTTTGAATCCTGCTTTGGCCGCAGCGCCGAAGCGCTCGAGAAACGGCAACTCCGTAAACAGCATCGTCAGGTTGGCAGCTAATTTTGTCATGTTGTCTCCTCCTCACATCCACATTGATTAATCAAGCAAACTCACCGCGGTTGGCGCATCTGCGCGGGTCTTGGCCAAATCTTCGAACTCGTTGATATTGTCGATCTCGGTGCCCATCGCGACGTTAGTGACACGCTCCAGGATGATTTCGACCACTACCGGCACGCGGAACTCGGCCATCCAGCGTTTGGCTTGCGTGAAGGCGTCCTGGATTGCATTCGGATCGGTAACGCGGATCGCCTTGCAACCGAGGCCTTCAGCGACGGCGACGTGATCGACCCCGTAACCATTGAGCTCTGGTGAATTGATGTTCTCGAATCCAAGCTGCACACAGTAATCCATCTCAAAACCGCGCTGCGCCTGACGGATCAGACCGAGGTAGGAATTGTTAACCACCACGTGCAGGTACGGCAGATTGAACTGCGCGCCAACGGCCAACTCTTCGATCATGAACTGGAAGTCATAGTCACCGGAAATCGCGACCACATCGCGCTTCGGATCTGCGGCGCAGACGCCCAGTGCCGCCGGAATAGTCCAGCCCAACGGGCCAGCCTGACCGCAGTTGATCCAGTGACGCGCGTGGTACACATGCAGGAATTGCGCTGCCGCGATTTGCGACAAACCGATGGTACTGACGTAACAGGTATCGCGACCGAACGCACGGTTCATTTCTTCGTACACGCGTTGCGGTTTGACCGGGACATTGTCGAAGTGGGTACGGCGCTGCATGGTACGTTTGCGCTCCTGGCACTCACCCAGCCATGCCGAACGATCCGGCAACTTGCCCGCCGCTTTCAATTCTTTTGCAACTTCAATAAACAAGGTCAACGCGGCTTTGGCATCGGACACAATGCCGTAGTCGGGACCGAAGACGCGACCGATCTGGGTAGGTTCGATATCAACGTGAACAAACTTGCGGCCCTTGGTAAATACTTCGACTGAACCGGTATGACGATTCGCCCAGCGATTGCCAATACCGAGCACAAAGTCGGAGGCCAGCATGGTGGCGTTACCGTAGCGATGGCTGGTTTGCAAACCGACCATACCCGCCATTTGCGGATGATCGTCAGGAATCGCGCCCCATGCCATCAAGGTCGGGATCACCGGGACACCGGTCAATTCGGCGAACTCGACCGCCAGTTCAGAAGCATCGGCGTTGATGACACCGCCACCGATTGTCAGCAATGGCCGCTCTGACTCACCCAGCATGGTCAAGGCTTTTTCGATCTGCGCCCGCGAAGCTTTTGGCTTGTAGACCGACAACGGCTCATAAGTGTCGGGATCGAATTCAATCTCCGCCATCTGGACGTCAAACGGCAAGTCGATCAATACCGGACCAGGACGGCCCGAGCGCATGATATGGAAAGCTTGCTGGAACACGCGTGGCACCAGCGCCGGCTCGCGCACGGTGACTGCCCATTTCGTGACCGGCTTGGCGATCGATTCAATATCGACAGCCTGGAAATCTTCTTTGTACAAACGTGCACGCGGTGCCTGACCGGTAATGCACAAGATCGGAATCGAATCCGCCTGCGCCGAATACAAACCGGTAATCATGTCGGTACCGGCCGGGCCGGAAGTACCGATACAAACACCGATGTTGCCAGCCTTGGCACGGGTATAACCTTCGGCCATATGCGATGCGCCCTCGACGTGGCGTGCCAGTATGTGCTGGATGTTGCCATTCTTTTTCATCGCTGAATAGAGCGGGTTAATCGCAGCGCCTGGTATGCCGAACGCTTGCAGGCAGCCTTCTTTTTCCAATACATATACTGCTGCGTCAATTGCTCTCATCTTTGCCATATTGCCTCCGGATTGCTGATTGTTTAAACACCACTATCAACCTGCTGCTGGTGACTAGTGAGGTCTTTGGATAGGTTTACATTCGATGAAGCACATCCTATAACCAAACTTTATGTTTGATAAGAAGACAAACAGTCTGTTTATTCAATACCTTTTGTATGGAATAAGCGGTAAAGTATGCAATCGGAGGAAAACATGGACAAACTCAAACAAATTGAAGCATTCGTTAGTGTGGTCGAAAAAGGTAGCCTGGCGGGCGCCGCACTGGAGCAGAACATCACGCCCGTGATGCTCGGACGGCGCATAGATGCGCTGGAAAAACGGCTGGGGGCCAAACTGATGCACCGCACCACCCGGCACCTGACGCTGACCGAACAAGGTACGGTGTTTCTGGATCATTGCCGCAAGCTGCTGGTTGACCTGGATTTTGCCGAAAAGATAATTTCGGAAGGCCGTCACAAAGCCACCGGCCATCTGGTGGTATCGGCACCAGCGGCGTTTGGACGGAAACACGTCGCGCCGCATGCCCCAGCCTTCATCGCCACCAATCCGGAAGTCAAGATTTCTTTCAACCTGACCGACCGCGTGGTTGACCTGGTGCGCGAAGGCTACGACATCAGCATCCGCATCGGCGGCACGATTGAACCCAATTTCGTTGCGGTCAAACTGGCCGGCAACCGCCGCGTGGTGTGTGCCACGCCGGAATACCTGCACCGGAACGGCATCCCCAGGACGCTGGATGACATTGCCGATCACAACTGTCTGTCATTCAACTTGCAGGGCGGCCAGCAGCGCGGCTGGTATTTCCAGCAAGGCGGCAAACCAGTGATCATCAGAGCCGAGGGGAACCTGGATTGCAACGACGGTGAATTGCTGCACCGCTGGGTCAGCGAAGGTTTGGGACTGGCATGGCGCTCAACCTGGGAAATCCAGTCGCAGCTGGCGTCCGGCGAACTGATTACGGTGTTGGACGAGTTTGCATTGCCGCATTACGACATCATGGCGGTCTACCCGCAACAACGGCATTTACCCGCTAAAACCCGCTTCTTCATCGACCGCCTGAAAGAGACTTACGCGCAACCTGGATACTGGACGCAAAGTATCTGACTGGCCGCCACTTCGTGGATTCCTACAACAGTATCAGCCCCTGTCTGATAGAAGCGCGACAACGGTCCCGCTATATTTATCTTCATGTCGGGCCATCTGATTGCTGGTGCAGCACCGATTTATCTCTCAGACAACTGGAAGGCGCCAAACTGGATCGCCATATCATCGAAAGCTGACTTTTATAGGAGTTGCTATGAAAACCAAAGACAAATCTCAAAACATGCTAGCCGCCACCCTGATCGGCAGCATGCTTTTGCTGGGTGGTTGCGCCAGTCCCTATGGCGGTCAGGATTATCGCGGTGCATCCAATCCACCTAGTCAAAACTACCCAACGAATCAACAAGCTTATCAACAGAATCAACAACCTTCCTATAACAACGGTCGGGGCGTAGTCGAGGCCATCGATGTGATTCAGGGCGAAAGTCAGAGTCAAGGGATAGGCGGCGCACTCCTCGGCGGTGTCGTTGGTGGCGTACTAGGCCATCAAATTGGTCACGGCACCGGGAATACCGTCGCCACCATCGCTGGTGCGGCCGGCGGTGCGCTAGCCGGCAACCAACTGGAGAAGAGCGGCAGTCGCGGCCCGGCTTCGTACAACGTCCGCATTCGCATGAACAACAACGCCTACCAGACCATCAACGTCAGCAATCCAGGTGATCTGCGCGTAGGCGATCGGGTAAAAGTCGATAACGGCCAGATATCACGTTATTGATACGCCGGAAGTCACAGATGATGCATTCAAGTTCAAAGCGCGTTACAGCACATTTAATCGCTCTGGCAATACCTGCCCGGTATTTCGCCGGGCAGGCGACAACTATCGAGGAGTAAACCATGGGCACCATTCTTTTGATTATTTTGATCCTGTTATTAATTGGTGCCTTTCCAGCGTGGCCACACAGCCGCAGTTGGGGTTACGGGCCAAGCGGTATCACTGGCGTGATCGTCATTGTGCTCATCGTGCTGCTGCTAACCGGGCGGCTTTAAACGGTCATTGTTCTTTTTGAAATGCAACGCTGCGCATGAAACCAGACGCAGCAAGGAGCCCATCATGAACAACCGCATCAAAACCGCGCTTTTATGCGCTTTGGTCGCAACCAGCGGCTTCGCGATGCACGCCAACGCGGCAGAAGAAAATGTTCAGTTAAAAGACCCGCCACGCTGGCAGATGGAAGACGTTACGCCACGAGCACGCTTCAACAACATGAAAAAGGAAGCCAATGCGGCCTATCAGCAGGCGCTGATCGAATGCAAAACACTGCGCAACAGCGAAGCCGCCGCATGCCGTCACGATGCCAAAGTCAATTTCGATAATGATATGCAACGTGCGCACCGGATACTCGAACACCGCAATGCATCTCAAGACGACGCTTGAGTTTTTGTAGCAATTTAAACCCCGGCCCGGCGTAACGTTATTTTATTAACCTGACGCAGCGCGGCCGCAGTCATCCCTGGCGCCCACTATTTTTGACAAAAGCGGCGTATCTGCACCCTAAAGATATTGGCATTGCTGTCGTTAACTTCAATGAGAAGTCAGTATTGGCCGTATTTCCCCATCGTCTTAAGGGGCCGCAAACCTATCAGAAAAATACCCTACGGAAATGAATTTCTATTTCTATAATATAGAAAGCGATATGGTTCCTGTTCTTCTGAATGCATGTGCATGCTAATGCTTGGCTGGCTTTGCACGAAGAAAAGGCAATAGTCCCAAATAGCAAGGTGCAACATGACATCCTTTCAAGTACAGACCTGTCTCTTGAGCACGATATGCGCACTCACGGTGCTTCCTGCACGCGGTGCGGGAAATCAAATTCTATTCACAGGTGCCGTCGTCGAACCTACCTGCATTGTCAGCGATAGCGATCTTATCAATGTAGCATGGTCGAAGTCGCCTTCACCACGGAGCTCCCGCACACGGTTTGCATGCGGCGAGACCAACACAACGATAACAACGCAATATTCGGTCAACGTGGTAACGGTAGCCGCTGCGAGAAGCGGAATAAATCCGTTACTGGACTACTTCGCCAGCCGGCTGGATGCCATCGGTATTAGTCCGGCGCATGCCAAAGTAATCACCGCTACGTACGAATAGATCGCTGCGCAGTCTACTCAGGAATGGTCGTTCCGTTGTAGGAAGACGCCCCGCCGTAGTCGTTGATAGTGGTGTAGACGATATTCGCGGATCCAGCGGAACACTTTTTGAGTCCATTTAGCGGAAACGTCAACGGCCCTTGCGGATCAACCATACCGCCATCGCTAGTGAACTTTTGCGCGCCAACGCTGGCGACGATTTCCGTGAAGGTAATGTGGTACGGCGTGGGATTGCTGACCTGCAGCAGGCAGCCTTGATGCGATCCGCCCTTAACCAGTTTCCAGGTGACTTGCTCCGATGCCTTTAATGGATTTCCCGGCAAATTCCTGGGACGAAAAAATACCTTGAGCCGTGAGCGAAAAGCGAACTGCATCCCAAACTGCATCCCATTCTTGCTCTCGCCCTCGGCCATTTCAGGCAGCAGCGGGATATCCAGTACATTCAGCCAAAACACTGACTCCTTATCTTGCGGCAACGGATCCTGAGAATACATCATCCGTATCGTCTGGCCCCCGTGCGGCTCGATACGAAATATAGGCGGGGACAATATAAACGGGCTTTTCGCCTGGTCCGGCGCTGCTTCCGGATGACCGTTGTCGACCCAGGTCTGGACCAGCGCGGGCGCTGCACCTTCATTGCTCAACCGGATTGTGGCGTCACGATCCTGCTCCTGATATATGACGCGCGTCGCCCCCACCACTATGTTCGCATCGGCAGGGCTGATTGCGAGGCATAGGTTTAGCGCGCTGGCGGCAATCAGACAGAGAGTATTCTTCATGCAGTGAGGCCCTGAAAGCAAGCGAGAGCAACAATCATAACCCGACGACGAACAACGCCCAGATGGAAAAAGGCGCGATTTATAGTGCCAATTCAACTACTAACCAGTCATCAATGAAGTATGGCCTTGGGCCGATTTGACGGGCGAATCCGCTAAATACCTTGTGGATTTTCAAAAAGGTACTGGACTCTGCCGGGCGGCAACGCTACTCTCAATAGAATCGCTTCGATACCGGCTTGCCGTCGGTAAACAAGTTAGCTTAAGAAATGGCACCAGATCACTGTATCCAATGATCTGGCTAGAATATCAAGAACAACCAAGTGCTTGGAAATTTCTTATGTTGCCTCTTAGGACCGATCAAACGTCGCGCGTATCCGAGCCGTCGACGCCTGCCATAAAACCAATTAGTCCCGGCACTACCGCCCGCCCCGATGCGCTGGCGTTGCCCAGTATATTTGACTGGCTGCACCTCGACGATCTTGCCATCGATCGGGCGGCAAGAGAAAGCTGGAACAGCTTTGCAGCGGTGCCGGGTTCCGCTGCGGGCGGACGCAAACAGGCTGCTGAACGCCTGTTGCGGGCTCAACGAATCACGCGACGACAACGCGAATTCTCCCTGGTGGAACAAAAGAAAACCGGGGAAAAGCTGGGTGATCTGCTGGTTCGGCTCGGCTGGCTCAGTATCGCAGAGCTGGATGCGGCGTTCGCCCTGCAGCATAGCCGGGACGGCGCCGATGGACCGTTGCGCCTGGGCAACATTCTGATTGCGCTAGGGGTGATCTCGCAGGCGCAACTGGAGGACGCCATTCTGCGGCAGCGGCTTTCCCGCAAGCGCTTGGGTGAACTGCTGGTGGAAGCAGGCCACGCGCAACCGGGCGAAGTGCTGCGCGGGTTGAGCTTGCAGCGCAAGCTGCAAAAGGCCGCGCTCGTGACATTCCTATCGTTCGCCACCATGGCTGCCGCTCCGATGGCCCGTGCTGACAGCCACTCCGGCAGCATCAGCGTCAGCGCGACCGTAGTCCCGTCCGCCCAACTTCGCGTGATATACCAGAGCACCCAGTTGACCATCGCTGCGGCAGATATCGGACGCGGTTACAAGGATGTGCCGACGGACTCCCAGATCGAGGTGAAAAGCAATAGCCGAGAGGGATTTGCGCTGACCTTCAACACCATGCCTAATCTGTTCAAGGCCGTGCAGATTACCGGGCTGGGTGGAATGGTGGAGTTGGGAACGGAGGGAGGAACGGTAGTGCAAAGAAAGAGCGGCCGGCAGTCGGTATCGCTTCAACTCGGCTACCGCTTCATCTTTTCGGAGGGGGTTCAACCCGGCAACTATGCCTGGCCGATCATACTGTCGGCGCGTGCACTGTAATTAAAAGTTCAGTGTGTAAATCAGGGTGTCATTGTAGTTGCCGACCACCGGATCCTGAGCAGCCGGAACACGGCCGTAAATTGTCTCTGTGAAGGTGACGGGGCTGTTCTTGGAAATACTCGCGGAGCCGGTATCTGTAACGGTTCCTCCCGTTCCGTTCCCCATTATCTGCGTCCGCGCCGCATCTATATACAGATTGTAGTTGAGCGTATTGAGTGGGTTGCTGCCTTGCATTTGCCGGGGCGAGTAAGTCCCGGACAATCCGGTACTCAGAGAGATAGCAACATTCACCGTCTCGCTGTTTTTGGTCGAGGTGCAGGTAATCGTCGCCGTGGCAACCCCATCCAGAGGACTCGCCAAATTCGCTGCGATGGGGTCATAGCCTCCGAAAGCGGCGCCAGCCAGGGCGTCGATGCTGCAACTCGCAGCATGCACGGCCGATGCCGCCATCAGCATCAGCCCGACGATAAGTCGGCCAATGACGCGGCGGGCCTGGCCGACACTGCTTAGGCCAGGAATTCTGTCGTCGTCGGGTACTAACCAGCCAGCGCTCATTACAGCTCTCCTTTGCAGACGAATGTCCCCAGATTCGGCAGCGGATCCGCCGAATCCTTGAACGGCACGTCTATCGTGCAGTCGCGCCCTTGCCAGATGGCGCGCAAGCGGTTCGTCGTCGCCAATCCGGTCAGATAAACCTCGCCTTCCATCGCCACCGGAAACGGTGTTGCCTGGCCCTCCACCTCGACCACAGCCCCTGCCGGCAGCGCTTTGCCGTCGCCGGAGACCAGGCGTAGCAAAGCGCCATGCGAGCGCTTTATCGGAAATTGCACCACAACCCCGCTGCGGTAGTATGGCACCGGGTTCATGGTCAGACTGCTGATTTCAGCATCCATGCCCAAGTCCAACTGCTCAACCCGAACCGGGTTGTTGTCGTAAGCGCGCAAGTGCGGCAGCAGTGCATTGCCGTTGGCATCGGTGCGCCCGGCCAGTTGATTGTCGACATACACCCGAACGTTCTCCATGCCGGGCAGTTGCACCAGGCCGAAACTGTCGGTGATGCGGCGGCTGAAGAATGGGGCGCCGCCTAACAGCGCGACGCCACCCGAAACCCCGACCCGGGCACTCGATTGACCTTCGAAAGTTGCCGCTTCCATCGTGTAGGTACCGACGTTATTTTGCAGCAACAACGTAGCCTGCTGCGGCCCGTGGTCGGCAGCCTGCAGACGATAACCATAACCTTCTCCGCTTGGCAGGCTGCGCTGCACCTGTATTTCGGACTCGCCGGGGCCATTGCCGGAGCTAGTGTGACTCACGCTGGCGTTGATATTGGTCCCCAGCGGCATGGACCAATTGATGCTGACGGCAGGACCGGTTTGACCGCTCAGGGTTTTGGAGGCGCTGATTCCCAGATAGCCCGCGCGGTTCATCGACAGGCTATAGCTGAGGCTGGCCAATTCGACCCGGGCGCTAGCGCTGACGTCTTGCCGCACATAGGCCAGGCCGATGGACCCGGATTGCCCCATAGAGACACCGATATTCGCACTCGTCAAACGGCGCGTGGTAGGAAATCCCGGCGCGAAACCGAGCTGACGGAAATTATCGCTGGCGATCTGAGTGCGCGCGCCAAAGTTGAACCTGGAAGTCTGGCGGTCAAAACCGAGCGCCCACAAGTGCCCGTTGCCGGCATCGCTGCGACTGCCCGCAACGGCAGCATTCAGCGTTCCCAGCGAGGGTAGCAAGGCGGTGGCACCGAAACCGAGGGTTGACTGCCCGCCCGCCTGGACTTCCATATGCCCTTCGGCGGTCAGGTTGTCGGTCACACCGCGACGATAAGTGCCGGCGCCAAAGCGTCGGCCATAGTCGTTGCTGCTGATGCCGAAGTTGTCCCGGATAGCACCCAATTCGAAAGAGAAATCCTGCAAGCCCGGCCGCAGCAGACTGGTGCTGGCATAAAACGGTTGCGTAATCACCTGCTCCCGTCCAAGCGCATCGCGCACCACCATCTGCACATTGCCCTGCCCGCTGACGACCGGCAGATCGGAGATCGAGAACGGGCCCGGAGGTACATTCTTTTGCGTCGTCAGCATATTGTTGACGTACACGTCGACGGTAGATGGCAACACCGCCTGACCGGCGAAGTTTTGCATCGGCAGCGTAACCAGTCCAGGCTGGGTGGCAAAATTGGTCGCGTACTGCAGGCCGCCAAAGTGCACCGAACTCCCCCAGATGCCGGCTGCCCGGGACACCGCATCGCCGAATCTGAAACTGGCCACGCGATCCGGCCGATCCAGCGTGAAGGTGGTATCCAGCCGTACCGAACTGGCCTGTCCATTGCCGCTTTGCCGCGTGAAGTTGGTCACCGCCGTTCCCAGAGAATTGAATGCACCGACTTCAAACAAGCCGGATTGCGCTGTACCGCCAACGTTGGAGCGTTCAAGGAACACATCGTAATTAAAGAACATGCCCGGGCTGGGCCGGATCGGCGGGGAATAATTGCTTGCGTGCGCGTTTGCGGTCGTGCCGGCGAACGCCTCCGGTTTAACTGTGATGCTCAGCGTCTGGGTAGCCTCGTTGAGTTGTGCATCGATGCCTGGCAATGCCGCCAGCGGATAATATGATGTGCCGTGAAAGCTGACCGGCTGTACAGCCGGTACCTTTAAGCGCCAGCGCAGCAGATCCGGCGCCGACGCGTACAGCCCTCCTTGGCGATCTTTCAGCATGAGCGCAGTTTCATCCAGCTTTTGCCGATTGATGTCCAGCATCAGGAGCGCCTGTTCGAACTCTTCGCGGCTGGCCTCGGGCTGGGTTGCTGGTGGGGTGGTTCGAGCCAGCGCAACCAAAGGAAAGCAAGCAACAAGAACAAGGGTAAGGAACGCTGGAAGAACTGTACGGCTTTTACGGTTTTTCCAGCGTGGCATCTGTTTCCACTTTTCCGGTGTCGGTATTGACTATCACGTGCACTTTGTCGCCGCTCAACGGCTGGCCCGGATCGGTGGGCAACACCCAGTTATGGCTTTGGCCGGGCAGCAGATAAGCGGAAACCTGCTGGACTGCCAGCGTGTGCTGATCCGGCCGGGTCAGGCTGAAATCGGTGACTTGGACATGTGCGTTACCGTCATTCTTCAAAGTGACCTTGATCTGGTTCCCGGCTTGCCGCTCCAGTTTCCAGTTCAATACCGGTGCGACTTTGATCTTCGGCTGAATGAAGACGGGAATGCCAATGCGCAAAGCCACTTGCAATCCGCGAAAACCAGGCTTGGGCGGTGGCGGAACTTCCTGCAGGAATAGCCGGTAACTAAGCTCTTGATCAGCACTGCCATTACGTCGCAAAGCAACCCGGACGATCTGTGTGGCACCGGGTTGAATCGTGAAGATCGGCGGCGTCGCCAGGAAATCCTGGTTGGCCGGAGAATACTGGTCCTGCCCGTTTTCCTGCGACCAGGCCGTCGCTTGCAGCTGAATCACCACCGGTTCGTCGCCGCTGTTCTCCACGGTCAGCGCGGCGCTGGTCTGCTGCGTAGAAAGGTCCACCCGTACCGGGGCGACATGAAAGGCCCCGGCCCAAAGCAAGCCCGGGTGTAGCCCGACAACCAAGAAAAGAAGCGCAGCCGCTTGGACCGCCCGAACCTTATGCCAGGAACGCATTAATTGCACTCATCAAAATTGTAAAATTTGGCAATCGCCGCGCGGCGCGGCAGCACGCATGCCGCCGCGCAGACATCAGAAATTGACGCTGGCTACGACTGTGTCGGCGTAGCTGGTGCCCACCGGCACATCCTGGCCTGCAGCCACTTGGCCGCAAACGTTGTACGTACGTGAGGCCTTGCCCGGGGAAGCTGACGGCGTAAAGACGTTGGTACCGCTTGTGCCCCACACGGTTGGCGTAACGTAACTACAGGCCGTAGACGGAACAGTCGTGCTCGGCTGCTGGTACAGTTCGTAGGTCAGGAGGCCACCGCTAGTAGCGTCCAGCATCCGGCGGGTGGAGCCGGTCGCGTTGCTGCCGAGTCCAAGCGTGACGGCCGGGGCAGCACCCTTGGTACATGCGATCGTTACCGTGCCGCTGCCATTCAGCGGAACAGACGCGTTGGTCGTAACCGGGTCGTACGCACCGAACGCCACCGGTGTCGTGCCGATAGAACAAACCGCAGCCACGTTGGCGCTCACGGCCAGGTTGCTGGTTAGCGTTCCGGCGGACGCTACGCCTGCAACAGTCAGCAGAATCGTGGCACAGAATGCTTGGAAAATATTTTTGTTTTGCATGGCAGGCTTCTCCCTTGATGTAACGGTAAGTTAAGTTTCAATACGGTAATTCCGGTGGACATTATCCATAAACTTGCTGAATAAAGGATGTCAGACGAACAATTGCGTGACATTTTTTATTAACTAATGTTAATAGTTGTGCTAACACAACAAATGTCACATGACGTTAACTGGAATTAACAATTAACCCAAGGGAGCAAAAGCTGCGCCAAGGCTTCGTAAGCGCACGCGGCGCAGGAAAAATAGGAAATGAATGCGAGGAGACTCTAATCCACCTGAGGAAAATGGACATTTAAAAACAGTCAAAGCACGGAAATACAAAAGCAGCCGCACATGCAAAAAGCCCGCATCAAAAGATGCGGGCTTTTTATCTGGCGTCCCCAGGGGGATTCGAACCCCCGTACTCACCGTGAAAGGGTGATGTCCTAGGCCTCTAGACGATGGGGACAGTAACCTGTCCATGCTGCTTGACCTTAACTCTTGCTGCTCAAGTACATACTGCTGCACGCCTGACCTGAATGGTCTAAATAAAAAAGTCGCATCAGTCGGATGCGACTTTTTAATCTGGCGTCCCCAGGGGGATTCGAACCCCCGTACTCACCGTGAAAGGGTGATGTCCTAGGCCTCTAGACGATGGGGACAATAATCTGTCCGTACTGCTTGCGATGCCGCACTTGCTACTACTACTTACTACTAATAACCCCACCTGCTTACGCTGGTGGAGGTAAGCGGGATCGAACCGCTGACCTCTTGCATGCCATGCAAGCGCTCTCCCAGCTGAGCTATACCCCCTTGCGAAGAAGCGAAATTATAGCAAAGTTATTCCACCTCTGACAATCCCGTTTTGAAAATTTATCAAAGATATTTCTGCAGGCGTGCCAGCACCACCTCGCGACCGAACAGTTCCAGCACCATATCAATGGCTGGCGTCTGCAACTGACCGGTGATCATCAAACGCAATGGCATAGCGATTTGCGGCATTTTCAGCGCATGTGCGGCCAATACTTCCTTGATCATCGGCGCCAATGCGGCCTTGCTCCACTCCACCGTTTTACAGCGTTCGGCAAAGTCGGCCAGTGCTGGCTTGATGGTATCGGCAACAGCCGTGAAGTGCTGTTCCAGCAACGCAGCATCAGGTGCAGGCTGACGATAAAACAGCATTGCTGCGGCCGCCACTTCATGCGTGGTATTGGCGCGCTCTTTGAGCAGACCGATTACTTTCGCCAGATCCGGTGCCTTAGTTAATAAATTCGCGAAATCGGCACCGTCTTTTTCCATCAATGGGCGCACCAGTCCAGCCAGACGTTCGTTGTCTGCCAGCTTGATATAGTGGTTGTTCACCCAGGCCAGCTTTTCGGGATTGAACTGCGCCGGCGATTTCGACAAATGATCCAGGTCGAACCATTCGCAGAACTGCTGCATGGAGAACACTTCTTCGTTACCGTGGCTCCAGCCCAGGCGCGCCAGATAATTCAGCATCGCTTCCGGCAAATAACCCTGCGCCGGATAATCCATCACACTCACCGCACCGTGGCGCTTCGACAGCTTCTCGCCATCCGCGCCAAGTATCATCGGCACGTGGCCGTATAACGGCAAGGTCGCACCCAGTGCTTTCAGAATATTGATCTGGCGCGGCGTGTTATTCACGTGGTCATCGCCGCGGATTACGTGCGTGATCTTCATATCCCAGTCGTCCACCACCACGCAGAAATTGTAAGTCGGCGTACCGTCCGGCCGGGCTATGACCAGGTCATCCATTTCACGATTCGCGATCGTGATAGTGCCCTTGACGACATCGTCCCAGCTGACTTCGCCATCGAGCGGATTCTTGAAACGCACCACTGGCTGGCGATCGGCAGGAATTGCCGGCAAAGTCTTGCCCGGCTCCGGACGCCAGGTACCGTCGTAACGTGGCTTCTCGCCAGCTGCGCGCATTTTCTCACGCATCGCCTCGACTTCCGCTGGCGACGAATAGCAGTAATAAGCTGTGCCGTCGGCCAGCATCTGCGCAATCACTTCACGGTAGCGATCCATGCGCTGCATCTGAAAATACGGACCTTCGTCGTGTTGCAGACCCAGCCATTGCATACCTTCGAGGATGGCCTCTACCGCTGCCGGCGTCGAACGTTCAAGGTCGGTATCTTCGACACGCAACACGAAAGTGCCGCCGAAGTGACGGGCATAGGCCCAGGAAAACAGTGCGGTGCGCGCACCGCCCAAATGCAAAAAGCCGGTAGGGCTTGGCGCAAAGCGGGTACGCACAGAAGTCGATGCAGGAGTAGAAGCGGTCATGATAAATAAAAACGGCCTTGGGTCGCCAAAGCCGTTATCAATGAAAAACACATTTTACCGCGTTGCCTCGCCAGAGGGAACTACAGCGCCGATTGCACACTGCGGATGCTCTCTGGCTAACCACGCGGCGCGGGGGCTATTGGACGGTAACGTTAATCGTCTTGCTTAACTCAGGGCCATACGACTGATGCAGGCCGTTACCGAACTGCAGCGTCAAGCGATATTTACCGGGCGGCAGCGTCACACTGGCTTCGGTTTGACCTTTGCCAAAATGCAGATGCTGGGCATCGGCCGGAATCACCTCGCTGGCCTTGATCGGATCCTGATTGATCAGCAGGTGATGATGGCCGGTATTTGTTGTCATGTCGCCTGCCGGCTTGATCTCCATCCCGCTCACGCCAAACTTCACGGTAAAAGGGCTGCTAACCACCGCACCATCGGCTGGCGCAACAAAACTCACTGACGCCGCATGCGCCAATTGCGGCACAAAACCGGCAGTCAACATCGAAGCACTGAAAAGTACAGCAAGCAATCGTAATTTCATCGCAAAGTCCCTTCTGGTCTGATTAAAGTAAATGCAGCGTCATCCGGCAAGAATCAATCGTTCTTGATAACAATGGTCGGAAATTTGCTGGTCATATCCTTAGCCTTCTCCGCCACCTTGATCGCCACCTTGCGTGCAATCTCCTTATATATATGCGCTACCGGGCCATCCGGCTCGGCCACCACGGTCGGGGTACCGGAATCCGTTTGCTCGCGTATCGACAACGTCAGCGGCAACGCACCGAGGAACTCAACGCCATATTCGCCGCACATTTTTTCACCGCCGCCCGCACCGAAAATCGCCTCGGCGTGGCCGCAGCTGGAGCAAATATGCGTACTCATGTTTTCCACCACGCCGAGAATCGGGATACCGACTTTCTCGAACATTTTCAAGCCCTTGCGCGCATCCAGCAACGCGATGTCTTGTGGTGTCGTGACGATGATCGCGCCGGTGACCGGCACTTTTTGCGACAGCGTCAATTGAATGTCGCCGGTGCCCGGCGGCATATCGACGATCAGGTAATCGAGGTCGCGCCAGTTGGTCTGATCCAGCAACTGTTGCAGCGCCTGCGTCACAATCGGGCCGCGCCACACCATGGGTTCATCCGGATCGACCATAAAACCGATACTCGACACTTGCAAGCCGTGGTTTTCCAGCGGCTCCATGGTCTTGCCATCCTTGGTTTCGGGGCGACCGCTGATCCCCATCATCATCGGCTGCGACGGGCCGTAGATATCCGCATCCAGAATACCGACTTGCGCACCTTCCGCGGCCAGTGCCAGTGCCAGATTGACTGCCGTAGTCGATTTACCGACACCACCCTTGCCGGAAGCGACCGCGATAATGTTCTTGATGTTCGACATCAATTTGATACCGCGCTGCACCGCGTGGGTCTGGATTTTCGAATAGACATTGACGCTGGCATTGCCGGCAATACCCGCCAGCGCCGCAATTGCTGCCGCGCGAATCAAATCGAACTGGCTTTTCGCCGGATAACCCAACTCGATGTCAAACGCGACATCGGCGCCATCCAACTGAATATTTTTCACGCATTTGCTGGAAACCAGGTCTTTACCGGTATTCGGATCAATGACGCTGGACAATGCTGCCTTGACCTCTTCAATCGTGACGCTCATTACTTCTCCTCTGTTGGCTTGCGCCAAGTCTAAACCAAATCGCTTGGCCGGCGCTCGCCGGGCTCCAAAATGTAAGGCAAAACCGGGGTTTCCGGGATTTAATTTAATAGCAATAACGCCAACAGCAAAGTGACGACTGTGTCCAACTCTGTGCGAGATAAGCCTCGGCACTGCTAAAATCACTGTTTTATTCCAACCAGCATCGCTAAATGAGCACCAATTTGAGCACCTCACCTCTGGAAACGAAGCGCAAGCTGTTCGTCACTACCGCCCTGCCCTACGCCAACGGCGCATTTCACATCGGCCACATCATGGAATACATCCAGGCCGATATCTGGGTACGGTTTCAGCGAATGCTAGGGCATGAGGTCCATTTTGTCGGTGCCGATGACGCCCATGGCGCACCGATCATGATCGCGGCCGAAAAAGCCGGGGTCACGCCGCAGCAATTCGTCGCCGATATCGCGGCCGGACGCAAAGAGTATCTGGATGGCTTCCACATTGCCTTCGACAACTGGCACTCGACCGATGGCCCTGAAAACCATGCGCTGTCGCAGGAAATCTATCGCAATCTGCGCGATGACGCCGGGCTGATCACGACCAAGACCATCGAACAATTCTTCGATCCGGTCAAAAACATGTTCCTGCCGGACCGCTACATCAAGGGCGAGTGCCCGAAATGCGGGACTAAGGATCAATATGGCGACTCCTGCGAAAACTGCAGTGCCGTCTATGCGCCGACCGACCTGAAACATCCGTACTCGACCTTGTCGGGCGCAACACCGGTCATGAAGTCGTCGGAACATTTCTTCTTCAAGTTGTCCGATCCGCGCTGCGTCGACTTTCTGCGCCAGTGGGCGCTGGCAGACCATCGCCTGCAACCTGAAGTCGCCAACAAGGCCAAGGAATGGCTGGAAGGCGACGGCGGTCTGGGCGACTGGGATATCAGCCGCGATGCTCCCTATTTCGGGATTGAAATCCCTGATGCACCGGGCAAGTATTTTTATGTCTGGCTGGACGCGCCGATCGGCTATCTGGCGTCGCTGAAAAATTATTTCGACAAAACCGGGCGCGACTTTGACGCCTTCATGGCCGATCCGAGCACCGAGCAATATCATTTCATCGGCAAGGACATCACCTATTTCCACACCTTGTTCTGGCCGGCGATGCTGAAGTTTGCCGGACGCAAGGTGCCGAATAACGTTTTCGTGCACGGTTTCATTACCGTCAGCGGCGAAAAAATGTCAAAGTCGCGCGGCACCGGGATTTCGCCATTGCGCTATCTCGACATCGGCATGAATCCGGAATGGCTGCGCTATTACATCGCCGCAAAATTGAGCGCCAAGGTAGAAGACGTCGATTTCAATCCGGACGATTTTGTCGCCCGCGTGAATTCCGATTTGATCGGCAAATACATCAACATCGCCAGTCGTGCGGCAGGTTTCATCGCCAAGAAGTTCGATGGCAAGGTCAGCACCGCCTGGGCCACAGCCGACGATCCGTTCCTGGCGCATCTACGCGCGGTTTCCACCGACATCAAAAGCCTGTACGACGGGCGCGAATACGGCAAGGCATTGCGCGCCATCATGGATCAGGCCGATGTGATCAACGCCTACGTCGATGCCAACAAGCCATGGGAGCTAGCCAAGGATCCAGCCAAGTCCGCAGCATTGCACGAAGTGTGCAGCCGCTTGCTGGAGGCATTCCGGATGTTGACCATCTATTTGAAGCCGGTCCTGCCGCTGCTGGCGCAGCAAGTCGAAGCTTTCCTGCAAATCGCACCGCTGCAGTGGGCCGATATCAGCCAGCCGCTGGCTGACGGCCATCGGATCAATGCCTATACGCATTTGATGACACGGGTTGAGCCCAAGATGCTGGACGCATTGTTTGAAGCACCGGAGGCGACAGCCGATGCGCCCGCCGCCGGCACCGAAGCTGCGGACCATGCGGCAATCGAGGAACTGGCGCCGGAAATCAAGATCGACGACTTCACCAAAATCGATTTGCGCATCGCCAGAATCGTCAATTGCGAACACGTCGACGGTTCCGACAAACTGCTGCGCCTGACACTGGACGTCGGCGAAGGTCGCTTGCGGAATGTCTTTTCCGGCATCAAGGCTGCATATCAACCGGAAGAACTGGTCGGCAAGATGACCGTGATGGTCGCCAATCTGGCGCCACGCAAGATGAAATTCGGGATCTCGGAAGGTATGGTGTTAGCTGCTTCGGCTGCCGATGAAAAAGCCAATCCCGGCATCTACATTCTCAATCCGTGGCCCGGCGCAGAACCTGGCATGCGGATTCATTGACCTGGGCGTCAATTCGCAGCAACGCTACCGCTGATGAATAAAGTAACAACAATCGGCGGTAGCGACTACCCAACAAACAGTTCGGCACTATTGGAAATGACATAAAATAGCGCCTGACCCTGCAGCGTTACCAAATAGACAAATAAATCATGAAATTTTCCAAGCAGTTTTCCGCATATGAATCCGAGATCACCAAATTCATCAGCGCACTGAAAGAAAAAAACCCGCAGCTGGAACAACAACAGCTGGCCGGTCGGGCGCTGCTGTGGGACAAGGCGCCAATTGATCTCGATAGCCAGCAACGCACGAAAAAGTCAAATGTCGCGCAACAGCCTTACGTGTATCAAAACGAGCACTGAAACCGAAGGAGTTGCGCCGCCCCGACCTGACATCAAGTGACATCAGACCATGACGCAGAATTTGTCGGACGTTGCCGAAATTACCGTTGAGGGACAGCCGGATTCGACACCTAACGTAGTCGACGGTGTCGCTTTTGCACGTCTGTACGGCGAGCCGCTGTTTCGCATGCCGACCGATTTGTATATTCCGCCGGATGCGCTGGAAGTATTTCTCGAAGCCTTTGAGGGTCCGCTCGACCTGTTGCTGTATTTGATCCGCAAGCAAAACTTCAACATCCTGGATATCCCGATGGCGCAGGTGACACTGCAATATCTGGAATACGTCGACCAGATCCGCATCACCAATCTGGAGCTGGCGGCCGAATATTTGCTGATGGCGGCGATGCTGATCGAAATCAAGTCGCGGATGTTGCTGCCGTCCAGAAAAACCGACAGCGAAGAAGCGGAAGACCCGCGTGCGGAGCTGGTGCGCCGCTTGCTGGAATACGAGCAAATGAAACTGGCGGCGCGCGAAATCAATGAGCTGCCGCAACTCGGACGCGATTTTGTCCGCACCCAGATTTACATTGAACAAAGCATCGTCACGCGCTGGCCCGAAGTCGCTATCGGCGACCTGCAATCGGCCTGGGCTGATGTCATCAAACGCGCCAAGCTGACGCAACACCACATCATCAGCCGCGAAGAATTATCGGTGCGCGAACACATGACCGGTATTTTGCGGCGCTTGCAGTCGGCCAGATTTGTCGAGTTCGCCGAGCTGTTTGATCCTGCGCGCGGAGTACCGGTGCTGGTGGTCAATTTCATCGCACTACTGGAGCTGGCCAAGGAAACCCTGATCGAAATCACTCAGGCCGAGCCCTTTGCGCCGATCTATGTGCGGCTGGCTTATTCGCCGTCTTGAAAAGCCGACCTATCCTTAACTCTTAGGCGTCCCGACGCTGCTGTCACCTCACTTTTCCACTTCCGATCCCGCCATGAAAATCATTTCCTCCATCGAAGAATTACGCGACCAGTTGCGCGGTCAACTACGTACGGCATTTGTGCCGACCATGGGCAATTTGCATGCAGGCCATCTGTCCCTGATGCGCCTGGCCAAACGACATGGCGATCCCGTGGTCGCCTCGATTTTCGTCAACCGTCTGCAATTCGGACCGAATGAGGACTTCGAAAAATATCCGCGTACCTTTGCCGCCGACGTTGAGAAGCTGGAAAAAGAAGGCGTGTACGTGCTGTTTGCGCCGACTGAAAAAGATCTGTACCCGGAGCCGCAGGAATTCCGCATCCGCCCGCCTGACGATCTCGGCAACACCCTGGAAGGTGAATTCCGTCCTGGATTTTTTGCGGGCGTCACCACCGTGGTGATGAAGTTGTTTTCCTGCGTGCAACCACGCGTGGCGGTGTTCGGCAAGAAGGATTATCAACAGCTGATGATCGTTCGAAACATGGCAAAACAGTTTGCCCTGCCAACCGACATCATCGCCGCCGAAACGTTTCGCGCCGAGGATGGCCTGGCGCTATCTTCCCGCAACATGTACTTGTCAGCGGAGGAGCGCGCCGAAGCGCCGAACCTGTTCAAGACGCTGACCCAGGTGGCGACAGAGGTCCGTAATGGCCAACTGCAGATTGACGCACTCGAACAGCAAGCCATGGCGCAACTCCGTGGGCGCGGCTGGCAACCCGATTACATCTCCGTGCGCAAGCGCAGCAACCTGCAAACGCCATCGGCCACCGAACTGGCGCAAGGAGAAGAATGTGTGGTTCTGACCGCAGCCAAACTGGGTAACACACGCCTGATCGACAACCTGGAAATTTGAGCCGCTTGCATGTGTCATCTTGTACGGTTCAATCTTCAACAACAAACTTGCGCCGCATTCACTGCGGCAAACACGCCAAATGAAACGACGTAACATAGCCCTCGCCGCCTGCGGCACACTGGTCGCGGCTTGGGTGCTGGTGGTACCGGGTCTGGTCGGCATGCACGCCGCAGCCGAGATGGACCAGACCACGCTAGAACTGCAACAGTTGGCGAGTAAATACCCGTTGACCGTCAAGGTCGAGCAATTCCGGCGCGGCTGGTTCTCTTCGACGGTGACCAGCCGCTACACGGTGAACGGCTCGGCTGCCGGTGTGGTCGTCCGGCACGACATTAATCAGTTCGCGGTTCCGTTCTATCGTTGGGCCAAGGTGACGCATACCATCGGCACGGTGGATCAGGATGGCGTCGTCAAACCGCTGCCTTTCGTCATCGATGCGCATTCGCGCCGCTTATTCTTCGGCGGCATGGCGACCACAGTGCTGGTGCCCGACCTCAACTGGCACAGCGATGGCGGTTTTCGCATGAGCGGGAAAAATCTTGAACTGCGCTCCACAGGAAAATTGGGTGGTCTGCAACAAGTCGAATTCCAACTGCCTGCGCTCGAAATCGGCATCCAAAACGAAACCATCAAACTGACCAAGCTCAGCATTGACGGCAGCAGCCAGACCGGCGCTGCCGATACCACCTGGGTGCAGCAGGCACGCATCAAACTGGAGGGACTGGAGGCCACCGGCGCCAACGGAAAATCACTGCGTTTGACGAATACGCTGATGAACGTCGATATGAAAGATCACGGCGAAAAAGTCGACCTGATTTATCAAACCAAAAGCGAACAAGGCGTTTTCGGTACGACGAATCTGGCCGATGCAGCCGACTTCAACGACTTCCACCTTGATTTTTCCTATAACAATCTGAACAAGGCCGCACTGCTGAAGCTGAATGCGCTGGGCCGCGAATATTATGCGAATGCTGCCAAGGCCATGGTGAAGCGATCGGCGACCGACGATGTAAGCCCGGATACCGGGGACGACAACAGCGGCGAAAACCCCGCACTGCGCGCAGTGACGCAAAAAGCCCTATACGACGGCGCAACATTATTATTATCCGGGTCACCGGGCTTCAAAGTCGACCAATTGCGTTTGATGACGCGTAGCGGCCAGATCGGCGGCGCGATGGAAATTAATTTTGATGGCCGCGACCTGATGCCGGAGACATTCCGCAAGGACTTCGGGATGACTTTGCTGAAAACCAGGCTGTCCGGCAAACTGTCAGTCAACCTGCCGCGGGCGCTGGTGCTCGATGCTTTCGGCGGCACAGCGCCGGCAGTCGCCGCAACAACTGAAAGCCACGATCTGGAACAAGATCAAATGACCACCCTGAAACGGCAAATGATAGACAGCCAGATCAGCAACTATGTCGAACAGGGTTATTTGAAGGAAGATGGCAAGCAATTGATGCTGGAGTCCATATTCAGTCCTCAAGGGATACAGGTCGGCGGCAAAAAAATGATGTAATCGATTGCCTGTTTGCATAGCGATTATTCAGCATAAATGTATGCACGGGACGGTCAGATTGCTAGTGCACCCGCTGCCGGTTAGAGGAGCCTGTCGGCCCATCACGTCCGATGCACTGCAACGGCTGCGGTAAGATCACTTCTTTGATGACTTTTGCGATGCCACCATGAGCCCTACCCGATTTGGAGCGCTTGCTCATTTTTTTGCACAGCCGCTGCTCATCATCTGCTTGTTGCTTGGCGCCGCGCCGGCATGGTCTGCCGCCGATAGCAGCCCGGCATCGAACCCAGCAAGCAGCCCTTCGGCGTTCGGTGCGCTGGGCAAGACTTTGCAATTGAATCCTGCCGCCAACGCGTTGGTAACGGCGCTACAGAAGGCTGAGCAACAGAGCAAAGCACCGCCGTCAACGCCATCGCAAAAGGGCTTGATCGGATTAATTTCCGGCAGCATCGACGCAATTCAGTCGCATTACGGCGAAGTCGCGGCACCGCAGAAATACTGGTCGCAGCAATTCGCGCTCGCCTGGCAAGAATTCACGACGCTATTCTCACGTCACAGCAGCGAACCCGCACTTTCGGTACTGATGCATTTCGTCGCAATGCTGGCGCTGTTCGCCATCGTCGCCTTCACGTTGCAATACGTGGGAAAACGGGTGCGTCAGCATTTCAGCGTGCAGGAAGCACTGTCCACCGATCCGAGCCTGAAAGAATTATCGATCTATATCTTGCGCCATATCGTTCCGTGGGTACTGGCGCTGCTCGTCGAAATCGCTGTCGCGTTAAGTCTGCCGCCGTCGTTGGGCCGCGCCCTCGCTACGCTGTTGCTGTACACCATGATAGGTGCGAGCGTATTCAGGGCTGTTTGCGCCATCATTTTTTCGCTCTCGCGCAGCGGCCATCGCAGCATCGCGATACATATTTTGCATCGGCGCGCATGGAAGCTGTTGTATGTGATTGGCTTCGCCGGCTGGCTGGGGGATGCGATCAACAATCCGAAGCTGTATCCGATCATCGGCGGCGCATTGTCGGATGTGGTGGCGACGTCGGCCAACCTGACTGCCGCCATCTTGTGTGGCGTCTTCGCGTTGTGCTTTCGACGACCGGTCGCCCATTTGATACGCAACCGCTCGCTTGAAATCCGCCGTGGCCACCGCGCCCGCATGGAGACGCTGGAAATTGTGGCCTCGCTCTGGCATTTCCCGACATTGCTGCTGGCAGGCGGCGTCAGTCTCGTCACGCTGGTTGGCACATCCGGCAGCGGCGCAGCGCTTGATCATGCGCTGGGTAGCGCCGCGTTGCTGGTCGGCATGTTTTTTATCGGCTCGCTGTTACGCCGTATCGGCAACAGTAGACAGCGCGCTTCGCCGCGCCGCCAATCGCCCTATATCCGGCGCTTGAAAGCCGCCATTTTCAGTTTGCTGCAAGTCATGATGTGGGTCGGATTTTTTGAATTGCTGACGCGGATATGGGAGCACTCGCTACTCGATTTTGCCAACGCCACCCTGATCGGGCGTTTGATCCTCGCCGCCATCGGCAAGATCGGCCTGACGCTGGCGCTGGCCTGGCTAGCATGGATATTGCTGGACACCGCAATTCATGAAGCGATTACGCCTAGCCGCAGCGGCCGTTACGGGCGCAGCCCGAGTACCCGCATGCGCACCATCCTGCCGCTGTTGCGCAACGCCTCCATGCTGATCATTCTGACCGTCACAGTCATCACCACCCTGGCCAATATGGGAATTAACGTCACACCGCTGCTGGCATCTGCCGGCGTGGTCGGCCTGGCCATCGGGTTTGGCTCGCAATCGCTGGTCAAGGACGTGATCACCGGGATTTTCATCCTGATCGAAGACTCAATGTCGGTCGGTGACTGGGTCGACGTCGGCAACGGCCACATCGGCACGGTAGAACAAATGTCGATCCGCACGGTACGGTTACGCGACGGCAACGGCTCAGTCCACAGCGTCCCCTTTTCGCAAATCATCGCCATCAGGAATGACTCCCGAGAATACGTGTATGCGGCGCTGAAGCTGCATGTCACGCTGGAATCAAATGTCGACGATGCGTTGCGCCTGATGCGCGAAACGGGAAAAGAGATGATGAAAGACCAGCGCCTGCGCCAGATATTACTGCAACCGATCGACATTTATGGATTGAACGGCTTTGATCTGCACGGCGCCATCCTGACCGGCGCATTCCGCACCAAACCACAAACCCAGGCAGAGGTGGTGCGTGCCTTCAATCTGCGTATCAAGGGAAAAATTGACGCGGCAACGACTGTGAAATTCGCCAACGAATGGGCGAATTTCCCGGCACCGGTCGTCCCGGCACCGCTTGCCGTGCCTGAAAACCAGGAACAGCAAATCAGCCGATAGCGTTGCTGTTGCTGTTGCTGTTGCTGTTGCCGTTGCCGTTGCCGTTGCCGTTGCCGTTGCCGTTGCCGTTGCCGTTGCCGTTGCCGTTGCTTTTGAATTCCGCATTGAGACGTTGCCAAATGGGGCGGCTGTCAGTCGGGAATTGTGGGGAAACTTGTCTGAGCGCAGCGAGTTTGTTTCCCCACCCGACTGGCAGACGACACATTTGGGAACCTGACCGAAGGGAGGGCAACGGCTTTGCGGTCGCCTTTCTTTGCTTCCTTTCTTTGGCGAAGCAAAGAAAGGGAGCGGCTGCCGGGCCGCCCCCGGCTTGCTTCCACGGAGTAGCGACCGTGTTAGATACGCGACGACCGAAAACGACTAACTCAACCGCAACTTACTTCAACCGACAATTCAACAACCAATAATGCTCAAGCCGCAAAATCCGCAAATCCCGCGTATCCGGCGCCAGCTTCTTGCGCAAATTGCTGTCGGTAGGAAAATTCTTCAAGATTTCATAACGGTCGCCATCAGGATCCTCCGGCAGACGACGATGCTGGTACGTATTCCCCAACAGGTCGGTGCGCGCGATCGTGGTGCTACTACCTTCGACATAGCTGTTGTCAAGCATCACCATCAAGGTATTCGGTCCACATTTCTCACGCAAATGCGCCAAAAATCTGCTTTGATCCTGGCGCCCGATGTGCGACCACACAAAACCCATGAAAACCGCTGTGAACGGTCGGTCGAGTTGCAGATCAAAGGCATCGGCAATCGCAAATTGCACCTTGTCGGCAGGAAAACCTTTCGCTTGTGCCAGCTTCATCACTTCCGGATTGATATCGGTCGCCATGACCGATTTCGCCGTAGCGGCAAGCTGTTCGGTCCAGAAGCCCGTACCACAACCAAGTTCCAGCACATCGTGGCCTTCCAGCAACTCCTGCACGCGTACCTGCAGCGTCAGCACTTCATCCAGGCGCTCAGGCCGGGTGTAAATTTCTTCGTAAGTGGCAGCACGTTTGGCGTAATACTCCGCCATATCATTTTTAAGCATTTTCTGACTTTCTTAAATCCGGTAATTGTGGCGCACAAGCCAGTCGATAACGTTCCGACAGTGCGTCATATAGTGGCGGCGCAAAAAACCGTGAAACCCGACTGGCAATCAAAGCGGTTGCCATCAACGAAATCACCAGCGCGTGGCCGTTAATCATTTCCATCACAATCACGAAAGCGGTAATCGGCGATTGCGTCACCGCCGCCAGATACCCGACCATCGCCAACGCAATCAACATCTGCAACGAAGTGTGGTCGAACAGCAGATGCAACAGGTTACCAAAACCAGCGCCTATAGACAGCGACGGCGCAAAAATACCACCCGGAATACCCGGCAGATAGGAACCGACCAGCGACGCCATTTTCAGCAACGGATACGGCAGCGGCAGATGCCCGTCCGCCAGCAAACTCTGGGCCTCGGCATAACCGCTACCGAAGGTGGCGCCAGCCGCCGCCACACCAATCAGCGCCACCAGTAATCCGCACAAGGCGCCAAACAGCACCGGACGGTCACACCGCAGAGCCTGCACCTTGACGGGTATCCAGCGCTGGGTATTGAGCAGCAACCAGCAAAAAATCCCGCCGGCAATACCGCACACGACACCGGTTACAACTACCGCCAATGCCAGCATGTCGCTCAGCCCGCCGACAATCTGGATGGTGCCAAAGTAGGTATAGTTACCATTCAAGCCGAGCGCGACGACACCCGCAAAAATAATCACGGTAATGACCACGCCGCTGGCGCGATGTTCAAAACTGCGGGTCAGTTCTTCAATCGCAAACACGATCCCGGCCAGCGGCGTATTGAATGCCGCCGACAGGCCGGCCGCCGCGCCCGCCAGAATCAGCCGCCGTTCCAGCGCGGCACTGGCACGCGGATACAGGCGGCGCAAATTGAACATCAAGGCTGCCCCCACCTGTACCGTGGGGCCTTCGCGCCCTATCGTGAAACCGCCGAGGATCGCCATAAAAGAAATGCCGATCTTGCCGAACAGGATTTTCAGCGACAACAATGACCGACCGCGCACGGTCGTGTGTTGTTCCAGCGTGGCGATGACTTGCGGAATGCCACTACCTTCCGCGCCGGGAAAAAAGCGCCGCGTCAGCCACACACAAAGTGCCCCGGCTGCCGGCGTGATGATGAGAGGCAGCCAGAAATGGGTTTGCTGAATCGCGCGGAAAATCCCGAATCCGGCATCAATCAGGCGCGCATACAACACCGCAATCAGGCCAACCAATACCGCGCCCAGCCACAAAATGCCGAATTTACGCCAGACCCGCCGCAAATGCCGTCGCGTCTGAGCAGAAATATTGGATGGGAGCGGGTTCATTGAATCGGGCGCAAAGGCCGCATTATAAATTATTGTGGTGAGCGCATCGTCTTGTGACTGCTATTGAGTGCATATTGCCGCATCCTTGCACTGCTATCGCTCTTCCATCGAACACTTTAGCAACATCAGGAGCTCGCCGGCGAAGTCGCGAGAACCGGCGTATCATGCTCAATTTGCAAATAAATCTCGCTGTGGCCTCTCGCTAAGAGCAGTGTTGCACCCACTGCCCGCAGACGATCCGGACATGGCTTCTGCTGCAAATGTTCTTTGCTGGCCGCATCAACAACATACAAATGGCTCTTCATTCCGCAGCCGCTCATTCGAGCGACCAAGTACTTCCTTTTCGCGAATCGCTGATGGCCATGCTGGGCATTGCGTTTGTCGTCATGCTGGTAGCGCTGGACTCCACGGTAGTCGGCACCGCTTTGCCAACCATCGTCTCCGAGCTCAAGGGCTTCGATCTGTACGCCTGGGTCGCCACCTCGTATTTACTCACCTCTGTTATTACGGTGCCTATCTTTGGCCGGCTGGGTGATTATTACGGCCGCAAGCCGTTTGTGATCGTCTCGATTGTCCTGTTTACCGCCGCCTCGGTCCTGTGCGGCATGGCTGATAGCATGCTGTGGCTGGTGATCGGCCGTGGCGCCCAGGGGATAGGCGGCGGCATGCTGGTGGGCACTGCTTTTGCCTGTATTCCCGATTTATTTCCCGGCGCCCACGTACGGCTGCGCTGGCAAGTCCTGATGAGCACCGCGTTCGGCATTGCGACGGCCGTCGGCCCTTCATTAGGCGGGTTCCTGACGCAGTACTGGGGTTGGCGCTGGGTGTTTTTTGTGAATCTGCCGGTCGGCGTGCTGTCGCTATTTTTCGTCTGGAAATATCTGCCGCACCTGCGTCACACCGATCCCGGCGCCAAAATCCGACTCGACTGGCCTGGTGCTTTTTTAATCACAACTTCACTAGGTTGTTTGCAACTGTTCGTTGAAATGCTGCCAAAGCATGGACTGTCGCTGGGCATGCTGGCGTTATTGACGGCCAGCATTGCCTCGTTCTATGCCCTGTGGAAATGGGAGCATCATGCCCAGCAGCCGATATTGCCGTTTGACTTGTTGTTCCATCCCAAGTTGTCGGCGTTATTCCTGCTGTCGGTACTCAGCGGTTTTGCGATGTTTTCATTGATGTTTTATGCGCCGCTGCTGTATCAGGGCGGCTTCGGTTTGTCGCCGCAGGAAGCCGGCCTGCTGATTACGCCGCTGGTGGCCTGCATCATGATTGGCAGTATTGCCAACGGTCGTATCATCACCCGGATTAAAAATCCGACCGTCATGCTGTATATCGGCTTCAGCCTGCTTGCACTGTCGTGCATGGGCGTGATGATATCCAACCGCTGGACCGCACATGGCACGATCGCCGGCTTCATGCTGACAGGCGGACTCGGACTCGGCTTTATCCTGCCAAACCTGACTGTTTTTATTCAGCAGGAAGCGGGGCGTGAGCATCTTGGCATTGCTACCGCCCTGATGCAATCGCTGCGCATGATCGGCAGCATGCTGGGAACCGCCATCACCGGCACACTAATCAATCACATGTATGCGAGCAGCGTCCGGCAGGCACTCGACAATGATAAGGCCCAGCACTGGCTTTCGCGCTTTGCCGATCCGCAGATTCTGATCAGTCATGACACACAGACGACAGTGCTAAAGCAATTGGCAGATGCAGGTCATAACGGCCAGTTGTTGCTGGAAGCGGCACGCGACGCCCTGATCGGCGCCATCCACATGGGCGTGGGCCTGGCGGTCGTCGTCACCGTTATCGCGCTGTGGCTGGTGCGCCGGGTGCCGGTGATAACCTTACACGGAAATCCTGAGCCGGCTGTCGTCGGCGAGTGAGTCCAGGCCGGGTTTCAGAACCTGGATTCACGTACCAGCGCGCGTTACATGACATGGCGTTCGCTGGTTTTGACCCGCCCCATCCATAAATTATCAACAGCACAACGCCAAGACGAGCGCTGGCTGGACACTCGCGCGCGCACGCTTTTTTTCGCATGGGTTAGCCATTACGTATCCGCATCAAGGCACGCGCCGACGCATCGTGCGGGCCTTCTAACATGCGCTTACAACTAACACCAGTTGGTTGCACCTGGGCAGCATTCAGAGTGGCATCCTAGCCACCTGCAAAGCCAACTCAGAAGGAAGAACCATGAAAAAGATAATTCAACTGGTGGTATTAGGCGCAATCCTCAGCGCAATGTTGTCTGGCTGCATCATCGTCCCGGCGCATGGCGGCTATTACGAGCGCCCTTACCATTCTTACCGCTATTAATTAGTGTCCGGCGGCGCGTCAACCCGACGCGCCGTGTTACGTCAACTTATCCGTGAACGCACATGAAGCTCAGTCACAAACTCGTTCTATCCATGCTGGCGATGTCTGCCGTCATGGCGCCGCTGGCCCATGCCGATGAGCCTGGCCGGCACCCGTACTATGTCCATGCACTGGAAGACCTGGATACCGCCAACTGGCTGATCGCACATCGCGCTAGCGATAACTGGGAGATGAACCAAAACGAACAGTTGGCACTTACTGAAATCAATGCCGCCAAGGAGTTGGTCATGCAATCCGGTCTGAATGTCGGTAAGGATTTTCAGCGGCCGCAACGGCCTGACATCCATAGAGATCATAACGGCCGCCTCCATGACGCGCTCGCTGCGTTGAACAAAGCCCGTCAGGATGTGGCACAAAAGGAGGATGATCCGCGCATACGCGGCATGCAGCACGATGCCTTGCGCCATATTGATATGGCCTTGCATGCGACCAAAAATGCCATTAAGGACGCCGGGTATTAATGCCTGAATAGTTATTTACCACTGAAACGGGGGGGGGCGCACTAGTAGTCCCCCCGTTTGATTTTTCATCCCGTGTCCGACAGACCGGCTACAACTCGTACATTTCCTTTTCACCATTCATCACCTGCTCGATCAGCTTACGATTCATGGTTGGCGCCAGCAGTTCAATAAACGTGTAGACATAACTGCGCAGATACGCACCCTGCTTGACCGCCGCACGCGAGACGTTGGTGCCAAACAAGTGACCGACTTTGATCGCCCGCAGACCGGTATCGCGCTCGGCATCAAATGCCATTCCGGCAATAATACCAACGCCCATGCCGAGTTCGACATAGGTTTTGATGACGTCGGCGTCGATCGCTTCGAGCAACACGTCGGGCTTCAGGTTTCGTAATGAAAATGCATGATCGATCTTGCTGCGGCCGGCAAATGCGCTGTCATAGGTAATCAAGGGAAATGCCGCAATTTCTTCCAGCGTAATCGCTTTCGATTGCAGCAAAGGGTGATCCGGCGGGACCACCACCATATGTTCCCATTGATAACATGGCAAGGTGATTAAACCATCCGCGTTGGCAATCGCCTCGGTCGCCAATGCCAGATCAGCCTGATCGTTGCGCACCATGTCGGCCACTTGCCGCGGATTTCCTTGCAATAAAGATAATCTCACCTTGGGAAACTTCAGCGTGAAGGCCTGCACCACTTTCGGCAGTGAATAACGGGCTTGCGTGTGCGTGGTGGCAATCGTGAAACTGCCGCTGTCGTGGGCCGCGTATTCCTGGCCGATGCGCTTCAGGCCCTCGATCTCCTGCATGATGGCCTCAACCGACTTCAGCACCTGACGCCCAGGCTCGGTCAGGCCGCGTATCCGCTTGCCGTGGCGCGTAAAAATATCGACCCCAAGCTCTTCTTCCAGCTCGATGATGGCTTTCGAGACGCCGGGTTGCGATGTATACAACGCCTTGGCGGCTTCAGTCAGGTTGAAATTTTGTCGCACCGCCTCGCGCACAAAGCGAAACTGATGGAGATTCATGGCATATCCTTCACTTTTTTCACTTTTCTGGACCAGCGTATTGGTTGAACTCAGCTACCGTATTTGCATATATCAAATACGCATATAAGCAAATAAATACTCTGTAGTTGGGAATAAAGGTGAAGTTTATTACGATTCAGGCTGTTTCGTACGAGGCTTTATGACTCTATCTTATGTAGTGAGCGGCTTTGCCGTCGGAATTTTAGTGGGATTGACCGGTGTCGGTGGTGGTTCACTGATGACGCCGCTGCTCACGCTGCTATTCGGCATACACCCGAGCGTTGCGGTTGGTACCGATCTGGCGTTTGCCTCGGCCACCAAGGTCGCCGGGACATTTGCCCATCGCTACAGCGGCAACGTGCGCTGGGATATCGTCCGCCGCTTATGCCTGGGGGCATTGCCGGCGGCGATCATCACTGCACTGGGCCTGAAACACTTCGGCACGGTAAGTACCGAAATGGGCCAGGTTATTCGTTATTCGATTGCCATTTCGGTGTTTCTGACAGTGATTGCTTTGCTGTTTAAGGGTAAACTTCAGGGCTGGCTGAATGCCCATCCTGAAAGACAGCTGAGCGGCAAGAAGTTGACCGCCGCGACGATTTTTTCCGGTGTAATACTCGGTACGTTAGTCACCATTTCATCGATCGGCGCCGGTGCTGTCGGCGCCACCTTGCTGGTGCTGTTGTATCCGCGCCTGTCGCCGGCGGAAGTGGCTGGCACCGACATCGCCTACGCGGTGCCATTGACCGCGATTGCGGCGGCAGGTCACTGGTGGCTGGGATCGATCGACTGGGCATTATTGAGCGCGCTGCTGCTAGGCTCTGTCCCGGGGATTACATTAGGATCTTTGGCCGCGCGCAAAGTACCGGAGAACATTTTACGTGGCTTGCTGGCGATTACGCTGACCAGCGTTGCCGTCAAATTGGTTTTTTAGAGTACATATTAGAGACGTGGTTACGGCCACACCAGATTAGGAATAAAAGATGTATCGCTACGATCAATACGATCACCAGATCGTCAAAGAACGCATCGCCCAATATCGCGGTCAGGTGCAACGCCGCCTGTCGGATGAATTGGCCGAAGATGAATTCCGTATCTTGCGCCTGCAAAACGGCCTGTACATGCAACGTCACGCCTACATGCTGCGCGTGGCCGTACCTTATGGCCTGCTGGCATCGGCACAGGTGCGCAAGTTTGCCTACATCGCACGCAAATACGATCGCGGTTACGGTCATTTCACCACGCGTCAGAACATCCAGTACAACTGGATCAAGCTGGAAGATTCACCGGACATTCTGGCTGATCTGGCGACGGTCGAAATGCACGCGATCCAGACCTCCGGCAACTGCATCCGCAACATTACGTCCGACGAGCTGGCCGGTGTCGCCGCCGATGAAGTCATCGATCCGCGTCCGTACGCTGAAATTCTGCGCGAATGGAGCACCTTCCATCCGGAATTCGCTTACCTGCCGCGCAAATTCAAATTCGCCATCAACGGCGCCGAAGAAGACCGTGTTGCCACCGCAGTCCATGACATCGGTCTGACCATGGTCAGAAATGCCGCTGGCGAAGTCGGCTTCAAAGTAATGGTCGGCGGCGGCATGGGCCGTACCCCGATTATCGGCAGCGTGATCCGTGAATACCTGCCTTGGCAACACGCGTTGACCTACATGGAAGCGATCCTGCGCGTCTATAACCAGCATGGTCGTCGCGACAATATCTACAAAGCACGTATCAAAATCCTGGTGAAAGCCCTGGGTGCGGAAGAATTTGCGCGTCAGGTGGAAGCGGAGTGGCTGGACATCAAGGATGGCCCAGGCACGCTGACGGTTGAAGAACTGCAACGCGTCGCGCAATACTTCACGGCACCAGCCTACGCAACGCTGCCCGCCACCGATGCCGAATTCGAGGCCTTGAAAGCTTCCGACAAGGCCTTCGCCAACTGGCTCAAACGCAACGTCAAGGCGCACAAGGTAAGCGGCTACGCCGCGGTCATCCTGTCGTTGAAAAAAACCGGGGTCCCACCGGGCGATATCACCGCCGACCAGCTCGACTTCGTGGCCGATCTGGCCGACCGTTACAGTTTCGGCGAACTGCGTGTCACGCATGAACAGAACCTGGTGCTGGCCGACGTCAAGATCTCCGAATTGTTCGCAGTCTGGCAAGCCGTCAAGGCACAAGGTCTGGCGACGCCGAACATCGGCTTGCTGACCGACATCATCTGCTGCCCCGGCGGCGATTTCTGCTCGCTGGCGAATGCCAAGTCGATCCCGATCGCCCAGGCGATTGCCGAGAAATTCGACAACATCGACTTTCAGCATGACATTGGCGATATCGAGTTGAACATCTCCGGCTGCATCAACGCCTGCGGTCATCATCACGTCGGCAATATCGGGATTCTGGGTGTCGATAAGGACGGCGCCGAGTGGTATCAAGTCTCGATCGGCGGCGCGCAAGGCAATCGCACCAGCATCGGCAAGATCATCGGCCCATCGTTCTCGGCGCATCAAATGCCAACCGTGATCGAGCGTCTGCTTGAGGTCTACGTGCAACAACGCACCGAAGACGAGCGTTTCATTGATACGGTCTTGCGTCTCGGCGTCGCACCGTTCAAGGAATACATGTATGCCACACCGATCAAAGCCGCACAACCAGTTGGGGAGGACGCCTGTGTCTGACATTATCAAGAACCGCAGCGTCGTCGCCGATGACTGGACCGCGCTCCGTCTGGCTGAAGGCGAAACCGCCGACAGCGTTGCCATACCAGCCGGCAAGGTGATCATTCCGTTCACCGTCTGGCAAGCGCAGCGCGCAACCCTGGCAGGCCGCGCGCAACTGGGCGTCTGGCTCAGCAGCGATGCGCGCCCGGAAGCGCTGAAAGACGACCTCGCGCAGTTCGAACTGATCGCCGTCGACTTCCCGATCTTTACCGATGGCCGCGGCTATTCAATTGCTTTCAACCTGCGTACCCGTTACGGCTATCAAGGTGAACTGCGCGCCATCGGCGATGTGTTGCGCGATCAATTGTTTTACATGTCCCGCGTCGGCTTCGATGCCTATGCCGTACGTGCCGACAAGAACATCAACGACGCGTTGAAAGGTTTGACCGATTTCTCGGAAAAATATCAAACTTCCTGGGACGAAAAAACACCGTTGTTCCGTCGTGTCAATCGCCAGCCAGTAGTGCAGGGATAAATCATGAGCACAACCGATTCCGCCTTGTCTTTGCCCGATCTGATTGCCGCCACCAAAGCGACATTGGAAAAAATCGCCAGCGAATTTACGCCGGCGGTATTTGCCTCCAGCCTCGCGGCGGAAGACATGGTGCTGACCGATCTGATCCTGCGCAACAAGCTCGACATCGGCATCTTCACGCTTGAAACCGGACGTCTGCACGCAGAAACGCTGGGCATGCTGGACCGTATCAAGGAAACCTATGCCTACGACGTCACACCGTTTCGCCCACAGGCCGAAGCGGTCGCTGCCTATGTTGAACAGAACGGCTTGAATGCGTTTTACGACAGCATCGACATGCGCAAGGAATGCTGCCGGATACGCAAGATCGAACCGTTGAACCGGGCGCTCGCCGGGAACAAGGCCTGGGTCACCGGCCAACGTCGTGCGCAGTCGCAAACGCGCGCCGAACTGCACGTACAAGAGGCGGACGAAGCCCACGCAATGACCAAATTCAATCCGCTGGCCGACTGGTCCGAGGAAAATGTCTGGGAATACATCCGCACCAACAACGTGCCGTACAACCCGTTGCACGACAAGGGTTACCCATCGATCGGTTGCGAACCTTGCACCCGCGCCATCCAGCCAGGTGAAGATGTACGTGCCGGCCGCTGGTGGTGGGAAAATCCCGAATCCAAGGAATGTGGCTTGCACGTCGTGGATGGCAAGCTGATACGGATTAAATCTGTCGCCTGATGGCACCAGCGGCGCAACCCGCAAGATGCAAAGCGCCTAAATCAACACCTGAAAGATAAGACACCAACATGAACACTGCTGTAGAAAAACTTTTTCTCGATAACGCCAGTGACCGCCATCTCGACTGGCTGGAATCTGAAGCCATCCATATCATGCGCGAAGTTGCCGCCGAGTGCAGCAACCCGGCGCTGCTGTTCTCCGGCGGCAAGGACTCGGTGGTCATGCTGCGGATCGCGGAAAAAGCTTTTCGCCCGGGCAAATTCCCGTTCCCGTTAGTCCACATCGACACCGGCCATAACTTTCAGGAAGTGATCACCTTCCGCGACAAAAAAGTCGCCGAACTGGGTGAGCGCCTGATCGTCGGTTCAGTCGAAGATTCGATCAAACGCGGCACCGTGCGTCTGCGCAATCCGCAAACCGACTCGCGCAACGCCGCGCAAGCCGTGACCTTGCTGGAAACGATCGCCGAACACAAGTTCGACGCCTGTATCGGTGGCGCCCGCCGCGATGAAGAAAAAGCCCGTGCCAAGGAACGCATCTTTTCGTTCCGCGACGAATTCGGCCAATGGAACCCCAAAGCCCAGCGCCCCGAACTGTGGGACCTGTATAACACCCGCGTGCATCCCGGCGAGAACATGCGCGTGTTCCCGATTTCGAACTGGACCGAACTCGATGTCTGGCAATACATCCACCGCGAAAAACTGGAACTGCCACCGATTTATTTCGCCCATCAGCGCCAGGTGATTCCACGCAATGGCTTGCTGGTACCGCTGACCGATCTGACACCGGCCAAAGACGGCGAAGTGGTGGAAACCCGCGAAGTCCGATTCCGTACCGTCGGCGATATTTCATGCACCTGCCCGGTCGCCTCCGACGCGACCACGGTGGAAGCCATCATCGCTGAAACCGCGATCACGCAAATCACCGAACGCGGCGCTACCCGCATGGACGATCAGACCTCGGAAGCATCGATGGAAAAACGTAAAAAAGAAGGATATTTCTAATGAGTACCGCAGTGTCTGAAAAAAAATCCGTGAATCCTGTGCAAGAACGCGGCCTGTTGCGCTTCATTACCGCGGGTTCCGTCGATGACGGCAAGAGCACCTTGATCGGCCGCCTGCTGTTCGACAGCAAGGGCATTTTTGCCGATCAGCTGGATGCGATGTCGCGCGCCAAACACAAGCGCACCGTTGGCGACACGATCGATCTGTCGTTGCTGACCGATGGCCTGGAAGCCGAACGCGAACAAGGCATCACGATTGATGTCGCTTACCGCTATTTCGCCACGCCGAAGCGCAAGTTCATCATCGCCGATACCCCTGGGCACGAGCAATACACCCGCAACATGGTGACCGGCGCCTCGACTGCCGATGCAGTGATCATTCTGGTCGACGTCTCCAAAGTCAAATTCGGCGACGACGGCAGCGTTGAATTGCTGACCCAGACCAAGCGCCACTCGACCATCGCCCATCTGCTGCAAATCGAGCACGTGATTGTCGCCGTCAATAAAATGGATCTGGTCAACTACGATCAAACCGTGTACGACCGTATCGTTGGCGCTTATCAGGACTTTGCCCGACAACTCGGCCTGCGCGATGTCCGCGCAATCCCGTTGTCGGCGCTGGCCGGCGACAACGTCGTGGCTGCCGGCGACAAAATGCCTTGGCACAAAGGCCCGACACTGATCGAATTGCTGGAATCGCTGAGCGTCTACGATGAATCGCACGACGAGCCGTTCCGTTTTCCGGTACAACTGGTGGCGCGCCACAACGGCCATGAGGCGAATGACTTCCGTGGCTATATGGGCCGGATCGAAGCCGGCAAGGTCAGCAAAGGCGACAAGCTGACCATACAACCAAGCGGCCAAAGCGCTACCGTCAAAGATATTCTGGTATTGGAAGGCTCACTGGAGTCCGCGGTCGTCGGTCAATCGGTGACGCTGCTGCTGGAAGAGCACCTGGACATCTCGCGGGGCGACATGCTGGCCTCGGTCGAGCGTGCACCGACGCTGCTGAAAACCGTCAGCGCCGATCTCTGCTGGCTGTCGGAAGATGCGCTCGACCTGCGTCGCAAATACTGGATAAAGCACACGACCAAGCAGACTGGCGCGCGCATCACCAAGATTGATACCCTGCTCGATATCAATACGCAGGAACGCCGTCCGGCCGAATCGCTGAAACTGAACGACATCGCGCGTGTCTCTCTGAACGTACAGCAGCCGATTGCGGCCGATGCCTACGATGCAGTGCGCGCGACCGGTGCGTTTATCCTGATCGACGAAGTGACGCATCAAACCGTCGCGGCCGGCATGATACGTCTCGACTGAAACCAGGGCACATTATGCAATCCTCTTCCACTTCGCATGCCTCCGGCAGTTTCGGCAAGGTCTACCTGATCGGCGCCGGGCCTGGCGCGGCCGACCTGATCACGGTGCGCGGCGCCCGCATTCTGGCGCAAGCGGAAGTGGTATTGCATGATGCATTGGTGACCGATGAGATGCTGGCCTTGTGCCCACAGGCGATCAAAATTCCCGTTGGCAAACGTTGCGGCAAGCTATCGACGGCACAACAGTTCATCAACAAGCAGTTGGTCGACCATGCCAGAAAGCATTCCCTGGTGGTACGCCTGAAAGGCGGCGACCCGATGCTGTTCGGTCGCGCCGACGAAGAGCTGCGCGCACTGGAAAGTCACGGCATCGAAGTTGAGGTGGTGCCGGGTATCACCGCAGCATTGGCTGCCGCGGCATCGGCACAACAACCTTTGACCAAGCGCGGTGTGTCCCGCAGCGTTGCATTCTTCACCTCCAGCACCGCGCCGGAAGAATCGGATATGACCGTCATTCCGAACTGCGATACGCTGGTGCAATACATGGGCGGCCGCGAAGCCGCTGCGACCGCACAACGCTTGCTGGCGCAAGGACGCGCGCCGTCAACGCCGGTCGTTGTTGTGGAAAACTGCAGCCGCGACAATCAGCATATATTGCGGCTGCAACTGGATCAGCTGGAGAGTGGTCTGGCACAGTGCGAAGGGCCGGTATTGGTGATGATAGGCGAGGCGCTGGCGACACGTGCCGAGCAAGCTTTGGATACCAGGCAGGACGTCTGCAAACAAAACGTCGCTTAGTTTTTCACCTTCGATCCTGATAGGACGTATGGAGCGCGACGATACCGATCTTACAAACTTGCAATGCAATATTGCGCAATCGCCTGCAGCACCGCCGGCTGTTCCCCGGCGGCTTCCACCACTTTGATGGCCATTCCCGGATATTGCTGACGAGCTTGCTCGACCAATAGCGGCAGGTCGCGTTTGACATGTCCGCCCTGCCCTAAAAACACTGGAACGATGCTGACTTCCGCCACGCCGTCTGCCGCGCAATCGGCCAATAGCTGTGGCAATTGCGGCGCCATCAGTTCCAAAAAAGCCAGCGTAACCCGCACATCCGGCAATTCTTCCTGAATGATCTTTTGCAGACGCTCAAACGGTTCCACCCAACTGGCGGCACGCGCGCCGTGGGCGAACAGGATCAATGCGCGTTTGTTCATTTGCCGGCTCCTAGTCAATCAACCGCAACACACCTATCGCCGCCAGCAAGAACAATGCGCTCGGCACTACGGCAGTAACAAATGGCGGCCAGGTATTGAGCAATCCCAGATGCGAGAACAGGCTGTTGACCAACTGGAAACTGACACCGATCATGATGCCGGTAAAAATCTTCAGGCTGACGCCGCCGGCACGGAAATGCAGATACGCAAATGGCAGGGCCAATGCCATCATGACGAAGATCGATAGCGGATAAACCACTTTCTTCCAGAACGCAATTTCATAACGTTCAGTGTGTTGATTGTTTTCTGCCAGATGCTTGGTGTAGGTTCGCAGATCGTAGGCTGACATCCGGTCAGGATCGGCAAACAGGACCGACAGAATCTCTGGCGTGACTTCCGAAACCATGTCCATCGAAGGTATTTTCTTGGTCGCAATCGCCGTATTGATATCGTCGACCGACGCAGTGCCGTTGACGAAGTCGGTTTGCACGACATCCGTCAGGCGCCACACGTGCGAACCGACATAATTGCTATGGTTCGCCAGAATGATGGCGGTCAGGTGAAAATTATGATCGAATTCGTAGACCTTGACGCCCTGCAACTCGCCATCTGGACGGATCTCGCGAATGTTGATAAAGCGCGAACCGACAATCTCGCCAGTGGCGCCATGCTGCCTGATCACATCCTTGCTCCACAAACCGGAACGGAACTGCTGCGAAAGCGATGCACCCTTGGCTTGCAGCTTCAGTTTCTCGGCAAATTCAGCGCTTCTGGGCGCGACGAACTCGCCGATCAGCACGGTTGCCACCACAAACAGAATCCCGATTTTGAATAGCATCCAGGCCGTCATCCTGGTTGACATGCTGGAAACGCGCATGATGGTGAATTCGGAGTGTGCGGCAAATTGCGCGAGTGTATAGATCGTGCCGATCAGCGCGGCAATCGGCATCAATTCGTAGGCGTAACTCGGCAAGCCCAGTAAAACGAAACCGAACGCGTGCTGCAATTTATACCCGCCGCGACCTACCGATTGCAATTCCCCCATCAAATCGAAAAAAGCAAACAACGCCAGAAATGCGGCCAGGGCGAACGAAACCGAGCGCACGATCTCGGTGGTGAAATAACGTTGCAGGACCTTCATGTCGCCGCCGATTTTTTAATCAGGCGGGCATGCTTGAGCGCCGACCATACCACCAGGGGATGGTAGCGGCTATTCACTTTCAAGCGCCACGAGAACAGGAAGAAAATCATGCCCAATACCACCAGATGGACCGGCCACCAGGCCATCAGGAACGACAACCGGCCCTGCACCACCGTGGCCTGGAAAAAGCTGACCGTATTGCTATACGTCACAAACAACAGCAGCGCGATGAGCAAACTGGCCGAGCGGCCGACGCGCGGATTGACAAAACTCAGCGGAATCGCCAGCAGCATCAGACACAAGGCCATCATCGGCAACGACATCCGCCACAATAATTCGCCCATATTAAAGTTGTTAGGGGTTTCCAGCAGTTCTATCGTCGGCAGTGCCCGCGCCGACTTATCGCCACTCAGCGCTTGCGATTGACTGGCGACCAAAGTGCCGTAACGCTCGAATTCCATGATCCGGAAATCGCTCTGCGTACCGGTACTGTCATAACGGCGGCCTTTCGACAGAATCAGAAATTTATCGCCCTTTTTATCTTCCTCGACCATGCCTTCCTTGGCGATCACGATGCTGTTCTTGCCGTCTGCCTGGGTGTTGATAAAAACGTTCTTGACCTTGTTGCTATCGCCTGAAATGCCTTCGACGAAAAAAATCCGATTGGCTGCGGCAGACTCCTGAAACTTGCCCGGAGAGACTTTCGATAAATCCTCGCGCTTCTCAAAGCGCTCGCGATACTCCCCGCTCTTGGTATTCGCCCATGGGGTCGCGACGAAACTCAGGATGGCAGTCAACAGCACGATCGGCAAACCAAACAGCAGTACCGGCGGGATCCATTTGGTCAGGCTCAGACCGGAGGCAAACCAGACCACCATTTCGGAATCCTGATAGCTGCGAGTGACCACCAGCAGCACCGAAACGTAGCCGGTCAGAATCAGAATGATGGGTAAATAATTCAAGGCCTGAAAGCCGATCAGCGCGATGACATCAGCGGATGCAATCGTGCCCCCGGCCGCCTGGCCGAGAATCTTGATCAACATCACGGTGATGGTAATTGTGAAGAGCGTGGTGAACACGGCGCCTGCCGTACTCAACAATTCGCGTCGAAGTGCGCGCTGAAAAATCATGGGGGGACTATAATTGATGATCGATAAGGAGTAACTGATGGACTTTAGCATAAAAACACACGACGCAAAAACCTCAATTGCCACTCTCAAATCCGGCTGTATCGCAGTCGGAGTCTTCGAAAACAAGAAACTCTCCCCCCAAGCGCAAGCGCTCGACAAAAGCGGCGAAATTACTGCAGCACTGAAGTCCGGCGACATTTCGGGCAAGCCGGGCTCGACCTTGTTGTTGCGCAAAGTGACCGGCACCGCTGCCGAACGCGTACTGCTGATCGGTCTCGGCCCGGAAGGCGAACTCAACGACAAAGTTATTTCCATGGCGGCACTCTGCGTTGCACGCGTGGCCGCCACACTCGGCGCCAGCGATGCAGTGATCGCGCTGCCATTCACCGACATCAAGGAACGCGATCAGGCATGGGCCATCCGCACCACCGTTGGGGCGCTGCGTGACAACGACTATCGTTTCGACACGCTGAAAAGCAAAAAAGACACAGCACCGGCCGGCGTCAAGAAATTCGCTTTCCTGGCCACGGCGGCACAGGCGACTGCCGCCAAAGAAGCATTGGCGCAAGCTGTCGCGCTGGCCAACGGTACCGATCTGACCAAGGATCTGGGCAATTTGCCGGGTAACGTCTGCACGCCGACCTACCTTGCCAACGCCGCCAAGAAACTGGCAAAAGAATTCAAACTCGGCGTGGAAGTCCTCGACCGCAAGCAGCTCGAAGCGCTGAAAATGGGCAGCTTCCTGTCGGTCGCACGCGGCAGCGATCAGGCCCCCAAGTTCATCGTGCTGAAACACCTCGGGGGCAAAGTCAAAGACGCACCTGTGGTGCTGGTCGGAAAAGGCATTACCTTCGACTCCGGCGGTATTTCGCTGAAGCCCGGATCGGGCATGGACGAAATGAAATACGACATGTGCGGCGCCGCCTCGGTATTGGGCACTTTGCGCGCGATCGCCGAGATGAAACTCAAGTTGAACGTCATCGGCGTCATTCCCGCGGCTGAAAACATGCCGTCCGGCAGCTCTACCAAACCGGGCGACATCGTTACCTCGATGTCCGGTCAGACCATCGAAGTCTTGAATACCGATGCCGAAGGCCGTCTGGTGCTGTGCGATGCCCTGACCTACGTCGAGCGCTTCAAGCCGGCTGCGGTCGTCGATATCGCGACCCTGACCGGCGCCTGCATTACCGCGCTAGGCCACCACAACTCCGGCTTGTTCAGCCGTCACGACAGCGCCCATGACGTCTTGGCCAATGAATTGCTGAGTGCCGGCAAGGCGACGGGCGACACTGCCTGGCGCATGCCGATCGAAGACAGCTACCAGGAGCAATTGAAGTCGAACTTTGCCGACATGGCAAATATCGGCGGCGCCGCTGCCGGCAGCGTTACGGCCGCCTGCTTCCTTGAGCGCTACACCAGGAAATATACCTGGGCGCATCTGGATATCGCCGGTACCGCCTGGAAAAACGGCGCAGCCAAGGGAGCAACCGGACGCCCGGTGCCGCTATTGACCAACTTCCTGATTAATCGGGCAGCGTTGGCCAAGTGAAATCAGTCTGGTAAAAACAGGCGGTCGGCCCCAAAACCGACCGCCTGTTTTACAAATTGCCCGAAGCAAAGCAAGCGCAACAACCGCAGTACATCAGCAAGTTCCGCATTTCGTATAGCCCCCTCCCCTACGCTTCTCGCCATCGCAATAATTCCCGCGTAAGCCGGAATGATCGTTGCCTTGCGTAACTTTTTAATACCTGTAGCATTGCAGATATTCATCGCACTTTTCAAGTAGCGTCTCCCCCGCCGTTTTGGCCGCGCGCTGGGCTGCACGACAGTAAGGATATGACCCATCTGTAGCATCCACGATACACAGAAAGGGATACTGGAATTGAAAGCATATTTCAAGAACTTGCCAGGCGAACTCGATCAGCAGATTCGCCGTCTGGGTGAACGCTTCGGCACCACTACAACGTTCTCCAAATCAGCCTCCGACGAGCGGCCATTGCGCGCGGAATTATTCAGCGCCCTGCAAATGGAACAGCATGGCAAGCTGCTGGCCACCAACCACCAGATCAATCCGCAACGGACCCCGGATCAATTACTCCCGCGTCTGGCAGAGAATGAACGGGTGCTGATGCACGCCTGCAATCTGCTGATCGCGGCAGTCAAGGTCAAACGCCAGATCACGCCGGCGGCCGAATGGCTGCTGGACAATTTCTACCTGATCGAAGAACAGATACGCACCGCCAAGCGCCATTTGCCCAAGGGCTACAGCCTGGAATTGCCGCGTCTGCTGAAAGGGCCATCGGCCGGTTTTCCGCGGGTCTATGACATTGCGCTGGAAACGATCTCGCATGGCGACGCCCGGGTTGACCCGGAAAGCCTGAGCCGGTTTGTCGCCGCCTATCAGAAAGTCATGCCATTGAAGATGGGGGAATTGTGGGCGATTCCGATCATGCTGCGGCTGGCGCTCATCGAAAACCTGCGGCGCGTCGCGGCGCGCCTTGCGATTGGCAGCGAACACCGCAATCTGGCCGACTCCTGGGCCGACCAGATGACCAACATTCTCGAAAGCGATCCGAGCAATCTGATCCTGGTGATCGCCGACATGGCGCGTTCCGATCCTCCCATGGTGGGATCGTTCGTGGCGGAACTGGCGCGCCGCCTGCAGGGCCAGGGACCGGCACTGGCATTGCCATTGACCTGGATCGAACAACGGCTGTCGCAAGCCGGCGATACCATCGAACAACTGGTATTGACGGAAATTCAGCAACAGGCGGCTGATCAGGTGTCGATCAGCAACAGCATCGGCAGCCTGCGCTTTCTGGCCAGCATGAACTGGCGCGAGTTCGTCGAAACCATGAGCGTGGTCGAACAGACGCTCCAAGACGATCCCGGTTCGGTCTATGGAAAAATGGATTTCAATACACGCGATGAATATCGCCATAGCGTCGAAAGCATCGCCAGGCATTCCCATCTGACCGAACTGGAAGTCGCCCAGCAAGCGCTGGCACTGGCGCAACAGGCTGCCGCCAGGCTGACCGGCATCAATGGCAGCAACGCCGATCCACGCCAGGCGCACGTCGGCTACTACCTGATCGATGACGGCTTGCCGCAAATTGAAAAAATCGCAGCCGTACGCCGGACCGGTCTCGATGGCATTCGAAAATCCGTTCGTCGCATGCCGCTGCGGCTGTACCTCGGCGGCATCGCCTTGCTCACCGCACTGTTCACCGGCGGCTTGTTGTATCACGTGTATACCCATGCTTACCCCGCACACGCCAGCGATTGGCAATTGCCGCTCATCGCCTTGCTGGCGCTGATCGCCACCAGCCATCTGGCCGTGGCGCTGGCGAACTGGCTGGCAACCTTGCTGGCCAAGCCGCAGCGGCTGCCGCGCATGGATTTCTCCGAAGGCATACCGCCCGAAGCACGCACACTGGTGGTCGTGCCAAGCATGTTGATCCACGCCGACAACGTCGCTGACCTGTGCGAGGCGCTGGAAGTCCGTTTTCTGGCAAATCGCGGTCCGCATTTGCACTTTTGCCTGCTCACCGATTTCCGCGACGCCTCCAGCGAGAGCCAGCCGGAAGACGCCTTGCTGCTGCGGCTGGCGGAGCAACGCATTGATGAACTAAACCAGAAATACAACCCGGAGCGGCACAATACCTTTTTCCTGTTCCATCGGCCAAGACGCTGGAATCCGCAAGAAAACATCTGGATGGGTTTTGAACGCAAACGCGGCAAACTGGCGCAGTTGAATGCCTATCTGCGCGGCGGCGCGCGTGACGCCTTCATGCTGATTGTCGGCAGACCGGGAGTGCTGTCGAACATCAAGTATGTGGTGACGCTCGATACCGATACCCTGCTGCCGCGCGATGTCGGCTGGCAGTTGTCCGGCGCCATGGCGCATCCGCTCAACAGGCCGTACTACGACCCGGCGCTGCAACGGGTCACCGCCGGTTACGCAATTCTGCAACCGCGTGTCGCTACCAGCCTGCCCGGCAACAATACTTCTTATTACGCCCGCCTGTACGGCGGCGATTCCGGCATCGACCCGTACACCCGCGCGGTCTCGGACGTCTATCAGGATTTATTCAAGGAAGGCTCGTTCATCGGCAAAGGGATTTACGATGTCGATGCCTTTGAACACACGCTGGCGGACCGTCTTCCAGAGAATCAGATTCTCAGCCATGACTTGCTGGAAGGCTGTTATGCGCGCTCCTGCCTGCTCTCCGATGTCCAGCTCTATGAGGAATATCCGAACCGCTACGGCACCGACGTCAGCCGGCGCCATCGCTGGATCCGCGGCGACTGGCAAATCGCCGGCTGGTTGCGGTCACGGGTGCCGGGAGCCGATCCCGCAACCGCCCGCCAACCGAATCCGCTATCGACTTTGTCGCATTGGAAAATATTCGACAATCTGCGCCGCAGCCTGGTCCCCAGCGCACTGTTTCTATTGCTGACTCTGGGTTGGACCTTGCTCAATGCGCCGCTGTTCTGGAGTGCCACGGTAGCCGCCATTATCATCTTGCCGTACATGATCGGCTCGCTCCAGGAGCTGCTGCGCAAACCCAGCGACGTCTTGCTGCAACAGCATCTGACGGCGGTGCTGCGCACCAGCGGCGGTTACCTGGCACAGGCCTTGCTGACGCTGGCTTTTCTACCGTATGAAGCGTGCTTCAGTCTGGATGCCATTCTGCGTACCGGCTGGCGCATGCTGGTATCGCGGCGACGCTTGCTGGAATGGAATCCTTCCAGCGAAATCAATCGCCACAGCACATCCGACATACTGAGCAGCTTCCGCGCGATGTGGGTGTCGCCGGTACTGGCAATCGCGCTGACTATCCTGGTAACGTCGCGCACCGCATTGCTGATCGCGGCGCCACTGCTGGCGCTGTGGTTATATGCGCCGGCGATCGCCTGGTGGATCAGCCGTCCGCTGCAACCGCCACAGGCCCAACTGAGTGCCGAGCAGCACCGTTTTCTGCGTAAGTTATCGCGTAAAACCTGGGCATTTTTTGAAACCTATGTCGGCCCCGAAGACAACTGGCTACCGCCCGACAATGTGCAGGAACAACCGGTCGCGATAATTGCGCATCGGACCTCACCGACCAATATCGGGATGGCGTTGCTGGCCAACCTGGCCGCTCACGATTTCGGTTACATCCTGACCGAGCAACTGCTGGACCGTACCGATAACACCCTGCGCACGCTGGCAACGCTGGAACGCTATCGCGGCCATTTCTATAACTGGTACGACACGCAGTATCTGAAGCCGCTGCATCCGATGTATGTATCGACGGTCGACAGCGGCAATCTGGCCGGCCATCTGCTGACTTTGGAAGCGGGTCTGAGCGCCTTGAGCGAGCAACCGATCATTGGCAATCAGTGGCTGCGCGGACTCCAGGACACGCTGTCGATTTTGGCGGATGTGATCAAAGTTGCGGAAAATCCGACCGGGAATGCCACCAGCGAACGCGCCGACTTCAAGGAAGAATTGGCAGCGGCCTGCGCATCGCCGCCGATCAGCCTGAGCGCGTTACAACAACTGATCGAACGCTTGACCAGCGGTGCCCTGCAAATAGAACGCGAGGTGCGTGCCAGCCCAAGTTCCGAGGCCGCGTGGTGGACCCGGGCGCTGGTCCACCAATGCCGCGAAGCCAAGGATACGCTGGCATGGCTGGCGCCGTGGATGGTGTTGCCGCAACATGCTCTATGGATGACCGAGTTGCCGCGTCTGAATCACATTCCGACCATGCGCGATCTGATCGCCCTCGAAGTGCTGCAACAAACCCAGCCCGGCCCGGCCCCTGCCAACCCTGCCAACCCTGCCGATGATGTCGATGCAGCGGCGCCCCGCGTGTGGACTCCGGAACAAAGCACACAACTGGCGGAAATTTACAGCAAAGTGATCGAGGCCGCGCAACGCGCTGCCGAGTGCCTCAAAACCATTACCCGTCTGACGCTGCAACTGCGCGAATTGGCGCAGATGGAATACGAATTCCTATACGATCAAGCCAGTCACTTGCTGGCGATCGGTTACAACGTCAGCGAACGGCGGCGCGATGCCAGCTATTACGATCTACTGGCATCGGAAGCGCGACTGTGCAGTTTCGTCGCCATCGCCCAGGGTCAGCTGCCGCAAGAGAACTGGTTTTCGCTGGGACGGCAACTGACCACCGCCGGCGGTGCGCCGATTCTGCTGTCGTGGAGCGGTTCGATGTTCGAATACCTGATGCCGCTGCTGGTGATGCCGACCTTTGACAACACCCTGCTCGACCAGACCTATCGTGCCGCGGTCAAGCGCCAGATCGACTACGGTGGACAAACCGGTACCCCATGGGGAATTTCGGAATCGGGCTATCACGCCTTCGATGCCAGCCTGAATTATCAATACCGCGCCTTCGGCGTGCCCGGGCTCGGCCTGAAACGCGGACTGGCTGACGATCTGGTAATTGCACCGTATGCTTCGGTACTGGCATTGATGGTCGCACCGGAACAGGCTTGCCTGAATTTGCAACGGCTTTCGGCGGACGGATTCCAGGGTAAATTCGGTATGTACGAAGCCATCGATTACACCCCGGCGCGACTGCCGCGCGGCCAGTCGCAGGCGCTGATTCAGTCGTTTATGGCGCACCATCAGGGCATGAGCTTGCTGGCACTGACCTACTTGTTGCTGGATCAGCCGATGCAACGGCGCTTTGCCTCCGACCCTTTATTCCAGGCTACCATGCTGTTGCTGCACGAGCGCGTACCGAAGGCCAGCGCGTTCTATTCCAACACCAGCGAACTGGCGGAAATCCGCACCGTTGCCGCCAGCGTCCAGGAGATGCCGGTACGGATTCTGGGCAGTGCCCACACGCCGGTCCCGGAAGTCCAGCTGCTCTCCAATGGCCGCTATCACGTGATGGTCAGCAATGCCGGTGGCAGTGCCAGCCGCTGGCGCGATCTCGCCGTCACGCGCTGGCATGAGGACACGACCTGCGACAACTGGGGGACCTTCTGCTACGTGCGCGACCTTGGCAGCGGGGTGTTCTGGTCCAGTGCATTTCAACCGGCCCGCAAGCAAGCACAGGACTACGAAGTGATCTTCTCCGAAGGACGCGTCGAATTTCGCCGACGCGATGCCGGCGACGGTCATGACATCGAAATGCATACCGAAATCGTGGTCTCGCCGGAAGATGATATCGAACTGCGCCGCAGTCACATCACCAATCGCTCCCGCAGCCGCCGCACCATCGACATCACCAGCTATGCGGAAGTAGTGCTGGCGCCGGCCGCCGCCGATAGCGCGCATCCGGCTTTCAGCAATCTGTTCGTCCAGACCGAGATCCTGCCGGAGCAACGCGCGATCCTGTGTACGCGCAGGCCGCGCTCGATGGCCGACCAGATGCCATGGATGTTTCATCTGATGGCAGCGCATGGCGCCAAAATCGACGCCATTTCGTACGAAACCGATCGCATGCAATTCATCGGTCGTGGCCGTACCATCGCCGCCCCGCAAGCGATGCTGAGCCAGGATGCGCTGTCCGGCAGCCAAGGTTCGGTACTCGACCCGATCGTGGCGATCCGCTACCGCATCACGCTGGCGCCGGAACAAACGGTGACCATCGACATGGTGACCGGCGTCGGCGAAACGCGTGACGCCTGCCTGACGCTGGTCGAAAAATATCAGGACCGGCATCTGGCCGACCGGGTGTTCGATTTGTCGTGGACCCATAGTCAGGTCATATTGCGCCAGATCAACGCGTCCGAAGCCGATGCCCAACTGTATGGGCGGCTGGCGAACTCCATCATTTACGCGAATAATTTGCTGCGCGCCGAGGCCAGCGTGCTGATCAAGAATACGCGTGGCCAATCCGGCCTGTGGAGCTACGCCATCTCCGGCGATTTCCCGATAGTCCTGTTGCAAATCAAGGACATCGCCAATATCGAGCTGGTACGGCAACTGGTACAAGCCCACGCCTACTGGCGCCTGAAAGGTCTGGCGGTCGATCTGGTGATCTGGAATGAAGACCATGCCGGTTACCGGCAATTGCTGCAGGATCAGATCATGGGCTTGATTGCGGCCGGTATCGAAGCCCATGTGATTGATCGGCCGGGCGGGATTTTTGTACGGCCAGGCGATCAGATTGCCAACGAAGACCGGATTCTGCTGCTCTCGGTAGCGCGCATCGTGATTACCGATAGCGGCGGCACACTGGCCGAACAGGTGAATCGACGCGGCTCACCGGAAGTAAGGGTGCCGCGCCTGATCGCCAGCAGAAGTCCGGCGGGCTCGTTGAGCGTCGGCCCGGTACAGCTGACCCAATCCGACAGCCTGATGATCAAGCGCAGCGATCTGATTTTGTCGAATCAGTATGGTGGCTTCACGCCGGATGGCCGCGAATATGTGATCACCACCAGCGAACGGCAACAAACCCCGGCACCGTGGGTGAATGTCCTTGCCAATGCCGAATTCGGTACGGTCATCTCAGAAAACGGGATCGCTTATACCTGGGGTGAAAACGCCCATGAATTCCGGTTAACGCCGTGGCATAACGATCCGGTCAGCGCCGCCAGCGGCGAAGCATTCTATCTGCGCGATGAAGAAACGACCGAATACTGGTCTCCGACCCCGCTGCTTTCCGCGCGTGCCCCGGCACCGGTCTCGGGCGGCGCTGCGGCAGCGCCCTACGTGACCCGTCACGGCTTCGGCTACAGCGTGTTCGAGCACGTTGAAAACGGTATCGCCTCGGCACTCTGGGTGTATGTTGCAACCGATGCCTCGGTCAAATTCTCAGTACTCAAATTGCGCAACGATTCCGGCCGCACCCGCAAACTCTCGGCGACCGGTTATGTCGAATGGGTGCTCGGCGACCTGCGCCAGAAATCCGCCATGCATGTCATCACCGAGGTTGATCCCAACAGCGCTGCGATATTTGCGCACAATGCCTACAACACCGAGTTCAACCAGCGGATTGCCTTCTTCGATGTCGATGACCGCATCCGCACCCTGACCTGCGACCGCAGTGAGTTCATCGGCCGTAACGGTTCATTGCAGCAACCGCAGGCGCTGGAGCGTACGCACTTGTCGGGGAAAGTCGGTGCCGGGCTTGATCCGTGCGCCGCCCTGCAAGTCCCGTTTACACTGGCCGACGGCGAGGAACGGCAGATTGTCTTCATGCTGGGACTCGCCAAGAATGGCAGCGCCGACGCCAGCAGCCTGGTGCGACGCCTGCGCGGCACGGCGGCAGCGCAAAGCGCCCTCGACGCCGTGCATCGCTATTGGGATCAGACGCTGGGCGCGGTGCAGATCGATACGCCGGATGCCTCGCTGAATGTGCTCGCCAACGGCTGGCTGATGTATCAAACCATTGCTTGCCGCCTATGGGCGCGCAGCGGCTACTATCAGTCCGGCGGCGCCTTCGGTTTCCGCGATCAATTGCAGGATGTGATGGCGCTGGTGCATACCCAGCCGCACCTGTTGCGCGACCACCTGGTGCTGTGTGCCGCCCATCAATTTGTCGAAGGCGATGTGCTGCATTGGTGGCACCCGCCATCGGAGCGCGGGGTTCGCACCAAGTGTTCCGACGATTTTCTGTGGCTGCCGCTCGCCACCTGCCGCTACGTGATTGCCACCGGCGATCTTGGCGTGCTGGACGAAACTGCACATTTCCTGGAAGGCCGGCTGGTAGGCGAAGACGAGGATTCCTATTACGATCTTCCGGCGCGCTCTACCGAGTCAGCCAGTCTGTACCAGCATTGCATGCGCGCGATCACCCATGGCTTGCGCTTCGGCAGCCACGGCTTGCCCTTGATCGGCACCTGCGACTGGAACGATGGCATGGATAAAGTCGGTGAGCACGGTCGTGGTGAAAGCGTCTGGCTGGGCTGGTTCCTGTACGAAGTGTTAACCGGCTTCGCCGAGATCGCAAAACTGCATCACGACATCGAATTTGCCGATATCTGCAACAGCGAAGCAAAAAAACTGCAGGCCAACATCGAAAACAATGCCTGGGATGGCGAATGGTATCGCCGCGCCTACTTCGACGATGGTACGCCACTCGGTTCCGCCAGCAACCCCGAATGTCAGATTGATTCGATCTCGCAAAGCTGGGCCGTCCTGTCCGGCGCAGGCAATCCCGATCGCGCAAGGACGGCGATGAATTCAGTCGACCGCCGTCTGGTGCGGCGCGATGCCGGCCTGATCCAGTTGCTCGATCCACCGTTCGACCAGTCGGCGCTCAATCCGGGTTACATTCGCGGCTACGCGCCGGGCGTACGTGAAAACGGCGGCCAGTACACCCATGCAGCGATCTGGACCATCATGGCCTTCGCCCGCCTCGGCGACCGGCGGCGCGCGTGGGAGTTGCTGGGCCTGATTAACCCGGTCCATCACGGGCAGAGCGCGACCAGGATAGCGACCTATAAAGTTGAGCCGTATGTGATTTCGGCCGATGTATACGGCGTCAAGCCGCATGTCGGGCGCGGTGGCTGGAGTTGGTATACGGGTTCGGCGGGCTGGATGTATCGGCTGATTGTCGAGTCTCTGCTAGGCTTGACACTGGAATGCGACCGGCTCTCGTTCAAGCCATGCCTGCCCGCAGCATGGCAACGTTTTTCTTTACGCTATCGCTACCGCAGCACTACTTATCACATTGTGGTGACGCAACACGGCGAAGCGGAAAACAATATCAGCGTCGACGACGTATTGCATGCAGGTTCAGTGCTGACCTTGATCGACGACCAGCACGAGCATGTGGTGGAGATCAGGCTGGCCGCTAGCGCCGGCACTGAAAGCACGGCCGGCGAGTGATGACGTTGACACTCGCTAACGCGGATGCGCTGTCCTGAAATAATTCGGTGACGAATATTTGGCGCATACAAAACGGGAGCCTGAGGCTCCCGTTTTGACAAGATGATGGCCTTGTGAGAATTACGCCTTCTTCAAGCCCAATAGCGCATATAAAATAATCGCGCCGAAAGTAGCCGTCCCGATGCCGCCCAACGCAAACTGTCCCAGTTTCAGCGTGAAGTCGCCGGTTCCCAATACCAACGTCACCGCAGCGACGATCAGGTTACGGTTATCGGAAAAATCGACTTTATTGACTACCCAGATACGCGCGCCGGAAACCGCAATCAAACCAAACACAACGATCGACACGCCACCCAGCACAGCCCCCGGAATAGTCTGAATCAGCGCACCGAATTTCGGCGAGAACCCGAGCACCAGCGCGATCAGCGCAGCCACCACAAATACCAGTGTCGAATAGATTTTCGTCACCGCCATCACGCCGATGTTTTCTGCATAAGTGGTGACACCGGTGCCGCCAACGCTACCTGAGACTATCGTCGCCAGGCCATCGCCAACGAAAGCACGTCCCATGTACTTATCCAGATTCTGACCGGTCATGGCGCTGACCGCCTTGATATGGCCGAGATTTTCGGCCACCAGGATGATCGCAACCGGGGCCAGCAAGGCCATCGCATCGAGTTTGAATACGGGTGCCGCAAAATGCGGAATGCCAAACCAGGCGGCATGCGCGACGATGGCGAAATCAATCGGTTTTCCCATGCCGGCACCATTGGTCAGCAGCGCATACATCACATACGCCAGCATCAAGCCCACCAGGATCAGCAAACGCTGCAGCATGCCGCGCGCAAACACCGCGACCACGCCGACACACAGCACCGTGCCAAGCGCCATCCAGGCATCGAAACTATTGCCGATAACGCCTTTGACCGCGATCGGCGCCAGGTTCAGGCCGATGACAGCGACCACCGCGCCGGTAACCACCGGCGGCATCAGCTTTTCGATCCAGCGCGTGCCGATCAACATCACCAGAAAACCGATCAGCGTGTAGACCACGCCGCAGGCAATGATGCCGCCCAGGGCGACCCCGAGGTTGGCGTTGAGACCGCTGCCGCCATAGCCGCTGACGGCAATCACCAGACCGATGAAGGAAAAACTGGACCCCAGATAACTCGGGATGCGGCCGCCGACCAGCACAAAGAACAGCAAGGTGCCAATCCCCGACATAAAAATCGCCAGATTCGGATCGAAGCCCATCAACAACGGTGCCAGCACCGTCGCCCCGAACATCGCCACCACGTGCTGCACGCCCATCGCAAGGGTCTGCGGCCAGGGCAAGCGTTCGTCGGTGGCAATGATTTGCGCCTGCCCGTCAACCGCAGCGGCGCGCACTCGCCACTTCGGGAAATAAGAACCCGCCATGCATTTCCTCCCTGAAAGTCCGGCTTGTCCCATCACTGTTTTTTCGCCGGGTGGCGTAGAACAGCGGCTGAGAACCGGATGATTTATTTGAATTTGATTGGGGAGTAGTGTACGAAGACAACCCGGAAATAACAATCGACAATGCACATACTGGATTGCGGGCATCGATATCTCCCTGTGCTCCAAATATGAAGCAGCCGAAAACCTTGTTTTCCGGAAGAATTGTGTATCATCTCGTCCTGGAAAAATTTCTGCAAAAACTTGCAAAAATTACCACTCAGACAATGCACGTGCTGCTTATCCGGCAGTTTTCTGAATAATCATTCATGCAATTTGATTGCAAAGTGCTTTCATCAACCTTAATTACCCTTAGAGAAAACAGATGAAAAAGATAAAAATGACGACATGGATCATCGTCGCCATGGTGTTAGGCATAGTTGCCGGATACATCGGCCACACCCTTGCCCCCGACGCTGCCGCAGCGAAACAAATCGCCGGTTACTTTTCGATCGTCACCGATGTGTTTTTGCGGCTGATCAAGATGATCATTGCGCCGCTGGTGTTCGGCACCTTGGTGTCGGGTATCGCGGGCATGAAAGACAGCAGCTCGGTCGGCCGTATCGGCGTGCGGGCCTTAGGCTGGTTTGTGACCGCTTCCTTAATTTCCCTGGCCCTGGGCATGCTGTTTGTCAACGTCCTGCAGGTCGGCCATGCGCTCAACCTGCCTCTGCCGGAACTGGGAAGCGCCACCCAATTGAATACCAGCGGCTTTAATTTGAAAGACTTTGTCACACACGTCTTCCCGAGCAGTTTCGTCGACGCCATGGCGAAAAACGAAATCTTGCAGATTCTGGTGTTCTCGCTGTTCTTCGGCTTTGGCCTGGCATCCATCAAGGGCGAAGCCGCAAAAACGCTGACCACGGCCATCGACGGCCTGGTGCACGTCATGTTGAAGGTCACGGATTCCGTGATGCGCTTTGCGCCGATCGGCGTATTTGCCGCCATCGCCGCCGTCATTACGGTGCAGGGTTTCGGCGTACTCGCGACTTATGCCAAGTTCCTGGGCGGATTTTATGCGGGACTCGCCACGCTGTGGGCGGTGCTGATCGGCGTCGGCTATCTATTCCTGGGCGGCTCGGTCTTCACCTTGCTCAAGCTGCTCAAGGAGCCGATCATGCTGGCCTTTTCAACCGCCAGCAGCGAAGCCGCCTATCCGAAGACGATGGAGCAGCTGGAAAAATTCGGCGTGAATAATAAGATCACCGGCTTCGTGCTGCCGCTGGGCTACTCATTCAATCTCGACGGATCGATGATGTACCAGGCATTTGCCGCATTGTTCGTCGCCCAGGCCTACAACATCGACATGTCGTTTGCCCAGCAAATCACCATGCTGCTGGTATTGATGGTGAGCAGCAAAGGCATGGCCGGGGTCCCGCGCGGCTCCCTGGTGGTGGTCGCTGCCATCCTGCCGATGTTTCACCTGCCGGAAGCCGGCATCCTGCTGATCATCGGGATCGATCAATTCCTCGACATGGGGCGCACGGCCACCAACGTGATCGGGAACGGCATTGCAACCAGTGTGATCGCAAAGTGGGAAGGTGAACTTGAGGCGCAGCCTGACGCCGGTGCACTGGCAGAGGCCTGATGGCGGCCCGGAAAACCTGTCATCAGGATTCTCATTGCGTTCGTTGCGCATTTCAATAGTAAAAAAGCCCGCTGGTATCGCCAGCGGGCTTTTTCTTTCCCTACTCCCTTAGCAATCACATAACCGGATCAAGGAAATACCGGAATATGCGATTCCACTCCGCCAAATTTCGCTTCAGGATGCCGTTTTGCAATTAAGGCTTCGATTTCAGGCACCCTTCTGAAATTTACATCGACGATCAACAGCACTTTGCCCTTGGCGATATCGCCCAAAAAGCTTTCCAGCCGCGAATTAGGAAGCGCCGCCGCCGCCATTCCCGCCATCCAGCCGCCAAGCACGAGACCGACAGCCGTGGTGACCAATAACGCCAGCATGTTCAGATGGATCCATTCCGGCGGAAAATACACTAGCCAGATGCCGAACAGCAAACCCAGTATTGCACCAACAATCATGCCGTTCTGAGCACCATGGGTCAGATCTGTCTTATGCCAGAAACTCGCATCAGGCATATCGTCCGGCAAGGTATTATCTGCAGCCCAAAAACGCATATGCCGGATTTCGATACGGGCCAGCAACAATTCATCGAGCATGCCGCGTGCGCTAGGGATGTCAGGTAACATGAAATACAGTCGTTGTCGGGCTAACATAACAATCTCCTTCACCTATAACTGATGATCTTTTCAGCATAGACAATCAATCGCGAATAGACAAAGTCTAAATTGCCGATCGCCTTGACCAAAGTGCATGCCGCTTAGTCAAGCTTCTCTACCTCACACATCGGCGCTGGTTTGTAAAAAATGATATTCCAGTGTTTTTATTCACCTGAAACTTGCCGCCAAAAATGCGACAATTGCTGTCCAATTACAATCGACAAACGGAAACAAAATGATCCTCGAACTCGCCGACATCCGTATTCAGCCGGGCAAGCAAGCCGAATTTGACGCCGCGATTCAACGTGGCATCGAGCAGGTCATCAGCAAAGCCAAGGGCTTTTCTGGTTTTAAGATACACAAGGGGATAGAGTCGCCGGAGCGTTACGTGCTGACGATTTTCTGGCAGACACTGGAAAACCATACTGTCGATTTTCGTGAATCTGCAGCATTTGCCGAATGGCGCGGGATAGTCGGGCCGTTTTTTGCCGCACCGCCAACAGTCGAGCATTTCTCGCTGTTGGCAAAGTCAAACTAAATCCGTAGCGGAGGACGCTACGAGGTATTGCAACGACACTCAGCAGAAGCGTGCCCTGGTCTGACGCATGGGTACGCCGTGCGATCGGATGCAGGCAACAACTATTGCTGTCTACTGTTGCGGCTTATTTCCTACTTACTCGATACTTTCAGGCATATTGCCCGACAACACGATACATGACGCAACTAACGACGAATTAGATACCTTTCATCCACGCTGCCGTTTGCACTGTTTCGCGATCCATTTGGCGAATGCGATATTCCAGATCGTACAAGTCGACAGCTTCAGCCAGATACGCTTCCTTGCGAGCTGCTTCCGACATTTCGTAAGCATTGCCGATGTGTTTGAAGAAAGATGCAATGGCACTGACGAAACCAACTGGTTGAGCCAAAGCACGGGTAGAACTATTAACAGTCAAGGTAGACATGATATTTTCCTATTCAATGATTACCGCAATCGGCTTACAATTGTTGCGGCGCACCATCAGAATAACGTTTCCACCGAATAGTGCCAATTTCGAATCTCCATAGCAGTTATCAGTTTTGTGAATTCCGGGGGCTAAACCTGTTAATTCCGACTTTTTAGGCGAGCGCCTCAAGTGTTGTAAAACAGGACCGCTCACTATCAAAGATGGCTGTAGACTGCAACATCTTTGCTAAATCATCCATAACGACACCACCGATGTCCAATCACACCTTCCTCTGGCACGACTACGAAACCTTCGGCGCACAGCCGCGACGCGACCGCCCGGCCCAATTTGCCGCGGTCCGTACCGACGCTGAACTCAACGAAATCGGCGACCCGATCATGTTGTACTGCAAACCGGCACCCGATTTCCTGCCGGATCCGCAGTCTTGTCTGATTACCCACATCACGCCGCAGCAATGCCTGGAACGCGGCGTCCCCGAATATCAGTTTGCGGCCGAGATTGAGCGTGCCTTCTCCGAACCGGGCACCATTGGCGTCGGCTACAACACTATTCGCTTCGATGACGAAATCACGCGCTTCATGTTCTGGCGCAATCTGATCGATCCGTATGCCCGCGAATGGCAAAACAACTGCGGCCGCTGGGATATTCTGGATGTGGTGCGTACCGCCTACGCGCTGCGCCCGGAAGGCATGCAATGGCCGACAAACGATGAAGGCCGCCCCAGCTTCCGTCTGGAACATCTGACCGCAGCCAATGGCCTCAGTCACGCAGCAGCGCATGACGCTCTGTCCGACGTGCGCGCCACCATCGCCCTGGCCCGCCTGATCCGCCGGCATCAGCCTAAACTGTTCGACTTTTGCCTGGGATTACACAAAAAGGAAAGGGTTGCCGCCGAAATCGGTTTGCCTGCAACAAAACCGTTTCTGCATATTTCCGGCATGTTTCCGGCCGAGCAAGGCTGTATCGCGCTGATGTGGCCGCTGGGCGTGCATCCGACCAACAAGAACGAGATACTGGCCTGGAATCTGGCGTTTGACCCCAGCGAGTTATTTGATCTGGATCCGGAAATCGTCCGTACCCGCCTGTTTAGCAAAACGACCGATCTGCCGGAAGGCATGACGCGCTTGCCGTTGAAATCCATCCACACGAACAAGTCGCCGATGGTGATCGGCAATCTGAAAACCTTGGCGCCGGAGATGGCAGCGAAGTGGGGCATAGACCGCGAGCTGGCACTGAAACACGCCGACATCGCGGCCCGGGCACCGGACCTGAGCACGCTGTGGCGGCAGGTATTCCAGCGCCCGACCGAAGCCACCCCGGATGTGGACGAAGACCTGTACGGCGGCTTTGTCGGCAACGGCGACCGTCGCAAACTGGCTGACTTGCGCGCCATGTCACCGCAACAGCTGAGCAGCGCGCGCATCAGTTTCGACGACTTGCGACTGCAAGAACTGCTGTTCCGCTATCGCGCCCGGAACTTCCCGCAAACCCTGTCGGCAGAAGAAAACCAGCGATGGGAAGAGCATCGTGCGGCGCGCCTGTTTGATGGCGCAGGCGGGGCTCGCAACATCGATGACTTTTTTGCTGCAATAGACGCGTTGTCGGAAACGGCCGACGAACGTGGCGAGGAAATCCTGGGCGAGTTGTACGACTATGTGGAAATGATCGCGCCGCAACGCGATTAAGTTCGCGTTGCTACTGATGATATTGCTGCAGCTGGTTTAGCTGGTGCCGTTTCTGCAGCGCCTCCCGCTTGTTCAAATCCTGCGGAAAATCATCGACCTGGACACTGATGTCGCCGCAATGGGCGAAATCGCTCAGCACCTGTTGCTCATCTTCGGTGATAAACGCACCGGCCGCCGCCAGTGCTATCCAGTGCTGCATCTCGATCAGACTTTGCGGTATCGGTGCCAGACTACCGTCGTTGATCGCCGGCTTCAGTCGGGCTTCAATTGCATTCACCTGCGGGATCAGCCTGAACGCTAGTTCACCGTAAGCGGTCGGTGCTTGCTCAGGGCCGGGCATGTAGATATCGGCAATCAAGCGGTTGCGACTGGCACCATCGGTCTGCATTGCCCGTGCCAGCGTGCTGTCGAGCGCGTCAGACGGCTTGTGGTACGACAGCCCGTACGGGAAAGCCAGCAGGCGCAGCGCAAATGCCAAAGGCCGATTCGGATAATTAGCTAACACCCCAAGATAGGCTTCCTGGGCCTGGTGCAACGCATCTTGCGCGGCCCAATGCACATACGGCAAATCGTCCTGTTGACGGCCATCGTCCTCGTAGCGCTTCAGCACGCTCGATACCAGATACAACTGGGACAGCACATCGCCCAGCCTTGCCGAAATCCGTTCGCGGAATTTGAGCGAGCCGCCCAGCAACAACATCGAAACATCGCTGAGTAGCGCAAACGCTGTCGACAAGCGGTTCACAGCGCGGTAAAAATGACGCAGCTCGGCCGGTGCCGCCTTAGGTGCCGCCAACAAGGTCCCCGCCGAAATCCCGCCCAGCAAGGTGCGGGCAACATTGGCGAAGACAAAACCGACATGCGCGAAAAACGCCTGGTCGAAATCTTGCAACGCCTTGGCATCATCCTGTTCAGCAGCCGCCGTCATCTCTTTCAGGACATACGGATGACAGCGTATCGCGCCCTGGCCAAAAATAATCAGGCAACGCGTCAGGATATTTGCGCCTTCGACAGTGATGGCAATCGGTATCTGCTGGTAAGTGCGTGCCAGAAAATTATTTGGCCCCATGCAGATCCCTTTGCCGCCGAGGATATCCATGCCGGCGTTGACAATCACGCGACCACGTTCGGTCACGTGATATTTGGAAATGGCCGAAATCACCGATGGTTTCTCGCCGCTATCGACCGCCAGCGCCGACAGTCTGCGGGTGGCATCAATCAGATACAGATTGCCGCCCATGCGTGCCAGCATTTCATGGATGCCCTCAAACTTGCCTATCGGGATCTTGAATTGATGGCGCATCGCCGCGTAGGCGCTGGTGCCGCGCACCGCCATCTTGGAAAAGCCGACGGTCGACGACGGCAGTGAAATAGCGCGGCCGGCGGCCAGACATTCCATCAGCATGCGCCAGCCCTTGCCGATCTGCGCCCGTCCGCCGATCACCCAATCCAGCGGAATGAACACGTCCTTGCCGGAAGTCGGCCCGTTCTGAAATACTGCATCCAGCGGCCAGTGGCGCCGTCCTGCGACGACGCCGGGATGGTTGGTTGGAATCAATGCGCAAGTTATCCCGAGGTCGCCCTCGCCGTGCACAAGAAACGTGCCGTCGCTGGACAACAAACCCTCCGGGTCGTACACCCGAAACGCCAGTCCCAGCACCGTGGCAATCGGTCCCAATGTGATGTAGCGCTTGTCCCAGGTGATCCGAAAGCCCAGCATGTCCTGACCTTGATACACATCCCGGCACACCACGCCGACATCGGGTATCGCCGCCGCATCGGAACCCGCATAAGGACTGGTCAAGGCAAAACAGGGAATCTCTTCACCGGCCGCCAGACGCGGCAGGTAATAGTCTTTTTGCGCATCGGTACCGTATTCCAGCAATAATTCGGCAGGGCCCAATGAGTTCGGCACCATCACCGAGATCGCCGCCGCCGAGCAGTGCGACGACAGCTTCATGATCACTTGCGAATGCATGTAGGCAGAGAATTCCTTGCCCCCATACCGCTTCGGAATGATCATGCCGAGAAATCCCTTCTCCTTGATGAACTGCCACGCATGCGGCGGTAAATCCTGCCAGACTTCGGTGGTTTCCCAATCCGTGATCAAGCCGCACAACTGCGCGACTTCGTTGTCCAGAAACGACTGCTCGTCAACGCTTAACGCGGGTGGCGCCAATGCCAGCAATTTGTTCCAGTCCGGCTTGCCCGAGAACAGTTCGGCATCCCACCAGGTAGTTCCCGCTTCGATTGCGTCGCGTTCGGTCTGCGACATGCGCGGCAGGATATTTTTGAAAATCTTCAGGGTCGGCTTGCTCAGCAACCGTATCCGTAGCGGCTTGATGGCGACGATCAATGCCGGGGTCACCAGCAGCAAAACCAGCAAAGTAGCGGCTAGCGCGCCGATCCCGGCCAACCGGAAACCGGCCGCTATCCAGAGTGCAATCGCGACCAGCCAGATCCAGGCGTTGACACGCATGGTCATCAGCCCGATACCACCGATGATGAGCGCTGCGATCCAATAAAACATAGTTTCTCCTAGTTGATCTTCCAAGAACCTGCATGCTGTCTTACGGCTCAGCTAGCGCCAACCGCCATGATCGAAGCGCATGCCCAACGCGAAACTGGCCTCAAACAGGTTCCAACTTGCAGCGCATCTGCTGGACCCGCCACCGTACTCCCATCGCCATTGGTCACTTGCTAGCAGGCAAAAGTTTCAATACAAACAAACTATGTTTAACAATTAGGAACAGACGAGACGAATATCCCGCAAATTTCTTTAAAATAGTAAATGGCAAATAGATAACTTATATTTTTGTGTAACTTTTTGTATCCAAATGTCAACGTTTACCCTCGCTAGCCGTTAATAGCGCAAGCTAAGCGCCTAACCTGCCTTAAAATACTAACTATCCGCCTCTTCTTCGGGCCGCACCCTCTTATAATCTACCTACAATTATTCCTAACCGGTAATAAGAGTACGACAAGTGCTTTTAGAAGCTCAGCAGCATGTAACCAACAAGTAGCAAAATAATCAGTGGCTCTAATGAACAATTTAATTTTGATGACCGGTGCGACCGGTTTCTTGGGTGGCGCGAATGCGGTAGAAGCCATCCACCGGGGACTGGGCAAGCAATTGCTGTTTCTGGCACGCGCCGACACTCCTGCCGCTGCGCACGCGCGCGTTATCAAGAACCTGCAACTACTGGGTGCAAGCGCGGAAGAGACAGCATCGATCGATGTCTCGCAAATACTCTGTGCCGATCTGTGTGAACTCGACAGCATTGCCGATGAGCCGCGCCTGAATCAAGTCTCGACAGTGATCCATTCGGCGGCACTGGCGACCTTTTCCAACCACCCTTCGCTTGAAAAAATCAACGTTGACGGTACCTTGGCGCTGGGCAAACTGATGCACGGTCGGCCGGCGCTGAAGCGCTTCATGTATATCGGTACGGCGATGGCCTGCGGTGCCGGTGCCGGTGAAAATTCGATCGTCAGCGAACAAGTTACATTGCCGCTCGGCGACGAGCATCTGGTCGCCTATACCCGCTCGAAAGCCATGGGCGAAAAGAAATTGCGTGACACCTATCCGGATCTGCCGTTGATTCTGGTGCGGCCATCCATCATCGTTGGCCATACAAAGCTGGGCTGTGCGCCGTCACAAAGCATTTTCTGGGTGTTCATGGTGTGGCAAATGCTGGGTGCGCTGACCACTTCGCTGGATGAAAAAGTGGACGTGGTACCGGTCGACTGGTGCGCCCACGCCATCATCGATCTGGCGCTCAAGGAAAGCCTTTCCTACAAGGTCTACCATATCTCGGCAGGTGTCGGTTCCAGTGTAGCGTTCCGTGAAATAGACATTGCGCTGGCAGCTGCGCGCCATATCTCACCCATCGGCGCTGCATATGAACAAATTACGCCAGATGCGATCGCCGACCTGCTGCCAAAAATGCGAGAGTGCGTACCGGAATGCAACGATCGCCTGCTCTTGCGCGCACTCAAGCTGTACGGTGCCTTCGCCGGATTGAATTATGTGTTCCGCAACGATCACTTGCTGGCCGAAGGCATCCAGACGCCACCGCGCTTCTCGGATTACATCGGTTTGTGCGTCGAATCTGCACGCCATATCCCGATTGCCGAACAGATGAAGTGGGACTTCAAATAAGCGCCATCCGCGCAGAATTGTAATCACCTCCGCTGCCTTGTCGCTGGCGTATTCCGTTAAAATCGACGGCATATTCAACACAGGGAACACGCCATGCAATGGAAAGGCAATCGGGAAAGTGAGTACTTCCCTTTTCATTTTGGAGCATCCATGACCATTGCTTACTGGTGCGTACTGATTGCAGGCTTAATGGCGCCGATCACAGTTGCCGTCGCCAAATGGGGGAAGCGTGACTACGACAATAGCGAACCGCGCGCCTGGCTCGACCAGCAATCCGGAGTACGGCGTCGCGCCGACTATGCTCATCGGAATCACTTCGAAGCATTCCCCTTTTTCGCCGCCGGCGTCATCATCGCGCATCAGGTACATGCCGCCCAGAGTACGTTGAATACGCTGGCCATGCTGTTCATCGCCGCCCGCCTGGTCTACACTTTTTGCTATCTGACGAATAAATCATCGCTGCGCTCGGCCGCCTGGGTCGTCGGCTATCTGGCAGTAATCGCGCTGTTTGCACTGGCCGCCATTACGCCTTGAGTAACTGCGCTTAACCAATAACGCCAAGCAGTTCGAGAGTTGAAATTGCCGTTGAAGTCGCTTTTGTCCAAACAACCCATTCATGCCCTAAGCCATGTCCCCTATCGCCAGTATCCAAGCGCTCCGCGATGCTCTAAACTCGCTGCAACAGAATCAAATGCATATCACCGGTTTTTGTCAGATTTGGCGTAGCCAGCCGGCACTCCTGGCAAGCTTGCCGCCGCGCTACGCAGAGGTCGCCGAAGACCTGCTCGGCCGTCTGGAGGCAGGCAGCCTGTTCACCGAAGAAAGCTGCTCATTCAGCCAGCAGGATTTGCTCGACGGCCTGACGGTCTGGCTCGACAAGGCGCAACAAAAACTGGCATCTTCGGACTGATTCTTCGTCACGACTTCTTACTGTTATCGGAATCCTCAATGCAACAACTTGAATTTAATATCGACGGCGAGTACGTCGAACTGAACCAGCTCCTGAAACTAACCGGCGTATGTGACAGCGGCGGCGCAGGAAAAGCGATCGTCGCCAGCGGTGCGGTGTCGGTGGATGGCAAAGTAGAACTGCGCAAAACCTGCAAGATCCGCGCCGGTCAGTTGGTCACATTGGGCGACGTGAAAATTCGCGTTTTGGCTGCCGATACCGCAACCTGATCCGCACTATCAGCGTCACTAAAGGGCGCCGCCATGTATCCGCCAGATTCAAGCAGTGAAATCGAGGCCATATGCCGCTTCTGGTTCGGAGATGCGACCGACGACGCCGTCACGGAGCGCCAGCAAGCAAGGCTTTGGTGGGGTAAAAATTCGGCTATCGACACCGAAATAAAACAGCGCTTTGAAACCTTCACGCTCGCCGCCGAACGCGGCGAACTGGAGCACTGGGCCGCAACCGCAAAAGGATTGCTGGCGCTGATTTTGCTGACGGATCAGTTCCCACGCAATATGTACCGCGCAACACCACGCGCATTCGCTTTCGATGCGCAGGCGCGCGGCTATTCCCGGCTCGGACTGCAAAATGGCTTTACCGCGCAAATGCGACCGATCGAACAGGTCTTTTTACACATGCCGCTGGTCCATTCGGAAGTCCTGGCAGATCAGCAGCAAGCAGTGGCATTCTGCCGGGCACTGGTCGATCAGGTGCCGGCTGCGCAAAAAGCCAGCCTTGAAGGAACGCTGGACTCCACGATCCGGCACCATGACATCATCGCCCGCTTCGGCCGCTTTCCTCACCGCAACCACATACTGCAACGGCAATCGACTGCCGAAGAACTGGCATTTTTGCAGCAGCCGGGTACGTCTTTCTAAAGCCTGCTAATTGGGTTCGCTAACGAAACGCTCGCAACAAGCGCAATCCATTAAACACCACCAGCAAACTCGCCCCCATATCGGCAAATACGGCCATCCACAATGTCGCCTCGCCGGACAACGCCAACACCAGAAATACCGCCTTGATGCCGAGCGCCAGAGTGATGTTCTGCATCAGCACGTTATGGGTTTTCCGGCTCAGCCGGATGAAGTCGGGAATCTTGCGCAGGTCGTCGTCCATCAGCGCCACATCGGCGGTTTCAAGGGCGGTATCGGTACCCGCGGCGCCCATCGCAAAACCGACATTCGCCTTGGCCAGAGCCGGGGCATCGTTAATCCCATCGCCAACCATGCCGACGTAAGCGTAGCGCTGGATCAAGCCGTTGAGCGCATTTAACTTGTCGTCCGGCAGCAAATTGCCGCGCGCATCGGTAATCCCGACTTTGGCGGCGATTGCCTGCGCCGTGTGCGGGTTGTCGCCGGTCAGCATGACCGCTTCGATTCCCATCGCATGCAACTGCGCAATCGCGACAACGCTGGTATCGCGCACCGTGTCGGCGACCGCCAGAATCAGTAGCGGCGTGCTGGCGGAACACAGTACCACGGTGGTTTTCCCCTGCACTTCCAGGGCTTCCAGGCGTGTTTCAAGCGCCGCGCTGCAGATACCCATGTCGTGGACCATGCGGTGATTGCCCAGATAGAAGCGCTGGCCATCGATGCTGCCTTGTACGCCAAGTCCGGTCAATGCTTCAAATTCGCTGACCTCGATCAAATCGCCGAGACTATTTGTCGACTGCCAGTGAGCGACCACTGCGGTCGATACCGGATGGTCCGAGCGACGCGCCAGGCTGGCGGCCAGCCTCTGTAATTTGATTGAGGTGGCGTCTGCTGCCATGTCCCAGGGTTGTACCAACTGGGCATCGGTCACCAACGGTTTTCCCAATGTCAGCGTGCCGGTTTTGTCCAGCGCCAGCGCCTTGATCTTGCGGCCCATCTCAAGGTACACGCCACCCTTGATCAGCACCCCATGTCTGGCCGCTGCGGCCAGCCCGCTGACCACCGTCACCGGCGTCGAGATCACCAGCGCACAGGGGCAGGCAATCACCAGCAGTACCAATGCCTTGTACAGCCACGGATACAGCGCCGCACCCAGCAGCAGCGGTGGCAGCACCGCCACCAGCAAGGCCATCAGCACCACCGCCGGAATGTAATAGCGGGCAAACTGATCGACGAAACGCTGGGTCGGAGCACGTTGTCCCTGCGCCTGTTGCACGCTTTTGATGATGCGCGACAAGGTCGAATTCGCTTGCAGTGCGGTGACCTTATAGTCAAACGCACCGCGCTCGTTGATCGTCCCGGCGAACACCTGATCGCCAGGCTGCTTCTCTACCGGCATGCTTTCGCCGGTAATCGGGGCTTGATTGACGGTGCTCCGGCCTGCCATCACGATGCCGTCCAGCGGCACCCGTTCGCCCGGCTTGACGCGTACCAGCGCCGCCATGGCCACTTGCGTAGCGGCTACTGCGCGCCAGACGCCCGCGCCATCTTGCACCGTCGCCACATCCGGCGCCAGTGCCATCAGCCCCTTGATCGCATTGCGCGCACGATCCAACGATAGCGCTTCAATCATTTCGGCCAAAGCGAACAGGAAAATCACTACCGCGGCTTCGGGCCACTTGCCGATCAGCGCGGCGCCGATCACCGCCAACGACATCAGGAAGTTCATGTTGAGCGAAAAATTGCGGAGCGCGATCCAGCCCTTTTTAAGCGTGTCCAGCCCGCCGGCAAGAATCGCCAGCAACGCCAATCCGATCACCAGCCAGGAGGTTTCATTGGCGCTGGTCCACGCCACCACTTCCGAGCCGATGGCAGCGCTACCGGATACGGTCATCAACAGCCATTTGCTGCGCGCAATTTTGAACGCGCCGTCGCCGTGTTCGGCGGCCAGACCGACCGCTCCGGTCAGGGTGTCGGACTTCAACGCCGGATCAAGGTCGAGCGCCTTTAGGGAGCTGATGATGGTCGCCACCGAGTCCAGGCTATGCTGCACGGTCAATTCGCGCTGGATCAGATTGAACTGCATGCCCTCGATGCCGGCCATGTTTTTAAAGCGGTCACGAATCAGTTTTTCTTCGGTTGGACAATCCATCTTCTGAATCAGAAACACCGCTTCGGCACTGCCCTCAGGCACAGGCGGCGCATCGATAGATGCGGCGCTGGCGGCATGTGTGTGCTCGTGCTCATGTGCGTGATCGTGCGGATGATCGTGTTGACAACTTCCCATGCGGCTCTCCTTGAATCGATATTGATACACCTTGTGCATTTAAAACCCTGTAGCTACTATAGAGTCAAGGCCAAAATGTAAAAAATCGGAAATGCCGTCAATCCAAGCAGAAAGCAGGAACCATGACCGCGACCACACTCAAGATCGGCGAATTATCCAGCCACGCCGGTTGTCCAATCGAAACTATCCGTTATTACGAACGTGAAGGCTTGTTGCCGCCGGCGGCGCGTTCACAGGGCAATTACCGGCTGTATGGGCCGACCCATGTCGAGCGTCTGCAATTTATCCGCCATTGCCGCTCACTCGATATGACGCTCGATGAAGTCCGCAGCCTGTTGCAGTTTCGGGATCTGCCGGAGGAAAATTGTGAGCAAATCAACACGCTGCTGGATCACCATATCGATCACGTCGCCAACCGTATTGCCGAATTGAAGGTGCTGCAATCTCAGTTAAAGCAGTTACGCAAACAATGCCATAGCGTGCAGGCTGCCAAGGATTGCGGGATTTTGCAGGGGCTGGCGAATATGGAAGATGAAGCGCCGGCCAACTTGGGTAGTCATGGCGGCGGCTGTCATTGAACCCGGTGAGGCGGGGCATCCCACACGCCGCCTGTCCATATTTACTTAATTTTGTTTGAGACGGTCCATGATCTGCGCGACATTAAACCGCATCATGCGCAGATAAGTCGGTGCCGGACCGCCTGCCTGCGACAACGCATCTGCATATAACTTGCCGCCCGGTGCTACACCGACTTCGTTGCTGATTTGTTGTAACAGCTTCGGATTGCTCATGTTCTCGAAAAAGATCGCTTTGCTATGTTCCTGACGCATTTGGCGGATCAGCCTCGCGACATCTTTGGCACTCGGCTCGCTTTCACTCGACACCCCTTGCGGCGCCAGGAAACGCACCTTGAAATGTGCACCGAAATATTCAAACGCATCGTGCGAAGTAATCACACTACGGTGCGCATTGGGGATTTGCGCGAACTGCGCTTGCGCCCAGCTCTCCAGTTCGGCCAGCGAGCGCTGGTAAGCGTCGCCATTCCTCTTATATATCGCGGCGCCGGCAGGATCGGCCTTGCTCAGTGCGGCGACAATATTCCGGGTGTAGACCATCACATTGGTCGGATCCTGCCATGCGTGCGGATCAGGACGCTGTGCGGTATTGTCACCTTGCTCATTCTCTAAGCGCTGACGGACGGCAATCCCGTCGCTGGCAACCACCAATGCGCCTTTGTAATTGGCGGCCCCGGCAAGACGCTGAATCCAGCCTTCGAAGCCAAGACCATTTACCACCACCACTTTCGCTTGCGCCAGCATTCTGACGTCTTTTGGCGTCGGTGCAAACACATGCGCATCTTCGTCCGGCCCGACCAGCGTCGAAACTGCAACCCGGTCACCGCCAACATTGCTGACGATATCGCCAAGTATGCTGAAACTGGCGACCACCGGCATCCTGGTTGCTCCCATTGCGGTGCTGCCGGCAAGCACCAGGGCCATAAACAGCATGTATTTGAAACGCGTCATGCGGAGCTCCTTGTAGATAAAGTTCAGGACAAAAACAGCTTGGGCGAACCGGCGCGGGCGTCAGTGTGAAATGTCGGGCGAGCCCCGCCCGGCCGGATCAGCCCAGCCGGTGCGGCCGCTTCAATAATTTGGGCAACCAGCCGCGCGGCGCAATCAGTAACGAGATCAGATACAGTCCACCGGCGCAGACAATGATGGTCGGGCCCGACGGCGTTGATGTGTAATACGACAACAACAAGCCGATATAGCCGGCACCGGCAGCTTGCACCCCGCTGTTGAGCAATTGCGCCGGCAAGGTGTCATGCCAGAGTCGGGCCGAGACTGCCGGCAGCATCATCAAACCCACTGCCATCAGCGTCCCCAGTGTCTGAAAAGAAGCCACCAGGTTGAGCACCACCAGCATCAGAAACAGCTGCTGAAACAACGCCCCGCGTGCGCCTCTGGCACCGCATGCGGCCAGAAAAGACGAATCAAAACTTTCTAGCACCAGACCGCGATACATCAAGGCTCCCAGCACCAGGCTGGCAGTAGTCACCCCGGCCACCAGAAACAGGCCTTCACGATCCACCCCAAGGACGTTGCCAAACAGGATGTGCAGCAAATCCAGCTTGGAGCCATTCACCGATATCAGCATCACGCCCAGCGCCAGCGCCACCAGATACACCGAAGCCAGACTCGCGTCTTCCTTCAAATCCGTATGACGACTGATCAGGGCGGCAATCGCCACGACGATCACTCCCGCCAGGAAGCCGCCGATGCTCAATGCCGGCAGCGACAAGCCGAACAACATGAAACCGACCGCCACACCCGGCAGTACCGCATGACTGAGCGCATCGCCGAACAAACTCATGCGGCGCAAGGTCAGCAATACGCCCAGCGGCGCACTGCTGAGCGCCAGCGCCAGAATGCCGATCAGGGCCCGCCGCATGAATGCGAATTCCTGAAACGGTGCCAGTGCAACCTGATAAAACGTGGTGAGCCAATGCAGTGAAAAAACGCTCATGCTGCCACCCCAGGCTTGCAGATCGGCGCGTTCGGGTCCTGTGCTTCCGGCATGTTCTTGGCCAGGCGCAAATGATCGTCGGTCAATACCTTGGCAGTCTCGCCCCACGCCACCAGGCGGCGCGCCAACAGTACCGCTTGCGGAAAATGCCGGCGCACCTGTTCGTTGTCATGCAACACGGCAATCACGGTGCGCTGCTGCGCGTGCCACGACTGGACGATGGCCAGCAAATCTTCGGTCGTCTTGGCATCCACCGCATTGAACGGTTCGTCCAGCAAGATCAGCTCGGCATCCTGCAACAGAATGCGGGCAAACAATACCCGCTGAAACTGCCCGGCCGACAAGCTGCCTATCGAGCGCTCAGCAAAACCGTCCAGCCCAACAGCATGCAAAGCCGCGTCAGCCTTTGCCGCCATCGCCTTGTTGATGCCGCCAAACAATCCCGCCCGTTGCCAATAACCCAGCAACACACAATCCATTACCGAAATCGGAAAGCCCCGATCGATCTCGGCTTGCTGCGGCAAGTAGGCAATGCGCTTGCGAGCGACGCTGATATCGACATGCCCGCCATCGAGTCGCACCAAGCCCAGCAAACTCTTCAGCAAAGTACTTTTACCGGCGCCATTCGGCCCGATGACCGCCGTCAGCGAGCCGGATTCAAAGCAGCCGCTGATGTGATGCAAGGCCGGATGCTGGCGATACGCGACGGTCAGGTTTTGTAAGGTAACGGCAGGCTTCATCCCCCAACTCCCGCCAGCGCCCACCACACGCCAAGCCAGAACAGCAGGCAAACAGGCAGCACCAGCATCAGCCGGAACCACGCCGAGCGCGCCAGCATGCTGCTGCGATTTTTGTTAACAAGAGATAAATTGGTTGGCATCTTGGCTCTACTCACAACACGGTTTTGAAGACATGAATCGGCTAACGACTAGCTGCTAACGACCAGCGTCCGGCAGAAATCGCTATCAGCTGCAACGTCAAACGAATTGCAACAAAGTTGCAGACTGAGGATTATAGTGCAACCTAGTTGCATTTTTCTGCTTTTCTTTTATATCCACGCGCTAATGTTTTTTCAGTGCGGCAACCCAATTCAGCGCGCCACGGAGCGCTAACTTGAAAAGGCAATAGCCAACACCCAGTTCAAATTCGGCACACGTAACATTCGGAGTGTGTTCCAAAATGCAACAATCCTGACTTGTCTCTTGCCACAAACCAAGCGCCGCGCAGCCCGCCCGGGCACCGCTCCAATCCAGCGAAATCCAGCTGCCAGGCGGCTCTCCAGCGACTTCTGACCAAACTCCGCCGCCCACTTAAACCTACCGATCCGATTGGCACGCGCCTTGCGCATATACCCTCGTGTCTGTTGCACCTGTTCCACAGCCAACCTGGTAATTAATTAATCAAAACCCCTTTCGGAGGACGACATGAATCTGGCAGATATCAGCAAACTGGGAATTAAAAATCCATTCAAACAACGTTACGAGAATTTCATCGGCGGCAAGTTTGTGCCACCGGTAAAGGGCGAGTATTTTGAAAATATCAGCCCCGTGCTCGGCAAGACCTTCTGCGAAGTAGCCCGTTCCAGCGCAGAAGACGTCGAGCTGGCACTGGATGCCGCCCATGCCGCCAAGCGCGCCTGGGGCCGCACATCCCCCGCCGAGCGCGCCAACATCCTCAACAAAATTGCCGACCGGATGGAAGCCAATCTGGAACTGCTGGCGATCGCCGAAACCATCGACAACGGCAAGCCTCTGCGTGAAACCACGCTGGCGGACATTCCCCTGGCCATCGATCACTTCCGCTATTTTGCCGGTTGCATCCGAGCGCAGGAAGGCAGCGTCGCGACCATCGATGCCGAAACCTATGCGTATCATTTCCATGAACCGCTGGGCGTGGTCGGTCAGATCATTCCGTGGAATTTCCCGATCCTGATGGCGGTCTGGAAAATGGCGCCGGCGCTGGCTGCCGGCAACTGCATCGTGCTCAAGCCGGCCGAACAAACGCCGGCCTCGATCATGGTCTGGATCGAACTGGTGCAGGATCTGCTGCCGCCGGGCGTACTGAATATCGTACAGGGCTTCGGCCTCGAAGCCGGCAAACCGCTGGCGTCCAGCAAACGGATTGCCAAGATCGCCTTCACCGGTGAAACCACCACCGGCCGCCTGATCATGCAGTACGCGTCGCAAAACATCATTCCGGTAACGCTGGAACTGGGCGGGAAATCCCCGAATATCTTTTTTGCCGATGTCATGGATCAGGACGACGCGTTCTTCGACAAGTGCCTGGAAGGCTTTGCCATGTTCGCGTTGAACCAGGGCGAGGTCTGCACTTGTCCATCGCGGGCGCTGATTCAAGAGTCGATCTACGAACGCTTCATGGAACGCGCATTGCAACGCGTGAAAGCCATCAAGCAAGGCAATCCGCTGGATATGGGCACCATGATCGGTGCGCAGGCATCGCAGGAACAACTGGAAAAAATCCTGTCCTACATCGATATCGGCAAACAGGAAGGCGCGAAACTGCTTACCGGCGGCGCACGCACGCAACATGGCGGCGATCTGGATGCGGGTTATTACATCGAGCCGACCGTATTCGAAGGCAATAACAAGATGCGCATCTTCCAGGAAGAAATTTTTGGCCCGGTACTGTCCGTGACTACGTTCAAGGATGAAGAAGAAGCGCTGGAGATTGCCAACGACACCTTGTACGGTCTGGGCGCCGGATTGTGGACCCGCGACGGTTCGCGCGCGTTCCGCATGGGGCGGGAAATCCAGGCCGGCCGGGTCTGGACCAACTGCTATCACCTGTACCCGGCGCATGCTGCATTCGGTGGTTACAAACAGTCCGGTATCGGTCGCGAAAACCACAAGATGATGCTGGATCACTATCAACAAACCAAGAACCTGCTGGTGAGCTATAGCCCGAACGCCTTGGGGTTCTTCTAATCGGTAGTTCTATTTAATGTGCCGTTAATCTATCGCTAGTTCGCAATCGCACTCTGCTCCGCCACCCGGGGAGCAGAGTCGAACCAGCCAACCGAAAGCCTGACCATGTCCACCATCCCTGCCCGCGTCACCGTCACCGCAGCCGCACTGGAATTATTGCAAACGCTGCGCAAGAAACATGGGGCGCTGATGTTCTTTCAATCCGGCGGCTGCTGCGATGGCAGTTCGCCGATGTGTTACGCTCGTGGCGATTTTCAGATTGGCGATGCCGACGTGTATCTGGGCGACCTGGATGGTGAACCCTTTTATATCGGTGCCGATCAGTTCGAATACTGGAAACATACGCAGTTAATCATCGACGTCGTCAACGGCAACGGCGGCATGTTTTCTCTGGACAACGGATCAGGCCGTCGTTTTCTGACACGCTCACGTCTGTTCAGCGACGATGAATGCGATCAGTTGGCGCAGTTGCCGCAGCAAGTGGGGAAACAGGCCGGCACCTGAAGCAAGCAAGGCATGCATTTTTCCGCACCGATCAAACCGAGTAAGCAGCATGCGCTAAAGTAGTTGCGAATTCAACGACGCGCGCCCCGCAAAGGCAGCGGTTTTGACTATCAGTCATCACCGACACGCAACTTGCGATACACCGTATTGCGCGACACTCCCAACGCCTTGGCGGTAGCCGAAACATTGCCGCCATGCGCCTCCAGCGTCTGCCGTATCGTCGACAATTCCACATCCTCAAGACGCACCGACATCACCTCCGCTGCCGGCACAGCGGCGATGGCCGCCGTATCGCTGGCAACCACCGGCGCCCGCTCAACCGCATCAATGTCCTCCAGAAAATCATCCGGCAAATGTTCCCGCCGAATCTGTCCGTCACCATCCGCCATCACGACGGCGGTGCGCAACAGATTGGTCAGTTGCCGGAAATTTCCCGGCCACTTGTGACGCCGGAACAACGCCATAATCTCAGCCGCCACCGTATAACAAGCCTCGCCGTTGGCCTCCGCCAGCAACAATTTGTTGACGATGATGTCGAGGTCGGTCCGCTCGCGCAGCGCCGGCAGTTTCACCACCAGCCCGTTCAGGCGGTAATACAAGTCTTCTCGGAAGGTATTGCCGGCAATCATCTCGCGCAAATTACGATTGGTGGCACAGATCAGTGCAACATTGACCGGAATCGATTTGCTGCTACCGAGCGGCGTCACCATGCGCTCCTGCAACACCCGCAACAAGCGCGCTTGCAGACTCAATGGCATGTCGCCGATTTCATCCAGAAACAAGGTGCCGCCGTTAGCCTGCAAAATTTTCCCGATGGCGCCTTTTTTGCGCGCACCGGTAAACGCACCGTCTTCGTAGCCGAACAATTCCGACTCGATCAGCGTCTCGGGAATCGAGGCGCAATTGACGGCAATAAAAGGTCCCTGTGTCCGCGGCGAATCGTTATGGATAGCTTGCGCCAGCAACTCCTTGCCGGTGCCGGTTTCGCCGGTAATCAAAATCGGGATATCGCGTCCAATAACCTTATCGAGCTTGCCGATCAATGCTGCCATTTGCGGATCGCCGGTGTTCAGATAACGCAAGCTGGACAGGCGGCGTGGCGCTTTTGTCGATGCCGCGGAGTCGCCCGAAGTCGGCAGCGCATCCGTCTCGGAAGTATCGTCCGAGCTATCGCGCACATGCTGAAATACGCTTTTCGACAGCCGTAGCTCTGCCCGTGCGTACACCCGTACGCCGCTGTGCAGGCAAAGATTCAGCAAACCCGGCGCAGCTGTCCGGTAATGGTCGAATAACGTGGATACAGGCAAACCGAATAGCGAACTGAACGTGTGCGTTTGGAGCGCTGTCTTGGGTAAGCCGAGTTGGAACAAGGCACTCCGATTGGCCGACAGAAAGCGGCCGGCCGGCGTAAAACAGGCGATCCCTTCGACCAGCGTACCGATAAATTCCGGACGACTGTGAAAATGCAAGGTGATCGCATTTCCAAAGGCTGCTGTGAACACCTGATTCTCAATCATCTGTGCCGACATGCGCACCAGAGCCATCGTGTGCTTGTGATAACTGCCACGATCGCCACTGACATCCAGCACTCCAAGAATATTCCCCTGATGGTCATAAATCGGCGCCGCCGAACAGGTCAGAAAATCATTCGCCTCCAAATAGTGTGCATCCGCATGCACCGTGGTCGGCACTCCCTCGGCAATCGCGGTACCGATCGCATTCGTGCCTTTGCTTTGCTCCGACCAGGTAATGCCGGGATTCAATGCGACCCGATTGGCCTTGACCAGAAAATCATCATCGCCCAGCGTGCGCACTATCATGCCATTGGCATCGGTCAGGATCACCATGTTATGGGTATTCATGATCTGTTCGTAGAGCGTCTCCATCACCGGTAATGCGTAGGTATGCAGGATACGGTTCTGTTCCAGTAATAACGACAACTCACCTTTGGCAAGCGGATTGATTTCCAGCTTGTCGTTGCGCACCAGGCCGAAGGCCTGCGAACGTTGATGGGATTTCTGAATAATCTCGGCGGCGTCGCCGCTGCCGACACTGATCGCGCAATACGGCGGCTCCACGAGGATTGACGCCGGCGCGTGGCCAGCACCATCAAAAGGAATCCGATTCATACCATCTCCTTACAGCCCTTCAAGGGCGGATTGTATTTTTGGTGTTGCATTTTGTGACAATCAATGTAGCACCCCCGGATCGCGGATGCAAAAGCTGAACTGTTACGACGCTCGCTTGGCAATGTCGTTAGCACAACAATGGCGGAATAAAGGAAGCCCGATACTGGTTAGTCAGGCAATCAACCGATTTGATTCAACTACTTGCTGAAAAAGATGGAATGTACCGGTGTTGTATTTTCAGCGATTCATCAACCGCATCGTGCGGACGTTGCCGCAAAGACCAGAAAGCACTCCCCAAGGGCAAGCTCCCTATCAATTAGAGTCATGCGTCAACATAGGCATCATTCGTTTGATTAATTGTATGGACACGATTAAGCTCGATTACCGAAAAAACAGGATCGTAACCGCCAGGCTATCCGCTGCTGCATTGTTACTCCACCAATTTTTAACCAGATATACACACTCCAGGTAAAGGAACAGACATGACCGCTGAATACCAACTCCATGACACCGTCGCCGTCATCACGCTGAACAACCCGCCGGTCAATGGCCTGGGACTGGCCACGCGCACGGCCGTGGTGGATGGCATCAAAAAAGCACTCAGCGACGACGCGGTCAAAGCGATTGTTATCACGGGTGCCGGTAAAGCGTTTTCAGGCGGCGCCGACATCAAGGAATTCAATACACCGAAAGTAGGCGCAGAACCGTCGTTACACACGCTGATCAGCGTCGTCGAAAACGCCGGTAAGCCTGTGATCGCGGCGATCCATAGCGTCTGTATGGGCGGCGGTCTGGAGCTCGCGCTCGGCTGTCACTATCGGGTCGTCACGCCAACCGCGCAAATGGCGTTGCCGGAAGTCAAACTGGGGCTGTTGCCCGGTGCCGGCGGTACCCAGCGCTTACCGCGTGTCGTGGGCCTCGAATTAGCCCTGAACATGATCGTCTCCGGCCAGCCGGTGGCAGCGGAAACACTGGCCAAGACCAAGCTGTTCGATGCGCTGATCGATGGTGATTTGAGCGGCGACTGGATGCCGCAAGTCCTTGCTTTCGCCAACCAGGTAGCCGACCTGCGGCCACTGCCGAAAGTACGTGACCTGAAAGTCGACTATCCGAATTACGAAGCTTTCCTGCAGTTCTCACGCAATACAGTCCAGGCGATGGCCGGACAGTTTCCGGCACCATTGAAATGTGTCGATGCCATCGAGGCTTCGATCACCAGAAAATTTGACGATGGCCTCCAGTACGAGCGCAGCTTATTTATCGAACTGGCACAAACCACCGCATCCAAAGCGCTCCGCCACGCCTTTTTCGGCGAACGCGCTGCCGGCAAAATTGCCGACGTTCCAGCCGATACAGCCACCCGCAGTATCAAGACCGCAGCCGTGATCGGTGCCGGCACGATGGGTGGCGGCATTGCGATGAACTTTGCCAACGCCGGGATTCCGGTAACGATACTGGAAACCACAGCGGAAGCATTGGAAAAAGGCCTGGCGACGATTCGCAAGAATTATGAAAACACGCTAAAAAAAGGCAAGCTGACGCAGGAGAAATTTGACCAGCGCGTCGCGTTGATCACAGGCACGCTGGAGTATGCGGAGATTAGTCAGGCGGACATCGTGATCGAGGCGGTATTTGAAGACATGGCAGTCAAAAAAACCGTCTTTCAAACGCTCGATGACGTCATGAAGCCGGGTGCGATTCTGGCCTCAAACACCTCAACGCTGAATCTCAACCAGATCGCCGCGTTCACCAGGCGGCCACAAGATGTGATCGGCACGCACTTCTTCAGCCCTGCCAACATCATGAAATTGCTGGAAGTCGTGCGCGGTGAAAAGACCGCCGGCGACGTGCTGGCCACCACGATGGCATTGTCTAAAAAACTCCGTAAAACCGCTGTCGTCTCCGGCGTCTGCGACGGCTTCATCGGCAACCGCATGATCGAACAATACGTACGTCAGGCCGGCTTCCTGCTGGATGAAGGCTGCCTGCCGGAACAAGTCGACCAGGCGCTCGAGCAGTTCGGCTGCGCGATGGGCCCGTTCCGCATGAGCGACCTCGCGGGTAACGATATCGGCTGGTATATTCGCAAACGCCGCGCCATTGAAGCGCCCGACCTCACTTACTCTAAAACCGCCGACCTGTTGTGTGAAATGGGCCGCTTCGGTCAAAAAACCGGTGCCGGCTGGTACGACTACAAGGCAGGAGACCGCAAAGCGTATCCATCCGCAGTAGTCAATCAAATGATCGAGAAATATTCCGCAGATACCGGTGTCGAACGGCGCCAAATCAGCGATCAGGAAATCGTCGAACGACTGGTGTACGCGCTGGTCAACGAGGCCGCACACATCCTCGAAGAAGGCATCGCGCAACGAGCATCCGACATCGACATGGTGTACCTGACCGGTTACGGTTTCCCGCTATTTCGTGGCGGCCCGCTGTTCTATGCCGACACGGTGGGCTTGCCGAACGTGATCATGGCCATCGAAAAATATGCACAAGGCCTGCATGGAGAAGCGTGGAAGACCGCGCCGTTGCTGGCCAGGCTCGCGGCGGAAAACAAGACGTTTAACTAGACATAATGTATTGACCTGCCACACCTCAATGCGCAGTCAAGCGGTCGGACTGCGCATGACCTTCTGCGCACAATCCCAGCCCATTTCCGCCAACGGCCGCGTCGTCTTCCCGGTCTCGCGCCTCCGCGCTGGATGCCGTCCCGTCAATCTGGACCAGCGCTCGACCTGACGCGCAAAATAATTTTCCGATGCACCTCGTCCGGACCGTCGGCCAGGCGCAACGCCCGCGCCCAGGCATAGGCCGGCGCAAGAATCGTTGTAAAACTGTACGGCGGCCGTCCAGCGCGGTGCGGGGAACAATTGCCGATTTCACTTGAGCGCTGCATCCTCTGGAAAGGGCTTCCTGAAGTCCTACACAAGAAAGTGACAATGTCGGACATCCGGATTGCCGATTTCCGTCTATGCTGTTCCCCACCATAGAGACAGGTACAAGCAAATCATGAACACGACCATCGTTAAAGAATACAAGGGCCAGCAAATTTATATCTATCCACATCCCAATACCACCGGCTGGTCGATCACGGTAAACCTGGAAAGCGGCATCGAGTGGGCGGACCAGGACACCATCGTAGGCACACTTGAAGAAATCGTTCAGGAAGGCGCCAAGCGCGGCCAGCAGCTGATTGACAATCGCTTGTGATGGGTGTTTATCGGGCAGTGCGCCAATTGGTGAAGCATAGCGCTACCAATCCGCCGTTTTTCCGGTTTTAAAAAATGTTTTAGCAAAAACGTCGGCGCGTGGCATGATGCGCAAAGATGCGCTCGGCCTCGTCGTTGCTTGACGCTGAATGAATGGGCATCGCCACTATGAAAGGAAATACCATGCAACATGGAATTCTCGCCTGGCTGCTTATCGGTGCCATTGCAGGCTGGCTCGCCGGCGTATTGGTGAAAGGCGGCGGCTTTGGCGTTCTGGTCGATATCATCGTCGGTATCGTCGGCGCATTTATCGGTGGCTGGCTGGCCGGCATCCTCGGCATCGGTGTCAGTGGCGGCATGATCGCGTCGATAGTCACTGCGACCATAGGCGCTATAGTCCTGCTGGTCATCTTGCGACTTATCAAGCGCGCATAGCAAAGTTCCTGACCTGAAAAAGCGGCAGCGCATTCAGCAGCTTTTAATTTGACGACTCGGACGCCCATGCGTACGAGTCGTTTTTCATTCTGCAGTAACGTAAATGCAGCGTTTGCCGAGTATCGGATAACCCGAACGTCCGCCCTTGCCAGTCGGAAAGTCGCTACAATCGGGCGCTAACCGCGTGCACGCGCCGTTGCGACCGTGATCGATTGGAATCCATGCCCGCCCCCGCCTACTTGTTCGCGTCCATGTTGTTTGGCATCATCGGCCTGGCCGCCTTCATGTACGGCAAAAAGCAGGTGCTCTGGCGGCCGCTGGTCATCGGCGTCGCCTTAATGGCTTACCCGTATTTCGTGACGCAGCTCTGGTGGCTGTACCTGATCGGCGCCGGCTTGTGTGCCGCTTTGTATCTGTGGCGCGACTGATGCGCAGTGGAGCGGGACTTACGCGCTGTGAGATGCGCAGCATTAACATCAAATTCCAAGCGAAATAATATGCGCCTTACTGCGCCACCAACATCCGGCGGGTGAGATCCTGCCCCAACCGCACCAGTCCCAGCGCAAATAAACGCTCGCCTTCTGGCGCTGTTCGACAAACATAACAGCCTGCTTCGTACCCCAAAAAACCTATTCCACAGCGATCAAGAGACTGAACGTCCCTCCGATACCCGGATAACGTTCTGTGGATGTCAGCAGCTGGCGGCTCGCCACATCTCAATGCCGCATGGAAATTGATCCAAAGCCGCCATCTTGGCTGTCCGTATTCGACAAGGTTTTGTCGTAAACACTGTTGCCAACAATTCTATGATCAAGACATCGCAACGTAAATCTCTCTCATCGTCGCATGAACCGACTCGATTTGATCTGCCGGCATATTCGGCTCTGATGCGTCGGAACGCGACATACGTGTTTGCACTACCAAAAAAAATTAAGCAGACGGTTTTTGTGCGGTGAAGATTTGCTGCCAGAAAACGATGGTGATGTGGCTTGCTGTCGCGCATCCTTCGTATATCTGTACAGCTTTTTCTATCAAATCTTGTCTGTTAATCGGGGCGTATATAGACAAGACGTTCAGGTGAATGACGCCCACACACACAGGAGAAGCAAAAATGAAAAAGCAAATTATTGCCGCATCCATAGCGTCACTGTTTGTCGTCACGGCATACGCCTGGGGACCAATCAACACCAGCGCCGCCAGCAACAGCAACGCCACCAGCACCGTTACCAGCACCATTACCAGCATCCCCACTAGCGCCGCAAGTGCAATTGCAACTGCCGGGGCTGGTGGGGCTGGTGGATCTGCTGCCAGCGGTGCTGCAACCGGTGGCGCCGCAACCGGTGGGGCCGTGACTGCCGGTGCGGCAACTCAAGTCAATGCCAGCGGCATCGCTAACACTGGCGGCAACTGGACCGGCGGCGGCGCGACCACATCAACGGGTGGTTCAACCAGCGCTGGAGCTACCACCGGCGCTGGCGCTGTCGGTGGCGCTGCTGCTGTCGGCGCCACTAGTGCTACCGGCGGTACCGGCGGCTCCGCTGTCGGCAATACCTATACAGCTGCACTGACGGCAAGCACTGGCGCAGCGTCCGCCAGTGCCAACCTTGGCGCTGGTGCTTCTTTCTCATCACTTAGCGCAACGGCTGTCCCAACTGCAAGTTCCAGCGGCGCAAACGGGAATACCAGTGGCGGCTCAGGCGGTGGCGGCACTGCCGTTGGCGGCGTGGCCAGTGGCGGTAGCGCCAACTCCACTACCACCGGCGACAGCCAATCCCAAAATGGCAATTCATTTGCGATCGGCGGAACTGTGGTATCCAGCACTGGCAGTGCAGACAGCTCCGTTAGCGGGAACACCAATACGGGTGGTGCGGCACTGTCCATTGTGTATGGTGGAAGCCCCACTAGTGGCCCGGCATCTGGCGGTGCCGGTGGCAACGGCGGCAATGCAGCTGCAACTGCAACTTCCGGCGCAGGCAACCACTAACCGACACGGGACTGCTACGCAAAGGGAATGGGGGGAGAGGAAACTTTCCCTCTCCTTTGCAAAGCAAAAAATAACGGAGAAGCCATGAAACACAAACTTCTAGGTATCCTGGTAGCCTCGATATTTATAGTACCAGTGTTGGCCGCCGCCCAGACAACGCCAACATCCTCATCAGCAGCAACTGCAAATGGCGGCGCCGGCGGGAGTGGCGGATCTGCTTCAGGTGGCGCGGCTACCGGTGGAACTGCAACCAACTCAGTTTCAGGTACCAGCGCCAATGGCAACAATTCAACAGTGAGCGTTTCCGTATCCCTGCCTACCCCAGCAGCATCCGGAACATCTGGTACGGGTACGGCAGCGTCAGCTGCCGCAACGCCTGCAGCCGTTGGCGACCCTGGCAGCAGCGCGTACAACACCAAAGGGACCGTTGAATACAGCGGCAGTTATTCGGTAAAGACCGCACCGCCGGTTACCGCACCGTCACTGACCACCACCTTGTCCGACACTTGCATGGGCTCAGTATCATTTGGCTTGTCATTTACCGGCTTTGGTGCGACCGGCGCTTCAACTATGGTGGATCAGGCGTGCGTACGCAGACTCGACGCCCGCGAATTTCGCGCCATGGGCCTCAATGACGTCGCTCTGGCGCTACTTTGCCAAAGCGATGCAAATCGGAAAGCGGTTGAGGCTACAGGACACGATTGCCCAGGCATGGTCAGACCCGCAGTGGCAACCAATACGGTCGTGCAGAAGAGTGCCGGCAACACCGCAAGTGCTCCTGGTAACGTCAGAGTCAGTAGTGTAAGTGAGCCCGATAGCGCCGAGGTCCGCGATCCGTACGTGCGTCGTCGCCTTGGTCTGGCGCCACTATCGGAGGAAACTGCATCGAAATAATCGCAGTCTAACCATAGCTGTGACCAAAAATAACTAAAGCACGAGGACATGCCATGAAGCGGACGCCACTTTCCCGCGATCGGATTGCTGCAGCTCTGAAACAGGAGGAGCTTGGTATGCCGGTAGCTGACGTAATTCGACAAGCCGGGATTACCGAACGGACCTTCCAGAGCTGGAAAAAGCAGTACGGTGGCCTTCAGGAGAATCCACAACGTATGAAATGTTTACAGGAAGAAAATGCCAAGCTGAAACAAATTGTCGCCGAGTTGACGCTTGAAAACTCCCGTCTCGAAGAAGCCCTGGAGGACAAACACATCCATCACTAATCGATTGCGTGCCTGGTCGACGACGTACGCCCCAGGCCGGATCTCGAACGAGGAGCAAGAGAACAGCAACATGCGCAAGGTCATCACGGCTGATAACAATTTTCCAGCGTAAGTAATTCAAAGGAACATTAATTTCATGTGGAAACTTTTACTGAATTCGGGCTATGAATAAAAAAATCGCTGACAGATTCAGCGCGCATGGGGGAATTTTTTAGATTTTTTTTCGCCTATTTTTGATATAGGTCAATGAGTGACCGTAGATTAGTAGCAGCATGAAAGATGTTGATTTATTAATGATAAATTGCTATCAGGCAATGTCAAATAGAATACTTGTCTTAGGGGAGCTTCATGGATATCGGGTGCTCAGACAGACTTGATGCGACGGCCGACAGTTGCGCAATCAAGCATATCGGCATTATGGTTTTCGATGGTGTGATACTCGCCGATGTGGTTGGCGCAGCCGATGTATTTGGGGTAGGCGACAAACTCATCTCAACTGTTTTCCCGGGAACCACGCGTTATCAGGTGTCAATCATGTCGATTTCGGGCGGCGTGATCATGTCCTCCGCCGCGCTGCAGATTTTGACGGCACCGCTTACCCAATTTGATGACTATCAGTTTGATACGCTGCTCATTGCCAGCGGCACCGGCAACTTCGACGCGTATCGCGATCCCGTTCTTATCGAATGGCTGCAAAAGAAGCGCCGCGATGTCCGCCGCATCGGCGCTATCTGTACTGGCGTATTCGTCATCGGCGCCGCTGGCTTTCTGAATAATCGGCGCGCCACTACCCACTGGGCGCTGATCGACAAACTGTCACGTGAATTTCCGGAAATCAACATCGATAGAGAAGCGCAAATCGCCGAAGACGACGACATTTTTACGTCGTGCGATGCAGGCATGGCGACCGATCTGGCTTTGCGTCTGTTGGAAAATGACCTGGGTCCTGCAGTGGCGCAACGTGTCGCACAAAATCTGGTGGTCTGCCAGCGACGTCGCGACACCTCACCGGCAATCGGTCCTGCGTCTCCTGCCGAGTCCGTCATCACAAGTAAAATTCGCAAGGCGTCGCTCTGGTTCGCGGAACATTTCAGAGATCCGGTTTCAGTGACCGATGCGGCCAATTTCGTTTTCATGAGTGAGCGCAACTTTGTGCGCCAGTTCAAGCGCGAGACCGGGCAAACACCGCACGACTTCCTGCTGAACCTGCGACTGGAGGCGGTTCGCCGGCAGCTGTCCGAGACCGATTTGCCGGTCGACAAAATAGCGCGGCGCTGCGGCCTGTTCAGCGGCGCACATGTAGCCAAATTATTCCGCGAACAGATGTGGCCCTCGCCCACTGAATATCGTAAAGGCATACGGCCATCGCAGGGCAACTCTGCGTAATGCCATTGCAGTATTGCATTCGCGCCAGAAGCGATCTGCAAAAAAGCCCGCATTGATGCGGGCTTTTTATTCTCGATTGATGGTTAGGCTCCAACATATTTGTCACAAAACTCAAAAATGCCACGTCACTCCAACACCCGCCTGATGATCTACCTCGGCACTATTCAATCCAAACTTGACACCAGCATCCAGGTCGACATTTTTATTCGGCGAGTAGATGACGCCGGTCAATACATAGGCTGGATTGACGGTGCTGGCGACATCAGGGTTGCGGGCAATCCCGATGTCGGCAACCGCTCGCCATTGCTGATTCAGGTGATATGCAACGGCAGCAGATGCGCGCCACAGAGTGCCCCTGTTCTCTTCCCGGTCTTCTGCCAATGCATAGCGCTTGACGTCGACGCCGAGATTCCCGTAAAGCGCCCATGACTCAGCATCATAAGTCCCAATCAGGGTCAGTGCCATACTGCTGCGACCTGTGCCCAAACCCTCGTTTTGATTACCGGTAGGCAGCACCAGCACCGGTTTGATAGCGAAGCTGCTTGGACCACTTTCATAAAAGCGCCATTTGACACCAAGTGAGGCATCATTTACGCCGTGCGGCGACGATGCTGTGACCGGTAGCTCGCCAAAAACATCGACGTTCGCAAGCAGGCCATAAGTGTAAGCAAAATCCGCTACGTGGCTGGCAACGCCCTTTTGCCGGGACCAGTCGGTGTTTGCTTCCAACTGCTGATTGCCAACGTCCTGCGTACCGGTATCGTCGGTGACAAGGGGATGGGCCGCGAAAGCTGACTGCAATAGCAGCAGCAGCGCCAGCCCGGCCAATGCGTGAATCTTTCTGAATAAAATCATTGGTCCTCGCCGACTACCCGACGCTTGTTCAAAGGTTGCGGCAAAATTATTTTTTATCATTTATTGCGTATCCTTGCTGTTGTTCCGCCAGGGAACTTGTCTATCGGAGCGGCCCACCGAACCTCCAGGCGGTCCAAAATTTCAGAAATGAGCCAAGAACGCCAAACTATAATTCCAAATGAGAATGATTTGCAATCATAAATTTCTGTAAGAAAATTCTTGGCAGAATTAATTCTCCTATGGTCTTGGTAGGAAGAAATCCCATTCATCGTTACCTCCCGCCCTGCACAGGAAAGCGCTGTGAGACTTGTTGACTTTTGACGCCCACCGCGAGCATGTACCTAGGCTCGGCAAGATACACAAAGCATGATGACAAACAGCGGAATTTTATTTTGAGTAGCGGAGGAATATCGGCTGAGACACCGTGCCGGTTACGTCCGGCACAGGCAGCGGACAAAGCTGCGTTTCGTGAACCAGCTATGTAGTGATGCCGTTCACGTCCCGCCGCAGGATAGATGGAGAGCCGCGACACCCGGCAACGCATCGCTCAGAAAAGCTCTCCCACCACAAAACATCACTCCTGATGATAGGCAGTAACCCGTTCCACCTCAGTCTTCGATCCCAGGAACACAGGCACGCGCTGATGCAATTTCTGCGGCTCAATATCCAGAATCGCCTGCTTGCCATCGGTCGCTGCGCCACCCGCCTGTTCCACTATCATCGCCATCGGATTGGCTTCGTACATCAGGCGCAATTTTCCCGGCATGCTGGTATCGCGTGAATCGGCTGGATACATGAAGATGCCGCCACGGTTGAGAATTCGGTGGACATCCGCGACCATGGACGCGATCCAGCGCATGTTGAAATCTTTTTTCAACGGGCCGCTGGTGCCTGCCAGCATTTCATTGACGTAGCGCGTCACCGGTGGATACCAGTGGCGCGTGTTGGACGCATTGATGGCGAACTCCTTGGTCTCGGCCGGGATCTGGATGTCGCGTTGGGTCAATACCCATGCACCCATTTCCCGATCCAGCGTGAAGCAGTGCACGCCATTGCCAGTGGTCAGCACCAGCATGGTTTGCGGGCCGTACACCGCATAGCCGGCGGCGACTTGCTGGCGGCCGGATTGCATGAAATCCTGTTCGGACGGTGTGATCATGCCGTCCGGTGCTTTCAGGACCGAGAAGATAGTACCGATGGAGACATTGACGTCGATGTTGCTGGAGCCGTCGAGTGGATCAAACAGCAACAGGTATTCGCCCTGCGGGTAGCGATTCGGAATCGGGTGGATGGTTTCCATTTCTTCGGATGCCATCGCTGCCAGATGGCCGCCCCACTCGTTCGCTTCGAGCAGGATTTCATTGGAAATGATATCCAGTTTCTTTTGCACTTCGCCTTGAACGTTTTCGCTATCGGCACTGCCCAGTACTTCGCCGAGCGCACCTTTGGCAACTGCGTGACTAATGGTTTTACAGGCACGGCCAACGACTTCGATCAGCAGACGCAGTTCGGAAGGAATGCTGTTGTTCAGACGTTGTTGTTCGATCAGATGTTGGGTGAGACTGACGCGTTTCATGATGTTCTTTCCTTGAAATTCAATTAGCGAGTGCTTTGGAAATGACTTCCAGCACATCTTTGGACAAATTCGGGGCGGCCACTACGCGCTGCAACGCACTGCGCATTTTTTCCTGCAATGCGGGAGCGTATTTACGCCAGCGATCCAGGTTACGCGCCAGGCGTGCAGCGACTTGTGGATTGACGCCGTCGAGCGCGATCACTTGATCGGCCCAGAAGGCATAGCCACTGCCGTCTGTGGCGTGGAAATTGGCTGGATTGCCACTGCAGAAACTGAAAATCAGGCTGCGTGCACGGTTTGGATTTTTTAGCGTGAAGGCGGGATGTTCCAGCAAGGCACGGACCGCGTTGACATCGGTAGTGCGCGCCATCGCCTGCAACGCGAACCACTTGTCGATGACCAATGCTTCCTGCTCAAAATCCTGGTAAAACTGCGCCAGCGCGGCGGCTGTTCCCGGTGCGCTGCTATTCGTCAGCGCGACCAATGCGGCGAAGCGATCCGTCATGTTATTGGCGTCGTCGTACTGCTGCTGCGCCAACCCGTGCGCCGCCGCATCGTCGCCTTCGATCAGATACGACAGCGCGACATTTTTCAGCGCACGCTTGCCAGCGGAAATAGCGTCGGGACTATAGACGTCGGGAGTTTGATTGGCGTGATAAGCGGCTAACAAATCGGTCTTCAGGGCCTGCGCCAGATTGCTACGCAAGAACTGACGCGCGGCGTGAATGGCTTGCGGATCGATGACTTCGGTTTGTTCGGCCAGCACGGTTTCCGATGGCAAGGTGATGGCCAGCTCCCGGAAAGCCGCGTCCAGCGTAGTGTCGTTCAAGGTTACACGGAAGGCCTGACCCAGTGCATCACTGTTGGATGCGGCGTTGCTCAGTACGTATTCCATCGGCGTGACATTACCGGCCTCGTTGGCGCTGTTTACCGCAGCGGTCAATGCCAGCAAGCTGCGGGTAGCAAGACGTTGACCGGCTTCCCAGCGGTTGAAGGGATCACTGTCGTGCGCCAGCAAGAATGCCAGCTCGGCGTCGGTGTAGTCGATATCGACGACAACCGGTGCGGAAAAATTGCGCAGGATCGATGGCACCGGCCGTTCTGCAACATCGACGAAGCGGAAAGTCTGCTGTGCTTTGGTCAGTTCCAGCACTCGGGTGGTAGCGCCCGCCTGGTCTTTGGTATCACCTTTCAAACGCAATGAAAGATCGCGGCCGCTGCTGTCGAGCAGGCCAACTGCAACCGGAATATGGAATGGCAGTTTCTTGGTCTGACCAGGTGTTGGCGGGCACGATTGCGACAAGCTGACTTCATAGGTTTTTTTAGTCGCGTCGTATGCCGTGTTGACCTGCACCCTTGGCGTTCCTGCCTGGCTGTACCAGCGTTCGAACTGGGTCAGATCGCGGCCATTGGCATCTACCATTGCCGCACGAAAATCATCGCAGGCAACGGCTTGTCCATCGTGCCGCTTGAAGTACAGATCCATACCTTTGCGAAACCCGTCGCGACCTACCAGGGTCTGGTACATGCGGACCACCTCAGCACCTTTTTCATAGATGGTGACGGTGTAGAAATTATTGATTTCCACATAGGCATCCGGGCGCACCGAATGCGCCATCGGGCCGGCATCTTCCGGAAATTGCGCCTGACGCAACACCCGCACATCGTCGATACGCTTGACCGCACGGCCGCTGTCGGTACCGACCATGTCAGCCGAGAACTCCTGATCGCGGAAAACGGTCAGGCCTTCCTTCAGCGACAACTGGAACCAGTCGCGGCAGGTCACCCGGTTCCCGGTCCAGTTGTGGAAATATTCGTGGCCAACTACCGCCTCGATATTCGCGTAATCAACATCGGTCGCCAGACGCGCGTTGGCCAGTACAAATTTGGTATTGAAGATGTTCAGGCCTTTGTTCTCCATCGCGCCCATGTTGAAATCGCCTACGGCAACGATCATGAAACGGTCCAGATCAAGCTCCAGGCCAAAACGCTCTTCATCCCAGCGGATACTGTTTTTCAGCGAGTCCATCGCGTGCTGGGTTTTGTCCAGATTGCCTTTTTCGACCCATACCTGCAGCAGCACTTCGCGACCGGATTGGAGTGTGTATTTTTCTTCCTGGCAAACCAGCTTGCCGGCTACCAGAGCGAACAAATAGGACGGCTTCTTGAACGGATCCTCCCATTTTGCATAGTGACGACCGTCGCCCAGATCGCCCTCTTCGATCAGATTGCCGTTCGACAGCAGTACCGGATATGCCTTCTTGTCGGCGCGCAGCATGACAGTGTACTTCGCCATCACATCCGGGCGATCCGGGAAATAAGTGATTTTGCGGAAACCTTCAGCCTCGCATTGGGTGAAAAAATTGCCATTGGAGACGTACAAGCCCATCAGCGAAGTATTTTTCTCCGGCTGCGTCAGCGTTTCGATTTCCAGCACAACTTTGGCCGGCGCGCTGGCAATCCGCAAAGACCCTGCATCCAGTTTGTATTGGCCAGGTTTGAGCTGCTTACCGTTCAAACGCAGCTGCACCAGTTCCAGCTCCTCGCCGAACAGCACGATCTCCTTGCCGGCGCCGGCCGGATTGCGGCGCATGACGATGCGGGTGGCAACCCGGGTCGCAGCCGGATCGAGATCGAACCCCAGATCAACCGTGTCGACCCAGTACGCGGGCGCGGTGTAATCCTTGCGATAAATGGTGGTCGGCGTGGAAGCTGTATCTTTGCGCATAGGAAGTAGTGGATTTAAGGAAAATCGTGGAAAGCACGATTCTACCAATCAACGGCGCATGCTTCATGGAATTTGGCGGAAAATTGCGGAACAGCGTATTTGCCGTCCGGCAAACAAAAAGGCTAATCGCACTCGTCACAACGGACGCGATTAACCTTTTTGCATGTACTGGAATCTAGCTGCAGATTTCGTATCGGCTCTTCAGGTATACAGCCACTCGCTGGCCATGGTAATGAAACCGATCAGAATCACCATCAGCACCAGCACGATCAGCAGTCGACCAAATTTTGGCGTGCCGTCGGTGCCGGTCGGCTGTTCTTCCGGATGATTCATCGGATTATCTTCGTTGACTATCTCTTGGCGGTTATTTTGGTCGCTCATGGCTTTTGCTTCAGTCTTAAACAGTTAATTAGGGGATCAGGATAGTGGAGCCGGTAGTTTTGCGCGCCTCCAGATCGATATGCGCCTGCGCCACATCTTTCAGCGCATAACGCTGATTGATTTCAATCTTGATTTTCTTGCTCTCGACCATCTGGAACAAGTCGGCGGCAGCGGCATCCAGATCCGCTCTTTTGGCGATGTAATTAGGCAGCGACGGGCGTGTAATGAACAGCGATCCGCGCGAGCCCAGTTCGTTCAGGCTGAACGGCGGTACCGGTCCGGAAGCATTGCCGAAGCTGACCATGGTGCCAAGAGGCGACAGACAATCCAGCGAGCCGATGAATGTGTCCTTGCCGACCGAATCAAACACCACCGGCACACCTGCACCATCAGTAATTTCCTTGACACGCTCAACAAAATTTTCAGTTTTCGAATTGATCACATGGCTACAGCCCGCAGCCAGGGCCAATGCGGCTTTTTCGTCGGAGCTGACGGTGCCGATCATCTTCACCCCAAGCGCGCGCGCCCACTGCGCGGCGATCAGACCGACACCACCGGCCGCTGCATGAAACAAGATGGTCTCGCCACCCTGTAGCGCAAAGGTCCGCCGGAACAAATACTGCACCGTCAAGCCTTGCAGCGTCATCGCGGCAGCAGTGTCAAAGGAAATAGTATCCGGCAACCTGACCAGCATCGCCGCCGGCATCACGCGCGCTTCTGAATAGGCGCCATTCGGACGACCGGCATAGGCGACGCGATCACCCGGCTTAAAGTCCTGAACATCCGGGCCGACTGCCTCGATCACACCGGCAGCCTCCTGTCCCAAACCCGCAGGTAACGCTTGCGGATACAAACCGCTGCGGAAATACACGTCGATAAAATTCAATCCGCACGCAGCGTGCCGGATCCTTACTTCACCCGGTCCCGGATCGCCGGGGTCGACGTCGACGTACTCCATCACCTCGGGGCCACCGGTCTTGTACATCCTGATCGCTTTTACCATCATTTTTCTCGCTTCGAAATAATGAGAATTCCTCTTTTAAAAGGTGCCAGGATAGGCGCCACCATCGAGCAAAATATTTTGTCCGGTCAGGTAACCGGCATGCGCACTGCACATGAATGCGCACACCGCACCAAATTCGGCGGCAGTTCCAAAACGCTTGGCCGGTATTTGCGCACTCCGCGCCTGCTGCACCTGTTCAATGCTGGTACCGGCGGCGGTGGCGGAAGCCGCTTGCATCGAACGCAAACGGTCGGTATCAAACGCCCCCGGCAACAGATTGTTAATCGTCACGTTATGCGCTACGGTCTTGCGCGCCAGTCCCGCAACGAATCCCGTAAGACCTGAGCGCGCGCCATTCGACAAACCGAGCACATCAATCGGTGCTTTGACGGCACTCGATGTGATATTCACGATGCGGCCAAAGCGACGCGAGATCATGCCATCGACGGTGGCCTTGATCAATTCAATCGGGGTCAGCATGTTGGCATCCAGCGCCTTGATCCAGTCGTCCCGCTGCCAGTCGCGAAAATCGCCCATCGGCGGACCGCCGGCATTGGTCACCAGAATATCCGGTTGCGGACAAGCGGCCAGTGCCTGGACACGCCCCTCCGGCGTAGTGATATCGCAGGCCACCGCGATCACGTTAACGCCATAGGCATCGCGCAGTTGTTGCGCGGTTTGTTCAAGTACGTCAGCAGTACGCGCCACCAATGTCAGGTTGACGCCGTCTGCCGCCAACGCTTCAGCACAGCCACGTCCCAACCCCTTGCTGGCGCCGCATACCAGCGCTTGCTTGCCACGAATTCCCAGATCCATATTTTCCTAAGCCTTCTTTTTCGAAATCAAATAAATGCCGGTCAACACCAGGGCAGTCCCGGCCAGTTGAATTCCAGTGACCGGCTCATGCAAAATTACCGCCGCCAGAAACAAGGTGGAAACCGGCCCCACCATGCCAGCCTGCGCAGAACTGGCCGGACCTATCCGCGCCACCGCGATCATTGTCAGAAAAACCGGCAACACCGTACACAGCACCGCATTCACGATCGACAACCCATACACTGCTGTCGGCTGGACCAGCACCGCCGCTGGCCGCAGCAGAAAAAATTGCACGATGCAGGCCACGCAAGAAACGCACATCGCATACGCCACCAGCCGCATCGCCCCAACCCGGCTCACCAGCTCACCCGACAACAATAAATACGACGAATAGCTGATCGCCGCACCCAACACCAGCGCGCTGCCCAGACCGATGTTGGCGCCACCCAGCCGGACATCATGCAAAAACACCAGCACGGTACCCAAATAAGAAAGCCCCAGCGCGCCCCACTCCAGCCAAGTCACGCGACGCCGATAAAAGAAAAACGACAGTAGCAAGACAAACGACGGCGTCAAAAACAAAATCAAGCGCTCCAGACCCGCAGATATGTATTGCAAGCCGAGAAAATCCAGAAAGCTGGACAGGTAATAACCAATCAACCCAAGCACCACGATCCGGATCCGATCGACATTCGACAAACGCAGCTCGGTCCGCGCCTTCCACAACGCCACCGCTGCAAACAACGGAAACGAAAACAGCATGCGAAACATGATCAGCGTCACCGCATCAACGTCATACCGATAAATCAGCTTGGCAACAATCGCCTTGGCGGAAAACAGCACCGCACCGACAATCCCGATTGCCAAGCCAGTGAGGAAAATCTTGCGGTCGACTGACTGCAGCGTAGTTGATGTCATGGTGGAATTGTAAATGGTATGAACGGATTGCGTTTTGGCTGGGTAAATTAACAAAATAGTCAGGCGCGCGCCGACATACTGACGGCAGCCAATCTAAGAGGTCGTTGAAGTTACCGCCGGATGAAAAGGGCCGCACTGAAATTGCCGAATAGGGCGGCTTGTCATGCGAAAAAAGCGGGAATACCTGTCCGAGCGCAACGCGTTGGCCTCCCCTTGCGCGAGTTTACAGTCTCAGCAAGGGATTCGTTTGGCAGGGGCAAGGTCAATGGTAAAATTGCGCTTTGATTATAGCTAACTACAGCAAGAAAGAACCATCATGGCTGGACACAGTAAATGGGCCAACATCAAGCATAAAAAGGCTGCCACAGATGCCAAACGCGGCAAAATCTGGACCCGCTTGATCAAAGAAATCACCGTCGCAGCCCGTATGGGCGGCAGTGACCCGGACACCAATCCACGGCTGCGACTGGCGATCGACAAAGCCGGCGATGCCAATATGCCGAAGGACAACGTGGTCCGCGCGACCCAGCGTGGTGCGGGCGAACTGGACGGCGTCAATTACGAAGAAGTCCGCTATGAAGGCTACGGCATCAACGGCGCCGCCATCATTGTGGATTGCATGACTGACAACAGAATCCGCACCGTGGCTGAAGTCCGCCATGCGTTTTCCAAGTTCGGCGGCAACATGGGCACCGAAGGTTCGGTCGCCTTCATGTTCAAACACTGCGGTCAGTTGTTGTTTGCCCCGGGGACCAACGAAGATGCGTTGATGGAAGCCGCGCTGGAAGCCGGTGCCGACGACGTCATTACCGACGAAGAAGGCGGCATCGAAGTACTCTGCGCACCATTCGATTTTCCGGCAGTCAAACAAACCCTTGAAAAAGCCGGCTTCAAGGCTGAAATGGCAGAAATCATCATGAAGCCTGCAACCGAAACGGTATTTTCCGGCGACGATGCGATCAAGATGCAAAAGCTGCTGGATGCGCTGGAAAATCTGGACGACGTCCAGGAAGTTTTCAGCAATGCCATTATCGAAGATCAGCAATAAATCATCAGCAACAATTAATGAGTATCAGCGGACATCCTATGAAAATTCTGGTAGTTGGCTCTGGTGGCCGTGAACATGCGCTGGCGTGGAAAATCGCCCAGTCGCCCCGTATCCAAACCGTCTTTCTTGCCCCTGGCAATGGCGGCACTGCGCTCGATTCGCGGCTACAAAATATTGACATCACCGACTACTCGGCACTGGCCGATTTTGTCGAGCAAGAGCATATTGCGTTAACCGTGGTCGGCCCGGAAACCCCGCTGGCGGGCGGCATCGTCAACGTATTCCGTGATCGCGGCCTGAAAATTTTCGGCCCGACCAAGGAAGCGGCGCAACTCGAAAGTTCGAAGGATTTTGCCAAAGCCTTCATGCAACGTCACCGTATTCCAACCGCTGACTACCAAACCTTCACCGATGTCGACGCCGCCCACCAGTACCTGGACCGCAAGGGTGCGCCGATTGTTATCAAGGCCGATGGCCTGGCGGCAGGTAAAGGCGTAGTCGTCGCCATGACGCCGGAAGAAGCGCATGCGGCGGTCGACATGATGCTGGCAGACAACAAATTCGGCGCGGCTGGCGCACGTGTGGTCATCGAAGACTTCCTGAACGGCGAAGAAGCCAGTTTCATCGTCATGGTCGACGGCAAAAATATTCTGCCACTCGCCACCAGCCAGGATCACAAACGCCTGAAGGACGATGACCAGGGACCGAATACCGGCGGCATGGGCGCTTATTCACCGGCGCCTATCGTGACGCCGGCAGTCCATGCGCGCGTCATGCGCGACATCATCACGCCGACCGTACAAGGCATGGCCAAGGACGGCATCCCGTTCACCGGCTTCCTGTATGCCGGCCTGATGATTGACGACAAGGGTATGCCGAAGACCATCGAGTTCAATTGCCGCATGGGCGATCCGGAAACACAGCCGATCATGGCGCGCCTGAAAACCGATCTGCTGATGGTAATGGAACATGCTGTCAGCAATTCTCTCGACACCGTCGAACTGGAATGGGATCGCCGCACCGCCTTGGGCGTCGTGATGGCTGCGGCGGGTTATCCGGATGCGCCGCGCAAGGACGATCTGATTACCGGCATCCCACCGGAAACGGCGGATACCGTAACCTTTCATGCCGGCACCACCCTGAGCGGGGATAAACTGACTACTTCCGGCGGTCGCGTGTTATGCGTGGTCGGCCTGGGCGACAGCGTCAAAGTCGCGCAAAAGCATGCATACAGCGTGGTCGACACAATACATTTCGGCGGCGCGCAATACCGCCGCGATATCGGCTGGCGCGCAATAAAGCGTCACAGTTAGCCATTGTCATTTCGAACGTAGCGAAAATCCTGTGTCACAAAGCCTTTTTGGTTGCTTCGGCGTGACATTGGTTCTATCAATTTTGAACAGATGCTTTTCCGTTTGAAAAAATGTCTTTTTGTAAATCAAAAGTACCGTATTGGCCATTTAGACCCGGCCGGCGTCGATATGGCTAGCGAATCAACTGCCCGATGCCATTCCGCTATCGTCGACCGCCCCGGCAAGGTACAATCCGTCCTACCCCGTGATTTCTGCGATGCGCACACCGATGCGCATTTTTTTTGCAATTTGTACGCCCTTTGTACGCTAACGTAATGACATCAAATACCCCATCCGCGATTGCGGTCAAATCCTACCTGCTTGATCTGCAGGCACGCATCGTCGCGGCGCTGGAACAGATCGACGGAAAATCGTTCGGCACCGATAGCTGGGAGCGCGCGGAAGGCGGCGGCGGCATCTCGCGCATCATCGAAGAAGGCAATGTGCTGGAACGTGGCGGCGTCGGTTTTTCGCACGTCATGGGGAAAACCCTGCCGCCGTCAGCTGCTGCCAATCGACCTGAAATCGCCGGACGCGAGTGGGAAGCGATGGGCGTGTCGCTAGTCATGCATCCGCGCAACCCGCATGCGCCCACGGTGCACATGAATGTACGCTTTTTTAGCGCGACGGCTGAGGGTCAGGAACCGATCTGGTGGTTTGGCGGCGGAATGGATCTGACTCCTTATTACGGCTCGGAAGAAGACACCCGGCATTTTCATCGCATTTGCCGGGATGCCCTGACACCGTTCGATACCGATGCGGATAAAAATACCGATCAGGCCTTGTACCCACGCTTCAAAAAATGGTGCGATGAATATTTTTACCTCAAGCATCGCCAGGAGCCGCGCGGTGTCGGCGGAATATTCTTTGACGATTTCAATCAATCCGGTTTCGATCAAAGCTTCGCCATGCTGCAAAGCGTCGGCAACGCTTTCATCCCTGCCTACATCCCGATTTTGGCGAGCCGCAAAGACACGCCGTTCACCGAACAGCAACGTGATTTTCAAGCTTATCGCCGTGGCCGCTATGTCGAATTCAATCTAGTGTATGATCGCGGCACTTTGTTCGGCTTGCAATCCGGGGGGCGCACGGAGTCGATCCTGATGTCAATGCCACCGCTAGTCAAGTGGCGCTACGACTGGCACCCCGCAGCCGGAAGTGCGGAAGCCAGGCTGTATTCGGACTTCCTGATTCATCGGGATTGGGTCTGACATGCGGCCCGCTCAGAGTCTACCTCGCTGCATCGCGGTACTTGGCGGCAGCTTTGACCCGGTTCACAACGGTCATGTGGCACTGGCAAAATACTTTGTGACATTGCTGGCACCCGACCTGTTACGTGTCATACCGACAGGTAATCCGTGGCAAAAGCACGGTCTGGAAGCCTGCGCAATGGATCGGGTCGAAATGGTTCGCCGTGCTTTCAGCGAACAAACCGTTGAGGTCACAATAGACCAGCAGGAAATCCAGCGACAAACAGCGACTTATACAATTGATACGCTGCAATCGTTACGGGCTGAACTGGGTCCGCTCGCATCCATCGTCTTTTTGATGGGCGCTGATCAGTTACAACATCTGAATACTTGGCAGGGTTGGGACAAACTGTTCAATTATGCGCATCTGGGAGTTGCCTCCCGGCCCGGCTTTGCGCTGGATGCATCACAGGTACCGCCCGAGGTCACGCGCGAATTTACGCGCCGCGCAGCGACCCCGGAGCAGATTCGCCAGAGTCCGCACGGTTTGACCTATCTGGCGGAAAATCTATTTGTAGACATATCAGCAACAGAAATTCGCGCCGCATTGCATGCCGGCAATAGACCAGATTCGCTGGTCCCGGCGGCAGTACTGGACTATATTGAACAACACCATCTTTATAAGAACTAAATGGAAATCAAAAAACTGCAAGGCCTCGTCATCGATGCCCTCGAAGACGTCAAAGCGCAAGAAATCCGCGTCTTCGATACCTCCCATCTGACCAGCCTGTTTGATCGCATCGTGGTCGCCTCGGGCACCTCCAATCGCCAGACCAAAGCGCTCGCCTCATCGGTACGCGACAAGGTCAAGGAAAGCGGCGGCAATATTCTCAGTGTCGAAGGCGAAGGTACTGGCGAATGGGTGCTGGTCGATCTGGGCGACATGGTGGTTCACATCATGCAACCTGCGATTCGTGCTTATTACCGTCTGGAAGAAATCTGGGGCGAAAAAGAAGTCAAGTTCGGCGCCGCCAAACGTGTTTCCCAACGCACTGCATCGGAAGCCGACGAAGCTGCCGCACCGAAAAAGGTTTCGCGCCACCTGGCAGCATCGCAAGCACTGGCTGCCGACGACGAAGCACCGAAAAAAGCACCTGCGCGCAAGAAACCGGTAAAAACGGATGGCGCCAAAAAAGCCGTCGGCAAGACCATCAAGGTCGCGGCATCGAAAAGCGTCACCACCAAAAATGCTGCGCACAAAGCCGCAACTGCGCCGAAGAAAGCGCCCGTAAGAAAAGCCCCAACCACTGCCAAGCGCGCGCCGGCCAAACCTAAAGACGCTGCGTAAGTCTGGCGTACCGTGCAGCTCATTATCGCTGCGGTCGGCCATAAAATGCCGACCTGGATCGAGACGGGATTCGGCGAGTATGCGAAGCGCATGCCGCCGGATTGCCGCATCGTCCTGAAAGAAATCAAACCGGTCGAACGCTCCGGCAGCAAGACCGCAGAAACGGCAATGGCGCTCGAACGCAGCCGGATCGAAGCAGTGTTGCCGAAAGGCGTACGTATCGTCGCCCTGGATGAGCGCGGCAAAGACCTCACTTCAGTGCAGCTATCGCAGCAACTAACGCAGTGGCAGCTCGACGGCCGCGACGTCGCCTTCATCATCGGCGGTGCCGATGGTCTTGATCCAGCCTTCAAGGCGAAGGCGGATACCTTGCTACGTATTTCCAGTTTGACACTGCCGCATGGCATGGTGCGGGTGTTACTGGCCGAGCAGCTTTATCGGGCCTGGTCAATTACTCAGAATCACCCTTATCATCGGGTATGAGTTCGGCAAAAAATGATGTAGATTAGGCTACCTGAATTCGCAGGCCAACTTGGAAAAACAACCAATAGTCAGTCCTGTTAACTGAGTAGAACTGACTATGACTACCCAAGCAATGAAAAACTCGAGTCAGAAAATCTATCTTGCATCGAAAAGTCCCCGCAGACGCGAATTGCTGCGGCAGATCGGCGTCGATTTTGAACTGCTGTTATTGCGCGAGAAGGCGCCACGCGGGCCAGACGTCAGCGAAGAAGTACTGGAACATGAGCTCCCGGCCGCTTATGTCGCGCGCGTCACCCTGGAAAAGGCTGTCTACGCGTTCCAGACCATGCATTGGCGCAGGCTGCCGGTGCGACCTATCCTGGCGGCCGATACCACCGTCACCATTGACGACGAGATACTCGGCAAACCGGCAGATATGGCCGAAGCAACTGCCATGCTCCAAAAACTGTCGGGACGTACCCATCAAGTGCTGACCAGTATCGTCGTCATGCACCAGGAACAGTCCTGGCAAGTCACGCAAACCTCGGAAGTCGTCTTTCAAACCCTGAGCGACCAAATGATCCGCGCTTATTGCGCCACTTCCGAGCCTTATGACAAAGCAGGCGCGTATGGCATTCAAGGCGGCGCAGCAGTCTTCATCGAACGCATCAACGGCAGTCATTCCGGCATCATGGGCTTACCCCTATTTGAGACTGCTCAACTACTACAACAGGCAGGCATCCGCATTCTATGAGCGAAGACATACTCGTCAACATCACCCCTCAGGAAACCCGCGTCGCCCTGATTTTCCAGGGCGCCGTGCAAGAACTGCATATCGAACGGACCTTGTCGCGCGGCCTTGCCGGCAATATCTATCTGGGTAAAGTGGTACGCGTACTACCCGGCATGCAATCCGCATTCATCGATATCGGACTGGAACGCGCCGCTTTTCTGCACGTCGCGGATATCTGGGAAGCCCGAGCGCGCGGGTCGGTGCCGACCGAGAGCCAGCCACCTATACAGACGCCGATTGAAAAACTGTTATTCGACGGCCAGTCGCTGATGGTGCAGGTGGTGAAAGATCCGATCGGCACCAAAGGCGCCCGTCTCTCCACCCAGATTTCAATCGCCGGTCGTATGCTGGTGTATCTGCCGCAAGATCGCCACATTGGCATTTCTCAGCGAATCGAGAATGAAGCCGAGCGAGAACTGTTGCGTACCAAGGTACAACAGCTGTTGCCCGCCGATGAAAAAGGCGGCTTCATCATCCGCACCATGGCCGAAGATGCGTCTGATACCGATCTGCAAATGGACATCGAATACCTGCGTAAAACCTGGTCCTCGATCACGCAACTGGCCAAGAGCCGCCCGGCGCCGCACTTGCTGCATCAGGATTTGAGCCTGGCGCAACGCGTATTGCGTGACTTTGTTGACGACCAAACCGCCAGTATCCAGGTCGATTCGCGCGAAAACTTTCTGAAACTGCAAGAGTTTGCCGCAGCCTACACGCCATCCGTGAATGCGCGCTTGATACATTACACCGGTGAAAGACCGTTATTTGACCTGTATGGCGTTGAAGAAGAAATTCTGAATGCATTGAGCCGTCGCGTACCGCTCAAATCCGGCGGCTATCTGATCGTCGATCAGACCGAAGCAATGACCACGATCGACGTGAATACCGGCAGCTTCGTGAATGGCCGCAATTTTGACGACACCATCTTCAAAACCAATCTGGAAGCCGCGCACGCTATCGCCCGCCAACTCCGATTGCGCAACCTGGGCGGCATCATCATTCTCGACTTCATCGATATGGAAAATGTCGAGCATAAGACAGCGGTATTGTCCGAGTTGAACAAAGCCCTGTTGCGCGACCGCACCAAGAAATCGGTGTCTGATTTTTCGGCGCTAGGCCTGGTCGAGATGACCCGCAAGCGAACGCGCGAATCGTTGGCACATATCCTGTGTGAGCCATGCCCTGTCTGCGACGGCAAGGGACAAGTCAAAACCGCCCGCACCATTTGCTACGAAATTCTGCGCGAAGTACTGCGCGAAGCCAAACAATTCAATCCCCGCGAATTCCGGATTCTGGCATCGCAGGTGGTCGTCGACATGTTTCTTGAGGAAGAGTCGCAACATCTGGCAATGCTGGGCGATTTCATCCGCAAACCGATTTCATTGCAGGTCGAAACGGTGTATCCGCAGGAGCAATACGACATTATTTTGATGTAATTTAATTTACCATTTAAATTCAATAACTTAACATTAAAAATACTAGATATATACTATTAGCTACAAAGCTAGCTACACAAATATTTTAGACGATCTTAGACAAATTAGCGTTCGCTCGATGGTCAATATCAAATGCGAGCCAAGATCGCCAATGGAACCGAAATAAGCCGAGAAAAATCTGTGTACTTCAGTTGTTTGGAAAACGAGAGGACAGCTTATGAAAAAAAATCGTGAATCGTGTTGGGACTGGACTGATGAAGAATGGCATCAAGTATTAGAGGAAGAGCGGGTAGCGTTAGAATCATCTCCAGAATACCAACGCACGATAGAGAACACAAAGATAATGTCCAGAATCTTTGTTGAAATGGTATATCCAACCATTCCAAAGCCAGCATTTGAACCTAGACCTTGGGATAGGGATTTCCAAGTTTACACAGCCCTAAATTTCTATAGTTCTTTTTGAGGGTGTATTTAGTTTTGTGTAAACGGTCATTTGGCAGGACACTGCCACCATAGAGGAAAAAATGACCTACGTAAAACGCAGCAAACGGGCCAAGCCCGATCCCGATTTGGTCAAGCTGGCGGACAGCCTGCTTGCCAACTACAAAAAACCTGAATGTTGATTTGCGTTTAAAACTGACCCAGTTTGGCCCATACCTTTATACACAACTCAGCCGCCTTCTTCGCGTAACGCCTGCAACGTCTGAGCTGCGGTCATCACCTGGTCCAATCCACGCCAGATTGTCTTGACGCCAGGCTCACCATCGCTCTTGCGTCCAAGGAAGCCGCCAATTTTGGCAATCAAGCGGATGACGTCATTTAGGCGTGGCGGCTGCGCTGGCCTAGGTTGCTTTGCGAGCAGATAAGTCCCGCGGATTTCGTCTGCCGAGAAGAACAGTGCGGCGTCTAAGTCGGGGCAATTGCGGCCCAGACGCATCAGGTAGGTGATCCGCCAAGCCACCACCATGAACAACGCCAGCGCGCGCTCGACCCGATCGATTGCGCCCAGTTGCAGGGTTTCCACTTCACAACCATTCTTCAAGACATGGAAATAGATCTCGATTTCCCAGCGTGCGCGATACCAATCGATCAGCTCGACGACATGATCGGAGGTGGTCGCTGCGCGGTTGGTCAGCAGGCGCCATTCGAGCGGCTTGACGCCCTCGGGCTCACCGACTTCGCGGGCCACGATGCAGGTAGCGCTGATGCGCCCGCGTTTGCCGTCAGCGATCTCGACCACGCGCGCCCACAGTTGCTGGCGCACCGGGCGCGACTTTTGGGTGCCCCGTGCCGGCATCGTGAAGGCGATCTCGCCGAGCGCCGCGCCGTTGGTCGTGTAGGCCCACAGCTTCTCACCGTCCTCATCGGGCAGGCAACGATTGTGCTTGGCGCGCACCAGCCAGTCCGCTGGCGTTCCCAGCTCGCTGGCGCGTCGCATCATCGCGACCATGTCGGCCTCGCGGTCAGCCAGATATACCAGTCGCGTTTGCGGCATCTGCGCCGCCATCTCGGCGATCCGTTCATAACCCTCGACCCAGCGCGTGCTTTCCTTCTGCCCAGGGCGCGCGCCGTCGGCGTTGCGCTTCTCGCGTGCCCACATCCACGCATCGAGCACGCCCAACGGTTCGCGCCCGGGCGTGACCGCGTAGGTCGGATGCACATACATCCCGCGCCGCGCCTCATAGTTCAGTAGCCCGAGCCCCGCCGTTTCCTGTCCATTGAAGTCCAGCTCTGTCGTGTCCTGGATGCACAGCATCACCGGATGGGCCTGCATGCGCTCCTGCGTGCGCGCCCAGTGCGGCGCCAAGATGTCACGCCAGTCCACGTCCGTGTTGCGCAGAAAGCGGTAAGCCGCCACCGTCTCGCTCCAGCCATCGCATGCCGCCGGAATGCTCGCTTCAGGATTCGCCGCAAATCGTTCCATGAGTATCTTTGCCCTTTTGTTGAGACGACCGTCGCCAAGGTCGAGTCCGGCAAACTCATGATCGGTCCACCGCAGTGCAGCCTTGGCCATTTCGTCGTCCAAAGTGCAAGAGTAAACGCGATTTCGTCGAAGTTTACAAGTGGTGCGCGTAACTCATTGAATGTTAACGAATTTTCTCGTCATGCCGGCTGCGCAGTCAGAGTTGTGTATAACGAGATGAGTTTGGCCGTATATTTGCATTGAGTCTTGACCCACATTTACGACACAATTCTACTTAAGCAATTAAGTAGGAGTTTGGAGTGATCGACGTGGCTTTAATCGGAATTATTCGACGCTGGCACATTCGTGACCAGATTTCACTGAGAGAGATTTCTAGACGCTTAGGCATCTCTCGCAACACCGTTAGACGCACCTCGTTATACACAAGTCTGTTGAGCGCCTGATCTGCGTAGGGCGCGCATCGTTTTTACCGCCACGTGAACATCCTTCAAGCCCAGCCAGATCGTCTTAACGCCAGGTTCGCCGTCGCTCTTGCGAGCGAGGAAGCCACCCAGGCACGCGATTTGGCGCAGCACTTCGTTCAGCCTTGGCTTCGCCGGCGGCACCTTGTCTCGCAACAGGTAGGCAGCTTGAATTTCGTCCGGATCGAAGAACAGATCAGCATCCAGGTCGGGGCAGGTTCTGCCCAGCCGCATCAGATGCGCGATGCGCCACGCCACCACCATGAACAGCGCCAAGGCACGTTCCAGCTGCGCAATCGAACCAAGTTGCAGTGCTTCGACCCGGCAGGCATTCTTCAGGACGTTAAACAGGATCTCTATTTCCCAGCGCGCGCGATACCAGTCGATCAGCTCGATTACAGCCTCCGGCGTGCCGGCCTCGCGGTTGGTCAGCAAACGCCATTCGATCGGCTTGACGCCGGGTGGTACGTCGATCTCGCGCGCGATGATGCAGGTGGCGCTGACGGTCTTGCCTTTGCCTGCCGGCAGCTCCACCTTGCGCGCCCACAATTGCTGGCGCACGGCGCGTGCTTTGACGCCGTGCCGCGCTGCCATCGCGAACGATATTTCGCCAACGGGCTCCCCAGCGCCCGTGTGCTGCCAGAGCTTCTCGCCTTCGGGCAGGCAGCGATTGTGCTGGGCGCGCACCAGCCAGTCGGCCGGCGTGCCCAACTCCTGCGCCCGCAGCATCAAGGGCACCAAGTCCGCTTCGCGGTCGGCCACATACACCAGGCGCGTGTCCGGCAAGTGCGCCGCCATCTCGGCGATGCGCTCGTAACCCTCGATCCAGCGCAGGCTTTCCTTCGGCCCGCCACGAATGCCGAACTTGTCCTTCTTTTCGCGCGCCCACATCCACGCGTCGACGATGCCCAGCGGTTCGCGCCCGGGCGTGACCGCATAGGTCGGGTGCAGGTACATGCCGCGCTGGGCCTCGTAGCTCAATGGCCCGAGACCGAATGCGCCTTGGCCGTTGAAGTCCAGTTCAGTGGTGTCCTGCAAGCACAGCACCACCGGTTGCACGGCCATGCGCTGCTGCGTTTGCTGCCAGTGCGGCGCCATGATCGCGCGCCAGTCGATGCTGTCGTTGTCGAAGAAGCGGTACGCTGCCATCGTTTCGCCCCAGCCTCGGCACGCCTTCGGTACGCTGGCCGTCGGGTCGGCCGTAAATCGATCCATCAAGATCCTCGCTCGCTTGTTCAGGCGCGCATCGCCCAGGTCGAGTTGCTCAAATTCTGTCTCTGTCCAAGGTGCCGGTGCGGTAGCCAATTCGTTCACGCAAAAGACGAGAGTAAACCTGAAACGCCCCTAGTTTACAAGGGCTGCGGCAAGCCATTGAATGTAAACGAGTTTTTAGAGGGGCGGCGGCGACCGGTCAGACTTGTGTATAACGAGGTGCTTTCAACCCTATGCTGCCGGTCAGCCTTGTAGAAAACAGTCGTTCAACACCCAGTGAAATAACGCCAGCCTATTGAATATGCTTCAGCCACTCAAAATCTGTATTCCCGACGCATTTCATGAAATCGGAAACTTGTTGAGAAATTGAAGTTGTTGGGATCTTGTACTTCAAATTTAAGTCCGAAAAATCAAAGTTGTAATCGACCGAAAATGGTGAGCTCGTCAGTGCATGCACAACCCGACTGGCACTGCCGTCCAAGAACACGCCTCTTATCGCCAAGTGATCAGCCCCTGTTGGCAATGTCCCATCTCCATTGGCTCCGCTAACGTCTGCCGATGTCAAAATATGGCGGCTTGATCCACCAATCTCCCGACCTACCCAAAAGTGAGACTCCATGGCGCCGCAACTGTTTCCCTTGAGTTTTGGATTGGTGCAAGGAGCTGTTTGTGCATTGATATCAATGCCGATTTTCTCAAATTCATGTGCATCGTTCGCTATAATTTTTATCGTGCACGTTTTCCCATTTGACAAATAATGTGGATCGGCATTGCTTGAATACGTTGCAGAAAGATCTCTTTCATCTAGAGTACGTATCTTGCTCTGTCTTGCCTGAGCACTAGCAGCGGATGCTGTCAAATACGGATATGTGCTGTAAAAGACGTGGATTCCTGCCAATTCTCTTGGCGCCTCAGGAGGCGCTTTCGATACGCTATTGTAGAGAATCAAAAGATTGGTGCCGTCAATCCAGCGAAAAAATATGTCCGGCACGGGCTCAGAATAATCTATCTGACCAGATTGTTTGCTGTTTGTGTTATGGATAATGATGCGCCCGGTTGAGCATTCACCAAGACAGCCATCCACCATGAAATTTTCTGCAGCAAACGACCCGTCTGGTGAAGTGTTAGAGCTAAAAAGAGTTAGGTCAGATTCCTTTGTTGCAAGTAGACGAACGATTAAGAGTAATGCTGCAATTATTATTAGCGCGTATTTGACGGAACGGGGGAGTTTGGACATTGTTGTTCACAGTATCAAATCGAGAAATACGGGGACATCTTGATTATGGCTTTGCTGATTGGTATGCACTCAATCAGCAATCTCTTACCGGGAGCCTCGACGTGCTCCCGAACTTCCGTCCATGCGCGGCGCTTTATCGCTGGATACCCGAGGCGCGCCTGCAGCCCGTAGCATACGACGACGTCCAGAGGTCCGCTTTGGGCTGAATTCGTCAGTGACTACTTGGCCGGGTGCAGCCGGTCACGACAGGCCGCCATCGACCCAAGCAGAAATTCGGCCCACGAAGCCTATGACTGCTTTGCAGCGAAACCGGTCAGATGATTTGCTGTCGCTACTGGCGGCAGTCGCCCCTAAGCGGTTGCTCGATGCGCGCTGTTTTTGCAGCGCTAGCGATGATGCGGATTAGTTCCATACAAAATTGCAGTGCAGAATCATAGATCGAATGTTATTAAAACCTGCAGAAATTATACGAAACTAGTTGAATCTGCTACTTAATTCTAACGATAAATTTTTTCATCGTAGAGTCGATATAATTATTATCAATAAATTTCCTTGCGCTAGAAGAAAACGCGGGAACTAATGCATAATATATTTCGTCTGATTTCTCTCTTTTTATCAATAAAAACTCAGGTATGAGTTTTTCAAAGCTCTTCGATTGCAAACCACGTACTTTATTAGAAAAAGGAAGCCAGCTCCTTTTCGGGTCATAAGAAACTCCAGATTTAAAGAAGGCGCGTAAAAATGCGAGACATTCAGCTTCAACGACATTTTCTTCTAACGAATTTTTCATTTTTGCTGCTGAGACTAATGTCGAGACGTCCCCTAAAGTACAACTTGGGTCAAATTCCGCCTGATGAATGGATGAATTAGCACCATCCTCTTGCGCACAATTTTCAAAAATACAAGAAATAAATTTAGCATTTGAGAATTTCGATTTAGAGAAATTTTTATAATCCAAAAACTTAGAGTTATAAATAGTTTTTTCACTAAAATCTAACGGAGGAAACTCTCCATAAATGCATAGTCCATCGATTGACTGACTGTTAAATTGCCCAGATAGTAATTCGACGATTTTGTCACTCATTTTTGCAGTGTTAAAATTTCGTGCCTCTAAATAGATCTTTAAAACACCTGAAATGGCGCGGCGACCTAACTCAATACGTTTTTGATCAGAACCATTTTTTACGCACGTTCGGAGTTTTGGAAGTAAACTATGAATTTGCTCATCCAAAACATCAAGGCATCCTTGATAATATTTTCTCAAATAAGATACTTCTTGACTATCCGACGAGTTGGACTTCGCATAAGCGTTTAATGCCTCTGGCGAATGCAGATTTTGCTTTAAGCAATCAATGAGGAAAAGAGCGCGAAAATATGATTGCAAGAAATCATATCGGAGCCGGATTTGACTTTTGGAAACTTGAAAAAACGGATTCAGGCTAATTTTCTGCGCAAGTGCTACAGCACGAGTTTCGTAGTAGAGGGCCAATAAATGTTTTAACTCATCAAAACTAAAACTATCTCCTTGCTCGGATACTAGTTCGGACACAACCGACATAAGTTGAATTGCATCCAAATCGATCGTTTGCCGACGTATTTCACGACGAAATACCGAATGGACTACATGGTCGATTATTTCATTATTTGATGAATAAGGCGTTAGTTCCTCTGTAAACTGGAACGAGTCTTTGGAATTTATTTGCACCTCATCTTCAAACATCGTACATAGCACATCAACGAAAAAAGGTACAACTCGCCCACCTTCGTCTTTTAACCGATCAGAAGACAGAGTTGAATTAAGTCGGTTAACAATTTCTTCATTATTTGGATGATTTGCAAAGCGACGTCGCGCATACCTTGTCCAATCTTTGCTATTAAATCCGAGCAACTCATAGTGAGCAATACCAAGTTCGATAGAAGTATCGCTATCGATTAAGAGGCTATCCCGAGTGGTAATGAGAATATGGCTGCTAGATAAGCTTGAGCTCAAAGTAACAATAGATTCCAAAAATCTATTCAAGTCGAAGCGCTCTTGCAGCACAGTCGAAAGTTCGTCCAGTCCATCAATGATCAAAATAATATTCCCAGCGATAACTGCGAGCTCGAAGGTCTCTTTGTCATAAAGTCGCTCAATTTTTTGAGAATGTGCGTGCAGTTGGTACAAGTCGAAAACTGAAGATACTAGAACGTGTGCCGCGCCCATCTCTCCAATATAACTTCTGAGATTTTCAGCTTGTATCAATACCACCAAGTTCCTTTTTGATGTATCTGATATAATTTCAGACGCCACACTTCTACATAACCAAGTTTTCCCCATCCCGCCAGCAGCGCGTACTAAATGTGCGTTAAACTCCGGTTTGCCACGTAGCTTTTCAAGAATGAGTTCGCGTGCTGTAGGAGTATTGCCCAGATGATTCGTTGCAATTGCCTGATCGACATAATGTAGCGGCTTTTCCGCTCCTAGCGGAGTTTTAAACGCTTCATCGATACCAAATTCCCACAAATATTCTTTAAGTGTGTAGTCGTGAATAAATGAGGCAATGCCTTCTTCCGCAAAAATCTTTTGTATATATTGCGAAGCACTGGGATCTCTCCGCAGCACGAATAGGGTTCTTGGCACCTCAAGCTTGTGTGATTTGAGTAGTCGACCAAAGCGTTTTATCGCTTCTTTGATTCCACTAGCATGATGTATATATAAAAAATATGATGGCTGAGGAGAATATGTCGCCCAGTACTCAAATTTAATTTTTTGACCTCGCGACGAGTCCTTACATTCAGACTTTTCAATTAAAAGTTTACGTCGCCGAGCAGTTAAGGTAAGCAGGTCTTCAAACCTTTCAAATCCCCCGGAAAGAATGTACTTATCCAAATACAAGGTACGTTCCTTCCCTCCTCGAGAAGGATTCTCCGAGGGCGTTGTGGGAAGAGACGTCGGCTCGAATAAGGAACGTTCCACAGCGCCTTCTAAGAGTGACATGAAGCGTTCTGCTGTTGATTTCCAAGTATAGCGGGCTAATAATGCGGCAAGTTTTAATGCTTTAGCCTTGCCCGATTCGTGATTAACGAAATATGATTTTAATTGTTCAGAAATTTTCGGCTCATCGAATGTTGGCATTCCTAAAATTTCTACTGTTGACACCAAGCTTACCAGATCCTTCTCTTTTAAAAATTCATAGATTCCGCTAGATTTACTGATGAGAACAGGAATTCCTAAACATGCAGCTTCCCAAGCTACTAGGCCAAATCCTTCTTTTACAGAAGGCATTAAAACAATATCGGAATCCAAAAGTTCGTTAAAGTATTCAACACGGGAATTAATGAAGGGAATCGGGTTAATCGCAACTGAAGCGAGCTGTCCGAGTTTTTTGAGATCTACGTCTGTTGGCGGTGAACCTATCAGCGTGATGCTTCCCCGACCGGTCTCTAACTGTGACAGGCAACTATGAGCAGACTTAACTGCAACGGTTAGGTTTTTTACCCTATCTTCAGACGGATCCAGCCTTCCGCAGATCGCGACCCTGTGATCAAATTGGTGAGACTGTAATCTAACCGGCATTTCAGGAACGCCTGGTATGATCTCGTACGTTTCTAAATGGCTCGCACGCAAATGCCTTGCGTTTTGAAAAAGACGAGTTCCAACAGCGAAAACAATATCTGCATTCTTTATTAAATTTTTTTGTGTCTGTATTTTGGAATTTACGTCTTGTTGCTTCAAATAATAATAATTTGAATAATCCATATGATGGAATACTGCTGCGCGCCCCCCAAGACTATTCTTAGCGTATATCGCCGCCCCACCTGAAATTGCGTCATGCCCAACCCATGTCGTATGGTCGAAGTTAGAGATGACTGAAGTGATAGATTTTATTGATCGTTGGTCAAAATTTGTAAATTTTGTAGGAAGTTTATGCAGTGTCACATTTGTAGGGACAGTTTGGTCTTCACTAGATCCAGACTCAAGAAAAATGTCAATTGATTGTCCAACTGATGCAATAGCCGAGCAAAGATCGAAATTGAAAGAATTCACTCCACCGTTTACGGCTGACCAAGCAGTTGCGAAAAATACATATCTAGTCGCCATGAGTATTCCTTGTTATTTATAATTATTCAAAATGGTTTTTAAGTTACGTTTATTTAGAAAATATTGCACGCTTATGTTTTGGATAATATTATTAATTTCGCTCTTAACTTCCAGAAAACTGGCGAACGTCCGCTTGTGGCCGTTTTGAGCCGGTCGCGACAGCCTGATTTCGACCCTGAGCCGCCAGTCGTGATTAGGAAAAGCGGACGTTGCGCGGAGATGACCGGCGCAGAGCGCCAGTGTCGATTGCCGAGTTAGGCCGCTTACTTGGTGAATACCGCATGAATTAGCTTTCCGCTCCCGAGATCAATTTCGCAGTCAAATCCATTCCATGAGGCGCATTTTATGCGATCATCGCTCGACGTACGTATTGAGTTGGCATACGCGTCGCCACCCATCGCGCGCTCGGCGAACCAAAGCGGCTTACCGTGCGGGTCGACCATATAGAGATTCGACTCAGAGGCCGGGTATCCGTAGTAATCTTCGCGGACCAATGTACCAAACGGCGTATCAATTGTTTCGATAATCTTCGTGTGCCGTGCTTCCAGATTCATGGTGCTCGAACGAATGAATTGAGCCACGCGTTTTAGTGCGTCTGGACTGAATGAAGTGTTGGCGATAATGTTTGGCTCAGAAACCTGTTCCCACTCCATAGTTTCCCCGTTTACTTCACGCACAATATACTGCTGCGGTCCTAGCCACGATATTTCGGTATAGCCTCCGTCTAACTCACCGGACGCAATTAGCATTGCGACTTCATCAGCAGGACTTGGGCAGTGACCGCCGCAAGATAAGGGCACCGACTCAACCATGAGCGTACGAAGCATTGATAAGAACTCCGTATGCGATGTGAAAGGTATCTGCTGTTCGATGCCAGTTGGTCCAACAAACACGAATGCTCCACAGTTAAGTCTTTGTTTGCTTATAGACGAAACATGTATCGGAGGCCGACCTGTGCCCATTGCATAACGTGGCTTCATTATCGCCAACTTTGGAAATCCCCGGCGATGCCGCGTAGCGGCAGCGTCCGAGTGCATTGATGGTTAGGGAGCATAGTACGGGATCTCAAGAATTCTCCGCCACGCGGTATGACTTTATCGCGGAAAGAACCTGCTCTCCGTACTGGGCCTGGACATTGCGTGACTTGAAAGGAGAGGTGTTTCCAACTACTCCAGGCGCTGAATATTGTATGGCCTCTGCCAACTGCTGAACATATGATCGGCCCTGTGATTTGAAGGCCAACACCTCCTGTTCATTGAGTCGAAGGAGGAAACCATAGGAAACAAAGCTGTTGGTGTAATTCACATCAAGAAGCAAGCTCTGGCCATCTTGAAGCAAGAACCAGAAACTTTCCTGTTGATCTAGGACTTCCATCCGAATGTTCCCCTACTTTGTTATAGGTCGCAATTTTGCTGTGTATCGGCACCGGCTGCGCCCTAACACCGAGGCATAAATTCTCTCAAGAGCGGCTTGCCGTCTAGGTTTGCGGCTCACGTATTGTACATTTATACAGCATTAAATTTTCGTGAAAAGCAGCAGTACAGGATTTGCTGCAGAACCATACATCCAAGATCGTATCTCTCACTTGACTAACCGCTTCCGAGTAAATTCACGGCTGACCGCAACTGGCCTGACCGGGACGACTCCGACCGGCAATCGTCACATTTGCAACTCTGGTTTCGAGAAGGCCGAGGCCTGCTCCTGTTCACTCGTTTCGGCGTGCAATGCCAAAAATGCATCTCTCAGTTCCGGGCCATGTTCGTCATATAACGGCTTTGCATCCGGTGATTGATAGCTGGTCTTTGGTTTCCTGTGCACGCCCGCCCAGACAAACAGCACATCCTTCGCGAACCAATACTTCGTATCATGCTGCTCAGGGCCAAGGTACCTATCGTTTTTTATATAAAGCTTATTGTTACCCCGAAGACGCGCCAGCTCTGCAAACTTGGACACGTCGTGCTTATATTGAGGAAGCGCCCTGGGCTGGTACTTCAGTTCGATCACGCCGATTACTTCGCGGGAGTTGCATATGATGATGTCGGGTATGTAGACAGTCGGCTTGCCATCAATTTCAACGATCAGGCGCGGCTGAACAAATAGTCTGTGCGTTGCCGTCGGCAGTCTCAGTCGAGAAATGAGACCGGCTTGCAAGCCTGCCTCGGAATTAATATGCTGCGCCCGATAGTCCTCAAAGATAGTCTCTTCCCATGCAGAAAATAGCGCTCGTTTTAGCGTTGTCCGGTGCGTCATCAGATTGGGTTAGGTTGTTGTTAATGGCAGACGATAGCATAATCGAAGCGCTTGAGACGCATCCAACATGCACCGCATTTTTAGGTGAAAAACGGCTGTCGCGCTCCTATTGAGTAACCGTTCGGAGTCGAAAGCCCCGACGACCGGCCGCTTCCTGATACCATTGCAGACAGGCCGGTCCTGGCCGATGTGAAACGTTCCCAACTAAGCACCTATGATTTCGTATTCCAAGATTGTCACAACAAACTAGGGATTTTCCTTTTTGCAACCGGCCGAATGTAACGGGCAAGCGTCACATCTGACTTGTGCCCTGTCTGCTCGCGGATTTGATATGGCTGCAATCCGACCGTGGCGGCTTCAGTGCAATAGCCAGCCCGCAGGCTATGACCCGCAACCGCCATCGCCGCGTCGTCGCCGGCCATTTTGCGCACAGACGACTTCACTATCAGCGCCACAGACTGCGGCGTGAGTGCTTTACCGCCGACCACCTTGTCATGGCGGCTGACCGGTCTGAATAAAGGACCTTCAGCAATCTCGGCCAGCACAAGCCAGTTTTTCAACGCCTTCACAGGACAACGAGTGCCTCTCGCGTAGGGAATGAAAACAGTCCTCCCGGCACCTTCCTGGTCGGTCTTTGATCGCCGAAGCAACAACTCCACGCCGCTGTCGTACTGGGTCATATCGTCGTAGTTCAAAGCCACCAATTCGGAGCGCCGGAATGCGCCGGCAAAACCAATCAGCAACAACGCTTTGTCTCGTGCCGCCTTCATGGGTTTCTGCTGATCGACGTGCACCATCATTTCAAGCAGGTCATCCTTCACGAGCGCCGTCACGCGGCGCTGTTTCGTTCCGACGGTGCGGCGAATGCCTTGCATCGTTCGCTTGACGATGCGGTCCATCACCGGCGATGCCAGGCCGATGTCGGTATGCGCGCGATGGATCGCGATTAGTCGATGTTGGAGGGTCGCGACTGCCAAGGTTCCAGCAAAGCTCGCCAGGTATTCCGCAACTACTGCGGGCGACGCTGGTATGGTGCCGCCGTGTTGCTTGAAGTGCCGCACATCAGCGCTGTATGTGTGCTGGGTAGCTTTCGACTGCGCGGCAGCCGAATAACTGTCGACCAACTTTGACGGCGGCACTGGAACCGATGGCAGTGGCTTGGCAAGCGGAGCGATTTTAGCCCTGCTCGGTGCTGAATTTTTCAATGTTTTCATGGTCATTTTGAGTATCGACAATAGTGCGTTTTCGATAGCTGACAGGACATAAAAAATCTATGGTCACCCCGATTTTTGCAAGGCTAATTTCTGATGTAGTAGTTGGCTTGCTTAAATCTATCCGGAGTCTTGGTAGAGAGAAATTCCTGCTCCACGATGAGAGTCGCGCCTGGCGATCCTAATAAAGCGCTCAGCTTTGGAAACGAGCTTATTTTTTATACAGGTTCTTCGCCAGGCCTCTGTGCCGTTACGTCATCAAATTTCAGCGTTCGCAAAACCAGTTGGGTGAGCTTTGGTAAATTGACAAATAAAACAGGGCTTAGCCAGGCATGGCAAGCGCGCTTTCTTCAAACACTTTGTTGCGAGCTACAATTGCCCACGCGATTCTTGCCAGCTTGTTGGCGAGTGCACAGGCAACGACATTCGAGTGTCGCCGTGTCAGCATCGCTCGTATCCAGAGGCCAAGCTGGTCGGTACGCTTATCGACTCTTAGCATGATGGAGCGAGCGCATTGCACCAGCAGCCGGCGGATATTTTTGTCACCTCGTTTGCTGATGCCCAGCAGATTGGCCTTGCCGCCCGTACTGTACTGGCGTGGGACTAGCCCGATGGATGCGGCGAAATCACGACTACAGCCATATTGCTTGCCATCGCCCATATCTGCGGCCAACACACTTGCAGTGATCGGGCCAATACCTGGAATCGTCAGCAGTCGTTGACCGATGTCATCATCGGCTAATTGCTGGCGCAACTCCTTCTCGATTTCATCGACTTGCTCATCAAGATACTTGTAGTGGGCATGCAAGCGCTCCAGTACCGCTACCAGCCTGGGCGGCAATGTATGTTCGGCTAAGGTCGCCGGCAAACGCTTGATGAGCGTCTGTCCAACCGGAAGGCTGATGCCAAACTCAAGTAAAAACCCGTGGATTTGATTGGTCGTGCCGGTACGATCTCTGATCAACGCTTCGCGTACTCGGTGCAAGGCCGACAGCGTTTGCTGTGATTCTGTTTTTGGTGTTACAAACCGCATTGATGGCCGTGAGGCGGCTTCGCAGATCGCTTCGGCATCCACGAAATCGTTCTTGTTGCTCTTGACGAAAGGGCGCACAAACTGCGGCGAAATGAGCTTCACTACATGCCCAAACGCGGCGAGCTGGCGCGCCATTTGGTGCGCCCCGGCACACGCTTCCATGGCCACCGTACATACCGCGAAATTGCTGAAAAACTCGACCAGTTGCTTCCGATTACATTTTTTGCGAAACACCACACCTCCCCGTTTATCCTGCCCATGAAGGGGAAATATATGCTTGCCTAGATCAATCCCTACCAATGTCACGTGGTTCATGATGGCCTCCGAAAGTAAGAAACCCTGCCAGCGTAACCGCTGGCAGGGCCGGGGTGACCATCTCATTAAGCGCGCAGCAACGCCCGCCTAGATGGCGATGCATTCAGAAAAAAGTAGACGGGATGATTGAGGCATTCTTGAACAAGTTGATCACCCCGAAGTGAATCCGAGGCATCTTGTCCAAGCAAGCGCTGCTGCGCAGTGAGTCAGGCTCGGTGTGGTCGCGCCGGTAAAATCATCGGTGCGACGTGAACTTGACCGTCATATTTTATCGGAGTTTGGCAATTAGATGTTAAATGAATAACTTCGCAGATTTCGCTATAAAATCGGGCCAATAAATCGACAAGAACAGCCGTTTTTTGGCGTCACCAGTGATTTTGGCGATGCTGGCTGGTCACGCGATGCCAGGCAAGCGCATTAAACGGCCGGGCAAGCTGCCGAACGCACATTACTGGTGGTTGTGTATGCCGCAACGCATTTAAACGCTGCAAAACGCGGGAAGTGTTAATCAGTTAGCACTGCCGGATTACTTAACAAGAGAATCATTCTCAATACGTACCAAATACTCACCCCACGTGCTCAGAGCTTCTTTTCGTTCTTCAAAATAAGTGTGAACATCATATATTCCTTCAACTCCGGCAAGTTTGTGGTTGAGGCACATTTCCGTTATGTCACGTGGCACACCGAGCGCGCGCATATGACTTTTTGCGGTTGACCTCAGGTCGTGCGGCGTAAAACGCCTGACTTCCGGTTTATGTTCCGTGAACCAAAACTCAATCGCGGCTCCAATCGTATTCGGGTTTATCGGCGCATCGCCTCCAAATCGGACCTTACGGCTCTCCGCTCTCGCAGGTAAAATGAAATCAGACCCGTTACCTAGTGACTTCAACTCAACTAGCCAATCTATCACTGGTACTGTTAGCGGAATTTGCATCCCTGGCCCTGTTTTGGTACTAGGAACGCTCCACACACCGCTACTAAAATCGAACTGGCCCCACTTTGCATTTCTCAGCTCATCGGATCGTACTGCTGTACCGAGCAGCAATCTAATGGCTAGCGCATTTTCACGCCGCATTTCTGCCTTCAGGAGCTGCCGTAGCTCCGCCTCGGATAGCATCAACCTGCGCCTGATCGGCGGGCGTTTTCCCATCAAGGCATTCAATTCGATTCCTGCACATGGATTTGCGGCTACCAGTTTTTTCCCAGCCGCATGTCTGAACAACATCTTAGTCGAGGACAAAAGCAAACTTGACTCAGTCCATGTAGCGCCCGTATCTTCAATAAACGCGACAATATCCAACGGAGTGATTTTTGACACAGTCAATGAGCCGATTTTAGATTCGATCCGAATTAGGCTTCGACCGTAACTCCTTTGAGTGCTCGTGCTGAGGCCAATCAATACCTTTTCTCGATAATCTGCGATCAACTGACGGACAGTCCAATCTTGCAGTGCCAACGCCTTAGTTTTACGTTTGTCAGAAACCGGGTCATTGCCGCGATCAATTTCCGCTCGCTGTTCTCTAGCACGCTTCCTCGCTTCTGATAAGCCGATGTCTGGATAGTTGCCAATCGTCAACTCCCTTGAGCGCCCGCCATGTCGGTAGCGAAGAATCCATGAAGCCGTTCCAGATTTGGAAAGCGTGAAAGTAAGACCATCACCATCAGTTCTCGCGAGCGGCATCGGAAGCTGTACAATTTCGTGTGTTTCCGGATCCTTGATTGTTGGCGTTTCACCATTCTCAACCGCTCGCACCCAATGTTTTAGCTGGAGTGGCTCAAGAGCGTCTTTCGTTCGATGCCGCATATTTCATCCTATGTATTATTGTGTAGCTACACAGCTAGCTACAAACTATATTGGCGATAGTATAATACGTCAATAGACTGCAATGGATAAAATATCACAATAAATCAATGGCTTACGATTTACTCTAGACGAATTTAGACGACAATATAACAATAAAAAATAATACGACATTATTTTGATGTAAGTTCAGGACAGATAAATGCACACTTCTTTAAATGCTTCTTCTCAAACACCTGAGAAAAAAGAACACAACTCTTTTCATATTGCATTTTGTGTCGATGATCATTATTGCCGCAGCATGGGGGCGACAATCACGTCCATCATTGACAACAATCCAGGCGTTGAATTTACGTTTCACGTATTTGCATTTTCACTTTCCGAGGATAACCGCCAACGCTTCAGTCAGCTGGGAAGCAAGTACGACGTCGCTACGCATATCCACATTATCGATCCCGCGATCTTTCAACCATTCGCGCATATCTCGCAGTTTTCGTACTATTCGCCAACCATATTCACGCGCCTGCTAATCCCGTCCACCTTGCGCGGAATAACCGACAAGGTTCTCTACCTGGATGCGGATATCCTGTGCGTGGGAAGCCTGGCCGAGTTGATTCAAATGGATTTCGGCGATAGCGCGGCGATTGTTGTTCCAGACGCCGATGAAACCACCCGCAGACGCTGTGCAGCCTTGCAATTGTCATCGCAAAAATATTTCAACTCCGGCGTGATGTATATGAACGTCGATCTCTGGGCGTCCAGAGAGATTACCGAGAAGACTATCCATGCCATTCTGGAAAACGGCAAGGATTACAGATTCCCGGATCAGGATGCTCTCAATGTCGTACTGGAGGGACAAGTCCGATTTATCGACAGAAAATGGAATTTCCTGTATGACCTGATCCATGATCTGGAAAAAAACAAAAGACAGATGCGCGCTATCGGCGCTGTCGTCTTCATTCACTTTGCCGGCGCGGTAAAACCCTGGAACAACTGGTGCTTACACGAATCGAGAGACTTGTTCGTCAAGTACCACGCCCTGTCTCCGTGGGCAAATTTGCCGCTGGATGCGGCTCCACGAAACTATAAAGAGATGAGAATGCATTCTCGTTTCCTGATGAAACGAGGGCAAGTGTTTGCCAGCTTCAAGTGGTATATGAAATATCTGGCGGCACGATAACTTCTTTAACTCGTTAAGGGCAATATCCGTGGCGCTATTTTTTGCTTCCACCTCAACTCATTACTCGATGCAAAATGGTATTAAAAAGCTCTCATATATTGATATGTCGTACGGACAACATCGGTGACGTAATACTGACACTACCCATTACGGCTTATCTGAAGCAACGCTTTCCTTCAGTAAAAATAAGTTTCCTATGCCGTGCGTATGCCGCTCCGGTAGTCGAATATTGTCGCACCGTAGATGAAATCATCGCGTTTGAAAGCCTAACTGATCCAGTCGCTTTTTTTGCCAACTCCGATATCGATACTGTCATCTTTGCGCAACCAGACAAGACCCTTGCGATTGCTGCGCACAAGGCTGGGATACCAAATCGGATAGGCAACGTCCACCGAGGCTTGTTCAACTGGCTGCATTGCAACCGCCGGCTACACTTCACAAAAGGTCGTTCGGAAAATCATGAGGCGCAATTCAATTTCAAATACCTGCGCCCACTGGGTATCAATTACCTGCCGGATCGCCATGCGATTCCAGCGCTATACGAATTTGATATCCCGCTCGACCCGTCAATAGACCGTTTGTTGCGCCCGGATCGATTCAATCTGATCATTCATCCGAAATCAAATGGCCATGGCCGGGAATGGCCAATTTCTCACTATGTCGCGCTCGCTCAACTCTTGGGCAAGCATCCGTATATCGCGTTATGGGTAACAGGGAGTGCCCCTGAGGGAAAATGGATCGCAGAACAGGTGCCAGAACTATTGCAGTTGCCTAACGTAACCGACGTCTGCGGAAAATTCACGCTGCGGCAATTGGCATCATTTATCCAGGCCGCCGATGGCTTGATTGCCAGTGGCACCGGGCCATTACATATGTCTGCCGCTTTCGGACAACGAACGATAGGCCTGTTCCCGGGTGCTCGCTCAATGAATCCGGATCGCTGGGGGGCATTAGGTGTTCGGGCTCAGTCGCTGTCTCAGCCAAGAGAATGTCCAGGTTGCAAAACAAAAAATGCGCTGACCTGCGACTGCATGAAAAATATCTCCCCGGACGCCGTGGGAAAAATCGTCTTGACCTGGGTCAACGAAAAATATGTGTCACTCCAGCATGCGAATTTGTAGTGAAGAAATGGCGGGCTTCGACCGCTACGGATAGAATTTATTCACAAGATATTTGAAGTACCAAATCATTCCTTGTCTACGCTGTCCGGTGCGCGTCAGACCTTGCGCATACATTCTCATTTCCTTGTAATTTTTCGGCCCGTACAAAGCCACATTTGCCCAAGGTGACAGCGCCTGATATTTCAAGAAAAGTGCATTCGAAGGGTTACAGCACCAATTGTGCCAAGGCTTTAGCCGTCCGACGAAGTGAATGAATACCGCTTCCTTTGCAATTTTCTTATTGGTCGTGGTTTCACCAAACAGGTCATATATCCAGTTGAATCTTGGGTCGATAAACTTTACCCTGCCGTCCAGGACGATGTTGAGCGCATCCTGGTCAGGAAATGAGAAGCTCTTGTCACTGGCAAGAATTGCCTTTACAGCCTTGTGCCAAATATCATCAGCGGCCCATTTATCGACGTTGATGTAGAGCACGCCTGAATTGAAATATTTTCCGCCTGCAAGATGCAATGCCTCTACCTGCTTTTCAGCGATGCTGCCGACATCGCCCACCACTGCCGCGACACAATCATCCATTTCAACCGCCATCAGCGCCGCCACGTCACCTTGACAGACGATGTCAGCATCCAGATAGAGGACTTTGTCGGTGACGCCCTTTAATGCGCCGGCGATCAGAAGTCGGGTAAATATGGCGGCCGAATATTGGCCGAAATTCGAAAAGTCGGCAAACTCGTCGAAAATCGACTGATCAATTATCTTTACCTGAATAACCGTCAGATATTTGGCTTCAATTTCACGCAATTTACCGGCGTGATCGTCAGATATCGACGGCGTAAAAACATGAAAAACAAACGGCTGATGACGATTATTTTCCAGTACGGAAACAATCGCGACTCCCATCCCCAGAAAATAATTGGCATCTACGCCAAAGGCTACGTGCAACGGCGGACAAATATCGTCCACAACGGATGTACTCATGAAAATTCGCCTATCAGTTTGTGAGTACAGCGGTCACTTGGGCAACAGTGATCGCCTTCACCCAATCACGCCGATTGGATGTGGTAATGACTATGCTGTGTTCCTTGTCGATCGGCGCCCACTCAGGATTTTTCTGACGCATCAAGGCAACAACGGGGACATGCACTGCATTCGCTAAATGCATCACCGCTGTCTCGACTGAAACAATCAGATCGCACTCGTGCAGAATTGCCGGCAACTGGAAGAAATTTTCTTCAGCGCTAAACAGGCGCACCTGTTCCATCGAATACTTGGCGAAAAACTGTTTGGCCCGTACCATTTCTTCCGGCACTACATTGACAATAAAGCGCATTCCGCGCCAGGCTTCGTTCTCATTTATCGCCGCCACCAATTCCACCACGCGTTCCAGCGGCCAGCAGCGCTTTTTGGTCTTGGCATACGGATTGATAAACAGTAGCTTGCCGGATGACGCCGATTTCTGCTGGTCCCGGTCGAAGCCCCATATCCGCAACTGATCTTTAGCCTTGCGTCCCCACTGCTCCGGAATCTCGACAAATGGCAAGCGTGATGACGGCTCGCTGACAATCCCGAACAATTGCTGGAACCACCCGGCGTAGACGTCGCTGATGTGCAATCCCGGTTGCATGCCGCCATCCGGATTCAGCGCAGCGTCCAGCTTACGATACGCCTGGCGCTGTTTGAATGCCAACAAGCCAACCGGCTTTTTCATGCCGGCCACAAAACCGTTCGGCGTAATATCCCGTGCCAGCGTTGCATACATCGGCGGTCTTAACGTCGACAGCGATACGACTAACGGATAATTCTGCTGCTGCGCTTCACTGATCGACTGCTGAAACAGTACCGGGCTATAGGTCTGGTTATAGACTTTTTCGATGAAAGGACATTCAGCCAACCAGTCGTACAGTGCATATTTCTTTAGATGTACCCATTCAGCCGCGTTATTGGTACGACGCACCTCATCCACCCAGATGTGGATTTTGATCTGCGGATAAGCCTCGGAAAATGCTTTAAAACAGTTTTGCAGGTAGGTAAAATCGCCCAAAGCGAGATGAGCAATAAATAATATTTTATCGGCTTTTTCTAATATCTTGCCTGGAACCAGTTGTGTAGCCATCATGCATTCTGAGTTAAGTAGGTGATCGAAGTTGAATAAAGATATTCAACGAACGGGCCAAAACAATCGGCGCTACATGTCGACATTCACTTCATCTTTGGAAAACTGGAGGCGATATAAATTGGCATACGCTCCCTGTTTTTCCAGTAACTCATGGTGTGTGCCAATTTCAACTATCTTGCCAGCGGACAGTACCACGATGCGATTCGCGCGTTCGATGGTCGACAGCCTATGCGCAATGACGAAGGTGGTACGGTCTTGCATCAGCATGTCCAGCGCAGCCTGCACCGCACGTTCCGACTCGCTGTCCAGCGCTGAGGTCGCCTCATCCAAAATCAAGACAGGTGCATCTTTATAGATTGCACGTGCCATTGCCAGGCGCTGACGCTGACCGCCGGACAGACGCGAACCATTGTCACCAATCGGCGTATCCAGACCATCCGGCAAACTCGCGATCATATCCGCAAGATAAGCGGCCTTGGCTGCAGCCTCGATCCGTTCTCGATTCGGGGCACTGTCGCCATAGGCAATGTTTGCAGCGATCGTATCGTTGAACAGGACAACATGCTGACTCACCATCGCGATCTGCTGGCGCAAACTGCTCAGGGCGATATCCTCAATCGGCTCGCCGTCCAACAGGATGCGACCGCCGGTAACCGCATAAAAACCGGGTATCAAATTAACCAATGTAGATTTACCGCCGCCCGACATACCCACAAATGCAATGGTTTCACCGGGCGCTACATGGAGGTTGATATCCTTCAATGCAGGCTTGTCTTGACCTGGATAAGAAAAATTAACGCCGTCAAACGCGATTTTTCCCCGTGCACGCTGATTGAGTTGCTTGCCGGTAGTACGCTCAACCGGACTATCGATTAGCGTGAAAACCGCTTCGGCTGCAGCCATCCCGCGCTGCAAAGGCCCGTTTACCTCCGCTAACTGCTTCAGCGGTGCGAGCAATGCAATCATCGCAGTAAAAAAAGAGATGAAGCCACCCACCGTGATTTGATTATGGCTGGATTGAATCAAGGCCATCATGATCATTACCGACATCGCGCAGGCGGTCATGATTTGGGTCACAGGGACAGTCGCGGCAAAGGTGCTGGTCAGGCGCATGCTGTAGCTTCGCAGATGGTCAGCGCGCGCTTCAAAACGAAGCCGTTCGTAATCCTGTCCACCGAAAATCTTGACGACCTGCTGCGCCCGTGTCGTTTCTTCGATCACCTGCGTCAATTCAGCATTCACGGTAAGCGCGTCTTTATTCAACTTCTTCAAGCGTTTGCCGGTAAGGCGTACCACCAGCATCATCAGCGGCATCAACACAAAAGCCACCAGCGTCAGCGTCCAGCTGATATACAGCATATAGGCCAGTAACCCAAGCACCGTCAGCGTACAGCGCACGATAGACGTAAATAGCTTGGTAATCATTTCGATGATTTGCTGTACTTCGAACATAATTGAATTGATTACGCGCCCGACGGTGTGGGTTGCGTGGAAGTCAATCGGTACGTGCAACATCCGGCTGAACATTTGTCGCCGCAGTGTGTTGAGCACTCTCGTGGAGACCCAATTCATCATGTAAGTGGTTAAAAATGTCGACGCTCCGCGTGCAACAAATGCACCAACCACAGCCACCGGCACCAGCCATAACGGGAAGGAGGGCTTTTCGACAAAACCATGATCCAGCAATACCTTAAAAATATAGGCTACCAATGGCTCCGTCGCTGCCGTCACAGCCATCCCGAAAAAAGCTAACGCCAACCGTTTCTTATACGGTCGATGAAGTATGGCAAGTCGCTTGAAATACGTTGAATACGATGAAACAGTCATGAAGCAATCCGTTGAAGTTCTTCTTTTCGTTTTATGACACACGCAAAAAACGTCGCCACGCTCATACTATAAATCCCACCGGTCGCGTTCCAAAAAAACATCATGTCGGTAAGGCCAAAAATGAAAAATCCGAGACACACCGTCAGCCCCATGGCGGCAGCGGTTCTTAGCTCACGGTCCGGATGGCCAAGTTCTCGGACAAAGTAATATGCCGGGACGAAATAAATCGAAAGTATGCCTAACAATCCAAACGTCCCGAGAATCGCCATATTGAACAATATCTCATTATGCGAGTGTGAAAATGAGGTTGCTGTCGGGCTGATAATCGTGCGAGCAGAGAGAGCCTCCAGGCCGTCACTAAAGTTTTCTCTGCCAACCCCAAAAACCGGATTCGCTTTAAATAATTCCCACGACGCACGCCATAGTTGCAACCTGACTCCCAGCGACGTATCTGCATTTTCACGGTCGACATAAAGCGCAATATCAGATTCCGCATCTGCAAATCTGTTTTGAACGACACTACTAAATGTACCGGCTGCTACCAAGAAAATAAGCACAAGAACCAATACAGTTACGCGATACCGCAAACGAACATTCTTCGCAAAAACAAAGATAGCGGTTATAAAAACCGGGATTGCAATCCAGCTACCTCTGGTTTGCGACAAAATGGTGACATACACCCCCGCCAAGCCAGCCAGAATTTTAAGTCCAACCACCAACTTGGCGCGATGTTCCGTCCAGCCTATCGAAACGATTGCAATTGCCCCGAATAGTAGCGCCATACCGGAAAACGGGACAGTCGCTAGAAACCCCATGTTCGATGGGCGATCCATGCCACCGTCGGTAAGCAGGTAAGCTTTTGCCAGCGCAGCGAATACCCCCACAATAAAGGCCCACTGTATTTTTTTTAAGTAGTTCAGAGGCACTGCCAGAATAATCCACAGAACAGGTGTAAATAGCGCAATACGGAATGCCGTATCGTAATATTTGACCGCAAATTGCCCGCTTGAGAATTGATTCAAGAACACCGCGATGACCAGCGAAACCATCGCCAGATGGAGTAGCCAATAATCTTTCAGCAATTGTCTGAAGCTTATCTGCATAGGCTTATAACGAAACGCAGCGGCGATGATGCTAAACATCAGCAACAGGAAAAGACAGACATTCCCGGCGTTATGCAACGCCAGTGATAGTGCCGGAAAAAGCAGAATGGCAATAAACACGGGCCATTTGTAATAAGACAAATTCGTACTCCAAAATGCGCGCAAAAATATACTGCGCATGTGTTCATGCTGATCTTGATCAGCGACACGTACAATCAATTACCGGGATTAGAAGCGAGCCCTCGCGTTACGCAAACAATTTCGCGAAGGCCGGTGATTATGGGCTATGTACCAATGCACTTTAGTACTCGACAACGACTGCCTCCCTGCCGAATCTCGCCACCAGAGACAACTGCAGCCCGTCGTTAGGTGAAACCCGCCACGCATCGCCAAACAATATCTCGCATCCGATCTCGTCACCGGTATAGCGCACCGTCAACGGCAGGCCGGTTTCAGAACGATGCGATGACAACATTTCTTTAAGTTCCGCGGCAGCAATCTGATGTTTAGATGCGGTGAGCGACAACACAAACTGCCGCCCATAATGAATCCGCGCGGTAGCGATATCCATCACTTTTTCTGCAGACACGCGTAACCCGCCGTTAAAGCGATCCTCCGACACTTTGCCCTGCACTACCAGAAACTCGTCTTCCTTGAAGAAGGCTTTATTCGGTTCGAATTGCTCGTTGTAGACAGTTACATCTACCGTGGCGCTGCCATCATCCAACGTGACAATGATCATTTTTCCACGCTGTGTCATCTGAGTGCGCAAGCCCGAGATGATCCCCGCCAAAGTGCGTGGTTCGCGCGATGGCTCCAGATTGCCTAGCGGCGTCCGGGCAAAACGGCGCGCTTCGGGAGCGTAGGCGTGAAATAAATGGCCCGACAGATAAAATCCAAGCGCAGATTTTTCTTCAGTGAGTTTCTGCTTATCGGTCCATGGTGCCGCCTTCACGTATTCCGGTGCCTGTTCCAGGTCGCTGTCGTCGCCGCCGAACAAGCTGACCTGGTTAGCCGCTGCCAGTTTTTGATCGGCGGCTTCCATCGCCAGTGGAACTGATGCCAGCAAGATGCCGCGATCGACTTTGAAGCAATCGAATGCACCAGCCCGTATCAAGGATTCGATGGTGCGGCGGTTAATCTGGCGTTTGTCGACGCGGACACAAAAATCGAACAAATCAACGAAAGGCTTTTCTTTGCGTGCGGCGACGATGGCCTCGATGGCGTTTTGGCCGGACCCCTTGACCGCGCCCAGGCCATAACGGATAAAGGCCGCCTTTTTGCCGGGTTCGGCCTCTGGCGTAAAGCGATATTCCGACAGGTTGATGTCCGGCGGCAGCAAAGTCAGTTTGCAGACGTCCAACGCATCTTCGACCAGAATCTTGACCTTTTCGGTGTCATCCATCGCCAGCGACAAGTTGGCGGCCATGAAAGCGGCCGGATGATGCGCTTTTAAATAGGCGGTGTGATACGACAACAAGGCGTAGGCCGCAGCGTGAGATTTGTTGAAGCCGTAGCCAGCGAATTTTTCCATCAAATCGAAAATTTCGTCGGCTTTGGCCTCGCTCAACCCATCCTTGGCCGCACCGTCGCGGAAAATCTGACGGTGTTCCGCCATCTCTTCCGCTTTTTTCTTACCCATTGCACGTCGCAGCAAATCCGCGCCGCCGAGCGAGTAACCGCCGACCACCTGCGCCATCTGCATCACCTGCTCCTGATACACCATGATGCCGTATGTTTCGGACAAAATTCCTTCGGTACGCGGATCGGGATAATCGAAACGTTCGCCGTGTTTACGTTTGCAGAAATCAGGAATCAGGTCCATCGGACCCGGACGATACAGCGCAACCAGCGCGATAATATCTTCGAAGCGATCGGGACGCGCATCTTTCAACATGCCTTGCATGCCGCGGCTTTCCAGCTGAAATACGGCGACCGTTTTGGCCGCGGTCAGCAACTGATACGACGCCCTGTCATTCAGAGGCAATTTTTCCAGGCTGAAATCCGCCAGCGCCGGATCGAGTTGCTTGATGTAACGCACGGCGCGATCAAGAATGGTCAGTGTGGTCAAACCCAAAAAGTCGAACTTGACCAGGCCGACCGCTTCGACGTCGTCCTTATCGTATTGCGATACCACCCCGGCATCGCCGCCTTGTGTATACAGCGGGCAAAAATCGGTCAACTTTCCCGGGGCGATCAACACGCCACCGGCATGCATGCCAATGTTGCGGGCGATTCCTTCGACTTGCTGCGCCAGATTCAATAATTGCTTGACCTCTTCTTCGTTCTCCAGTCGCTCAGCCAGCATCGGCTCTTCCTGGATCGCATCGGCAATCGTCACATGCTTGCCCGGCTTGAACGGAATCAGCTTGGAAATGCCGTCACAGAAGTTATAGCCAAAATCGAGCACCCGGCCGACGTCGCGAATCGCGCCTTTGGCCGCCATGGTGCCGAACGTGGCAATCTGCGACACCGCTTCCTTGCCGTACAAATCCTTGACGTGTTGAATCACACGGTCGCGGCCTTCCTGGCAAAAGTCGATATCGAAGTCGGGCATCGAGACCCGCTCAGGATTCAGGAAACGTTCGAACAGCAGGTTGTAACGCAGCGGATCAAGATCGGTAATTTGAAGCGAATACGCCACCAGCGAACCCGCACCGGATCCCCGCCCCGGTCCGACCGGCACGCCATTCTCCTTGGCCCAGCGAATAAATTCCGCAACGATCAGAAAGTAACCGGGGAAACCCATCTTGATGATCGTGTCGGTTTCAAACTTCAACCGATCCTGATACCGCTGACGATTCTGTTCGCGCTTGTCCGCATCGGGGAACAGATGCAGCAGGCGCAGCTCCAGCCCGTCTTTCGACTGTTGCACCAGGAAATCACCAATGGTCATGCCCTCCGGCGTCGGGAAATCCGGCAGCTGTGGCTTACCAAGTTGCAGCGACAAATTACAACGCTTGGCGATTTCGACCGAATTTTGTAATGCCGCCGGCATGTCGGCAAACAACTCGGCCATTTCGGCCTGGGTTTTGAAGCATTGCTGATCATTGAAGCGGCGCACGCGCCGTGCATTCGCCAGCATTTCGCCTTCGGAAATACAAGTGCGGGCCTCGTGCGCGATAAATTCGCCTTTGTCGAGAAACTGCACCGGATGGGTTGCCACTACCGGCAATTGCAACTCTGCGGCCAGCGCCACCGCGTGGCGTACGTGCGGCTCCATATTCGGCTGGTCGGCACGCTGCACTTCGATATAAAAATTATCGGGAAAAATTTCCATCCAGCGCTCGGCACAACGTTTAGCCGCTGCCAGATTCCCGTTATCAATGGCGCTGCCAACGTCACCAAAATGCGCGCCGGACAACGCAATCAGGCCGTTGCCGCTGCTTTGCTGCTGCAGATCAGCTAACCACTCGGCGCGAATTTCCGCGCGGCCGCGATGCAGGTTTTCCAGCCATGCCTTGGACAACAATTCACATAGCTGCAAATAGCCGGCACGACTCTTGACCAGCAACAGCAAACGCGACGGTTTGTCGCGCTCGTCATTATTGGTGATCCAGACGTCGCAGCCAACGATCGGCTTGATCCCTTTGCTGCGCGCAGCCTTATAAAACTTGACCATACCGAACAGGTTGGCGAGATCGGAGATACCGAGTGCCGCCTGCTGATCCTTGGCAGCGGCTTTGACTACGTCATCGATGCGGACCAAGCCATCAACAATCGAATATTCGGAATGCAGGCGGAGATGTGTAAATTGCGGTGTCGTCATGGGCCGTATTTTACCTCGGCACCCGGTCCTGAACCGGCATTCCTGCCGCAAATCTCGTGGAAAACCCCGCTCGAGTTTATAATACTGTCAAATCAATGACTTACAGAGAAACCAGCTTATGTCGTCCGCGCCTACCTACGTCAACATTGCCGCTTATAAATTTATCACTTTCAACGATACTGCAGAGAAACGCGCAGAATTTCTTGCAACGTGTAACCAACACCAACTAAAAGGGACGATTTTACTCAGCCCGGAAGGCATCAACCTGTTTCTGGCAGGCTTCCGTGAGAACATCGACCAGTTTTTGGCCTGGTTGCGCGCTGATGAGCGCTTTTCCGATCTGGAAGTAAAGGAAAGCTACTCCGAAAAGCAGCCGTTTACGCGCATGCTGGTGAAACTGAAGGCGGAAATCATCACGATGAAGCACCCGCTGATCAAACCTGAACTGGGTCGCGCTCCTTCGGTCGCACCTAAAACCCTGAAGCGCTGGCTGGACCAGGGTCATGACGACAACGGACGTCCGGTGGTCATGATGGATACGCGCAATGGTTTTGAGGTCGATGTCGGCAGCTTCGACAACACCATTGATTACCGTATCGACAAGTTTAGCGAGTTCCCGAAAGTGATTGCCGCCCACAAGGATGCGTTGGCAGACAAAACAGTCGTCACCTTCTGTACCGGAGGCATACGCTGCGAAAAAGCCGCAATTCATATGCAGGAGATCGGCTTTGACAGCGTCTATCAACTGGACGGCGGCATTCTCAAGTATTTTGAAGAGTGCGGCGGCGCGCACTATAACGGCGATTGCTTTGTATTCGACTATCGGACTGCACTCAATCCACAGTTGCAGGAAACGGCAACGGTGCAATGCTTTGCCTGCCGCGCCGTGGTGACGCCGCGTGAACAATTATCGACGGAATATGTTGCCGGAAAATCCTGCCCACACTGTCTGCCCGAGCAAGTATCGAAGGAAAATACTTCCACGCAACAAGCAACCGCTACGCACTAATTCGACCGGCGCGGCGCGCGCAAATCAATCTATGAATTTGACGCTGGAAGCATTGCAAATCCTCGATACCATCGATCGCAAAGGCAGCTTTGCCGCTGCCGCCATCGAGCTGGACCGGGTGCCGTCGGCGCTCACTTACAGCGTCCGCAAACTGGAAGAAGACCTCGATGTGCTGCTGTTTGATCGTCGCGGTCACCGCGCCAAGCTGACCAGCGCCGGCGTCGAATTGCTGACCGAGGGCCGTCATTTGCTGCAAGCGGCGCAAGAACTTGAGCGCCGGGTCAAACGTACCGCGACCGGCTGGGAAGTTGAGCTACGCATCGTTGTCGACAGCATCGTTCCATTTGAAGCACTGCTGCCGCTGGTTGCCGCCTTTGACCGCGAAAATGCCGGCACACGCTTGCGCATTTCGCATGAAGCCCTGTCCGGCGTATGGGAAGCCTTGATGAGCGATCGCGCCGACCTGGTAATTGGCGCGCCGCACGACGGCCCCGACCGCATCCGCATGAGCGGCGGCTTCCAGACGCGCCAGTTGGGCACCATCGATTGGGTCTTTGCGGTAGCGCCGCAACATCCCCTGGCATCGGTAGAAGAGCCGTTGAGCGCCGCCATGATTCAGCAATATCGGGCGATTGCGGTCGGCGATACAGGCCGCGTCCTGCCCAGCATCACTTCCGGCTTGCTAACCGGACAAGATACCTTGACGGTGCCGTCGATGCCCGCCAAGTTGCAAGCCCAACTGAACGGACTCGGCTGCGGTCACTTGCCAAGGCGCCTGGCCGCACCCTATTTTGCATCCGGCGCATTGATCGAAAAAGAAACGCTGGAAGCCAAACCCGGCGTCAAATCGCAAATCGCATGGCGCACCCCGGTCCTGGGTAAATCCCTTAAATGGTTTATCAACCAATTGAATGACCCTGCTACTCTTCACAGCTTGCTTGGATCGCCTTAGTTGAGGTCAAATAACGGTTGCTACCTTTTACGCAGTTACCCAACAATGTCTAGCCCAACGCATTACATCGGACGTTTCGCCCCATCCCCAACCGGACCACTGCATGACGGCTCGCTGGTCGCGGCGATGGCAAGTTATCTGGATGCCAAAGTACATCAAGGTGATTGGCTGGTGCGGATGGAAGACGTCGATGAGGCGCGCACGGCGCCAGGCGCGGCCGAGGCGATCTTAAACGCGCTGACGACTCTGCAGATGCATTGGGATGGCAAGGTGGAATTTCAAAGTCAGCGCGGCAATCTGTATCAGGCCGCGTTCGATAAACTCGGGCGACTAGCCTATCCTTGCGGCTGTACGCGGCGCGAAATCGTCGACTCACAAATCGGTGTGGCCGCAGATGGCGCAGCAGTGTACCCCGGCACTTGCCGCGATGGACTGGCGGTCGGCAAACCGACTCGCTCCTATCGATTGCGCGTACCGGATGTCGGGCAGCCCGATGAACTCATACGCTTTGAGGATAGATGGCAAGGACCGGTGCAGCAGCATCTGGCGACAGAAGCCGGCGATTTTGTGTTGAAACGAGCGGATGGATTTTGGGCGTATCAGCTGGCGGTGGTGGTCGACGATGCGGATCAGGGTGTCACGCATGTGGTGCGAGGAGCCGACCTTCTGGACTCCACCGCAAGACAGATTTATCTGCAACGGCGACTCCAGCTGACGACACCTGCTTACTTGCATGTTCCCGTCATCACCAACGCCGATGGCGACAAACTATCCAAGCAAAATGGCGCGCAAGCGCTGGATTTGACGCAAGCACATCAAGCCCTGATTAAAGCAGCGTGGTTCCTGGGATTGGACATTGGCCAGGTGGCTTCGGTCGCCGGATTCTGGCCGCTCGCCATTGCCGCATGGGCCAGTCAGAGAATGGCGCCGCATTGAATTATAAGCATGCCGGGCAGTGCCGATATGCGCTGCAACAGCGCCTCGCATACACCGACGCTGAACCGCAGCCAATGGCCGGTTGGCCAGTGAGTTGACCAAACCGGGCCGGCAAGCACTTCCTTAGCGCTTTGGCATGCCGCCCAATAAAGCGGCAACCTTCACTTTGGACTTGGGCGCGACAGCGGCAGATTGCAGTTTCTGCGTGCTCTCGACAGGCGACATTGCCGGCTCGTAAGGTTTCAGAAACCACGGATCTATTTTTTCCTTGCGCAGCGGCATTGAAGTGTAAGCGCTGCGAGTATGATGGCTGCTGCGATCGTACGACCCCGAACGCGTGTCAGTGCGGGCATTGCCGCGCGGCTCAGCGTCATCACGACGCGGCGAACGCTCACGCTCCGACGCCCGTGGCTTCGGTACAAAGCCCACCAGCTCGGCACGTACGAACTTGTGCTTGATCATTTTTTCGATATCGACCAACAGCCGTTCATCTTTTTCGGTGTACAGCGAAATTGCATCGCCAGAGGCGCCAGCGCGGCCGGTACGGCCAATACGATGGACGTAATCCTCCGCGTTGTAAGGCAAATCGAAGTTAATCACGCATGGCAACTCGGCGATATCCAGACCGCGGGCGGCGACATCGGTCGCTACCAGGACTTCAATCTCGCCTTGCTTGAAGGCTTCGAGCGCGGCCATCCGTTCGTTCTGGGTCTTGTCGCCATGAATCGCAGAGGCATTCACGCCTTCATTCTCCAAATGCCGCGCCAAACGTGAGGCGCCGATCTTGGTGTTCGAAAAAACGATTACCTGTTTCAGATTGCGCTCGCGAATGATATGCGACACCGCGTCCGGCTTGGTCTGGTCATCGACCCGGTACATGATTTGCGTGACATTGTCAGCCGTCGCGTTACTGCGCGCGACTTCGATCGTGACCGGATTTTTGAGGAAGCTGGCTGCGAGCTTTTTGATCTCGGGAGAGAACGTTGCCGAGAACATCAGGCTTTGACGCTCTTTCGGCAGCAAGTTGATAATGCGCTGCAAATCAGGCAGAAAGCCCATGTCAAGCATGCGGTCAGCCTCGTCCATCACCAGAATCTGGGTCTGCGACAGGCTGACGGTTTTCTGCTGCACATGATCCAGCAGGCGCCCTGGCGTGGCGATCACAATTTCGATGCCGGAACGCAATGCCGCGGTCTGCGGTGCCATATCGATACCGCCAAAGACCACAGTAGCGCGCAGCGCAGTATGACGCGAATAAGCTTTGACGTTTTCAGCGACCTGATCGGCCAACTCACGCGTCGGCGTCAAAATCAGGGCGCGTACCGGATGGCGCGCGGGTGACGCGCTGGTGTTTGCCTGTGCCAGTAGCAACTGAATAATCGGCAACGCAAAACCAGCCGTTTTACCGGTACCGGTTTGCGCCGCACCCATGACGTCGCGACCTTGCAAAACGATAGGGATTGCTTGCGCCTGAATCGGCGTCGGATTGACGTAACCCTGATCGTTGAGTGCTCGCAAGATGTCTGGAGACAACCCGAAATCTGCAAAACGAATGGATGGCGCCGCTGCTTGTGCATCGGACGCGGGGATTTTCTCTTGTTGCTGTTCAGACTGAATGTCAGGCATGGTAATTGGCGGCCTTCCGCGCTATATCGTTAAAGATATATAAATACAGACGCGGCATTAACGAATTTACATTCGTCTAAAGGCACTATTGCTTTCAATGAATTCGTGAATTTCGTGTCAACTCTTGCATCGTGCAACGGTTCTTCGAACAACCGTTTGACCGTATCCGAGTTGCTTCGACATGGGTAGCATGACTGTCGTTAGAACAGCACACTTTTGCATTACAGTCCAGCATTATACGCCTTGCCGGAACTTTTCCTCATGCCAGTTCAGATACCTAGCTGATCCAGCGGCCAGCGCGGTCGCACATTGAACGCATAGTTTCGCTGCGCCGCCTCCGGCCTGAGCTGCAAACGCAAGGCGCCGGCAAACGCAATCATTGCGCCATTGTCGGTACAAAACTCCAGTTCGGGGTAATACACCTTAAAGCGACGCTTCGCGGCGGCGGCATTCAACGCGCTTCGCAATTGCTGGTTGGCACCGACGCCACCCGCGATCACCAAGCGTTTCAGGCCGGTCTGTTTTAATGCAGCCAGACATTTGGCGACCAAAACCTCCACCAACGCATCAACAAAAGCACGCGCGATGTTGGCTTTATCCTGTTCGCAAATATTTACCGTTTGTTTCTTTACCAAGGTTAGCACCGCTGTTTTGAGGCCGGAAAAACTGAAATCCAGATTCTTGGAATGCAACATCGGCCTCGGCAATTGATAAACCGCTGGATCGCCAAACTCCGCCAGGCGCGAAATTGCCGGTCCACCGGGATAGCCTAGACCGAGCAATTTGGCCGATTTGTCAAACGCCTCGCCAGCGGCATCATCCAACGTTTCACCCAGCAACATATATTGGCCAACACCATCCACCCGCATCAATTGCGTATGACCGCCGGACACCAACAGAGCCACAAACGGAAAAGTCGGCGGGTCGCTCGCCAGCAGCGGTGACAAAAGATGACCTTCCAGATGGTGTACGCCCAGCATGGGTTTATCTAACGCCAGGCCCAGACCGCAGGCAACCGATGCCCCGACCAGCAGAGCACCGGCCAGTCCCGGCCCCTGTGTGTAGGCGATGGCGTCGATAGCGCCAGGATCAACGTTTCCTTCCGCCAATACTTGTTGCAATAACGGAATCGCACGGCGGATGTGATCGCGCGATGCGAGCTCCGGTACTACGCCGCCGTATTGTTCGTGCATCGCGACTTGCGAGTGCAGTGCGTGAGATAGCAAACCACGCTGCGTGTCGTATAACGCAATGCCGGTTTCATCACAGGAAGATTCAACGCCGAGAACAATCATGATAAGAATGAATTTTTACAATGCCGCATTGTAATTGAAAGCGTCCGCAGACTTTGCGGGCGCAAATTCGGCAGGCATGGAATTACTGGGCCGGTTTACCGGAACCGTACTTAATCCTTACCTAAGCGCCGCATGGCATCGCGCAAGAAATGGATTTGGCTCGAAAAGCGGGTGCACGCCGTGCATGTCCACAGATGTACCCGCACGCGCACACGATGCAGCGGCGAAAGCGTGCGGTCCTGCGCTTCAGACAGCAGGCTCTGGGTTTCCCTGCAGGTAGGAAATAAACGGTTGCGTGGCATGGATAAATTGTAGGGCTAAGAGATGATGGGTAGTAGTCGTGGGAATGCCGGAAAAATTACACTGGAGTTATATTTAATGTATTTTTAACCAATACATTCATTACTCCACATTTAGCCGGGCCGTGTACCAAACCAGTTCATTTGCAGACATTCACGCAAACGCGTACGTGCCCGATAAAGCAGCACCCAGGCGTTGGCGCTGGTGATATCAAGTTCCTTGCATATCGCGTCAGTGTCCAGTTCCAGCCACTCTCGCATCATAAAAATGCGACCGGTCTTGGCTGGCAACTTATCGATGCATAGTTGCAAAATATCAAAAAACTCCTTGCGCTCAAGCGTCTGATGCGGATTACCCCAGTCGGGCATCGTCTCAACCGCATGACCTTGACTGGTGAATAATGTGTCAATCATCTCGGCATCGCCACGATCGTCATAGGCATCCTCTGTCAGTTGCACTTCGCGTTTGCCGCGACGCAACTGGTCGATCAGCTTATGTTTGAGTATGCCAATAACATAAGTTTTAAAGGAGGATTGCTGCTGAAATCGTTCTGGATGCTCCATTACAGCAACGATGGTTTCCGATACAGCATCTTCTGCCAGGCTGGTATTGCGCAACTGCAACTGCGCGAATCGCAGCAATTGCGGACGCAGCACCTCAAGATCGCGAGGGTCAAATGCCATATTTAATCCAGAAAGATAACGCTATGATGCGCGCTATGATGCGCAGAAAGCTCGCCAACAGCGATTGCTTGTCGGGGGATTCTACCTGACTGCGATCGACCGAATCCATCAGTGCAGTAAAATTCGAACAAGTCCGCCACTAACCTTCGCCCAATTCTACTATTGCCATAAATGTAACCATGCAAAATATATCATCCGCAGCCCCGTTCGCAGCAGCCCGCTTCATCAAGGTAATTGGTCGCGGGAAAGACGGCGCACGCGCTCTTTCCCGCTCGGATGCGCAAGATTTGTATGCCGCGATGCTGGATGGACGGGTGTCCGATCTGGAGATGGGTGGAATTCTGCTGGCCATGCGGATCAAGGGAGAATCGGTCGATGAGATCGCTGGATTTCTCGACGCCGCCGAAGCTTCTTTCACGCCATTGCTGACATCAGTCGATGCGAACCACCCAGTCGGATCGTCGATTTACGCCCCGGTGGTTATTCCCAGTTACAACGGCTCACGCCACATGCCCAATCTGACGCCACTGCTGGCATTGCTGCTGGCACGCGAGGGCGTACCGATATTAGTGCATGGCGTACTCACCGACCCTGGCCGGGTCACCAGCGCAGAAATCTTTGCAGCGCTTGGTCATACCCACTCCACCAGCGTCGAGCAGGCTACGCAGCGCTTCGAACAGCGCCAACCTGCTTTCATGCCGATCGCAGCGCTGGCACCAAAGATGTCGCGTTTGCTGGAAATGCGCCGGATTTTGGGGGTGCGCAATTCAACCCACACTCTGGTCAAAATTATGCAACCGTTCAGCGTTCCGGCGCTACGCCTGACCTCCTACACGCACCCGGAATATCTGACCATGCTGAGCACGTATTTCACGACCACGGCGGCAGCCGAACGTGGCGACGTGTTCCTGATGCGCGGCACAGAAGGCGAAGCCGTAGCGAATGCGAAAAGAGCGCAGCAGATAGACTGGTTCCATGCAGGCGCACAGACCACGCTGGTGACCAAACAAAACATCGCCGAAGAAATCCCGGCGCTGCCTGAGGAGCGTGATGCGAGCGTGACCGCGCGCTGGATAGCACAAGTTTTAAAGGGTCACATCGCGATACCCAAACCGATTTCAGAACAGGTCGCGCACTGCATGGAGGTTTGCAAAATGCTTAAGCTGCGGCAAAATCCAGCCCATCTTCGCAATTAAAAATAATACTTACGTGGAACTAAATCAGCCGCAAGCTGACAAATCACCAACATGCAATTTAGCGCTTGCGTGTACTATCAACGAGATGGTGCTATCAACACTCGGTATCAATCCGGAATAAATCTGCGTTAACTTTTTATTCGGTTTTTATTCTCAACCAGCTTCTTGCACCGCAAGATCAGTAAAACCAACCTCCAGGAGAATCCATGGATTGGGCTCTTCCGTCCTTTGCCCTAGCCGAGCCGATACAGTGGAATGCGCTGTTATTGTTTGGCAGCTTGCTGCTATTCGGGTTGGTGGGCGGCTATATCGTTACCAAAACTGCTTGGATTCCGCGCATCACTGGCTATTTGCTCGTGGGTTTCATACTCGGCGTCGGCGGCCTCGATCTGCTATCCGGCGACGTTCTCAAGCTGGCAAATATTTTTGCTGATATTGCGGTCGCCCTGGTCGTGTATCAACTCGGGCGCTATGTCGACATCGGCTGGCTGCGGCGCGAGAAATGGTTGCTGGCTACGGTGCTGTTGAGCTCTGCACTATGCTTTGCGTTTGTGAGCGGCGCACTGATCTGGACAGGCGCGTCAAAGGTATTGGCATTGTTAGGCGGCGTCCTTGCCATCGCCACCGCTCCGGCAGTCATCATGGTGGTGGTGCGTGACCTTAAGGCGGAAGGTCAGGTGACGCGGCGCCTGGCAGCAATGACCGCGCTGAACAATTTTGTTGCAATACTGGTTGCCTATGCACTATTGCCTGTGATTGCACACGAAGGCACGACGCCATTCACTACACTGTTGGCGCATACCTTGTACTCACTGGCGGGATCGCTGCTGCTGGCCTATGTGACCTATCGCTTGATGATACCGCTGGCGCGCTTGCTAGGTCGCCAACCAAGCAGCCAGTTCGTACTGGTCATTGCGGTCATCACACTGGCCATCGGTGCCGCACATGCCCTGCAGTTGCCGGTGTTGCTGACAATGTTGATCTTCGCAATCATGTCGAAGAACCTTGATCATCAATACGACTTGATGGAATTGGAATTCGGCGTCGCCAATGAGTTGTTCATCGTCATACTATTCGTCACTGTCGGCGCCTCCATCCGCTTCGCGGACCTGTCTATGGTCGGCGCCTCGGTCATAGTGTTGATCGGTGCGCGCTTCCTGGCGATGACCTGCGGGGTATTTAGCTTTGCCCGCTTTGCCAGAATGAAATGGAAGCAGGCCGCATTGATCGCCTTAGGCACATTACCGATGACGGAAGCAGGACTGGGCTTGATGCAGACCATCTCCTATCTTTATCCGCACACCACTGCAGACGTCCTGCCGTTGCTGGCCGGCTGTCTGATCGTGTTGGAATTATTCGGTCCGATAGCGACGCAATTTGCGTTGATTAAATCGGGCGAGAGTGGACGCGAAGGTTAAACAATTGTTGGCCAGCATACAGGCCAACGGAGGAAATCACATGACTGAAAGCGACTCTCCAGGCACGCAGGAAAGCGTGGAAATCTTGCCGTTTACCTCTTCGACACCTTTTACAATGGGAATCGAACTGGAGCTACAACTGGTCAATCGGCGCAATTACAATCTGGCCAGCGATGCCGTCGATCTGCTGACCTGGATCGAGCCGCGCGACCTGCAAAAACAAATCAAGCTGGAAATGACGCAGGGCATGATCGAGCTCAATTCCGACATCCATACTCGCGTCGACACCCTGATTGAAGAACTGAAAGGCTTGCGTGCTGCACTCAACAAGGGTGCGCAATATTTAAACATCGACGTTTCCGGTGGTGGGGCCCATCCGTTCCAGCACTGGAACGAGCAGCGCATTACGCCAAGTGAACGCTTTAACCACTTGCATGAAAAATATGGTTATCTGGCCAAGACTTTCACGGTATTCGGCCAGCATATTCACATAGGCGTGCCGAATGGCGACGATGCGTTGTACCTGACCCATGCCTTTTCACGCTTTGTCCCGCATTTCATTGCGCTGTCGGCCGCATCACCGTTTTATCAAGGTGCGGACACCCAGTTTGAATCATCACGTAGCAATGTGGTGCGTGCGTTTCCACTATCGGGCACAGCGCCAGTCATGCACCGCTGGCCCGATTTTGAAACTTATTACAACGATTTGCTCCAAATGGGCATCATCGGCAGCATGAAAGATTTCTATTGGGATATTCGACCGAAACCGGAATATGGCACCGTCGAAATTCGCGTTTGCGATACCCCGCTAACCATAGAGCATGCGGCCCATTTGGGCTGCTACGCACAATTGCTGGCACGCTGGATATTGACTGAACGACCATTCGTGGTCGGCGATGATTTTTATCTGTTGTATCAATTCAATCGCTTTGAAGCCAGTCGCTACGGCTTGAACGGTTCTTACGCAATCCATGGCGATACCCTGGCGACCTCATCCAAGCAACCGATTTTTGAGCATTTGCTGACACGCTTGCACGATCTGGAGCGCTACACGCAAAACGACGCCGAGCGATTAACACTCAAACGTCTGCGTAACATGGCACACGAACGTCTGAGCGACGCCAAGTGGCTGCGGAAAACTTTTACGCAGCGTGGCTCATTAAATGACATGATGCGGCTGTCCTCGGAATTATGGATGGGGCAAGAGCCTCCGCCCTACTTTCAATAATTTTCAAAATCTGAATATACGTAACGTATAAGTAACGGCTAAGTAATGGCAAAACAATTCGATGTCGCCGTAATCGGCGCTGGTGCCGCTGGCATGATGTGTGCCGCAGTCGCCGGTCAACGTGGCAAAAAAGTAGTCCTGATAGATCACGCCACCAAGCTGGCAGAAAAGATTCGCATTTCCGGCGGCGGTCGCTGCAACTTCACGAATGCCACTGCCGGCCCGCAACATTATCTTTCGCAGAATCCGCATTTTTGCAAAAGCGCGCTATCACGGTACAGCCCACAAGATTTTATTGGCTTGGTAAAACGTTACCGGATCGGCTATCACGAGAAGCACAAAGGACAACTATTTTGCGACGACTCCGCCGAGCAGATTATCGCCATGCTGAAAGCCGAGTGCGATCTCGGCAACGTTAGCTGGCGCATGCCGTGCAATGTGGCGGGTATCGGTAAAGAAGGCGATTTGTTCCGGATTGATACTGGTGCCGGAGAAATATTGGCAAGTAACGTCGTGATAGCCACCGGCGGGTTATCCATCCCGAAGATCGGTGCCACCGACTTCGCCTATCGCATCGCGCGCCAATTTGATTTAAAACTGATTGAGCCACGCCCCGGTTTAGTCCCGTTAACGTTCGATGCTGCCGGCTGGCAACCATTTTTACCGCTGGCTGGAATTGCCTTACCTGTCGAAGTCGAGGCTGGGGAGAAAAAATCGCGCGGCTATTTCAAAGAAGATTTGCTGTTCACCCATCGCGGCTTGTCCGGGCCGGCCATTCTACAAATTTCCAGCTTTTGGCAATCCAGCGCGCCACTTAGCCTGAATCTATTGCCGGAAATTGATGTCACCGAAACCCTGATCGAGGGTAAAGCCTCCATCAAGAAGAATTTCGGCAATTTATTTTCGCAATGGTTACCCAGTCGACTGGCACTGGGCTTGCTTGAAGCGAATGGGATTGATCCGGCCACACGCGTCGCCGACACCCCGGATCGGCTGCTGCGAAAACTGGGTGACGCCATCAACCGCTGGGCCATCGTTCCCAACGGCTCCGAAGGCTACCGCAAAGCCGAGGTCACCCTGGGAGGCGTCGACACACGCGAATTGTCGCAACAAAGCATGATGGTCAACAAAGTCCCTGGCCTGCACTTTATTGGCGAGGCAGTCGACGTCACCGGCTGGCTGGGAGGATATAACTTCCAATGGGCATGGGCCTCGGCGACCGCAGCAGGTCTGTCTTTTTAATTTTGTACAGATCTATTGGCCAAACAGGATGAACAAAGACGCATTCTGACAGCAGAACGCACCGCGCGGCTCGGCGATCGCAGACGCAAAATGACATTAACCCGCCGTGAAATGTGGCTTATTTGCACCAAGTTTTCGTCCAGAGCAATTACAGCACTTCCATTTGTGGTTTCCGCCTGCTATAATCGCCCTCTTCCCAATTTAACAATGGTTTGAATTTACATGACCACAATTCGTCTTAAAGAAAACGAGCCGTTCGAAGTCGCAATGCGTCGCTTCAAGCGCACCATCGAAAAAACAGGTCTGCTGACCGAGTTGCGCGCGCGCGAGTTTTACGAGAAGCCGACAGCTGAACGTAAGCGTAAGCTAGCAGCTGCAGTGAAGCGTCATTACAAACGCATCCGCAGCCAGCAATTGCCGAAAAAGCTGTACTGATTCTTCACCGCACTGGTTGCGGTGGACAGACAAGAATTACAAACCCGCTCCGGTGTTGCTCCGCAGCGGGTTTTGCCATTTATTGATTTCATCTGGAGAGTCACATGGGTCTTAAAGAGCAAATTACCGAAGACATGAAGGCCGCAATGCGTGCCAAAGAGACAGCGAAACTTAACACGATTCGCCTGATCACCGCCGCAATGAAGCAAAAGGAAGTCGATGAACGCATTGAGTTAACCGATACACTGGTCCTTGCCATCATTGAAAAAATGATCAAGCAACGCAAGGATTCGATAACGCAGTTTGAAGCAGGGAACCGCCAGGACCTGGCCGATATCGAAAAAGCTGAACTGGTAATTCTTGCCGCCTACATGCCAGCCGGATTATCCGAAACAGAAATCCGGGCAGAAGTTGCCGCCGCCGTGAGCGCCAGTGGGGCCACTGGCCCGCAAGACATGGGCAAGGTAATGGCCATACTAAAACCGCAATTGGCAGGAAGAGCTGACATGACAGCGGTATCGGCACTTGTCAAAGTTGCCTTAACCGCAAGCGCGAACTAATAGCGCAAGTACTCTCTTTGATAGACTGATCAAGCCGCAGTGATCCCACAATCCTTTATTCAGGATCTGCTTAACCGCGTTGACATTGTCGACGTGGTGGGTCGCTACGTGCAGCTCAAAAAAGGCGGCGCAAACTTCATGGGTTTGTGTCCGTTTCACAACGAAAAATCTCCCAGCTTTACCGTCAGTCCGACCAAACAGTTCTATCACTGCTTTGGGTGCGGCGCGCACGGCACGGCGATTGGTTTTTTGATTGAGTATTCCGGTCTCGGCTTTGTCGAGGCAGTCAAGGATCTGGCACAGAACGTCGGCATGGTCGTACCAGAAAACGATGACAAAATTCCCCCGGCCCAGCGCGCCGAGTATCAAGCCCAAAGCCTGGCCCTGTCTGAAGCGATGACCATCGCATGCAACTTCTATCGACAGAATTTGCGTAGCGCCCCACATGCGGTCGCTTATTTAAAGGGCCGCGGACTGACCGGCGAGATTGCCGCCAAATTTGGCCTGGGTTATTCAACAGACAACTGGGACAGTCTTCGTACCGTCTTCCCTGATTACGAAGTCAGCGCGCTGGTTGAATCCGGCCTGGTCATTGACCGCACGGATGAGGAAGGCAACAACCGCAAGCGTTACGACCGCTTCCGCGATCGCATCATGTTTCCGATCCGCAATACCAAAGGCCAGGTCATCGGCTTTGGCGGTCGGGTGATGGATGGTGGCGAACCAAAATACTTGAATTCTCCGGAAACACCCTTATTTCAAAAGGGCAGCGAGTTATACGGTTTGTTTGAGGCACGCCAGGCAATTCGCGACGCTGGTTATGTGTTGGTGACAGAAGGCTATATGGACGTGGTGGCATTGGCGCAATTGGGTTTTCCGCAAGCGGTCGCAACGCTGGGCACCGCCTGCACGCCAACCCATGTGCACAAGTTATTGCGGCAAACGGACCAAGTCATATTCAGCTTCGATGGCGATGGCGCCGGGCGACGCGCAGCACGGCGTGCGCTAGATGCCTGTTTGCCACATGCCAGCGACAATAAGGTGATCAAGTTTTTATTTCTGCCAAAAGAGCACGATCCGGACAGTTATGTTCGCGAATTGGGTACGGAGGCATTCGAACGGCAAATCCATGATGCCATGCCGTTGTCGCAATTTTTGCTCAACGAGGTCACTGCAGAAGTGGACTTGAGCACATCGGAGGGTCGCGCGCGCGCGCAGTTCGATGCCAAACCCTTGTTGCAAACCATGCCGCCATCATCGCTGCGATTGCAGATAGTACGTGGTCTGGCGCAATTAACCCAATCGACGGCTGCTGAAATTGAGTCACTGTTTGAATTAACCAAACCGATTGCCCGTTCCCGCCAAGCACCGCCGCGCAGCAGTCGCCCTGCCCCGGTCGGGTTGGAGCGGCAGATCATCCGCTTAATGGTGGCCCATCCGGCGCTGACATCGGAGTTGGACGAATCCGCTTTGGCGGCAGTAGCCAACTTTGCGCCCGACCGCGCAGAAATGTTGGCGCAACTGATCGAAGCCAGTCGGACCATGGGCGCCCAGGCTAATTTTGCGTCCCTGGCAGAGCATTTACGGGAAGGTGGCGCCGAGTTTGAATCTCTGATTGCCGAAATTGCGGCCGAAGCAGAATCCGAAATCGAAACTGCACGCATGGAATTGGCCGGTGCAATCCGCCAGACCAAAATGAAAACATTGAAAGGAGAGCTGGACCAGTTGGCAGCAACCGGGCTGGGAACCGAAGATGCACGCAATCGCTACCGTGAGCTGATGTTGCAGCAAGACCACCTGCGACGTCAGGCTGAGGCAGAAATGGCGCAACGTTAAACGCTACTGCAGGATCAGGCTATCTGTGAACTTGCCAATATGGAACGCTAAAGCACATAAGTTGTCAAAACCCTCAGCAGAGGAAATTGCCTCTTGAATTGGAGAAATACCCCTCCATATGCTATAATTAAAGGCTTTAGATTCAACGCCTTAGCCTATTTAGTTTAGATGCAGAATTGTAGACTTTGAATTGTTTTGAGGTGTTAATAACAAAATTGAGGAATGGCGCGCAGGTTGTTTCATCGGCAACTCGTTGGCAACTAAGGCTCGAGCAAAAATGTGAGCGTAAGTTGAGAGTTTGACCGGGGCACAAGCAAAGCATCATAAAGCATCGCGCAAATCAGTGTAACCAGTACCAGTTTGGTAAATGATTCCATGGCGAACGCAATGAAGAAACCCGCGAAACCCCTGATAATTTCCGCCAGAAAAGCGAAGCCGACAGCAGCAAAATCAGCCGCGTCCTCTTCAGCCGTAAAGTCCATCAAAACGACCGTTATCAAGTCATCCAGTAAAACGGCAGGAAAATCGCCGGGCCAGAAAATTATTGGGCCTGGTACTAAAAAACTAGCGCCTGAAGTAGCCGCCAAAGCTGCTCCCAAGGCAGTTTCCAAGGCGGCTGCAACGCCCACGAAAAAAAGTGCATCAAGAACTGTTGCGAAGCCAGTATCTGTGAAATCGAAAGCCCCTGTGACAAACAAGAAACCCGTACTCAAAGTCGTCAAGTCGCCTAAAAACATCGCTGCTGGAGCAGTTGTCCAAAAGGACATGAGCGTGATGATCGGATCAGGCGTTAGTCAGACTACCGATGCCGCTACACTCGCAGCGATTGACACCTCCAGCTACATTTTGCCGTCGGTCAAGGTACCTGGCCGCCGTGGTCGCAAGCCGAAAGAATTTCAGCCGGAGAACGACGAAATCGCCGCATTGAATGCGGTCGAGCGCGCCGAACTGAAGGCGGTCGACAAAGCCAAGGCCAAGGATCGGAAAGCCAAGGAAAAAGCGCTGCTGAAAGACGCATTCTCCTCAGATACAGAAGCATCTGAAGAAGAACTTGAAGCGCGCCGTCAAAAGCTCAAGACGCTGATCAAGATGGGTAAGGAGCGTGGCTTCCTGACTTATTCTGAAATCAACGATCACCTGCCTGAAAACATCATCGATCCGGAAGCCATCGAAGGCATCATCGGTACCTTCAGCGACATGGGTATTTCGGTTTCCGAACATGCTCCTGATGCAGAAACGCTGCTCTTGTCCGATAACGTGGCAACCGTTACCAGCGACGATGAAGCGGAAGCTGCAGCCGAAGCCGCGCTGTCCACCGTTGACTCCGACTTTGGCCGGACTACCGATCCGGTCCGCATGTACATGCGCGAAATGGGTTCGGTTGAACTGCTCACACGCGAAGGTGAAATCGAAATCGCCAAGCGTATCGAAGATGGCCTGAAAGACATGATCCAGGCTATTTCGGCATGCCCAACGACCATTGCCGAAATTATTCTGGCCGCGGACAAAATCGCCAAAGACGAAATCAAGATTGATGAAATCGTTGACGGTCTGGTTGATTTGAATGCTACTGACGAAGCGCTAAACACCAGCAGCGCTGCGGCTACCTCTGACGAAGATAGCGAAGACGAGGACGAAGAAGAAGACGAAGAAGAGGAAGAAGAGGAAGAAGCCAACAGTAACTCCGGTGCAGCTGGCTTCTCGGCAGAACAACTTGAGCAACTGAAGCGCGATGCGCTGGCCAAGTTCGAAACCATCTCGACTCAATTCGACAAGATGCGTAAAGCGTTCGAAAGAGAAGGTTACAACTCGAAGCCGTACGTCAAGGCGCAAGAAATTATTTCGAACGAATTGCTCGGTATTCGCTTTACCGCCAAAGTCGTTGAAAAATTGTGTGACACATTGCGCGGTCAAGTGGATGAAGTGCGCAAGATTGAGCGTCAGATTCTCGACGTTGCAGTCAACAAATGCGACATGCCGCGCCTGCATTTCATCAAAGTCTTCCCAGGCAACGAAACCAATCTGGACTGGGTTGACGGTGAGGTCAACGGCAATCATCCGTACAGTATTGTGCTGAGCCGAAATGTGCCGGCAGTCAAGGAATTGCAGCAACGCCTGATTGATCTGCAAGCGCGCGTTGTATTGCCGTTGCCGGATCTGCGTGGCATCAACAAGAAGATGGGCGCAGGCGAGAAAAAAGCGCGTATGGCGAAGCGTGAAATGACCGAGGCCAACTTGCGTCTGGTGATTTCGATTGCAAAGAAATATACCAACCGCGGTCTGCAATTCCTGGATCTGATCCAGGAAGGCAACATCGGTCTGATGAAGGCAGTCGACAAGTTTGAATACCGTCGCGGCTACAAATTCTCGACTTATGCAACATGGTGGATACGTCAGGCCATCACCCGCTCGATCGCCGACCAGGCACGTACCATCCGGATTCCGGTTCACATGATCGAAACGATCAACAAGATGAATCGCATTTCCCGTCAAATTTTGCAGGAAACCGGTGCAGAGCCGGATCCAGCTACATTGGCAATCAAGATGGAAATGCCGGAAGACAAGATCCGCAAGATCATGAAGATCGCCAAAGAGCCGATTTCGATGGAAACACCGATCGGTGACGACGACGACTCACATCTGGGCGATTTCATCGAAGATAACAATACCCTGGCACCAGCTGACGCTGCATTGCATGCGTCGATGCGCGGCGTGGTCAAGGACATTCTTGATTCACTGACACCACGCGAAGCCAAAGTGCTGCGCATGCGTTTCGGTATCGAAATGTCGACTGATCACACGCTGGAAGAAGTCGGCAAGCAGTTTGACGTAACGCGTGAGCGGATCCGCCAAATAGAAGCCAAGGCATTACGTAAACTGCGTCATCCTTCGCGCTCCGACAAGCTGAAGAGCTTCCTCGAAGGTAACTAAAGTCCTCAGCCAGCTCAGCGATCAAGTTTTTTGCTGAGCTGGTTGCAACTGTAGTTGCTTTCAGAGCGAAAATTCTTCTACAATGCTGATCCGCTCAAGAACCGCGATGCGGATAAATACCGGTAGCAAACAAACGACTTAAGTAGCAAATCGGCCCCCTAGCTCATGCTTGGTTAGAGCAGCGGACTCATAATCCGTTGGTGCGCAGTTCGACTCTGCGGGGGGCCACCAATAATAGGCAGTAATATCAAAGGGTTACAGACTTCGGTCTGTAACCCTTTTTTATTTCCAGCTTCGATCGTCGCTCCATGTACGCGCTGTGTAACCGATTTGAGGAATAATCGGTTCAGCATTGTCCGCACAGCGCGGCGCTTGTCCTTGTTCCGCCCCCCCTCTCATGCGTGCGCGCACCTTTGCGCAATGTCATAAGGATGTAATGTGCCCGGGCTATCATGAAACCTTGCCTGGGTTTGACACGCACTACCGGCGCTGGCGGTCGGGAAACATACCAGCACCAGTTCTAAGGGCCCGCAGCCGAAAGGTTAGCGGGCTTTTAACGCCCCGCCGCGCCAGGCAGCTTACGCCATCCCTTGGTCGCTACGACGATGGTCTAGTGGTTGGAGCCACCACGCCCTCCTCCGCTATCAAAGTCGCCGCCGTGACCATCGCCTCGCCCTTCATGACCGTCCCCACCCCTGCCGTCATGATGACCTTCTCCGCCTCTGTCGTGGTCGTGGTCGCGGTGTCCAAACCCGTCTCCGCCGTCATAGCCCCCTTCGCCGCCTGGGACATACGGCCCCGCTACGCACCCGCCGAGTGACACGATCAACAAGGCAAGCAAAATACTGAGACGTTTCATGATGGGCTCCGCAATGTATGTCGACAGATGTTCGACACCAACGCCGGGTTACCGTTCATCTCAGCAGACTAGTGAGCCAAGCCCGCTCGCCGGGTACGCTTGCGCGCTAGCGCCTCCCTGAGCGTTTTCATCAGCAGATCCGCTGTCACGCCTCCCTCGAGCTCCCGGTTGCCCCGCTGGTAGACCATGGCAGCAAGCGCAATCAATGGGTAGAGATCATCCTCGGTCAGCTTTGCTGATAGTGTTGCCAGCCTGCGCGCCCATAGGATTGCCAGATCCTCATTACTCGGCAGCGTCATCTGCTTACTTGCCTGAACCATCAATTCAAGAATTTGCTCAGCGTCCATAGCACCTCCCCGTTCCCTGTAGCATTCCAGTATAGGAAGCGTGGCGCTATTCGACAACCGCTTCGGCGATTTTTTATACGCCGCCCTCCTACACCACTGGCCGCTCTCTCTACCTGGCTTTTGCGCCAGTCTGTGGCATTACTTTTTCGATTTCATGCGGCACCAACTGAGGTCGACACGCACCTTGACTGCTTCGTCGGTGAGGACTGATGTATGGAAAGCGGGTTACCGCTACACTCGGGCTTCGACAGGGAAGCTAGGACTCCGTCGCTGCGCTGGTGGCGCCGGAGGACGTCCTACATTGGAGTGTCCAGTAAAAACAACCAACGGCTGCATCCCCATCGGCTATGAGACGTTGCCCAATCGCGGCGACAGTGCGTATCTCCTCAAATTGTGAACGTACAAGTGGAAAACCGACTTTTAACATGAGGGCCGCGGCGCACCGGGTGGGCGGTTTTTTAGCATGCCGGCAAGCTTAGCTTATACACACGCAATTAGCATTCAACTAAAACGCAAACCATGAGGAAGTCCATATATCGATAGATATTCGTGGGTGCTACCATGCATGCGGCTGATTCAAACAATACAATAAAAGCAACATATCGCCTCACCGGAAAACAGATCATCTACGAGATCATGAGCCCTTTGAAAAGACCGTCCGGCGCTGTTCGTATCGGTTAAGCGCCGTTTTCCAACTTACCACCCAACGTGCTTCCGCACGTCGCACAGGAACATTTCAATGAATAAAACAGCGACAGTTGCTGCCACCAAAGACACCCAAAGCCGGTCCGCCGTAATTGAGGGTATTCCACCATCCACACTGGCAATCCCGTTTGAAACCATAGAAGTGATTGCTGCCCGTTCATCCGTGCAACTCAAAAATATCCAGAGCGCAACTGAGTCCAAGCGCGCCAATATGGATAGCCCGCTGATTTGGTTTGACAGCGCACGTTTGAAAGACAAAACGCCGGAAGACGACATCTTTGCACGTGTCATCAATTCTGAATATAGCGGGGTGGTTCTCTATCTGGACAATATTGATGCCCTGCTACCCGCAGTACCGGAAAGAATGCAAATCATTCTAAAACTGCGCGACACCAAAGATGTTGCCAAATTTCGCGAAGCGAAATACTTTAGAAGCTTCAAACGGTCAGAAAAAAGTCGTCGCGCGGTGGCATTAAATGATGTGGTAGCTTTGCGGCAATTGCAAAAAGACGGTTTTTCCACATGTTATGAGTGCTATGTCGACGACAATGCCAGTCTGCTCAGCGCAATACATGACGGCTTGAAATGCGATTTTCTGTGGATTCTGTTCCGTGATCCCACCAACATTCCTCTTGAACTCGTGATCGCATCGCTGCAATCGACCGGTACGATCCTCATGAAGGAAATTCGCAATCCAAACGACGTTGATGACGCCATCGTTTCCTATGGCGTGATGGAATATGGCGCAGAGGGCGCAATATTCTCTCCGAGTACGCATGACAAAATGAGCGAATTCCTCACAAGATTGAAGAACAAGAATCATAGTTCCCTCTCTTTGCAAGTCGGCACCATTCTGTCAAGCAAACCGGCAGGAATGGGATATCGCGCTTGCATCGACACCGCCACTCTGTTCAAGGAAGACGAAGGCATGCTCATCGGCAGCACGTCGCAAGGCGGTCTCTTGTGTTGCCCGGAAGTTTTTTTCCTTCCATACATGGAACTGCGCCCCTTCCGCATCAATGCGGGCGCCATGCATTCCTACGTATTCAACGTCAATGATCGCACCGACTACATGAGCGAACTCAAGGCCGGCTCGCCGATCATGATCGTGAATGCAAAGGGCCAGGTGCGCACTGCACCGGTAGGTCGCATGAAAATCGAACAGCGTCCGTTACGCCTGATCGAAGTTGCCTTTCCAAATGGCGAACAGGTCAACGTATTGATGCAAGACGACTGGCATGTACGTATTTTCTCCGAATTTGCGAAGCCGTTGAATATCTCCGAACTGAAGCCCGGTGACAAGGTACTTGGATATGTGACTGAATCGGGTCGCCATGTCGGTATCAAAATCAACGAAACCATTATCGAAAAATAGTACCCACCGAAAGACGAGCATGGGATACATAGGTAGAAAATTGCGCGAACGACGGATACTCTTTCCGAATTCCAACGTTGGCCTGATTGTTCCGATCGACCATGGTCTGACGGTCGGTCCGATATCCGGACTACGGAAACTCAGTGAAATACGCGGCTGGATCAAAAACGATGACATTAGCGCCATCCTGGTACACAAGGGAATGCTGGAACGGCTCGCGATTGGGAACCTGCTTGATTCTGCAACCGGAGTCATCTTGCATCTGAACGGGATGCCCAGCATCGCCAACGAAGCTGACACAAAGCAGATGGTGACCAATGTCAATGTCGCACTGCGCCTCGGCGCAGACGCGGTATCGCTGCAGATCAACTTCACCGCTGACAACTACTCACACAACATGTCATTGCTTGGCGCGGTGACGGATGCCGCCCATGCCTCCGGCCTGCCGGTATTGACCATGTTGTATGACAAGGTTGAAGCGCAATCATCGAACGAAAAACTTGATCGCATGCACAAATTGATTCGGGTCGCGAGTGAACTTGGTTCTGATTCCGTGAAAATTGGTTTCCCGGACACCGTGGAAACCTTATCCGAGCTCATTTCATCGCATTGCGACGAGACGAAGATATTCTTCGCAGGCGGCGCCAAGATGGATGACGATGATATGTGTGAGTGGACACACTACGCGATGCAAAGCGGAGCAAGCGGTTTGTGTGCCGGCAGAAACGTGTTCCAGCACGCAAAGCCAAAAACAATATTGCGCCAGCTATCCGACTGTATACGCGCTGAAACAGCGCGCACCCGCATCGGTGCTCCATTGAAAATGGTTTCAGACGGTAACAACTTTAGTGCGGGGGATCAATAACATGCATCAACGTCACCATAAAAATATGCGAATCGGTGTACTGGGCGCGACAGGCGTCGTCGGCCGCTATCTGGTGCCTCGTCTAATTGAAAATGGTCATACAGTCCGCTGCATTGTGCGTGATCGACATCGCGCGCTGACCTTCGAACGATACGGCTGTCAAGTCGTGCAAGCCGATATTCTGAAGCCTGAATCTCTCCCGGCAATGGTCGATGGTTGCGACGCAGTCATCAATATCGCAACCAGCATTCCCGGGGCGTCAGGGCGCGGCAACTGGGCAATCAATGACCAGATACGCATTGAAGGCACGAAAAATCTGGTTGATACGTTGGCGCATTACAACCCGGGCTGTCATCTCATTTTGCAAAGCGTCGCCATGTTGCACCACTCGCAGGCCATCCCTGTAGATGAATCGGCGCAAACATCCGGTGAAGGAATATTGGCCTCCGCAATAACAATGGAAGAGATTATCGTCGCATCGAAACTAGCCTGGACCCTTGCACGAGGCGGTGCCCTGTACGGCCCCGGCACTTCACGCAACCTAAGCTGGGCGCATGCCATCGGCGCGGGAATGCTCAAAGCGCCGGAGGACGCGGAACGCTGGATTTCACTTTTGCACGTGTCCGACTTTGCATCGGCTCTGGCGCATCTCCTGACCGTCGAGCGCAACCAAGCCTACCTCGTGGCCGACGACGAACCTGTCAGAGTAGGCGACTTGTTTGATCACATTGCGAGAGTACAGGGCAGCCCAGCTCCCGAACGCGGCGAGAAAAATGGTTTGCGTTCGTTCTGCGTTTCTAATCGAAAAGTCCGCGCGACCGGATGGCAACCGGCTTATCCGACTTTCAGATCAGGGATCAATGAATTACTTGAAGAGGGGTAATGTGGTTATGTCGGGCAGGCGACCATCTCTTGTTTCTCGGCCTGCATCTCTCGCTTGTATTAACGTAAAGAGAAGGAATGAGAATTTTAACGACGTTATTTTTCCCTTCGACCGAATGAATTTGTATTTCATATCCTAAACATGTCGCAAGCCGTTTGACAATCGCCAACCCTAGTCCGACACCTTCCTGGAAACCATATTGGATGTGCGTCCTATAGAATGCGTCAAAAACCAACTCTCTGCTGGCAAGCGGGATGCCTGGACCATCGTCCCAAACTTCGATCGACAGGCCTTCTCCCGACTTGCGTATACCGATCAACACTTTGCTACGCGCAAATTTTATGGCGTTAGAAAGCAGATTTTCTATAATTCTCAATAACATTTTTTCGTCCGTGAACACGGACAACGGTGTCACGCGGATTTTTAAAAAAACTTTTTTCTGGAGCGCGACATCTTCAAATTCGACTTCCAGTTTCTGAAATAGGTCTTGCAGATGAATCGTGCTTAGAACGGGTTGATATGTCGATGTTTCCAATTGCGTAAATTCGAGAAAATTCGCCACATAATTCTTCATGCCGGAGACCGTGCTGGCAATGTTATACAACAGTATCGGCGCTTCTGACTGCTCGCTTTTTATCGTTGTATACACAAGCAGCTGCATCGCATGCAGACGCTGTTTGAAATCGTGACTTGCCTCTTGAAAAAATTGCGATCTTGTTTGCAATTTACTGGTGGCTTCTGTTTGCAGTTTCTCTAATTTCTTATTGATAGTCTCCAGTTTCCCGACCATTTCACGTGTAAAGAACCAAACGGATATCAGCGCAACCGCACAGGAGACAACCAGCAGGAAAAAAAACCGATGAAGGAGCTCTTTATAGGCACCAAATGCTTCGTCTTCTGGATAAACCGCAGCAATAATCCAGGCAGTCGATGGTATTTTTTTATAGGAAACCAACGATCTTCTTCCATTTGGATCAATCGTAATCCCGGTGTGTACGTCACCTTTTAACGCCGCCTCGAAAAGTGGATTCTGATTCGGTGGATACAGACGTTTCAGAAGACGTTTTTTATCTGGATACATGATGATCTTGCCGTCTTTTGCAACAAGAAATAAATAACCTGAACGACCGATAACTGTCGTATAAATATTGGACAGTATCCCCGGTTTTGTGAGCCCTATGCTTCCCGCCTGTATGGCCATTAATTTTCCGTCTGGCGCGAACACCGGCACGCTTATTACGACAACCGAGTTACGGTCTTTTTTTGTCGTGACAAACGGCATTGACATCACTGGCTTGCGCGTTTTTATCGCGTTGTAAATGTAATCTCGAAAAGACAACTGTTCGCCACGCCTGTTGGGAAGCCACGGATGTTCCGCGATGATTTGGCCGCTAATGGAAAACAAAAAAATTGAGCGGTCGAATAATGTCGTCAATCCTGTATTTGCATCCAGAAATCGTTGTGCTGAATCACCGGATGCTATGTCCGCTTGCGTGACAGTTTTAGCGCTGTCGACAAGGCCGTTCGTTAGTCGCAAAACCGTATTATCGAGATCTTCCGCAACCCTGCTCAGCAAAGTGTTTTGATCGGATGCCAGTACCTCGTACAGGTTATTCTTGAACGAACGGAGAGCGATAGCACTGAAGATCACAATAACCAGAACGAACAAGAACGTCGTACCTGTGGCTATCCGAATTGTGAGCGTTAAATGTGACAATCGCGAAAAAAATGGAACGCGTGTTTTTTCCGGTGGCATAAGCGCGACTAAAGAATCTCTGATTAAGTAGGAAGTTCTGAGTAAGCGTAGCCTCAGCTATAGCTGACCTGGTTCAATGTCAGGAGGAGAAGCGCAGTCGTACGCTAGTACGATGAGCATCGCAGTCCTGAGATTGGGCCGCGCAGTAGCTTAATCAGATCTTCCCTAAGTACTCCCTAGCTGAACAGTGCTCCGGGGAATATTTGAAAAATTGATGTAACCCAACTCAATCCCTTTTGATATGGCTTGAGCACGACTTCTGGCACCCAGCGCATTTAAAAGTGCGAAGGCATGGTTATCGACGGTTCCCACAGTAAGTCCAAGCTGGCCGGCAATGGTTTTGGATGTGTAGCCTCGATACAATAGACACAGCACATCTTGCTGACGGCGCGTCAACCGTACTGCGATTTGTTCATCCGACGCGGGTTTCGGAAATGCCGATCGTCCCTGCATGACTTCTTCAAGCGCAAAAGCGAAGTCTTCCATGCGCGTTGCTTTAACGATATAACCAAGCATACCCATCGATATCGTCTCTGCTCGCCATTGGCGGTTATCGGACGCAGTAATGACAGCGCATTTTTTTGCCGCATCCAGCCGCAAGAATTGTCTCGCTAGTGAAAGACCGTGCGCCCCTGGTATGTCAATGTCCAGGAATATGCGAAACCAATTACCGGACTTGCTATATTCCGTAAGTGCTGTTTGCGCGGTATTGCATATCGTGATTTTCAAGGTCCTGTCCATATTCGACAGTACGCTTCGCGTAGCGTCCGCGACCAAGGGGTGATCTTCAATAATCAGAATCGATTTTCCTTCCGCTTTGTCATCCATACCTGTTTCCTTGCGCCGAGGTCAATCAAAGCTATGGTTTAAAGACGCGAAAATCTGCGGACGGATATATTTGATACCCGCACTTTCATGTCACAAAATCATTATGTCATCATGCAATCTTGTCATCATGCATCACCGGGCATAATCAACATTCCTAGCGGCATATCGAGCGATCACCAGTCGCCGCCGATCGACCGTATCAACGCCACCGTGGCGGTCGCCCGATCCGCACGCAACTGCACGGCGTTACGCTCTATCGTCGTCAAATTACGCTTTGCATCGATCACATCCAGATAACTGCTGGAGCCTTCCTGGTAGAGTTTGCCCGCCAGTTCGGCGGAGCGTCGGGCGTACGCCATCGCCTCATCGATCGACTGAGCCTGACCCTCCAGAATCCGCAAGCCGGCCAGGTTATCTTCCACCTCGGCAAAGGCGGCTATCACGTTGTGATGGTAATTCGCCACCGACTCCTCCAGCATTGCTTCATTGCGCGTGATGTTGGCACGATTGCGACCACCGTCAAACAACGGCATGGACAACAACGCGCCAATCAGCCAGTTCTGATTACTTAACAACAGCAAGTCAGAAAAATGATGCGACAACTGGCCGCCTGCGCTGGTAAGCATCAACGCCGGAAACATCGCTGAGCGCGCCACGCCTATCCGCGCATTGGCGGCTACTACCGCCTGCTGGGCGGCAGAAATATCCGGACGACGTTGCAACAAAGAGGACGGCAACCCGGCGGGAATACGCGGCAGATGGTCGACTTCGACCAGCGGTTGAATCGAAGCAAAAGAGGCTTGCGGCTGCCCGATCAACACCGCCAAGGCATGCTCCAACCGGACAGTTTGACGTTGCACGCCAAGGACTTCACTGCGCGTGGTCGACAATTCGGTTTTCGCGCGCGCCAAATCCAACTCGCCCAAGTCACCCAGATCAAAGCGGTGCTGATTAATATCCACATTCTCCTGCCACAAGCGCAGCGTCTCGTTCAACAAATCCTGCTCCGCTTTACTGGCGCGCAAGCGCAAATAGGTTTGCGCTACATCCGCCTGCAGCAACAACAACACAGAGCGGTAACTCGCTTCGCTGGCCCCCGCGTCTGCCTGTGCTGCATCCACAGTGGCGGCAACACGTCCGAACAAATCAACCTCATAGCTGGCCGTAAGACCCGCTTGCCAGCTGGTCGATGGCGGGATTGGCGTTCCCTCCGGCAGACCCAGCGGAAGTGGTGATGGATGACCGCGTTGCACGCCACCGGCAATGCCTGCACCGGGAAGCAATGCGGCATCTGCGATACCCGCCAAAGCACGTGCCTGTCTGACACGCGCCCTGGCAGCAGCGAGCGACGGATTGGCGTCGCTTGCTTTGATAATCAATTGCGTTAGCTCGGCATCATTAAACGCCTTCCACCATTCACCGCGCGGCTGGGCCGCGGCAGGTTGTGCCGGCTTCCAATCTACAGTGGATAACCCGGTCGAATGCGGTGGCGTTTCCCGATAGGCCAGTGGCAAAGCAACGGGAGCTACTTTCAACTCCGGCGCACTGGAACAAGCAACCAATAACAACGCACTAACCAGCGGAGATAACGATTTTTTAATGGAGATCATTGATCTACCCCTTGTACGGTCGCGCTGGGTAAATGCGGAATAACGGCGCGGCGTTCTTCAATGTGCTGCGCCAGCAAGCGCAATAATACGTAGAACAGCGGCGTCAAAAACAAGCCAAAGAAAGTCACTCCCAACATCCCCGAAAACACTGCCATACCAATCGCATGCCGCATTTCCGCGCCAGCGCCGGAGGTAAATACCAGAGGCAATACACCCATGATGAAGGCAATCGACGTCATCAGGATCGGCCGCAACCGCAAACGACAGGCTTGTAGTGCCGCCTGCACTACAGTCTGGCCCTGATGTTCCAGGGCGCGCGCGAATTCAACGATCAGAATCGCGTTTTTGCACGCCAGGCCAATTAATACAAACAGGGCAATCTGGGTAAAGATGGTGTTTTCTCCGTGGCTCAATTTCACCCCGAGCATGGCGCACAGAATCGACATTGGCACGATCAAGATCACCGCTAACGGCAAGGTCCAGCTTTCATATTGCGCCGCCAGCACCAGGAACACCAACAACACGCAAATCGGGAAAATCCACGAAATAGTATTGCCGGACAAAATTTCCTGATAGGTTAATTCGGTCCATTCGTAAGTGATCCCTTTGGGTAAAACTTCCGCTGCGATTTTCTCCATGGCAGCGCGCGCCCGCCCGCTGGATACACCTGCAGCCGGGCTGCCGTTCAAGTCGGCCGATATATAAGAGTTATAGCGCTGCACCCGATCCGGGCCATAGGTATCTGACACCCGCATCAGTGACGAAAGCGGAATCATCAGACCTTTGTCATTCCGCACTTTTAACTGCGCCAGGTCACTGACCCTGGAACGAAATTGTGCGTCAGCCTGCACCACCACCTTATACGTGCGGCCGAACTGATTAAAGTCATTGACATATAACGAGCCCATATTGATTTGCAAGGTTTGGTAAATCACCGCCAGCGGCACGCCTAATTGTTTGGCTTTGGCGCGGTCCACATCGGCAAACAACTGCGGCGCATTAATTTTATAGCTGGAAAACACCCCAGCCAGTTCCGGCGTTTGCATGGCTTTGGCTTGTAACGCCTGCGTTGCTTTGTAGAGCGCGTCATAACCGAGATTGTTGCGGTCTTCGACCATCAGTTTAAAACCGCCAATAGTGCCGAGTCCATTCACCGGGGGCGGTGGATAAACCATGATGAAACCTTCTTTAATGGCCGCAAATTTCTTATTCAGCAGGCGGGTAATTTCGGGGCCGGATTGTTCCTTGCTGCTGCGTTTATCAAACGGATCCAGGACGAAAAACACAAGTCCGGCATTCGGTGTATTCATCCGGCCATTGATCGACAAGCCGGAAAACTGCACGACTGCATGCACGCCCGGAACTGCCATGGCAAGGTCTGACATACGACGGATCACCGCATCGGTTCTATCCAGAGAAGCGGCATCAGGCAATTGCACCACACCGACTAAATATTGCTTATCCTGACCCGGCACAAAACCGACCGGGACCGCCTTAAACACAAACACCCCGGCCATCACCAACACGGCATACGTCAGCAGCACCGTTGACTTACGCCCCAGCACGCCGGAAACTCCGCGTTCGTAATGATGCGAGGCACGCGCGAAGACCCGATTAAACCAGTTGAAAAATCCACCAAACAGCTTATCAATGACTTTAGTGAGTGGATCCTTTGGTGCGCCATGCGGTTGCAGCAATACAGCGGCTAATGCAGGCGACAAGGTTAAGGAATTGAAGGCGGAAATTACGGTGGAAATAGCAATGGTCAAGGCAAACTGGCGATAGAACTGCCCAGTTAAACCGGGCACCATGGCAATCGGTACAAACACGGCGCACAACACCAGGGCAATGGCAATAATCGGTCCGCTGACTTCCTTCATCGCCTGTACGGTAGCTGCACGCGGGTGTAAGCCGGCGGAAATATTTCGTTCGACATTTTCCACCACCACAATCGCATCATCGACCACAATCCCGATGGCCAGCACCATACCGAAGAGCGACAAGGTATTAATCGAAAAACCGAATCCCAACATCACCGCAAAAGTACCCACGATCGATACCGGCACGGCCAGAAGAGGTATCAGTGAAGCGCGCCAGCTTTGCAAAAAAATGATCACTACCAGCGCCACCAACGCAATCGCTTCCAATAGGGTATGCACCACCGCTTGAATCGATGCGCGCACGAATTCGGTCGGGTCATACACCACTTGATAATCCAGGCCTTCCGGAAAATCTTTTTTCAACTCTTCCATCTTGGCGCGTACATCGGTGGAGAGCTGCAAGGCATTACTCAGTGGTGCTTCAAAAATACCAATCGATGACGATGATTTATTGTTCAGGCGGGAACGCACCGAATAACTGCTGGCACCCATTTCAATCCGCGCCACGTCCCGTAAGTGGGTGAGTGAACCATCCGCGCCGGTACGCACAATAATGTCGCCAAACTCCTGTTCGCTACGCAAACGCCCCTGGGTATTCACAGTGAGTTGAAACTCAGCGTTGCTGGATGGTGCAGCACCGATCACCCCGGCGGCTACCTGAACATTTTGCTCACGAATCGCGCTGATGATGTCGCTAGCCGTCATATTCCGTGCCGCCACTTTTTGTGGGTCAAGCCAGATACGCATCGCATAATCGCCCGCACCGATCAACACCGTTTCCCCCATGCCGGGAATGCGTGACAACTGATCCTTCACATTGAGCAGCGCATAGTTGCGCAGGTACACATCGTCATAGCGGCCATTGGGCGATACCAAATGCACCACCATGGTCAGATTCGGCGAGGTTTTAATTGTGCTCACCCCGAGCTGACGCACTTCTTCGGGCAAACGCGGCAAACCGCGCTGAACCCGATTCGACACCTGCGTTTCCGCCTGTTCAATATTGGTGCCGATTTTAAATGTGGCAGTTAGCGCCATCGACCCATCGGTCGTGATCTGGGTCGACATATACAGCAGATTTTCTACGCCGGTGATTTGCTCTTCCAGAGGAGCTGCCACTGTTTCAGAAATCACTTTTGGATCGGCGCCAGGATATTGCGCACGCACCACAACCGAAGGCGGAACCACTTCGGGATATTCCGAAACAGGCAATCTGAAAATCGCCAGAGCACCCGCGATAAAAACAAGGATCGATAACACCCCGGAAAAAATCGGGCGATCGATAAAGAAGCGTGAGATATTCATCGCACTTTCAATCCCGTTGCGCCGGATGCCAGTGGCTGTGTACTGCTGGTGGAAGCGCTTTGAATCGGCGTCAAATCCTGCGCCATCTGAACCATTTCAACCTTGACCGGCTTGCCGGGACGCACCCGCTGCAAGCCATTGACTACGATCTTTTCCCCCGGCTTAAGGCCAGCGCGCACCACCCGCATACCTTCAACTAAAGGGCCTAACGTTATCGGTCGGTAAATGGCCTTGTTTTCCGCATCCAGAACATACACAAATTTACGGTTTTGATCGGTACCTACGGCACTGTCGACAATCATCGCTGCCGGCAGCGTCTTGCCGCCATCGGATAACTGGACACGCACAAACAAGCCGGGAGCCAGGATATTGCCGGCATTGTCCAGCGTCGCGCGCATTCGCACGCTACCGGCGGCTGGATCAACCTGGTTATCGATAAAATCCAATTTACCTTCATGGGGAAATCCGCTTTCATTCGCCAGACCGATTTTTACCAGCGCGGACTGACCTTCCCGTGCCAGCTTGGTCACGCGTAAATAGGTATCTTCATCGCCTTCAAAACTGGCATAGATCGGGTCGCTCGACACCACGGAAGTCAGCGTTGCACTGGCGTCCACCAAATTCCCCAGTGTGATGTCGGCCTTGCCGACACGTCCGGTAATGGGGGACTTTACCTGCGTAAATCCCACATTCAACTGCGCCAGTTGTGAACTGGCATGCGCCTGTTGAAGCTGGGCAGACAACTCTTTCACGGTCGAACTTTTGTTATCGACTTCGCGTTGTGGAATGGCTTTTTCTGCCAGCAGTTTTTCAGCGCGCGCCAATTCCAGTTTAGCCAGATCCAGTTTGGTATCAATCGATAGTTCGGCCGCTTCGGCACGGTTGGCTTCGGCCTGATAAGGGCGCGGATCCACTACAAATAAGGTGTCGCCCTTTTTGACACGACTTCCTGGCTTAAAGTTGATGGAAGTAATAAATCCAGCTACCCGTGGCCGGATTTCCACCCGATCGACTGCCTCCAGGCGACCAGAGAATTCATGCGTTTCAGAAACCGCTTTAGCCACCACATTCGCAGCGGACACCGGTGCCGGTCCGGGTGGCCCTGATGGCGCATTGCTTTGTTTATCTGAACTGGCTAACACTACCGTTCCAACCGCAGCCACCCCTAATGCAATGCATACGGCACGGGTGAGCTTGGTCAATTTAAATGCGTTCATTGTAGATTCTTCATTCAGATCCATATTGATGAGAAGACCCGATAAATACGCCCGCCGGCTGGGCCCGGACGCGCCACGACAGCGCGCACCCGGGCCGGCCAATCAAGACTGCTCGGAGACGGCGCAGAGCGCGTTGAGAATCGACTCATAGGTCGCTGGCGCCTGCAACGGCGGGTTGAACCGATAATTTCCAACGCTGGCGACGGCGTCGCGGATCGCGAAAAAGACCGAGAACGGCAACAGCAGCGGCGGCTCGCCGACTGCTTTCGAGCGGTGGATGCTGTCGGTGACGTTACTGTTCTTGAACAGGCCCACACGGAAATCCGATGGACAGTCCGACACCGCCGGAATCTTGTAGGTCGATGGCGCGTGCGTCATCAACTTGCCGTCCTTGTTCCACCACAGTTCCTCGGTGGTCAGCCATCCCATGCCCTGGATGAAGCCGCCCTCGACCTGGCCCACATCGATCGCGGGGTTGAGCGACTCGCCAGCGTCGTACAGTGCATCGGCACGCAAGAGTTTCCATTCACCGGTGAGGCTATCAACCACCACCTCGGAAACGGCCGCACCGTAGGCATAGTACGAAAACGGGCTGCCGGTCATGCTCTTGTTGTCCCAATGCAGATTCGGCGTTGCGTAGAAACCGTCGGACCACAGCTGCACCCGTGCCAAATAGGCTTTGGCGACAACGTCCTGGAACGGAATCGATTGCGCGCCGACGTGGACGTGGTTGTTCGAGAACGTGACGTCGGCCGGGCTTGCGCCGTGCTCCTTGGCGACAAACACTGCGAGGCGTTCGCAAATCTGGCGCGCTGCGTCCTGGGCTGCCTTGCCGTTCAAATCGGCGCCGGTGGAAGCGGCGGTCGGCGAGGTGTTGGCGACCTTGCTGGTATCGGTGGCGGTGACGCGCACCAGGGACAGATCGATCCCGAGTTGTTGCGCCACCACTTGCGAGACCTTGGTGTTGATGCCCTGGCCCATTTCGGTGCCGCCATGATTGACCAGCACCGAGCCGTCCGTGTAGATATGCACCAGTGCGCCGGCCTGGTTCTGGTGCACCGTGTTAAACGCAATGCCAAACTTTACCGGCGTCAGCGCGATCCCTTTTTTCAGGACCGGGCTGCTTTCGTTGAACGCACGCGTGGCCTCGCGCCGCTGGCGATACTCGCTGCTCGCTTCCAGTTGGGCCACCAGTTCGTGGATGACGTTATCCTTGACCAGCTGGCCGTAAGGCGTGACGTTGCGCCCGTCCTGGTCGCCGCGGCTGTAGAAATTCAGGGTACGCACGTCCAGCGCGTCCCGGCCCAGGTTGCGCGCGATTTCGTCGACGATATACTCGATCGCGATCGCACCCTGCGGGCCGCCGAAGCCGCGGAAGGCGGTATTCGATTGCGTGTTGGTGCGGCCGCACAGCGCGACGATATCGACATCCGACAAGTAGTAGGCGTTGTCGAAGTGGCACACCGCGCGCGTAGCTACCGGTGCCGAGAGATCGGCCGAAAAACCGGCGCGCGTGAGCATTTCCACCTTGGCGGCCAGGATCCGGCCCTCATCGTCGTAGCCGACTTCATACGCGTACCAGAAACAATGACGTTTGCCGGTGACCATCATGTCATCGTCGCGGTCGGCGCGCAGCTTTACCGGACAGTTGAGGTGCCTGGCGGCGATCGCCGCCGCGCCTGCCCACAGCGCCGACTGGGTTTCCTTGCCGCCGAAGCCGCCGCCCATGCGCCGGCATTCGACCTGCACCTTGTGCGAATGCACGCCGAGGGCATGCGCGACCGTGTGCTGCATCTCTGTTGGGTGCTGGGTCGAACAGAGTACCAGCATGCCGTCGTCTTCCTTCGGAATCGCGTAGGAAATCTGGCCTTCCAGGTAAAACTGTTCCTGGCCGCCGACCGACAACTCGCCCTTGAGCTGGTGGGCCGCCTGCGCGAACGCCTTTTCAAATTCACCGCGCCGCAACTGCATCGGCGCCACCACGAACGACTTGGCCTGCTTTGCTTGCTGCGGCGTCAGGATGGCCGGCAATTCCTCGTAGTCGATCACGGCCTTGCGCGCGGCGCGGCGCGCGTTGTCGTGCGTATCCGCGACGACCACGAACACCGGCTGTCCGACATACTGCACCACGCCATCGGCCAGGATAGGATCGTCATGGATGATAGGACCGCAATCGTTGGTGCCGGGGATGTCGGCGGCGGTGCAGACGGCCACCACGCCGGGTGAGCTCCTGACGGCCGCAAAATCGATCGACCTGATCCTGGCGTGCGCCTTTTGCGACAGGCCCAGCGCCGCATGCAGCGTGCCCTGCACTTCGCGCACATCGTCGACGTAGGTCGCTTCGCCAAGCACATGCAGTTGCGCCGATTCATGGGAACGCGATTTGCCGACCTCGGCCCAGACGCCGGCGACGCCAGGTTGCAGAAACGATTCGTTGGGTTTGTTCATTTTCTATCTCCATCTGTCATAAGTATGTTCATGATTGAATCCTCCTGCGCGCAGGCAATGGCGTTGACTGCGTCGCATTGCAGCGCAGCAAGGTTAGCAGTCGTCCCTTCACACTCAATGTCAAATAATTAATACTGCACATCGCATAATCGGCATAGGCCAGCCCGCATATTTCACGTAGGTGCGCAGACGCGATCTACAGTTCCGTTGATGACCGTATCGGCATTCAAGGGCTCCGTACATTTTTCATTGCGCGCCTGCGTGCCGCGTGGGCTGGCCTAGACGTCCAGCGGCGCCGCGTCGCAGCCGCGCAAGACGCGCCGCGCGTAGTAGGCAAACGTGGCCCTGGAGCGGCGCTCCGTCAAGATCCAGTCATGCGCCTCGCGCGCCAGTTCCGGCGCAATCGGCTCGATCTTCCCTGCGCCGGCAGCCAGCAAATGAAGGCGCGCCGCGCGTTCGAACTGGAGCGCGACCACGCAGGCTTCTTCGATCGACGCGCAGGCGACGACCAGTCCATGATGGGCCAACAGGAGCGCGCGCTTGTTGCCGAGGGCCGCGGAGATGATCGCGCCCTCGTCATTGCCCACCGGGACACCTGGCCAGCTCGGCAGGAAGGCCACATCGTCGAACAACAGTGCCGTATCCATGTGCGAGACGGCCAGTGGCTGTTCCAGCATCGACAGCGCCGATGTGTGCAGCGGATGGGTATGAATGATGCAGCGCACATCGGGACGGGCCCGGTAGATCCAGCTGTGGAAGCGGTTGGCAGGATTCGGCATGCCGCGCCCGGACAACAGGTTCAGGTCCAAGTCGACCGTGAGCAGATTCGATGCGGTGATTTCATCGAATCCCAGACCCAGTTGCTGGGTCAGGAAAGCGCCGTCGCTGCCGCTGCGCGCCGTGATCTGTCCCGCCAGGCCTGAGTCGTGTCCCTGCGCGAAAAGAATGCGGCAAGTGAGCGCGACTTTCTCGGGTTCGGTCCAGGTTTCCTGGCCGAGGTGGCGTTCCATCTGCGCCTGCGCCTCTTGCATGAGCTGCACCTTTGAAAAAAGCAGGGTGTCCGCGTTCATTGGTGCCCCGTTCACGCGACGCAGACCGGCGCGGCTGCCGCCAGCTTGTGCGCGCGGCGCGCCATGCTCTCGATGTCGGAAAAAAAGCGCAGGCGCGCAGCCACCAGTGCCTGCCCGGCATTGAGCATGATGTCGATCTGCGCGGCGTCTTCCTCGGCCAGCGCGGCCATGATGTCGCGTATCGTCTCGGCGTGGCCATCGTCGCATTCGACATGGATGCGGAAGAACGCGATCTCGTCCGGCGTCACCCCTTGCGCCAGGAATCCCTGGATGATGTCGCTGTACATGCCTGGCACCAGCGCCTCGGCGCCCAGGCACAGCGCGCCAAGGCCGTAGGCAGGGTTCGAACGCTTGCAATGGTCGAGCATTTCGCGGATCAGCAAGGCGGTGCCTTCTTCCGGTACGGCGTGCTCCAGCGTGAGACCGAATTGATCGAGCATTTCCCGGTACAAGATATGGTGCGGCACAGATGCCTTGTCTTCCAGGCCGAGTTCCTCGAACAGGTTTTCGGCCAGTCCCATGACCTCGCGATTGCTCGGCAGGCTGGCCATCAGCGCACAGAGATAGCGGGTGAAGTAGGCGCTGTACAGACCCTGTTGAACCAGAAAATGCTTCAGCTCGTCGATGCGTACCTCGCCCGCACGGCAGCGCTGCAAAAAGCTGTGGGAGCGAATCTGGGCGATCAGTTCTTCCTTCTTCGCCTCCAGCTTGTCAATGTAGAGATTCATGTTTTCTGCTTTCCTTTGTTTTACCCAGGGCGGTCGTCATCGGAGACGAACAGACCGCAATGACTTCTCCACGGAGTCCTTGATCACGCAGTTGCCGGGCCGCGTGGATGCAGGCGCCCGAGGACGGCCCGACCGGTTCGCCGGTCAGGCGCATGACATCGCGCGCGGTCTGCCAGGCCAGCTCGGACGGCACGCTGATCACGCCATCGACCGCTGTGCGATCGAACAATTCACTCCTGATCGGCGGCGCCAGCCCAGGGATGCGGTGCGGCTGCCAGGGCTGTCCCTGGAGCACCGACGCTTCCGCAGGTTCCACCGCATATACCTTCACGCCACGCTGGCGCAGCGCCGCGGCAATGCCCATGACCGAGGCAGCAGTTCCCGCACCGACGGTCACCGCCGCAATCGATTCCGACTGGGCCAGCAGTTCCAGTCCGACCACTTCGTAGTGCGCACACAGCGCGCGGTTCGAAAGCTGTTCGATCACTTTCCAGCCGGGGTCGCCGAGCAGTTGTGCCTGCATTGCATGCGCTTGCGCCGCCGGTGTCTCCACCACCTCGCCGCCCAGCCACTCGATATAGCTGGTGATCAGCTCCGGCACGCCGGGCGGCACGAAGACGCTTGCCCTGCAGCCGATCTGGTTGGCAGCCCAGGCGACGCTGATCCCGGCGCTGCCGGCAGAGAGAATCGCGAGCCGGGTCGCGCTCGTTATCTCTCCGCGACGCGCCATCGCAAACAGATGCGGCGGCAGGCAGCGGTGTTTCATCGACAGCGAGGGATTGAGGTATTCGACCTTCAGCCGCAAGCCAGGCATGACCGCAGCAGCATCGATCAGGGGCGTCATGCGGGCACGCTCTGCCCGAGGTAAGCATGCACGTCATCGAGGTCGACATAGCGCGGCAGTTTGACGCCATTGCTGCGCGCCATGCGATCCTGCTTGACGCGCCAGATGATTTCCGGCGACACGCTGCGCAGCAAGGGCGCCACGGCCAGGTGCCGGTGTAGCAGCGCCGTGCCTTTGCTGGCGGTATGCGCAAAATTGCCGCGCGCCGCGAGCCACAGTTCGACCTGGTCGGCGCCCAGGCTGTCGCGGTATTTCACCAGCACCGAATCGACGATCTCGTCGAGCTGGTCGACGACGTTGAAGATCAGGTCCGGGTACACGGTCTGGCCCAGCACTTTCAACTGGTGATCGACCCGTCCGATGATGGTGCCCAGGCGCGGCGAGCGGCGCCCGCATTCGCACGGCGCCGTATCGAGCCAGGCCGCGATGTCGCCGGTGCCGTAACGTACGGCGACGAAGCCACGCGGCAGCGACAGCGCCGTGACCACGACCTCGCCCGACGTCCCCGGCGCGGATGGCCGCCCGCTCAGCGGATCGACCAGTTCCACGAACACGGCGTCGTCATTGATGTGGAAGCCGCGGTGGGCCAGGCACTCGTGGCCAATGGAGCCGAGCTCGCTGCAACCGTATTCGTTCAATACGTCGGTAAAGCCCCACACGTCCTTGGCCTTTTGCGCCATCGGCGTGAGCACATTGTGCTGGTCAAACGCGGCACAGGCCGCGAAGTAAGCGTATTTCGGCCGCTTGTCCGGCGCCGGGAAGTCACGCCCCAATTCGGCGGCGATGTTCAGCATCACCATCGGATTGCCGACCACGAATTCGGGCCGGTGATAGTTGATCACGTCGGCCACGCGCTGGATCCGCTGCCCCGAGCAGCGAAACGGTCCGACGCCAATCTTTTTCGCCGCCAGCCACACCAGCGGCCCCAGCGAAAACATATCGTTGTTGCTCAGTAGTTGCAGCAGCTTGGTGCCAGGCTTGGCCCCCAGTTCGGTCAGCACGCGGGCGACGCAGTCGACCCAGACCTGCTCCTGCTGCCGGTGCACCGGCAACTCCACCGGCCGGCCGGTGGTGCCCGACGAACTGACGACATCGACAAAATCGCCGTACTCGACCAAGTCGTCCCAATGCTGGGACAGGTCTTTCTTGCGAATGATGGGCAACTGGTCGAACTGGCCCCGCTCCAGCAGCGCCAGCACGGCGCCCAGATCCATCTCCCAGCGCTGGCGGTAAAACGGACGCTGCCACGCCGCCTGCACGCTTGCCTTCAGCCTTCTATTTGCTTGCATATTCACTCATTGGATAAAGTTGATAGTTGCGCCAGGGCCGCCAGCGGCTGCGCTCAGGCGTAGTCGCAGGATGCTGACGATGTAATGGCTACTTCTGCTGCAAAGTGAATGCGCGGTTGCCGCCGCCAAGGGAGGCGCGGAGCGCCGGAATGGAGACGAAAAAGCCGAGGCAGGCGACCAGGCTCGACACCGCGGCCACCCATTGGAAACCGGCTGCGGCGAATACACGCCCCCCGACGAAAGCGCCCAGCGTGATGCCGACGTACAAGCTGCTGCCCATCAGGGCGAGCACGCTGGCGCGGCGCGCTGGAAACGCCTTGACGGCGCAAGCCTGCAAGGCGGGGAACAACCCAAACGACACCAGCGCCACCAGGAACAAGGCCGGCCCCAGCAATGGCAAGAGACGCAGCGCGGGGTTGGCATAGACGGCCGCCAGCGTGCCGAATGCAAGTGTCATGAGGATGAACGAGCATTGCACCACGCGGTGCGCGCCGTAGCGGTCGGCCAGTTTGCCGCCGGACAGGCCGCCAAGGGTGGCGCCCACGCCGTAGCAAGCGATCAAGGCTGCGATCGTGCTTGGGGCGCCCTCGAACTGCACGGCCAGGGCGCTGCCCAGATAGGTGTAGCTGCAATACACGCCGGTCGACCACACCACCATGGTGACGAGGAATACCCATGCGTCGCGCAGACGCCTGTTGGCAGCGCCGCCAGCCGCTGCGGCGCCGGCGGCCGTCGCTGGCCAGCACAGCAAGTTCAGCGGCACCATTACCGCAAGCAAGGCGGCGATCAGCAGGAACACGTCGCGCCAGCCGATCTGGGTGGCGATCAGCAGACCGAGCGGGGCGCCCGCCACCAGCGACAGCACCAGGCCGGAATTGACGATCGACAGGCAAAAACCGCGCCGCTCCGGGGCCGAGCTGCCCGCCGTCAGGGCGTAGATCATCGGCGAAATGGAGGCCGCCGCCAGGCCGGCAAAGCAACGGCTGGCGATCAGCATCGACAGGCTGTCGGACATGCCGGTGGCGAGGTTGGCCAGCACGAGCGAGCTCACGCCAAACAGCAGCACTTTGCGCGTGCCGACGCGCTCGGCGATATAGCCCTGGATCGGGCAGATCGCGGCATACGCGAGGCTGAACCCGCCGACGAGGATGCCCAGCGCGGCCGGCGTTGTCATCAAGTCGCTCGCGATCGATGGCAGGAAGGGGGAAATGATGAACAGGTCGGTCCCCACCAGGAACATGGTGAGCCAACCAATCAATAATTTGTAGCGTGTAAAAACCTGCATAAGAGTTCTCCCTGGCGTGAGCCGGCGCGGCTCACCCCTGTGTAATGGATGCAATGGATGGGGTGTGGACCGGATCAGGCCTGGCCGGCGCCCTGCGGGGTGCCCGGGCCATTCCAGAGCAGCGCCGAAAACACCGACCGGTCGCCGCCGCGGAAACCGCGGTAGCTGTCCCAGAAGGATTCGCGCAGGCTGCGCTTGAGCACCTTGCCGGTCGCCCCGAGCGGAATCCGGTAGCCGTCGTTGAGCATGCCGACGCTGACTGCAAAATCGGGCAGCGCCGCATCCTGCAAGGGCTTGTGTTCCAGTATCTGCTGCAAGACGGCGTTCAGGTCCAGGCCACCGTCGCCCGACGGGACGATCAAGGCGACCACACTCTGCTCCCTGGTCGGGATACGGCTCACGCCAATCACGTGCGCGTCGTGCACACCGGGCAGCTGTTGCAGCAATTCCTCCAGTGCGAGCGAATACACCGGTCCGCCGGCGCTGACGATGACGTCCACGGCGCGGTCAAGGTGGTAGAAACTGCCGCTGTCGTCGAGGTAACCGACGTCGCCCGTCAGCCAGTACCCTTCCCGGTTGCGGCAGAGCTCGGTCAAATGCGGCGCCCTGAAATAGCCGGGCGTGACTGTCGGCGACTTGACAGACAGATAGCCGGGCTGCCCGAGCGGCAATTCGACCCCCAGGGCATCGACGATTTTCGCGGTGGCGTACGGCGCGGCCTGGCCGACACAACGGCGCGACGTGATCGAATCGTGCGACGAGACTTTCCAGAAGCACGACATGCCAAGCTCGGACGCGCCGAAGCCGTCGAAGAACCTGGCGCCGGGCGCAAGCGCGATCAGGCGCTTGATGTGCACCTCGTGCGCGGAGTCGCCGGTGTTATAGAAGCGCCGGATCGCATCGAAAGCGTCGGGTGCCAGGTTCATCTCCACCAGCGACACATAGGTCTGGGGAAAGGCCACCATGACTGTCGGGCGGAACTGCCGGATGTGAGCGGCCACGGTGGCGCCGGTCAATTCGGTGAGCACCTTGGTCGGGAGACCCAGCATGGTGGCCGTCATCAGATAGCTGATGCCGGCCGAATGCGAATGCGGAAAGGCGGTCAGCATGCGCTCGCCGCGCGTTTCGATGAAGCTGCGCAGGCGCTCGCGTTTGCCGTTGAAGAACTGCGCATGCGCGAAGATCACCGCTTTGGGAACGCCGGTGGTGCCGGAACTGTGGCAAATCATCACGGTATCGTCGGGCGCTTTGTCGACCGGCCAGTCGGCCAGCGCTTGCCGCTCGCGCGGGAAGCCGGCGACCGAGGCATCGAGCAGGCGGATGTCCGACACCAAGCGCGAAATCGCGGTGCGCGCATTGGTGTCGGCATCGAACACGAAGAAGTCGAAGCTATTCACCTTGGCATACACGGCCGCGAGTTGCGGCGCCATCTTGCCATTGATGGGAACGGGAACCGCACCGATGCTGTTGAGTGCCAGGAAATGCAGGAAGGGGGAAATGCCCTCCTCGGTGTAGGTGCAGACATGCGATCCGGCGCGCACCTCATTGGCGCGATACCAGTACGCCAGGTCGGCAACGGTCTGGTACAGTTGGTTCAGGCTGAACTGGTCGAAGGTGTCGCCAAACGGGGTGGTAAAGGTTTTTTCCAGGAACAGGAAGGGGACGTCTCTGGTGGTGCTCAGCGCATACGCCTTGAACAGGAAATTTCCTGCGCCAAGATGGTCATCTTCATACAGTGCATCGCGGACGGACTGGGGCAATATGGGGCAAATCACTGCGGGCTCCTGATTAGTAGCGCTCAACCGTTTTGCGGATCGCTTCGGCGATGCAATTTACGGCGCACGCAATAGTCGCCCGCTCGCCGGAATCAGTAAATATGTACTTCCTCATGGTTTTCATTTTGAGATCGGCAGCGGCCCCTGGGGCAGGAATCCGCTGCACGATGTCGTCCAATCAGCCCTGCATTTTCCGCCTTGCGCTGTGACCTGAACGCAACGCGCCAGTTGGCTATGCGGGGCCGCCAATAACAAAAAGGGAGTTACGTTGCACGTAACTCCCTTTCTGTTTCGCGGCTGCCTTCCCTTCGCACCAAACGCGGGCTACTTCAGGGACCCGTCAGCCATCGGTGTCGCTGTGCGATTAGACCAAGGTCAGCGTCACGTCAACGTTACCGCGGGTGGCGTTCGAGTATGGGCACACGTGGTGGGCCTTGTCGACCAATGCTTGCGCTGCGGCTTTATCCATACCTGGCAGTGAAATCTGCAATTCCACTTCGATCCCGAAGCCGCCAGGGATTTGGCCGATACCAACCACGCCGGTAATTGCAGTATCGGCTGGCAGTGTGATCTTGTCTTGTGATGCGACAAACTTCATTGCACCGATAAAACAAGCTGAATAGCCTGCAGCGAACAATTGCTCAGGGTTAGTACCGGCGCCTCCAGCGCCACCGAGTTCTTTTGGCGTCGTCAGCTTGACATCCAGAATGCCATCGGATGAAACAGCACGGCCGTCACGACCACCGGTTGCGGTGGCTTTTGCTTGATATAGAATTTTTTCGACTGACATAATGACTTCCTCTTGATGAATTGATGGCCGTTTAAGAAATCCGTTGGACCTGCTCAGTCGGCCTTACTGACGGTCCGGATAAAAAATACAACACTTACATTACACAACGATGAAGCAGATATTTAGAATTACACAATACTATTGCACACAACTTAATTCAGCTATTTGAGCCAATTCCACGCTCAAGACCACTCCAGTTGAGTCGCACCCCACTAGACGATATTACTCACCATCGCTGCCCGCAGCCGCTGCAATTGCCCGGTCAGCGCTTTTAATTCATCCAGCGAACATTGCGCGGCACAGCTCACTTGCTGCGGAATAGTCTGGGCCTGCTGCCGCAAATTTTTACCCATGTCGGTCAAACTGACAATGACCTGGCGTTCATCCTTGACAGCGCGTTGGCGACGTACCAAGCCACTTAGCTCCAGCCGTTTTAACAACGGCGTCAGCGTGCCCGAGTCCAGATACAAACGCTCGCCCACTTCCGAAACAGTGACATCGTCACGCTCCCACAATGTCAGCATCACCAGGTACTGCGGATAAGTAACTCCCAGCTTCTGCAGCAATGGCTTATACAGCTTGGTCATGGTCAACGACGCCGAATATAGCGCGAAGCACAATTGATTCTCCAACAACAAACTGCCTGGGCCAAATGCCTCGTCGGTCAGATCGTTGCTGATGTCATGTGCGTTGGTCGTTTCCATGGCTCGAATAATAGATCATACAAAATTCAATTGCAAGCAATTTAAATGGCGATTTTTGAGAGACAGCTAAATCGGCAGCCGTTACTCCCTGCGTTCGGAACGGCAGCTTCATTACCTGACGTCAAACTCAGACGCTCATATTTCCCAACGTACTCGCGCGATAAGCCGCAACAAACGTATCGAAATCACCGGTTTGGGTACGCTCAATCTGCTCTTGCTCAAGCAATGACTTCGCGGCCATCTCGGTAAAGAAGGCATGTTCTTCCGCGCTCGGCGGCTGCGCCCGGAACGCTGCGGCATGGCGCTTGCTTTGACGCAGCGTAAAAGCGGCAAATGTTTCCTCGTGTTCCGCCAGCGCCGCCAACACGCGCGCCGATGGGGTCAGTTCTGGGGCAAGCAATTTACGACGCTGCTGTTCCAGCGCATCCGCATGCTGGTGATCGTCGCGCTGGGCGTCGAGCAAGGTTGCGGCTGCGGCAATTTGTTCCAACAGGTTCAATCCCCACGCCTGCAAAGTGACTGGCACGCCGTTGTGCTGCAATTCCAGGCCGGGACGACGCCCTTCCTTGACTGCCCGGGCGAAATTTTCGACGTTTTCGAGACTTTCTTCTGCACTGGTGCATGGACTATCGTCGAGTGCACAGAATAGCAAAAATGCATCCAGGAAACGGCCGGTCTCCAGGCTGATGCCGGTCGGCTCGAACGGGTCGGTATCCATACAACGTACTTCGATGTACTGAACGCCGCGTGCCGACAAGGCCTGGATAGGCCGTTCGCCGCTATTAATGACGCGCTTGGGCCGGATGGTCGAGTAGTACTCGTTCTCGATCTGCAAAATATTGGTGTTGATCTGAATCCATTCGCCATCGCGGTGGGTACCGATTGCGGCATACGGCGGATACGGCTGACTGACGGCCTGCGCCAGACTTTTGATGTAGGTGTCGAGATTATTGTAATGCGGCGTCAAATTTGCCTGGGCTTTGCTCTGATATCCCAGATCGCTCATGCGCAAGCTGGTGGCGTACGGCAGATACAGCGTGTCGGCATCCAGTGTCTCAAGGCTGTGTTCGCGCCCCGCCAGGAAGTTTTTGGAAAGCGCGGGCGAAGCGCCGAACAAATACATCAACAACCAGCTATAGCGGCGGAAATTGCGGATCAATGCAATATAACCGTTGGACTGAAAATCCTTGGCCGTGCCGGTGCCGCACGCATCCACCTGCAGCAATGACCAGACACCTTCGGCCAGCGAGAAGTTGTAGTGGATGCCGGCGATACATTGCATGCGCTTGCCATAGCGCAGCGCCAGACCGCGCCGGTACACGTGCTTCAGCATGCCGATGTGCGAAGTGCCGTACCAGCCGATCGGAATCAGTTCCTCTGCCGGCAATTCGCACGGCATCGAATCGTTCCACAGCATTTCATCGCCCAGTTGGGAATAGACAAAACGATGCACTGCATCAAGTTCGTTCAAGGCGGTGGCGATGTCATTCTCGGCCGGGGTGATGAACTCCAGCAGCGATTCCGAATAATCGGTCGTAATCTGCGGATGGGTCAATGCCGAGCCCAGGATCCGTGGATGCGGCGTCAGTGCCAATTTACCATCTGGATTGACCCGCAACGTTTCGCGCTCAATGCCGCGCAAGCCCTTGCCGAGCAAGGCACGATGCTGCTCTTCACCGAGTAAGGCCAGACGGCGGGTGTAAAAATCGGTCAATTCGGTATCCCTTTCAATTGTGTCTTGCCTGACTGTTGTTTTTATTCGAGTCGATAGGCATCAGGTGGTGCTGTAGTACGCGAGAATAGCTGAAAATACAAAAGCGCGTCGGCTGACAGGGGCGATGCTATCTGACGTCGGCGAATGGGCGGCAGAGCCGCTCCGGATCTAGTCAATTCGCTGTGTAAAGATATGGGCAAGGCGCACGTCGCACACCCTGCTGCTTTATCTATTTTTCCAAAAAACTGTCCAGATTTCGCTTGCGTGATGAATTTTGTCCGTTTTGGACATGCACCTATTCAAAACTATATGACAGCAAAGTAGCAGTACAACCCCTACCTCGGGCAGGCGACCCTTTATAATCTCGTTTTAATTCGCTTTTGCACTCTGCCCCACTATGCCAGCTCAACTCATTGACGGAAATCTCCTTTCACAACAATTGCGCGCCGATGTCGCCAAACGCGCCGCCGCGCTCAGTGCCCGGGGTAAACAACCTGGCCTGGCAGTGATTCTGGTCGGCGACAGCCAGGCTTCACAGGTGTATGTCCGTAACAAGGTCAAGGCTTGTGAAGACAATGGCCTGCATTCGGTACTCGAAAAATACGATGCCGATCTGACCGAGGCCGACTTGCTGGCGCGCATCGACGCCCTCAATCACGATCCGAAAATCAACGGCATACTGGTGCAATTGCCTTTACCTGCGCATATTGACGCCAACAAGGTCATTGAAGCGATTGCCGCAGAGAAAGATGTCGACGGCTTTCATATCAGCAACGCCGGTCTGTTGATGACAGGACAACCATTGTTTCGCCCGTGTACACCATATGGCGTGATGAAAATGCTGGAATCGATCAATTACCCGGTGCGCGGCGCGAATGCGGTCGTCGTTGGTGCTTCGAATATCGTCGGCAAGCCGCAATCGATGTTGCTCTTGCAAGCCGGCGCCACAGTCACCATCTGCAATTCCAAGACCCGCGATCTCGGCCAGCACACGCGCCAGGCCGACATTCTGGTGGTTGCCACCGGCAAACGGAATATCGTCACCGCGGACATGGTCAAGCCAGGCGCCGTCGTCATCGACGTTGGCATGAATCGCGATGACCATGGCAAACTGTGCGGCGACGTCGATTTCGCCAACGTCAGGGAAGTCGCGGGTTATATCACCCCGGTGCCAGGCGGCGTCGGGCCGATGACCATCACCATGCTGCTGGTCAATACGATTGAAGCTGCAGAAAGAAACTAAGTCCATGACATCCACTTCCGCAACACTGACATCACAAGACAATCCGCTATTGGATTTTTCAGGTCTGGCGCGCTTTGACCAGATCAAGCCGGAACACGTCACGCCAGCCATCGCACATTTACTGGAACAGGCAAGTATCGTCGTGGCGCAACTGGAAGCGCCACAGACGTCCGTGACTTGGGAAACCTTTGTCGAGCCACTGGAAGACGCGACCGAAAAACTCGGTCGGGCCTGGGGCGTCGTCAGTCATTTGAATGCGGTGATGGATACGCCGGAACTGCGTGCGACCTACAACGAAAACCATCCGAAGCTGATCGAATTCTGGACTGCACTGGCACAAAACCTGGCGCTGTTCGACAAGTACAAGGCGCTTCACGCCAGCGCCGATTTCGCCGCCCAGTCACCTGCGCGTCAGAAAATCATTCAAAACGCGGTGCGCGATTTCCGTCTCGGCGGCGCTGAACTGGCAGACGCCGACAAAGTGCGTTTCGCCGACATTCAGGAAAAACACGGTGCGCTGACCACCAGGTTTTCAGAAAACATTCTGGATGCCACCAACGACTACGCGTTATTCATTACCGACGAAGCCGAACTGGCTGGCTTGCCGGACGACGTCAAACAGGCAGCCCACGCAGCGGCACAGCAAGACGCCAGGGAAGGCTACAAATTTACGCTGCACTTCCCTTCGTACTTCCCGATACTGCAATACGCCGACAACCGTGCCTTGCGCGAAAACGTGTATCGCGCCAATGCGACCAAGGCATCGGAACTAGGCAGCAAACCCGAATGGGATAACACCCAAAACATCGTCGACATTCTGAAGTTGCGCAATGAAGAAGCCAAGTTGCTGGGCTTGAAGAATTACGCCGAATTGTCGCTAGTGCCGAAGATGGCACAAAACCCGCAAGAAGTGATCAGCTTCCTGGAAGACCTGGGGCAGCGGGCGCGCCCATTCGCCGAAAAAGACTTGGCCGAATTGCGCGCCTTCGCCAAAGAACAGCTAGGCATCGCGCCATTGGAAGCCTGGGACACCACTTACGCTTCAGAAAAATTGCGCGAACAACGCTATGCATTTTCTGAGCAGGAAGTGAAACAGTACTTCCCGGAACCAACAGTCGTGCAAGGTTTGTTCGCACTGGTCCAGAAGTTGTTTTCAGTCGACATCAGCGCTGACCAGGCACCGGTCTGGCATCCGGATGTGAAGTTTTTCAAGATCCGGAAAGATGGCAAACTGCTCGGTCAATTCTATCTGGACCTGTACGCACGCAGCGGCAAACGTGGCGGTGCATGGATGGATGACGCGCGCGCCCGGCGCCTCCTGGACGACGGCATTCAGACCCCGATCGCTTACCTGACCTGTAATTTTTCCGCGCCGGCAGTCATTGATGGCAAAGCCAAACCCGCGCTGTTTACCCACGAAGAAGTCATCACCCTATTCCACGAATTCGGCCACGGCCTGCACCACATGCTGACCCAGGTCGACGAAATCGGCGTATCAGGCATCTCGGGCGTGGAATGGGATGCGGTCGAACTGCCATCCCAATTCATGGAAAACTTCTGCTGGGAATGGGATGTGCTGCAGCACATGACCGCCGAAGCCGAATCCGGCCAGCCATTGCCGCGCGCGCTGTTCGACAAGATGACCGCTGCCAAAAACTTCCAGTCGGGACTACAAACCCTGCGCCAGGTGGAGTTCTCGCTATTCGATATGCATCTGCACGACGAATACGATCCGTATGGCACGCAAACGGTGCAAGCGCTGATCGATCAAGTCCGCGCACAGGTTGCCGTTCTGACGCCGCCGGCTTTCAACCGCTTCCAGCATTCCTTCGCCCACATTTTCGCCGGCGGCTATGCGGCTGGCTATTACAGCTACAAATGGGCCGAAGTATTATCGGCCGATGCATATAGTGCGTTCGAAGAAGCCGCCAATGGCGGCAACGTGATATCCGCCGAAACCGGCAAAAAATTCCAGCGTGAAATCCTGGCAGTCGGCGGCTCGCGTCCGGCACTGGCATCATTCAAGGCTTTCCGCGGCCGCGAGCCAAATATCGATGCATTGTTGCGTCATAGCGGGATGGCAACGCAATGAATAGGTATTGATTTACGTAAAATGGCAGGTGCGCATGGCGCGCCCTGCAACGTTGCAGATATACCGACTTCAGACAAGGGAAATCAGATGAAACTGGCTGCGTCTTTGTTTTCAATAGCAGGCCTGACGACCTGCCTGCTGGTAACCTCCAGCGCACAAGCCGAACTCTACAAATCCATCGGCCCAAACGGCCAGGTCACCTACAGTGACACCCCGCCAACCTCAGGCACCGTCATCGACAAAAAATCGCTCGCCACCAACAGCGGCGGTGATGCCGGCGAACTGCCGTACGAACTGGCACAGGCCCACAAAAACAGCCCGGTCACCTTGTATACCTCAAGCAAATGCATCCCCTGCGACGACGGACGTAAATTGCTGAATAGCCGCGGCATCCCGTTCAACGAAAAAACGGTCAACAGCAACAACGATATTGCACGACTGAAAGAAGTCGACAGCGAAGCTCAGCTGCCGCTGCTGCTGATCGGGCGCAGTAAAGAAAGCGGCTTTGAAGCAGGAGCCTGGAACGCGGCACTGAGCGCAGCCGGTTATCCGCAAAACAATCAGTTACCAAAAACCTATCGTAACGGGCAAACTGCAGCAGCAGCGCCCGCCGCCACGGAACAAAAGGCCAACGCTGCCAAGGCTAGCGCTCCGAATAATGTAAATAGCGGCGCGCCATTGCCGGCAGCCGGGAATGCGCCGCCCGGATTCAGATTTTAAGCAGCAGACCATGACCCGCATCGATTTTCATACCAACATTCCTGACAAGTTTTTGTACACCTGCCGACTAGTGCGTAAAGCGTGGGCGGCACAATGCCGGATTGTGATACTGACCAGGAGTGCCGACGATTTAGCCATGCTGGATCAGGCGCTGTGGACGTTCTCCGAACACGACTTTTTGCCACATGTCAAAGCGGACGATCCGCTGGCGCCACAAACGCCTATCATTTTGACCGACAATGAAGCCGCGGCGTTGCCACATCATCAGGTGTTGATCAATTTGTCCGGCAACACCCCCACCCACTTTGCCCGTTTCGAACGCATGTTTGAGATCGTCTCACTCGATGAGACCGATAAAAACAATGGTCGCGAACGCTATCGCTTTTACCAGCAACGCGGTTATCCACTGAGCCACACTGTGGCTGCCAATGCTTAGCATGCGCGGAACGGCATGAGGAAAGTTTATGAACCACAGCACGCTTGATGCCAGCATTCCACTGCTTACCGAAATCATTACACCAGCGGAGCTTGCCCCGGTCGACGCGGCGAGCGCCGCAGCCGTTACACTGCCCGCCGGCGCTCCTGACGAAATTGTTATCGACGATGACACCGCTCCGTCAAGACCGCCATCGGAACTGACATTAAGTCGTCACGACTGGGAAAGGCTGGAACACCAGGTCCACGAAAAAGTGTTGCATCAACTGCAAGAACGCATTGATTTTGTCATCGAACAGCGCGTGCGGGACAGTCTCGCTGACGTCTTGCAAACAGCCGTCCAGGGACTGGCCGAGCAAATCAAAACCGGTCTGCATCAGACCTTGGACGAGGTCATTTCCCGTGCGGTAACGCTGGAATTAAGCAAATTGCGAAAAACAACAAATTAGTTATGAAACTTTGCTTATAAATCAAAATATATTCAAACATGACTGAACGAAAAAAATTTAGCGCTCAGATTGAATGCATAAACAATCCAGAACTTCATACAATATCAGCACTAAGTTAAGACAATTCGTAAGACAATTCGGAGATTCAGCATGAAAGTGATTGTATTGGGAGCCGGCGTTATCGGCACTGCCTCAGCATGGTTCCTGAACAAGGAAGGCAACGACGTCACCGTCATCGACCGTCAACCTGGTGCAGCACAAGAAACCAGTTTTGCCAACGGTTGCCAAATTTCGGTATCGCATGCTGAACCGTGGGCCAACCCACAGGCGCCATTCAAGGTGCTGAAATGGTTGGGCCAGGAAGATGCCCCGCTGCTATATCGCTTTCGTCCGGAATGGCTGCAATGGAAATGGGCATTGAATTTTTTACGCGAATGCACACCATCACGCACCGCCGACAACATTCGCCAGATCGTTGCCATCTGCGAATACAGCCGCCAGACTTTGCAGTCCGTACGCGCCGAAACGGGCGTCGAATACGACCACCTGGTGCGCGGCATTCTGCACTTTTACACAGAACAAAAAGAATTCGACGACTCGCTGCCGGCGGCCAAGCTGATGCGCGATCTGGGTTGCCCGCGCAACTCGATCAGCGCCGATGAAGTCGTCAGAATCGAACCGTCGCTGGCGCGCATCCGCGACAAAATCGTCGGCGGCGACTTTACCGACAATGACGAATCCGGCGACGTCTATAAATTCACCACCGGGCTGGCCCGCAAAGCGGAGGAAGCCGGCGTCAAGTTCCGCTTCAACACCACGATTACCCGCCTGATCACTGAGGGCAGCGGCGCCAGCGCGAAAATTACCGGCGTCGAAATCATCACACCAGACGGTCGTCATCAGGTCTTGCATGCTGACGCCTTCGTGGTCGCGATGGGCAGTTTTTCGGAGCAATTGCTAAAACCGCTCGGCATCAATCTGATGATTTATCCGGGCAAAGGCTATTCGGCCACCTATCGCATCACCAATCCTGACGCAGCGCCTACCGTGTCATTGACCGATGATGGTTACAAATTGGTGGTATCGCGCCTGGGCGATCGTTTGCGCGTGGCAGGCACCTGCGAACTGAATGGCTACACACGCGATCTGAACACGACCCGTTGCGAAGCGATCACGCGCCGCACCCGTGAGTTGTTCCCGGATGCCTGCGACTATGACAATCCGACTTACTGGACCGGCCTGCGGCCACTGACGCCCTCGAATGTGCCGTATATCGGCAAGACCAGGATCAGCAACCTGTTCCTCAATACCGGTCACGGCACGCTCGGCTGGACCATGGGTTGCGGCTCTGGTCGGGCGATTGCGGAAATCATGTCCGGCCGCCGGCCGGAAATAGATTTCTCTTTTACCGGCCTGCCGCGTCGTGGCCCGGCACCCGCCTTTCAGCCACGTGAAGCACAGGCCTGAGCCAGGCCAAAGCCGGGTTTCCGGCCTGACAGTTCTGACTTGACGTATGTTCAGCCCCATAAAAAAGATCGCATCTGATTTCAGCGGCGGTCTTTTTTGCGCAATGTATTACCATGGTCCAAATATTGCTTTGAAAAAACAATACAGCGTAGCGCGTACCGGCTCTGACGGGCTAACGCACTATTCAAGGGCATCGGCTTACTTGGCCGCCCGCACCTGAATAGTGGCGGCCTTCTCATCGAAGGCCACCCGGGTGACAAACTTGGCGCGCTTCATGGGAAAACGAGATTGAAAGTGACGAACATTGCCAGAACCTGAAATAACCCTTCTCACGAACTGATAATACGCATCCATATCGATGACATGCACCACCAGGAAATAGTCGTAATCCCCGGACACGAAATAGCACTGCATGACCTCGACCTCCTTGTTCATGCGCAATTCGAATTCCTGCATGTGCTCATCGGACTGGTTGGTCAGGGAAATTTCGAGGAATGCCAGCATGCCGTAACCCAGCGCAAACGGATCGACCAGGGCGACATCGGCGTTGATCACGCCGGCCTCGCGCAAATCCCGGATGCGGCGCAGGCAGGTTGGTTGGGAAATATGCGCTTTATCGGCCAGGGTCCGGGTCGGCATTTGATTGTCGCGTTGCAGCAAGTTAAGTAACTTGCGATCAACCTTATCGAGGTTGTGTTGTTTGGTCATATCGGGAGAGTGAGTGAATGGGTGATGCAAAAAAACGCATAAAACCTCTTTGCTAACTGTTTTTTATGATGTACCGTTTGCATGTTCGCAGCAACTTAATAAGCTGCAAACGGAGGGACAAGGTTTAAAAGCAGGCGTGTATTACTAGTTTTACTTAGTTTTATTTTAAATCCTCAGGAGAGAAATTCATGCAGATCAAGACCAAAATGATTCCGTTGGTTGGCGCTGTCGCACTTGCGCTTGCTGGCTCGGTTTTCGCACAAGAAGAAGTCGTCAAGATCGGCCACGTTGGCCCACTCACCGGCCCTAACGCCCACATTGGCAAAGACAATGAAAACGGCGCTAAGATGGCGATCGATGAATTGAATGCCAAAGGCACCATGATCGGCGGCAAAAAAGTCAAATTCGAATTGCTCGGCGAAGACGATGCCTCCGATCCTAAGATAGGCACTACGGTTGCCCAGAAACTGGTTGATGCCCACGTCAATGGCGTCATCGGTCACATGAATTCCGGCACCACGATCCCCGCATCGAAGATCTACTACGATGCCGGCATCCCGCAAATCTCACCATCGGCAACCAACCCGAAATACACTCAGCAAGGCTTTAACACCGCGTTCCGCGTGGTCGCCAACGATGGACAACTGGGTGGCACATTGGGTCGTTACGCAGTCGAAAAACTGGGAGCCAAAAAAATCGCGGTGATCGATGACCGTACTGCGTACGGTCAAGGGGTTGCGGAAGAGTTCACCAAGGGTGCAAAAAAAGATAAAGCCGAGATCGTTGCGACACAGTTCACCAACGACAAGGCGACCGACTTCAACGCCATTCTGACCTCGATCAAAGCCAAGAAACCAGACCTGATATTCTTCGGCGGCATGGATGCGGTTGGCGGCCCAATGCTGAAGCAAATGAAACAGCTCGGGATCAAAGCCAAGTTCATGGGCGGTGATGGCCTGTGTACTACGGAACTGGCCAAACTGGCTGGTGAAGGCCTGGAAGACGACCAGGTAGTCTGTGCGGAAGCTGGCGGGGTGCCTGACGCTGGCAAAAAAGCCCTGGAAGAGTTCAAGGTCGAGTATAAGAAGAAATTCAATCAGGACGTCGTGATCTACGCACCATACGTCTACGATGCACTGATGACCATGGTCGAGGCAATGCAAAAAGCGAAATCAGCCGATCCGAAAAAATACCTGCCTGAACTGGCCAAGATTCATCACAAAGGTGTTACCGGCCCTATCGCTTTCGATGCCAAAGGCGATATCAAGGACGGTTCGTTGACGTTGTACACATACAAAGGCGGCCAACGTACTTTGCTGACAGTGACTAAATAATTAGTCTCGGGTCGCAAGTGAAAGCGCTCCGGCTTTAACGCCGGGGCGCTTTTTTCTTTTTGAAGAGGTTGGTTTGGAAGCAGGAGGAAATACATGCAGTTCAAGACCAAAATGATTCCATTGGCCGGTGCAGTCGCATGCGCCGTTGCCGGCGCCGCGTACGCACAAGAACAGGTGGTAAAAATCGGCCACGTCGGCCCACTCACAGGCCCGGTCGCGCATATGGGCAAAGACAATGAAAATGGCGCCCGCATGGCAATCGAAGAGTTGAATGCCAAAGGCATCACGCTCGCCGGCCGGAAAGTTAAATTTGTCCTGCAGCCGGAAGATGACGGCAGCGACCCCAAATTGGCCACCAGCGTAGCGCAAAAGCTGGTCGATGCCAAAGTCCAGGCCGTCATCGGTCACCTGCAATCCGGCACCTCGATCCCGGCATCGAAGATTTACTACGACGCCGGCATTCCACAGATTTCACCATCGGCCACCAGTCGCAAATACACGCAACAAGGCTTCAATACCACCTTCCGCGTCGTCGCCAACGACGGCCAGCTGGGCGGAACGCTGGGGCGCTATGCCGCCAAAACCCTGCACGCAAAAAATGTCGCCGTGATTGATGACCGCACCGCCTACGGACAAGGTCTGGCTGAGGAATTCATCAAGAGCGCCAAAGCCGCTGGAATGAATATCGTCAGCACGCAATACACCAGCGACAGGGCGACCGACTTCAATGCGATCCTGACCGCTGTCAAAGGCAAGAACCCCGACCTGATTTTCTTTGGCGGCATCGACGCCAGTGCCGGTCCTATGCTGCATCAGATGAAGCTGCTCGGCATCAAGGTGAAATTGATGGGCGGCGACGCCATCTGCACCAACGAGCTGCCGCAACTGGCCAGCGACGGCCTGCTCGACGATCAGGTGGTGTGCGCGGAAGCCGGTGGCGTGGAAAAGTCCGGCCAGAAGAAACTGGATGCCTTCAAAGCGGCGTACAAGAAACGCTATAACGGCGAGATCAAGCAATACGCGCCATACACCTACGATGCGGTGATGACGATTGCGGATGCGATGCAAAAAGCCGACTCCGCCGATCCGAAGAAATATCTGCCGCAGCTCGCAAACATCCATCACAAAGGCGTGACCGGCGCTATCGCTTTTGATGCCAATGGCGATATTAAAGATGGTGCATTGACCATCTACACTTTCAGAAATGGTCAGCGCACGGCGTTGACGGTGACCAAATAATTTGCCGCCAAAAGGTGACGCCAACTCGCAACCTCAGCTAAAGCCGACGTTGGCCAAGGTCGAGGTGTGCCGTGGATGGCGCGTTCCCCGCCGCGTCGTGATCGGTTCGTAAGCAGGTTCTTAGAAGAGGCCTGAAGCAAATGCAGGATTTAGGTGCAAGGTCATCTACAATGATGGGCGCGTATGCAGTTTAGTTTTCAACAGACTGTTTTGATTACGTTGTTTTTTGATTCCCTTAAATTTGGCATCCTCAGGAGGAAACACATGCAATTTAAAACAAACATAATTCCTTTGTCTGCCGTCATCGCACTGGCATTTTCCGGCGCGGCTTCCGCCCAGGAACAAGTCGTCAAGCTGGCGCACGTCGGTCCAATGACCGGCCCAATCGCCCACATCGGCAAAGACACTGAAAACGGCACCAGAATGGCTGTCGAAGAACTGAATGCCAAAGGCATCACCATTGGCGGCAAGAAAATCAAATTCGAACTGCTCACCGAAGATGATGCCGGCGATCCGAAGCAAGGCACTGCGGTCGCGCAAAAACTGGTCGATGCAAAAGTACAGGGTGTGGTTGGCCATCTGCAATCCGGCACCACTATCCCCGCGTCGAAGATTTATTACGATGCAGGCGTCCCGCAAATCTCGCCGGGAGCCACCAACCCGAAATACACGCAACAAGGCTTTAACACCGCCTTCCGCGTAGTTGCCAACGATGGTCAATTGGGTGGCACATTGGGTCGTTACGCCGTCAAGACACTGCATGCCAAAAACATCGCAGTGATCGATGACCGTACCGCTTATGGCCAGGGCCTGGCACAAGAGTTCGCCAAGAGCGCCAAGGCCGCGGGCGCGAATATCGTCGCTACCCAATTTACCAACGACAAGGCCACCGACTTCAACGCGATCCTGACCGCGATCAAATCAAAGAAGCCTGATGTGGTTTTCTTCGGTGGTCTGGATGCCGGTGCCGGCCCTATGCTGCGTCAAATGAAGCAACTGGGAATCAACGCCAAACTGATGGGCGGCGATGCGATCTGTACCACGGAACTGCCGAAGCTGGCTGGCGATGGCTTGCTTGACGATCAGGTCATTTGTGCTGAAGCAGGCGGGGTTCAGGAATCCGGCAAGGCGGCGCTGGATGCGTACAAAGCCGCATACAAGAAGCGCTTTGGCAGTGAAGTCATCATTTACGCGCCGTATGCTTATGATGCGTTGATGACATTGGCAGACGCAATGCAAAAAGCGAACTCCACCGATCCTAAAAAATACCTGCCGGCACTCGCCAAAATCAACCACAAGGGTGTCACCGGCACCATTGCATTCGACGCCAAAGGCGACATGAAAAATGCGACGTTGACTTTGTACACTTACCGAGGTGGACAACGCACTATCCTGGCAGTGACCAAGTAAATTTGAAGTAAGTTGGAAACCGGCTTATTTAACATCGCCCCGACTTGAATATCGGGGTGATTTTTTTGTCGACGGTCCACTCGTTTCCATCTTCGATCAAAAAAAAAGCACTCGCGCGAGTGCCCTTCCTTGAAATCTCATGTTCTCTGCCGCTGGTTTACTTCAGCGACAATATCCACTTAACCAGTGTGTGCGCTTCAGCATCGCTCACTTGCGCATTGGCAGGCATCGGAACCGGACCCCAAACGCCGGAACCGCCCTTCATTACCTTTTGTGCCAATTTATCTTCGGCATCGCCTTGACCGGCATACTTTTTTGCCACGTCTTTAAACGCTGGACCAACCACCTTGTTACCAACCGAGTGGCAGGCCATGCAATTCCTGGCCCTGGCAAGATCAGCGTTGGCCAGCGCACTACCCGATACCAACGCCGCGCATACCGCACAGATCAACACACTACGTTTCATAACATCTCCTCCGAATAAATTACATGCGCGCTACCAACCGGGCCGTATTGTCTCATGTTCACGTATCTCCACCGACTATCCGGCATCGACCATGTAGCTTCATAAACGCCTGACAGACCGATATCGTTGACCGTTGTCACATTTCAACATATCCTGCACCGACATCGGCCTTAACCTAGAAACGGTAGTTGGACCGGCGCGAGTGTGCGTTTTTCCGGCTTTCTGGCTAGGGTGTAGCAGGGGTTTCGAGCAGCATGCTGCTCGCCTGCGGAACGATCTGCGCTTACCAGCGCAGATGCGCCCTGCAAGGGCGACGACATGCTGCAAGGAGCAACGCCCGTGGCCCTGTAGGGCAGGAGTGTTCCCTTGCAAGGGAACACCGTTGCACGGGCAGGCGACATGTCGCCTGAATTTCCCGCGCAACCGCCAGGGAGCCGGAAAAATGTGCAATCGTGCCGGTAGCGTGGTCACCCAACAGGTGACTGTATTCAACGAAGAAATTTTTTAATTTAATCAATACCTTATAGGCACCTTGAAGCGGTCAACTGCCGTTTCTAGGTTTAATCGGGTTAAGGGAATACCATGCCACTCATCATCGCCATCGTTTTGCTGGTCGGCTTGAAATATTTTGCGATAGGCCCGTTCGCCGACATCTCCTGGTGGTGGATAGCCGGCTTGATGGCGGTTGGGTTCATATGGTTTGAATTTCTGGAACGCGCGCTAGGCCTCGATAAACGGCGCGCACACGAACAAATGGAAAAAGCGCGCCAGGAACGCGTGAAAAAAGCCTTTGAGGCGCAGAACCGCTCCGATCGTAAGTAAACGAACGCCCCGCATCCGCTCGACAGCTGCCGTAATGGCAGCGTTTTTATATCCCCCAGACATCGCTCGACTTGCCTCTATTCATTCAATGCAGATATGATGCCCTCAGGATTAATATGGATGTCATATGAACATAGAGCTGCGGCAACTCCGTTACTTCGTCGCGGTTGCCGAGGAAAAACACTTCGGCCGGGCCGCAATCCGGCTGCATATGACGCAGCCGCCGCTTTCGCAGACGATACAGGCGCTGGAAGCCGGCATCGGTGCTGCGCTGTTTGCCCGCACCAAACGCAGCGTGGCACTGACACCGGCAGGTCTGGCCTTGCTGCCGGAAGCGCGTCGTATTCTGCAACAGGCCAGCACCCTGCCCGATCTGGTGCGACGCGCCGCCTCCGGCGAATCAGGCTTGTTGACGCTGGCCTTTGTATCGACCGCCGATTACAGTATTTTGCCGCCGTTGCTACGTGAGTTTCGCGAGGCCTATCCCCATGTCCAGATAGATTTAAGAGAAGCCACCAGCGACCTTCAGCTTGAACAATTAGCGCAAGGCCAGATTGACGCGGGGTTGTTGATTCCACCTCTGTCGGACAAAGCAAAACAGGTGCTGGACTATTTTCCGGTATTGTCGGAACCACTGATTCTGGCTGCGCCGACTGGACACAAGGCATTACGTGCGAAAGGAAAAATCAGTTTGAACTCCTTGAGCGATTTACCACTCATCATCTTCCCCCGACGTATTTCGCCCGGCTTTCACGACACGATACTGGCCTGCTTCCGCAACGCCGGCCAGACGCCACATATTGGCCAGGAAGCAATCCAGATGCAAACCATCGTCGGCCTGGTGTCGGCTGGCATGGGATGCGCGCTTGTGCCACAATCGGTGTCGAATTTAAAACGTCCCGGGGTCGACTACCGGGAGCTGGAAGATGCCACGCCGCTGGTCGAAACCGGCCTGGCCTGGCGCAAGGACAATACCTCGCCGGTGTTGCAAGCTTTTTTAGAATTACTACGAAAGAAACCATAAATGCTGATTCATCCCATGCCCGACCCGATCGCCTTTTCTCTGGGCCCGCTTCATGTCCGCTGGTACGGCCTGATGTATCTGCTGGCATTCGTACAGTTCATCTGGGTCGGTAGAATTCGGATTAAGCAGCCGCATATCGCGGCGGCCGGCTGGAAAAAAGAAGACCTGGACGACATGCTGTTTTACGGCGTACTCGGGGTCGTCATCGGCGGCCGTCTGGGTCAGGTGTTTTTTTACGATCCCGTCTATTACTTCACCCACCCATCGCAAATTATCGCGGTCTGGAACGGCGGCATGTCGTTCCATGGCGGCTTCCTTGGTGTCCTCGTCGCGATGGCGTGGTGGGGCCGCAAAAGGGGTCGCAAGCTGATGGATATCATGGATTTCATCGCGCCTATGGTGCCGCTCGGCTATGCCGCAGGCCGTCTGGGCAATTTCATCAACGCAGAACTACCGGGCCGGGTCGCCGATGCAGCGTTACCGTGGGCCATGATCTGGCCGAACGTCGATAATCTGCCGCGCCATCCATCACCGATTTACCAGATGCTGGTGGATGGTATTTTGCTGTTTGTCATACTCTGGCTGTTTTCCCGCAAACCGCGACCACGGATGGCGGTCGCCGGCATGTTCAGCTTGCTGTATGGCTGCGCCCGTTTTTTCACCGAATATTTCCGCGTGCCGGACTATAACGTGACATTTGCTGGAGTGACAATTTCTGCCGGCCAGATGCTATCGGTGCCGATGGTGGTGATTGGGATAGTGCTGCTGGTGCTGGCGTACCGAACGCCGCGTCAAACTGCCGGCTAAGAATGCAGGGCGGATGCGGATAGCTTTATCCGCCCTGCGACATACATGGCGACGCATACCGTCCTGCAAAAATTTTTGTGAACCTGGCAAGCGAGAATGACAAATGAAAACTCTTCTGGCACTACTCACCGTTACGCAATTAGCGTTCATCCCCCCATCCTTTGCTGCCGACCCCGCACAGGAAACCGCAGCAAAGCGTCAAGCCGAAGCTGCAGCTGTTTCCTGGCTCGCTCTTACCGATGCAGGAAAGTATGCGGAAAGCTGGGACAAGGCTGGCACATTATTTAAAAGCAACGTGACAAAAGCAGTCTATGAAAAGGCGATCCAGGCAACACGTACATCTATGGGATCGCTCAGATCCCGTTCAGTAAAATCCGCCCAATACACCACCACTTTACCCGGCGCGCCCGATGGCGAATATGTCGTCATCCAGTTTCAAAGCGAATACGAAAACAAAAAGTCTGCGGTCGAAATCATCACGCCCATGCATGAAAAGGATGGCTCATGGAAAGTGACGGGTTATTTTATCCAGTAACTATTCGCCCGCTCAACGCTTAGCGCCGGTGCCAGCAGCTTGATTGAAGCGTTCGGATAGCGATCAGGAATTGCGCTGCACCTGAACCATCACGCTTTCAATTCCGACATCAGGCACTTCCATTCGGCGCCAGTGACAGGCGTAATCGACAAGCGATTCCCACGTCGCAAGATGTGCATCTCGGCCAGTTCCGGCTGCGCCCGCAATTCCGCCAACCCAAGCAGCCGCGTCTTTTCAAGTGCACGCACATCGACCAGCATCCAGCGCGGATTTTCGCGACTGGCTTTGGGGTCGAAGTATTTGCTGCCCGGATCGAACTGGGTGTCGTCCGGATAGGCAATGCTGGCAACCTGTGCGATTCCGGCAATGCCCGGCTCGGCACAACTGGAATGATAAAACAGTACGCCGTCGCCAACCTGCATGACGTCGCGCATAAAATTGCGGGCCTGATAATTCCGCACACCGTACCAGGCAATCGTTTGCTCCGGCATGGCCAGCACATCATCGATGCTGGCATCTGCCGGTTCGGATTTCATTAGCCAATATTGCATTTTTGCTCTACCGGAAACAGTCAAAAGATAAGAAGGATGCGTGTAGCGCTTCAGTTTTTTGCGCGACAATCGGCGCAAGGCGCTGCGCTGTTCCGCCCCCATACTTTGGAATATCCATAAAAAAAGCGGCTGCATCTACATGCAACCGCTTTTGAATTAATTCCCGCCAGTGCCGCTTTGCCGGCATCCTGAACCAAGAAGGTTCAAGTTGGCTACAGTTAGTTCAACTTCGGGTTCATCGAACTAGCGACGCTCACTCCCATCGAACAATATCCCGTAACCGCTGCGTAAAGATGGTTCAAGGAATTATGGCAATGGCGAACACGGCAGGAGCGCTAAGTTTACTCCAAACTTACTTCATGTCAAACACTTTGGAGAAAATTTAAAACAGCACTTCCTGCGGCCCCAGTGCTTGATCCAGCACCGTATGCATCGCGGCTATTTTTTGTTTTACTTCCGCCATTGTGAGGTCGGACAACGGGCCGTCCGGCGCCTTCGCCGACAGCATTTCCGCTGCCATGCCAAGCGCCGCGATCACCGCGATACGATCGTTGCCACGAATTTTTCCGGCATCGCGTATCGCACACATCTTGCCATCCAGATAAGCCACGGCCTGCTGCAATACCGCCTCTTCGCCTTCTTTGCACGCCAGGGTATAGGCCTGGCCCATGATATTGACGCTTAACTGGGTCATGCATTCTCCTGAACTTGAGTCTCGTCTTGCGGCAATGCCGGGATTTTTTCGAGTAACGCGGCAACCCGCTGATGCGCCTCGTTGATACGCTGCGTCAGATCGGCATTTTCACTGACTAACGTGGCGGCATTCAAGCGCAAGTCAGCATTTTCATGCCGCAATGTCTGGGTCAGTTCGGCCAGTTGCCGGATTTTTTCGGATAGTTGATGGAATTCTGAAATCATGTCGCCACTATAGGGTTGTCGATGAATCTACGTCAATAGATTCAATCGATGAATCATTCATTTTCGCCGGTCTGCGGCAAACTGACGCAATCACTTGGCGCCATTTGTCACCTGCTTGATGAGATAAGCGTAAACCAGCGCCTGCAATAATGCCACGCTGCTGCCGGCCAGCACTTCCCCCACCCGGAGCAAAGCCAGATGAAGCTCCTGATGAAGGCCGGTTCCCTCAATCGCGGCGGACATCAGGATCACCACCGTCGCCGGGCCCAAACGCCAGTTGGACGGATAGTTGTGCAACAACATCGCCACCAGTACCGACAGCGCCAACGCGATCAGCATCGGAAAGAATCCCGGCCCCAGCAGCACCAGTGTCAGGCAGGCGACCACACAGCCGTTGACGGTATTGATCAGGCGGACTTTGAAATTCGCCTTGGCCAGCGTGATATCGGGTTCGGTCACAATAATCAGGGAAATCATCGCCCAATACGGCTCGGCGATCCCCAGCGCGCGCAAGCCATACCAGGTGATTAGCGAACCGCTGAGAATCTTGATGAGATATAAAAATGCATTCTTTCTGGGGCTGATGAATTGAAATTCCATTGAATCCGGACGATAAAAGCGATGCGTAACAAATAAATGCGCGAGTAGTGCATTGCGCCGGCCGCAAGTGTGGTGATAGCGAGAAGCTGTTGTCCCGGTTATTCTAGCCGACAATGGCAAACGGCCACCACTTCAGGGATGCTGAGGTGGTGACCGGATCGGTCGATCGCGTCTTTTCGGAAAATTTACCGCATTGTGTCAGCATGCGCGCGTATGCTCTCGCGTACGATCTCCTTCAATTCCGTCCCATCTTGGCGCTCGGCGTATTCCAGTAACGCGGAGCGCATGCGTGGTTCCCAGGAGCGCTTGATGTGCATGGCAAAATCGTGCATGGCCTGCGGTCGGTCGGGCATGGTTTCAAAAAAGGAACCAATCTGATTGGCCATTTTGATCAGGTTGTCTACGTTCATTGCTTTCTTTCGTTTCTGAATGTCGCAAAGGGGGACAGCGGCAGACTGGCTGGAGTCCGGGTAATTTTTAATCCGGCACAACAGTTTTAAATGATTCAGCGCGCTATTTATTTCATCAACAAGCGCTGCCCATGCGCATACACCACATGCGAATGCTGGCGCATGAAGCCGAGTAACGTCACATCGGCTTGCTGCGCCAACCTGATGGCCAGCGCAGTCGGTGCCGAAATCGCTGCGATCAGACCGATTCCCATCGTGGCGGCTTTTTGTACCATTTCATAGCTGGCGCGACTGGTGATGATGAGCGCCCCGCTAGAAAAGTCCTGCTTGCCCGCCGCCAATGCACCGATCAGCTTGTCCAGCGCATTGTGGCGCCCGACGTCTTCGCGTACCAGCAGAATTTCGCCGTTCTTTTGCAACCATGCGGCCGCATGCGTCGCACCGGTGGCTTGTTGCAATTGTTGTTGCTGTTGCATGCTGTCGACGGCTGCATGCAGGGCCGACACCGCAAAGCGGACGCTGGAAACGACCGGCGGCGGCTTGCGTATTGCCTGCGCCAGCGTTTCGGCACCGCACAGACCGCAACCGGTACGACCGGTCAGGTTGCGGCGCTTTTCCTTTAACGCCATGAAGCGTTGCGAGGCAATCTGCATCTGGACCTGAATGCCGTCGGTGGCAGTGACGATCTCGCAATCGAACAACTCGCTGGGGTCGGCCAGAATGCCTTCGCTTAATGAAAAGCCCAGCGCAAAATCTTCCAGGTCGGCCGGCGACGCCATCATCACCGCATGCGAAATACCGTTGTACTCGAGTGCAATCGGGATTTCTTCCGCGACCACGTCGCGCGCCGCCGTGCCTTGGCCAGCGCGCCATTTTTCAATATCGACCGTGGCGATGGTCGCGTAATCGGCGGGGACTGTGCTGCTCATGTGATGCCAACTCCTGCTCTTTATTTGGAGACCACCGGATCAGCCCCCTGCAACAATCGCAACTGCTGCTCAGTGACGCGACTGTAATCTTTCTGCCATTCCGACGGTTGCGTGACCGGCATGACCTGCACCGCTGTGACCTTGTATTCCGGACAATTGGTGGCCCAGTCCGAGTTGTCTGTGGTGATCACGTTAGCGCCCGACTCCGGGAAATGGAAGGTCGTGTAGACTACGCCGGGCTGCACCCTATCCGTCACCGTCGCCCGCAATACGGTCTGGCCCGCACGTGATTCTATACCCACCCAGTCATCTTCGCGAATGCCACGGTCTTCGGCATCATGCGGATGGATTTCCAATCTGTCTTCGCTATGCCATTCAACATTCTCGGTACGCCGCGTTTGTGCGCCGACATTGTATTGCGACAGTATCCGGCCGGTGGTCAGGATCAGCGGGAATTTCAATGTGACTTTCTCATCCGTCGCAATATATTGCGTGTTGATGAACTTGCCCTTGCCGCGCACGAATTCACCGATATGCATGATCGGCGTACCGTCCGGTGCGGCATCATTACATGGCCATTGCAGGCTGCCGGCTGTATCGAGCTTGGCATAACTGACGCCATGGAAGGTCGGTGTCAGCGCGGCGATCTCGTCCATGATTTCGGACGGATGGCTGTAGTGCATCGGATAACCCAGCGCATTCGCCAGCGCCACCGTGACTTCCCAGTCCGATTTACCGGCCTTGGCCGGCATCACTTTGCGCACGCGGGAGATGCGCCGTTCGGCGTTGGTGAAGGTGCCGTCTTTTTCCAGGAACGACGAACCCGGCAGGAACACATGCGCGTATTTGGCCGTTTCGTTGAGGAACAGGTCCTGCACCACAATGCACTCCATCGCCGTCATCGCCGCAATCACATGCTGCGTATCGGGGTCGGACTGCACGATGTCTTCGCCTTCGCAGTACAGGCCCATGAAGCTGCCATCCAGCGCGGCGTCGAACATATTCGGAATCCGCAAGCCCGGCTCCGGACTCAGCGTCACACCCCAGGCCTGTTCAAACTCTGCCCTTACCGTGGTGTCGGAGACATGGCGATAACCGGGCAGCTCATGGGGGAACGAACCCATGTCGCAGGAACCTTGCACATTGTTCTGACCACGCAGTGGATTAACGCCCACACCATCACGGCCGACGTTACCGGTCGCCATGGCCAGATTGGCAATCCCGATCACCATGGTCGAACCTTGTGCATGCTCGGTGACACCCAGACCGTAGTAAATCGCGCCGTTGCCATTGGTGGCAAACAGGCGTGCGGCGCCACGAATTTCTTCGACAGATACACCCGTCACTATCGCCATTTCTTCCGGCGAATTCTCCGGACGCAGCACGAATTCTTTCCATTCTGCGAACGACTTGGTATCGCAGCGTGCGGCCACGAAAGCCTCGTCCTGCAAGCCTTCGGACAAAATGACATGGGCCAGCGCGGTAATCAGCGCGACATTGGTGCCGGGCCGCAATTTCAAATGGTAATCGGCCTCGACGTGCGGCGATTTGACCATCTCGGTGGTGCGCGGATCGATCACGATCAGCTTGGCTCCCTGGCGCAGACGGCGTTTCATTTGCGACGCAAATACCGGATGGGCCGCGGCCGGATTGGCGCCGATAATCATGATGACGTCCGACTTCATGACCGAATCGAAAGTTTGGGTACCGGCGGATTCCCCTAAGGTTTGCTTCAAACCATAACCGGTCGGCGAATGGCAGACGCGGGCGCAGGTATCCACATTATTGTTGCCGAAGGCGGCGCGCACCAGCTTTTGCACCAGATAGGTTTCTTCATTGGTGCAGCGCGACGAGGTGATACCGCCGATCGCATCCTTGCCATGCTTGGCCTGGATCCGGCGGAATTCTCCGGCGGCATAGCTGAGCGCTTCATCCCATGACACTTCGCGCCACGGATCGGTAATCTTGCTGCGGATCATGGGCGTGGTGATGCGGTCTTTATGGGTCGCGTAACCCCAGGCAAAGCGTCCCTTGACGCAGGAGTGTCCATGGTTGGCCTGGCCATCCTTATGCGGCACCATGCGCACCACTTCATTGCCCTTCATCTCGGCCTTGAACGAACAGCCGACGCCGCAATACGCACAAGTGGTGATTTTGCTGTGCTCGGCCTGGCCCAGCATGATCACGGTTTTTTCGGTCAGGGTCGCGGTCGGGCAGGCTTGCACGCAGGCGCCGCAGGAGACGCATTCGGATTCCATGAAGCTGTCCATCTGACCAGCCGACACGCGCGATTCAAAACCGCGGCCATCGATGGTCAGGGCAAAGGTGCCCTGGGTTTCTTCGCAGGCGCGCACGCAACGATTGCAGACGATGCACTTGGAGGGATCGTAGGTGAAGTACGGATTCGATTCATCTTTCTTCAGCTTCAGATGATTCTCGCCTTCATAGCCGTAACGCACGTCGCGCAGCCCGACCACACCGGCCATGTCCTGCAGCTCGCAATTACCGTTGGTGGGACAGGTCAGACAGTCGAGCGGGTGGTCCGAGATGTACAGTTCCATCACGCCGCGGCGGATATCGGCCAGCTTCGGCGTCTGGGTCCTGACCTTCATGCCCGGCTCGCAGGGCGTGGTGCACGAGGCCGGATAACCTTTCTTGCCATCGATTTCCACCAGACACAAGCGACAGGAGCCGAACGGCTCCAGACTGTCGGTCGCGCAAAGTTTGGGGACATTCACGCCGGCTTCGACCGCCGCCCGCATGACCGAGGTGCCGGCCGCGACTTCGACGCTGACGCCGTCGATTTCCAGCGTCACAAGTTGCTCGGAAACTTTTGCTGGTGTGCCGTAATCAAGTTCATTCATCTGGTTCATTGCTTTGCTCCTTGCGTACCGAAATCTTCAGGAAAATGATCTAACGCCGACAACACCGGCAACGGCGTCATATTCCCCATCGCGCACAACGATCCGTTGACCATGGTGTCGCACAAATCACGTAACAAATGTATCTGCTGCTGTTTCTCATCGACCGGTCCCGCAACGATCTTGTCGATAACTTCCACGCCACGGGTCGAACCGATGCGGCATGGCGTGCATTTTCCGCAGGATTCGACGGCGCAGAATTCCATCGCATAGCGCGCCTGCCTGGCCATGTCGACGCTGTCATCGAACACCACGATCCCGCCATGCCCCACCGTGCCGCCGACTGCGCTGAAGCTTTCATAGTCGATCCTGGTATCGAATAACGATTCCGGCAAATACGGCCCCAATGGCCCACCGACCTGGACCGCGCGCACGGCGCGGCCGCTGGCAGTACCGCCGCCGAAGTCAAACAGCAATTCGCGCAACGTGACGCCGAACGCTTTCTCGACCAGTCCGCCGTATTTGATATTTCCCGCCAATTGCATCGGCAAGGTGCCAAACGAACGGCCCATGCCGTAGTTCTTGTAGAACGCGGCACCGCGCGCCAGAATGATCGGCACCGAAGCAAGCGAAATCACATTGTTGATGACGGTCGGCTTGCCGAACAGGCCTTCCAGCGCCGGCAGCGGCGGCTTGGCGCGGACGATGCCGCGTTTGCCTTCGAGGCTTTCCAGCAGCGCGGTTTCTTCACCGCAGACGTAAGAACCGGCGCCCTTGCGGACTTCAAGGTGGAAGGTCTGGCCGGAATCGAGGATGTTTTGGCCGAGATAGCGACGCGCATTGGCCACCGCAATCGCTTCATTCAATGCGGCGATCGCATGCGGATATTCGGAGCGCACATAGATGTAGCCCTGCGTGGCGCCGACCGCCAACCCGGCGATCGTCATGCCTTCGATCAGCACGAACGGATCATCCTCCATCACCATGCGATCCGAGAACGTGCCGGAGTCGCCTTCATCAGCATTGCAGACAATGTATTTTTGTCCGGCCTTGGCGTTGGCCACGGTCTTCCATTTGATACCGGTCGGGAAAGCAGCACCGCCGCGTCCACGCAAGCCGGAATCCAGCACTTCCTGCACCACGGCAGCAGCGTCCATGCCGAGCGCCCGCTGCAGACCGGCATAGCCTTCATGCGCCAGATAATCGTCCAGCGAGACCGGGTCGGTAATGCCGACGCGGGCAAACGTCAGGCGCTCCTGCTTCTGCAAGTAGGGGATCTGATCAACCAGGCCCAACGCCAGCGCATGGCCGCCGCCGTTGAGAAAATCGGCGTCGAACAACGCGCCGACGTCTTCCGGTTCTACCGGACCGAAACCGATGCGGCCTGCAGAGGTGGCGACTTCAACCAGCGGTTCGAGCCAGAACATGCCGCGTGAACCGTTACGGATCAATTTCACTGCAATGCCGCGTTGCGCAGCCTGTTTGACAATGGCGTCGGCAACCTGATCGGCGCCGAGCGCAAGCGCGGTCGAGTCGCGCGGTACATACACGGTGATGGCGTTCATAGTAGTGTCCTGAGTGCCCATTACGCACCTCGCCTGGCTTGCACCAATCGGTTGAACTTGTCGGCGCTGACGCGCGCATACAAGTCATCGTCAATCATGATATTCGGGCCGCAGGCACATTGCCCGAGGCAATACACCGGTTCCAGCGTAAATTCGCGATCACTGGTGGTGCCATGAAAATCGCAACCCAGCGCCAGTTTGGCGTGCGCTTCGAGTTGCTCGGAACCACGCGCCTGGCAGGCTTCGGCGCGGCAGATCTGCACCACGTGCTTGCCGGCCGGCTGTTGCCGAAAATGATGATAGAAGCTGATCACGCCATGGACTTCGGCACGCGATAGATTGAGCTGGTCGGCGATCAGCGGGACCACATCGGCGGGGATATAGCCGACCGTATCCTGGATCGCGTGCAAAATCGGCAGCATCGCGCCGGGCAGCCCTTTTAACTCACCAATGACGGCAGCAAGCTGTGCCTTGATTTCCGCCGAGGTTTCGGTCCCGGTCTTCGGTTTCACCTGATGTAGAGTGAATGATTTTCCCACAATACTTTGCGTACTCACAGCGGTCTCCTACCAATACTTCGAATCGCGCGCCGGGCGGCTACAACACAACGCCCTCGCCTTTGAACTTGCCCCAATATTTCCATTCACTTCTTTAAAAGAACTCAACCATATGCAATCAGTTACATATCTTGCCATATGAAAATCAATCTATTTATCCGCATTACTTGCCGTAATCTACCATTGAGAGTAGCCTTCTTCAATAGGCAATACTTTGCATAAAGTTTCTTCAACAAATCGCCCTGCAATGAATTTATTTATTTAGCAACACCCATTGCGCGGCCTGAAGCAGTCATCAATAGGAAGGCCGATGTACAAAGTCATTATCAAACCCCACTGGGAAATTGCGCAGGACGCTGACGCCTCGCTGGACACGGCGGCGCTGCTGGCGTTGTTGACCTCAATCAGGGAAACCGGCTCAATCTCGAACGCCGCGAAAGAAATAAAGCAGTCATATCGGCATGTCTGGGGATTGTTGCGCGCTGCCGAACAGCTGTTCGGTCACCCGCTCGTCATCACCGAGCGCGGCCGCGGCAGCATCCTGACAGCGCTGGCAGAAAAGTTGATCTGGGCTGACCGCCGCATCGCCGCCCGTCTGTCGCCAACCCTGGAAAGCCTGGCATCCGAACTGGAAGGCGAGCTGAGTAAAGTCGTTGCCGGCGCTGCCAAAGCCATCCGCCTGAGCGCCAGTCACGGCTTCGCGGTGGCGGCGCTGCTGAATCAGTTGAATGCAATTCATCTGCCACTTGAACTACGCTATCGAAACAGCACCGATGCCGTCGCCGCGCTGTCGCGAGGCGAATGCGATCTGGCCGGTTTTCATGTTCCATTCGGCGAGTTTGAAGAGGCAACCATGGCTCTCTATGCACGCTGGCTGAACAAGAAGAGCCACTCCCTGATTCATCTGGCAGTGCGCAATCAGGGATTGATGGTGGCGCCGGACAATCCGAAAAACATTCATGCGCTAGCGGATCTGGCCAGGAGCGGCGTGTTATTCGTCAATCGCCAGGCCGGCTCCGGCACCCGCATGCTGCTGGAGTTGCTGCTGGCCAAAGCCGCCGTTGCGCAGCACACGATCGAGGGATTTGAAAGTGCCGAATTTACGCATTCGGCGATTGCGGCGTTTATCGCCAGCGGCATGGCCGATGTCGGATTCGGGGTACAAACTGCAGCAGAGCGCTTCGGGCTGGAATTCATCCCGCTGATTCGAGAACGCTATTTCTTCGCTCTCTCGACCGCCGCGATGCAGGATCCGTTAATGCAGCAATGCATTGCGACGATACAATCGGACATTTTCCGCGACGTGGTGAATCAGCTAGCCGGCTACGACGGCAGCGCTACCGGAGAAATTCTGTCCCTATCGGATGCATTTGCGCATTTTCGTTAATACGAGCAGGCATGCGACCTATAGCGGCGCTGCCTGCCGTTCCACCCTCGCCTCAACGACACCATGCCGACCTGCGCCCAGCCCCGCAATCAGCGCCGCTAGCGCGACCAATACAAACAGAATCGCAGTACTGGTCCAGCCGCCGCTGATGTCGTGCAGAATGCCGACCGCGAGCGGCCCCAGCGCCGCGATGCTGTAACCGACACCTTGCGCCATACCCGACAAGGAAGCGGCGACATGGGGATCGGAGGCGCGCAACACGATCAGCATCAGGGCAATGCTAAATGTCGCACCCTGCCCCAACCCAAGTATCGCGGCCCACACCCAGACCGCGCCTAACTCACCACTCGCGAGCGTGCCGCCAAGGCTGCCGAACAGGCACCCCATCATGCCAGCCAAGGTAAACGCGAGCGCCAGCACAATCAAGAAGCGTTGGTCGCGCGTCCGGGTCGCCAGCCACGGCCCGCCGAAGGCCGTGACCAGTTGCACCGTAATGGACAGCGACATGAGCAGACCGGCATCCAGTGGCGTCATGCCGCGCGCAATTAAAATCGTCGGCAACCAGCCGAATACGCAGTACGCCAGCGATGACTGCAAGCCCAGGTACAGCGTCACTTGCCACGCCAGCCTGCTGCGCCAGACACCGCTCACGCGGTAGCGCTGCTGGCGCCGGGGTGCGCCGCCGACATGCGAAAGTTGCGGCCACCAAAACGCGGCGGCAAGCAAGGTCGGCAGCAGCCAGAACGCCAATGCCGGACGCCAGTCACCGCCCGCCAGTTCTTTGATCGGCACCGTAATACCGGACGCCACTGCCGCCCCGAGGCATAAGGCCATGGTATACAGTCCCGTCATCAAACCCGCCTGGCGCGGAAAATCGCGCTTGATAATCCCCGGCAACAGCACCATCACCACACCGATGCTGGCGCCAGCCAACAAGGTCCCGGCGAACAATCCCGGCACGCCGAAAAACACGCGCAAAGTTATCCCGGCCGCCAGCAATAACAAACCCAATAAAATTGCCCGCTCTGCCGACCACAACCGCGCCAGGCCGGGAGCCAGCGGCGCAAACACGCCAAAACACAAGACCGGCAAGGTAGTCAGCACCCCGGCTGCGGCCGATGACATGCCGGTACTCGCGCGCACGGTGTCAAGTATTGGCGCCAGGCTCGACAATGCCGGCCGCAAATTGACGCCGACCAGAAATATGCCCAGCACCAATAACAACCGTGATTGCGCAGAGCCGACCGCAGTGCCAGTTGCAGCGCCGGTGATCTGGTCGTTATCGTTAACCTCGGCATCGACCAGCAATAATTTCGCTGCTGGCGACTCGGCCTGTGTTGCCATGCGCAATGGCCCACCATCGTTTTGATTCATTACAGCGTCTCCAGCCGGGGTGGCTCTTGTTTTACGGTAAACCGAACATGTGTAAAAGCAGCTTCGAAGTTGATTCTAGCCGATGCAATCTGTCCTGCATAAGCCGAACGCTGCTATAAAAACAGCTGTCAAGGCGCGTCCCTGCATATAATGCTGCGTGGCAATCCGGATAAGAAAGCAATACTATCCAAAAATTGGACGCTTAATTTGATTATTTATCGGTCCGCACTGATGGCGGACCTACAGGAGAAGTTTAATGAAAAGATTATCGAAAGCCTTGGTATGCGTAGTATCGAGTGCTGTTCTATTGGCTGCATGCGGCAAACACGACACTAAAGAAGCTAATACCGCCGCAGCATCCGCAGCCGCGCAAACCGAATACGTAGTCGGCGCAGAGGCAACCTTTGCACCGTTTGAATTCCAGAACGAACAAAAAGAAATCGTTGGCTTCGATGTCGACCTGATGAATGCGATCGCAGACAAAGCCGGCTTCAAGGTCAAATTCGTCAACACGCCATTCGAAGGCATTTTCAATTTCCTCGCGCAAGGCGATCGTGACCTGCTGGCTTCCGCCATTACGATTACCGACGAACGCAAACAAACGGTCGACTTTTCCGAGCCGTATTACGAATCGACCCAATTGATCGTGATACCCAAAGACTCTAAAGTCACCAAATTCACTGATTTGAAAACGCTGACCGTCGGCGTGCAAAGCGCCACCACCGGTGATGAAACGGTACAAAAACTGCTGGGAAAAAGCAATCCAAAAATCAAACGCCTGGAATCGGCAACGCTGGCACTGAAAGAACTGGAAGGCGGTGGTGTTGATGCGGTGGTCCTGGATACCGGCCCGGTAAAAAATTACGTCAAAAATAACGCAGCGCTGGGATTCCACTTCATTTCCGATCCGGATTTTCCAAAAGAGTACTACGGCATCGCCGTCAAAAAAGGCAATGCAGCCTTGCTAGCCAAGGTGAATCAAGGCCTGGCCGCGGTCAAGGCTGATGGTACTTACCAGAAAATCTACAGCAAGTACTTTGCCGACGAAGCGAAGTAACGAAGACCGATTGCATAGCAATATGGGATCCTGTTGGCCGCTCAAGTGGATGCACATGGCGGCCTTCACACAGAGATAATTCCGGGCAATGAATGTGTGTACAACGCGCGTTCCAGGAAAAACAAAAGGAGCATCATGAATAACGTGAATGCAGCTGCTGTCAGCCTTACTTCCACCTGGTTCATAAAACCGGGCTGCGAAGAAGCCGCCGACCAGGCGCTGAACCAACTGGCAATCGATGTGTGCCGGAACGAACCAGACACCCTGACCTACCTGATCCATAAGCCATTCTTACGGGATCGTCGTTTACAGTCTTTACCGCCGGTTGATCCTCTGTCGATATTGTTTTACGAAACGTACCGCACCCCCGACGCCTTTTTTGAGCATGTTCACGGCCCGGTGTTCACCAATTTTGTGCGTACTTATGGTGAACTGTTTGTCGCTGCCAATGGTAATCCGTTTACCTTCGTTGATTTCCTGGAGACAAGCGCCGGCTTTGTCCGCGCTGAAACGAAGGGCTTGGTGAACCAGGCCGTGCATAAGGCAGACATCGTCAATCCATTGGGTTGAATCAAACCGTTCCGAACATCAGAATTCTTTTCAGGAAAGATCACATGAAAAAAAACATCCTGTCCATGCTGGCGCTGACCTGCGTGTGCGCCGCCTTGGTCGCTTGCGGCAAGAGCGCTCCTAAGCCGGCCGAACCGGCATCCTCCTCTGCATCTGCCATTCACGCTGAATATGTCGTTGGCACCGACGCCGCTTACGCACCATTCTCGTCGATGAACGAACAGAAACAAGCGGTCGGTTTTGAGATCGATATCATCAACGCAGTGGCTGAGCGTGCCGGCATCAAAATCAAAGTGGAGAATACCCCGTTCGACGGCATTTTCAACGCGCTGGCACAAGGCGATCGCGACATTCTGATTTCCAGCATCACCATCACCGACCAACGCAAACAAACGGTCGACTTTACCGATCCGTACTTTGAAGCGAATCAGTTGATCGCCGTACCGCTGAACTCCAAGGTTGCTAAATTCGCCGACCTGAAGGCCCTGAAAATCGGCGTCCAAAGCGCGACTACCGGCGATGAAGCGTCGCAACAACTGGTTGGAAAAAACAACCCCAACGTCAAGCGCTTCGAATCCATGCCATTGGCATTTCAGGAACTTGAAGGCGGCGGTGTCGATGCGGTGGTCGGGGATAATGGCGTGGTCGTCAATTACGTCAAAAACAACGCCGCCAAGAGTTTCAAGATCATCACCGATCCATCTTTCCCGAAAGAGTATTACGGCATTGCCGTGAGAAAAGGCAATACGGAATTGCTGGAAAAACTCAACAAGGCATTGGCCGCTATCAAGACCGATGGCACTGCGGACAAGATTTACGCGAAATATTTTGCGGCCGCAAAAACATAGTCGAAGAGCATCAAAAGCCCACGCGGATCTGGGTCCCGGCCCATGAGTACGGTATAATTTTCGCCTAATTTTTACGCGCCAAAATGCGTAACCCACAGGCTACCAAGGGTTACGCATTTTTTATTCATCCCGTCGTACCGTTTCTTCTTAACAAAATATGGATTTCCGCTGGAGCATCATCCAAGGCTACGCGCCACTGTTCGTCAAAGGCTTCTTCATGACGCTGCAGGTTGCTGTGATCAGCATCATCATCGGCACCATACTCGGCCTCTTTCTGGGCATGTTGCGGGTTGCCGATGTCAAGCACGGGCCATGGAAATGGCCATTCCGTGCAGTCAAGGCGCTGGCAAGTTTCTACGTTGCCTTTTTCCGGGGTACCCCGCTGTTCGTGCAAATTCTGCTGATTCACTTCGCCGTCATGCCGCTCCTGATTCATCAGGACAATGGCCTGCTGATTTCCGGCGATCTGGCACGCCACATCAAGCAGGACTACGGCGCGTTCATTTCCGGCGTGGTCGCGCTGTCGCTGAATGCAGGCGCTTACATTTCGGAAATTTTCCGTGCCGGTATCCAGTCGATAGACCGCGGTCAAACCTACGCCGCATCCAGCCTGGGAATGGGTTACCGGGCAACCATGCGGTATGTGGTGCTGCCACAGGCATTTCGCCGCATGCTGCCGCCGCTGGGTAACGAAGCCATCACCTTGCTCAAGGATTCGTCGCTGGTCTCCGCCATCGGCCTGGCCGAACTGGCATATGCGGCACGCACGGTAGCTGGCGCTTACTCGCGCTATTGGGAGCCGTACATTACGATCTCGGCGGTGTATTTCACCATGACGATTTGCCTGGCAACACTGGTGTCGCGTCTGGAACGCAAATACGCTGCACCCGGCCGCCACTAAACGGTGCGGCAAGGCTGGAGCCTGTCTCTCACCTTGCCGACCTGACGCAGGTCGGCAAGGTCCTCCATCATCCCATTTCCCACAATCCGCCATCGGTGGTGATCACGGCTGTCTTCAGCGTCTTGCCGACAAAGACTTGTTCGGCGGCGGCCCGATAGCCGGTCAACTGCGCCTGGTATCCGGCGCGCTCGCTATCCAGCAACTGCCGCTTGTAATCCAGTATCCAGACTTCATGCTCGAACATCACGACCCGATCAAAGCGCAACAGAACGTCTGCCATCACTTCCATTTCATTGCGGGCGGCAACATGCAACGCCGGATTGAAGAAGGGCGCGAGCGACGGTTGCGCCAGTATGGTCTGCGCCTGTTGTCGCACGATTTGCGCCAACTCAGGCGTACACGGCAACCAGCGTGCAATGGTGGCGGCATCCGGCACGTGGATAGGCCAGTGCCCATGTTGGGTTAATCTTTCCAGCAAGGCGTGCAAGGCGATGCCCTCGTCGATTGCGTCATTGCTGAACGGTATCGGCAACGCCGCGTCTTCATCCTCTATTGCAGCCTGCTGCAACATGGCGAGCGCCGGCGGCAACGGTGCCGGATCAAATACCGGCAAAACAAAGCTCGGATCAAGCGCTGCATCAGCGCCGGCGACAGCGGCCTCCGCTACACTCGCGTCCGGCAACATTTCCGGCACAGATTCCAGGCGTGCATACCAGCTTCCCTCTGTCACGCCGCCAGCCGAACTGCTACGCGCAGCGGCAACACCGCTAATGATCAGCAACTGCTTGGCGCGGGTGGTAGCGACATACAGCAAGTTCCAGTCTTCCTGCGCCTTGAACCCTTCCTCCGCAGCAAACAAGGGATCGCGCGCCGCGCCACGTTCGGCGGCACGGCCAAATGCTGAAAAATGCACCGGCGCTTCGGCGTCTTGCGGCCAGTCGCACAAGATCCCGATGTCATCGCGTGCCGGGTCGCTATGATTCGCGTCCAGCAGCACGACCACCGGCGCCTCCAACCCTTTGGCGCTATGCACCGTCAGTATCCGCACGGCATCGGCCGAGGCATCGATACTGGCCTCATCCGGGGCATCGCTTTCGGCCGTATTTTGCAGCACGCGCAACGCATCAATAAACTTCGGCAAGCTCGGATAACGCCCGGCGTCCATATTCAGCGCCAGCTCGACAAAGGCCTCGATGTTGCCTATCGTCTGGCTGCGCGTCAGCGGCGTCGCCGCCTGCGCATAGCGCGCCACCAACTGACCCTGATGCAGAATCACATCCAGCAAATCGTGCACCGACAAGCGCGGCGACACCTCCAGCCAATGCGCCAGCAACTGCGCAGCGCGCTGCAATGCGGCGGAAGCCGGCGCCATCCGGTCCTGCAGCGCGGCCTGCAAACGCGGCCACCAGCCACGCTCGCTACGCTGCGCCAGTGCGATCAGATCGGCATCGGTGGCGGCAAAAATCGGCGACTTCAACACATGCGCCAGGGCGCGCCCATCGTCCGGCGTAATCAGAAATGTCAGCAAGGCGATCAGGTCGGAAATCTCCAGCGATTCCAGCAAACCGCCGCGCCGATCCGACATGAACGGAATGCCGGCGTGGCGTAAGGCGTTCTCGTAAGCCCCCAGATGGGTGCGCTTCTTGACCAGCAGCATGACGTCCGACCAGCGCAGGTTGCGGCTGCCGCCGCCATGCTTGATCTGCACTTGCCGGCGTGCCGCGATTAACGCCCGCGCCACGCTCAGTCCTTCATCACGCCGCCTCGCATCCTCGGATTCTTCACGTGGCGTGATCAGCGGATTGCGCAAACCTTGCTGCGCTTCGGCTTGCTCCGGCGATTCGGCGGAGGATGGTTGAATCAGTGGCAAACGCCACACCGCACCGCCGACTTCGCCCAGCGTGGTTTGTGCCGAAAATAGTGGGTTGGCATAAAAACTGGTATTCAGCACATCGATGATCGCCGTCGCATTGCGCCGGGTCTGATTCGCTTGCAACACCGTCGCACCCCGCCGTTGCAACATGTCGCGCGCGGCCACGAACACGCGCGGTTCGGCGCGTCTGAAACGGTAAATCGATTGCTTGGGATCTCCCACCACGAACACGCTGGGCTGACCGGCATCATCGCCATAGGCATTCAACCAGGCGCGCACGATACTCCATTGCAGCGGATTGGTATCCTGAAATTCGTCCAGCAAGATGTGCTTGTAGCGCGTGTCCAGCCGACTTTGCACATAGGCCGCGCTGTCGGGATTGGTCAACAGCCGATAGGCTTGCCATTCCAGATCGGCAAAATCGAAGACGCGCTGCTCAGCCTTGATCGCCTGATAGATTTCCACATACGCATTCCCGGCCACGAACAATGCCCGGTTCAGCGCCAGTACGTCACGCTCGCAACTCCGGCGGCGCAACAGTTTGAGCGCTGCGCCGACCTCGGAAAATGCATCATCGAAAGCGCTGACGCCATCCGCACCGAGGCTGTTTTCCAGCGCTTTTTTCAAATCGTTGGTTTTAGTATTCCCGCGCGGTTTACCGTTATCGTCGAAAAACTGATGACATAGTGCGTCAAAGTTTTCCAATCCGGGACCTGCGCTCAAACCGGTCTCAATCGCCGTGGCGCGCTTTTGATTGGTCGCCGTACCCTGGCCCAGCAACCACGCAATATTCTGTATCCTGGCTACCAGTTGCGCATCGTCCCACAGCGACAAGCGGGCATCGCTCTCGGCGTCGGCCCCGCACAGCTCGCTCAGCCAGTGCAGCGGCGTTTCCACATCCTGCGGCGGGCTGCTGCTGGCCCACCATTCGGCACGCTTGTTGACGAAGGCACTCAGCAACTTGCGCGCATTGGCATCGCCGACCAGTTGATACAAGGTGAGCAGCGTTTGCTTGAGCTCGGCATTCTCCTTGTCGTTCAAGGACTGCATGAAGCGCCGGTACGCATCCGCCAGCAATTCGCCGGTTTTGTCGGTCAACGCGTAGCCGTGCGGCACGCCGGAGTTCAACGGCGCAATTTGCAACAGCCGCGCGAACCAGCTATGGAAAGTGTCGATAGACAGGCTTTGCGGACTGGATAAAACCCGCTCATACAAGCCACGTGCGAGCGGCATCACCTGCGCCAGCTCCTGCGGCGGGATGCCGCGCTCCAGCAGCAAGTTGCGTATCTCCCCGTCTGGCTGCAATGCCAGATCGTGCAGCAATTCCAGCAAGCGCTCGCGCATTTCCTGCGCCGCCTTGCGGGTGAAAGTAATCGCCAGCAATTCCGACGGTGCGGCACCTGCCAGCAACAGGCGCAACATGCGCGCCACCAGCAGCCAGGTCTTGCCGCTACCGGCGCAGGCCTCGACCACCACCGAATGCCGCGGATCGCAGGCGGCGTTGGTGAAGCGCTGCGCTTCGACCGCTGCACCGTTCATCTGGTAGGGATGCGGCGCGATTGCTGCCACCGGCGCACCGGTTTGTACTTGCGCATTGTTTGCTTCACTCATCACCACGCTCCCTTGCGGCACAGGCCGCGTACATCGCAGTACTGGCAGACCGACTCGATGCCATTCGCCGGCAATGGCGCACCGTCTGAAATCGCCTGCATATTGTTCCTGATCTGTTCTTCCAGTATGGTCTGCGCCTGCGCATAGTCCGGGGCGCTAACGTCGCCGATTTTGTCCTTGATGGTTTCGAGCGCGACGTAATGGGCGGCATCGACCGGCAGGTCCGATAACAGACCGTAAAAGGCCAGTTGATGATCTTCGTGATCTTTCAGTTTCTTGTTCAACGCCAGCAGGCTGCTCGACTTGTAATCCAGCACTGCGCGTTCACCGGCATCGTTTTCGTCAATCCGGTCGACCCGGCCGTGCAGCGTGATTGCGCCGCCTGGCAGCGCCAGCTGTTTTTCGTAGGCCTGTTCGCCGAACACGAAATGCCAGCCTTGCGCTTCGCGCTCGTTGGCCCATGCCACATACGCAGAAATCACTTTCTGCCAGCGCGCGTAGTAGCCGAGCGCTGCCGCATTTTTGGCAATGATCTTGTCGAATAACTGTTTCGAAATATCGGCCAGCAGCGCGACCCGCTGCTCCTGCGTATTGCCGAGACCTTGATCGCGGATGGCTTCGTGATAGGTCTCCAGAATCTGATGCAGCCAACCGCCGTAATCGCGCTTTTCCGGCAAATCGGAAAGCTCGTCGAGGGACGCCAGACCCAGCATGCGCCTGGCAAAAAATTGATAGGGGCAGGCAACGAAGCTGTTGTAAGCGCTAGCCGAAAGGCGCAGTGGCCGCAGCTCACCGGCAATCGGCGCCGGCATCGCTGCCGGCAGCGGCTGCAAACGCCGTTCCGCAATGACGGCGCGATGCCGTGGCAACGCGGCTGCGCCGGCGCGCGCCAGCGTCAGTTGCAGGCGTTCAATCCATGGGCTGACCGGATTCGGCTCGCCATCCTGGTGCGCCTGCCATGACAACACCACGGCGGGATTCATCGCCAGCAACTCCGCCAGATCGCGCATCTGCTGACGCTGGCGACTCTCTCGGGTGGCCAGACCGAGCTCACGCCGCACGGTATTCGCAAAGAACAGTGTCTCTTGTGGCTGCGAAGGTAAATGACTGGCATCGGCGCCTACCAGCAGGACTGCGTCGAAGCTGCGCAAGCGAGCACCGTTCAGCGGCAGCATCACCACCCGGCGGTCGCTGGCGGAACTGATGCAGCTGGTGTCATCCAGTTGCAGGTTCACCAGCGCACGCCATTCCGGGAACGAGAAGAGGGCCGCGGCTTCGGCACTCTCGCTGCCTTCGCTGGCAATATTTTGCAGCATCTGCAAAATCTGCTGGCCGGCAGGATCGGCGCTCAAGGCACTTGCGACACCTAGTGTCTCCAGCGCGCTGCCGGTATCGATCCATGCGCGCAGGGTTTTGCGGCCAGCGTATACGCCGGCCTGTTGCGCCAGCATGGACACGGTTTTTTGCTCCAGCGGCGCATCGGCCAGCGCATTGATGACGCTGCCCCATTCACCCAGCACATTGGCACGGCGCAGGGCGATTTCAATCGCCATCACCTGCGCTGATTTATGCGGCAGGTCAGCCAGCATAAAAGGCGATTTCAGCAAATCGAGCAAGGCCGTCGTTTCGCCGCGCTGCGTGACTACGTCAAACCAGGCGGCAATCGCAGAAGCGGCCCGCGTGGTCGACAATTTCCAGCCGGTCTCGTCGGCCACGTGTACTTGCGCGCGCTCCAGCAAGGCGCGTATCCGGCGCGCCACGACCCGATCCTGGGCCACAATCGCCAGCCGGGTTTTACCGGCCTGCAGCCAGTCCAGTATGGTCTGCGCACCCTGCACCGCTTCATCTTCGACGCTGTGCGCCGGACACAGGGCGATGCCCGGCGGCAGCGCGACGTTGAACTCGGCTGCGGCGAACAAATCGTCGAGCGGCGCCGGACGGGCGGCCTCTGCACCATCGGCGATAGCGTCGAGCAACTCCGGCCATGCCGTCGCATACGCCGATCCGATGGTTGCAGCGCGCCAGTCCAGCGTGATCTGCAATACCGGTTGGCGCCTGGCGTAGGCTTGCAGGAAAGCATGCTCCATCGGCTCCGGCTCGACCGAACTGATCCATGCCAGCGGCGAATCGGCCTGCTCGGCAAACTGCAGCATTTGATCGAAACGCAGAGCCATCGCGTCGTCGCCGTCCAGCTGACTTTTCCAGATCGACCAGACCAGTTGCGTCTCGTCGGAAAGTAACTGACGGGCGCTCGGTGTCAGTTGTTCGAGCGCCGTTTCCCAGCGCTGATCGACGTCGCTGGCAGCGCGTATCGAGGGCAGCAAGGCCTGCGTCAACTCATCCGATAAGGCCAACAGGGTTTGCGCCAGCGGCAGCAAATCGGTATTCCGGCGCGCGCTGAATATTTTTTTCAGCCACGCATGCTGGCGTAATTCGGAATACAGGCGCATCAGACGTTCGCTGCCGGCGGCAGGCGCATTCGGCGCCGGCGGCAAGGTTTGCAGCAATGCCGACAAGGTGTTGATCCGTGGCGGTATCAACACACCGGGCAACTCGGTCGCCAACGCCGCTTTCAGCAAATGCGCATGCACAAACGCCGGCACCACCACCCGCCAGCCGGAGAGATCGCGCTGGCTGGCGCCGCCGCTTTCATGGCTGGCGCTCAACAAAGCACGTGCCGCTTCCGGCCAAAACGCGCTGGAAGGGGAAATCAATAGGGGCTTACGCAGCATGGGACTCACAAAGTAGGGGGTGCGGATGAAGATGGCTGTCAGTCCAAGCTAGACAGCTCAACTCCTTTTTGCAACAGTTACTCCGCATTTTATGCGAGCATCCATAGGAAATAAGTAAAAAATAAGAACGCAATCTCCACATTTAATTAAAATCGGTTATGATTTAGCGAACATCCCGCCGCAATACCTCTTATAACACCCACAAAACTTGAAGTCTCGTACGGCATCCCCACTTATTTATTAGAATAGGGACCCGCCGCAGACGGCCACCAAGGTGAATGGATAAGTTGTCTTGGCACACATTAATTCTTTTTCCCTCAATTCGAGGAAACCATGAGCGAAAACATTAAACATATTACCGACGCATCTTTCGAAGCAGATGTACTTAAATCAGACAAACCGGTATTGGTCGATTTCTGGGCCGAATGGTGTGGTCCCTGCAAAATGATTGCACCGATTCTGGAAGAAGTCGCCAAAGAATACGATGGCAAGATCCTGATCGCCAAGATGGACGTCGATGCCAACCAGGCAGTGCCTGCCAAGTTCGGTATCCGCGGCATCCCGACGCTGATCCTGTTCAAAAACGGCGTTGCCGCCGCACAAAAAGTCGGCGCTCTGGCCAAAGGCCAGCTGACCTCGTTCATCGATAGCAATATTTGATCGCAGTTTGATGTAAACTGCGAGCAATCGCGGCGGTGCGCCCCGCACCGCTGCTTGTAATTTATAGATGACACCTTACAAGTAAGATACTCACACCACGCAGTCCCCTCCCCCACCAGACAATTCCCACCCCGGGACACTCACATACTATGCATTTATCTGAATTAAAGGCGCTACACGTCTCCGCCCTGCTAGAAATGGCAATCGGCCTCGACATCGACAACGCCGCGCGCTTGCGCAAACAGGAACTGATGTTCGCGATCCTGAAAAAACGCGCGAAATCAGGAGAACAGATTTTTGGCGATGGCGCTCTTGAAGTCCTGCCGGATGGCTTTGGCTTCCTGCGCTCGCCCGACGCCAGTTACATGGCGTCCACCGACGACATTTATATCTCACCTTCGCAAATCCGCCGTTTCAATCTGCATACCGGCGACTCGATTGAAGGTGAAGTCCGCACCCCGAAAGACGGCGAACGCTATTTCGCACTGGTCAAAGTCGACAAGGTCAACGGTGAATCACCGGAAGCGTCGAAACACCGCATTCTGTTTGAAAATCTGACGCCGCTGCACCCGAACAAACCGCTGCCGCTGGAACGCGACATGCGCGGCGAAGAAAACATCACCGGCCGCATCATCGATATGATCGCGCCTATCGGCAAAGGCCAGCGCGGTCTGCTGGTAGCATCGCCGAAATCGGGTAAATCGGTCATGCTGCAACACATTGCGCATGCGATTACAACCAACCACCCTGACACCGTGATGATCGTCCTGCTGATTGACGAACGTCCTGAAGAAGTGACCGAAATGCAGCGCTCGGTGCGCGGTGAAGTGGTTGCATCGACCTTCGATGAACCAGCCACCCGCCACGTCCAGGTCGCCGAAATGGTGCTGGAAAAAGCCAAGCGCCTGGTCGAAATGAAAAAGGACGTCGTGATCCTGCTGGACTCGATCACCCGTCTGGCGCGCGCCTACAACACCGTGATCCCGGCCTCCGGCAAGGTCTTGACCGGTGGTGTCGATGCGAATGCACTGCAACGTCCTAAACGCTTCTTCGGCGCGGCCCGTAACATCGAAGAAGGCGGTTCGCTGACCATCATCGCCACCGCGCTGATCGAAACCGGCAGCCGCATGGATGACGTGATCTATGAAGAATTCAAGGGGACCGGCAACATGGAAGTCCACCTGGAACGCCGCCTTGCAGAAAAGCGCGTCTATCCGGCGATCAACCTGAACAAATCCGGCACCCGTCGCGAAGAGTTGCTGATCAAGCCAGACCAGCTGCAAAAAATCTGGGTCTTGCGCAAGCTGCTCTACAGCATGGACGAAATCGAAGCGATGGAGTTCATCCTCGACAAGATCAAGTCGACCAAGACCAATCTCGAATTCTTCGACATGATGCGGCGCGGCAACTGATCAAATCCGACTATTCCGGCTGAAGATCATCTCGGCCGGAAAATCCTGAACGAGTCTGACATGCGTAAGCATCTCAGACTTTTTTTCCGCGCCATGAAGTTAGCGCAGTACACCCGGCGCCGTATTGCGTCATGGAAAATACCTGACCATTCCCACCAAGCATTACCCTCCGCAAGGCTAAACGCTTATCCATGTCATTACGGCCATCTGTCGGACGGCTTTCACCAGCAGCATCGTCATGGGCGATCAGCATCCAAATTCAGAGATTTCCTACATACATCCTCAGTTCCCCGCTGCAAAGTAACAAGCATTGAAAATGCCGGGGCAAATGATGAAAGACGTCGCCGATCTGCCTATTCTGGTTGTCGAAGATCATCCACTGCAAAGAAAACTTCTCTCCGGGCTGCTGCATCGATTGGGATGTCGTTCGGTCGTCGGTGCGAATGACGGCCTCGAGGCGATGGCGGTGCTGGCACGCCAGCCGGTTGACGTGATTTTTTGCGACATCAACATGCCGAATATGGGTGGCGCTCAGTTCGTCGTTGCCCAGGGTGCGTTGGCACACAGAACCCGGCAAACCCTACCCATACTCATCTGGGTGAGTTCGCAAGACAAGCCTGTACTGGACAGGCATGTATTGCTGGCACGTGCCGCAGGATTCCCGCGTGTGCATGCGCACGCTAAAACGCTGACTACGGATGAAATTTCACAGCTATTGGAAGATGCCCTTGCGGTCGTCAACGGCAGCATTTGTGAATGAGAGCCGCGATGCAGTTTACAAAAGAAAGAAGGTCTATGAAGCAGATGCCAACGAAACCCAGCGCTTTGATGATAAGTATTGCGTTGATCTGTGCCACCTATGAAAGCGCTTCCGCTGCACCGGCGGGACCGCCGGACCAGGAGGTGATTCTTGAAGATGTCACGATCGAGGTGGAAGGGAAGAATAAGCCCGGGGTGTTGGTGGATGGGGATGGTGATACTTTGCAAATCCGTAGAAGCAGCATTTCCAGCAATGGCCAGGGGAGCAGTGGCGTGGAAGTACGCGGTCCGAATATCAATGTTCGGATTAGCGACAGTCGGATACACGCTAAGGGAGAAATGTACAGTTCCGGCATCGAACTGCGAGGCATTGGGTCTACAGCCCACATCAGCAGGAGCACCATTGTCAGCGATGGCATTGGTAGCGGTGGCATGCAAGTACGCGCCGCGAATGCCAGCATTCAGATCAACGACAGTCAGATACGCACTGCGGGGAAATACAACAACCCTGGCATAGAGCTGAGCGGTGCTGGGGTTACCGGCCGGATTAGCGCCAGTACTATTACTACGTATGGTCAGTCCTCTAATGGCCTGAATATCCATTGGGGCGCGAATGTGCAGGCGGATACGCTGACAATTCAAACCGGTGATAATTTTTCCAACGGTGTGGATCTGCGCGGCCCCAGCACCTTGGAACTAAAAAATAGCTATATTTCCGCCCCATGGGCTTATGGCATCTTCCTGATGGGCGGTCCCGGCGCTACAGAAATTGCGCATGCAAATATCAGCGATAGCCGTATTGCCACTACGGGCCCCGGTGCCATCGGGATGTTCGCAGATCGACACGCATCCGCTGCGCTAAAAAATACCTCGATTTCGACTAAAGGCGAATACGCGCACGGTATCTACGCAACCGGTGAAAAAAGCACTTTGAGTGCGCATGACGCGGAGATTGAAACCAGAGGGGATCGCGCGGTCGGCGCGGTTGCCCAGTCCAGTGCCGCCATCAGTCTGACTGGCGGCGGCATCACTACGGGAGGGGAACATGCATACGGCCTGTACACCAGCGATGGCGCCAGAATCAGCGCCGAAAATCTGGGCATCCATTTCAGTGGCGACAGCGTTGGCGCCGTTGCAGTAAGGAATTCACAAATAAGTCTTCAGAACGTGCGCATTCAGGGCAGTAATGGCGGTGTCGGACTTGTCTCCAACTCGGGCGCGACCATCAGCGCCGAGAATACCCGGATCGAAGTCGGCGGGAGTAATGCTCAAGGGATGCAGGTCGCCAACGGTGGAGCGATCGCGCTGCGTCACTCCGAGGTCGCAGCACACGGGATGAATAGCCAAGGATTGCAATCGCTGGCGTCTGCCGGCGTGACCAATCATGCTGCGTTCACAGATACCGCCCTGATCTCTGATCAAGGCAGCGCACTGAGTGTGCAAGGAGGCAGTCTGCAACTTGATGTCAGCAATAGCGTCATCAGCGGACCAAGGCTGCTCATCGTAGAGCAACGACAACTCGGCGACGGCTCGACGATCGCCAGTGAGAACGTAGCGATCAATGCCAGCCGTTCGCAGCTTTCTGGCGACATACACGTGGATGCGCTGAATGCCCAATTGACGCTCGACCGGAAATCGCGCCTGGATGGCGCGATTTCCGGCCTGGACGTTCTGACACTCGACGACAGCCACTGGGCGATGGCCGGCAATTCCGATGTCAGCGATCTGCGTCTGCATCACGGCAAGGTCCGCTTCGCGCATGGTGCTGCTGGTTTCAGTACATTGAAAGTCAATCGGTTGGCGGGTGTCAACGGCACTCTGGTCATGAATACCCATCTGGGCGGCGACGACTCGGCATCCGACCGGCTGGTGATTGACGGTGGCCGCGCCTCTGGCGCCACCGGCCTCATCATTCGCAACGTCGGCGGTGCCGGTGCGCAGACCCGGAATGGCATTTTATTGGTCGAAGCGGTCAACGGCGGCGCTACTGATGCCGACGCGTTCAAACTGCCTCAGGCAGTGCGTGCAGGCGCTTATGACTATCGTCTGTTTCGTAGTGGCCTGGCCGCCGGCGAAGCGGAGAACTGGTATCTGCGCAGCACATTCGATGATGCGGACGCCAGCGGCGATATCGATGCGGGCGGGCGCGCCAACATCTATGGTCCGGAGTTGTCCACCTATGGCAGCGTACTGCCAACGGCCGCTCGCCTTGGGCAGGCCACCTTGAGCACCCTGCATGAACGTGCTGGTGAAACAGAAAACCTGCGTGCCGGCGCTGCCACCGATGGCAAGGCAATCAACGGCGCATGGGGCAGGATGTTGCTTCAAACTTATAAGGATCAATATGCCAGTATCGTTGCGCCATCGGCGTCTGCAAAAATCGCCGGGTTCCAGATTGGCGCGGATATATACCGCCATCAACAAGCCGATGGCCAGCGCGATCAGGCCGGCGTATATCTGGCGATAGCCAATGCCAACGCCGACGTCACCGGCATGCTGACGAATGCGGCAGCAACCGGCTATGAACGTCGACGCACCGGCAATATTCAACTGGATGCCGTCAGCGGCGGCGGGTACTGGTCCCATTTTGGGCATACCGGTTGGTACACCGACGCGATAGTGCAAGGCACATCGTATCGCGGCAAGGCGTTAACCGATCGCGCCTCCATCGGCATCCACGGCACCGGTGCGATGGCTTCGCTGGAGGGCGGCTATCCGTTCCAGCTCAGTCACGCTTTCAGTCTCGAACCCCAGGCGCAGGTGCTGTATCAACGTGTAGCCTTGAGCAATAGCGCCGATCGATATTCGACCATTGGCCTGGGCGCCGGTAACAGTGTGTTGGGCCGTGTCGGCTTTCGATTGCAGCACACCAGCAAAACTGGCGACAAATTCATGCAACCGTATTTGCGTGTGAATCTGTGGTCAACCCTGGCAGGCGCCGGGAATACCGTGGACTACGCCGGCGCTGATTCCATCGCGACCAGGACCGGTGGTAATTGGACTCAGGTTGGGGTTGGCGTGACAGCCAAGACCGATAAGAATGCGTACTTATTTGCGAATCTCGATGGCATGTTCAATGTTAATACCAGGCAGAGACGCACCGGCATCCAGGCCGCCGCCGGTATGCGGGTGAACTGGTAGCCGCATGTCAATCGGCGGGTAAATGCCGCCAGTTGATCGACACGAAAAGGGTGTTCGAATATTCGAGCACCCTTTCTCTATCGAAGTTGCCAATTTCAAACCGCCGTCTGAGCCGGTGCCCGACAATGTCCAATTGGCTATGGACACAAGCTGTCAAGGCGTACAAAATTACGAGACATTTCCCCGCGTCGGCTGCCTGCAATTTGTCCGCGAATCCACTCCACTACCTGTCAACCGGACAAAGTCCATACCGGCTGGAGACGGGAATAAGGCATGAATCCCAGCGCCGGAACAAGCTCTCCGGATAAGTGCTATTCTTGCAAACCTCAATTTCTGCTCGAGACAAATCCATGACTATCACCCAGCCCAGCCCATCGAAAATCGGCACCGTCCTGCGCGTTACGAGCGGTAATTTCATGGAGATGTTTGATTTCTTCCTGTTCGGGTTTTACGCAACCCACATCGCCAAGACATTCTTTCCGGCGAGCAATGAATTTGCTTCGCTGATGCTGACTTTCATGACCTTTGGCGCAGGCTTTCTGATGCGCCCATTGGGCGCGATCATTCTAGGTGCTTATGTCGACCGCATCGGTCGCCGCAAAGGCCTGATCGTGACATTGGCATTAATGGCGCTCGGTACCATGCTGATCGCCTTTGTCCCTGGCTTCGCCACCATTGGCTACCTGGCACCGTTTCTGGTATTGATTGGCCGCCTGCTGCAGGGTTTTTCGGCGGGCGTCGAGCTGGGCGGCGTCTCCGTGTATCTATCTGAAATGGCGACACCGGGCCGCAAGGGATTTTATGTCAGCTGGCAATCGGCAAGCCAGCAAGTCGCGATCATCGTCGCGGCAGCATTGGGTTATGCGCTCCAGGTATGGCTGGAGCCGGCGCAAATCGCTGACTGGGGCTGGCGCATCCCGTTCTTTATCGGCTGCATGATCGTGCCGGTGCTGTTCATGATTCGCCGTTCGTTACAGGAAACAGAAGAGTTTCTGGCGCGTAAGCACAAACCGGATATGCGTCAGATTTTGCGCTCGATGGTTGAAAACTGGGGCCTGGTGGCCGCAGGCATGATGCTGGTGTCGATGACCACAGTCTGTTTCTATTTGATCACCGTATACACCCCGACGTTCGGCAAGGCCGTATTGAAACTGAGTACCACCGATGCGTTGGTTGTGACCTTCTGCGTCGGTATCTCGAACTTTATCTGGTTGCCAGTGATGGGCGCCTTGTCGGACCGCATTGGTCGCCGCCCGCTGTTGCTGGTGTTCACTACGCTGACCATCCTGACCGCCTATCCAACCTTATCCTGGTTGGTAGCGGCGCCAAGCTTCGAGCGTATGCTGATGGTTGAGTTATGGTTGTCATTTTTATATGCCAGCTATAACGGTGCGATGGTGGTTGCCCTGACCGAAGTCATGCCGGTCGAGGTCCGTACTGTTGGCTTTTCTTTGGCTTACAGTCTGGCAACCGCGATTTTTGGCGGCTTTACGCCGGCGATCGCCACCGGCTTAATCCAAATGACCGGAAACAAAGCTGCGCCGGGCCTGTGGATGAGCTTTGCCGCAGTGTGTGGCTTGATTGCCACACTGGTGTTGTATCGAAAAAGCGGCGATCAGCAAACGACGACGCTGAAAGCCCCGGCCTGATGCTACAGGCCCGGCGCTGACCGGCACGATTGTTGCCGGTCAGCCGCCCCCGCCGGGGCGACTGGTTCAAACCACTGATTCCATTACAGTTTTACTGTATAATCGCGTGTTTTCCACCTTGGCAAGTGATCGACAATCGGGTCAAGAAGCAAGGCGACCGACGAAGTGGCGATTGGCTACCGAAATTTATTGAGGCAATTATGAAAGACGGCATTCACCCAAATTACCGTGAAGTTTTGTTCCAAGACATGTCTTGCGATTTCAAATTCGTCACACGTTCGACTATCCAAACCCGTGAAACAGCGACTCACGAAGGTAAAGAGTACCCACTGGTAAAGATTGAAGTTTCTTCGGAATCGCACCCGTTCTACACTGGTCAACATAAAATCGTTGACACAGCTGGTCGCGTTGATAAATTCCGTAAGAAATTTGGTAGTGTTGGTTCGAAAACAGCAATTGCTGCAGGCTGATTCAAACCAGCCCGGCGGTTGTTTCAAAAAGGCAGCTATGGCTGCCTTTTTTATTTTCCAGATTGATGTGCCGCGATGCAGCACTATGCGAACACTATGGAATCAAGTAGTGAACGCGCTATCGGCCCGCTTTACGGGTCTATATATGTGCCCGATGCGTGTGCCCGATGCGTTTTTTGCGGCACAATACCCTCCAACTAAACCTTCTAATAAAACCACATCGTGATGAAGCCAGTCCGCCTTCCCGCTTCCGCCACCAGCGCACTGCCACGCTGGGGTTTGTGGGCGCTTGGTTTGCTCTATATATTGCCCGGCCTGTTCGGTCGCGACCCCTGGAAAAATGACGATGCCTCCAGTTTCGGCATCATGTGGAGCATGGCGCACGGCGGCCTCGGCACCTGGCTGGCGCCCCAAATCGCCGGTTTGCCGATGCCCGGCGAAAGCCCGCTCACTTTCTGGATCGGCGCAATCTGCATCAAGCTGTTCGGCTGGCTGCTGGGCGACCCGCTGGCGGCACGACTATCGACCATCATTTTCTTTCTGGTCGGCTCGCTTTCGGTTTGGTACGCCACTTTTTTACTCGGCCGCCGCAACGAGGCGCAACCGCTGCGACTGGCGTTTGGCGGCCAACCCGAGCCCAAAGATTTTGGCCGGACATTGGCCGATGGCGCCTTCCTGATTTACCTGGGCTGCCTGGGCCTGCTGTTGCACAGCCACGAAACCACCGCAAAAAGCTTGCAGATGTCACTGGTCGCGTACGCGATCTATCTCGCTGTGCGTTTGTTCGACGCATCCAGCGCTGCGCCAAGCACACCGCATAACCCATCCTCCACAATCCGCAGCGCCGCGCTACTCGGCATGGCGCTGGGTCTGCTGACCCTGACACGCGGCTGGGCAGTGCCCCTGACCGTCTTCATCGGCTTGATCAGCTTAGCCATGTTGCGCGAAAAAATCATCGCGACGCATCTGTTGCTGGTGACTTTACCGGTCGCCATCATCATCAGCGGCGCATGGTTTCTGGCAAGTTATTCCGTGCAGCCGAACGGGAATAATTTCGCCTTCTGGGAAAGTCAAAATCTGCGGCAATTCGGTTGGCCTTCCTGGGCGGCATTCGCGTATTACTTCAAATACGGCATCTGGTTTGCGTGGCCGGCATGGCCGTTCGCCGGCTGGGCCGTATATGCATGGCGACAACAACGCAAGGCACTCCACATCGCCCTGCCATTGGCATTCTTCGTCAGTCTTACCATCATGATCCTGCTCATGCCGCGACCGGAAGAAGGCATTTTGTTGCCGCTATTACCGGCCCTGGTCATTCTGGCGGCATTTGGTCTGCCGACCATGAAACGTGGTGCGATCAACGCGGTCGACTGGTTCTCGGTGATGACGCTGACCACCTGTGCAGCGTTCATCTGGATCGGCTGGATCGCCAAGGAAACCGGCTGGCCCGCGCAAATTGCCAGGAATGCCTATAAGCTGGCACCCGGCTTCAAACCCGGCTTTAATTTGACCGCGGTGATCATTGCCATCCTCGGCTCAATTTTCTGGATCGTACTAGTGAACTGGCGCTTGTCGCGCCGGCCGGCGGTCCTGTGGCGCGCAGTGGTGTTGTCAACCGGCGGCGTAGTGTTGTGCTGGCTGCTGCTCATGACGCTGTGGCTGCCATGGATTAATTACGGTAAGAGTTACGCCGGCGTGGCGCTGCAAATCGATGAGCATTTACCGACCGTCAAGCAATGCGTCGACACCAATGTCGGGCCCGCGCAACGCGCCTCTTTCGCGTATTTCGGCGACATACCTTTTTCCGAATTCAGCCAGGAGCGCTGCGATTTCCTGCTGTACCAGGACAGTAACAACACTAAATCCGATGACGCGGCCATCTGGCGCCAGTTTAATGGCCGCTGGAAACTGCTATGGAGCGGCCGCCGCCCTGCCGATCGCGACGAGCGTTTCCGTTTATATCAACGCGTTGGCAACTAAAACCCGAGCTGAACATTACACCGCCATTCATTCATAAACCACCCGTCGCCCAGTCCAGTACGGCGCATATCGTCAAGCTTGCGTGGCCCATCCTGATTGGGCAACTGGCATTGGTGCTGAACGGTGTCATCGACACCGCCATGACCTCGCGCTATTCGGCTACAGATCTGGCCGCACTGGCGCTGGGCGGCGCCATCTATATCAGCGTGTTCGTCGGCCTCAGCGGCGTTTTGCAGGCGTTGTCACCGATCATCGGCCAACTGTATGGCGCTCAACGGATGACGGAAATCGGCTATCAGTTTAAACAAGGCAGCTGGCTGGCACTGTTTTTAGCGCTGCTCGGTTGCATCGTGCTGCTGTTTCCGCAGCCGTTTCTGGCGCTCGCCCACGCGTCGCCGGTGCTCAGCGCCAAAGCCGCCTTATATTTGCGAATTCTTGCGTTAGCGCTACCAGCGACACTCGGCTTTAACGTGTACTCGGCGTTAAACACCGCAGTCTCGCGACCCAAGATGGTGATGGCAATCCGGATCATCGGCCTGCTGCTGAAATTCCCTCTGAATGCCCTGTTCATTTTCGGCGGCTTCGGCATCCCGGCACTTGGCGGCCCCGGCTGTGCCGTCGCCACCACCCTCATTTCCTGGCTGATGCTATTGATAGGCTGGCTGATCCTGCGCCACAATTCCTTTTACAAACAATTCGCCTTATTCCGCAGCGGTTTCGTCAAGCCGCACTGGCAGGCGCAACGAGCGTTGCTGAAATTGGGCATCCCCACCGGCTTAAGTTATTTCATCGAAGTCACGGCCTTCACCGTCATGGCGCTTTTTATTGCACGGCTGGGCGAAACCGCCGTCTCCGGACATCAGATCACCGCCAATTTCGCCACCGTCCTGTACATGCTGCCGTTGTCCATCGCGATTGCCACCGGCATCCTGGTGGCGCAAGCGATCGGCGCCGAGGACCTTGATCAGGCGCGCCGCGTTGGCTATTCCGGCATCCGGCTGGCAGCGCTCTGCTCAGCGACGCTAGGCTTGGTCATCTGGTTGGCGCGCGACACCATCATTCGCGCCTACACCCCAAACGATGCAATCGTAGCCGCTGCCATGCCGCTGTTTCTGTTCATCGGCTTTTATCAATTATTCGACGCGATACAGTGCAGCACCGCTTTCGTCTTGCGCGCGTATAAGGTGGCAATCATTCCGACGATTATTTATGCGATATCGCTGTGGGGAGTCGGTTTGGTGACGGGCTATATTCTGGGCCTGGATCCCTTTGGCATCAGTCCGCCTGCACTGCATGGCGCCAGAGGTTTTTGGATGGGCAACAGCGTCAGCATTGCACTGGTTGCCTTCAGCCTGCTGTTTTATTTGCACCTGGTGCAGCGCCGCGCCCAATATCAACGGCTGCAACGACCGATGAACATGCCCATGCTTGATTTATCCAATAAAATTGATATTTGAGTGGCGCAAGCTATTGATCAGGCCAGTCAAATAAGTCATAATAGCGGACGCGTTGCCGAGATGGCGGAATAGGTAGACGCACGGGACTCAAAATCCCGCGCCGCAAGGCGTGCCGGTTCGATTCCGGCTCTCGGCACCAGGAACATGTTTTAAGAAGTCCAAGCAAGTCCAATGACCCGTGTTTCTCCTCTAGAGAACGCGGGTTTTTTGTTTGTAGAGTGATTGAATCAGAACGTTTTGGTGACAGATACCAAAAACGTACTCGCCAATGGATTCGACACGTCCGGCACCCCGGCTGAATTCAGCGCGCCGGTGGTGTAGTGCGCATAGATGCCATTTTTGGCCCAGCCTTTGGTATAGGCGCCGGTCAGCGTCCAGCCGCCGTCCAGGACTTTCGAAACTGCAACCCTGGTGTCCTGGAAGTTGTAGGTGGAGAAGTTCTGGACGCGTTCGGCACCGTAATGCAGCAGCAGGTTGTAGCCATTGCTCAGGTCGAAGTTGCCGTTGATGTCGAGATAGCCGGAGCCTTGGCTGTTTTTGTTGTTGCCGACGCCGAGCGTGTTGCTGTTGTAGCCAAAATAAGTTGGCGTGTAGGTTAGCCAGTATTTGACGTTGAGCCATTTGTAGGTGGCGGAGGCGACCGCTTCACCGTAGTTGTATTTGGTTTTGGCGAAAGACATTTCTGCGCCGGGATAGACGTAGTAATAAATCAGGCCGCTATACGCTATATCGCCGGCGGTGCCGGAATAGCCGCCATATAAATCCCATTCCACCGTGCCGTTTTCAATGAAGTGATCACTGACGCTTGACATCCAGGTACCGGCCGACCAGCCGCTGGGATGGGCGTAATCAACACCGCCTTGAATCGCCGGCTTGCCCCAGGTCTGGCGGAAGCCGCGCGATACATATTGCGAGGTCAGTGTGAGGTTGGCGCTCCATGGCGATGCCGGCGGCGCCGCTGCCGCAGGTACTGCGACGGGCGTGGCTGCAGCGATGCTGTCGGTGGTTTGTGCCGATGCAGTGAGTTGGTAGCCGCAGGCGACGGCGGCGACGGCGTAACAGACGACGACTGACTCGCTCAATTTATAGATCATATTTGAGGCTCCTCTACGGATTAACCCGATAGCTGCTTGGAAAAATTTTCCGGAAGAGATTAGCCTTTCGCCATCCGCTTGATTTTTTCCGGATCGTCGAACGGTAATGTGTGACTGATAGCTTGCAATGCTCCGGCCTTTCCACGCACTTCGACCTTCTGACCGTGAACGGCATACGATACGTCGAATCGGACAATCGCCATGGATTTCCTGGTCAGGCGCGAATACATCCCGCAGGTAATCACCCCGACCTGTTTTCCGTCCGCCCAGACCGTGTCGCCAGCCTCGGTTGCCGTATCACTATTGACCAGCAAACCGAAGATTTTGACGCGTTCCTTGCCTTGCAAACGATAATGCTCATTTGCACCACGGAAATCGCGTTTTCCAGGCGATACCGTGAAATCGAGCCCCAACTCCCAGAGCGTGTCCCCCGCCGGTTCGTCCTTGAATGGATACATCTCGGAATTATCGTAGGGATAGAAGATCAAGGAACTCTCGACCCGCACCCAATCGAGCGAAGTGAACGCGCAGGGAACGATTCCCAGCGCGCTACCTTTTTCCAGGATCGTATCCCAGACATGTGGTGCGTCCGCCGCCTTGCAGAATATCTCGTAGCCGCGCTCTCCCGTATATCCAGTGCGGGAGATCGTCACGGGGCGACCGAATAAGCTTGTATGCATGTGGTGGAAATAGTTTAATTGCCGAATCCCTGGAACATGCTCAGACAAGAACTCGACTGCAGACGGACCTTGCAAAGACAGGTCGTGCAGATCGTCGTCGAACAACACCGACACGTTGCGTCCCGCTGCGGCACTGCTCAAGGCTTCGCTTCCTCGGCCTGCGCCGTGCACGACCATGAACGCGTTTGGACCATTTCTGAAAACTACGCAGTCATCAATGAAGTGCCCTTTTTCATTGAGCATGGACGCATAGACTGACTTACCGGAGTAAAGCTTCGATATGTCGCGCGTGGTCGCGAAATCGATCACGCTCTCGGCATGCGGCCCGACGACATGCACCTTCTTTAGTCCGGAGACGTCCATCAGGCCGGCTTTGGTCCGGATCGCTTCATGATCGTCCGCCAGACTTTTGCTATATGTCCAAGCGGCCCCTATTCCGTTCCAATCCTCCAGTTTGGAACCGAGCGCAATATGCCGCTCGGACAGCACTGAACGTCTCCATGAATTTGCCATTGATCGCACTCCTTTGATTAAATGCGTTAGTAAGAAGAGTTTCGGGATATTTCGTTCGCATAATTCGCTCGCCTGGCGAGAGACTGGCTATATGATTATCAAAATCCGGCAGGCATTCAACACCTCTTTAGGAGTAATCCATATAGGGAATTGTTTGTCGGTGCCGAAGCTATGGAAAATGGAACTCGATGCGTAGTCAGCGGGCGCCCTGCCGCAAGGTTCTAATGCCATTCTTCTAATCGTAGAAATATATCGAGCAAACAGAAGTGCCGGTCTTGCAGATTTTTTGCTTTTGGCAAAAACTGCAACTACCGGCATTAAGTTCGTCTCGTTATTAAGGGGACTCAAATTGAAGGATATTTCGGTAGGAAAAGGCGCTATTGGTGCGGATCTGTCCGACAATGTCGTCGAGCAAAACGCTACCTTGCTTCGCCAAATTGATTGGAAGGGGGCATTTTGGGTTGCAAGCGGGGTGCCTGCACTGGTTCTGTTTTCAATTGGCGCGATTGCCGCTACTGTCGGGAAACCATCATGGCTGGTCTGGATGCTTTCGATCAGTTTTGGCTTTATCCAGGCGTTTACCTACGCCGAAATCGCTGGATTGTTTCCGCACAAGGCGGGAGGAGCTGCGGTTTACGGTGCCATTGCATGGGTAAAATATAGCAAGTTCATCGCCCCTATTTCCGTTTGGTGTAACTGGTTCGCCTGGTCGCCGGTACTTGCGATCGGATCCGGTCTGGCTGCCGGGTATATGTTGAGCGCCCTGTTTCCGCCCGATGCCGCGATCAATATCTGGCAGATTACCTTGCTGGACCTGGGAGCGATCAAGACTGGGCTGGTATTGCGCATCAACGCGACCTTCATCCTTGGGTCGGTAGTATTGCTGACGGTATTTGCGATTCAGCATGGCGGCATCATGCGTTCGGCCAAGGCAACCATGATTCTGGGGATAACGGCGCTGATTCCGCTGATGTTGATCGGTCTGGTACCCATCCTTACCGGTGACCTTCCTCACGCCAATTTTTTCCCGTTTGCACCGCTGGCGCATGATGTTGCCGGGAAAGTCATCGATGGCGTGTGGGGAGGAGTCGAGGGTTGGAAACTGATGGCCGGCGGGCTATTTATCGCCGGCTGGTCGACCTATGGTTTTGAAACCGCAGTTTGCTACACGCGCGAATTCAAGAACCCCAAGACTGATACATTCAAGGCGATATTCTATTCCGGCCTGCTGTGCATTGCGGTTTTCAGTTTGGTGCCGATTGCTTTCCAGGGCCACCTTGGCCTGGGACAACTGGTCACTCCAGCGGTCGTCGATGCGGCGGGCGTTTCCACATCAGCCGCCGTCTATGACGGGATGCTGGCACCTGACATCTATAGCGGGATGGGCGTTGCTGCAGCCTTGTCTGGCATGGTCGGCGGCGGAGCGTTCATCGCCAGACTACTCGTTATCATGCTGGTGCTTGCACTGCTGCTGGCGATCATGACCTCGATGGCGGGATCGTCACGCACAATTTACCAGGCATCGGTAGACGGCTGGCTGCCGAAGTATCTGTCGCACGTCAACGAGAACGGTGCACCTACCAACGCGATGTGGACGGACCTTTGCTTTAACCTGGTTCTGCTTCTGATGTCTGATTACGTCTTCATCCTGGCCGCGTCAAACGTGGGCTACATCATTTTCAATTTCCTTAATCTGAATTCGGGCTGGATCCATCGCATCGACCGTCCGCATTGGGACCGTCCCTACAAGGCGCCGACCATACTGCTGATAATGGGTGCCCTGCTCGGTTATGTGAATCTGGCATTGATGGGGTTGGGTGCCGATATTTGGGGTGCAGGTACTTTGAAAACCGGCCTGTTGTTCGCCACCTTGATCATTCCCGTGTTCATGTACCGACATTTTTTCCAGGACAAGGGCGTCTTTCCAAAGGCGATGCTGGACGATATACAACTCGGCACGAACGAGAGCGGCACATCCAGCAATGCAGGCATACTTCCCTATCTGGCGTTGGTTGCAGGCGTGCTGATTGTCTATTTCTTTCACAGGCTATAGCTGAAAAGTCGGAGGAATCGCATACCTATTGATGCGTGAGTTTCAGACCGACAATGCCGCATACAATCAAGCCTACGCACAACAACCTGGCAACGGTGGCCGGTTCGTTGAACAGGACGATGCCCAGCACGACAGTGCCGGTTGCCCCAATACCTGTCCAAATGGCATAGGCAGTCCCGACTGGCAAGCTTCGCATGGAAAATCCCAACAGGGCGACGCTGACTACCATCGACAAGAGGGTACCCAACGACGGCCAGAACCTGGCAAAACCCTCAGTGTATTTCAGCCCGATAGCCCAGCCTACCTCAAACAGCCCGGCAACAACGAGTACCGTCCAAACCATGACATCTCCCCTGATACATTTCGCCAAAGTGCTGCTTCAATCTGAACTAGAGCAGACTGCGGACATCAGCGATCTGCTTGATTGCCCAACGGTCCTCCTCGGCCAACCTGTACCGGAGGCTGCGCTCTTCCGCGTCCGGTAGAGTCGACATATTCCGGTCATTTTTATTGCGGGAAACTGGCAATATCGGCCTAAAGGCCATTTCATATTCAGCGCGTGAAAGTGCCATCCTGATTCCCACTCCATATGCGGCCAGGATTGCGGTCGGTTTTGAAATGGCAAGATCGAGCCATTCAACCCGCGAATCGAAATCGAAAACAAAAGACATTAATTCACGCAATTTTGTCTCCAGCAACGGTGTGTGAGGTTGTTTGGGCCATTCATCAGTTATCCACCGACAAATCGGCTGGTAGTTCAGGCAATCCTCGATCGTGTCCGGAAATATGGGTGCTATCGCGCGCAACGAAAGGTTAATGCGTATCGGTTGGAACTCACGTTCATGGTCCCAGATTCCGACACGCAGCTGCGTATTGATATCGGTAATTTCGATGGTCCAGGGAATTAGATGCATAGCCATTCCGCTATTTGAATACGACGGTCTTTTTGCCGTGCACCAGCACCCGATCTTCCAGGTGGCAGCGCAAGCCGCGTGCGAGTACGGCCTTTTCAATATCCTTCCCATAGCGGACCAGGTCGTTCACTTGATCCGAGTGGTCGATACGAATCACGTCCTGCTCGATGATTTGCCCCTGATCAAGTTCCTCAGTGACGTAATGACAGGTAGCTCCGATCAGCTTGACGCCGTGTTCGAACGCCTGGTGATAGGGTTTTGCGCCAATAAAACTCGGCAAAAATGAGTGATGAATATTGATGATCTGCCCGTGATAACGGGCGCACAACTCGGGAGTCAGCACTTGCATGTAGCGTGCCAACACCATGACCTCGCCTTGCGCAGCATCATACAAGCGCCCAATCTCTGCATAGGCCTCCGCCTTGTTGCCAGCATTCACAGGTACATGGTGAAAAGGAATGCCATGCCATTCGACCAACCCTCTGAACGTTTCGTGATTCGAAATCACGCAAGGGATCTCAATGTCCAGTTCCTTCGATTGCCAGCGGCTCAGTAAATCGTAAAGACAGTGCTCCTGCTTGGAAACAAGGATCACGACCCGTCTCTTTTTAGAAGAATCGGCAATCCGCCAATCCATTGAAAAATCGCGTGCGATCGGTGCAAAACCGGCGCGAAATGCGTCAATCCCGCAGCAGATTGAATCGGCGATGATTTCCTGACGCATAAAAAAATGGTTGGAGGCCTCGTCGGTATGGTTATTCGCCTCGATGATCCAACCACCCGCGCCGGCAATGAAGGCGCTAACCGCGGCGACAATCCCAATACGGTCGGGACACGATAGAGATAAAGTGTAACGGCGGGATGTCTTTGGGCCAATCTGGATTTGTTGCGTGTCGAGCTTTAGATCGCGCGTCATTTTTTTCTCCGTTCAATTTGAATGAGTTGCTTGCGCTCTTATTCTCAATGCAGCATGGGTGGCTAACAATTCTCCTTACGACTTACTACCAAGGTATTAAGGGTATCAATGGCGCTTTCGGCAGGTCGAATCCGAGGAGCCCCGCTCCTGCTCCGACGCGCTGCCAGCACACGCTCCGCCGACTCCAGCGTGTTCACGATCAACATGGTCACTGTCATCGGCCCGACGCCACCGGGCACCGGCGTAATGTACGAGGCTTTCTGCATCACTCCCTCGAAATCCACGTCGCCGACAATACTGCCATCGGGCATCCGGTTGATGCCAACGTCGATCACTACCGCACCAGCTTTGACCATCTGCGGCACGATCAATCCGGGCTTGCCTGCCGCTACCACGAGAATGTCCGCCAAGATGGTGAACTGTGCCAGGTCACGCGTGCGGGCGTGGCAAATCGAGACGGTGGCTTCTTGCTGCATGAGCATCAGTGCCATAGGCTTGCCGACAATATTGCTGGCGCCAACCACAACGACATTCTGTCCACGCACATCAATGCCTTCGGCCTCCAGCAATTTTTGCACGCCGTAGGGCGTGCACGGAGGAAAGATGGAATTGCCTATCACCAGACTGCCGACGTTGTATAGATGGAAGCCGTCCACGTCCTTCTCGTGAGAGATGGTTTCCAGTACCTTGCGCACTGAAATATGCGGTGGCAGCGGTAGCTGGACCAGGATGCCGTGTACGGAAGGATCATTGTTGAGGGCCATGATCTTTTTCAGCACCTCCTGTTCCGCCACCTCGGCCGGGAACGCCAGCAGCGTGGACTTCACACCCACTTCAGTGCAGGCGCGCACCTTGTTGTTGACGTAGACGCGCGAAGCAGGATCGCTACCGACCACCAGCACGGCCAGCCCAGGACGGCATCCGCCAGCTATCAACTGCGCCGCACGTAGCTTGCACTCCTCCCGGACAAGACGCGCAAGCGCCTTGCCGTCGATAATTTTCGCAACCATTTCAAATCCTTTCTTTCGGTCAAAAATACGCCGACTGGCATCGAACCCATGCACCTGGTTCAGAACGCTCAAACGATCGTTGCAGAAGAAAATCCGATGTAGCTAGGCTAACTGGTTGCGCAATTCTTCCCCGATTTCGAAAATATCGCCCACGATGCCATATTTTGCGATGGTGAAGATCGATGCATTGGGATCGGTGTTCACGCCGACTATCGTGGGCACGTGCTTCATGCCGGCCATATGCTGGATGGAGCCGGAAATGCCCATCGCCACATACAGTTTGCAGGACCCTACCACCTTGCCGGATTGACCGACCTGCCGAGATTTCGGCAACCAGCCGGCATCCGCGATCGGCCTGGAACAACACAGCGTGGCGCCAGCCATTTCTGTCAGTTCCCGGAACTGTTCCACGTTATTTTCTTCCGCGATGCCACGCCCGATCGACATGATGAACTCGGCCGTCGTAATATCGATGTCATTACCTCCACCCTGTTCAACGAACGCCAGATTCTTGCTGCGAGAATGCGTGGCAGCCACATCGAAGCTGCTAAGCGCCGGAGATCCCGTTTCTTCCACGGGCTTGAATATGCTCGCACGCAACGCCAGTACCACGCACTCCTTGCCGGGAAAGTCAATTTCCACGTTCACTTTCTGGTTATACCCGCCACGGGTGGCCACCAGTTCGGCGCCCTCGTAGTCGATGTTGAACACGTCGGTAGCAAAACCGAACAGGCCCTTTGCCGCCAGGGTGGCGGCATAGCCCAATGCGTCGACCGAATGTGCAAGCAGCACCACCGATGGCTTTCTGGTGTCGATCAGAGCGGTGACAGCTGCTGCATAAAAGTCGGGGTCAAACTCGACGGCTGGCACCTTCGCCATCACCACTTCATCGACGCCCTTGACTGAAACGCCCTTGACGTAGCCATCGATCTGACTTCCGATCAATGCCACCACCACCTTGTCGTCAGCGGACTGCCTCAGCAGCTGGGCCGCGGCGATCAATTCAAGCGATACCGGGGACAATTCGCTACGGCGATGTTCCGCAACTACCAAAATCGTTTTCATGATTACTCTCCTTTGAATGCGCGGATAATTTCGATCAACCTGGCCGCCTGCTGTGCCGGAGTGCCTTCAATCATCGCGGCACGCCCTTTTTCCGGAACATACATGCGGCGCACACGGGACAGCGCACTGGCGGCCCCGACTTCCTCGGCAGTCAGGCCGATGTTCGCTAGTGCGACCACTTCAATTGGCTTGGCAGCGGCCTGTTTGATACCGCGCAATGAAGCGTAGCGAGGTTTGTTGATCCCCAGTTGTATCGTCAGCACGGCAGGACAGGCGATTTCGACCTCATGCGAAGTGCCGCCTTCCAGCTCGCGGCGAATGATGGCCGTGGCGCTACCTGGCGAATATTTCAGGTCGGATACCACTGCGGCATGCGGCCAGTCAAGATAGGCTGCGGTAGAAATCCCGGTGGAACCATATGAGTGGTCCGATGATTGCACGCCGGCAAACACCATGTCCGGGGCTTCCTTTTTGATAACGGCGGCAAGGATGCGGCCGATAGCGACAGAATCAGAACCTTCCATGGCATCGTCCCAAACCCTGATGGCGCGGTCTGCGCCTTTGGCCAGGCACTTGCGCAGGCTTTCATCGACCCGCTCCGGGCCTACCGACACCACCACCACTTCGACATCGACGTCGCTGGACTCCTTGATTTTCATCGCCTCCTCGACCGAATAGTCATCCCACTCGTTCAGGTCATAAGTCAGGAAATCATCATCCACATCCTTTTCGTCCGCGCGGAACTCGAAATCCTCATCCAGCGCCGCAACCTGCTTCACAGTCACCAATATCTTCATGGTCTTTCTCCTAAGTTATTCCATTGAAAACTGCATCTTGCTGTTGGCTTCCTGTGCAAACCGGTCGGAAAACCATTTGAAAACCGTAAATCTCACCGACTGATCGGGATCATCGTGCAGCCCCCACCTGTCCTTTTCATTGAATACCGGATTACCAATCAGCAGCAATCGATGCAGGTAATACGGATCCTGTAACAACGGCCGCAAGATGCTGCGTTTCGCGCTGCGATTCAATATCACCCCGCGTCGCACATCCGGTTCCGGGGACAGTGCAAGCCGTCGCAAAATTGACTGTGCAGTGCGGGGATTGGATGCAACCCCACTCAGGACATCGACTCCCGTGTCCTCGGCAAGCCGCTTCAACAAAGCCCTGGTTGCGTTCGCCTGGTAAGCCACGGCAGCACGCACCCAAGGATTCCCATCCCCGGCCAGTTTTTTCAGCAAGGCCGGGGGACAGCCCGGATTGCGCGCTACCGCACGCCTGACCTCCGTTTCGCTATCCTGCGCCAGCTGTTGCAGCAGGACTTTCGGCAGCAGCGGGTTACGCCCCAGCCATTGCCGCACCCAATGGTCCTGGTCCTGCGCCAGGCACTGCATACTGGCCGACGTCAGATCGTCCCTGGCCGCCACGGCGCGCCGGACAGAGGAAGCGTGATCCTTGACCAGCGGTCTGATCGATGCGCCGGGCGCGGCTGGGTTGGCGGCAACGGCGCGCCTTACCGCCGCATCCGCGTGCCGGGACAGCCCGGTCAATCGCCTGGCGCCTACCCGCCTGTCGCGCGCCAGATGCCTGAGCACGACCACTTCGTGCTCGTTGAGCGCCTGGTCTATCACGCTTTGCGGGCAGCCGGGGTGCGCGATCACCGCAGCGCGGACAAAGGCATTGCTTCTCCGGTAGACCTGTTCCAGCACATCCGCCGGCGTGGATGGATTGGTCGCCACATCGCTATCGAACTGTCCCGGCATGCGAGCCGCCAGCATCCTTATCGCTCGCCCGCTCGCAGCAGGATTAGCGCTCACCGCCGCCAGGCTTTTCAGGTCGGTGTCAAACTCGGCAATCACTTCCAGTACGCTGGCCGGCGCATGGGAATGCTGCGCGATCAAGCCTATCAGCGCCGCCTGTTTTTCCCCGCTATACAGGCTGAGCAAGGCCCGTGCAGGGGTGCCCGGATTCTGGTCCAGCCGCACCTTCACGGCGCAGTCCCGCGTCCCGGCCAGAGCCTGCAGAACCGCGCCCGGGGTGTGTTCCCAACGCGCAAACATCAGAGCGTTCTTGCGCTCGCCAGAGATCACCTGTTCCAGTTGCCCACGCTGTTGCGCTGTCGCCACGGCATATACGGCAGCTGCGGCGAACGGATCCCTGGTTTTCAGGACAAATGCCACGAGCGCTTCAGCCTGTGCCGGGGCTGCCAAGTCAGGCTTCCTCCGCGACTGCTTCCAATTCCTCGTATTCCACGCACGCATCGATCAGTTCGATCAGCTCGCGCACCACGAACTTTCCCTCATAGCCCGAGGTTTTCAGTGCATCTTCGAACATGGTGAGGTCCTTGGGACAGGACACGACGAACACCTCGAGCCCTTCGATGACTGCCGCTTCCTTCATGCGGTTGGTCGAGGGCTTTTCCAGGCCTACCGGGTCGGGGATCCAGATGCGGCCGCCGCCAGCGCCACAGCAGAAGGAATTGTCTTTATTGCGCCCCATCTCCACCAGTTCACAACCCAGCATTTTTAGAATGTCGCGCGGAGCGTCGTAACCTTTGTTGAAACGGCCCAAATGGCATGGGTCATGAAAAGTCACCTTGTAATTCAGTTTTTTGGCTAAAGGCAACCTGCCTTCTTCAATCAGGCGTTTAACTACGGTGCTGTAGTGTTGAATCTCGTAGGTGCCGCCAAAATCCGGATACTCATTACGGATCGTGTTGTAGGAGTGCGGATCTGTCGTCACAATGGATTTGAAGTCGCAGTCGCCCAATGACTTGATATTCGCGGTGGCCAGAAACTCATAGAGACCTTCTTCACCCACACGCCGTACATCATTACCTGCGTTTAACTCGCCTTCGAATAGCAGGCCGAAATCCACACCCGCTTTATGCATCAGCCGAGCAAATCCTTGCGTTACTTTTTGATTGCGTGGATCGAATGAAGCATAGTCGCCGACAAACCACAGCATATCGACCGCCTCTTTTCGCGCATCCTTGATGGCGAACGGCAGCGCCTTCACCCATGAAGCCCTTTTACGCTTGGACTCGCCGAACGAGTTGCCGGTCTTGTGGATGGTGTGCAGCGTTTTTTCCAGCAGCGGATCCATTTCTCCCGCCTCGACAAGACTGCGCCGCATTTGCACGATGATAGGCACATGCTCCACGGCTACCGGGCAAATTTCCACGCACGCCAGGCAAGTGCGGCACGACCACAACGTTTCCATGAACACCTGGCCAATATCTTTGCCATGAATATCGAGCTCGGCTTCTTTTGGCAGTTCTTTGGCGCTCAACGCCTTGTTGGCAAACTCGCGCAGTGAAAGAATCACATCCCTGGGCGACAAAGGCGCGCCCACTGCGTTTGCCGGACATGCCTCCTGGCAGCGTCCGCACTTGGTGCAAGCGTCCAGGTGCAGCAAGTTCTTCCACGTCAAATCGGTGATGAGCTTGTAACCGGCATTCTTCTGCTCATCGGGCACCTTGGGCAACCGTCGGCCGGCCAGCGGATCCTTGAACATTAGCGAGGCTGAAGCTGTAAAGATATGTTTGATCTTGGAATAAGGAATGAACGCGATGAAGGTCAGCGCCAACAACCCATGAAACCACCACAAGCCAAAACGTAAAGCACCTGCGCCCTCGGGAGTAAAGCCCACGAACTGCATGATATGAGCCAGCACCGCGCCAACTGGCGACCACATGCGGTAATCCCACACCTCTGGACGATCGTGAAGCCATGCCAGGCGGGCAGCTTCAAGGATAAAACCAGTAATGCCAATCAGATTGAATGACCACAGAAAAGCCCAGTCTTCGCGGCGATAAGCGCTCCGGTCATAGTCTGCGTCGCCAGGTTTTCTATCTACCCTTGCATAATCAAGCTTGGGCAGATTCAGCCACTTGCGGCGGTACATCATGTAGATGAGGCCAACGAGCAGACCCAGGCCTGCAAGGTCAAGTATCAGCGAGAACCATAAATATAAATTGCCGTACCAGAATTGCACGCCGAACAGCGGTTCGAGGATGTCATATTGCAACGTGATGACGGCCGTGCCGATGAACAACAACACGAAGCTGAAAAAGATCAGGGCATGTGCATAACCGGCCTTCTTGTCACGCCGCACCAATGTCCTGTGTGTAGCCATCGTTTTGGTCATATCGATAAAGCGATGCAGTAACCCGCCCCAGGAGCCATCCGGCTGGCCGCGTCGATATTTTCTGATTTGCACGTAGGTGCCGTAAATAAAAACGACAATAGCCGCATAACCAATTGCATAGAACGCGTGTATCGCCTGCGGCTGGAAGTTCTCAAACAGCACTCTGGTGATTTCTCTTGGATTGTTCATTGGCATCGCTCATTGATTATGTGCATTGGCTTTTAATCTGTTGGTTAGGATCGCCGCAAAGCCCTGCGGCGATCCTGCTCAGACCAATCTAAAGGAATCTCTGATTGAATAGAGGAAGTTCTGAGTAAGCGTAGCCTCAGCTAAAGCTGACCGGGTTCAAGTTCAGGGGGAGAAGCGCAGTCGTACGAAAGTACGATGAGCATCGCAGCCCTGAAATTGGATCGCGCAGTAGCTTAATCAGAGCTTCCTAAACCTTGTATTCGATTTTGAATTGTCCCTCCGGCATGTGTGGAACACCCCATACAGCTACTTCACGCTTGTAAGGCAGAGCGATTTGCGGATTCGCCTCTTCAATCTCACGGGCCACACGGTGACCGGTGAAGGTCGCATCGGCAATCAGGCGAGGTGCTTCAGCGTCCCCAATCAGGTAAATACCCTTGATGTCGTTTTTGGCCCATTCCGCTTCACGACCTTTCAGCGCGTTATACAGACTGCATTCCGAATGACGGCCAGTGACCAGAATCAGCGAATCAAACTCAAGCCAGCGATGGCTTGTGTTGGCATCGCGCGGGGAAACGCCGGGGCCGCGATAGGTACGTTTCGAACCATCACCCCAGATGTTGTAGATTTCAAGGCGGCCGCGTTCTATTTTCGAACAGAAATGGTCGCCTAGCTCCTCCACGTGCAACTCGTGCAAACGACGCATCATGTTCGGATACTCAAGTGTGAAGTGCATGTAGTTGGCGAGATGCACGCCCGACACCACAGTCACCTGGTGGCCATCTGCTGCCAGTTTTTCGGCAAGGCTTGGCGCCATGAAGTAGGTATCGGCATTCAGAATCACCACGCGCTTGCCGATTTTCTTCTTACCTCCAAACACTTGCTCCGGAGTGAGCTGATCCGGCAGTGAAGCATCGGCACCCGGAATGGCTTCATGCGTCAGGCAGTTGTTGCCATCGGTATTCCATGAAGAGCCTGTTGCAATAACCACCTTGTTCGCGCCATATTGCAATACATCCTCGGCGCTCAAGCGCTTCTGGCCGAGAGCGATCTGACTTTCTTTATTCTTCTTGACCAGCTTGTTGAGCTGGACTTCGCGATAGTCGCGGTGATAGCCCCACTCTCCCAGGCCCGGCAGCGTCATCAAGCTGTTGAGGTGGCCGCCGACCTTTTCCGCGCTGTCGTACAAATGCACGGTATAGCCCTCTTCCATCAGCACGCGCGCGCATTCCGAACCGGACGGGCCGGCGCCGACCACCAGCACCGAGTCCTTGGAGCTGCTCTTGCGGAACTTCTCCGGGTGCCAGCCGCGCCGATACTCTTCGCCGGCGGTCGCGTTCTGCGTGCAGATCATCGGCGGCCCGCCGATTTCCCAGCGTGAAATGCATACATTACAACCGATACAAACGCGGATATCGTCATACCGGCCTTCTTCAATTTTCTTGGGCAGGAATGGATCGGCGATGGAGGGCCGCGCGCAACCGATAATATCGGCGTAGCCCTTGGTGACGATTTCGACCATTTTCTCCGGGTCGGTGTAACGGCCTACACCCAGTACCGGCTTCTTGGATACCTGTTTGACGAACTTGGTCCAAGGCACCTGGTGGCCTTGTTGGTAAAAGCGTGACGGGCCTGCATCTTCGCCCCATTCGGCGATATCGCCTACGTCCACATCCCACAAATCGAGCAGTGGGTCAGCCAGCTCGATGAACTTCATGCCGTCCACTTCCACTTCGATCTGGCCCGGACCATACACGGTATCGACTGCAAAGCGGGTTGCGATGGCACATTCGCCGCCCACTGCGTGCTTCACTTTTTCCAGTGTTTCCAGCCAGAATCGTGCGCGGTTCTCCAGTGAGCCGCCATATTTGTCAGTGCGCTTGTTGTAGTACGGGTTGAGGAACTGCAACGGCAGGTAGGAGTGCGCGCCGTAGACATAGACAATATCGAAGCCTGCGTCGCGTGATCGCTTGGCGGCATCGACATAGTATTGTTGTACCTGAGCGATGTCGCTCAGATCCATCTCTTTACAGTAACTTAGCGTTTCGAATTCCGATGCGTACTGACTGGGGCCGCGGGGGGTTGCGCGAGATTCCATATTCGGCGCATGGGCACCGCCGTACCAAAGCTCAACGCCAGCCAAGGCGCCATACTTGTGCACTTCGTCAGTCATTGCGCGCAGATTACGCACATCGCCTTCATCCCAGATACGAGCAGAGAGACGATGCGTGTCGTCGGATTCAGGATGGATGGAACAATATTCGGTGTTCATCGCGGCCCAGCCGCCCTCGGCCTTCATGGAGCGATGCGCTGCCTGGAATCCGGGTTTGTCGGAACCTGCGCCGATACAATGCGGCACCTGGTAAAAACGATTGCGCAACGTCTTGGGGCCAATCTGGATTGGTTCAAATAGAATATCGTGCTTTGGATCGCGTGCCATGTTTTTCCTCCGTTCGATTTGAATGAGTTGCGTGCGGTCTTATTCTCAATCCAGCGGGGGCGGCTAACAATTCTCCTTACGACTTACTACTAAGGTATTAACTGTGCCTGGCACGCTGCTCCAGTCAACGGCATGGATGCATCACAAAAAGGCCGGTGTAGACAATGCCACCGGCCTTGTTGAATGCCAAATTACCGCCCTGCGCTGCTACACCTTGTACTCGATTTCGAAGTTACCGCCGGGCATGTGCGATTTGCCCCAGACCGCCACTTCACGCTTGTATGGCAGCGGGTACTGGGCCTCGGCTTCCTCGATTTCGCGCGCCAGGCGATGACCGGTGAAGGTGGCGTCGGCGATCAGGCGCGGCGCTTCCGCATCGCCGATGACATACACTGCCTTGATGCCGTTCTTCTCCCACTCGGACTTGCGTTGCTTGAGTTCGCGGTACAGCTTGTCTTCGGAATGACGGCCTGTCACCAGCACGACGGAGTCGAACTCAAGCCATTCTTGCGAGGTGTTCGGGTTACGCGGATGCACTCCTTTGCCGCGATAGGTGGCCTTGTATCCTTCGCCCCATTTGTTCTCGATCTGCATGCGGCCTTTTTCAATGCTCAGGCAGTAGTGATCGGGATACTCGACGATACCGAGCTCATGGTTGCGCCGCATGACGTTGGGGTATTCCAACGTGAAGTGCATGTAGCCCGCTACGTGCACGCCGGATACGAGTGTCACGTCGTGGCCAAGCATCGCCAGTTTCTCGACCAGGCTGATTGCCATGAAGTAGGTGTCGTAGTTCAGCACCACGACACGCTTGCCAATCGGCTTCTTGCCGCCGAAAACCTGCTCAGGCGTGAGTTGGTCCGGCTGCGATGCGTCTGCGCCTGGAATCGGTGCATGCGAGATGCAGTTGGTGCCATCGGTGTTCCAGACTCCGCCGGTGGCGATGACTACCTTGTCCGCGCCGTAATTGAGCACATCGTCCGCCGTCATGCGCTTCTGGCCCAGCGCCAGGACCGAGTCTTTGCTCTTCTTGAGCAGCTTGTTGATCTGAATTTCGCGGTAGTCGCGGTGATATGCCCACTCGCCCAGACCCGGAAGTCCGGTGGCGATGTCATTGAGGTGGCCGCCGATTTTTTCGGCAGCGTCAACCAAGTGCGTGGTATAGCCGCGTTCCAGCAGTACACGGGCGCACTCGGAACCGGAGGGGCCTGCACCGACGACGAGAACGGTATCTTCGGAGGTCTTCCTGGCGAACTTCTCCGGATGCCAGCCGCGGCGATATTCTTCGCCAGCGGTCGCATTCTGGGTGCAGATCATTGGCGGTCCACCAATTTCCCAGCGCGAGATACAGACATTGCAGCCCATGCATACGCGTATATCTTCGATCCGGCCTTCTTCAATCTTTTTCGGCAGGAACGGGTCGGCAATCGAAGGTCGTGCCATGCCGATGATGTCGGCGTAGCCTTTGGTCACCACTTCGCACATTTTTTCCGGATCGGTGTAGCGCCCTACGCCCAGTACCGGTTTCTTGGCGACTTGTTTGATGAATCGGGTCCAGTGCAGATGGTGTCCTTGTTGATAGTAACGTGACGGTGTGGCGTTCTCGCCCCATTCCGCGATACCGCACAAATTCACGTCCCACAGGTCGACGAGGTCGTCAGCGAACTCTATGAACTTCAGCCCATCATCCTGAACTTCCACACCATCCTTGCCCAGCAAGGTATCGACGGCAAAGCGTACGACCACGGCCATGTCGTTGGGCACGGCACGGCGCACCTTCTCGATGGTTTCAACCCAGAAGCGGGCACGGTTTTCGAAAGAACCGCCATACCGGTCGGTGCGTTTGTTGTAGTAGCTCGACAGGAACTGCAGCGGAATGTAGGAGTCGGCACCGTATACATAGACAAGATCGAAGCCGGCATCGCGCGCGCGCAGAGCCGCATCGACGTACATTTGCTGTACCCGGGCGATTTCATCTATATCCATTTCCTGGCAGTAGGTCAGCGTCTCGAACTCGGATGCGTACTGTGTAGCGCCACGCGGCGTACATCGGGACTCCATGTTGGGCGCGTGTGCGCTTCCGTACCAAAGTTCGGCACCGGCATATGCGCCGAATTTATGGATATTGTCTGTCATCGCACGTAGATTGTGCACGTCGCCTGCATCCCACAGGCGGGCAGACAAGCGATGGGTATCGTCGGACTCAGGATGCACCGAGCAGTATTCGGTGTTGATGGCGGCAAAGCCGCCGTCCGCCTTCATCGAGCGATGCGCTGCCTGGAAGCCTGGCTTATCGGAACCGGCGCCGATGCAGTGCGGCACCTGGTAAAACCGGTTGCGGAAAGTTAATGGGCCTACCTTGATGGGTTCGAATAGGATGTCATGTTTCGGATCTCTTGCCATTGCCGTGTCCTCCGGTAAGGCCACCTAAAAAAACCTCAGTTTTTAAAAAATGCACCCTTTTAAAATCAATGGGTTGCAAACGCGAAAACGCGGCAATAAGAGGTTATTAAAAGTACCCATAGGTTAAAAAACTTTCAAAATAGGATGTGGATATCCTGAGTTGAAGGATAGCTATGTGGGCAACTAAGTATATTGCCCATAGTAGTTACTACTAACTGGGTAGAGTGAAAGCCAAGTCCTTATCCGGCTACAGCCCGTGTAGCGTGGTTTCCGGAGGGACTCTGAATACTGCCTTTGTCAAAGAACGCTGCTGGCACGTTTTTTACGTTCCATCATGCGCAGGATGAAGGGTGTGAAGATCAGTTGCATCGCCAATTCCATCTTCCCGCCGGGAACGACAATGGTGTTGGCGCGCGACATGAAGGAGTCATGCACCATATTGCGTAAATACTGAAAATCAATGCCTTTCGGATTGGCGAACCGAATCACCACAAAACTCTCGTCCGGTGCCGGTATCTCACGGGCAATGAACGGGTTGGAGGTATCCACGCAGGGCACGCGCTGAAAATTCACATGGGTGTGCGAGAACTGCGGACAGATGGTGTTCACATAATCCGGCATGCGGCGCAGGATGGTATCGGTGACCGCCTCGGTCGAATAGCCGCGTTTGGACTTGTCGCGCCACAGCTTTTGAATCCACTCCAGATTGATCACCGGCACCACCCCGATCAGCAGATCCGGATGCTGGGCGATATTGACCGTATCGTTGACCACGCCGCCGTGCAATCCTTCATAAAACAGCAGATCGGTATCCGCCGGTAAATTCTCCCAGGGGGTAAAGGTTCCTGGTTCTTGTTTGTAAGGTGCTGCTTCTTCGGGGTCGTGCAGATATTTGCGACGCTTGGCCGTGCCGGTCTCTCCATAGGTGCGGAACAGCGCTTCGAGTTCAGCAAACAGATTGGTATCCGGACCGAAATGACTGAAATTCATATCGCCGGTCTCTTCAGCCGCGGCAAGCCTGACCTTCATTTCCTTGCGGTCGTAGCGATGAAAACTGTCTCCTTCAACGATGACCGACTGGATTTTTTCGCGCCGAAAAATGTTTTCAAAGGTACGGGTAACGGAGGTGGTACCCGCGCCGGACGAGCCGGTAATGGCAATGATGGGATAGCGCTCAGACATGATGTGCTCTCGAAAAAAATAAACAGGTACCCGGGACAGGCCATAAGTCGGAACCAAGGCGGCACATGCGTATGCCGACACCCATTAGCTGGCAAGTTGATCCGATAATATCGCCCCAGCTACGACGCCGGCCGCAGTAGCCGCCTCGAACGCATCGTTCACCATATTCGGATTGCCGCTCAAATAAACGCACCATTCAGCGGACAGGCATGTGTCTCTCATCGCGATATCCAGCGCACGGCCGGAGCGGCAACCATGCGCAGCATCGCCCCGGGAAACGCAGGGCACATAGCGAAAATTGGGATTTAGCCGGGCGAGCGCCTGAAGCTGATCGACCAGGTACAACTCGTCTCTATGCCTGACCCCATGATAAAAATGAATATCGCCTCTATGCCCATGCCGCAACGCGTCACGGGCCATGCCGTAAAGCGGGGCCAGCCCCGAGCCGGTGCCGATCATCAGCATGGGCTGATCAAGGTTCGCAGGCAAGTAGTAACAGAATCCCTGCGGCCGGCTGACATGAATCGCATCGCCAACTTCGAGTTCTTCATGAAACCAGCGGCTGACAACGCTGCCGGCACTGCGGCGGACATGCAAATGCAATTCTTTGTCGACATATGGCGTGCTGGCGAGAGAATAGCTCCTTGCCGTATGCTCATCGATAAATATCCGCAGATACTGGCCGGCCTTGTAGTGCTTGATTTCCGGACAGGACAACTGGACGCACACGGTTTCCGAATTCAGTTTTTCGATCCGTTCGATTGTCGCTATGAACTGATCATTGCCTGGAAAAGAATATGGCATATCCGACTCCTCATAGACGCTGAAACGATGGAAATCCGTGCCTATAACTCCTGTAAGCGACAATCCTTGAAGTAATAGATATTTTCATGCTTGAACCCCAAAAAACCACCTTTCAGGCGGATTTGCGGTTCGAGGGTAAATAGTCCAGCCGCTCCCAGAGTGAGCTTCACATCTGGAGCAATAAACGCCAGGTGTTGCATATTTTTCTGAACGCCGTGACCGAGATAGTCCAGTTGTTCAACGCCAAGGCGATCGATTTCTTCGCGCATGATTTGATACAAATCGTTAAAGGTCATTTCCGCATGGGCGACCTGCATTAATTTTGCATGCAGATGCTCTTGTGCATGCGCACCGGCAAGAAAATCCTCATCAAACTGTGGTGAGCGTCGCGCCACCCCTCCTTCTATATAGTAGGTGCGTGCACAATCACCGCAATAGCCGGCTATGGACGGATTCAAGTCGATAGTCACCAGATCATATTCTTGAATTGGCGTATCGCCGGGAACATATGGCGTACGCGAGATGGCCAAGGTGGTGCGGTTACCGCTCAGAACCAGAGCTGGAAGAGACCTATACCAATAACCGTCAACGCCGGCATTGCGCTGCAATTCGTCACACTTGCTGACGAGATCGGCCTCGCTGCCGCCGGGTTTGATGAATTCAGTGATACTGTCCAACGTATGGCGGGCGGCATCCTGCACTTTCCGATAGTGCTTTAATTCCTCGAAATCCATACAGGCATCCATTCATATCGAATTTGGTAATCCCTGAGCATTCGCCAATGCAACGGCCAATACCCGGGAACCGGCATCCCTTACATGTCAGGGCAACACCGCAATGCTGTGGGCCACCCAAACCACGATAACTCCCAGCGCCAGGGCCGCATAGGGCAGCCAGCCTCCGTGCGTCGTGACCCCGTCATCCAAATGCATGTCCTTGGCGAAGGCCTGCGGGAATTTGCCCTTATCCTGTACATAGTGGCGATACAGGAAAACCGGCACGATGAGCGCAGCAAAGATCAGCCCGTTGCGTAGCGTGCCAGGCCCCCAGATATCAGCTCCCATGCCCATGAAGGCCAAATTCACGAACCCGAACACTGCGCCCAAACCAAGCAGCCAGTTTTTAGCCTTGTAAGGACGGGTCCAACTGCCACGGTCAAGACGATGGATCCAACCGGATTGCAGATTGAGGAAGTTGAAGATGAGGTATCCGACGTTACCGATTGCCAGCAGCATGATGTTGTTGGACATCAGCAGCAGCACCAGATTGAAAATCAGATCGGTCCACATCGCATGGGTAGGTGCGCCATGCGCATTGACGTGCGACAGATACTTCGGTAGCCAACCGTCAATGGAACCTTGGTAGAGCGTACGCGATGAACCCATCATCGAGGTCATGACAGATAGCATCAGCGACAATACCAACATGGCGACGATGACATTGGTGATGACAGCGCCGCCGCCGACCATTTTTGCCAGAACGACGCCAACTCCGGTACCGTCATACAAACTCGGATCCAGCATGCCGCCATACACCGCCGGAGTCGTCACAGCACCAGAAGCATCGACTACGGCTGGAGTGACAAGTTGGCCAAGACCCAAATGTCCCTGAAATGCCAATGGCACCAGTGTGAATACCGCGATACAAAGCAAGCCTGAATAAAAAATCGCCTTAAATGTATCTTTTTTCGGATCCTTGAATTCACTGGTGTAACACACCGCCGTCTCAAAGCCATAAGTTGACCATGCAGCAATAAACATACCGCCGGCAATCAGCGTTATGCCAGGCAAATTGTAGCTGCCAAATACCACATGACCGATAGCATCGTGCGCCAAAGGCAAAAGCGGAAAGAAATGCGTACTGGGCATATCGCCTGTTACGAGTGGAACGATACCGATGAGTATCAGTGGCAGCAACGAAGTCACGCCGAGAATCATCTGGGTTTTGGCCGCCTTGGAAATGCCGTGATGCTGAATGGCAAATGAAATCAGTAGCAGAACGGTACCTAAGATAGCGATGGAGTTAACTCTTAATGCCAGTCCCGGCTGGACGAAGTCAAGGTGCAGCAAGGTCAACGACCAGGTATTGATTGCCGCATCCGCCGGGAACAGCGAGGTCAGAATATAGCCACCCGCCAGCGATGTTCCCAGCGCCAGAACCGGTGACCAGGCAAACCAGTTGCACCATACTGAAATTGGCGCGATAAACTTGCTATAACGCACCCAGGCAATTGCACCGTAGACAGAAGCCCCGCCTGACTTATGTGGAAAAAGTCCAGCAATTTCCGCATAGGTAAAACATTGCGCAAACCCCATTAGTATCGACAGTATCCAAAGTATCCAGGCTGGCTGACCGACGGTGGATGACAAGGCGCCGATATTGAAAAGCACCAAAGCAGGAACGCCACTGGCCGCCCAGAACGCCCCCTTCCAACTTATTGTTCGGTGCAACCCGCCATCCTGGACCGCATCTCCTGCGGCTCCTTTGGTCAACATACCTACAATATCTACATCTGGATTGATCGTGCTCATATTGCGTCTCCTGAAATGGCACCGGCGTATGCGCCGAATTTATGGATGTTGTCTGTCATCACGCGTAGATTGTGCACGTCGCCTGCGTGGATGTGGATATCCTGAGTTGAAGGATAGCTATGTGGGCAACTAAGTATATTGCCCATAGTAGTTACTACTAACTGGGTAGAGGGAGAAGCAGGTCTGCTGAAGTCATGGATGGGTGCCCTGCCGGTCCGCGCCTTCCTCAACCACCTGGAAGCCGACCTCGGTCTTTGGCAGTAACTGCTGAAACAGCTTGTCGTCATCATCGCCTTGGGAGATATCGGTGATGAATCCTTCCAGCGCGAGCAATTCTCCTGCGCTGGAATAGACCCCTTTACCTTGCTCCCACACCCACTTGACGTTCCCGGAACGGCTGATGATGCGGTAAATCAACTGGAATTTTTCCTGTTTGGCAATCTGCTGCTGGACACAGCCCCACGTGCGTAGCCTATCGTCTGGATGAATTGTCGTAGCGTAGGAAAAGTCGGGGTTTTCGACCATTTCGTAGGGTTCGTAGCCAGTGACTTCCAGGCATCCATCGCTGACGAATTCGAAAGTCCAATTTTTGTCGTTCTTGCAGCGATAGATCATGCCAGGTGTGTTGCTGATGAGGGTGCTGAGGGAGCGGCGGTTTGCGCGAAGGCTGCTTTCTATCATTTTCATGCGACCAATGTCAGTCAGTGTGCCGATGACGCTCGATCGTTCGCCCTTGCAGGTCGAGGTGTTTTTTGCGCGCAGGTCGACCCAATGGGAATCACCATTTCTGGCGATCAGGCGAGTCTCGAACTGGCATCTTGTACGTTTGCCTTGCGTCACCGAGTTGAGTTGCGCTTCTACAAGAGGCTTGTCTTCGGGATGGATGAAGGCGAGCAACGGCTTGCGTAGGCTGTCTTCAACCTTATGGTCCAGTAAATGTTCCCAGGAGGGATTGAGGAATATGATTTCCGTTGCTGTGTTCACCTGGAACACGATTTGTTCGATCTGGTCGATCAGCAGGTGATAATCGGCCCGGTCATCGAAATTGCTACTGCTTAGTTCTAGCGAAAACGCCGGCGAGAGTTGCAGGAGATTGAGATCCGGGTTTCCCTCTTCCCGCAAAGGAGACAGGGAAGCCTGTACAGGCAATATCGTTCCATCCGAATGGAGGAAGCGTAATATGGTCATCCCGTTTGCTTCACCGTCCTGCGAGGTTCCGGCAACGAGGCTGGCGAGGCGTCGGTGATCGGCTGGATGCACAAGGTTGGTGAACGGCATGCCTATGATCTGGTCGCTCATTCCCATCATGCCGAGTTCGTCGAGGAACGCCTTATTGGCGAAGGTGACGATATAGCCATTCAGCACAGCCGCAGGCGTGGAAAGGCCGCTGGAAACATTCCGGCCCCATGTAAGATTGTCGAAACCGGGCTCTTTTCGGCTGCGCCCCGAGCGGACGCCCAGGATGGGATAAATGGCGATCAGCAGGGTGGCGGACAGCATGGTGGCCAAGATCACAGCAAGCGCAGCGAGATATATTTTGAAAGGGGCGTTTCCGTCCCACCATGTGCCGAGCACGAGCATGAAAATAACGCTTAACACAAGCGTGCTGAAAACATATAGGCTCATTTGCTTGTACCTTGAACACTTGCCATGATGCTTATGAACCGGAATCGTATTCTGAATCCCCGACTATTCAAAGTCTGCCATGTGCTGACTGATATCAACAGCCTGCTTCGGCGACACACGCTCTATATCCGGCTCGTGGCACTGTTGCTATGCGTTGCATTCCTGGTCGTATTGATGCAGGCGGGTTCACTGTATCTGATGGATTATATTCCACATAATCAATCCTCTATCCAGAACATCTACCAACATAAGCTTCTCTGGAGACATGGGGTCGACACGGCGGACGGGATGCGGCCTGCCGAAGCTCAGGAGGTGATCGAGTCGCTGAGAAACGACTATTTCAGTACCGACGATCCCATGTTTGTCTGGTTGATGGAAAAGGATGACAAGACAGGTGCTCAAGCGCTGAAGCACCTGAAGAGCGCCCAGGCTGATTTCGAATACGCCTGCGCGAATCGCTTACCCATGAAGGAAAGATTGCGTCTGGCGAAATTGGTGGTGCTAGCTTATGAGCCTCTTGCCAACGCCTTGCAAAGTGATATAGAGATCAAGCAATCGGTCATTTCGCTGCTGCAACTGGTCAGCATGGTGCTGATACTGAGTTGCCTGGCGACGATCGCACTGGGTGCCAGGCGGATTCTGGTGGATCGTCTCGACCGCCTGATGTCGCTCGATTCAGAGGGGGGCGCGCCCACGAGGGGTCATGCCGATGCGGATGAATTTACCCGCCTGGAGCATATGGCATACGAAATCTCGGCACGTCTGGAAGGTATCAAGGCGGAAACGGAGTGGATCAACCAGACCAGCAGCGAAAGGATCAGGCGCATGATCCGCTCGCAGGATTTTCTCTTCAAATTTATCGGATTGATCAACCACTCGACCCTGAACGAGATGACCTTGCGCAAGGCGCTGTACTCGCTCGAGAAAGCGCTGAATGTCAATAACGTCGCCTTGATTTTTACCGAAAACGACTCACCCATTTTTTACGGCCGAGCGCTTTTTTCTCACCACTTGCCCGCGGCATTTCAGGAGGAGCTATTTGATGGACTGATTGGTTCGACCTCGGCCGTCAACTTTTTTTCACTGAGTACCGAAGGTGTACCAATACGATGCCTGGCGGTGGCTTTCTCCAGTCCCTCCGGAGAGTTAGGGGTACTCAAGATCGAGGCGGATGAAGCTCGCCTGTTCGAGGATGCGGAGATACAGCTCGTTGAAGTGACTGCACAACTGTTATCGATGGCCATGGGGTCGCATAGCCGCGAGCAGGAAGGGCGGCGTGTCGCTTTGCTCGAAGAACGATCGGCGATTGCCCGAGAATTGCATGACTCCCTGGCGCAGTCGCTGTCGTTCATGAAAATACAGATCGCCCGACTCCAGTCGAATTTTGGTATGGAAGGCGTGCCTGAGGCCGCGATCCATGACATTGTGAATGATCTGCGGGAAGGCCTGGACAATGCTTATCGGGAACTGCGGGAGTTGCTTGCGACTTTCCGGGTTAACATGGATATAAGAGGACTTCGCTTCTCGATCCAGTCGGCTATCGATGAATTCACGCAGCGATCGGGTTTATCGATTACGCTCGATAATCGGTTACTGAATTGCCGGCTGATGGTGAATGAGGAGCTTCATGTCCTCCACGTGGTGCGAGAAGCATTATCGAATATCGTGAGACATTCCGGCGCGAAAAATGTGACAATCGCGATGGCATTCCAGGTCAATGGAATGATCATGGTGACGATCGATGATGATGGAGTGGGATACGCTTTCACAAGTGAAGAGCCCCATCACTACGGCCAGACCATCATGAAAGAACGTGCGAGCAGCCTTGGAGGAAAGATCGAGGTGCTACGTAAGCCGAAGGGCGGTACACGAGTAAGGCTGGTGTTTAATCCCAAGATGGATCAATAAGTGGCTTTGGATGGTGGAAATTCATGAAAGAGAAAATTAAAGTTTTATTGATCGATGATCATGCCCTTTTTCGCAAAGGGGTGAGACAGATCATTTCCATTGATCCGAATTTCGAGATCGTGGGCGAAGCTGCATCCGGTCAGGAGGGGTTGGATCTGGCGCAGGAAATATTGCCCGACATGGTACTGATCGACCTCCACATGAAGGGCATGAACGGACTGGAGACATTGCGCAGATTCAAGGCGACGACGATCAAGGCGCGTTATATCGTGCTTACGGTATCCGATGCCGAGGACGACTTGCTGGAGGCATTGCGTGCCGGTGCCGACGGCTATCTGCTGAAGGATATGGAACCCGAGGATCTGTGCACCAATCTTCTCAAGGCGTCAACCGGCTTCACGGTATTACAGGACAGCTTGACGGAGGTGCTGAAAAATGCATTGCTGGAACCTGTCGTGAAAAAAATTACCAGCGATGCGGCGCTTACCGAGCGCGAGCATGAAATCCTGGAATGCCTCGCCAATGGCATGAACAACAAAACCATCGGACGTTATCTTGGCATCAGCGATATGACCGTGAAGGTCCACATCAAGAACCTGCTGCGGAAACTGAACCTGACGAGCAGGCTGGAGGCCGCAGTTTGGAAACATCAAAACATGCCTAAGAGAACGTGAGATTACTAGGAGCCTCTGTTGAAATTTGATTGCTACCGCCTGATACGCCCACGCACAATGCATCGGAACCAAATACATAGGTCGAATCCATGAAAACAGCATTCGTCATCTTTGCATTGTGTTCCCTGCTGACCGGATGCGCGAATCCAAACAATTTCCGCTGCGATAGAGACGATATCCGGCCCATATGGTGCAACGGCCGCGCCCCTTCCGGGTGACAGTACGCATTCCGAATGAGGGTGACGCAGGCGATCCGGCAAGTCGGATAATGTCGCTGAAAGTTCGACATTCTTTTAAAGAGAGCAATCCGCTTCAATGAGATTGAAATGTATGTCCAGTGTCGATAATCCCGTACGTTTCCACCACCGGCCCCCTGCCGGGTTCAGGCGCGTACCCTGCGCAGCCGGCGAGAATCGACACGCTCAATAGCGCAATAAAAAGGTGTTTCATTGCCGGTTTGTGCATCATGCTGATTGGCTTTCGTCATTTGTTGTGTTGATTGGATTGAAGAACATGCTAACAGTTCTTGAATTTCATGATCGCTTCGACATTTTCAGCGTCGGCATCAATGATGAATCTGCGTTACCAATTCAGGTTCAAGGAATAATGAAGATCTGCGGCGCTGGCCTCCAACATGAGACGCCAACGCTTGTCATCCTTGGCGCCCCGGATAGCCGTCTATAATGAGCATCGTACTTCACTCTCGCTGCCCGCCCGCCCACCATGCCCGTTTCCCTCGACAAGCTGCTCGTCATCGGTATTTCGTCCCGCGCACTATTTGACCTGGAAGCGGAAGAAGCGATTTTCCGCACGCAAGGGCTGGAGGCCTATCAACAGCATCAACTGCGCAACGAAAACCAGATCCTCAAACCGGGCGCCGCGTATGCCCTGGTGCGGGCGCTGCTTAAGCTGAACCGACTGACGCCCGCATCGGGGCAAATGCAGCGCCTGGTTGAAGTGGTCATCATGTCGCGCAATTCGACCGAGACCTCGATGCGCATCTTTAACTCGATCAAGCACTATGAACTCGATATCACGCGGGCAGTGCTGTCGGGCGGCGCATCGTTAGCGCCGTACCTGCATGCCTTCAATGTCAGTCTGTTTTTGTCGTTGCATGAAGACGACGTGCAGGCGGCAATCAATTCTGATACCGCGGCGGCGTTGCTGTATCAAATGCCGACCCATCAGAATGCCAACCGCGCCATCGAAGAACTGGATCAAATCCGTATCGCCTTCGACGGTGATGCGGTGATTTTTTCAGACGAATCAGAGCAGATTTTTCAGGCCGAAGGTATCGAGGCTTTTGAACATCACGAGCGTGAAAATGCATTGAAGCCGCTGCCTGAAGGCCCGTTCGCACGGCTGCTGATGGCCTTGTCGTATATTCAGGGCAATTTCAAGAATGCCGATGGACGCGCCGCGCCGATCCGTACCGCGCTGGTGACCGCCCGCTCGTCACCCGCACACGAACGCGTGATCCGCACCTTGCGCGCCTGGAATGTCACCATCGACGAAACCTTTTTCATGGGCGGCGTCGCCAAGTCGGACGTGCTGGCTGCGTTCAAGCCGCATATGTTCTTCGACGATCAACCCGGCCACTGCGACCGCGCTTCAAGCCGCGTGCAAACCGGACGGGTGCCGCTCAAGCGGCAAGAAAACAAGGACGACCATAGTTGATGCAGCGCTACAGGGTCAGACAGTCGGCAACTGGTAATCCTTGAATTGCTCACGCAATTTATTCTTCAACATCTTGCCGGTGGCGCCGAGCGGCAACGCATCGACAAAGACCGCATCATCCGGCGTCCACCACTTGGCGATCTTGCCTTCGTAAAACGCGAGCAACGCTTCCTTCGTCACCTCCGCTCCCGGTTTCCTGACCACCAGCAGCAACGGTCGCTCGTCCCATTTCGGATGCCTGACGCCGATGCAGGCGGCGATTTGCACGGCAGGATGCGCCATCGCGATATTCTCCAGATCGATGCTGCCGATCCACTCGCCACCGGATTTGATCACGTCCTTGCTGCGGTCGGTGATCTGCATGTAGCCATCGCGGTCTATCGTCGCCACGTCCCCGGTCGGGAACCAGCCATCCTGCAATACATCGCCGCCTTCGTTTTTATAATACGCATCGATGACCCACGGCCCTTTGACCAGCAGGTTGCCGTAGGTCGACCCGTCCCAGGGCAAGGTTTTGCCATCATCATCGACGATCTTCATGTCGACGCCATAGATCACGTGCCCCTGCTTTTGCAGGATCGCATCCTGCTGCGCCACCGGCAGCGACAAATGTTTGGTTTGCAGCGTGCAGCTGGTCCCCAGCGGCGACATTTCGGTCATGCCCCAGGCATGCACGACTTCTATCCCATATTCACTGCGCAGCGTTTTCATCAGCGCCGGTGGACATGCTGCGCCGCCGATGACGGTGCGTTTCAAGGTCGAAAACTTGCGCTTGTTCTGTCCCATGTACGTCAGCAATCCAAGCCAGACGGTCGGCACACCGGCGGAAAAAGTCACCCTCTCCTGCTCGAACAATTCAAACAGCGACTGCCCATCCAGCCCCGGACCGGGAAATACCATCTTTGCGCCGGTCAGCGCAACCGCGTAGGGCAAACCCCAGGCATTCACATGGAACATCGGCACCACCGGCAACACCGTATCGCGGCCGGACACGTTCAGGCTATCCGGCATGGTCGACGCGTACGAATGCAGCAAGGTCGAGCGATGCGAATACAGCGCTCCTTTCGGATTGCCGGTGGTGCCGGAGGTATAGCACAGACTGGAGGCCGAATTTTCATCGAACAACGGCCATAGGTAGTCGTCGGAACCGGCTTCCAGCAGCTCCTCGTAGCACCGCAGATTGGGGAGTTTGTGTTGTTGCGGCATGTGCTCGCGATCGCACAGGACGACGTAGCCTTTGATGGTCCTGGCCAGCGGCGCCAGCGCTTCGACGATCGTCAGGAAGCAGGCGTCAAACAGCAGATATTGATCTTCGGCGTGATTGGCGATGTAAGCGATCAACTCAGGATGCAGACGCGGATTGATCGTATGCAATACGGCGCCCGAGCCGGATATGCCGTAATACGCCTCCATATGGCGATAGCCGTTCCACGCCAGCGTGGCGACACGCTCCCCCATCTTCACGCCGAGCAAGGTCAGCGCTTGCGCCAGCCGCCGCGCCCGTCGATGACAATCGCGGTAGGTATAACGGTGGATATCGCCCTCGACGCGGCGCGAGACGATCTGGTTGTCGCCAAAATGCCGGTCTGCATGCTGGATAATGCTGGAGATGAGTAGCGGCTGACTCATCATCTGGCCCATTAACGGACTCTTCGGATACTCTGACATCGCATCATCTCCTGATGTTGTAAATTATGTGGCTGTTTTGAGAAACTGCACATTTACATTCGGCCAGTAACGATATTACCTTCGATATTCCATTCAGAAACAAACGGGCCCGGTTTTCCGCAGAGCAATTCGCGAAAAGACCGGGCCCGTCCAAGACTACTTTTAACGCTTACTGCACGCAGAGCGTGGCTGCTATCAACGCTCCGAAATCGCGTCCACTACACACAACGCCGTCATGTTCACGATACGGCGCACCGTTGCCGATGGCGTCAGGATGTGGACCGGCTTGGCGCAACCCAGCAGGATCGGGCCAACCGCAACGCCGTGACCGGAAGTCGTCTTGAGCAGGTTGTAGGCAATGTTGGCGGCGTCGATATTCGGCATCACCACCAGATTCGCTTCGGCTTTCAATGGCGAGTCCGGCATCACTTTCTTCAGCAAACTGGAAGTCAGGGCGGTATCGCCATGCATTTCACCGTCGATTTCCAGGTCCGGCGCACGCTGCTGCACAATTGCCAGCGCCTTGCGCATTTTTTGCGCCGACTCGCTGTTGCTGGAGCCGAAGTTGGAGTGCGACAGCAACGCTGCGTGCGGCTTCAAACCGAAGCGCTGCATTTCCTCCGCCGCCAGAATGGTGATCTCCGCCAGTTGTTCGGCTGTCGGATTTTCATTGACGTGGGTATCGACGATCACCAATTGACGATCCGACAGAATCAATGCATTCATCGCCGCATACACGTTGACGCCTTCACGCCGACCCAGCACTTTGTCGATGTAAGTCAAATGCAGGTCGTGGGTACCGTAAGTGCCGCAAATCATGCCGTCGGCATGGCCTTTATGGATCGCCATCGAACCGATCAGCGTGTGGCGGCGACGCATTTCGAGTTTCGCGTATTGCTCGGTCACACCATGACGCTTGGTCATTGCCAGGAAAGTCTGCCAGTAATCGCGATAGCGCTCGTCAAAGTCGGGATTGATCACTTCAAAGTCGACATCGACTTTCAGGCGCAAACCAAACCGTTCGATGCGTTGCTGCAGAACCGCCGGACGACCGACGAGAATCGGCCGCGCCAGATTTTCATCGACGACGATTTGGACGGCACGCAGGACGCGCTCTTCTTCGCCTTCGGCAAAGACAATCCGCTTGCTCTCAATCGGTGCTTTCTTGGCAATCTGAAACAGCGGACGCATGAAGGTACCGCTGTGATACACGAACTGCTGCAGGCGGCCGGTATAGGCTTCCATATCCTTGATCGGACGCGAAGCGACGCCGGACGCTTCAGCGGCTTTTGCCACCGCCGGCGCAATCTTGATCATCAGACGCGGATCGAACGGCTTGGGAATAATGTAGTCCGGACCGAAGCACATATTCGGGATGCCATAGGTCGCGGCCACCACGTCCGACTGCTCGGCTTGCGCCAGGTCTGCAATGGCATGCACCACGGCGATTTCCATTTCGCGGGTGATGGTGGTCGCGCCGCAATCGAGTGCGCCGCGGAAAATGTATGGAAAGCACAACACGTTGTTAACCTGGTTCGGATAATCCGAGCGGCCGGTTGCCATGATGACGTCATCGCGCACTTCCTTGACGTCTTCCGGCAGGATTTCGGGATTCGGATTAGCCAATGCCAAGACTAACGGCTTTGGTCCCATTGCCTTGACCATGTCTTGCTTGAGCACGCCACCGGCGGACAGGCCAAGGAAAATGTCGGCGCCCGGCATCAGGTCGGCCAGTTTGCGTGCCTCGGTTTTACGCGCGAAGCGCAGCTTGTCCGGATCCATCAGCTCGACCCGGCCTTCGTAGACCACGCCCGCCAGATCGGTGACGAAAATATTTTCAATCGGGAAGCCGAGATCGACGATCAGGTCGAGACAGGCCAGCGCCGCAGCGCCTGCGCCGGACACCACCATCTTGCAACGCTTGATGTCTTTGCCGACCACTTTCAGGCCATTCAGAATTGCTGCGCCGACGATGATCGCGGTGCCGTGCTGGTCGTCGTGAAAGACCGGAATCTTCATGCGGTCACGCAATTTGCGTTCGATTTCAAAACACTCGGGGGCCTTGATGTCTTCCAGGTTGATACCGCCGAAAGTCGGTTCCAGCGAGGCGATGATGTCGCACAGTTTGTCTGGATCGGTTTCGTTGATTTCGATATCGAACACATCGATACCGGCGAATTTCTTGAACAGAACGCCCTTGCCTTCCATCACCGGCTTGGATGCCAGCGGACCGATGTTGCCCAGGCCCAGCACAGCAGTGCCGTTGGTGATGACGGCGACCAGATTGCCGCGCGCTGTGTAGCGGAAGGCGTTGGCAGGGTCGGCGACGATTTCTTCGCAGGCTGCGGCAACACCGGGCGAATACGCGAGCGCCAGATCGCGCTGCGTGGTCAAGGACTTGGTAGCGGTAACACTGATCTTGCCCGGCGTCGGGAACTCGTGATATTCGAGCGCAGCCTGGCGCAATTGCTGACGGAGTTCTTCTTTTTTATCGATCATCGAATCCATACGCTGCTGTCCCCAAATTTATCAAGTGAAAGACGGCAATTTTAGCAGACTGGATGCCTTCACTTATGCGTTTTTGGTATGAGGACTAACACGTAGAAGTACCTTCTGAGCAGAAATCTATCGACATCGCCGCCTCAAAAGCAAACGCCTATCAACTTGATAAAGTTAATCAATTTGTCGCATCAATAAATAATATCTATCATTACACCTATCGCAATTGCAAAATTAAATCCCTTCCCGCATTGATCCAACCGGAGAAACACCATGGCAACCCAAGATACTGCAAACAAATCCGTCACCATCGCCAACCTCGAAGCCGCGTTCGCGGGCGAATCGATGGCGCATATCAAATACCGCTATTTCGCCAAGCTGGCACGTGAAGCCGGTGCTGACGACGTCGCCAGGATTTTTGAAGACACTGCCGACCAGGAAGTGATGCACGCCTTCGGTCACCTCGACCTGCTGTATCCAAAGGCGCAAATGACCCCGGCCAAAGCGCTGGAAATCGCGATCGAAGGTGAAACCTACGAATACACCGAGATGTATCCGACCTTCCGCCATCTGGCAGTGGAAGAAGGCAACCAGGCCGCCGTTGCCGAATTTGATGAACAAATCGCCGAATCCAGGGAGCATGCGGAAAACTTCAAACGCACGCTGGAAAAAGCCGCCAAGCGTTTCGCCGCATTGGCCAAGGTCGAAGAGCGTCACGCCAATCATTACCGCGACGCGCTGGATGCACTCAACGCCGCATAACGCAGGCGGCTGCCGTCAATGGGCGCGAACGCCACTGTAAGGTTCAAGCTCGCCCTGCGACTGAGTCTCGCGCGGCATCAGCGAACAACACGTTCACATCGGCTGTAAAAGCAGTCTTGTTTAACAACACAGAATTGAAAGATACAAATGAAAACTTACCAATGCATCGTATGCGGCCTGATTTATGACGAAACCGCAGGCTGGCCGGAAGACGGCATCGCTCCCGGTACCAAATGGGCAGACGTTCCGGCAAGCTGGGAATGCCCCGATTGCGGCGTCGCTAAAGCCGACTTTGAAATGGTGGAAATATAAGAATCCGCTTGCGCGTTGTCGAACAGACATCAGCTAGCCTGGGTGGCGCTTGCGATGCCCAACGCATGAAGTTGACAACGACGCAAAATGTTGACCGGGCGAATTGGATTTTGCAGCCCGATCCGCATTATCATCACGCCTAATCGAAACGTTCAGGAACGCCACATGAAACCCATCATCATCATCGGCGCAGGCATGGCCGCTTACACTCTGGCGCGCGAGGTGCGCAAACTGGACAAGGCCATTCCGCTGTCAATCATCACTGCGGACGAGGGCGGCTACTATTCAAAACCGATGTTGTCGAATGCTTTCGCGCAAAAGAAATTGGCTGCGCAGCTGATTACGCAGAATTCGGCGCAAATGGCAGAGCAACTGCAGGCCAACATTCTGACTGGCGTCCGCGTCAATAACATCGATACCGCAGCCAGGACTCTCGACACCAGCGCCGGTGCGTTCGAATACGAAAAACTGGTGCTGGCCGTCGGCGCCCAGCCAATTCGGCTCGACATCGACGGCGATGCCAGCGCTACCGTGCTGTCGGTCAATCACATCGCCGACTATGCCTCATTCCGTGCCAGGCTACTGCCGGAACAACGCGCATCGGCACGCGTCGCGATTCTCGGCGCGGGTCTGATTGGCTGCGAATTCGCCGACGATCTGGCGGCACACGGCCACGCTGTCACGCTGATCGATCCGAATTCATTGCCGTTGGCGGCCCTCGCCGCACCGGCACTCTCGCAAGGCCTGCAGCAGGCATTGATCTCGCGCGGCATCAGCCTGCATTTGGGCACTACCGCCAGCCGGATCGAGCATGCCGGCGATGCGCTGAAAATCACGCTGGCAAATGGTGCGACACTCACCGTCGATCTGGTCCTGTCGGCGGTTGGCTTACGCCCCGACTTGCGCCTGGCACAAGCTGCGCAGCTGAAAACCGAACGCGGCATTCTGGTCGATGCACACGGCCGCACCAGCGTCGAAGATGTCTACGCGCTAGGCGATTGCGCCGAATACCGGCTGGACGACCAAGGCCGCACCGGGCCCCTGCCGTATATCGCACCAATCATGAGCGCCGCCCGCGCCATCGCCAAAACACTCACCGGCGAACATACCCGGATTGACTTGAAAGACGCTCCGGTGATCGTCAAGACGCCAAGCTACCCGCTGGCACTGGTCCCGCCGCCGCGCCACGCCATCGAAGGCGGGCGCTGGGAAACCGAGCAAGATGGCGCACGCACCATTTGCCGGTTCCTGGACGCGCAAGGCGTGATGGTTGGTTTTGGGGTGGCGCCGCAGGAGGCGAAGGTGCGGCAGGCGCTGTTGGCAGAGTTAGGAACTGTATTGACGTAATTCGAAGGCCCCCTCGGCGCTCCGTGGTAGTTATGCGCTCTCAGCAGTTCGGTCGTTGCGTATCTAATACGGTTGATACTCCGTGGAAGCAAGCCGGGGGCGGCCCGGCAGCCAGTCACTTTTCTTGCTTCGCCAAGAGCAGTTCGGTCGTCGCGTAACTAAAACGGTAGCTGCTCCGTGGAAGCAAGCCGGGGGTGGCCCGGCAGCCAGTCACTTTTCTTGCTTCGCCAAGAAAAGTAACCAAAAGAAGGCGACCGCAAAGCCACTGCCCTCCCGTTGGGAGGGTCCCCAAATGAGCCAACTGGCAGCGTCTCAATGCGGAAGATCAACAGCAACTTCAACAGCAACCCCTCGGCGCTCCGTGGTGGGTTAAGCGGGTCGCAGTAATTCGGTACGCTGCGCTGCTTGCAAACACAATCCCCGATTCACTGTAGAGGCTGTGGGTTTTGACGTTGTTTTTGACGTTGTTTTTGAATTCCGCATTGAGACGTTGCCAAATGGGTCGTCTGCCAGTCGGGAATTGTGGGGAAACTTGTCTGAGCGCAGCGAGTTTGTTTCCCCACCCGACTGGCAGACGACCCATTTGGGAACCCGCCAACGGCGGGCAACGGCTTTGCGTCGCCTTTCTTTGCTTACTTTCTTTGGCGAAGCAAAGAAAGTGAGCGGCTGCCGGGCCGCCCCCGGCTTGCTTCCACGGAGTAGCTACCGTTTCAATTTACGACGACCGAACTGCTGTCGGACCACCCGACTAGCCTCCCGGTGTAGCAACCGTGTTAGATAACGACAACCGACCTTACGAAAACGCCGCAATCAACTCAACAATTTCAGCCCCATAAGTCTCCAGTTTTTTCGCCCCCACCCCACTCACCCCCCGCAAATCATCCAGCGACCCCGGCTGCGCCTTGGCAATCTCACGCATCGTTGCATCATGAAAAATCACATATGCCGGAACGTTATGTTTGCGCGCAGTCTCCACCCGCCACCAACGTAATTTTTCAAAAATCGCCTGCTCTGTCGTCGACAAATCCGACTCGACGTAACCCTTAGGCTTGCTGCCGCTGCGCTTCTGCTTGACCGGCTTTTGATACTCACGCAACTGCACCGGCAGTTCGCCGCGCAACACCGGCCTGGCGGCATCCGTCAACTTCAATGCGCTATACGCCTCATGATCGACACTGACCAGGCCAAGCGCAATCGATTGCCGCAAAATCGCACGCCACTCGTGCTCGCTGCGGTCGCTGCCGATACCGAAGGTCGATAGCTGATCGTGGCGCCACTGCTTGACCTTGTCGGAGTCGATCCCGCGCAACACATCCAGCACGTGCATCGCACCAAAGCGCTGATCGACCCGATAAATCGCGGAGAGTAATTTTTGCACGACGACCGTCGCATCAAACGACACCGGCGGCGTCATGCAGGTATCGCAATTACCGCAACGGGTCGAATCCTGGCCGAAATATTCCAGCAGCCGCACCCGGCGGCAATGCAGCGTTTCGCAAAAACCGAGCATCGCGTCCAGCTTGACGCCCTGTACCCGTTTGAAGGCTTCCCCGGCCTCGGATTCATCGATCATGCGGCGCTGCTGCACCACGTCCTGCAAACCATACGCCATCCAGGCATTGGCGGGACCGCCATCGCGTCCGGCACGACCGGTTTCCTGGTAATAACCCTCGATACTCTTCGGCAAATCGAGATGCGCGACAAAGCGCACGTCGGGCTTGTCGATGCCCATGCCAAAGGCAATCGTCGCCACCATGACGATGCCTTCTTCGCGCAGAAACCGTCCCTGATTCTTGGTACGCGTGGCGTATTCCATGCCCGCATGATAGGGCAAGGCGGAGATGCCTTGCTGATTCAAGAACTCGGCAGTCTCTTCCACCTTCTTGCGCGACAAACAGTAGACGATGCCGGCGTCGCCGACATGTTCGGCCTGAATGAAATCAAGCAACTGCTTACGGCCATTGGCCTTTTCGACAATCTGATAGCGAATGTTGGGACGATCGAATGACGAAACGAATTTCGCGCCGTCCTGCAATTGCAGGCGCAGTGCGATTTCTTCGCGGGTCTGCTGATCGGCGGTCGCGGTCAGCGCGATCCGCGGCACATTCGGGAAACGCTCGTGCAGGATCGAGAGCTTGATGTATTCGGGGCGGAAATCATGGCCCCATTGCGACACGCAATGGGCTTCATCAATCGCAAACAACGCAATTTTCGACGACTCCAGCAGGTCCAGGCAACGCGGCGTCAGCAAGCGCTCCGGCGCGACATACACCAGATCGAGGTCGCCGCTGCGGACCCGGCGCTCGATCTGCGCAGCTTCTTCATAGGTTTGCGTGGAATTCAGAAACGCCGCACGCACACCGACTTCGGCCAGCGCATCGACCTGATCCTGCATCAGCGCGATCAGCGGCGACACCACCACGCCGACACCGTCACGTAACAGGGCCGGGATCTGATAGCACAACGACTTGCCGCCGCCGGTCGGCATCAGCACCAGCGCATCGCCGCCGCCGGCGACGTGACCGACAATTTCGGCCTGCTGACCACGGAACGACGGATAGCCGAAGATGGTCTGCAGGATGTTCAGCGCTTGCGAATTATTTTGGTCAGGCATTAATAAGAACTTGGTTAAGGCAAACGTTCATCACTGCGCGTTGGTTAGTGAAGAAAACCCTTGCTCACGGCAACCAGCAAAAAGATGCCGAGCGCCGCACGGTAAACAATAAACGGCCAGGTAGAGAATTTTTCGAGGAATTTCATCAAGCCCCAGATCGCGAAAAACGCCGAGATACTGGAAACCACCAGACCAAACAATAGCAGCAACCAGGCATCCATCGGCATATGCGCATGCAGCAAAACCCATAACTCTTTCAAACCGGCCAGTGCAATGGCCGGCAAGCCGAGCAGGAAAGAAAAGCGTGCCGCTTCCGCGCGCTTGAAATTCAGGAACAACGCTGCGGTCAAGGTCGAGCCTGAACGCGAAACGCCGGGAATCAGGGCGCCGACTTGCGCCAGGCCGACAATCACCGCGTCGCGCAAGCGCATCTCACCGACGGTGCGACGATGGCGCGCAGTCAGTTCCGCCAACGCCAGCAAGATTGCCATGCCGATACAGGCGTAACCGATCACGCTCAGGCTGCGCAGCGGCGAGTTACAGGCATTCAGCAATGGCGCTAACGCCAATCCGGCGATACCAATCGGGATAGTGGCAATCACGATGGCCAGCCCCAGGCGGAACGATGGGTTGTGATAATCACGCTGGCGCAATGCAGTGATGCTGCCGAGTGTGACCTGACGCACATCGCTCCAGAAATAACTTAGCACCGCGACCAGCGCCGCCAGTTGCATCGCCGCTGAAAATGCCGAACCCGGATCATGCCATCCCAATACCGCCGGGACGATACGCATATGCGCGGTCGACGAAATCGGCAATAACTCGGAAATTCCCTGGATCACGCCGAGAATACCGATTTGTACATAATCCAGTGAAGCGAAGCCGATATCCAGACCGGCGGAACAGATATTTGCCAAACGAACCTCCAATAGCGTGTTATACGCTCAACAATTAATAATTAAAAATCAGAAAGGCTATTTTTAAGGCTTAAGCATAAGAAACAAGTAAATTGCGCGGCGCAGCGGAAGCGATCAATCCTCCCAAGCCACCACGCCGCTATAGCCGGAAAGCAAGATGATCAGACCGAACACAATGCGATACCAGGCAAATACCGTGAAATCGTGGGTGCTGATATAACGCAGCAGCCAGCGCACGCAGAAGAATGCCGAAATGAATGCAGCGACGGTGCCAAGCGAAAACAGCGGCACATCGGCTGCGCTCAGCAATGCACGATCTTTGTAGAGCGAATAAACGGTGGCGGCAAACAGGGTCGGAATCGCCAGGAAGAATGAAAATTCGGTGGCTGCTTTACGCGACAGGCCAAACATCATGCCGCCGATGATCGTTGCGCCGGAACGACTGGTGCCGGGAATCAACGCAAAGGCTTGCGCGCAGCCGACTTTCAGCGCATCGAGCGCGGTCATGTCATCGACGGCTTCCACTCTGGCCGTCTGGATCAGGCTTTTATTCCGGCGCTCGACCCATAAAATAATCAGGCCGCCGACGATAAGCGCAATCGCCACCGGGACCGGCGCAAACAATTTTTCTTTAATCATTTTACTCAGCAGCAAACCCGATACCGCCGCAGGCATAAAAGCAATGCTCAGATTCAGCACTAATTTTTGCGCGTTACGCTGACTGGCCAAGCCACTGAGTACAGCGGCAATCCGCAGCCGGTATTCCCAACAGACCGCAAGAATCGCACCGGCCTGAATCGCGATGTCGAATACTTCCGCTTTGCCACGGCCAATCGCGGCAGAAAATTTCAGCAAGCTGCCGGCCAGAATCAGATGACCGGTCGATGACACCGGGAGAAATTCGGTCAAACCTTCGACCACACCCATGACGATGACTTTTAACGCGAGAAGAATATCCATGCTTATGCTGAAATAACGGGGTAAGTCGGAGCGGCTGCAATAAAAAAACCCGCGCTCCGGACACCATGGCGGGTTTCACGAAAAACTACGGCACAACTCATTTTTGCGGCTCAAAGGTTACCACGAGGCGGTCGGGCCTGGTCGCGATCCTGGTCGGCACAAACGTCACACCGAGATAATGAAAATCTTCCGGCTTGAAGCTGTACAGCGGCACGCTCTGCAACAACTCGCGCGCCAGCAAACCGCCGATTTGCGTGGCCTGGCCGCTGTACGCGCTGTCCATACCATTCAGCGCAACCTTATCCAGGCGTGTGTCATTCAAGACCACCGCGTTGTGTGCCGCATCCAGCGCCATCACGCCGGACATCGACAATATTCCGCTCCAGGACTTGCCGGTCAAAGGCAGCCCCATTGTCACATCCATATCAACCAGCAAACGCCCGTGATCTGCCTCCAGACCCAGCTGCGCATGGCTGGCGGTGACTTCAATCAGTCCCAGATAGCGTTTGGTGAACGGCAAACGTTTATTCAGCGATTGTTGCAATTTTGGCAGGGGAAAATCGACATCGCGCGAACCGATCAGCAGCGCGCAGGAAGTCAACAGAAACATGCCTGTCAGGGCGATTACGGCCAGCCATTTTGATTTCATCTAGATCCTTGGTTTTATGTCGTGCATGGACTGGTCAGACGTGCACAGCCGTCAAACGTTCAAGTTCCATCAGATACTGCAGCGCATCGGCTTGCGAAGCACCGCACATTTCCGCCGAGGGTTGCAGACTGCCGCACACCGCAGGACGTTCCGGCCGGCCGAAAATCCGGCACATATTTGCATCATCGAGCTGGATGCAGCGGACACCGGCCGGTTTGCCGTCCGGCATCCCGGGAATCGCTGAAGAAATGGACGGCGCAATACAACAGGCGCCACAACCCTGACGACAAGATGGCAGCCTCACGCCCGTCCCATACGGTTCAACGCCAGCACCTTCAGAGTCAAGGCTTCTTTGGCACGCAATCCTTTGATCATCTACGCCGCCGCTCAAATTATCGAAGGGGGCATTTTACCTGCAAACGGTCACACCCCCGTTCCGGATGTGCCGGCCGGCTCAGATCTTGACCGGCTCTCCCGTGCGGGCGCTGGCGTAGATCGCGTCCAGGATTTCCATCACGATCAAGCCCTCCTCGCCGGTGGCGGAGTGCGCACGCTCGCTCAGGATGGCCTCGGCATAATCGTGCATGGCCGAGCGCGCCTGGGTGGCCGGCGGCTGCAGGTGCATGTTGAACTGGGCGCCGTCCTTCTCCGTGAAGATGTGCGCATCGAAGGTGTAGCCCTCGTTCAGGTTCTTCTGCAGCAAGCCGGCCTTGCTGCCCAGCAGGCGTGTTTCCATCAACTCGGCTTCCTGGATGTTGGCCGCCCAGGAGGCTTCGAGCGCCAGCGTCGCGCCGTTGTCGAAGCGAATCAGGGCCGCGGCCAGGTCCTCGACGTCAAAGGTCTTGCCCGACGCCGACGCCAACGCGCGCGCGATCGGGTCGTAGGTGCTGCCCATCACCCAGGTCGGCTTCGGGTAGCCCATCAGCCACAACGCCAGATCCAGCCGGTGCACACCCAGGTCGATCAGCGGGCCGCCGCCAGCCAGATCCTTGCTGCCGAACCAGCCGCCAAAGCCCGGCATGCCGCGCCGCCGGTGCCATACCGTGCGGCCGAAATAAAAGTCGCCGAACAGGCCCGCGTCGACCTGTGCCTTGAGTGCCCGCGACTGCGCGCTGAAGCGGTACGAAAAGTTGATCATCAGCCGTTTGCCCGCGTGCCTTGCAGCGGCCAGCATAGCGCGGCCTTCTGCGGCGTTCAGCGCCATCGGTTTCTCGCACAGCACGTGGCAGCCGGCTGCGAACGCCGCCAGCGTCAGATCCTTGTGGAACTTGTTGGGCGTGCAGACGCTCACCGCATCCAGCATCTCGGCCGCCAGCAGGGCCTCGGCGCCGGGATAGCGCGCCGCGATACCGTACTGCTCGCCCACCCGGTCGAGCCGCTCAAGGTCGGGGTCGGCGATCGCCACCACGTCCACGTTCGGGTGCTGCCGCCAGCCTTCGATGTGCTTGCTCCCGATGCCGAGGCCGATCACGCCGACCCGCAAGCGCCTGGCGTCCGGTTGCAGCGGGGCTTGCTTGACTTCCACTTTGTAATCATCGTTCATCCGATGTCTCCCTTGCCCTGCAGCACGCCGACCTTCGAAAACGTCACGTTCTTTTCGCTGAGCTGTTCCAGCGGCGGCGACTGCGGGCAGCGGTCGACGATGTTCACGCGCGGCGCGGCCCATTGCACGGCGTTGGCCAGCACGCGTTGCACATTGGCGTCGTGATAGGTCGGGTAGGCCTCGTGGCCGGGACGGAAGTAGAAGATGCGGCCGTGACCGCGCTCCCAGCAGCAGCCCGAGCGGAACACCTCGCCGCCCTCGAACCACGAAATGAACACCGTGCTGTCCGGCTGCGGAATGTCGAAGCGCTCGCCGTACATCTCTTCGTTCGGCAGCTCGAAGTACTCGCCCAGCCCGGCCGCGATCGGGTGCGACGGCTCGACCACCCACAGGCGTTCCTTTTCGTGCGCCTCGCGCCATTTCAACGAGCAGTTGGTGCCCAGCATGCGGCGGAAGATCTTCGAGAAGTGGCCCGAGTGCAGCACGATCAGGCCCATGCCTTCGAGCACACGGCGCTGCACGCGCTCGACCACGGCATCCGCCACCTGGTCGTGCGCCTTGTGACCCCACCACACCAGCACGTCGCAGCCGGCTAGCCGTTCTTCGCTGAGGCCATGCTCGGGCTGGTCCAGCATGGCAGTGCCGATCTCGAGCGGCAGCGCACCGGGGTTCAGCGCCGGCGTCTCGCGCAGCGCAGCGGCAATCGTCGTATGCAACCCATCGGGATAGATGGCCCGGACGGCCGGATTCTCGCGTTCATGCTTGTATTCGTTCCAGACAATGACAGAAATCTTGGTTTTAGGCACAATGGTTCTCCAGTGAAGTTTAAGCGCCAGGTGTGCAGGCCCAGCCCGGCGAAACAAGCCCAGGGCAATGGATCCGGCTAGCTAGCGTGAAACAAATATTAGCCGCCGGGCCAATCTCCCCTCAATCTGAATCATTGCTACAAAACCGCAAAGAATGCTAAAAAACCTGGATACCAACCTGCAGCCCGCCGGCCCCACCCGTCGACTGGCCAGCCCGCGCCCGGCTGCGCCCGATCAGGCGCAGCGCATGCGCCGCCATCTGGCGGATTTTCTGGCACGCCTGGCGGCCGGCACGCTGCCGCTGCACCTGCCCAGCCCGGCCGGCGAGTGGGTGGCGCGCGGCGACGGGCACTTCCATCTGGCGCCCGAACTGTTCCTGCAAGTCGCGGGCTGGACCCGCTTCCGCTTTCCCCATGACGAACTGCTGCTCGGCCCCGGCGAGGCGCTGCTGCTGCCGCCCAGGCTGCTGCACGCGGAGCGTGTCGGTGCCGGCGCGGACGGCGCGGCGTTCTGCAACATCGTGGTGTATGCCGAGGACAGCGCGCTGATGTGCCATCTGGCCCATGAGGTGGCGCCGGGCACACCGGGCATCCTGCACCTGGAAGCACACCCTCACCCGCAGGCGCAACGCATTCACGACTGGCTGGCCGATGCCGCCCGACTGGGCCGCAGCGCCGGTGCTGCTCCCAGGCCGCAGGAGCCGGCCCTGGCAGCGGCCCAGACCCGCGCCCTGGTAGTGGCCGCCACTGCCGGCGTGCTGCGCGCGCTCGACGACGCAGCCACCGACACCCGACCGGAACCGCCACTGGTGGCGCACGTGCGCGTGTTCATCCAGAACCAATTGGGCGACGACCAACTGAGCGTGCGCCGCCTGGCCGAGCAAGCGGGCTGCACCGCCGATTACCTGTCGCATGTGTTCCGCCAGACCAGCGGCGAGCACCTGACCGCGTACATCAACCGCCAGCGCATGGCGCGCGCGGCAAGGCTGTTGCGCGAAAGCACGCTGGCCGGCAAGGAAGTGGCCTGGGCTTGCGGCTTTGCCACGCAGAGCTACTTCATCCGAACCTTCCGGGAGCATTTCGGCATGACGCCCAAAGCCTGGCGCGCCGGGCGCGCGGACGGTGAATTGCCAGCCGGTCCGTGAACCTGGTGTCCTGCTTTACCAAATCGTTGAATCCGATCTTTTCCAGACCGCGGAAGCGCTTACACTAGCCACTTGAGATCATGTTGGCGAAGCGCAATAATATTCACCATTATTTGAAGAGATTTTTTAAACTACCGCCCTGCGCGTTGCTTGCCCAATAGCGCTTCCCAATACGCTTCAACCACAATTGCGCCATGTCATTAAAACAAATTGCAACTGATCTGGGTATTTCCCTCACCACCGTGAGCCGTGCGCTGAATGGTTATCCCGAGGTGTCGGAACAGACCCGCAAGCTGGTGGTCGCCGCCGCGGCGGCCCGCGGCTATCAGCCCAATCCCATGGCGCGCAGCCTGGCGACCGGCAGGATGAATGCGATTGGCATCGTTTATCCGCTCAACCCGAACGACCTTGGCGACCCGGTGTTTCTGGAGGTCGTGGCCGGCCTGGTCGATAGCCTGGATGCGGCCGGGATGGAGCTGATCATCTCTTCTGCCAGGCCCGGAGATGAACTGCGTTCCTACAAACGGCTGGTGGAAGGCAAGCGCGTTGACGGACTGATTGTGGCGCGGACCCAGGTGCACGACCCGCGCCTGGTTTACCTCGCCGAGCAAAAATTTCCGTTTGTGGCCTACGGCCGCAGCACTCTGGCGACGCCTTACGCGTGGCTGGACTTCGATAATCAGGCCGGCCTGAAACTGGCCGTGGAGCGACTGGTGGCGCTGGGCCATCGGCGCATCAGCCTGATCGGGGCGTCGAAAGCATTCAATTTTGCAGCGCAAAGGCTTGCCGGCTATCTGGAAGGACTGGCGGCGGCCGGCATCGACGTCAATCCGGACTACATCATCACAGGCGCACTGGACCGGCGCGCCGGCTACAGCGCCATGCAGCAATTGCTGGCCATGGAGTCACCGCCGACGGCGGTCATCGCCGACAACCACCTGAGCGGTATCGGCGTCATGCGCGCATTGCTCGATGCCAACATCAGCGTCGGCAAGGACATATCGTTTATCGTCTACGACGGTTTTCCTGCCGATAGCCTGGTCGGCAGCACCGTTACCTCAGTCATCCAGCCGACTGCGAACAAGGTGGGACACAAGTTGGCGGAGATGATCCTGGCACGCCTGAACGGCGCACATCCGAAGACACTGCAAGTGCTGTGGCAACCGACTATCGAGATCGGGACATCGGACGGCCCCTGCCTGCAGAAATAAGGTCATCAGATAGCGTTAATTCTTCTTCCAAAGCGCTTTGAGTCCCAATATAATCGTTCCTGTTATGTTGAGATAATTTTGAAAAGCGACAATTAGCCGATCCGAGCTCCGGTGCCGGATCAGGTCGCGCTCCCTCCCCCCAATGGAATTTACCCATGCAAACACCCCGCATCCGGATCGCACAAGACGGTCCTGAATTTTCCCGTGTCGTACTCGGGCTGTGGCGCATCTCCGAGTGGCAGTTGACGCCGAAGGAACGCCTGGCATTGCTTGAAGAGTGCCTCGCGCTCGGCGTCACAACCATCGATCAGGCCGATATCTATGGCGACTACACGGCTGAACAGATGTTCGGCGAAGCCCTCGCCCTGGCCCCCGGCCTGCGCGAGCGGATTGAAATCGTCGGCAAATGCGGCATCAAGCTGGTGTCGTCGAAACGGCCCGATCATGCGATTCAGCATTACGACACCAGCCGCGCCCACATTCTCGCCTCGGTGGAGCGCTCGTTGTCCGATATGCACACCGATTATCTGGATCTGTTGCTGATTCACCGGCCCGATCCACTGATGAACGCCGACGAGGTTGCCGAGACCTTCCGTCTGCTGCAGCAAAGCGGCAAGGTACGTCATTTCGGCGTATCCAATTTCACACCGGCACAGTTTGATTTGCTGGCGTCACGCTTTCCGCTGGTGACGAATCAGGTTGAATTGTCGACCATGCATCTTGACCCGCTGCATGATGGCACGCTCGACCAGTGCCAGCGCCTTTCCATCTCGCCGATGATCTGGTCGGCGCTGGGTGGCGGGCGCGTTTTCAGTGAACAAAGTCCGCGAGCTGAAAGGATACGGGCCTGCCTGACGGCAATTGGCGCGGAATATAACGTTTCGCAGACCGTGATTGCCTATGCCTGGATTCTGCAGCACCCGTCCAGGCCGCTGGTGCTGACCGGTTCGCGCCGCATTGATGCCGTCCGCGAAGCGGTCACCGCCACCCGGATCACGCTGACGCGGGCACAGTGGTTCGCCATCTGGAGCGCATCGACAGGCACCGCAGTGCCTTGAAACAGCCAAAGTAATCGAGAACAGACCATTCCCCGAATGGTCTGTTTTTTTTTGCGCTTACAGTTTGATCGGCTGCGCATGCCAAATCTGCCCGGCATACTCGGCAATCGTCCGGTCGGATGAGAAAACGCCCATGCCGGCCACGTTCAGAATGGCTTTCCGGGTCCATTCATCCGGTTGCCGATACAGCATATCGACCTGGTCCTGCGTGGCGATATAGCTGGCGTAATCGGCCAGCAGCAGGTAATGATCGCCCCAGTTCACCAGCGTGTCGTAGATCGCCTGGAAGCGTCCCTTGTCGTCCGGCGAGAAAACCCCGTCGCGGAGCTGGTCGAGGACCAGTTTGAGTTCGGCATTTTGCTCGTAGATCAGGCGCGGCTGATAACCATGCGCGCGTAGTGTGTCGACTTCTTCGGTGGTATTCCCGAAGATGAAGAAATTCTCTGCGCCGACGCTTTCGCGCATTTCGACATTCGCGCCATCGAGCGTACCGATCGTCAGCGCGCCGTTCAGCGCGAACTTCATGTTGCCGGTGCCGGAAGCTTCGGTGCCGGCAGTCGAAATCTGTTCCGACAGGTCGGCCGCCGGCATGATGATTTCCGCCAGGCTGACGCTGTAGTTCGGGATGAACACCACTTTCAGCTTGTCGCCCACGCGTGGATCGTGGTTGATCGTGGCGGCGACGTCATTGATCAGCTTGATGATCTGCTTGGCCATGTGATAGGCCGACGCCGCCTTGCCGGCAAACACCACCGTGCGTGGCACCCAGTCGGCATCGGGATTGGCGATGATGCGGTTGTAGCGGGTGATCACATGCAGCACATTGAGCAGCTGGCGCTTGTATTCATGGATGCGCTTGACCTGCACATCGAACAGCGCAGCCGGATTCAGTGCGATGCCGAGATTGACCGCGACCCATGCGGCCAGGCGCTGCTTGTTGGCCAGTTTGGCGGCACGGAACTGCGCGCCGAAAACGGGATCTCCGGCAAATTCGCGCAGACCCGAGAGTTGCTCGAGGTGGCGCCGCCAGTCGCGCCCTATGCGGTCGTCGATCAGCCTGGACAATGACGGGTTCGCCTGCGCCAGCCAGCGCCGCGGCGTGACGCCGTTGGTTTTGTTATTGAAACGATCCGGAAACACTTTGGCAAAATCGGCGAAGATCGATTGTTTCATCAGCTCGGAATGCAAGGCCGATACGCCGTTGATCTTGTGGCTGGCGACCACCGCCAGATAGGCCATGCGCACCCGCCGTTCGCCTTGTTCGTCGATCAGCGACACGCGCCGCATCAGCTCGACATCCGCGCCGAACTCGGCCGTGATGTCGGCGATGAAACCGGCATTGATGTCGAAGATGATCTGCAGATGGCGCGGCAGCACCCGGCCCAGCAGATCGACCGGCCAGGTTTCCAGCGCTTCCTGCATCAAGGTGTGGTTAGTGTAGGAAAACACTTTTTGGGTCAGCGCCCAGGCCTGCGGCCACTTGACCTGATGCTCGTCGACCAGGATCCGCATCAGCTCCGGGATTGCCAGCACCGGATGCGTATCGTTGAGGTGGATCGCGACATGCTCGGGCAACTGGTCGAAACCGCTGTGACTGGACAGATAGCGGCGGATCAGGTCCTGCAGGCTGGCGGCACAGAAAAAGTATTCCTGACGCAGCCGCAACTCGCGGCCGGACAGCGTGGAGTCGTCCGGATACAGCACCCGCGACACGTTTTCGGAATAGTTCTTGTCTTCGACTGCCGCGAAGTAATTGCCCTGGTTGAAGGCCGACAGGTTGATTTCACTGCTGGCCTTGGCCGACCACAGCCGCAGCGTGTTGGTGGCTTCGGTTGCATAGCCGGGGATAATGGTGTCATACGCCATGGCCAGCACATCCTGGGTATCGGTCCAGAGCACCTTATCGCCGACCTGTTCAAGGCGGCCGCCGAAGCGCACCCGGTATTGCACTTCCGGGCGCGGAAATTCCCAGGGATTGCCGCCCGCCAGCCAGTAATCGGGGCTTTCCACCTGATTGCCTTCGATGATCTGCTGTTTGAACATGCCGTAGTCGTAGCGTATGCCATAACCGAAACCCGAGATGCCGAGCGTGGCCATTGAATCGAGGAAGCAGGCGGCAAGCCGGCCCAGGCCGCCATTGCCGAGCGCGGCATCATGTTCGAGATCGGCAATTTTGTCGAAATCGACGTCCATCTCGGCCAGCGCCTGCCGTACGTCCTGGTAGATATCCAGCGCCAGCAACGCATTCGTGAAAGTGCGACCGATCAGGAATTCCATCGACAGGTAATACACGCGCTTGACGTCCTGCTTGTACTGCGCGCGGGTGGTTTTCATCCAGCGTTCGACCAGACGGTCACGCACCGCCAGCGCGGTCGCCTGCAGCCAGTCCTGCGGCTGGGCGGCAACCGGGTCTTTGCCCACCGTATAGATGAGTTTGTTGGCAATCGAGAGCTTGAGGTTGGCGACATCGTTCGCCAGATGTTCGTAGTGAAAGTCGGTAAGGTTCATTGCGTGTTTATGTCCAGGTGTTGAGTAAGTGTCGTGCTATAAATTGCGGCCCGGCTGAGATATTCACATCCCGATCTGCTGATACAGCGCCATGAACTGCGCAGCTGCCGCATCCCAGCCGAACTGTTGCTGCATGCCGCGTTTCTGCACTTGCTTCCAGTCGGCCTTGCGTTTGTACAGCGCGAACGCCCGGCGCAGGGCCGCGCCGATGCCTGCGTCATCGAAGCTGTCGAAGACGAAACCGGTCGCCAGTCCGTCGGCCATATTCTCCAGCGAGCAATCGACCACCGTATCGGCCAGCCCCCCGACCTTGCGCACCAGCGGCAAGGTGCCGTATTTGAGGCCGTAAAGCTGGGTCAGCCCACACGGCTCGAAGCGCGATGGCACCAGGATCACGTCGGCGGCGGCGATGATGCGGTGCGACAGCTTTTCGTCGTAACCGATCCGCACCGCGACCGCTTGCGGATGCGCTGCTGCGGCGGCGCTAAATGCCGTTTCCAGCGCCGCATCGCCGCTGCCCAGCAGCACGATCTGGCCGCCGCGTTGCAGAATCTCGGGCAAGGCCGCCAATACCAGATGCAAGCCCTTTTGCTCGGTCAGGCGGCTGACCACACAAAACAACGGCGCATCGTTCTGGATGGCCAGCCCGGTTTCTTGCTGCAGCGCCGTCTTGCACTTGAGTTTGCCGGCCACGGAGCGGGCATCGTAAGGCGTCGGGATCAGCGCATCGGTGGCCGGATTCCAGACCGCAGCGTCGACCCCGTTCAGTATCCCGGAAAGATCGCGCACGCGGGCATGCAGCAAGCCATCCAGGCCGCAGCCCTGTTCGCTGCCCTGAATTTCTTGCGCGTAGGTGGGACTCACCGTGGTGAGCTTGTCGGCGTAAAACAGACCGGCTTTCAGGAACGAACACTGGCCATGAAACTCGATGCCGTTGACATCGAAAAAATGCGCAGGCAAGCCCAGATCGCCAAACACCTGGCGCGGGAAGTTGCCCTGATACGCCAGGTTGTGGACCGTCAACACGCTGCCAGCCAGTTTATAGCCGGCCGCTTGTTCGGCCGCCTTCAGATACGCCGGGGCCAGACCGGCGTGCCAGTCGTGCCCATGCACCACCTGCGGCCGCCAGCCTGTATCGAGCCCTTCCGCCAGCCGCGCGGCGATCCAGCCCAGCAAGGCGAAACGGCGATAATTGTCCGGATAGGCGTGATTGTCCGCGTCCGAATACGGATTGCCCGGCCGGTCATACAATTCCGGCGCGTCGATCACATACGCAGCCACGCCGCTGTCGGGCAGAACACCGCAATACAGCCGGATCGCGTGCGTGCCGAAAGCGGGCGCCAGCTCCGCCACCAGCTTTTGATCGAGGATGCCGGCACGCAGGGCCGGGAAGCCCGGCACCAGCACGCGTGCATCGCATCCCGAGCCGGCCTGCGCCGCCGGCAAAGCGCCGGCGACGTCCGCCAGGCCGCCGGTTTTCAGCAGCGGATAAATTTCAGTACAAACATGTAATACGCGCATCATCGTTCCTATTCTTTGACGACTCAACAAGAAAAGCAGCGTGGACAGTATCCTGTCCACATCACCTTTTCCTTCAGAGTTTTTCCAGCATCTCGCCAGTCACCAGCACCACGCCCGTCTCGCTGCGGAAGAAACGTTGCGCATCCAGCTCGGCATCTTCGCCGATGACCATCCCGGCCGGAATCTTGCAGCCGCGGTCGATGACCACCTTGGTCAGGCGGCAGTTTTCGCCGATCTCGCAATACGGCAGGATCACCGCCTGGTCGATGTGGCAGAACGAGTGCACCCGCACGTTCGAGAACAGGACCGAGAGCGCCACATGCGAGCCCGATACAATGCAGCCGCCGGATACCAGCACGTTGACCGCCATCCCGTGCTCGCCCTTGCTGTCATGCACGAATTTGGCCGGCGGCAATTGTTCCTGGTGGGTCCAGATCGGCCACTCGTGGTCGTAGATGTTGAGTTCAGGCGAAATCGATGCCAGGTCGAGGTTGGCCGACCAGAAGGCATCGACGGTGCCGACATCGCGCCAGTAGGCATCGGCACCGTCGGCCGACGGTATGCAGGACATGCTGAACGGGTGCGCCACCGCACGACCTGCGGAAACGACGTGTGGAATGATGTCCTTGCCGAAATCATGGCTCGATGCCGGATTGGCGATATCTTCCTGCAGCAGTTGGTACAGGTATTCGGCATTGAAGATATAAATCCCCATGCTGGCCAGCGTCACATCCGGTCTGCCCGGCATGGTAGGCGGATCGGCGGGTTTTTCGACCCATGCGGTGACCTTGCGTCCGGCATCGACCGCCATCACGCCAAACGCCGACGCTTCCGCTTTCGGCACTTCAATGCAGCCCACGGTACAGGCCGCACCGGTGGCGACGTGATCGCGCAGCATCAGCGAATAATCCATTTTGTAAATATGATCGCCGGCCAGCACCACCACATATTCCGGAGCGTAGGAACGCAGGATGTCGATGTTCTGGAACACCGCATCGGCGGTGCCGCGATACCAGTGTTCTTCGTTGACGCGCTGCTGGGCCGGCAGCAAGTCGACGAATTCATTCTTGTCGCCGCGCAGGAAGCTCCAGCCGCGCTGCAGGTGGCGCAGCAGGGAATGCGATTTGTACTGGGTCACGACGCCAATCCGCCGGAAGCCGGAATTGATGCAATTGGATAATACGAAATCGATGATGCGGAACTTGCCGCCGAAGTAGACCGCCGGCTTGGCGCGTTTGTCGGTCAGTTGCTGCAGGCGCGAACCGCGGCCGCCGGCCAGTACCAGGGCGATGGCCCGTTCCGGCAGCCGGTGGGAGAGTAGGGTCTTGTCGTTTTCCAGTTGCATGATGTTGCCTCCTTTTTTTATGATCGATGACACGCTTAATAGTTAAGTTGCTACTGTCGGTTGACTCCGTCCTGTGCGCGCCGCAATTTCCGCCACCTGGTCGGCGATGGCAATCAGATCCGCCAGGGCGGTCTGGGTGGGAATGGCGTGTCTGGCCGGATCGGCTTCGAATTTTTCCAGATAGACGCGCAGCGTCGCGCCCTCGGTGCCGGTGCCGGACAGACGGAACACCACGCGCGAGCCATCGGTGAATACCAGCCGCACGCCCTGCCGCTGCGACACCGAACCGTCGACCGGATCGGTATACGCAAAATCGTCGGCAACATCGACCGTATAGCCATGCACGGCCTGGCCCGCCAGGCCGGCCAGCTTGGCGCGCAGATTGCCCATCAATGCATCGGCCACGGCGCTGTCGATGGCTTCATAATCGTGGCGCGAATAATAGTTGCGGCCGAAGCGCGCCCAGTGTTCGCGCAGCAGCGTTTCGACCGGCTTGCCGGTGACGGCCAGCAGATTCAACCAGAACAGTACCGCCCACACACCGTCCTTTTCGCGCATATGGTCCGAACCGGTGCCGTAACTTTCTTCGCCGCACAGCGTCACCATGCCGGCATCCATCAGGTTGCCGAAAAATTTCCAGCCGGTCGGCGTCTCGAAGCAAGGCACGCCGAGCGCCTTGGCGACCCGGTCGGCTGCGCTGGACGTCGGCATCGACCGCGCAATGCCCTTGATGCCGTTGCGGTAGCCCGGCACCAGCGTCGCATGCGCCGCCAGGAGCGCCAGGCTGTCCGACGGCGTGACGTCGAGATCGCGGCCGACGATCATGTTGCGGTCGGCATCGCCGTCGGACGCCGCGCCGAAATCGGGCGCATCTGCGCTACGCATGTGGGCGATCAGTGCGGCCGCATTCACCGGATTCGGATCGGGATGATGGCCGCCGAAATCTTCCAGCGGCTCGCCATGCATCACCGTGCCTGGCGGCGCGCCCAGCAGATCTTCGAGGATGGCTTTCGCATACGGGCCGGATACCGCGCTCATGGCGTCGAAACGCATCGTGAACCCGCTTTCGAACAAGGCCCTGATCGCGTCGAAATCGAACAGGCTTTGCATCAGGTCGGCATACTCGGCGACCGGGTCGATCACTTCAATGTGCATGCTGTCGAGTTGATAGTGGCCAATGCTGTCGAGATCGAAATACGCTGCGTCGCTGATCCGGTACTGCTGGATGATTTCGGTACGGGCAAAGATCGCATCGGTGATTTTTTCGGGCGCCGGGCCGCCGTTGCCGACGTTGTACTTGATGCCGAAATCGCCATCCGGCCCGCCCGGGTTGTGGCTGGCCGACAGCACGATACCGCCGAAGGCGGCGCGCTTGCGGATCACGCAACTGACCGCCGGCGTCGACAGGATGCCGCCGCGCCCGACCAGCACCCGGCCGAAACCGTGCGCCGCGGCCATGCGCAGAATGGTATGAATCGCGGTGCGGTTATAAAACCGGCCATCGCCGCCGAGTACCAGCGTCTGCCCGGCGCTGCCTTCCAGTGAATCGAAAATGGCCTGCACAAAATTTTCGAGATAGCCTGGCTGCTGAAAAACCGCCACCTTCTTGCGCAAGCCCGAGGTGCCTGGCCGTTGGCCGGCGAAAGGTTGCGTGTCTACAGTCCTGATCGTCATCTTGTCTCCTGCTTTTATTTTGCGTTACAGTAAAAAATCGAAGCGCCCTGGTTTTCCAGGTACCGCTACCAGCAGCAATACAGCGCGTGCCGGCACTACCGCACTGGCGCTGATGTCATGCGCCAGCAAAGCGGGGCTGGCGCTGTTCATTAACACCCGCCAGGTCCCTGCGGGCAGCATGAAATCGACTGCCTGCGCTTCGGCATTCACCAGCAGCAGACAGCTTTCTCCCCCCGCATGACCGCCTAGCCGGATGCCGATGCAATAGCGGCTCCTGCTGCTCCACGCCGCCTCGTCCAACGCCGTGCCATCGGGTTTCAGCCAGGCAATGTCGGGTTGTCCATCGGCCCGCGTTGCACCGCTGTACCAGCGGGGATGGCGCAAGGCTGGATAGCGTCGCCGCAGTGCAATCAGGCGGCCGGTAAATGCGGCCAACTCATGATCGGCATGCTGCCAGTCCAGCCAGCACAAGGGGTTGTCCTGGCAATACGCATTATTGTTGCCGTGCTGGGAATGGCCGATGTCATCGCCGGCCAGCAGCATCGGCGTACCCTGCGAAAAAAACAGCGTCGCCAGCAGCGCCCGTTGCAGGCAGGCCCGCAGCTGCAGCACTTCAGGGTTGTCGGTGGCGCCTTCCACGCCGCAATTCCAGCTGAGGTTGTGCTCATGCCCGTCGCGGTTGTGTTCGCCGTTGGCTTGATTGTGCTTGTGGTTGTAGCTGACCAGATCGCGCAAGGTGAAGCCGTCATGCGCGGTAATGAAATTGACGCTGGCCGCGGGCATGCGGGCATGATGCTGGAACAGATCGCTGGAAGCGGCGAAGCGCCGTGCAAACTCGCCCAGCGACGGTCCCTGCTGCAGCCAGAAAGCGCGCATCGTGTCGCGGTATTTATCGTTCCATTCGAGCCAGCCCGGCGGAAAATTGCCGAGCTGATAGCCGCCCGGACCGATGTCCCACGGTTCGGCGATCAGTTTGACCTGCGCCAGCACCGGGTCTTGCCGCACGGCGGCCAGAAATGCGGCGGCGCTGGAAAAGCCCTGGGCATTGCGTGCCAGTTCGGGCGCGAGGTCGAAGCGGAAACCGTCGACATGCATTTCCTCGACCCAGTAGCGCAAGGAATCCATCACCAGTTGCAGCACGCGCGGCTCGGCCAGATTCAGGCAATTGCCGCAGCCGGTCCAGTTTTCGTACAAGGCCGGATTGGCGGCCTGCAGATGGTAGTAGAGCGCATTGTCGATCCCGCGAAAACTCAGCGTCGGGCCGAATTCGTCGGTTTCGGCGGTATGGTTGTAGACCACGTCGAGCACCACTTCGATGCCGCGTCCATGCAAGGCCTTGACCATGTCGCGGAACTCGGCAATCGGCGTGCTGCCGGGCCGCCCTGACCAGTAGCGCGTCTCGGGTGCAAAGAAGCCGATGCTGGAATAACCCCAGTAATTCGACAAGTCCATTTGCTGCAAGCGCATCTCGTCGGCACGGTGATGCACCGGCAGCAGGCTGAGCGTGGTGATGCCGAGCTGTTGCAGGTAATCCAGCACCGCCGGTTGCGCGATGCCGGCATAGCTGCCGCGCAGCGACGGCGGCACCTCGGGATGCAATTGGGTAAAGCCCTTGACATGCAATTCGTACAGTATGGTATCGTCCGGCGCTACTCGCGGCGGCGCATCGTCGCCCCAGTCGTACGCTTCATGCACGACCCGCGCCTTGAGCGCAATCGCCGCATTGTCGAACGGGTCCGGCTGCGTTGCATCGCTTTCCAGCTGGCCCCGAAAGCCCGGCTGACCCCGATACTCGCCGACCACCAGCCGCGCATACGGATCGAGCAGCAGCTTGTTGGGATTGAAGCGCTGGCCGTGCTGCGGCGCGTACGGCCCGGCGACCCGATAGCCATATACCTGTCCCGGCGCGGCAGCGGCGAGATAACCATACCAGACGCCGTCCTGACAAGCGGGCATGCGCAGACGCATCAGCTCCTGCCGGCCATCGGCATCGAACAGGCACAACTCCACAACTTCCGCATGCGGCGCCACCAGCGCGAAATTCACGCCGCGCCCATCCCAGTGCGCTCCCAGCGGATACGCCGCGCCTGCGGTCAGTTTTATTTCGGCCGCCATCCCGTCAATGCTCCAGTTTCAGCATGAGCGTCGCCAGTGGCGGCACGGTCAGGCTGAGCGAACAGGCGCGGCCATGCGCTGCGATCGACTCGGTCTGCAAGTCGCCGTTGTGGACCCCGCTGCCGCCATAAATCGTGGCATCGGTATTCAGGATTTCACGATAACGCCCGGGCTGCGCTACGCCGATCCGATAGCCATGCCGTGGCACCGGCGTGAAATTGCATAGCACCAGCACCGCATCGCCGTTGTCGGCCTTGCGGATGAACGAGAACACGGAATTCTCGCGGTCCTCGTGCGTGATCCATTCAAAACCGCGCTGCTCGAAATCGAGTTGGTGCAATGCCGGATAGGCGCGATTGACGGCGTTCAGATCGCGCACCAGCCGCTGTACGCCCTGGTGCAGCGGGTTGTCCAGCAGATGCCAGTCGAGGCTGCGCTCGGCATTCCATTCGCTGCCTTGTCCGAACTCGCATCCCATGAACAGCAGCTTCTTGCCCGGATGCCCCCACATGAAGCCGTAATACGCCCGCAGGTTGGCGAAGCGTTGCCATTCGTCACCCGGCATGCGCCCCAGGATCGACCCCTTGCCGTGCACCACTTCGTCGTGCGACAGCGGCAGCACGAAATTTTCGCTGAAGGCATAGGCCAGCCCGAAGGTCATCTTGTCGTGATGATATTTGCGGTTGATCGGGTCTTCCTGCATGTATTTCAGCGTGTCGTTCATCCAGCCCAGATTCCACTTGTAGTGGAACCCCAGGCCGCCCATTTCCAGCGGGCGCGACACATTCGGAAAGCTGGTCGATTCTTCCGCCATCGTGATCGCTTCGGGACGTTCGGCGCAGACGATTTCATTGACCCGGCGCAAAAATGCCATCGCTTCCAGATTTTCGCGGCCGCCGAACTGGTTCGGGATCCATTCCCCTTCCTTGCGGCTGTAGTCGCGATACAGCATCGACGCCACCGCATCGACCCGCAAACCGTCGATGCCGAAGCGCTCGATCCAGTACAAGGCATTCCCGGCCAGGTAGTTGAGCACTTCCTTGCGGCCATAGTTGAAAATCAGCGTGTTCCAGTCCTGATGGAAACCCTCGCGCGGATCGGCATGCTCGTACAGGCAGCTGCCATCGAAATTGGCGAGGCCATGCGCATCGCTCGGGAAGTGGCCCGGCACCCAGTCCAGCAGCACGCCGATGCCGCTGGCATGCGCGGTGTCGACGAAGTGCAGGAAATCCTCCGGGCTGCCGAAGCGCGCCGTCGGCGCATACAGCCCGACCGGCTGGTAACCCCACGAGCCATCGAACGGATGTTCGCTGACCGGCAGCAATTCGATGTGCGTAAAGCCGAGTTCCTTCACATACGGAATCAGCTGCGCCGCCAGTTCGCGATAGGTCAGCCAGCGATCGCCCTCTTCCGGCACCCGGCGCCACGAGCCGAGATGGACTTCGTAGACGCTGACGGGTGCGCTCAGGCTGTTGGCAAGCCGGCGCGCGGGATCGGACGGCTGGACCGGCATCAATCCCTGCACCACCGACGCGGTATCCGGCCGCAGTTCGGCACGGAATGCGAAAGGATCGGACTTCAGCAGCAGGTCGCCGCCCCGGGTCTTGATTTCAAGCTTGTACAGATCGCCGGCGCCAAGCTGCGGGATGAAAATTTCCCACACGCCGGATGCGCTGCGCGAGCGCATCATGTGGCGCCGCCCATCCCAGTTGTTGAAACTGCCGACCACCGACACGCGCCGCGCATTCGGCGCCCATACCGCGAAACTGACGCCTGCCACGCCGTCGATTTCAACCAGATGCGCACCGAGTTTTTCGTAGGGCCGGTAATGCGTTCCTTCCGCCAGCAGCCAGACATCCGTTTCGCCCAGGATAGTCGCAAAGCGATACGGATCGTCCATCTCTTGCCGGTGACTGCCCCAGTCGACCCGCAGCCGGTAGGCAAACGGCTGCTTGCGCTGCGGGATGGCCGCGGCAAACACGTCGCTGCCATCGACCCGGTCGAGGCTGGCCAGCCTGCGCCCGTCCTTGCCATCGATCACGTCGACCGTTGCCGCGCCCGGCAACAAGGCGCGCACTACCAGTTCGCCGTCGTGCCGGTGCATGCCGAGAACGGCAAAGGGATCGCTATGGTCGCCCAGCATCAGCGCAGCGACGGTTGTTTGATCGAATATCATCCTAGATTCCTTGAAAATGGTTTCCGGCCTGCGCTCAATGGTTCAATCCCATATGCGTCCCAGCCAGCCGCCGTAGGGCGACAGCGCGATCCGCCGCGCATCGTTGAGGACGCCGCCGGCCAGGCCATGGCCGCCCAGCGTTTCGACTGCCAGGCCGGCAGGTATTTGCCAGCTTTGTGCGCTTGCGCCAAGGTTGAAAACCAGCAAGCGGCGTTCCCGGCCCAGACTGCGCTCGAACGCCAGGATCGGCTCCGGTGCATCGAAAAACCGGATATCGCCTTGCTGCAAAATCGGCTGTTGCTGGCGCCATGCCAAAAATGTCCTGAAAAACGCCAGCACCGACGCGCTATCCCGATTCTGCTCATCGACCGCCAGCGGCAAGTGCAGCGGCGCCATCGGCAGCCATGGCTCCACCGGCGAAAAGCCGCCGAACGGCGCTGCGGCCTGCCACGGCATCGGGGTGCGGCAGCCGTCGCGCCCCTTGAATTCGGGCCAGAAGGTGATGCCATACGGATCTTGCAGGCGCTCGAATGGAATCTCCGCTTCGGTCAGCGCCAGTTCCTCGCCCTGATAAATGCAGACGCTGCCGCGCAAGGTCGTCATCATCGCCAGCACCAGTTTGGCGAAAGCCGGACCGGCCTGCCCCTTGCCCCAGCGGCTCATCACGCGCATCACGTCATGATTGCTGGCGGACCAGCAGGCCCAGCCCTTGCCGCCGTGTTCGGCCAGCTTGGCTTCCATTTGTTCGACCGTGCTGCGCACATGGGCCGCGCTAAACTCCGGCGTCAGCAGGTTGAAGCTATACGCCATATTCAATTTATCGCCGTCTGCGGTGTATTGCGCCATGGTCGTCAGCGCATCGTCGTCGCCCACTTCGCCTACGCTGGCGGCACCGTACTCATCCAGCATGGCGCGCAAGCGCTGCAAGAACGCCAGGTTTTCCGGCTGCGACTTGTCGTAGCGATGCTGCTGCATGCCATACGGGTTATCCGGCGCGGCCATGAAGTTGGCGGCTGCCGTGGCGGGCGGGTTGTCGCGCAGTTGCTGATCGTGGAAATGAAAATTGCACGCATCGAAGCGGAAGCCGTCCACACCGCGCTCCAGCCAAAACAGGATTTCCTCCAGCATCTGGGTCTGCACGGCCGGGTTGTGGAAATTCAGATCCGGCTGGCTGGACAGGAAGTTATGCAGGTAATACTGGCGGCGGCGCGGCTCCCAGTGCCAGGCGGCGCCGCCAAATACCGATTGCCAGTTGCAGGGCGGCGTGCCGTCCGCGCGGGCATCGGCCCATACATACCAGTCGGCACGCGGATTGTCGCGGCTGCTGCGGCTTTCGGCAAACCAGGCGTGCTGGTCCGAGGAATGGCTCAACACCTGATCGATCATCACTTTCAGGCCGAGCGCATGGGCCTGTTCGACCAGCCGATCAAAATCTTCCAGCGTGCCGAATGAAGCATCGACATCGCGATAGTTTGATACGTCGTACCCGAAATCCTTCATCGGCGACGTGAAAAAAGGCGAAATCCAGATGGCGTCCACGCCCAGCGACGCGATGTAGCCGAGCTTTTCCGTCAGGCCCGGCAAATCGCCCAGACCATCGCCATTGCCATCCGCAAAGCTGCGTGGGTAGACCTGATAAATCACAGCGCCCCGCCACCAGTTGTTACGCATCTGTCATCTCCCTTTTATTCATGCCGATCTTCGTCGGCCATCGATTGCTGCACCTGGATTGTTTCCCTCTGCACATCATGCGGACATGGCGCGGGGAATTGAGCTTGTCTAATACTGCCTGCTGATACAGAATATTAATCCCCTCGACACGCAATTACTTCCACGCCCGTATTGAGATACAAAATCAAACATGCGCCACAAATCAGATCGCCAGCGGCTTGAATACAGCGGCACCAGCCTGTCCGTTGCGGGCGTGCGCTCGCTGGGGCATTACCGCTATCTGACGGCACAGCCGGCATTGCCGCCGCATATCCATGCCGATACGATGGAAATCTCGCTGCTGGTGCGCGGGCAACAGACTTACCGGGTGGTTGAAGACAAATACACGGTCGAAAGCGGCGAGGTTTTCATTACCTATCCTGAAGAGCGGCACGATACTTGCGGTGAGCCGGAAGAAAAAGGGGAATGTTATTGGCTGCAGCTGCATCTGCTTGAACCCGATAATTTCCTCGGCTTGTCCACCCGCAGCGCAGTCGCGCTGCAGTCCTCACTGCATGCGCTTCCGATGCGCCACTTCAGGATTTCGCCAGCGGCCCAGAGCGATCTGGAGCAATGTTTTATTTTTTTACAGCAAACGCGTACTCCTCAGGTCCAATTGTTTATAGAGCATCACCTGCGCAATTACGTCATGCATGTCTTGCGGGCGGCCAGCGCTGCCCCGGTGCTGGCCACCAGCGCAGGCATCCAGAAATGCATCGACTATATCCAGCAGAGCGGGCAGGCCGATATCGCGCTGGAAGAACTGGCCGCGCTGGTCGGACTCTCCCTGCCCCAGTTCAAATGCCGCTTCCGCCGGGAGGCGGGCCTGCCGCCGGCCGAGTTCATGATTCGCCACAAAGTACAGCAGGCCTGTCAACTGCTGGAACAAAAGCGGATGCCGGTCACCGACCTGGCTTTTTTGCTCGGCTTTTCAAGCTCGCAATATTTTTCCACTGTTTTCAAGCGCTACACCGGATGCACGCCCAGCGGCTATCTGGAGATGAAACTGCGCGAGGAAAACGATCCTGAAACAAGCGTGCGGACTTTCTGACGACACTCACATCAGCTTGCTTCGTAATAGTGAAAGCCATCAAAATCTGCCTTTCCTATCGGGCAGCCCAGGGATCTCAGAATTGCATAGGCCATACAGATATGAAAAAAGAAATTCGGCATGGCGTACTGAGTAATAAAAACCCGTGCCTGGCTCTCAAAAGTTGCGTCGCCAGCCTTCTCTTGAATTTTCAAATACGGTGCCTCAAGCACATCATTCCGAGATATTGCCTTGAGGATGCTTAAACGATCTTTTATTCTCGACTGCATCTGTTCCATGCTATCGAATGGCAAATCTTTAACGATAATTTCCCTGTGCAATAGCGGTTTTATTGCACGCATTGCAAAGTCGGTTCCGATGCTGATTTGCATATTCAGAGGGAACATATCTTGCGTGAGCTTTGCGTTTAAAAGAGCAGACTCATCCATCCCATTTTCGATAGCGTAATGCTTTGCTTTCTCAAGGATTAAGCTCAACCTCTCCAGATATTTGATAAACACAACGACTGATACGTCATATAAATTCAGCATGGCGGAAACTCACGGATAAACGGTGGTTCTCAACTTTTCTTCCAATATGGCTGCTACGCCCAGGAAAGCCGGGTATTCGGCGGTAATGACATACGTCGGTATCTGCGCCAGATAATCGGAAAAACGTCCTTTCCGCTCGAAGCGCTGGCGGAAGTTCGACTTGATAAATCTGTCGCCCAGGCGCGGCACGATACCACCGCCAATATACAAGCCGCCCAGCGCGCCGAGAGTGACGGCGACATTGCCGGCAATCGTGCCGAGCATCGCGCAGAAAGACGCGATGGTCTGGTCGCAGATGGCGCATTCTCCCGCCATCCCGCGCCGCAGGATCTCCGGCGCGAACAGCGCCTCCGCCGGCTGGCCCGCGCGCTCGGCCAAGGCACGATACATCAGTTCCAGGCCAAAGCCGGACAGCAGGCGCTCGGCGGAGACATGCTCATTCTCACGCCAGGCAAAACGCAAAATATCGCATTCTCTTTCATCCGACGGTGCGAATGTCACGTGCCCGCCCTCACCCTCCAGCGCGACCCAGCGATCGCCCGCGGGGAGAATGCCCGATACGCCGAGACCGGTGCCTGCGCCGATCAGCCCGATCGCGCTGTCAGGGCGCGCCACGCCACCGCCCACCTGCCGCTTTTGCCGTGGCGTCAAATACGGCAAGGCCATCGCCAGGGCTTTGAAATCATTGATCAGCAAGAGCGTGTCGAACCCCAATTCACTGCGCACCGCCTCGATGGAAAATGCCCAGTCGTGGTTGGTCATCCGCACCTGATCGCCTTGAATCGGGTTGGCAATGGCAAACGCTGCGTGCTGCACCCTGCCCACGCTGATCTGCAACCCGGACAGGTAGGCGCGGATCGCGTCGAGCATGGTCGGATAGTCTTTACAGGGTAAAACCGAAATTGCTTCAATCCGGCCCGGTGCAGTCTCCAATGCAAAGCGCGCATTGGTGCCGCCAATGTCGGCCAGTAGTCGTGGACCGTCCCTGAACATCTTGCAGTCGGGATCGGGATGAATCGACGCGGTCGATTGCGGCTGGATTGTCATGATTTAAGCTAATTACATAAAAAGTCAGGTTTACCGGCCAACTGCATTGCTTAGAAAGCCTGCCTTGTACGACGGCAGACCTTCATCAACACAACATCCCTGCAGCAACACCTGCAAACAATTGGCCTCTTCATCAGATCGCGTTCTCTATCAATCAGAGACCGGCGATCACGTCAGGATTACCACCATGTTTCCAATTGCACCCCGACCGTGGAACCGTTGCGTGACGAGCCAAAGACGCCGGTGGTGGAGAGTGGATCGTTGGGAGCGGCCGCTAACTGCGCTGCCTGATTCCAATGCGCATAGGTGTAAAACAAGCGCAACTCCGGCCGGCTCCAGAACGAACGCTCCAACGCCAGCGTCGGGGCAATCGTGAACTTGGTCAGGGTGCGGGTCGCTGCGCCGCTTGGCGTGACGCGGTCATGGCCCGCTTCAGTCACGAGTTTGAAATGATCGGTGAAGGCATACACAGGCCGCACGCCGAACGACACCCAGTTCTGCGAACCGGTAGGCGTAATGTCGCGCTGATAGATCGCCGCCACCTGCCCGCCGAAGTTCTTGGTGGCTTGCCAGTCAAAGGCATCCAGCACGCGCCAGCGCTTGGTGCTGGCATCCGAGGTCAGGTCGCCGGTTTCGCCGAGGCCGGTGCCGGGTCCGCTACCGTATTGGATGGCCATCTTGTTCTTGCCACCCAGCACATCGCTCTGGGTATGCTGGGCCGTCAACGACCAGCCGTTATGGCTATCGGGAATATCGGCCTTTTGAATATACGACAGGTCGAACTTCAGCTGACCGCCCGGATTGGTTTGAATGCCGGAGAGTTGGAAATCATGCCGGCTGGCATAGGCTGGCTGGCTGATCCCATCTTCACGAAACAGCGCGTAGCTGGCTTTCAAGCCGTTGCCGATCGACACATCCTGCACGCCGGCACCCAGGCCGCTCGGCGCCGAGTAATAGAAATCGTTGATGTGGATATCGTTGCGTTCATAGTAAATACGTCCGGCCCAGACCCGTGCGCCGTCCCATCCCGGGATGTGGGTCAGTTGCAGATAAGACTCCGGCAAACGGATGTTGCCACGGGGGGCATCGAAGGTTGGCGAGTGATTGAGTTGGTTATACAGGCTGGCCATGGCGACGCCGCTGAGGATGGTGCCGTTGTCGAATTTCATCAGTCGCACATCGGTTTCCAGTTCCGAGTATTGCTCGCACTCGTTACCCAGGCGGTATTTGCTCTGGGCGCCGGGCAGGTGGTAGCAAACTTGCGACTGCCCGTCGCTGGTACCTACCCCGGCGCGCAGATAGCCGTGAAAGGCAAACGCCTCCGTGCCGTCGTAACTATAGTCTGCATGGGCGTTTGTCGCCGCGCCGATGGTACCGATCAGGATCCCTGCCGTCACCAACGTGTTTTTTGTAATTTTTCGCATTTCAATATCTCGTCTCGTTTATATTTTTAAGATAACCACTTCCGAACTACTACCTGACAACTACTAAATTCATGGCGCATCCCGGCCTCATCCCAATGCTGCGGACGGCAGTCGCCTGCGGGCACGGCCGTTGGCGTCGAACAGGTGGGCGTTGGCTGCCGGCGCAGCCAGGCTGACCGGGCTGCCGGCCTGGCCGTTGAAGGTGCCGGCGTGCTTGACCACGAGCGGCGCGGCCAGTCCCGGCAAGTCGACATACAGGTAGCTGAGCTCGCCCATGTGTTCGACGTGGCGGACCTTGCCCTTGAGCTGACCCGCATCGTCGACCGACAAGTGCTCCGGGCGGATGCCGAAACTGACCGGTGCGCCGTGCGGCAAATCGTTGCCGGCGACCTCCGCTGCAAGCCGGGTGCCGCCGGGCAGCGCCAGCGTCACGCCGTGCGCCCCGATCTCGTGCACCGTGGCAGGCAGGAAGTTCATTGCCGGCGAACCGATGAAGCCGGCGACAAAGCGGTTGACCGGATGGTGGTACAACTCCAGCGGCGTGCCGACCTGGGCGATGCTGCCATCTTCGGCCACTGCGCGGCCGGCATTGAGCAGCACGATCTTGTCGGCCAGCGTCATTGCCTCGACCTGGTCGTGGGTGACGTAAATCATGCTGGAGGTGCCGATGTCGGTGTGGAGCTTGGCAATTTCCAGCCGGGTTTGCACGCGCAGCGCCGCATCCAGGTTCGACAGCGGTTCGTCGAACAGGAAAATCTGCGGCTGGCGCACGATGGCGCGGCCAATCGCCACCCGCTGGCGCTGGCCGCCCGACAATTCTTTCGGCAGACGCTTGAGCAATGGTTCCAGCTGCAAGATACGCGCCGCTTCGCGGACTTTCTTGTCGACCGTATCGGCACTGGTTTTGAGGATTTTCAAACCGAACGCCATGTTGTCGTAGACGGTCATGTGCGGATACAGCGCGTAGCTCTGGAAGACCATCGCCACCCCGCGTTCCGTGGGCGCCTTTTCATTCATGCGCTTGCCGCCCAGCGTCAATTCGCCGCTGGAAATATCTTCCAGTCCCGCCACCATGCGCAACAGCGTCGATTTGCCGCAGCCCGAAGGCCCGACAAAAACGCAAAATTCGCTTTGCTTGATGGTCAAATTGACATCACGAATGACATCGGGACTGGCGCCGTAACGCTTATGAATACCTTTAAAGATTAAATCAGCCATTGCATTCTTTCTTCTGAAGTGAAAGTACGACAACTAAAACAGGCGTCCTGCAGCATCGACTTGTGGAGACAAGCGCTGGCTTAATGACTTAAGGTCGCCTCAATTAACCCAGGCAAAGTAAGCACCCCAGGCGCCTAACTCAAGCTGCTTGCCGGTGACGCCGGCGGCGCTGAAACCATGGCCCTCACAGGCGGTGAGTGCCTCTATCCCAGCCGGCAGCGCATAGCTGGCAGCCGCAGCCGACAGGTTGAATGCGCACAACAACTGCTTGCCGTCCTGCTTGCGGACAAACGCCAGGACCCGCTCATCGACCGGCAACAAGACGATTTCGCCATGCATCAGGGCTGGCAGCGTCTTGCGCCATTTCAAAAAGGTTTGGTAATGCGCCAGCACGCTGTCGGATTGCTGTTGCTGCAGATCGGCCGCCAAACCGAGATGCGCTGCCGCCAGCGGCAACCAGGTCTTGTCGGCGCTGCTGAAACCCGCTTGCGGCGCAGCGGCCGACCACGGCATCGGCGTGCGGCAACCGTCGCGCCCTTTGAAGGCGGGCCACATGGTGATGCCGTATGGATCTTGCAATTCCTCGAAGCGCAACTCGGCTTCCGGCAAGCCCAGCTCGTCGCCCTGATAAATACACGGACTGCCGCGCAATGACAGTTGCATCGCCGCGAACAGTTTCAATGCTTGCGGTGCGGCGGCCTGGCTGCCGCCCCAGCGGGTGGCCACACGCGCCACATCGTGATTGGAAATGGCCCAGCAGGCCCAGCCATCGGTCACCCGTTGCTCGAAATTGGTCAAGGTCTGATGAAAATACGGTGCCGAACAAAGTTCGCTGAGTAAGTCGAAGCTGTAGGCAGTGTGGAGCTTGTCGCCGCCGTTGGTGTACTCGGCCATCACGCCCAGCGAGTCGTCGGCGCCCACTTCACCGACCGTGGTAATGCCGGGATATTCATCCAGCATGGCACGGACTTTTTTCAGGAAGGCGAGATTTTCCGGCTGCGTCTTGTCGTACTGATGCCATTGCCATGCATACGGATTGACGCTGTTGACCGCGCCGTCGACGCCTTGCGGACGCCCTTTCGGCGGATTGTCGCGCAACAAGGGGTCATGCATGTAAAAGTTGACCGTATCGAAGCGGAAGCCGTCGACGCCCAGTTCCAGCCAGAAGCGCATCGCATCCAGCAAGGCTTGCTGCACCTGCGGATTGTGGACGTTCAGGTCGGGCTGGCTGGTCAGGAAATTATGCAGGTAATACTGCTCGCGCGCGGTATCCCACTGCCAGCCGGAGCCGCCGAAAATCGACAGCCAGTTGTTCGGCGGCGTGCCGTCGCCCTTGGCGTCGGCCCATACATACCAATCGGCTTTCGCGTTGGTTTTGCTGGCGCGGCTCTCGGTAAACCACAGGTGATTGTCCGCAGTGTGGCTCAGCACCTGGTCGATAATCACGCGCAGCCCCAATTGGTGGGCTTGTTCCAGCATGCCGGTGAAATCTTCCAGCGTGCCGAACATCGGATCGACCGAACAGTAGTCGCTGACGTCATAGCCGAAATCCTTCATCGGCGACTTGAAAAAAGGCGATAGCCAGATCGCATCGACGCCAAGCGCGGCAATATACGGCAGCCGCTGCGTAATCCCTTTCAGGTCGCCGACGCCATTGCCGTTGCTGTCCTGGTAGCTGCGCGGATAAATCTGGTACACCACGCCGCCACGCCACCAATCGGGCTGGGTCAGGTTGCCGGAAAACTGCTTGAAGGGTTGCACCGCACTCATCACTACTTGCTCCAAAATTAAATTCAGTGTTAAAAATTCAGCGCCCGTTGCCGGGTTGGCCGAGATCATTTGGTTCTCTTGCAGGACTTAGCCTTTGACTGCGCCGGCCGTTAATCCCGATACGATTTTTCGCTGCAGGACCAGCACCATCAGGATCAGCGGCAGCGTGACCAGTACCGAGGCCGCCATCAGCTTGCCCCAGGGGAGTTCCTGCGAACTGGCGCCGCCGCCGATCAGGGAAATCGCCACCGGCACGGTACGCCCGCTATCCTTGGTCACAAAGGTGAGCGCAAACAGGAATTCATTCCAGGCGGCGACAAAGGCGAGCAATCCGGTCGAGACCAGCGCCGGCCACATCAGCGGCATGAAGACATCCTTGATGATGCGCCAGGAGGTGCAGCCGTCCATGATGGCCGCTTCTTCCAGTTCCTTCGGCAGATCGCGCATGAAAGTGGTCAACACCCAGACCGTGAACGGCAGGGTGAACAGCATGTAGGGCAGCACCAGTCCTATCGTTTTGTTATACAAGCCGAGCGTCTGCATCATTTCGTACATGCCTGCCAGCACCGCCACCTGCGGAAACATCGACACCGCCAGAATCGCCATGAGCAACATGCCGCGCCCCCTGAATTTGACGCGCCCCAATGCAAACGCTGCGGTCACTCCCAGAAACAGCGACACCACGACGACCGATACCGCTACCATGATCGAGTTAATGATGCTTTCGCCAAAATGCTGGCTGCTGTCGAACAGCGCGGCGTAGTTTTTCACGCTCAAGCCGCTCTGCAGCACTTCGGTCACGTCGTAGAGCGCGCTGCCGCTCAAAAACGACGTCAGAATTGCGTAAAACAATGGGAACAGTGAAAACACCACGATCACCACCACCAGCATCCAGAATGCGATGCGCCACCCGATATTTCTTATCACTATGGTTCTCCTGCAGATTGGATATGCTGCGCGCTTGGCTTAACCTTCGGCATTGGTTCTACTGAATTTCATGTAAATCAGCGTGCACAGGGCAATGATCAAAAACAGCACGGTAGAGGCGGCCGAGCCCTGGCCGACATAGCCGTTCGCAATCATGCTTTCGCGCACAAAGCCGGACATGCTGATGGTGTTTTCATTGGTGCCGGTCAGGATGTAAATCACGTCGAACACCCGCAAGGCATCGAGCAGGCGGAAGATGACCGCGACCATCAGCGCCGGCTTGATCAGCGGCAGGGTGACCTTGAAAAACACCCGGACCGGATGGATGCCGTCGACCTGAGCCGCTTCATAACAATCCTTGGGCAGCATTTGCAGCGCCGCCAGAATCAGCAAAGCCATGAAGGGCGTGGTTTTCCAGACGTCCACCAACAGCACGGAAAACATCGGCAAATCGGTGGTGAAGGCAATTTTGTCGAAGTGCAAGGCCGACAGCATGATGTTGAAAATCCCGTATTGCTCCTGCAGCATCCAGTCCCACATCTTGGCCGAGACGATCGTCGGAATCGCCCAGGGCACCAGCACTGCGGTACGCACCAGCCCGCGGCCTTTGAACTGGGCATTCAGCACCAGGGCGACGATCAGGCCAAACACGGTTTCCAGGGTCACCGAACAGACCGCGAAAAACAGCGTGTTCTTGACTGCCCCGGCCCACGCCGAATCGATAAAATTTCCCCTGCTGAAAAACAGGCCGTAATCGCCGAAATAATTTTCCCAGCCGACGAACTTGACGCCCGCTCCGCCCAGACGATCCAGACTGGCATCGGTAAAACTCAGCCAGATGCTGCGTCCCAGGGGCTCCAGCGCAACCAGCGCCAGAATAATCAGCATCGGCGCCAGAAAAATCCAGGCACTGCGAATCCGTTGTTTGGTGAGTGCGCTTTGCGGTACTTTTTCCGGTATAGCACTGGTGGCGCTCTGGGGGCTGCTTATTGGTACGGAATTCATGGGACGTCTCCTCCCGTTCGGGTTGATGCAACCAGGCCGGTCAAGCCGCCTGCTCTGGTTGCGAATGTCGCGGCTTTTGGAATGCCGATGGACAGGATTTCCGCCCACAGCTGCCGCAGTGCCTTACTGCGCGGGAGCGATCAAGCTGCGCCCGCGATTCAGTCTGAAAAACCGCCCCCTGTCACGGGCAGGCTTTTCTACCATTTATCGCCGCGGCGGGTATGGGTCAGGTCCTGCCCCAGTTTCTTGACGCTGTCCGCACCTTTGGTTTTACCGGACAAGGTAGCGTAAGCGGCGTTCCAGAAAGCGGCGGACACCTGGTTATATTTTTCTCCGGTAACGGTCGCCGGACGTGCCACCGCATGAGGAAAGACCTCATACAGGGAACCCATGAACGGCGCCGCCTTCAGCACATCTGCGTCCTTGTACAATTCAGGAATGGTCGGATTGTAAGAGCCGTCGATAGCACGCCGTTTCTGCACATCCTTGCTGGTCAGGTACAGCACCAGATCGGCCGCTTCGGCCGGATGTTTGGAATACTTCGATACCGCCAGTTGCCAGCCGCCCAGCGTTGCCGCGCTTTGGCCGTCGGCGCCGCCTTTCGGCAATGCGGCCACACCGACTTTATCTTTCACCTTGCTGTCGCTTTTCTGCGCTAAAGACCAGGCATAAGGCCAGTTGCGCATGAACACCGAGTTACCGTTCTGGAATACGCCGCGCGCCTCTTCTTCACCAAAGCTCAACACGCCTTTTGGCGCGATCTTGCCTATCCAGCCGGCGGCCATATCCAGCGCTTTCGCGGCCTGCGGATTGTCGATGCTGATTTTGCCGTCGGCTTCAATGATGCTGCCGCCTTTGTAGCTCGACACCCATTCCAGCGCGTTGCAGGTCAAGCCTTCATAGGCTTTGCCCTGGAATACATAACCGTACATTCCCGCGTTGCCCGCCTTGCGCTCGCCATCCTGGATTTTTTGCGCCGTCGCGGTCATTTCTTCCCAGGTGGCCGGGACTTTTTCCTTGTATTTTTCGAGCAAATCCTTGCGGTAATACAACAAGCCTGCATCGGTGAACCAGGGCATCGCAAGCAATTTTCCGTCGACCGTGTTGTTGGCGACGATGGCAGGGAAATGGGTTTTTTCGATGCCCTTGGCATACGGCGTCAGGTTCAGCAAGTGCTGCTTGATCACGCCGGGCCATACTATGTCAACCATGAGGACGTCGATTTCGCTCGATTTCGCGCCGAATTGCTGGCGGAACAAGGCCAGAATATCGGTGGTGGAATTGGGGGAAGTGAACAGCTTTACTTTGTTACCGGTCTTGGCCGACCATTCGTCGGTCATTTTTTTGCACATTTCAAAATCTTGCCCTACCGAGCCGCAAGAAATGGTGATCTCGGCAGCCGCAGCCGTGTTTGCGCCAATCGCAACCAGCATCACAGCGGCGGCAGCGCCGCATGCATAGCGCTTCATCAATTGCTGTAAAACAATCATTCTCTGTCTCCTGTGGCTTCTGCCAAATGGTATTTTTGTATGTCCGGACCGTATCTCAAGCATTCAGGTATCTCAGCGCGGATAGGAAGCGAACTCTTTATCAAAACGCTTTGAGCTTTATTCAAACCGTTATGAATAATAACCAAAACGTTTTGGATAGTAAATATTTTTTTCAATTTATTGATTTTCCATGGCGGCGCACCCAAATACAGGCTTATTCTGAGTATCATCGTGTCCGGTATGGCACAAGCATAAAATGCTTGCGTCTCGATGGTCAGCAATGCATGCGATCCGGCACCATCCCACATTCAATGTCAGATAAAGAACGACATGTCACTCAAAGAAATTGCAAAGACTCTGGGCCTTTCCGTTACCACGGTCAGCCGCGCCCTGAACGGCTATCCCGAAGTCTCGGAGAAGACCAGAATCCTGGTGGCGGCGGCAGCCAAAGCCGGCGGTTACAGTCCAAACCCGCAAGCGCGCAGCCTGGTGACCGGGAAAATGGATGCGGTCGGCATCATCTATCCGATCAGCTGCAGCGATCTCGGCGATCCGGCATTTCTGGAGACGATTGCCAGTCTTGCGGTGCGCCTGGATCAGCAGGATATGGATCTGGTGATTGCGTCCGCGGTCGCGGGTGATGAATTGCGCGCCTATCGGCGCATGATCAGCCGGCGCCGGGTCGATGGCCTGATCGTTGCCCAGACCCAGCTGCACGACCCGCGCCTGGATTTCTTGCAGGAACAAAAATTTCCTTTCGTGGCCTATGGCCGCAGCGCTAATTGCGAACAGTACCCATGGTTCGATATCGACAATCGGGCCGGCCTGAAAATGGCCGTCGATCGGCTCTTGTCTTTCCAGCATCGAAGAATTGCCTTGGTCAGCGCATCGACCACGCTGAATTTTGCAGTGCAGCGGCGGGCCGGCTATCTGGAGAGCCTGGCCGGGGCCGCGATTGCGGCCGATCCGGCGTATATCGTGGACAATGTGTTCGATCGCCGCAGCGGCTACAGCGCAATGACGCAATTGCTGGCACTGGCAGAGCCGCCAACGGCGGTCATCGTCGACAACAATCTGGGCGGCGTCGGCGTGATGCGTGCCTTGCTCGATGCCGGCCTGGTGGCCGGACGCGATCTGTCGGTCATCGTCTACGACGATCTGCCGCCCGACACGCTGGTCGGCACAACGGTCACCTCGATCATCCAGCCCGAACCCGGCAAGGTCGGGCAGCAACTGGCGGAAATGATGCTGGCACTGCTGGCGGGAGAAGGCCCGGCCCGCTTGCAAGTGTTATGGCAACCGAAAATCCAGGTCGGCACTTCTGACGGCCCTTGTTCGCGCTAGCAGTCTGTCAGGCAGAATGGCCTCCGCTATTCATATTCGTGATAACACACATGCGTAAATTTGATTAGAAATATCTCTGATCGCAAGTTATATTGCACTGCAACAATCGATCATTTGATGAGGACCACAGCATGACAACGTTATCAAAAAACTTTCCTATCCTGGTTGGCACAGAGACGAGTTACGTCAAAAATGTTTTGCAAGCAGTGCAAGCGTTATTGATTGCCCTACTGTCAATTAACAGCCGGCAACCCGCACAACGGGAAACCCCGCTCCGCCACCTGAAAACGGCAGCGATGCTGAATCGCAAGGCGGATGAATATCAGGCAACCAGCCCGGCGTATGCAGCAGAATTGCGCTGCTTTGCTCACAGAGCCGAATTTACGCTTGACTAACCGTCCCCGTGCGCCTCTGGGCGTAACGGGCGGCGCCGCGTAACGCTGTCGTACACGGGTTATACCAAGTTCAACTGCTGCCAATCGCATTACCACGCGACGCTCAGAAAAACGCCAAGGACCAAAACAACAAAACATCGCCCCGGAATGTGCTGCGCCGTAGCAGCGCCATGCCGGTCGCGATCGTTCTCATTCTTCTCGCGACCCACGCGCCGGCTGCCAAGGCTGGTTCCATGAACCAGGATAGCTGCTTTACCAGGACAGTCCCAACGACTGGAAAATGCGCGCCGCTTGTTCCGCATATACCCCGCCGTCCGCTTCGGACACCTGCTCTGGCAAGTGCAAAATCGTGGCGGGGCCCCTCAATTGTCAAGGCTGATGCATGGCAATCGGATGTGCCGACTGACCAAAGATCAGAATTTTCCGACGAAACTTAAGTATTTATCCAATTTAATTATTCGGTCTAAGCGCCGAAAATATACCTCGCCAACTCGTTGTTCGAATTAGCAGAAAAAATTACCTGCCGACGGACGCGTCACTTACGCATGGCTTGAACCCGGAACAGCCCGAGTCCGGCGCATCCAGCGCCTGAAGTTCAAGACAGCATCATCAATACGCATTTTCTGTAATTCGCCGCCTTTAACCTTAAGTCAACCATGCCCAGTGCCTGACCGGTCAGGGTGCCGGCTGCGGGCATGGTCGCGACTTTCTTATTGAGCATCCACCCCATCATGATGAATCAACTCGCATTGACACCGCTTGCCTTGTCCCTCAGCTTTCTCTTTATCTATCGCGCTGCGGCGCAGACTGCGGAAGTGCCGCCGATCGCCGTGCAAAGCACCCCTCTTCCGCAAGTCGTGGTGACGGCGTCGCACATGTCGGCACCGCTGAAGGTGGTGACCGACCCCAAGGCGCCGCGCCAGCCGGTTCCCGCACAGGATGGCGCCGATTACCTGAAAACCATCCCCGGGTTCTCCGTGATACGCAAGGGCGGCAGCAGCGGCGATCCGGTCTTGCGCGGCATGGCCGGATCGCGCTTGTCGATTGCAATGGATGGCCAACAAATTCTGGGCGGCTGCGGCGGCCGCATGGACCCGCCGACCGCTTATATCTTTCCGGCCGAATACGACAAAATCACGGTCATCAAGGGCCCGCAGACCGTACTTTACGGCCCCGGCGGCTCTGCCGGGACGGTATTGTTCGAACGCAGCACACGCCGCGCGGCACCCGGGTTGAAGTTCGACGGCAGCGCGATGGCGGGTAGTTTCGGGCGTCACGATGAGGTCGCCGGCGCGCGCTACAGCCTGTCCGAAATGTATGCAGAAGCCGGCGTCACACGATCAAGCTCGGATGACTATCGCGACGGCAACGGCGCTGCCGTACATTCGCGCTACAGCCGCTGGAGCAAGCGCGCGGCATTCGGCTGGACGCCCGACGACACCACGTTGCTCGAACTGTCCGTGGCGCAAAGCGACGGACAGGCTGCCTATGCGGATCGCGGGATGGATGGCGCCCGCTTCGCGCGATCGAATCTGGGGATCAAGTTTGAAAAACGCGATATTTCACCGTTGATCAAAAAACTGGAAGCACAGCTGTATCGCAACTATATCGATCACGTTATGGACAATTACAGTTTGCGTACCCCTGCGCCAAACCGGATGCTCAGGGCAATGAACCCTGACCGCACCACCAAGGGCGGGCGCGTCGCCGTCACGTGGAGCCTGACCGACGCGCTGGAACTGGCGACGGGTGTCGACATGCAAAGCAATGCGCACACGGCGCGCATTGGCATGGGGATGAGTCCGCAATCGGTTTCTTATCAAAATAGTCCGCGCATCGCCGATGCAAACTTCCGCAATGTCGGTCTGTTCGGCGAGTTGACCCAACACGTTGGCGAGAAAGAAAACGGACGCATCATATCCGGCCTGCGGACCGATTTCTGGCATGCGCAAGATACGCGCAAACCCAGCCCGGCATCCACCGCCGTGACTAGCCGGAATGCCACGTTGGGCAGCGGTTTTGCGCGCTACGAACACGATCTTGAAAAGGTCCCGATGACCGCCTACGCCGGTCTTGGCATCGCGCAACGCTTCCCCGATTACTGGGAACTGATTTCAAAACAAAGCGCCAGCTCCGCCAGTGCCTTTGGCACCAAACCGGAAAAAACCAGGCAACTCGATGTCGGTATCCTGCATCAATCCGGTGCCCTGAACCTGACGGCATCGGCTTTTTACAACCACATCGATGATTTCATCCTGATCCAATCCAACGTCACCAAAGGAGCCACTTCCGGCATCTCGATCGCACGCAATATAGCCGCGACAACCTGGGGCGGCGAAATCGGCGCGACCTATGTCTTGCATCCGTACTGGACACTGGACGGCTCCATCAATTATGTGCGCGGCTATAACCGTACCGATAGCACAGCGCTGGCGCAAATGCCGCCGCTGGAAAGCAAAATCGGCCTGACTTTCGACAACCGGACCTGGTCGCTGGCAGCCATGGTGCGCGCGGTCGCCGCGCAGAATCGCTTCGATCTCAACAAGGGCAATATCGCGGGTCAGGATTTGGGGGCCAGTTCCGGATTTACGACATTCTCGATCAATGCCGGCTGGAAGCCGCGCAAAGGTACATTGATTTCAGCGGGCGTCGACAACCTGACCAACAAAGTCTATGCGGAACATCTGAGCCGTCGCGGCACGCCGTTGCCCGGTTATACGCAAACCATGCGCATTAACGAGCCCGGTCGCACGTTCTGGCTAAAAGCGCAATTTGCCCTGAACTGAAACCATTAGCAGAATCTTTCATAGCCCGCTGCACAGTAGCCTTGACGCTCCCGGGATTGCCGCTTATATTACTGACTCTTCGGTAAGTTAGTCGGGTTTCCACTCGGCATTCCGCATCCATGACCAGTTCGATCAAGACCAAAACGCGGTGGGAACGCCGCAAGGGCGCTCGTCCGCAGGAGCTGCTCGCGGCCGCGCTCGACCTGTTCGTGGAACGCGGTTTCGCGGCGACCAGGCTGGATGACGTAGCGACGCGGGCCGGGGTCTCGAAAGGCACACTGTATTTATATTTTGAAAACAAGGAAGAGTTATTCAAAGCCGTGGTCAGGGGAAATATGGTGCCGCTGCTGGACGAGGCCGAAACCATCATCGACAGCTATACCGGTCACAGTGCGGCGTTGTTCCGCGACATCGCCGTGGGATGGTGGGAGCGCATCGGCGCCACCAAACTGGGAGGCATCACCAAATTGATGATGGCGGAAGCAGGCAACTTCCCTGAGCTGGTGCCGTTTTATTACGAAGAAGTGATTTCGCGCAGCGATGCCATGATCGGGCGCGTGCTGCAACGCGGCATTGATCGCGGTGAATTTCGCGCCGTTGACGTCAAGGAAACCACCCATGTCATCATCGCGCCGGTGTTGATGCTGATGATGTGGCAATACGCTTTCAACAGTTACCGGATCGTCCCGATTTCTCCTGCCGTTTATTTGGATAATTTTATCGACCTCTGCCTGCACGGATTGCTGGCTCAGCCAGCAGCTCTCCCAAACAAGACATGCTAAAACGCCACAAAATCCGGGCCGCCATGATTGTTCTGGCAATACTGGCGGGCACCGCCCTGGCACTGCAAAAGCCGGCCAGGACGGTCGCCGCAAAAACAGCGGTGCCAGCCATCCCGACGCTGGAATTTTTGCGTTCCGACATTATCCGGGTGAAACCGCAGCAGCTCCGTCAGGTACTCCCGCTGTCGGGGTCGCTGCGCGCGGTGAATCAGGCTGCGGTCAAGGCCAGGGTGAGTGGCGAAGTAAGCGAAGTGCTGGTGCGCGAAGGCGCTTCCGTCAGCGCCGGCCAGGTGCTCCTCAGAATGGATGCCAGCGAATATCAGGCGCGCCTGAATCAGTCGCAAGGTGCACTGGTGGCGGCCCAGGGACAACTGGACATCGCCACCAAAGCGCGCGACAACAACAAGGTACTGGTCGCCAGGGGCTTCATCTCCAAAAACGCCTTCGACAATGCCGCCAGTCAATACGACATCGCCCGTGCCAATGTCGATTCAGCACGCGGTGCGCTGGATGTCGCGCGCAAGGCACTTTCCGACACCGTCATCAAAGCGCCGATCAGCGGCTTGATCAGCGGCCGTTCGGTGCAGCCCGGCGAAAAAGTCTCGCCCGACAACAATCTGCTGCAAATCGTCGATTTGAAGCGCATGGAATTGGTCGCAGCGGTACCGACCGCCGACATTCTGCATGTCGCGCCCGGTCAGGACGTCCAGCTGACGCTGGAAGGATTGCCGGCGCCGGTGAACGGCAAAGTGGTGCGCATCAATCCATCGATTGAAACCGGCTCGCGCTCCATCCTGGTCTTTATCCAGGTTGACAATCCTGACGGCGCACTCCGGGTCGGCATGTTTGGCGAGGCCCAGCTCACCCTGTCGAAAAAAACCAGTGTCCTGACGCTGCCGCTATCGGCGATCCAGACCGATGCCGGCAATACCACCGTCTACGCGATTGACGGCGGCAAGCTGCAACAACGCGCCGTCAAACTGGGACTGCGCGGCAACGACGACAGCAGCACCGGCGCGAACAATAGCGCGGTCGAAGTCCTCAGCGGCCTCGACAACGGCGCACAAATCGTCAAGGTGAATCTTGGCAACCTGCCTGACGGTGCGGTTGTGAAGTTTGCCAAAGAAAAGAGCTAAGGGACGCCGTCATGTGGTTTACACGCATCAGTATCGGCAATCCGGTGTTAGCCACCATGATGATGCTGGCCTTCGTCGTGCTTGGCCTGTTTTCTTACGACCGCCTGCGGGTCGATCAATTTCCCGACATCAATTTCCCGGTGGTGGTGGTACAGACCGCTTACCCCGGCGCCTCGCCGGAAACGGTCGAGTCCGATGTCACGCGGCCGATTGAAGAAGCGGTCAACACCATCAATGGCATCAAGAACCTGACCTCGCGCTCTTACGAGGGTACCTCGGTGGTGATCATCGATTTCGACCTGACCGTCGATCCTTTGCAAGGCGCGCAGGATGTCCGTGAAAAGGTGGCGCTGGTGAAATCGGCGTTCCGCAGCGCGGTCAAGGAACCACGCATCACCCGCTACGATCCGGCCGACGCGCCGATCTTTTCGATATCGGTCGCCAACGCGCCGGGTGCCCGTCCGCGCAATCTGCGTGAGCTGACCACGATTGCCGATCAGATCGTCAAGAAGCGCCTGGAAAATGTGCGCGGGGTCGGCTCGATCGCAATGGTCGGCGGCGTCAAACGCGAGATCAACATTTACGTCAAGCCGACCGAGATGGAGGCACTCGGCATCGGCATTGACGACGTGCTGAATGCGGTGCGCAACGAGAATCAGGAACTGCCGACCGGGGCGATTCGTGCCTCCGACACCGAAAAAGTGGTGCAGGTGCAGGGCAAGATCAAGAACCCGGAAGAATTCAATAACATTATTGTCGCCAGACGCGGCGGCCAGCCGGTCAGGCTGTCGCAAGTCGCAACAGTCGTCGATGGCCAGGAAGAGCAGGAAACCCTGGCGCTGTATAACGGTCAGCGCACGCTGGCGTTGGATATCCTGAAGGCACAAGGCGAAAACACCATCGCTGTCGCCGATGGCTTGATGGCGGCAATGAAGGAACTGCAAACCCAGATGCAGTCGCAGTATCCCAGTGTCAAAATTCAGGCGATCAAAGACAGTTCGCGGCAAATCCGGGTCAGCGTTCAAAACGTCCGCGCAACCCTGATCGAGGGTGCCGCCCTGACGATCCTGATTGTCTTCCTGTTCCTGAATTCATGGCGCTCGACCATCATCACCGGTCTGACCTTGCCGGTGGCGCTGATCGGCACATTCCTGTTCATGTACATCTTCGGCTTCACCATCAACATGATCACGCTGATGGCGCTGTCGCTGTGCGTCGGGCTGTTGATTGACGACGCCATCGTGGTGCGCGAAAACATCGTGCGGCATGCCGGCATGAAGGTCAACGGCGTGTATAAAAGCCACCGCACGGCAGCGCTGGAAGGGACCGCTGAAATCGGCCTGGCAGTGCTGGCGACGACGTTTTCGATCGTCGCAGTGTTCTTGCCGGTCGGCTTCATGGGCGGCATCATCGGCCGTTTTTTTCACCAGTTCGGTATCACGGTGACGGCTGCGGTGCTGATTTCGATGTTCGTGTCTTTCACGCTGGATCCGATGCTCTCATCGATCTGGCCTGACCCCTCTTTGCATGGCGACGACAAGCAAGACCCCCATGCACGCAAAAGTTTGTACGCCAAGACCATAGGCCGGGTACTGGAACAGTTTGAACGGCTGGTGCAATGGCTGTCGGACAGCTATCAGGTGCTATTGAAATGGTCGCTCAGGCATCGTGTGACGACAGTGGTGATCGCCGTCATGACGTTTGCCGGCGGTCTGGCCTTGCCTGCAATGGGACTGATCGGCAGCGAATTTATTCCGCAAGCCGATTATTCGGAAACCGGCGTCACGTTCAACACCCCGGTCGGCTCATCGCTCGAGCTGACCGAGAGCAAAGTCCATCAGGTCGAACGGATCCTGCGCGAATTCCCTGAAGTGCAGGATACCTACAGCACGGTAAATACCGGCACTGCGCAGGGTAAAAATTACGCCAGCATCTTTGTGCGCCTGACGCCACGCAAGGAACGCCGGCGCAGCACCGCCGCAATGACCCCGTTACTGCGCAATCGCCTGACCCAGGTGGCCGGCATTACCGTCACGCAAGTCGGTCCGCTGGAAGGCGCTGGCGGCGATACCAAACAAGTACGGCTGAGCTTGCTGGGCCCGGACCTAAAGGAATTGCAACGCTTGTCCGAGGAAGCACAGCGCAAGATGCGGGCGATTCCCGGCGTCGTCGATATCGATTCGAGCCTGAAGGCCAACAAGCCGACTATTTCCATTACGCCGAAACGCGATATCGGTGCCGATCTGGGGATTGGCGTGGCACAGGTCGGGAATACCTTGAGGCCATTGCTGGCCGGGGAAGTGGTCAGCAGCTGGCGCGGCACGGACGACCAGAATTACGACGTGAATGTGCGCCTGGCGCCGAGCAATCGGAATGCAAGCGAAGATCTGTCGCGTTTGATGTTGGCCAGCACGCAACTGAACACGGACGGCTCACCGAAAATGGTCCCGCTCCGTCAGGTCGCCAACATTAGCAATGCGTTCGGCGCCAATCAGATCAATCGGCGCAGTCTGAACCGTGAAGTCGAATTGTCTGCCGGCGCTGTCGGACGCTCGGCCGGCGAAGTCAACACGGATGTCAAAGCGGCGCTCGACAACATGCATTGGCCGGCCGGTTATCACTATCAGGTCGGCGGCTCGAGCCAGAGCATGCAAGAGTCGATAGGCTATGCGCTGGCAGCGCTCGGCCTGGCAATCATCTTCATTTACATGATTCTGGCCTCGCAGTTCGGCAGCTTCCTGCAACCGGTCGCGATCATGACGGCGCTGCCGCTGACCCTGATCGGCGTGTTTCTGGTGCTGATGATGTTCCGCTCTACCCTGAATATGTTTTCGATTATCGGTTTCATCATGCTGATGGGGCTGGTCACCAAGAATGCGATCCTGCTGGTCGACTTCGCCAATCAGGCCCGCAAGGCCGGTGCCGAGCGCAATGCGGCGCTGCTGGAAGCGGCCCATGTGCGCCTGCGACCGATCCTGATGACGACGCTGGCCATGGTGTTCGGCATGGTGCCGCTGGCATTCAGCGTGGCCGAAGGCGCCGAACAGCGGGCGCCGATGGGTCAGGCCGTGATCGGTGGAATAATTACGTCGTCGCTGCTAACCTTGGTAGTGGTGCCGGTGGTGTATACGTATTTGGATGATTTTGCCAACTGGATGCGACGTCGATGGCAAGGGAAAACCCCTGCCGTTGGTGTTCCTCTCGAACAGGCGTAGCGCACGGACCAATATCGAAACGACAAGCTGCGCCGTACCCTCGGCGTCGCGGCTGCGAGATTGGTCCGTGCAGTAGGTTTTTAGGGGTGACCTTGTTAAAATGTCCCTTTCCTTCAGTGATTGAGCCTTAGCCATGAATATCGAACAAGCCCGTTTCAATATGATCGAACAGCAAATCCGTCCCTGGAATGTGCTGGACCTGGATATTCTCGACCTGCTGACGGTCGTCCGCCGCGAAGAATTCGTACCGGCCGCGTACAAGAGCCTGGCCTTCAGCGACACCGAAATCCCGTTGCCGGGCGATGGCGGCGAGAGCATGCTGTCACCGAAAGTCGAAGCACGCCTGCTACAGGAAGCCGCCGTCAAGAAGCATGAGCACGTACTGGAAATCGGTGCGGGTTCCGGCTACATGGCGGCATTGCTGGCCCACAAGGCGCGGCACGTGGTGACGGTTGAAATCGATGCCGGGCTGAAAGCGTTTGCAGAGAAAAACCTGAACGCGTATGGCGTGGGCAACGTCGAGGTCGTGGAAGGCAACGGCGCCCAAGGCTGGACTAAAGGTAAAGAAGCTGCGTATGACGTGATCGTCATCTCGGGTTCGCTGGCTTCGCTGCCGCAAGCCTTCCTGGATCAACTCAAGGTCGGCGGCCGTATCATCGCGATTATTGGCGAAGCGCCGGTGATGACAGCGCAAGTCATTACCCGCAGCTCCGAGACCGCTTACGACACCCGCAATCTGTTTGAGACCAGCGCCAAACCGCTGCGTGACGCCGCGCCGCATTCTCATTTCAAATTCTGAACCAGCAAACTCACGGACGACCATACGATGCAACATCTTACCTCTCCTGAACTAGCCGCCTGGCTCGCCGATCCGGATCGCCCGACGCCGCTGCTGCTGGACGTGCGCGAGCCTTGGGAATATGAAATTTGCCATATCGCCGGCGCCCAGTTGATCCCGATGCAGACCATTCCCGCTCGCTTGGGTGAGCTGGAAGAAGATCAGCAGATCGTCTGTATCTGCCATCACGGCGCCCGCAGCATGTCGGTAGCAGCGTTTCTGGAACGCAACCATTTCCCCCACGTCATCAATCTCACCGGCGGCATCCATGCATGGGCGCAACAGGTGGACGTCGGCATGCCAATCTACTGAGAGCGTCGCAAGACCGCTTTGCTCAGATGCCGCCCTGCTACCGCATGCTCCGGAGAGTTTGATGCGCAACACCCGCAACACGCTGAGCGCGATGCTGATCGCAGGCGCTTTTTTGTCTGTCGACGCACAGGCGCTGGATTTGGTCCAGACCTATCAGCAAGCGCTCGCCAACGACGCCGCCTACACCAGCGCTCGCTATGCGCTTAGCGCCGGCCGCGAAGCCAGCATTCAGGGGCGCGCAGGATTGTTGCCGCAAGTCGGTTTGGCCGGCACCTACAGTCGCTCGGGCGACAACTGGAACGGCGTCACCAACAATTATGGTTTGCAACTGACCCAGCCGCTATTTCGTCCGGCGAATTGGGAGCAATACGAACAGTCGAAACTGTCGGTAGCCGGTAGCGAAGTGCAATTTTCGCAAGTCCAGCAAGATCTGATCTTGCGTGTCGGCCAGGCTTACTTTGATGTACTGGCGGCACAGGATGTGCTGACTTTCCTGAAGGCGCAGGAAAGCGCGATTGCCGAGCAACTGGCCTCTGCCAAGCGGAATTTTGACGTCGGCACCGCAACCATCACCGATACCAACGAAGCGCAAGCCAGCTTTGATCTGGTGCTGGCACAGGAAATTGCCGCCACCAACAATCTCGAGGTCGCGCGCAGCATGCTGCAACAAATTATCGGCCAGGCACCGGCACCGCTGGCGACCTTGCGCCCCGGCGTCAAACTGAACACGCCCGAACCGGCGCAAATCGACCCGTGGGTCAGCAGTGCCGAGCAGCAGAACTACAGCGTCGTCAGTCAGCAAATTGCGCTTGAAAGCGCGCAACGCGAAATCAGGAAAGAGCGCGCCGGCCATTTGCCAACGGTCGATCTGGTTGCCGCCCGCAGCCACGCCAGCATCAGCGGTAACAGCAACCCGTTCACGAACGGCTCCGGCACCTCCAATTCGATCGGTGTGCAATGGACGATTCCGCTGTATGCCGGCGGCGCCGTCAACAGTCAGGTGCGGCAGGCGGTGGCGCTGGAAGACAAGGCGCGCTCGGATCTCGATACCGCCCGCAGAACAGCGGCATTAAACGCCCGTCAGGCATATTTGGGCGTCAGTAACGGCCTGGCTCAGGTCAAGGCCCTGGAAGCGGCGGAAATATCCAGCCAGTCTTCGCTGGACTCGAATAAGCTCGGCTATCAGGTCGGTGTGCGGATCAATATCGACGTGCTGAACGCCGAGCAACAATTATTTTCAACCCGCCGCGATTTAGCCAAGGCACGCTACGACACCTTGATGAATGGCCTGAAATTGAAAGCGGCAGCCGGCGCGTTGAAGGAAAACGACCTGCAGCAGGTCAATGCGCTGTTGGTACCGGCTTATTATTGACCGGCCTAGCTTTTTTGCAAGGATGGCGCGGTCTTCAACGTATGAATACAAAGATCGACCATGTTGACAGCCTGTTCGCCCAGATCAAAACTGTCCGGACTGAACAGCCAGTTGTCGATGATGCCGGACAAAAGAGCCTGAACCGTTATCGCCGCCAGCATCGGGTCCAGATTGCGTGGCAATTGTCCTTTTCCGATCGCGTACCGAAGAATGCGCTGAATATTGATGCGCCCTTGCAAAAAGCATTCTTGCTGGCGCGCATAAATCGGATCTTGCGGATCGACAAATTCGCATTTGTGGAAAATGATGCCAAAAATCTTGCGCGTCTGCGGGTTGTGGACCCCTTCCTCGAGCGCGTACAGACACCAGTTGCGGAACTGACCTAAAGGATCGACCGCACTCTCCTCGGCACCATTCAGAATCAACGCCTCCATCGGCAGCCGAACCCGCTCGCACATGGCATTGAACAAATCGCTTTTGTTTTTGAAATGCCAATAAATTGCACCCCGTGTAACACCCGCTGCGTTTGCAACATCGGCCAACGAGGTCTGTGAAACGCCACGCGCATGAAATACCTCCACCGCCGCATCCAAGATACGGCTGCGGGTTTCCAGCGCCTCTTCCTTTGTACATCTTGCCATGTAAACCATCTCCGGACTACTGCAGTGCTAATGTGCAGGTGCAACAACTTTTATTTAACGCCACAACATACATTCATGGATGTATGTATAATAGCACCAATCACAGCGTTTTACCTATTAGAAACGACAGGACTGCAGAAACCACATGGCGGTTAGTTAGTCTATACCTCGTGTTTCAGCGCCAGTCCCGCATCAGCCGCTGGTGTTCTGAGTTGTTAACTCAGGACACCAGCATGGCAGGTCCTTATTCAATCAACGTGCGAGAACTTTATGAATTCAGTAGGCTCCCTTCATCGTCTTACGCGCATCGCGCTAGCCGTAGCCGTGCTTTCAGCAGTTGCCGCCTGCGGCAAAAAGTCCGACGCTGCCATCAACAGCGCGCCGCCGCCGGCCGAAGTATCCATTATCAGTATCGCCCCTGAGCGCCTGGCCCTGACGACAGAATTGCCAGGCCGCCTGGAAGCGACCCGTATCGCCGAAGTGCGCGCACGTGCCGCCGGTATTGTCCTCAAGCGCAACTTCCGCGAAGGCAGCGATGTCAAGGCCGGCGACGTGCTGTTCCGGATCGATCCGGCACCGCTGCAGGCAACCTACGAAAGCACCCAGGCGTCACTCGCCAAGGCGGAAGCCAATCTGACCCAGGCCACCCTGAAAGCGCAGCGCTACAAGCCGCTGGTGGAAGCCAACGCGGTCAGCAAGCAGGATTATGATGACGCCGTCGCCTTGCAAAAACAAGCCGCTGCCGACGTTGCTTCGGCCAAAGCCGCACGCCAGACTGCCAACCTGAATCTTGGCTATGCCACCGTGACCGCCCCTATTTCCGGCCGCATTGGCCGCGCATTGGTAACCGAGGGGGCATTGGTCGGGCAAGGCGAAGCAACCCAGCTGGCAGTCGTACAGCAAGTCGACCCGATCTACGTCAACCTGACGCAATCCAGCACCGATGTCCTGAAGTTGCAACAAGCGATGAAAAGCGGCCAACTGCAAAGCGTCGGCCAGGGCCAGGCCAAAGTCACGCTGGTGAGCGAAGATGGTCAGGCCTACCCGCAAAGCGGGAAGTTGCTGTTTTCGGATCTGACCGTTGACGCCACCACTGGTACCGTTACCATGCGCGCCGAATTCCCGAACCCGGACCACAACCTGTTACCGGGCATGTACGTACGCGCCAGACTGGAACAGGCCGTCAACGCGCAGGCCATCACGGTGCCGCAACAGGCCGTCACGCGCGACATGACCGGCGCCACCGTATTCGTGGTTGGTGCCGACAACAAGGTGGCGGCACGCAGCGTCAAGGCGGACAACGCGCAAGGCGATAAATGGGTAGTCACCGATGGCTTGAAAACCGGCGACAAAGTCATCGTCGAAGGCTTCCAGAAAATCAAGCCCGGTGCGGTGGTCAAGCCAGTGCCGTGGACCGGAATTGCTGCGGCAGCGGTAGCAGCACCGGATAAAACCAAAACGACAGCGGCAGCAAGCCCGGCCTCCGCCACATCTGATGCTCTGCAAGCAGATTCAACACCTAAAGCCAAATAAGGAGCACCCAGATGGGAAAGTTTTTCATTGATCGCCCGGTATTTGCGTGGGTGCTCGCCATTTTCATCCTGCTCGGGGGTGTTTTGGCCATCACGCAATTGCCGGTGGCGCAATATCCGTCCATCGCACCACCCACCATCGTCATCAGCGCCAACTACCCGGGTGCCACAGCGCAAACCCTGGACGACAGCGTGACCAGCCTGATCGAACAGGAGATGAACGGTGCCGATGGTTTGCAATATATCGAATCGCAGAGCCAGGCCAACGGTGCCGTGCAAATCACGGTCACCTTTGTACCCGGCACCAATGCGGATCTGGCAGCGGTGGATGTGCAAAACCGCCTGAAGCGGGTTGAAGCGCGCCTGCCGGCTGCGGTCACGCAACAAGGTGTGCAGGTCACCAAATCACGCAGCAACTTTTTGATGTTTATCGGCTTGTCGTCGACCGACGGCAAACTCGATCCAGTCGCACTGGGCGACTATTTGTCGCGCAACGTGCTCAATGAAGTCAAGCGGGTTCCGGGCGTCGGCCAGGCGCAGCTGTTCGGTACCGAACGGGCGATGCGCATCTGGATCGACCCGGCCAAACTGGTCGGCCTGAGCCTGACGCCCGCCGATGTCACCGCTGCAATCCAGGCCCAGAATGCCTTGGTCGCAGGCGGCACCATCGGCGATTTGCCGAGTCCCGGTACGCAGCAAATTTCCGCTACCGTGGTCGTCACCGGTCAACTGAATACCGTCGCCCAATTCGGCAACATTCAACTGCGCGCCAACAAGGATGGTTCAGTGGTGCGCCTGCGTGATGTCGCCCGTATCGAGATCGGTGGTCAGTCATATGCCACGGCCGGCCGTCTCGACGGCAAACCGACATCGTTCGTCGGCGTCCAGTTATCGCCGACCGCGAATGCACTCGGCACCGCGAAAGCGGTCCACGCGAAAATGGCGGAGTTGTCCAAATACTTCCCGGCCGGGGTCACATACACCGTACCGTACGACACCTCGACCTTTGTCAAGATCTCGATCGAAGAAGTGGTGAAAACGCTGGTCGAAGCGATCATCCTGGTGTTCCTGGTGATGTATCTGTTTCTGCAGAATATTCGCTACACGCTGATTCCAACCGTCGTGGTGCCGGTTGCGTTGATGGGGACCTTTGCCACACTGCTGTTGTTCGGCTTCTCGATCAACGTCCTGACCATGTTCGGGATGGTGCTGGCCATCGGCATTCTGGTCGATGATGCAATTGTGGTGGTCGAAAACGTCGAACGCATCATGAGCGAAGAGGGCTTGTCGCCGCGCGATGCGACCCGCAAGGCGATGGGACAGATTACCGGCGCCCTGATCGGGATCACGCTGGTGCTGATCGCGGTGTTTATCCCGATGGCTTTCTTCAGCGGCGCAGTTGGCGCGATTTATCGCCAGTTCTCGCTGTCGATGGTCGCGTCGATGTTCTTCTCCGTACTGATGGCATTTACGCTGACGCCGGCGCTGTGCGCGACCATCCTGAAACCGGTGGAAGCCGGACACCATCACGAGAAAAAAGGCTTCTTTGGCTGGTTCAACCGCAGATTTAGTGCGACCACCGCCAGCTATCAGGGTTTTATCGCAAGGATGCTCACCAAAACCGGCCGCTACCTGCTGCTGTATGGCGCCATCATTGTCTGCGTCGGCTTGCTGTATGCACGGCTGCCGGCATCGTTCCTGCCGAGCGAAGACCAGGGCTATATCGTGACCAACGTGCAGTTGCCGGCAGGCGCCAGCACGAACCGCACATTGGAAGTGGTCAAAAAGATTGAAGACTATTACAAGAAGCTGCCGGCCGTTGCACACGTCGTTGCGATCACCGGTTTCAGCTTCTCGGGTAACGGTCAAAATGCCGGCCTGGTCTTCGTTCCGCTCAAGGACTGGAGCACAAGAGGCCCGGCGGAATCCGCCGATGCGATTGCGGGTAAGGCGTTTGGTGTGTTTTCGCAAATCAAGGATGCCATCATCTATCCGCTGAACCCGCCGCCAATTCCGGAACTGGGGAATGCGACCGGCTTCACGTTCCGCCTGCAGGATCGTGCCGGCCTGGGACATGAAGCATTGACCGCCGCACGCAATCAATTGCTCGGCATGGCTGGACAAAGCAAGGTGCTGGCAGGCGTTCGCCCCGAAGGCCTGGAAGATGCGCCGCAGTTGCAACTCGACATCGATCGCGACAAGGCGAATGCGCTTGGCGTCTCGTTCAGTGCGATCAACGCTACGCTGTCGACCGCACTCGGTTCGGCCTATGTGAACGACTTCCCGAATCAGGGACGGCAACAGCGCGTGATCGTGCAAGCCGATGCACCGCAACGTCTGCAACCGCAAGATCTGGCCAGGCTGTATGTGAAAAATACCGACGGAACCATGGTGCCGATGTCGTCCTTTACGACTTCGCACTGGATTAGCGGCCCGGTCCAGCTGACCCGCTACAACGGCTATCCGGCGATGAAAATTTCGGGCGGCGCAGCACCCGGCCATAGTACCGGTGAAGCGATGGCCGAAATGGAAGCGCTGACCGCCAAACTGCCGGCAGGTCTCGGCTTCGAATGGACCGGTCAATCGCTGGAAGAAAAAACCTCCGGCTCGCAAGCGCCAATGCTGTATCTGTTGTCGCTGATCGCCGTGTTCCTGGTCTTGGCCGCACTGTATGAAAGCACTTCGATTCCATTGGCTGTGATGCTGGTGGTGCCGCTGGGTATTCTCGGCGCGTTGCTGGGCGTGACCTTGCGCGGCATGCCGAACGATGTGTACTTTAAAGTCGGGATGATTACCGTGATCGGTTTGTCGGCGAAAAATGCGATTCTGATTATCGAATTCGCAAAAGACCTGCAGGCGCAAGGAAAAGGCCTGATCGAAGCCACCCTGGAAGCAGTCCATCTGCGCTTCCGTCCGATTCTGATGACATCGATGGCGTTTATCCTCGGCGTCTTGCCGTTGGCCATCAAGACCGGCGCAGGTTCAGGCAGTCAACGTGCGATCGGTACCGGCGTGATGGGCGGGATGATCACCGCGACCGTTCTGGCGGTATTCCTGGTGCCAGTCTTCTTCGTGGTGGTGCGCAAGCTGTTCAAGGGCAGCGCACGCCAGAACAAGCTGGCTGCCGCCAACAAAAAAATCGATGTGGAGGCAACGCATGTTTAATTCCTTACCGAAACACCTGACCGGCGCCCTGCTGCTGGCAGGCGTTCTATCGGCTTGCAGCATGGCGCCAACCTATGTGCGGCCGCAAGCACCGGTGGCCGGCAGCTACCCGGCTGAAGCAACCCCCTCAGCCGGCCAGTCGCAAGTTGATGCGGTCGCCCTCGGCTGGCGCCAGTTCTTCCCGGACCAGCGCCTGCAGACACTGATCGCGGCAGCACTTGAAAACAATCGCGATCTGCGTACCGCAGTCCTGAACATCGAAGCCGCCCGTGCGCAGTACAACATCACCGCTGCCGATGCGCTGCCTAATCTGGACGGCAATTTTTCTCGATCACGTGGTCGCACCGCTGCCAGCCAGACCCTCAACAACACATCGTTCGTTGGCACCAGCTACGCAGTGGGTCTCAACATGACCGCGTTCGAGCTGGACTTCTTTGGCCGCGTGCGCAGCTTGAAAGACGCTGCGCTGGCGTCCTACCTGGCGACCGACGAAGCGCGGCTGTCGGCGCACATCACGCTGGTTGCGCAAGTGGCCCAAGCCTACCTGGCCGAGCAGTCGTTCGCCGAACAGCAGCAGCTGGCGCAACAAACGCTGGACAGCCGGCTGCAGAACTACAAACTGGCAAAGATGCGCTTTGATGTCGGCGCATCGTCGGCACTGGACTTGCGCGTGTCCGAAACACTGGTCCAGTCGGCCCGTGTTGCGTTTGCTGCACTGGCACGCCAGCGCGCTCAGGCCACCAATGCGCTGACCCTGCTGGTCGGCAAGCCGCTGACGGATTTGCCGGCAGGACAAGCGCTGGAATCACAGCAAATCGTCACCGACATCCCGGCCGGCGTACCGTCCGACCTGATGACCCGACGCCCGGATATCCGCGCCGCCGAACAACTGCTGCGTGCCGCCAACGCCGACATCGGCGCCGCCCGGGCAGCGTTCTTCCCGCAGATTTCCCTGACGGCCGGCATCGGCAATGCCAGTTCGTCGCTGGGAAGTCTGTTTGCAGCCGGTAGCCGCACCTGGTCATTCATCCCGCAACTGACGCTGCCGATTTTCGAAGGTGGACGGAATCGCGCCAATCTGACATTGTCGGAAGTCCGCAAAAACATCGCGATCGCCAGCTACGAGAAAACCATCCAGACCGCCTTCCGTGAAGTCGCTGATGCACTGGTGGCCCGCGGGGCGCTGAATGATCAGCTGGACGCGCAACAAGCCTTCCTGGTCGCCCAGCAAGATCTCGTCAAGCTGACCGACCTGCGCGTCAAGAACGGCATCGCCAGTTCGATCGAGATGCTGGACGCAGAACGCGACCTGTTCTCGGCCCAGCAAGCATTGATCCAGACCCGTCAGTTGCGCCTGAACAATGCGATTGATCTGTATCGGTCGTTGGGTGGCGGTTTGAATGAGACGACGCAGACGCCGGTGGCGCTGGCATCGCAGCCGGCGGCGAACTAAATCGTTGGCTTGAGGAGGAAATTCCCGGTAAGACTGGAACCCGCAACGGATGAATCAATCGTTGCGGGTTTTTTTATCGATTGACCGCAGGACGTAGTCCTGAGTAGATGCTTAGGCTCAGGGCGAACTACATCAGTAGCGCAACTTATACCAGGCAATGCCCAGCCACTCATGCATAGCGTAGTCGCTGCGCCGCAACCCTTCTCCCATCGGAAAAAAATCAAGCACCGAAAGCCGGTCACGGCTAAAAAACACCGTCGGTGCCGATACCACTTCCAGGCCGCTCTGTCTGAAGATCATTTGCGCGCGCGGCATGTGGATAGCGTCCGTCACCAGAAGGATGCGCCGCACCTTTGCCTGCTTGAGAATTTGCGCGGAGAATGCGGCGTTTTGCGCGGTATTGTCCGACGCTTGCTCCAGCCATTTGACTGGCGTGGCAAAATCGTCCGTTAACGTGCGGGCCATCACCGCCGCCTCTGATTCGATACCGCCATCAGGTGTACCGCCGCTAACCAACAACGGCAAACCGGTTTCACGGTGCAATTTGGCCGCATAACGCAGACGCGCCAGCGTCAGGTAACTTGGACTATCCACGCCGCCATATTCCGGCGCATTGCCTAACCGGCCACCGCCGAGAACGACGATAGCCTGCACTTTCGCAATCGATGTCGCATCGAGCACGGATGCCTGTTTTTCCAGCGGAGCGACGAATAATAACGCACCTGCCTTAGTACTGATTATCAGCAAGATGATCAGCGCAACGGCACTCACCGAAACGCCACAGCGCGGCCAGCGCCGGCGTAGGACGAGGCCAAGAAAACACATCAGAATCAGGCTTGTGGGTGGAAGCAACAACGTACTGACGAGGTTCGTGACGATTAGCGCGAGCTGCATTTTTACACCAACGCCGCCAGCAGCGCCATGGTCCGAACCGTCGCGCCGCGATGCAATTGCGCGAAGTCGCCGGCGCTCCGGCCCATCGCCGCGCGCTCCCGGTCGTCCGTTAACAAGCGACTCGCCACTCCCAGCATCGCAGCCGCATCCGTCACCCGCAAGGCCGCTCCTGCGGCGATGGCTTGCTCCGTCACCGCCGCAAAGTTGAAGGTATGGGGACCAATCAACACCGGCTTCGCCACTGCGCAGGCTTCGATCAGATTTTGCCCGCCCAGCGGCAACAGACTCCCGCCGATAAATGCCAGATCCGACGCAGCATAATAGGCAAACATTTCGCCCATCGAGTCGCCCAGCAGCACCTTGATCTCCGCCCCCAGCTGCGCGTCGCCCAACGCCGAGCGCCGCACCAGCGGCAGCTTATTCGCCGCAATCAGACTGGCCACTTCAGCGAAACGTTGCGGATGACGGGGCACGATAATCAATAGCAGGTTTTCAAGCGGAGGCGATTTACTCAGCGCCGCCAGAATCAGCGCCTCCTCGCCCTCCCGGGTACTGGCGCACAACAACACTGGCCGCGCACCGATCTGCCGGCGGAGGGCGGCGCCGATGCGTAATAAAACCTCTGACGGCGCGACATCGAACTTGAGGTTGCCGGTCACGGTAACATTGCTGGCGCCAAGTTGTCGCAAACGCGCGGCATCCTCACTGGTTTGCGCCCCGATGCAAGCCACGCCGGTCGCCGCTTCCGTCATCAGCGTCGCAAATTTTTTCCCACGTCGCAATGAGCGCTCGGATAAGCGCGCGTTCACCAATGTCACAGGCACCTGATAACGGACACATTGCGCGATCAGATTGGGCCAGACTTCGGTTTCCATCAACACGCATAGACGCGGCGAAAAATGGCGTAAAAAACGACCGACCGTCCAACCGGTGTCATATGGAAGAAAACTCTGTACCACGCGCGGCGATTGGCCGAACAGCGCCTGCCCGGCGGCACGGCCGGTAGCGGTCATATGCGTCAACAGGATCGTGTGCTGCGGGTAGCTGGCGAGCAGCATGCTGATCAATGGTTCGGCAGCGCGCGTTTCTCCGACGGATACCGCGTGCACCCATAGGAACGAGCGCGCCGGCTGGTCCCGATCAGGCTGCCGATAAAACCCCAGACGCTCCGGGATATGTTGCCGATATCCCGGCTCCTTGCGGCCGCGCCACCATAAGCGCAACAGTGCCAGCGGCATGATCAGCCACCATACCGACGAATAGATCAGACGAAACAAGGGCGCCCGCATCAAATCAGACTGCGTCCGGTGAGCCGCGTCAGAATGGCTAGCGGGCTGGCGTTCGGATCATATTGTTTGGCTGCCGGCAAGTGCAAGGTCTGCTCCATCATGTATTGTCCCGACATCACTGCATGCGGTGTCTGGTCGGAAAAACAAACCCACACCGAACCGGCAGCAAATGGCATCGTCACTTGCGGACCATTGCGCTGATACTCCAGGTCCGACTTCATGCCGTCATGCAGTTGCAACATCAGGTGATCGTATTCGCTGCGGAAAGATTTCGTCACGTGCAAGGCATTCAGCCATTGCGCCTGCCAGCGCGAGTAGGCTTTTGCCCTCGGCAAGAACCGCTTGGCAACCTCTTCGAACGGCTCGCCGACCCGCCACACCCGCGGCACGCCGTCCGGATTCAGATTGGCAAATACACGCAAAATACGTTCGCCGTAATTGGGACGGGAAGGAAATGCATCGACATGCATGCGCTTGTCATCGGCACGCCACGATTGGGTGCGCGTCTCGACCTGCATCGGTCGGTAACTGGTCGGCGCCAAACGCAAATGATCGCTATACGCCGGCAGCAGCGAGTCGATCAATTGCCGCGCCTGCAGGCGGAAACGCCCCACCATCGCCGCCAATGCAGCCTGTTCGGCAGCATCGCCGAGCGCGCCCTTCAAGCGGGCATTGGCATCCAGGCTGATATTCCGACTTTTGGGATCGCGAACGGCAGGCGTCAGAAAACGCTGCTCGTCCTGCGCCAGCTTAAAAGCGAGTTGCGGAAAATACAGTACTTTTCCTGCTTCGAGCGCAGAAATCCAGCTTGGATTGGGCGTACTGATGTGCCAGTCGGCAGCGTCGATTTCCAGAATTTGTTGTTTCATCGCAGTATTATCCTAGAAACGGCAGTTGACCGCTATCTGACGCACGGCTCAATGCATTCTTGACATTGTCCGACCTAACTCAGCAGCACATCAACCGCAGCCGCAACCTGTCCGGCCGTCGGCGAACTCCCCTCATCACCCAAATTGATAATATTGTCCGACCAGTCCCCTTCCGTTTTCCAGCGTGGCGAATCGCAGTACAACTCGATGGTCGGCCGATTGAAGGCGGCAGCGATATGGGTCAGTCCGGTATCAACGCCGACCACCAGCGCTGCCCGCTGCGCCAGCATGACCGCCTCCATCAAAGCCAATTTAGGCAGTACCTGGGCATTGCTCATCTGTGCGGCCAGCTTTTCAGCAGTCTGTTTTTCAGCGTCACTGCCCCATGGCAACAACACCGGCATACCGTACGCCGCCAACTGTTGCGCAATTCTGATCCAGTCGGCAAATGGCCACTGTTTTTCTGCGCGGGCGGTGCCATGGAAAAAAACCGCATACGGTTGACCGGGCAACCATGACGGCGACTGCTGCGGCGCCACCTCTGGCATCTGTAAATTGAAATCAGCTGGGCCGTCAACGCTGTAACCGAAAGCCTTCGCGGCAACCTGACGGGCGCGCAAGACCGCATGCGTACGCAAGCCAACCGCGACGCTCATCGTATGAAAAAGCCGCGATAGCGGCTCGTAACCGGAGCCTTCGGTAGCGTTTCCCAATCCGACCCGCCTGCCATTCGGCGCAAGGCGTGCCATACGCATGACGACACTGGTTTTCAACAAGCCCTGGGTATCAAAAACAATGTCATAAGCATCCTGCTTAAGCTGCCGGCGAAAATCGGCAATTTCATGCCGGGTCGCAACCGAGAACAAGCTTTTGCGCCAGCGCCGCAGTGCAATCGGAATGATCCTGCGCACCTCCGGATTGAGTCGCACCAGGCTGGTGTAACCTTCCTCGACCACCCAGTCGATATGCGCGTCGGGATAATGACGCCGAATATCGGACACCATCGGCATGTTATGCACCACGTCGCCAAGGGACGAAACGCGGACGATTAGGATATTCAAGCGGATTTCACTTCAAGAGAATTTAGAAAGGCAAGCTTGCATCCGGCTTCACCGCCAGAATCACGCGCTTGAATGCTGCCTGTATGCGCAGCAACGCCGCTTCCGATTCCGCCTCGAAACGCATCACCACCACCGGCGTGGTGTTCGATGCGCGCGCCAATCCGAATCCATCCGGATATTCGACGCGCAGGCCATCGATCTTGATCATCTCATCGGCGCCGGGAAATTCCGCTTCCTGCTGCAATTTCGCTATCAGCGTGAAGTTCTCGCCTTCGGCCAGTTGCAGTTGCAACTCCGGCGTGCTGATCGACTGCGGCAACGCATTCAGCAGCGCCGACGGATCGCTTGCACGGCTCAACAACTCCAGCAAACGGACGCCTGCATACAAGCCATCGTCAAAGCCGTACCAGCGATCCTTGAAGAACACATGTCCGCTCATCTCGCCACCGAGCGGCGCCCCGGTCTCACGCATCTTGGCCTTGACCAGCGAATGCCCGGTCTTCCACATCAGCGGCTTGCCGCCGTGCCGGGTGATCCACGATGCCAGATGGCGCGTGCATTTCACGTCGTACAAGATTTCCTGGCCCGGATGGCGGGTCAGCACATCGGCGGCGAACAGCATCAGCTGACGGTCCGGATAAATGATCTGGCCGTCTTTGGTGACCACACCCAGACGGTCGCCATCGCCATCGAACGCCAGGCCGAGTTCGGCATCGGATGTCCGCAGGGCGCGAATCACGTCCTGCAGGTTTTCCGGATGGGCGGGGTCGGGATGGTGGTTCGGGAACGTCCCATCCACCTCGCAAAACAACTCTTGCACCTCGCATCCAAGCGCGCGATACAGTTCACCGGCAAACGCCCCGGCGACGCCATTGCCGCAATCGACCACGATCTTCATCGGTTTCGCCAATGTGACGTCGCTGAGGATGCGTTGCAAATAAGCGTCCTTGATGTCGTGGGTGCGGTAACTGCCCGCGGCCGCTACGAGCGCCTGTTCGGCAGTACCGCTGACGATCGCCTGATACAGCGCCTGGATCGTCTCGCCATGAATCGCTTCGCCAGCCAGCACCATTTTGAAGCCGTTGTAATCGGGAGGATTGTGACTGCCGGTGACCATCACACCGGATTGCGTACCCAGGACATGGGTGGCGAAATACACCATCGGGGTGACGACGATTCCCAAATCAATCACATCCACGCCGGCTTCCTGCAATCCGGCTGCCAGCGCCGCCGTCAATTCAGGGCCGGACAAGCGGCCGTCGCGACCGACGACAACGGCTTTTTCACCTTTGGCGCGGGCGGCAACACCGAAGGCCTGGCCGATTTGACGCGCAATACCGGCATCCAGCGTTTTGCCGACGATGCCGCGGATGTCATACGCCTTGAATATCGAATTTTGAAGTGGGAGCATAGTTTTAATGTGAGTGAAGCATGAACGTGTTGCGGCGCCGGCAGATGCCAACGCAAGAACCGTTCACATGTAAATGCAGCGTACCGATAAATGCAGCGTACCGATTTAACGTAGATCAAAAAAAACGCGCATGTATAACCATCAACATGCGCTTCCGGCCCGGATGCCCAATTATTAAGCCGCCGTTATTACTTCAAAAACATGCAAAAAATAAATAACGCGACCAAATCAAGGGCTATACGTGCAATGCATCCAGCGATTTACCCGACGCGACCCATTCCTGTATCCATTTCGGCTGACGACCACGGCCAGTCCATTGCAGCGATGCGTCGGAAGGATGGCGATAGCGTACCGCCACTTTGGCTTTTGTCGCGCTGCTCTTGCCACGTGATTGCCCACCCAGCAAATCTTTCAACGAGATGCCGGCGCTTTGTGCAATTGCCAGAATCTGTTCACGTGCTTTCGCCAATTCTTCGTGTTCCCTATCCTTTAAAGCCTGCTTGACCTGCTCTTGTAGTTCGCGCAACTGGGCGACTGTCAGACCTGATAAATCCATACTTCCTCCATTAAGTGAAATTTCATTGAAAACGCACTTGCAATCAACTTACAAATCTACATTAAGCGATGCACACTAATGCAATCTCGCATCGCGTGGCTCAATCACCTGATCCTGAGCGCGCCAAATCAAATCCTCGATCCCGCACTGCGGCGTATATCCAGCCACCGTACGCAACAACATGGCACGCACTTCTTCATAATCAAATCTGTCACAGGCAGCTTCCAGCTTAACCAGCAGATCCTGCAATACGGCCCACGGAATCTCCACCTCCTGTGCGCGCATGATGAGAGGATGCTCAGTCCCCTCGACATTCTCGCCAATCAACAATTCTTCATACAACTTTTCGCCGGGGCGCAAACCGACATGATTAATTTCGATGGTTCCATCAGGCGTCGATTCAGATAACACTTCAAGCCCGCTCAAATGCACCATCCGTTTAGCCAGATCCACAATCTTTACCGGATCACCCATATCCAGCACAAAGACGTCACCGCCTTCACCCATTGCGCCAGCCTGCAACACCAATTGTGCAGCCTCAGGCGTCGTCATGAAATAGCGCGTGATCTCAGGATGCGTCAATGTGATAGGCCCCCCTGCCATGATCTGCTTGCGAAACAGGGGCACCACCGATCCCGACGACCCAAGCACGTTACCAAAGCGCACCATGCAGAAGCGCGTCCGTGATGGCGTTCTGGCTTGCAGACGTGAAAATGCCTGCAATATCAACTCGGCGAAACGTTTGGTGGAACCCATGACATTGGTGGGCCGCACTGCCTTGTCGGTAGAAATCAAGACAAACGATTTGACTCCCGCCGTCATCGCCGCCTTGGCCAGACTTAAGGTGCCAAACACATTATTTCGAATGCCCTCAATCGGATTATGCTCAACCAACGGTACGTGCTTATAAGCGGCAGCGTGATACACGGTTTCAACCGAAAAAGTCCGCATGATCCGTTCGCATTTCTCCCTTTCCAGCACCGAACCGAGAAACGGCAACAACTCCAGTTTGATGTCCAGGCTCTGTTGCAACTCGCTCAGCTCCTGCTCAATCGAATACAAGCCGAACTCGGACATCTCAAGCAAAATCAAACGCGACGGACGCTGACGGATAATCTGGCGACACAATTCGGAACCAATCGATCCGCCCGCGCCGGTCACCATGACCGACTTGTCAACGATACATGCGGAAATCAACCTTGGATCAGGATCCACCTGGTCGCGCCCAAGCAAATCCTCAATTTCAACTTCCCGAATATCCTGTACCCGCAACTCGCCATTGATCAAACTCTTGATCGGCGGCGTCACCTTGATTTTGACCTTCAGCGGCTCAAGCTGATCAAGAATGCGCTTTTGCTGCGCCTTGGTCTGCGAAGGCATCGCCAGCAATACTTCCTTTATGCTGTAACGCGTAATCAGGTCATGCAATTCATCTGCCGGAAACACCTTGATGCCAGCGATAGTCGCCCTGTGAAGCTCCTGCTTGTCATCGATAAACGCCACCGGCAAATATTCGTTGCCGGTGCGCAATGCGATTGCCAGCTGCGACCCGGCCTGACCCGCGCCATAGATGGCCACACGCACCGCCCCCGTAGTCCCGAGCGCACCGCTGACACGCAACAGATAAGCACGCGCCAAAAAACGACTTGCGGCCATATACAAAATCGTACTGATCCAATAAATACCAAACACCGCACGCGAATAACCACCGGTTTGCGTAAAAGTGGCAAGCGCTGCCAAAGTCACCACAGAGAGCGTCACACCCAGCACAACCACATAGACGATCTTGTGATCGATGAAACGTATGACTGCGCGATATAAGCCCAGTCTAATGAAAACAGGGATGGAAATCAGCGGTGCCGCAATCATCAATAGTCCATATTGATGGAGCAGGCCGATATTCAGCCCGTCGTAACGCAACCAGATTGCCAGGCAAAATGTCAGTGGCAAAAACAACAGATCCAATGTTGCCGCGACCGCCTGCTTATGAAGTCGCGACAAATTAAGAATTGAAATCATATGAATAATTCAATCAATGTGCGATACACCAAAAGCAATAAATAATAATCAGGACGATCAATCATTGTCAAATCAACTCTCAATGCGTCACCCCGTCTCTGCGCACAACCTTGAAAAAAGTGAGGAAAATTATCCTGATATCCAGAAAAATCGACCTGTTCTGCATGTACTCGACATCCAGCTTCACCTTTTCCGGAATCGGCAACTCATCTCGGCCATTAACCTGAGCCCAGCCAGTTAAACCGGGTCTCATCTTATCAACATCATATTGTGTGCGCAATGCAATCAGATCTTCTTGATTAAACAAGGCGGGACGTGGCCCTACAAAGCTCATGTCACCGCGGAAAATACTCCACAACTGAGGTAATTCATCCAGGCTTGATTTACGTAAAAAAGAACCGATCGGCGTCAGATATTTCTTAGCGTCAGTTAATAAATGCGTCGCCACTGCCGGTGTATTTACCTGCATCGTACGAAATTTCGGCATACGGAAAACCTTATTATTACGTCCGATACGATCAGACCAATAAATAACAGGCCCCTCCGAAGTTGCGCGGACCCACAATGCTACGAGAGCTATCGGAACGAATAGCAAAATTGATGCAAAAATTGCCAAAAACAAATCAAAAATACGTTTCATCATGTTGCCTATGTTCAAAACATGTTCTTTATTGTTGCCTTTAATCCATTCTCTACTGAGATTGGCGGCACCCAACCTAACAATTCCTTTGACTTGCCAATATCAACTTGTAACGAGCCCAACAGACGTTGCGCGACTGCGCGCTTGCCCAGCGTAGTCGCAATGGCCATTAAAATACCGGGCGGGACTGGCAATAAAAATGCTCGTTTGCCTAAGGCTTTTGCACAGGCAGTCAGCCATTCGGAAATGGACAGATCATTCCCATCCGACACCAGAAAAATCTCGTTGATTGCATTCGGATGTTTAATACAGCAAACAATCAAACTAATCAGATTTCCGACATACACAAAACTTCTTTTATTTCCAACCGCCCCAAGTGGCAAAGGTATCCCCCGGTATACCCACCGCAACATACTTGCGAAATTTGCCTTTACGCCAGGCCCATAAATCAAGGGAGGTCGAATGATGGTAACTTCCAATCCGGTTTTCCCGGCCAATTCAAGCAGACCCAGTTCAGCCTCATATTTGGAGATCCCATAAGCGTCCATCGGGTCTGGAGGGTCCTTCTCAGAGAATGCGGTCCCGCCTATCGTTTCTTCACCGTTAACTTTAATCGAACTGAGGAATATAAATCGCTTTGCACCCGCAGAGATGGCCTGCTTAGCAAGATTTAATGTGCCGGCAACATTGACCCGCCGAAACTCAGCAAGCGGATCGCCGGCAAGTTCATTCATGACATGCACCCGGGCTGCGGTATGTATGACAGTATCGACTCCGATCAGACATCGTGACCAATCCGTTTTTTCATCAATACCCGGAATTGTCTCCATACGGGCGCCATCCAGCAAAAAAGGTACCCTGACAGCACACGTCAACTCGGCGCCGTTCTCAATAAGAACGGCAGATAATGTTCGCCCGACAAACCCGCTTGCACCAGTGAGCAGAATGGAATTATTCATTTTGTCAATATCTTGGCGAAATACCCAGCATACGGTTCAGGCTAATCTTCACATAAGCACGAGATGTAAAGAATTTCAGTGCACTACCCATATGCCAAAACAAGTAGCGCAATTTACGATGACTATCGCGCTGCGCTTCATGAATCACCTTGGCGGTTTTACTGACCAGGATTTTATATCCCGCCACACGCGCCCGCGCGCACAAATCGACATCTTCGTAATACATATGATATCGCTCACTTAAACCGTGCAAATCTGCATAAATCCTGCGCGGAACCAGGATAAACATTCCGGCAGCCCAATCCGGCATGATGACATCATTACTGGAAATCAAGACTTCTGGCGCCAACGAAAAGCCACAAATTCTGCTCACTACCTTTTTGCATAAGAAAAAGGGGCTTGGGAAGTTCCGCGCGCTATCCTCAATTTCATATTTCTCATTGAGAATCAATGGCGCACAAATACTGTCAGGCGCCTCTTCAAGGAGCGACAGCAAGATGCCAAACGGATCATCAAGCAATTTGATATCCGGATTCAATACCACGAAGTTATCGCCCTGGCTAACCGCAAAGGCAGAATTGTGGTTGGCTGCAAAACCCTTAGGGACACTATTTTCTATCAGCTTCAGGTGAAATGGCAGTTGAGCGAAATCAATCTGCAGGTTTTCAGGGATATTCAACGTCAGAATAACTTCGATATCCGACCTATCAAGACGCACCAGATCTTCAATCAGTTTGCCGATATATTTTTTATGTCCGTGACTTACGATTGAAATTGAAAACGTCATGCTCATGGGTGATGCGATCTCGAATATTGGAACAACAATAGTATGCGATATCAGGGCGTAAAAAAATGCCCCGAAACTGCCGTTTTAACTGGGCAGCCCGGAATGCGTACCCCTATGACAGCCCTGAGTGGATGCTCGGCGTGATGTTGAAGGAATACGGTGGCACCTAACCAAGGCAATCTGTTTTTAGGTGTCGTCAGTGGACGTTGGTTGCGAGGATCCTTGCAACCCGGCACAACCTCCGAGTGTTCTGCATGTAACGCCGAACTGAACGGCCATGGCCAAAAACTACCCAGGCTCGACCTGCCAACAAACTACGAGGTGCGCGCCAAGTGCCGGCATTCGTCCCAGCACGATGGGTGCGATCATCACATGTAAATTCGGCAAGAAAAACACTGTGATTCACCCCCTTTTTTGTGGGAGGTCTGGATCGGAAAGCACTGCGTGTTGATTGTAATCACGCCGTTTCAGAATGTTCAAAATCCTACGTCCCACAACTTTCACCAACCTGTTCTGAATAACGATACGTCCAAGTCGAGTTTGGTCCAAAAGGACAACTAACCGCATAATCGCAATCGACCCTGAGACAAGGGGTTGTCCTTCGCTTGGTGACTTCAGACTTCCTTGGAGCCAATCTACTGCATCTCCAAGACGTTTGTATTCGAGCGATAAGGATGCTAACTCTCGTCCCAGCCCGGGACTGATCGGCAGTCTCGGATTGTTAACTCTTAACTGATGCGCCTGGTCTAGAATCGTCTGAAAATTGTCGATCGTTCTTTCCCATGAGAATTTAGATGCAGTGAGGGATTTGCACTCCGACGACATCGAAAGCCGCTGCGCCGGATCAGAAATGAGACGCTCCAGTGCGTCCACATAGTGCTGAAGCTCCTTGTCCCCGTGTGGAATTAACACTCCTGCATTTTGACTCACTATTTCTTCCTGTCCACCAACCTTGGCCACCACCGGTACGACGCCAGCCGCCATTGCTTCCAGTAGTGCAATCGAAATACCCTCATATTTTGAGGGTATCAACAGAATATCCGAGGCCAGCAGAACATCGAGCCATCTTTGATGGGGCACGGATCCTAGCATTTGGACATTATCTGCCAGGTTAAACTGGCGCAATAGCGCAGCCAATTGATCTCGTTGATCGCCGTCGCCAATGATCAAGGCCCTGAAAACCAGACCGCGATCTCGCGCTGCCTTTAAAATCTGAGCCAGCATGACTGGCCGTTTCTGTTCACAGATACGACCGGCAAAAACAATCACCGGCATGTCTGTGGAAATATTCAGTTCCTCTCGCAACAAGCGCCTGACTTGGTCAGATTCAGACTTTTCAGGACCCCTAATTCCCGTATACAGCACTCTGATTCGCTCACCATCCGCGCCACGGTCACGCATCCATTTCGCCAGGTGTCCTGTCGTGACGACATTCAAGTCCAGTGCATCCTGATACCCAACTCCGAATCGTGGATGGCCGCCATTCAACCAATCGGGTTCCTCGACATGACACATATCAATAAATGCGACTCCGGGTGAAACCGCTCTCAGATAGGGAAGAAGCTGGTAACCGATTGTGCTGCCAGTCGTCACCACTGTATCGATTTTTCTGGATTGGATCAGGTAAGCCAGGAATCTGGGATAGTCAGATGCATGAAGTATGTTGGGCAACACAAATACGTCCGGTGTCAGGCGGCTGAATTCATGCTCCCAACGATGGTCAGCTGACAACGTAGCGCATACGGTAATGTCATGGCCCTTGCTCGTCAAACCTTCTATCAGATCAAGATTTACTCGATCGGCTCCGCCGGTTACCATCCATGGGAGGATGAACATGATCCGGCGTCCGCTCTCGTTCTCCGCCAACGGATTCATCACATGCGAATGCGTTTCGATGGTTTCATATGGCTGAAGATGACGGCGCGCAGGCTCAGGAAATTTTTTATCCAAGCCGTCATATTTGCGGTGCATCGTCTTTTCGAATTCGTCGTTGACATTGCCAGACCGCATGATTTCTTCAAAACGGCCGTTGCCACGCTTGCGATACCACTGCAGAAATTCTCGGATCGTGTAGCCCCAATGGCCTGTTTTTGCCATGGCAAGCCAAAAGTCCCAATCCTCATGACCGAATCGAATCGATGCATCAAAACCACCACAGTCCACATATGCGGAGCGTCGGATTACTGAAATTGGTGGACCGCTATTGATCAGGAGGTGCGCTTTGCCACTTTCAAATCCGTTAGTCCAAAGATATTCCTGCTCGCCAAAGACAACGCTATAAGAGTTACAAAAAGCAAACTCGGGATTTGATTCCAGAAACCAAACACATTTTTCCAGGTATGTCGGTTCAATCATGTCATCGCTGTCGAGCAGGCAAAGGTAGCGCCCGGTCGCTACGTTGCATGCAGCATTGCGGGCTGCACCCGGCCCCGCATTTATTTGCCTGGATACTTTTATGCGTGAATCTTTTTCCGCGACCCTGGCGAGCCGCTCCACAGATGCTGTGTCCGTAGAACCGTCGTCAACGATGATCCATTCCCAGTTTTGTAACGATTGTGCCTGCAATGACACGAATGTTTCAACGAAGAACTCCTCCGTATTGTAGTAAGGAGTAATGATCGAAACGTCAATGTGCTCAAGAGCAGCAACGTCCCTTGTGTAATTACGGGCGATGGTTCTCCGGCCTGGAAGATCAGTAAAGTCTGGTGCTAAATAATTGACCATATATCGTAAGAAAAAGGTTCGGAATCAGGTGCTGATTTGCGTCCGTGGAAGCGAGGACGAAGCAACTTTGGCTCGTCTGTCTCTTAGGGCAAGAACAGGCTTCTCGATTGCAAAATAGGTTAGGGACGACAGTGAGTAGACCAGGATGTAGAAACTCGGGTAGGCTAGCCACGGGTTTGCATAAACAGATTCAAAGATACCAAACCGGTGAAAAAGTGAAATGCCTATCATGAAACCGAAAATATGCCCCAGATACATCGAGTATGAGATCTGACTCGTATATTTCACAAAGCTGTTCGCCAGCGTAAATTTGCTGGGACGCATATGCGCGAAAAACGGGATCAGGCCGGCAAATGCAAACGCCGAGAGTGAAAAATATAATGGCGCGGTAAATCTCGATTCGGCGAAACCGAAATGCCCTAACTTAGTGCTCGCCATACAACCAATCGCCAGCGCCAGGAATAGCCACCAATATTTGGCCAATCGCCGAAATAATTCAGCATGGAAATGGCTGATATACGCGATCAATACGCCAAAGCCGATGCCGTCCAATCTAAAGGCCACCACCTGTCTTATGCCAGTATCCAGTGCGCCAAAGTCATATGGATGCCCGGGTAAAAGAAATCGCATTAATGGCGGTGCCAATACGAAGCCGAGGATAGTAATGGCAACTGCGCGACGAGCACTTTGCCCGAAACCGATCAATAGCAGAAGTATGAGTGGAAATAAGAAGTAGAACCACTCTTCGACGGCCAGGCTCCAGGACAGGCGGAAGAAATCAGTCATCGGCCATGCCAGATTTTGAGCAAATATCAGATACGACAATTGTGATGAAAGCGTTGTGGCGCCTTTCCAATCGTATTTGAGCGAGACAACAAAGTAAAAAAAGAAGAGCGGTAGTGTTCGCATCCAGCGACGATACCAAAATCGTAACAGACCCTTTTCCTTTTCGACCGGCCATTGCGCCGATTCAATAAGCAGGATTCGTCCAATTAAAAATCCGCTCAGGCAAAAGAACAGATCAACGCCGAACAAACCGGCAAATCCAAATGAAACGAGCAGCGGGTGAGGCGACGAGTGCTGCAGCATATGTCCGGTCACAACCGATAGAACCGCAATAGTTCTACAAACGTCGAGACCAAACATGCGATCAGCATGTTGAGTAGCAGCAGGAAAACCTGAGTTGATATTCGTCATCATTGTTTTTTTCTGAGGCTGGAATCAAATACGAAGGATCTGGACCAGGTAATGTTGCAGCATTGACCATTCGGAGTCGTAAACTGCCCAACAATGACCTCTTTTACTGTTGCATCGTCAAAACTCCTGTTAAAAACGCACTTTTTTATTCCGTTGGAGTCGATTTCCTGCCATTTTTCCTTGCTCAAGTCAAAGTCCCTGTTGACGAATTTGCTGTCGGGCGAGCTTGACTCTGCATCCGTATACAAGTGGAGAAAAAATTTGTCATGAGATTCCTTTGTATCGCAACTTGGCAAGACCAATAACATCCCCTTGGAATTGACTTGAAATTGCAACCCTGCCAAACCACGTTCAGCTGTGGGCACTTTCATGGCGGGTATTTTTTCGAACATGGAGGAAAGGTCGTCTTTTGCGGGATGCCGCACCAAAATGACAGCGGAAGCGGCAATAACCATGAAGCACGAAACAATGCCTAGTATCCTTAAATCAACTCTCATATATCGTTCTATCTTCAGCATTAATAATCAATAAATTCGCCATTCGTCGGCAAAGCTCCAGCACTCCCTGACTTTTAAGTTGACGCCGCCAAGTATAAAGTATCTATTCGGTGGTACCGCTTTCCCGTGCCACCTTCAATTTCAAAAATCCCAATGATGGCAACGGGTTACAAGGCTTGCGCTTGGGTCAACGAAAAGTCGGCATCTGGGTAAAAATGGCGTCGGCGTCAATGATGCCCTTCCAATTGCTCCAGGCTCCTGGCAGCCCTCCCCTTGGCAGCGTCGTAATCATTGTGCAGCAACGCGTGGCGCGCAGATCGTGTTTGATGATCCGCTGGCGTGCGAAACAATGAAGTTGTTTTTGGAACGTAGACGAAGCGCTTGCCATAGCCGTATCGCAGCCACAGGTTCCAGTCTTCAAGCTGATCGAGCCCTGTATCAAAACCGCCGCGCTGTTCATACAGCTCTCTCTTGAACAAAATAGCCTGTATCGGAATGAAGTTGTGATCTTGCAACACGTCATACTCCCATTCCTGTCGGAACACAGCGGGCGTATGAAACGCATCCTCAACGTACCTTGACATGGCAGGGTCGACCTGGGTGTGCACCTCAATCGACAGTGCATAGGCAGCAGACAGCGTGGCATCCCGCGACAGCGCCGAAACCATAATCTCGACGTGATCAGAAAACAGCAGATCGTCGTCATCCAGGAACATCAGGAAACGTCCCTCCGCCGCCGCCAGGCCGGCATTTCCCGCTGCTGACCTGCCGAGCTTTTCATTGGCGAGGAAGCGAACGCGACAGCCAGAGGGCGCTCTTTCAGCCAGGGAGGTGACAAGCGCCTGCTGGCTGTCACCGCCATCCTCAACCACCAACAACTCGATTGCCGGGTAGGTTTGGTTGAATACACTTTGCATGGCCTGTTCCAGGAACATGCTTCTTCCCTTATATGTTCGCGTAATGACCGTGACCATAGGTGTCGCCTCGGTCGCGGCGCAAGGCTGCACTTCATAGAAGGCACCATCCCTCGCCACTTCATAATCAAACCCACGCAACGGAAAATAAGCCGGCACATCCCCTTTCCCGCGGAGAAAATGGGGTATCCGGGGAAGCAACTTGAATGCATTTTTCAGCAGCAATGACCTTGCGCCGTCAAATGGCGAGGGCAAAATAATGCGGGCGACATAGAGCAAGAGCCCGGCAAACCGGTCTGCGGTGCTGCCGTAGCGCAAACGGATATACATGTTTCCGATAGTGCTGCCTGAAAACTGTAACGGCTTTATCTGACCGGCACCGTCATAGGTAAAGTGAGATACAACCGCAGCGGGTACATATTTCAGAACATACCCATAAGAGCGGAAACGATAGGAAAGCTCCACATCTTCCGCGTACATAAAGATATAGGGATCATAGCCCCCAACCTTGTTATAGGCGCTGCGCCTGATCAGGATACATGCGTGGGAAGACCAATGGGTTTCCAGCGTAACGGGGTCGTAATACTTGGGGTGTTCATAGGGAATCTGCCTCAATTCCCAACTCGCCACCGCACCATCTGTATCGCTTAAGGCGACCCGCAGCACATCGCAGAGCGAATTCGGCGCAAACTCCAGATCCAGATTGGTAACCAGGCAATATTCAGAATTGCCATCTCTTATTGCACGGTCATGGCCTGCACCAAAACCCAAGTTTTCTTGCTGAATAATCTGGACGCTTGCAAAACGCGGACCAGTTTCGGCCAGCAAATTCTCGAGCTGCAAGACCGTATCGTCCTGCGATCCATGATCAACAACCCGAAGATGAATTTTTGACAGTGGGTAATGCTGAGAAACCAGTGAGGCAATAAACGCCTCCACCCAACGGGAACTATTATAAGAAACAACAGAAACATCAATCTCCGGCAACTCGACAGAGCGGTCCACACGCACTGCATTCAATATTGCATGTTTATCAAAACGACGATTCGATAATGCCTGCAGTGCCAGAAAATTGCGGGAGGAGTGCCAAAGTGTGTGCAATTTCGAGACCGGTTGGATCCTCCAGTGGACATATTGACGTATTGCACGCAGTGCACCAGAGCGCATATATATAGGCCGCAATAACGCACGTAAATTTCTTTTTCCTAACCAACTCATCGCAACCTTATATTCTAATGCCAATAAAACAACCAAAATCGAAATTCAAGAAAGCGGATCAGGTACCCGGGGCCTGATGCTGCGCGCGTTTTCATCATGCTCCAAGAGCGCACCCAGCCAATCAAACCATCCTTACGCCAACTCCTGTTTCATCCAATGCACGGTACGTTGGATACCTTCACGCATCGATATCTTGGGTGTCCATTGCAATTCTTCGCGGGCCAAGTTATTGCTTAGTATGCTGACCGGGACATCAAATGGACGGCCGGGCAAATAATGACGTTCTACAGGCTTACCTAGCACTTCTTCCAGCATCACAATCAACTCGTTCAAGCTCGTACCGGTACCGGAGCTGATGTTAAAAACCCTTTTCGATCCGCCATACTCAAGCGCCTGAACAAAAGCCTGCGCGACGTCACTGACGTGAATGTAATCCCGCGTCACGCTGCCGTCACCCCAGATAGCGAGAGGAATGCCTTTGATCGCATTGCTAAGAAAAACGCCAACTGCACCCTGCGCAGTTTCAACGCGCTGGCGCTCTCCGTAAGGATTTGCAACCCGCAGGGTAATCGCTTTGATGCCGTGCATCCTCTCGAAAATGTGCAAGTACTTCTCGATAGCAAGCTTCGTGATTCCATAAGAAACCAGCGGGTCCGTCGGATGCTTTTCATCAATCGGCAAATACACCGGATTGCCGTACACCGTGCCACCGGAAGAGATGAAAACTATCTTGGGAACGTTGCGGGCCACCATGGCATTAAGTAATTGCAATGTCGCCACTACATTCGTCTCCACGTCGAAAATCGGGTCGTCGTTGGAACTCTTTGGCAAGGTGGTAGAAACAAGGTGTAGCACCACATCTGCCCCATCGACGGCAGCACTCACATCGTGAGTACTCGACAAATCGCCGGTAATCCACTCCACCTGTTCCCCAGGCTTGAACTCCCGATAGGGAGTCACCCGGGGCCGTTCAAAGATCCGGAGTTCGTGACCGTCTTTCAATAGACGGTCAGCGATCGTCGAACCAATGAACCCTCCTCCGCCGAAAATGACACACTTCATTTATTCAAACTCCTAATATTCAGCGTTCTGCTCCAACCCGCACAACTGGTTTTGAAGCCGCGATAATACCTACTCGTCACCAAGGTACCCGGAGACGCCTTTGAGTTGCCCCGAGAAATGCTCGGCTGTGTGCCTGGACAAAATCAGTGCAACAGCCGCCTCCCATTTACGACGCCTCGCGAAATCGTCCGCCATCGCCTCGTTGATGCGCGCTGCATAGGCGGAAGGGCTGTCATGGTCCCACACCGGGTACCCTGTTTCTTCACTAATGAACTCGGGGACACCACCCACGGCTGAGGCCACCACGGGCAGACCGGCAATCGTCGCGTCCAACAGCGTAATTGGCAAGCCATCCCATCCGGAGGTGTACAAGAGCAACGAATAAGAATTCTTCGTAACAACAGACTCCAATGAGTCGAATGCGCCATGGACCCTGATATTCGGCAATGCGCGCATTTTGTCTTCCATTTCACGCTCGTAATCGTGCACAGCGTAGCCGTAAACATCGAAAACCACCTCGGGCAACAACCGGGCAATTTCGATGAGGAGATCGACACGTTTCTGCTTGGTAAAACGGCCCGCCCAGAGAATTCTTGGCGCCGAAACCGCCCTGTAAATGGGTGCATCTCCGACATGCACAGGAAAATAAACCGTGCTGACTTTATCTAATGACACCCCGTATTGGCGCTTGAGATCCTGAGGATACCAACTTGTATCGCACATTACGCCCCGCAGGAATTTCCAGCAATCGACAAAATACATCTGTGCGTAACTGCGCAGCGCACCGTGATAGTCATAATCATCACAAAAGACACTCGCAAAAACGCGCTTGTCGACCGCGATGAGCGACCGGCCATATTGCTTGAGCATCTCCCATCCGAGAGGCGAGTTGATAATGTGAATCACTTTGGCGGGAGATTGCAGTACGATTCTCGTCAAAACGCTCAGCCTTTGTGCTTCTGACAAACCACGGCCAAGCTCGCCCAATTCAATCAATTTTGCCTGCTGGGGCAAGCGGCTCTTCCACGGCGACTCCCTGTCGATGGTTGAGATTACGAGCACGTTCTTGCCAGCCGCCAAAGCGGCATTCACATGATGCAAAACCCCTTGATCGGCGCCACCTGGCACAAGCCATGGAATCAGGAAAATGATGTCCGGACGCAGATCAGCAATAACCGAACAGCACGCCGTATAAACTTCACCGGGGCCCAATTCCATCGGCGGCACATAGGAAGTGAAGCGTTCAAGAAGATCGGGGGTTGGACAAAGATCTGGATCAATTTCTGAAATTGATCGCAGCTCGTCAACTATCCACACCGGAACCAGCGGCGACGGTGCAGCCTCCGTGCCGGTTGACAGACCAAAATCAATTATCTGGCCATGCACCAAGGTCATTTTGGCGTGATGCGCGAGCGTGCGTAATTGCATCTGCCGGCGAGTCGGCAAAAGACATGCAATCGGAAGAACCAGCTGGCGCCAGAAAAATTGCAACATGGCGAAAAGAAGATTTCTCACCATGCGGCCTCGCCAAGCAATCTGGCACGTTCAGCACGGTAGCTTTCAGGGGCAAGCCATTTCTCCGGCGCATCAAAAAACCGGCTAGGCCTGACGAGCACTCTTTGCTCGTGGTGACCTGCCAATGAAGACCAGCTCTTGCGGCGATAAAAAAGCGCAGTATACGGCGCTGAAACATGACGTATTCCTTCCGCAAGCAGCTCCAGGTTCCAATGCCAGTCTTCGAAACCAAAACCCGTCTGCTTCGAGTCTGAACGCAGATAGGGATGACGTAGATAGATATCACGCTTGGCAAATGAACTGGATACCCAAGGATGCACCGAGAACAAATTGGCCAAAGGATAATCGGGAATCCTGTCGATATCCAGAATCTGTCCGATGGAGTGAACCGCGCCAAAGCACACAACATAGTCCGGATGAACCACCACCGCTCCCTGTTTGGCGTGCACCGTGTTCAGCGCTTCCACGAACCAATTTTCGGAGTAATAATCATCGCCATCAAGCACGCACACATACTCACCGCGAGCGGCAGCAACACCGCTATTTCGAGATGCTCCCTGGTCATGGTTGGCAAGTTCGACAATCTGGTCGCCGTCACGTAGCACTGGGCTGGACCGAACGATACGAGTGGTTTCACTGTCCGCGCTGTCGAGCACCAGAACAAACTCGACAGCGATATTCCTTTGGTTTGCAAAACGTCGAAGCCGCTCCAATCCCAGCAGGGTCTTGTGCGCTAACAGTTCTTCGTCATGAAAAGTGACAACCGCGCTGATGAGCGGGGGCGTTGACTCAGACATTCGAAAGGACTCCTATTTTTTTCAGCAATCTAACAGGCAAGGCACGTTGCAAATGTTCAAGCCGTGCCGACTGATCCCGCAGTTGCGCCTCTGCCGACTCCTTGCTCGCTTGTATTTTTACCAGCTCGGCCTGGAGTTGCGCCTGCTTGGCAAGCAACTCGGACTCCCGCCGAATTGCCAGATGCATTATCGCAGTCCCTGTCTCAATCGCTGCACTCCCAGACAGAAGGCATTCTGCGACACGAGTCTGCAGATCGCTTGCTGAAACAAGAGCCGGATTGCCCATAAAACCTTGCACAGCCGTTTCAATCAAATCCGGACGTCCTTGCTGCCGAAGCCAGGGAAACAAAATATCAGCGGAGGTTTTTGCATGCTCGAGCAAAGCACCTTGCGGATTCTTGTGCGTAATATTGCTGCCATGGTTCCGGTAGCCAACGAGTGGCTCATCGATGACGGTAAAGCGAGCGCCAGCCGCCAGCGCCCTGAGCCAGAACTGCCAATCCGGCGTGTAAACCAGTCTGTTATCAAAGTCGCCCAACCGGCTATGCAACGCTGCACGCACGACCGCACCGGAATGACATAAGCGGTTCTCCCAAAGCCACGTTGCAGGGTCATTCAGATCGACTGACGCGTTGAACCAGTCAGCGTAGGGTGTTGCTCCCGAGGCAACCGCGCCGTTGCGATCAATCTCTGTTACCACCGTCCCGCAGATATCTACCTCCGGATGCTCGGCAAGGAACGCGGCTTGGCGCTCAAGCTTGGTGGGCATGAACAGATCGTCGGAGTCAAGGCTTGCGATGTAGCGTCCATGGGCCATTGATAGCGCGTGGTTGTATGCTGCGCATGCCCCCGAGTTGAGCGCTTGCCTGTGCGTCTTGATGCGCGGATCGTCAAAGCTTTGAATGATGCCCCATGAGTCATCCGTCGAACAATCATCAACAATCAACAACTCCCAGTCCTGGAATGTCTGCGCCAGGACCGATTCAATTGCCGCACCGATGTAAGGCCCGTAATTGAAGGAAGTCATGATGATTGAAAAGGTCGGATTCATATCAATCATCGTTGCCGAACCATTTCCCTTGCAGGATTCCCTATAACCGTGACGCCATCGGGTACATCCTTGGTAACTACAGCCCCCATCCCAACCACTGCACCGACCCCGATTCTGAGCGGCTTGTCTGGCGTGCCTTGTTTGATAACCGCATTCGAGCCAATATAGGCATAGTCATGGATGTGCACCCGGCCATTGCATCGCACACCAGGTGCAAAGGTAACAAAATCACCAATGACGCAATCGTGCGCTACGTAAGAATAGACCCCGGCTTGAAAAAAGCGGCCGATCGTGGCGTTGGAAGTCACCATGGTATTCGGACAAAAAACCGACCCGGGGCCAATCACGTTGTTATCGAGAAAAATTGTTTGCGTTGCTTGAATCGACAGGACCTCTGCTGAAGACCCCACTTTGTTTGCAATGGCTTCACGCACGCGGCCATCTCCAACCGCAACGTTGAAGTAGCGGGAACCCTCAAGCTGGAGGAATTTGTCCATTGAAATCAATGGATAGCCGTTCACCTCGGAGTCGGCCGGCTCCCATGTTTCCACAAAGAACGCCTCAACAACATCGGGCGACACGCCGAGCGTTCGAGCGACGCTGCTCCTGACGTAGGGCATGACCTCTCTCGCACAGCCGCCCGCACCGAAAAGACCAAACATGACTTTACTCACTGCGCATCCCCCCGAATAATGGCAACGACCCGCTGCTGCTCCTGTGGCTGCAGGGCCGGATAGATTGGCAGGCACATAACCTGGTCTGCCGCGCTGGCCGCCACCGGCAGGTTGCTGCGCTGCGCCGAAGGAAGATCCCGGTACATTGGAAAGTCGGAGATCAACGGATAGAAGTAGCGGCGCGCGTAGATGCCATGGTCCTTGAGGCGCTGATATAGCGCATCGCGACTGAGCGGGTAATCCACCTCTACCAAAATGGGGAAATAGGCATGGTTGGCGACCGTCTCCCCTGCATCGTCCAGACAGCGGATACCTTTGACGCCGCTCAGTTGCCGGCGGTAGCTCGCTTCGACTTCCTTGCGGCGAGCCAGTGCCGCGTCGACGTGCTTGAGTTGCAGCAAACCGAAAGCCGCGTTGACTTCGCTCATCTTGCCGTTGATGCCTGGAGCCACCACAGTCACTTCGTCCACAAAACCAAAGTTTTTCAATTGATCGATGTGTTGCTTGGTCTCGGCGTCCGGGCAGATGATGGCGCCGCCCTCAAAGGTATTGAAGACCTTGGTGGCGTGAAAGCTCAACACTGACAGATCGCCATGATTGAGCACGCTGCCGGCGCCGGATTGCACCCCGAAGGCATGGGCGGCATCGTAGATCACCTTCAGGTTGTGGCGCTCGGCGATTTTCCGGATGGCATCGACATCGCACGGGTGGCCGTACACATGCACGGGCATGATGGCCGTGGTGTGCGGAGTGATCGCGGCCTCTATCTTTGCCGGGTCGAGGTTCAGCGTGTTCGGATCGATGTCGACAAACACGGGCTTGATACCGTTCCACAACAGCGAATGGGCCGTGGCCACAAACGAATACGGCGTGGTGATCACCTCGCCCGTGATGCGCAGCGCCTGCAGTGCCGTCACCAGGGCGATGGTGCCGTTGGTGAACAGGGCCAGGTGTTTGACGCCCAGATAGTTGCAAAGGGCTTGCTCCAGCTGCTGGTGGAACGGACCGGCGTTGGTGAGGATTTTGTTGTCCCAGATTTGCTGCAGATAGGGGATGAACTCCTCCAGTGGCGGCAAGTTGGGCTGGGTAACATAAATAGGGGGTTGGCTGTTCATATCTTTTGCTGTAGCTTGAGAGTCAGGGCTCTAGGCGCGAATGTCTACACCGTTCGCAATCGTATATTGTTCTAGCAATGCGGCGCGCGGGCCAAGCTGCCTTGTTGGATCAAACACCTTCTGGCTCACGCTTTGCCCACGGACGCCTATTCTCCTAAGCAAGTCTGGATTATGAATCAACTCCCCGACTGCCTTGACAATAGCCTCTGGCACAGGGTCGCAAATAACCATATCTTCGCCGTCGGTGTAGTAGCGGTTAAGTTTTAGCTCGTCACTGCAAACCACCACAACACCACACAGTGACGCCTCCACACAGCAACTCGTTGGAAAACCATCAAAGTTCCCTGGATGCAGCAAAAAGGGACGGTTGGGAGAAACAATAACGTCCTGCGTCAGAAAGAATTCTTTCAAGTCGTTCGTAGTCAGCAATCCTTTAAAGGATAAGGCCGCCCTGATTTGATCATCCAGCGGAAAATCGTCTGCACCAAAACTGCCGACCACGGAAAATCGCAAGTTTGGAAATTCTCGAATAAGCTGTTTTGCGGCCTCGATAAACTGCGGATAGCCTTTGTTCGCCCCTTGCGGCATATAACGCTCGGCAACAAAACAAATACGTAAAGCACCAGAATCCAGCAACGTGCGCTTATTTTTGGTCACGCCTTCCTGATAAATAGTATGTATTGCTACGCCATAGATATCATGCACAGGCACCGGGCAGCCCCTGGCTTTGAGATAGTCGATAGTGACGCTTTGCGTCGCAATGATTCCACGAAGCAAGGGGGAGCCAAGAACCTTATCCAGCTTCTCATCGCTCTCTGGTTCCCCCAGCCCGAACCCGCCTCCTGGGTAGAGCGTCACCAGAAAAGGGATCCGATGGGAACTCAGTGCAGGCAAAAAATGATGCGCATTATTGAGAAAATTCATATACACAAAAGCGCAATCATCCAACGATGACTCATCGTAGGCCTTAACCCGATCAGCGTACTGTGGGTAGCGTTGTGCATACGCAGCATGCACATTTTCAAAATCCGGGTTAGTCGAATAAATAGTCAAGCGTGGAAAGCGTTCCAAGTACCAGTTGTACTCGGCAACACGAAAAGCAGTTAGAAGATTGGGGAAAAAATCGTCTAGTACTGCCACCGAGCGGCGTGACTTAAACAACCGCTTGAGATACTGAAAACTTGACTTCATGCTCAATTTCTACCCAATCGCTAAGAGGAAATGGATTGCGAGGCGCAACCTCAAAGACACCCACATCCTCCAGCCAGTCAACAAATTTAACGTCGGAGTATTGGGTAACATCCGTCAGACTGGAAATCAACCCAGTGATGGCGTACCGGCCCGCTTGCAGACGGAGTGGCAATTTAAATTCAACCTGAAATCGCTCACCTGGCTGCCATGTGCGATCGTAAAGGCCGACAGTCGCGCCGCTATTGGCGCCGACCAAATGCTGATTGTTGCGATCTTTAATGTGAAAAGAGACTATCAGCCGCTCACATTTTTGCTTGATTTCAACCAGACACACCAGCCTCAACGAAGCACCGAACTCAAGAGGAGACAGGCCAATAGGCTCGCGCCCGGAAAAGCCCTGAAAGGCAAGGTATTGCGCATGACCTGTGCCGGATCGTGCAGAGTACCGAAGTTCTGTCGACATGTTCAAGTTGTCGGCCTGAGAATCAGCCACCGTCAGTGCAACACTTTCCTCATCGTCCCCACCTGTTAGCAGGTGCTGCGCATTGGCCTGCCTGATCCAGTCTTGAGCGTACGCCTTGGCGACATCGCCGGTTTCGCCAAACGCGCGCGCGACGCCACGATCAAGCCAAAGTGTGCGCTTGCACAGCGCTTTAACCGAATTGATGTCGTGGCTCACAAACAGGATCGTGGTGCCGCTGTCCACAATCTGCTTCATCCGTGACATGCATTTGGCCTGAAAAAATGCATCGCCAACTGATAGCGCTTCATCAACAATAAGGATATCTGCGTCGACATGCACAACCACCGCAAACGCGAGTCGAACATACATACCCGAAGAATAGGTTTTGACCGGCTGATCAAGGAACTCACCGATATCAGCGAAGGCGACGATCTCGTCAAAACGCGCATCGATCTCGTCTTTCCTCAACCCCAGGATGCCACCATTTATATAAACATTTTCGCGCCCTGTGAATTCAGGATTGAAACCCGAACCCAATTCGAGCAGGGCCGCCACTCGCCCATTAATCAGGACCGAGCCGCTGGTGGGCGTCAAGGTGCTGCAGATGATTTGCAATAGCGTTGATTTACCGGCGCCATTGCGTCCGATAATGCCGACGGTTTCGCCCTTTTTAACGTCAAAGGAAACATCTTTAAGGGCCGAGAACTCGCGGAAATATTGTCGCGGGGCTTTTCCGGCAAGGCGATGTATGGAAGGCATGACAAATTGCTTCAGCCGGTCGCGCGGGGCATCGTATATCTGATAGCCCTTCCCAAGGTGACTGATATGGATGGCCAGGTTACTTGTGTCATCTCTCACACCGAGCACCTCGTCCAAAGGGAGCGTGACATTGTTCTGGTTAGAGGACATCAGCAAACCCCTTTCTGGTTTTCTGGAACCAGGCGTAGCCTGCCCAGGCAATGACTACGGCAGCCAGAGTGTAAGCTCCCAATCCCAGCCAGTTCGGCATATGGCCCCAGATCAGCACGTCGCGTGCCTGTTCGATGATGAAGGTCAGCGGGTTAGCCATGATGAACGGACGGAATCTTTCCGGCACTGCAGTCACCGGGTAGAAAACAGGGGAAAGAAACATCAACACGGTGGTAATGATGGCGATGGTTTGCCCGACGTCGCGCAAAAATACGCCTAAGGATGCCAGCATCCAGGAAAGACCCGTGGCGAGGATCACCAGCGGAAGCAGTACCAAGGGGGTGAAAACCGCCGTCCAGTGCAAATAGCCGTTAAAGATTCCAAAGGCGACCAGCAGCACGCCCAGGCTGATGAGACTGTGAAAGAGTGCTGCACCCATGGAAATGACGGGCAATATTTCAAGTGGGAACACCACTTTCTTGACGTAATTGACGTTGGAAAGTATCAATCCGGGCGCGCGGTTGATGACCTCGCTAAACAGGTTAAGCACGATAATGCCCACAAAAAGAAGCACGGCGAATTGCGTTTTGCTGTCGTTGGCCCCCACCCCGCCCCAACGAGATTTGAAAATTTCGGAGAAAACGAAGGTGTACACGACGAGCATGAACACGGGGTTGAAGAACGACCATGCCAGTCCGAAGGCCGAGCCTCTGTAACGGCCCACCACTTCGCGCGTGGTCATTTGCACGATGAGCTGGCGGTTGCGCAACAGACTTTTGGCCAGTGCCACGAGGGATGTGGGTTGGGCGGAGTGGGGGTTGATCGCTGTCAGGGCGTCGGTCATACGAACTGCTCCGCTTCTGCCAGTGGCAAGATGCTATGGTTTCTCATTTGTTCCTTGTATCAATTCACTCAGGCAAAGATCCAGATCCGCACGCCAATCCGGCAATGCAAGCTGAAACGTTTGCTGCAGTTTGTTCCCATCCAGACGAGAGTTACGCGGTCTTGGAGCGGGAAGAGGATAGGCTTCAGTGGGGATAGGTTCGATAGCTTCAGGCCAGAGCTTAAGTGCTAAGCCTTGAAGTCGAGCCTGTGTGACAACATGCCTGGCGTAACCGTGCCAGGTGGTTTCACCGTTGGCGCATAAATTGTAAATGCCGGTAGTGGCGAGAATACGATCCAGGGCAGGACCTTGCGACTGCAATGCGGCGCTAGTGGTGCGTGCAATGGCACGCGCCCAGGTTGGCGCACCGGTCTGATCCGCCACAATGCGGATGTGTTCTCGCTCCTGGGCCAAACGCAATACTGTCTTGAGAAAGTTGCCGCCATGGACCCCGTAGACCCAGCTGGTACGGAAAATCCAGTGCGCCTGACATGCTTGTGCTACTGCTTTTTCACCTTCGCGCTTGGTGCGGCCGTACACACTTTGAGGATTAGGCCTGTCTTCTTCAGTGTAAGCGCTACTCTTGCTGCCATCAAACACATAATCGGTCGAATAGTGAATCATCGCTGCGCCAAGTTTTTGCGCTTCCTCTGCCATCACGCCCGGCGCTTCAGCGTTGATGCGCATGGCGAGTTCCGGCTCGCTTTCGGCCTTGTCTACCGCCGTATAGGCGGCAGGATTGATGATCAGATTAGGCTTGACGGTACGAATGACATCACGCACCTGATCCAGATCAGATAAGTCCATTTGACTGCGGTCAACCGCGACAATCTCGCCCAAGCCTTGCAGGCTGCGTTCCAGTTCGTAACCGACCTGGCCGTTCTTTCCGGTAAGAAGAATCTTCATGGAAAGACCTCGGCGTCGGCCAGCAACGTTGCAACCTGATCTTTACCCGACAGCAGTGGGGTGCCGTCGACCGGCCAGTCGACGCCGATGGCAGGATCGTTCCACAGGATCGAACGCTCGAATTCCGGCGCCCAATAATCGGTCGTCTTGTACAGGAACTCGGCGGATTCGCTGGTCACGACAAAGCCGTGCGCGAAGCCTGGCGGCACCCACATTTGACGCTTGTTGGCAGCCGACAAAGTCGCGCCGATCCAACGACCGAACGTGGCGGAGCTTTTGCGGATATCGACGGCGACGTCAAACACTTCACCGGCAACCACGCGCACCAGCTTGCCTTGCGGCTGCTGGATTTGGTAGTGCAAGCCGCGCAAGACGTTTTTGGCGGATTTGGAATGGTTGTCCTGGACGAAATTGGCCGTAATACCGGTCAGCTCTTTGAAGCGGCGCTCGTTAAAGCTTTCGTAAAAGAAACCGCGATCGTCACCGAACACTTTGGGTTCAATGATAAGAACGTCAGGGATATCGGTTGTTTGAACTTGCATCGTTAAAACACCTTGTCTGTCAGTAGGCGCAGCAAATACTGGCCGTAACCATTTTTCTTAAATGGTTGCGCCAGGGTGTCGAGTTGCGCTGCGGTGATATAACCTTTGCGATAGGCAATCTCTTCCGGGCATGCCACTTTCAGGCCTTGACGGTTTTCGATGGTGGCGATGAATTGACCCGCTTCCAGCAATGACTCGTGCGTGCCGGTATCAAGCCATGCCATGCCGCGCCCCATCAATTCAACAGTCAACTGATTGTTGTCGAGGTAGGCGCGGTTGACGTCGGTGATCTCCAGTTCGCCACGCGCTGACGGCTTGATGCCTGCTGCGATATCGCATACCTGGCTGTCGTAAAAGTACAGGCCGGTGACGGCATAGCTGGACTTTGGCTGTTGCGGCTTTTCTTCAATGCTGACGGCGCGGCGCTGGCCGTCAAATTCAACTACGCCATAACGCTCTGGATCATTGACGTGATAGGCAAACACGGTAGAGCCTGTAGTACGGGCCGAAGCTGTCCGCAACTGACTTTCGAAATCGTGACCGTAATAAATGTTGTCGCCCAGGATCAGTGCTGACGGCGCGTCGCCGACAAAGTCGCGCCCGATGACAAAGGCCTGCGCCAGTCCGTCCGGTGTCGGCTGTACCGCGTAAGTTAACCGGATACCCCACTGACTGCCGTCACCCAGCAACTCCTGGAAGCGCGGCGTGTCCTGTGGTGTCGATATGATCAGGATTTCGCGGATACCGGCCAGCATCAAGGTCGTCAACGGATAATAAATCATCGGCTTGTCGTACACCGGCAGCAACTGCTTGGATACGGCCATGGTGACCGGATATAAGCGCGTGCCTGAACCGCCGGCGAGAATAATCCCTTTGCGTGCTGCCGTCATTGCTTGCGCTCCTCGCCGGCTTTACGCTGGCTGTAGTTCTGCTCCACCCATTTCAGGTAATCGCCCGACTGGACATTGCTGACCCACGGCTGATTCTCCAGATACCACTGCACCGTCTTGCGAATACCTGTTTCAAAAGTCTCTGCCGGTTTCCAGCCCAGCTCTCGCTCTATTTTGCGGGCATCGATGGCGTAGCGGCGGTCATGTCCGGGGCGGTCGGTCACGTAGGTGATTTGATCGCGATAGCTGCCATCGCGCTTGGGGTCGAGCTGGTCCAGAATGTCGCATAAGACATGCACCACATCCAGATTGGCCTTCTCATTCCAGCCGCCGATGTTATAGACCTCGCCCGGCGTCCCGGCGTCGAGCACACGGCGAATTGCAGCGCAGTGGTCGCTGACATACAGCCAGTCGCGCACTTGCTGGCCGTCGCCATAAATTGGCAACGGCTTGCCTGCGCGGGCATTGGTGATGATCAGCGGGATCAGTTTTTCCGGGAAGTGATACGGGCCGTAATTATTGGAGCAATTGGTGGTCAGGGTCGGCAAGCCGTAGGTATGGTGATACGAGCGTACCAGGTGGTCGGAGGCTGCCTTGGATGCTGAATACGGGCTATTCGGGGCGTATTGGCTGGTTTCCGTGAACGGCGCGTCGTCGGGGGCGAGCGTGCCGTAAACCTCGTCGGTGGAGACGTGCAGAAAACGGAAAGCGGCTTTATCGGCATCCGGCAAACCCGTCCAGTGCGTACGCACCGCTTCGAGCAGGCCAAAGGTGCCGTTCACGTTGGTTTCGATGAAGGCGGCAGGGCCGTGGATCGAGCGATCGACATGGCTTTCGGCGGCGAAGTGGACGACGGCACGCGGCTTGTGTTGCGCCAGCAGTGCTGCAACCTGAGCCGTATCGCCGATATCGCCTTGCACAAAAATATGGCGCGGGTCCTGATTTACGCTGACCAGGTTATTGATATTGCCCGCATAGGTCAATTTGTCGAAATTGATTACCGGCTCATCGTTTTGTGCGAGCCAGTCGAGTACAAAATTGGAGCCGATAAAACCGGCCCCGCCAGTAATAAAAATCATGTGATTGTCCTGAATGCGTTTAAATAGAAATGGCGAGCTACTGACTCTAAAGAGATATCAATTACGCAAACGCACCAAATTTGTGAGGAACCCTGAATTATCCACTATTTACGGCTGGGATTAAATTATCGAAATGACATTGGATGTCATTCCCCCTGCGGAAGGGCGCTCAATGTAACACTTTGTTGCAAAGTAGCAACCAATTATTCCGATTGGAAGTGAGACTGTCATATGCAAAGAAAGTGCCGCAACGCAGTCCGAACGAAAAATGTTGATTTCCATCAACCCGCTTCAAAATATATCCGTACCGTTGGTCCCGAGACATAACTCTGAACGCAAAAGCTTATGCCATCTACAATAGCGAATTCGAATGGCACAATCCAACAACAATTCATGACAACCGCTAGTTCCAACATATACGCCATCGGCGACCTGCAAGGCTGCCATCAAAGCCTGGTCTCATTGTTAGCGCGCATTGACGCCGCAACGCCGCATGCCAAATTGATTTTTGTTGGCGATCTGGTCAATAGAGGGCCGGACTCGCTGGCTACGCTGCGACTGATACGCTCTCTCGGGGAGCGTGCGCAGACGGTGCTCGGCAATCACGATCTGCATTTGTTGGCGGCAGCCCATGGCATCCGCAAATTGCATCGGCATGACACGCTGGCACAAGTGCTGGAGGCACCCGATCGTGAGGAATTGCTGGACTGGCTGCGACGACGACCTTTGGCGTTGTTTGAAGACGGTCATTTGCTGGTGCATGCGGGTGTCTTGCCGCAATGGTCGACGACCAAGGCCTTGGAACTGGCGCGGGAAGTCGAGGCCGTATTGCAGGGACCGGATTGGCTTGCGTTCTTACGCGAAATGTATGGCGACCAGCCGGCACGCTGGGACGATGCACTGCAAGGTAACGACCGCTTGCGTTGCATCGTCAATGCGCTGACCCGGCTGCGTTTTTGTACCGAGGATGGCACGATGGAAATTGCTGCAAAAGGAAGTACCGGCATTTCTCTCCCTGGTTATCTGCCTTGGTTCGATGTACCCGGACGGCAAACGGCCGACGTTACCGTTGTGTGCGGCCATTGGTCCACCTTGGGGCTGAAACTGCGGCCAAATCTGATTGGCCTGGATACCGGCTGTGTGTGGGGCGGGGAATTGACCGCCGTGCGGCTGCGGGACCGGGCGTTGTTTCAGGTGGCCTGTCCGCAGGCGCAAAAACCGGGGGTTTAATTATTTACGATACTCGCAGACGTTAACACAGCAGCCGTCAGGTTGCTGCTCCCCTCATCTGCCTGCCCCTGCTCCAAGGCCTCTGCAATCGCTGCGCGCGCAATCGTCGCCAGTTCGCGCCTGTGCATTCCTGTCGTTTCAATCGATGCGAGCTGAATCAGCTCAGCCTTCATCGGTGGCGCTTTCATGATCGCGATCATGCTCTGTGCAAAGGTCATGTCGCCGACAAAATCCGCGGCTGGATGCAAGCGCCCATCGGCGTCCAGGTAGCGCAATGCGTAAGGCTGGATCGGCACCTGCGCATCGATCGCCGCCTCGAACAAATTGGCATGAAAAGGCAATACTGTTCCTTGTGCCGCGGTAGTGCCCTCGGGAAAGAAGGCGACGCGCTCTCCGGCGTGAATACTGCTCACCAGTCCCTGAAAAATCCGGCGTACATCACGTTGCTTGCCGCGCGCGATAAAAATGGTGCCGGCCTGGTCGCACAACCAGCCGATTAATGGCCAGTCGCGGATATCCGACTTGGCGACAAAACGGCAAGGCTGTAGCGAATTGATCACAAAGATATCCAGCCACGACACATGATTGGCGATGATCAATGCGCGTGCCGCGGCTTCACCTTGCCGGGGATTGCGCAACGCCACTGTCACCCGGCAAATTGCCAATAGGTTGATCGACCAGTGACGAATACGCCATTGACGGCCAGCGGCATCGGTGTACGGAAACACGAAAGCGCAAGTCCACAGACCAACGAACAGGTGGACGATTATCCGCAGCAAACGATAGGCGATCATGCGAGGTCAGTCGCCCGTTCATAAGCGACATGCCCAGCGACGATGGTGGCCTTGACTTGTCCGCTCAGTTCGTAACCAAGAAATGGCGTGTGCTTGCCCTGACTCGCCAGTGCCTTGGCTTCCACGGTCCAGCGCACGGCCGGATCGAACAGGCAGATGTCGGCAACGCTGCCCAGCGCCAATTGACCGGCCGGCAAACCGGCGACGCGCGCGGCATCGTTGGTGATTTTTGCCAGCGCCCGGCTCAGCCGTTGTTGTGGAGAGTCGACATTTTCTTCGGCCCATTTCAGCGCCAGCGACAGCAGCAACTCGAGACCGGTAGCGCCCGGCGTTGCTTCGCCGAACGGCAGCAGTTTTTCATCATCGTCGACCGGCGTATGGTCCGAGCAGATCGCATCGATCGTGCCGTCCAGCAATCCCTGCCGGATCGCGTCACGATCGCGCTGTGAGCGGAACGGCGGCGTCATCCGCGCATTCGAGTCGAAGAAGCCGATATCGACTTCGGTCATATGGATGTGATGCGCGCCAACGTCGCAGGTGATCGGCAAACCCTCCTTTTTCGCGACGCGCACCAGCGCAACACCCGCAGCCGAGGAAATCCGGCACAAGTGCACGCGCGCGCCGGTAGCGCGTACCAACTCAAAAATCGTGTGCAAACGGATGGTCTCCGCCATCACCGGCACGCCGGACAAACCCAGTCGCGATGCCACGGCACCGCTGTTGGCTATGCCGCCATGGCCCAGGTACGGGTCCTGCGGACGCAACCAGACTGTGTAATCAAACGTCTGCGCATATTGCAGCGCGCGCAATAGCACGGTGGTGTCCAGAATCGGCTCATCGGCCTGCGCGAAGCCGATACAGCCGGCCTCGGTCAACTCGGCCATTTCAGTCAGTTCCTTACCTTTCAGGCCGACCGTCAACGCCCCTAGCGGATAGACGTGCGCCTGGTTCAGGGACTTGGCGCGATGCTTCAGCATCTCGACCAGGCCCGGTTCATCCAGCACCGGATCGGTGTCCGGCGGGCAGACCAGACTGGTCACGCCACCCTGCATCGCAGCTTGCATTTCGGATTCCAGCGTGGCCTTGTATTCGTAGCCGGGCTCGCGCAAACGTGCACTTAAATCGACCAGGCCGGGGGCGACTATCAGGCCGCTGGCGTCTATCGTTTTGCTGGCAATGAAATCGGCGGGAGGCTGGCCGACGCCGACGATCTTGCCGCCGGCGATGTACAGGTCTTGCTTGGCGTCGATGCCGTTTGCTGGGTCGACCAGGTGGCCGTTTTTAATGTGAAGTTTCATGTATTAATTTTTTCTTATCCAGGTATTTACCGAAAAACTCAATTCCCAGCCAGAATACTCATCACCGCCATCCGCACCGCAATCCCGAAAGTCACTTGCGGCAGAATCACCGCTTGCGCGCCATCTGCCACCGCAGAATCAATTTCGACACCCCGGTTCATAGGCCCCGGATGCATGACGATCGCATCCGGTTTCGCCAGCGCCAAACGCTCCGGCGTCAAACCGTAGCTCTTGAAAAACTCCTGGGCCGATGGCAGCAGTGCACCGGTCATGCGTTCATTTTGCAGACGCAGCATGATGATGACGTCGACGCCCTTCAGGCCTTCGTTCATATCGGTGAAAACCCGCACTCCCATTTGCTCCAGCCCGCTCGGCAGCAGAGTGCGCGGGCCGATCGCCCGTACTTCCGGCACACCCAGCGTTGTCAGTCCATGAATGTCGGAGCGGGCGACGCGGCTGTGCAGGATATCGCCGACGATCGCCACGGTCAGATTGGTGAAATCCTTTTTGTAGTGACGGATCGTGTACATGTCGAGCAGGCCCTGGGTTGGGTGCGCATGACGGCCGTCACCGGCATTCACCACGTGGACGTGCGACTGCTTGGTGTCGATCAGATGCTTGGCAATCAGGTACGGTGCGCCCGACTGGGCATGGCGCACCACGAACATGTCGGCGTGCATCGCTGCCAGATTGTCGATGGTGTCCAGCAGCGATTCTCCCTTGCTGGCGCTGGATGCAGAGATGTTCAGATTGATCACATCGGCCGACAAGCGCTTCGAGGCAATCTCGAAGGTGGTACGCGTGCGGGTGGAATTTTCAAAGAACAGGTTGAACACGCTTTTGCCGCGCATCAGCGGTACTTTTTTGACGTCGCGGTCGCTGATGCCGACAAACGACGATGCGGTGTCGAGTATGTGCGTGACCACCGATGTCGGCAGCCCTTCTATCGTCAGCAAATGTTGCAGTTCGCCGTTTTTATTCAGTTGGGGATTAAGCATTGTGATGCACCGTCAGGGAGAGTCCGCCATTATCGGCGCGTTGAAGTTCCAGCGATTCGCCAGCGACCAGGGTGACTGTGTCGGCGACAAAATCGGCGGCAATCGGCAATTCACGACCACCGCGATCGACCAGCGCCGCCAGCATGATTTTTGCCGGACGGCCATAGTCGAACAATTCATTGATGGCTGCACGCGTAGTGCGGCCGGTGTACAGCACGTCATCGACCAGCAGGATGGTGGCGCCGTTCACATCGAAGGAAATTTGGGTCGGCTTGACATCGGCTCGCAGCCCTTTTTCGGCAAAGTCGTCGCGATAAAACGAGACGTCGATAAAGCCCAGGCGGTCGCGGTCGGTGAGCTTCAGGGCCGCCATCAAGCGCTCGGCGAGCCAGGCACCGCCGGAATAAATCCCGACCACGGCGATATTCTCAGCGTTCGCCAGGCCGGCTTTTACTTGCGCTTCCAACACTTGATACAGCGCCTCGGCATCGAATTGCGGGGAAATTATTGTCATTGCATTATCTTTTATCAGTATTCAATCTGGTTATTCGGACCGGTCAATCAGCCAAATCGTCGAAATATTGCTGCAATATGATGGCCGCAGCCTGGTCGTCGATTAACTCGCCGCGCTGATGCGGGATCACGGCCGACGAGTAGCGCTCGTCGACCAGTACGGTGGCAACACCATAACGTCCCTGCAGTTGATTGGCAAAACGACGGCAGCGCACGCTCATCTCATGGGCCGCGCCATCCAGATGCAACGGCAGGCCGACGATACAGCGGGCCGGTTGCCACTCCTTGATCAGGGCGGCGATTTCGACAAACTTGGCATCGTGGCTGATGGCGCTGATGATGGTCAAAGGCTGCGCCTGTTTCAGCAAGGTATTGCCGACTGCAACGCCGACGCGCTTGAGCCCGAAATCGAAACCGAGGATGGTTTCCATTAACTCGCCGTCGCTGCGGCCACAGCTTGAAAAACCGTCATGAACTCAAGCACGCCCGGATTCTCCTGTCAGCATATAAGGATCGATGCCCAGCAATTTAACGGCAGCGGCAAACCGCTCCTCAATCGGCAAATCGAAAATGATGGAAGGATCGGCGACGACTGTCAGCCAGCCATTGCGACTGATCTCGTCTTCCAGTTGACCGGCGCTCCAGCCGGAGCAGCCCAGACTGACCATCAATTGCGCCGGACCGGCGCCATGGGCGACCTCCTCCAGCACATCTTTGGAGGTCGTCATCGCGATCTGGTCGGTTACCTTGAGTGTTGATGAATAGGCTTTCAGCGGCGAATGCAGGACAAAGCCGCGTTCAACCTGGACCGGGCCGCCGAACATCACGGGCCGCGAGGACATTGCATCACCGAATTTTCCTCTGCTGTCGGAGTGCGCCGCAGCATGGGTATGCTCGGGAGCGATTTCAAGCGTCAGATCGATGCGCTCAAACAGCACCTCCATAGTCATGTCGGTAGGCCTGTTGATGACTACGCCGAGCGCACCGTTAGCATTATGCTCACACAAATACACTACCGTACCGCCGAACACCGGATCCAGCATGGTGGGCATGGCGATCAGAAAATGATTCGTCAGGTCCATCATCGCTGGACCGGGAAAGTCGGAAGCAGCCGCCAGATTGTCGGGCTGCGGGGATGCTTCGGGATTTTTGTGTTGCGTGGCCATAGCCGACATTTTAGCAGTTTTAAATGTCACGATCTCGCTTTGAATGGCCGCTGTCGTCGGGTAAAGCGTCCCATTTGGAATCGTCGACAGTTGCTCTGCGGCACTCCTGAAAATGTCGGCTTTGATCGATTTTTTCTGCTCCCCTACAATATCGCCACTTCCTTTCGAATAAACGTCCCAATCGCACTCAACAACGCCTCTTCCTGATACGGCTTGCCAAGATACTCATTCACTCCCAGCTCCATCGCATAGGTCCTATGCTTGGCCGCAGTACGTGAAGTAATCATAATGACGGGGATGTGCCGGGTCCGCTCATCGTTGCGGATATTGCGCGTCAAATCAAAGCCATCCATGCGCGGCATTTCAATATCCACCAGCATGACGTCAGGTGTAATCGCCTGCAACTGCTCCAGCGCATCGACGCCATCTTTCGCCAACACCACTTGATAACCTTCACGCGATAACAAGCGCTGCGTGACACGCCGCACTGTCAGCGAATCGTCAACCACCATCACGATCTTTTGGGTACGCAAACCCTGCACCGTTTCCGCCGTGCTGTCTGGCCTAACGATTTCGGCAACGGCACCGACTGTCCGAACCGCATTCAGGGTTCCGCCGGCCTTGAGTTCCGCTACCGCAGTGGTACGCGGTGCGCGCAACTCCTGCGTATAACGTTGCGACAGCGGCACCGGATTCAAAATCAATACAATATCGCCGGAACCCAACACCGTCGCACCGACTATGCCGATCATGCGCGACAATTGCGGGCCAATATTCTTGACCACGACTTCGCGGTTACCAATGATTTCATCAACGTGGATCGCTACGCGATCGTTGTCGCTACGCAAAATCACGATCGGAGAATATTGCTGCGACACGGGCGTCACATCATGCTCACCCAGCAATGCCGATAAATAATGCAGCGGCACCCGTTGTCCCTGCCATAACACCATGCCGTCATTGTAGGCACTCGCCAGCGAATTGGCTTTCAGTTGCTGAACCTGCTCCACCAGTGCTGACGGCACGGCGTAAGTACTCCCGCCGGTCGATAACAGGACGACCTGGGTCACTGCAAGCGTCAACGGCAAGTGAATCGTGAAATGGGTTCCCTTGCCTGCTTCGCTGGCGACCGCCACCCGGCCGCCGAGCGACGCAGCCTCGGAACGCACCACGTCCATGCCGACGCCGCGACCGGCAAGTTCGGTAACATCGGTAACGGTGGAAAAACCCGGCTTGAAAATCAAATCCGTCGTCTCGACATCCGAGAGCTGCTGATCGCTGCCTAACAATCCGATCGACTTCGCCTTGTCGCGAATTTGAGGCAGGTTCAAACCCTGCCCATCGTCGGATAGCTGAATCAATACCTCATTACCGTTCTGACGGATTTCAATCCTCAGTTCACCGATATCGCTCTTGCCTGCGGCGCGCCGACCATCACGGCTTTCGATGCCATGCACGATCGCATTGCGCAGCAAATGCTCAAACGGTCCCACCATCTTTTCCAGCACGCTACGATCAATTTCAACCGTGCTGCCGCGAATATCCAGATTGACGCGCTTGTCGAGCTCTTTCGACACCTGACGCGTCAACCGATACAGGCGTTCGGCGACGCTGGCAAACTGGACCATCCGCACATGCATCAGATCCTGCTGCAAATCGCGGGTCAGGCGTCCTTGCGTCACCAGATCGGTACTGGCATCGTCGACCGTCTTGGTCAGGTTCTTCTGGAGTGAAGAAACGTCGTTGACGCTCTCAGCCATCATCCGCGTCAATTCCTGCAGGCGGGTAAAGCGATCAAACTCAAGTGGATCGAATTCACGCTCGCCGGCCAATGTCATGCGGGACGTAATCTGTGTTTCCGCCTGCATCTCGATCTCTCGCAACTGGCTCCGCAAACGTCCAACGTTTTCCGTCAGCTCCAGCAAAGATTGCTGCAAGGTGCCGATCCCGGACTCCAGTCGTGAACGGGCAATCGATACTTCACCGGCCTGATTCACCAGCCGGTCCAGAATCTCGGCATTGACCCGCACCTGCGCCACGGCAAGGTTGCTTGGCGCCGCGGCCAGCAGTGGCGCCGGAACGTTGCCATGCAAGACCGTGGCCGGCATCAAGGTCGCCAAACTGACCGGTGTGCCGGGATGCGCAGCAGGCGTCTGCTGCGGGCGCTGCAAACTCTCGAACATCTGCACGCCATGATCATAGTGCGCCAGCAATTCATCAATCACATGCGGCGACGGCGTTGCGCTATACAGCGTCGCCTCGATATGGCTTTCCATCTCATGCATATGCTGGCCAAGCACCATCGCTCCGGCCATCCGCGCACTGCCTTTGATGGTGTGCAAATGGCGCAGAATGGCTTGCGCGGTCTCTACCGGAATCGGGTTCGACGCAGAGCTGCCGGCAGCGCCATTCGCAGCATTGGCAGCATTCGTCTGCCAGCTGCGCAATGCACTTTCGATTTGCGGCAGGATGTCGCGCCCTTCCTCCAAAAACACCGGCAGCAAATCGGCGTCAAGCTCGTCTCGCAACGCCAGGGCGGGGTCGAATTCTGCCGGATTCGGTTCGAACACCGGCTGTTTCGCAGACACGACCTGACGCAGCGCAGTCAACGCCGGCGGCGCAATCGATGAAGTTTCAATATCATTTGCTGCTTGCTGCGCCGACTTGACGGTAAGGACCGGTATACCGGATGAGCCGCCAGGCAACGCGCTCTGCGGCTCGGCGGATAAGGCCTCTAAAAACGCCTCTTCCGAGGGTTCGAGATCATCAGCGCGCGCTTCCAGGCCATGCCGCAAGCCATCCAGTTCGCTCACCAACGCCGGCTCGTAATACGGCATTTCGCTCTGCGCGAATTGCTGCAACATCCACTTGGCGCGCTCGACAGCGGATTCAATCATGTCGAATTCCTGCTGACGCACTGGCGTTGGCTGCAAAGCCATCCGCTGCAAGGCCATCTCCAGCGCGTGCGCAACTTCCTGCAACGGCTTGAAGCCCACGGTGGCAGAACTACCCGCGAGCGAATGCGCAGCGTGGATCGATTGCACCGCGACCAGCCGCTCCGGCTCATGACGCCACTCGGAAAAATCGTGCGACAACAAACGCACCAACTGGTCCGTCTCTGCCAGATAAATGTTGTACAACGGCAGACTGATAGACAGGTCGCCAATTTTTTTAATGCTGTCGTCTTGCCGCGTTTCCTGCATGCCTGGAAACCTAATGACCTCGGCGCCGGCATCGGCGGGATCCGGAGGCAGAGCCGTCTCATCCGCGTCGACGTGATTGGCAGGCGTTGCCACATCCGGAAACGCAGAGATCACGTTGTGATTGGCGAATAGTGCCATCTCCGCATCGGATAGCTCCACTTCCTCCGCCTGTGTCAGCGATGGCTGCAAGGCAGCGACCTCGGCCACGGATTCGGCAGCTTCGGCAGCTTCGGCAGCTTCGGCAAATTCGGCAAATTCGGCAAATTCGATAGCTTCGATAGACTCGATAGATTCGGTAGCTTCAGTGGCCGACTCAACCAACAAAAATGTCTCGCCATCGCGTACTTGCTGTGCATACTCAGTCAGCATGTGCGCAGTGCGCGTCGAGCTTCCGTCGGCGTGGATTTCCTTCACCCAGTCCTCCAGAAACAGCCCCGCATGATCCAGCAACGCGTACAAATCCGGCGTACCGGATCTCGCCTCTGACAGCCACAAATTCAGTACTTGTTCGATACTCCAGGATGCGTCGCCGAATGCCATCAGGCCGATCATCCGGCCACTACCCTTCAAAGTATGAAAGGCGCGCCGCAATACCACCAAATGCTCCTGATGGTTTGGTGCCACGCGCGCTTGTGGCACGGTCTCGCGGACGCTGGTTAATACTTCATCTGCTTCTTCCAGGAAAATTTCCAGCAGCTCGGCATCAACCTCTTCGTCGGTCGCCTGTGCAGTTGCCGGCAACACCGTTTCCGGCGCGCTTTCCGTAACATGGAGCGGCACGATCGCGGTCACTATCTCGCTCAACGATTGTTGCGAACCCGAGAAATTCGGATCGTTCAGAATATTGATCGCGGTCTGCGCCCGCTCCGTGGCAGCCTGATCATCGCTCAATGTGGCATCGACCCGCATCTGTACCAGCGACTCTTTGAGTTGCGCCTGCAAGGCGGCATTTTGCGGTTCCGCGGTCAGTGACAGCGCCAACTCCGCTGAGCGCTGCTGGCGCTGCAATAGTTCTTCTTCTACCGTCGGCAAATCAAGAAATGACAAGGATGGCAGCGACTCAACCAATGACCCTGCGGCGTTACTGACGCCGTCAGCTTTTCCGGACCCATCATCGGCAGGAATGTTGTTGGCAACATCGGCCGGCGCAACCTGCGCGGTTGGTGTGACTGTCGGTGCCACGGCTGGCGTTGCGGCCGGCGTTACCGACCGCACCATCGGTTCGTTCAGTGACGCCGGTGCTGCAGTTCGGCGCTCCAGCAGATTCACGCGAAATACGCCGCGCTGCTCATCGAAACTCAAGTGCATATTTTGCGCATCGGACGAACCGGATTGATGCTGCATCTTCTCAATATAGAAACTCAGCGCACCAATGTTCTGGGCAATCCGTTCGAAGTCCTGCTGCTCAGGTTGCACACCGTCTTCGGCCTCGGCAAACCGCTGCAGCGCAGCGCGGGTATGGGCAACCAACGCTAACGCATCCGTCTGCTCCTGTATCGCGAGCGCCCCCTGGATCTGATGCAGGACGTGATCGATTTGAGACAACACTGCGCGTTTTGCCGGCTCATTGAAATACTCGTCGAGCAATTTTTCGATTTGACGCAAACTGGTTAACATTTCACCAGCAAGTACCTTGACAGTTTGCCGCTGCTGCGCCTCACGATAGATATGGTCCAGCCAGCCTGCCGGCTCGGTCGGTATTGCGCCCGACATGATCGATAACAAACGTGCCGTCATCGCATCCGCCCGCTCGGAAAAATTCTCCGGCAAGCGATTAATCTGCGTCAGCGTATTTTCAATAAATAGCAAACTGGTAGCGATCTCCAGTCCTATCGCATCACCTGGTTTGGAATGTGCGGCGTGGCGCGCAATACCGCTCAATTCCCGCAACAACTTGGACAAGGATGACGTGTTCAGTTTGCTGCCGGCCTCGCTCAGACCGAGCATTTCCTGCTCAAACTCATGGGCCGGATTAGCGTCACCGGCGGTCAGCCGATCCCACATATTTTTGGCTCTGGCCAGGTGCTCTTTGGCGGTACGCAAAGCGTCCAGATCGACCTGACCATAATGGCGCGTACGAAAGTCGGCAGGCACCACGCCGTCGAGCCGATAGATGCTGCAAATCTGCGCATTGTGCGCGGATGGGCTCTGTATTCTGGCGATGAAAAACAACGCATCGCGCAGTAGTCGTTCGGAGATGCTCGACGAACCCTGACTCAAGCGGCGCAGCTGTAAATTGATGCGCGCAAACAACTGCTTGACGTACAACTCGTTGGGCACCTGCGCATTCGCGACGCCGTCGGCAAAGCCCTGCATTACCCACCAGAATGCCCGTGCCTGCTGGTTACGCTGGACTTGCTCTATCTCGGCAATCACCGACTGCATGATGGCGGCATTGGCTAATTCGACTGCGCTGTCGGCACTCTTTAAAAAAGGCAGCAGCGCCATCTCGAAACGTTTGCGCAACGGTCGATAATCGATCGCCTGCTCAGTGCCTGCGTGGTCGACTGCGGCAAACTGCGGGCGTATCGTCAGGTCGGGGAAAAACAGATCGGCCGGGTGGATTCTTTCGGCGCCCCGAATTTCCAGCAACGCCTTGTAATAAGGGAATAGTTTGACCGGCTGATGAAGGCCGCCCGACAGCAACTCTTCCAGATATTCGATCAGTGCCTGATAAGCATTTTGAATGCTCTGGACATGCTCCGCGGTTAATTCGATCAGACCTGCCGCTTGCTCGGCTTGTGCGCGATCCAGCAAATCCTCAACGGTTTCGGTAATGATCGTGACACCGTCTATGTCCACCATCTGCAACGCGCCGTGCGCTTGATGCAAATACGTTTTGGCGTGATGTAATGCAGTGGCTTGATCGTGCTGCGGCTCAACCGTGCCGGCAACCTGATGTGAAGCGGGTGCATCTGACGCGGGAACGACCAGCCGCAAAGCGCTGATGGATCGCCCCAGCGCTTCGCGAATTTCGCTGATTACCCAGGACAATGGACCGGTATCGGGCTGCACCTGTGCGACTGTGGAGGAGCTGGAAAAATCGGTGGTCATGACTGCCTCATCGGTTCTAAGGGTGATCAATCGGGAGCTGACCACTACCCCGATTGATTCGACCTGATCTTCTTGAACGTAAATAGTGTGCGCGTAATTTTCTTCAAACTATGCAAGCTGATACTCGCCCAACCGAGCCTGACCTGACCTGCAGCATGGCTGCATACGACGTCTCCATGCTTTGCATGGCAGGTCAGATGGTTGGTGGTCCTAAACCCTAATTGGTGACGCGGAAGCGCGACACCGAACTCTTCAGGTCTTCCGCAAGTTTGGACAATTCACGAATCGACAAGGCCGTCTGACGCGTACCTTCCCGTGTTTTTTCCGTCACTGTAAGAATATTCTGAATGTTGGTTGCAACGCCATTTGCCGAATTCGCCTGTTGTTCGGTAGCCGATGAAATGCTTTGAATCAATTCTGCCAGTCGGTTCGACACGCGCCGGATATCCGACAGCGCAGTACCGGCAGCATCGGATAGTTTCGCGCCTTCGACCACACCCTGGGTCGATTTTTCCATCGCGACCACGGCATCGTGCGTATCGGTTTGAATCGTTCGTACCAGCGCACCAATCTGCTTGGTCGCCGCACCGGATCGTTCCGCCAGGCGCTGCACCTCTTCTGCCACCACCGAGAATCCACGGCCGGCTTCGCCAGCCGACGCTGCCTGAATCGCCGCGTTCAGCGCCAGTACGTTGGTCTGTTCGGTAATGTCGGAAATCAGTTCGGTGATTTCACCAATCTCTTGCGAGGACTCACCCAGGCGCTTGATCCGCTTTGAGGTTTCCTGAATCTGCTCGCGAATTTCGTGCATGCCGGTGATCGCGTTTTCCACCGCTTTGGCGCCCTCGTCCGCCGCGCTCACCGATTGGCGCGCAACGTCGGCCGACTCACTCGCAGACTTGGAAACATCGGTAATCTGCGTTGCCATTTCCAGTACCGCCTGCGTGGTTTCCTGAATATCGCGCGACTGTCTTTGCGACGCCGCCAGCAATTCGATTGAAATGCTTTGCGCCTGATCGGACGCTGTCGTCACTTGCTGCGCGGTGGCAGTCACCCGGCCAACCAGTCCGCGCAATTCTTCCACGGTGTAGTTCACCGAGTCGGCAATCGCACCGGTAATGTCTTCCGACACCGTCGCCTGCACTGTCAAGTCACCATCCGCAACTTCCTGCAACTCATTCATCAAGCGCAAAATCGCTGCCTGATTCTGGTCGTTGGCATTACTCGCGTCCTCTTCCTGCTTGATCGCCTGCAAGCGCTGGCCTTCCGCTTCGATACGGCGCAGATCCGCTTCGTGGGCCCGGCGACGGCCATCCTGCAGTTGCACCCAGGCGATCCCGGCAGCGGCCAGCAATGCCGCCAATGCCGACGCCAGCATCAGCCAGAACGACACGCTTTGGCCATCCTGCGTGGCCCGATAGCTGTCTTGCAACGTACTCAGGCGTTGCTTCAGTACTTCGTTTTCCGTAAAGATCAATTGTTCGGATTGCTTAGCCGACACAAAGTTTTGCATGTTGCTCAGAATCGCCGCAACCGCGACCTGATATTCGGCAAAGTTCTTTTCCAGCTCGGTCAGCTTCTCGCGCTCTTCATCGCTTTTGGCCGCTGGCAGGCGTAATACTTCGCTGCCGTTCAGGAAGCCGCTGACGATATCGCGGAAAGTATTGGTATCCTTGCCGAGCAAGAATGCGGTTTCCGGGTTTACCCCTTCGGAGGTCAGGAATTCATTGGCACTGCGGCCCAGACGCTGGGTCAACATCACCAGTTGCGAAGAGGCGGAAATTTCACGTGGCGTGCCGCCGCTTTGGGCTTTCAGCGTGGCAATCTGTTCGGACAGATCGAGCAAGACCGGTGAAATGCCATTCAGCTTTTGTAACGTCTGACCAAAACCGGTCAATTCTTTTCTCAGCGTCAAAATGGTCTCGGCTGCCTTGTCGGTATTCGACCAGACCTTCTGGACGTCTGCCGCCGCCGATGCCATGTGTGAAGTAGGTCCGGCGATGTTCTTACCCTTATATTCGCCGCCCTTGGTCAGCACACCCAGGTCCAGATTGAATTCCTTGCGGCTGTCGGCCAACTGTTTAAACGCTTCAGGATTGCCCTGGATAGCATTCGGTGTCGCTTTACCAATCCGCTGCGAGTGCATCAGCGCATCGCCGGCGATTTGGGTCTGGATCGAGCTCAGCGTCGCATTCTTGGTGTTCAGCACCAGGAAGACAACCGTCAGCACCAGGGCCGCACCCAACGCCATCAGCAGGACACGCACCTGCTGTTGTCGCGGCAATTTGCCGATCAACGGCAATGGCTTGTCCTGATACGATACGAATAACTCTTCAGGTGCATTCGGCGTGGCAGCCGCGGCTGCAAACGGCTGCGCGCCTGCAGGGCTGGCGTCAGGCCAAAAGGTCGAAGCGTGTGTCTCGAGCGTTTTTGGGAGTGGATCAAACTCCGCCGATGATTCGGCGGAGGATGTCCACTCCGGGCCTGGCGGCGTACGCTCCACCATGACGGTGTCCAGCGGGTCATTCGAAACAATGACATGCTCTCCCGATGCGGTCGCCAATGACGATGCTGACTCGTGACCTGGAAGGTCGCCGCCTTGGACCTGCTCTTCTTTTGCCGCCTTGAACAGGAACGGTAGTTTGAACGCCATTACAGAATCTCCTGATTGCAAATTCGATGCCACCGCTTGCCAACGTCAAATGCTGACATTAACCAACTGGACTCTTAAAAATTGACTTCATACACCTACATGTAAAAACCGGGGATCTTGCACGATCTGTGCCAGATTGAGTTCAGTCCAGAGCTGCGACTCACTATCCAGATAACGTGCGGCACCTGGATCATCGGCAGCTTGCGGTGCCGGCTGCAATACCATTTCGCCGACATTCCGCAGGCCGAGGACACGCGTCACCAGCAAGCCGCTATTGAATGCCAACGCCGGTGCAAACGCGACAATCCGGCTGCCTTTGTCGATCGCTGTCAAAGCCTGGCCTTGGAAGCGCGCAAAATCGATCACGCTAATCAACGTGCCGCGGATATTCGCCAGCCCGAGATACCAATCCCGGGTCAGCGGCACTTTCGTGATGCTATCGACTGCGACAATCTCGCCCGCCTCTTGCAAACGGAGTAGCCAGCGCTGTTGCCCAATCAAAAGCCCTAATTGATTTTGATTGGTATCCGCGCCGCTACGAGCGGCCTGCATCCGCTCCAGCAAATGCGACTGGAATTCGCGCAAACGACTGCGCCGGGCATCCGCATCGGCGCCTGATTTACGCGCAGGCAAGAATTCTGACGGCTGCGTTTGCAGGTCCGAGTTTGATTGACTCATGTTGGTGGGGGCGTGGGGTTAGCCGAGTGCAGCGATTTTTGCCAGCAACTCCTGCGGATTGATGGGCTTGACCAGATAATCGCGCGCGCCCTGGCGCAAACCCCAGATGCGATCCGTTTCCAGGCCTTTGCTGCTACAAATAATGATAGGAATATCTTGCACCTCAGGGTCGCGCGTAATTGAACGCGTCACCTGGAAACCGTTCTGACCCGGCATCACGACATCCATCAGGATCAGGTCCGGCTTGTCGGCCTTGATCTTGTTAAGGATGCCGTCGCCACTTTCGGAAGTGGAGACGGAGTAACCGCTCTTCACCAGAATATCTGTCAAAAAATAACGCTCGGTTGGAGAGTCATCGACAATAAGAACCTTTTGTATGGCCATGTTCAACCTTTTACTTCAATCAAGTCGGAATAGGTGCCAGTGTGGGAAATGCCACTGGCGTTACGGACGGAATGGCAGCGGCAGTCAATGCCGCGCTGGCATCCTGGGTATGCTGGCGTACAGTCTTTAGCAGACTGTCTTTGGTAAATGGCTTGGTCAGATATTCATCGGAGCCGACCATTGCACCCCGGGCACGATCGAACAAACCGTCTTTGGAAGACAGCATGACCACCGGGGTAGCATGAAATCTGGCGCTCTTCTTGATCAGGGCACAGGTCTGATAGCCATCCAGCCGCGGCATCAAAATATCGCAAAAAATCAATGCCGGATTGTGATCGTTGATTTTAGCCAGCGCATCAAAGCCATCCTCGGCGAGGATCACCTCATAACCAGCCTGCTTCAGAAAAATCTCTGCCGAGCGCCGGATCGTACTGCTGTCGTCAATCACCATGACCTTAAGGCTGGCGCTAGCAAGTGGTAGTGTCATGAGATTATCGTCCAAGCCCAATTTGATTTACGGCATCACTGTAACAAAGATCAAGATACTTTAGAACAACATTTCTTAACATTTATTTAGCGCGATAAATTGTTGTGGCTTTTATGGATCGCACCCCGAAAAAGTGGCTTCCACGACAATTATCATGAAGACAATTCGCACCAAAATCGCGACTTTAGGATTTAATTATTGGCTTAGGCGTAGTTGGGCTCAGCAAGATCGACGACTCCACGCTTAGTCCGGCAATTTAAATCGCCACCATCTCAAAATCTTCCTTGCGGGCGCCGCATTCCGGGCAGGTCCAGTTCATTGGTACGTCATCCCATAGCGTACCCGGGGCGATCCCCTCTTCCGGCAAGCCTTGCTCTTCGTCGTAAATCCAGCCGCAGATCAGACACATCCAGGTTTTATAGGCTGGCTTTGATGTTTCGTTCGTATTGCTCACGGCGACAACCCTTCAATCAAGTAAAATGCAAAGTCGGATATCTTAATCTACCCGCCGTGCAAAACCAAACTTCTCCTCTTATATTGACATTCGGCGTTGCCGACCCCGTTGGCGCCGCCGGAATTCAGGCAGATCTTGCCACATTTTCATCCATGGGCTGTCACGGATTGTCCGTGATTACCTCTATTTTGATCGGCGACACTGCGCGGATCGAGGATACCCAGCAAATTGACGCTGACTGGGTCGCTGATCAAGCCCGCGTTCTACTGGAGGATATGCCGGTCGCCGCCTTCAAGGTCGGCGCCGTCGGCAGTATCGAAAGCGTCTCGGTGATCGCTGAAATCGTCTCCGACTATCCCGACATCCCGTTGATTTTCGATCCTTTCCTGTCGGCTATGCCGGATCAGGGCCAGGATAGCGAAGACCTGCTGACCGCGATTCGCGAATTATTAATTCCGCAAAGCACGGTCCTGGTGCTGTCAGCGGTGGAATTGTCGCGCCTGGCAGAGACTTGGCGCGAGCCGTCGGCAGAAGACATGTCAACTGTCGACGCCATGCACATCATCGAGCTCGGCTGTGAATACCTGTTCATCACCGGCACGCCTGGCGCCGCAACGGAAGTCAGCAACACGCTGTTCAACGATACCGGCATTTTGCGGCAGGACAGCTGGCCACGCGTTTCCGGTTCGTTTAGCGGCGCCGGCACCACCCTTTCTGCAGCCATCGCCGCGATGCTGGCAAATGGCCTGGATGTCCCAGAAGCAGTCTCCGAAGCACAGGAATTCACACTGGCAGCGGTGATGGCGGCACAACGGCTGGGCATGGGCAAGCTGGTGCCGGATCGTTTTTTCTGGGCTCGTGAAGAGATGATGGAAGGACTTTCCGAGGATCAGGATCCGCCATCGCCTTGAGCTTTTCTGGCGACCCTGCGCCGTCGCAAACTTGTTTGATTACCGGCGCGCCGGGCGCATCACATCCTATTTTTGAATAAATGCATACCAACATGACCTCCAATAACGATACCCTGTTCGCCCGCGCGCAATTGACCACGCCGGGTGGCGTCAATTCACCTGTGCGCGCTTTCCGCTCAGTGGGCGGCACGCCACGCTTCATCACCCGCGCTGAAGGCCCCTATTTCTGGGATGCGGACGAGCGCCGCTATATCGATTACATCGGCTCGTGGGGGCCGGCCATCGTCGGTCACGCGCATCCGACCGTCATCAAGGCTGTGCAAGACGCCGCCGCACGCGGCCTGAGCTTTGGGGCGCCGACCGAAGGCGAAATCCTGATCGCCGAAGAAATTTGCAAGCTGGTGCCATCGATCGAGCAAGTCCGTCTGGTCTCCAGCGGCACCGAAGCCACCATGAGCGCATTGCGCCTCGCCCGCGGCGCGACCGGCCGCGACAAGATCATCAAGTTTGAAGGCTGCTATCACGGCCATGCCGACGCATTGCTGGTCAAAGCCGGCAGCGGCTTGCTGACCTTCGGCAATCCGACCTCGTCCGGGGTCCCGGCAGACTTCGTCAAGCACACGCTGGTACTCGACTACAACAACGTCGAGCAACTGGAAGACACGTTTAAAGAGATGGGCGACCAGATCGCCTGTGTGATTGTCGAGCCAGTTGCCGGCAACATGAATTTGATCCGCGCCACACCGGAATTCCTGCAAGCGATGCGCAGCCTGTGCACCAAACATGGCACCGTGTTGATTTTCGATGAAGTGATGTGCGGCTTCCGCGTCGCTTTGGGTGGCGCGCAAGCGCTGTACCAGATTCAGCCGGACATTACCGCACTGGGCAAAGTCATCGGCGGCGGTTTGCCGGTTGCGGCATTCGGCGGCCGCGCGGATCTGATGAAACACATGGCGCCGCTCGGTGGCGTCTACCAGGCGGGCACTCTGTCGGGTAATCCGGTCGCGGTTGCGGCCGGCATGACGACGTTGAAGCTGATTCAGGCGCCTGGCTTCTATGAGCACCTCAGCGCCCAGACCACCAAGTTGGCGCAAGGCCTGACCAAAGTTGCGGCAGATGCCGGTGTGGTTTTCTGCGCCGATGCGATCGGTGGAATGTTTGGCTTGTACTTCTCAAAAGAGGTACCGCACACTTTTGCCGAAATGATGTCCACCGACAAAGAACGCTTCAACAAATTCTTCCACGCGATGCTGGATGCCGGTGTGTATCTGGCACCGTCGGCGTTTGAGGCGGGCTTTGTCTCGGCGCAGCATGATGATGCGGTGATCGCCGCGACGCTTGAGGCGGCGCGCGGGGCATTTGCGCAGCTGAGTTAACTGCTCACAGAAAATGAAAACGGCGCTAAAGCTCTTGGTTTTAGCGCCGTTTTTTCCTTTTAGGACTTACGCAAAACGCGGCCTATTTTTGTGGCCGTGCAAGCCCCCAACCGACCTACGGCAACTCTGCCGACCCCATGCGTCGCAAAATCAATCCTGTACGCCTGGCCAGATAGCCCGAGCCCCGATTTTTGTCATAGAAACGCGGCCGCGGCAGCATCACCGCCAGGCGTGCAGCCTGACTGGTGCCGAGATTGGCCGCTGAGGTCTTGTAGTAATGCCGCGCAGCAGCTTCGGCACCGTAGACACCATTCCCCCATTCCACAACGTTCAGATAGATTTCGTAAATCCTTTCCTTATCCATCAGGAATTCCAGCATGTAGGTAATGATGAATTCCTGACCTTTGCGGAGATAACTGCGCTCACCGGATAAAAACAGATTTTTTGCCAACTGCTGGGTAATCGTCGAGCCGCCGACGGCGATTTTGCCTTTTTTACTATTTTTTTCGTAGGCCTTTTCCAGCGCGTCCCAGTCGACCCCCTCATGCTCGGAAAAGTTGGCGTCTTCGGAAGCGATAATGGCGCGCTTCAAATTGGTCGAAATGCGCTTGTACGGCACCCACGTGTATTGCAAGCGGATATTGGGATCGGTTTCCTGCAGCACCGATAGTTGATGCCGCATGAAACTGGTCGAACTCGGATTGTGATCAACCCACCACCAAATCTGCGCGAAAAAATATAACTGCAACGCCAGGATTGCGGCAATTGCGATCAGCAACAAACGCCAGACCAGCTTACCGACAGGCTTCATGTTTATTTTCCAAGCTGCGCGCGTAGTGCGGCATATACGGCGGAGGTTTGCGGACGGACACCGCGCCAGACAAAAAACGACTCCGCCGCCTGCTCGACCAACATCCCCAAACCGTCGCGGGTCGTGGCGCCATGCGCGCTGGCGAATTGCATGAAAACAGTAGCCTGTTTGCCGTACATCATGTCGTAAGCCAGCGTCTCAGGCCAAAAGACACTAGTCGCAATTGGCGGCACATCGGCTTGCAAGCTGGCAGAGGTAGCGTTGATGACGACGTCGAAGCGGTCGTGGACGTCAGCAAAGCCGCAAGCAATAATAGGGTCTTCGCCGGGGAATTTTTGCGTAAATTGTTGCGCCAACTCTTGCGCCTTGGCTACGGTCCGATTCGCCAGTACCAGTTGCGCCGGCTTTGCCTGCAGCAGCGGCAATAAGGCGCCGCGCGCCGCGCCGCCCGCACCTAGCAACAAGACGCGCTTTCCGGCTAAATCGACGCCCGCATTGCGCACGATGTCAGTCACCAGACCGATGCCGTCGGTGTTATCGCCGAGAATGTGTGCCTGATCGAACCTGAGTGTATTCACCGCGCCGGCGGCTTGGGCGCGTGCCGTCAAGGTGGTTGCCAATGCATAGGCATCCAATTTGAATGGCAAGGTGACGTTGGCACCTTTTCCGCCTCGCTGGATAAATTCCCGGACTGTTGCGGCGAAACCGTCCAGCGGGGCCAGCAGGCGCACATAGTCGATATTTTGCCCGGTCTCGCTGGCGAAGCGCGCGTGGATGTCGGGCGACTTGCTGTGCGTGATCGGGTTGCCGATGACGACGTAGTGGTCGGGATGGGTTGAAGTATCAGACATAATTTTTGCTATTTTTTAATTATTCCCGCTTCGCAATTGCGCTTCAAGCAGACCTTCGCGTGAAAAATCCATCGTCACAATGACTTCCCACACATCGTCCTTGTCACCCGAACGCATATTCGCGGGAAAACGGCCAAAAGGTGCGGCCCGTTCAATAATTCTCAGCGCTGCAGCATCGAGGCCGGAAACGTTGGAGCCTCGCTCAATGCGCAGTCCTCCGTCTCTTTTATAAATACTGCCATCCTGATAAATCGGGACCGATACCACCAGTTTCCCGTACAACTTGTTGCCATTTCTTTGCGGAAAATTCAGCGTACCGACGTGTTCTACCCGATCCGCAAAAGTTTTGTAATACATCGCGTATTCGACACCGCGCGTGCTTGGCGTGATCTGGGTTTTCTTGGGACGCTTATTGTAATCTTCGATGTTCTTGGCGATTTCCGCTTCTTTGCGTCGCAGTGCTTTGGCATTCGCCATCATATCGGTGCCGTCTTCCTGCTGTGCCGCATCGACCGACTTATCCTGCGGCGTGGCTTCCGGCACGGAAAATGGCGTTGCCTTTTGTATCTGCGATAGCATTTGCTGCTGCTTTTTCTCCAATGCAGCGATCCGTCGCTGGGCCGTGTTCAGGCTATCGCCATCCTCTGACTGACGCATGTCGGGCAAAGGCGACTTGGCGCGACCAGCATCGGCGTTACCGCCACCGTCCAGATTCGCCTGCGCCAACGCTTCCGCTTTCAGCGGCGCGTTCTTATGCTTGGCGTTGACCAGAATGACTTCCAGCGCAGGATCGGTCGGTTTCAATTTGAAGGCATCGGGCGCAGTAAAGTGCACTGCGAGCACAGCACCATGCACCAGCAACGAAATGGCGATGGCACTAAATAAAAGGCGATTTTGAGAAAGTGATTTCACGCGCAGGAAGAAGGATCGCTAAATAAGTCGTTGGAAAATGGCATAAGCAGCAACAGCTGCACAAGTGACCGGAATTCTACGACAAAGCACCATCGCTCCGTGCAATTTGTCGTAGAAGCTTGCGGAGCTGTTCAGGTTGATGGACTCAAACCGGCAGCTGTGCTGTCTGCGCTGTTGCCGACGCTGTCGTCTGCGATCTCAGCAGTGTCGTTGACCTCGGTAGCGGCATCTTCACCAGCTTCCGGTACGGCTTCGTGCGGCATATCCATTGCCGCATCGAGTTCTTCCGACACTTCGTCATCTTCCAGTTGGTCCATCTGATCGGCCTCGGTGGCAGTCGCAGGCGGCGTCAACACCTCCAGTAACCGTACCTCCACACTCAGGTCGACTTCGTCCCAGCGGATCAAATCGAGCTTCACCTGCGCCCCGCGCGCAACTTGCTGCATGCCCGGCAGCTTGATCACCAGCGGGATGTCGACCAGACGCAGAATTTCGTCTTTCAGCACCACCGCCTCAACCTGTTTCAGCTGCGCTTGCCCCAGCCAGCGCAGACACCAGTAGCGCTCCATATTCGACTGGAAATCGCCATAGCCTGAATAGGCGGCATCGAAAGCGGAAACAATCGCGAACAAATCTGCATCACGCGGTTTGAAGGGCGCCACCAGCGGCGCGGCGACGCCATTTTGGACGCACGCCAAAATCTGCCATTGATTGACCAGGTCGGTGTAACGACGCAACGGCGAGGTGCTCCACGCATATTGATCGACCCCCAAGCCCTGATGTGGCGCTGCGTGCGTCACCATGCGTACTTGCATTTTTGCAGCCCAACCGCCGTTGCCGCCACCTTGCGCGCGGTAAATGCCGGGCACGCCGTGGTCGGCCATCAACTTGCCCCAGGTGCTATTCGCAAAAATCATCAGCTCGGCAACGATCTTGTCGAGCGGTGCGCCGCGCTTGCGACGGGCGATAGTGACGACGTCGTCCTCAACGTAGAAATTGAAATCGACGCGATTGTTCTGCTCCGGGCGCAAACCAAAACTTTCACGCTTGAGCATACGGCCTTGCTCCAGCACCGCAACCCATTGCCACAGGACGGCGATATCCGCTTTATGCGGATAGTCGCCCTCACCGCTGGCCAGATTTTCCTCGGTCACCAGCGCATCCAGGGTGTTGTGGCGCAGGTTGGCGGAAATCGGCACCAGTTCGGCTTTGGTTTCAGTCCCGATCAAGCTCCAGTCCTGCGGGTTCAGCGTCGCATATAACGACAATGCCGGACAATTTTTCCCCTGATCCAGCGAGAACGCGTCAACCAGCGCATCCGGCAGCATGGTGATTTTGTCGCCGGGCATATACACGGTCGACATGCGCTGACGGGCGATAACATCAATCGCGTCGTCACGCTTGATAGCCAAAGCCGGCGCGGCGATATGAATACCGATGCGCACGTTGCCATCAGGCAGCGTGACTACCGACAACGCGTCATCGATTTCAGTGGTGGTCACGTCATCAATCGAAAACGCCTGCACATCGGCCACCGGCAATGCTGCCACCGTCGGAATGCTGATCGCTGGAAAGCCCACCCCTTTCGGGAAAAAATCAAACAGAAACCTGGAAAAGTGCAAATCCTTCGGTGATGCAATCCCGCCAACCGCCAGCATCAAGCGCTGCGGCGTCGTTTGCAGTTCATTGCAGGCGGTTTCGAGCGCCTTGTATTCAATGCTGTTTTTATCCGGCTTGAATAGCAATTGCAGCAGCAGCGGCTTCATCGCATCCGGCAACTGATGGGCTTTCAGCTGTTCGACGTATTGCGCCTGTATCAGCGCCTGTTGCTTCTTTTTCTCTACGCCCGCCAGCGCGGCTTTCAGCGATGCTTCGGGTGCGGCCTTATAACGTCCGCGACCTTTTTTATAGAAATAAATCGGTGCCGAATGCAAACGCATCAACAGTCCGGCAGCTTCGACCGGTAACGGCGCATGCCCAAAATATTCAGCGCCCAGCTCAGCAAAACCAAACTCCTCCTGACCCGCGACTTCCCACAAAAAGTCTACATCGACTTCTTGCGCAATCTTCTGTGCGTCTTCCAACAGTTGTTGTGGCGTCGGCGCGCTGTACTGCAATAACACGTCTTTCGACTTGATCTTGCTGCGCTTGCCGGTTGGCAGTTCGACCTGATAGGCCTCGCCTTGTTGCGACAAAACAGCACCTGCTTTAAAGTCGCCGGACTCTTCGAAAAATAGATTCATTGATTACTTTGCTGATGGATTCTGGGTATTACGGTGACTGCTTAGTTAGCTGATACCGCCTGCATTTAATAATCTGTACTAGCGAAAGGAGCAGCTTGGACGGCGCATGGCGCTACCCAGCGGCTGAGGCTGTTTCCAATCCAGCCTACTCTTTCTTTTTACATACACCATCAATAACGTCATTTTCAATCGCCTGACGTAACATTCGCCGCAATTCATTGATCGCCGGGAAAAACACTTCGGTCACCAGCATCACGCCGCCCTTGCGTCGAAAGGTGGAACGTCGCGCAAATAGCGGCGTGGGAAATCCACGCACCCCGGTCGCCGCACACATGCGCCGCACCAGCGGATGCCCTTGATACAAACGCGCATATTGCAGTTGCCCGCGCGCCACCAACGGATCGCCAAACAAGGTGGTGCCCAGGGAACGCTCACCCAAGGTGCCGAAAAACGGCCATTCCGACGTGGTCGCCGCCAACGACAGGACGGTGTGACCTAGCACCATCGGCCGGCCATCGCAGCGTAGCAATACATCCCGCTCCTGCACCCGTTGCCGCCGTGGCAACGACATCGCGGCATATTCGTCGGCCAGACACATCGCGTGACGCTGATGCAGGCGCTGCACCCGAAACTGCTCGCTATGCGCCATCAACTTATAGGTCAGCGAAGCGCGGTCGGTCAGCCAGTCGCGCATCAGCGCCGATGGATGGACGCCGTTCGCGTGATCATGCCAATTGGCGTAAGCATGCGAGCGCGGCATCAGCGACCTGTCGAAGACGGATTGACGTCCACTCCGCAAAACGCCAACACCGCATCGGCATAGTCCGCGAATTCGCTGATACCGTGATCGCTGCCCTCGATCACCAACTGCCGCGCTTGCGGATAATGGTCCACCATTTCATGCCAGTCGAGCACCTCGTCACCCGTCGCGGCAATCAGAAAATAACGTTGCGGCTGGGTAATCCTGGCAATTGCCAGCGCCTCCAGTTCAGCAATATATTCGCGCTTGAACTCAAACGGCGCATCGGAATGATATTGCGTATGCGTCCCGATGTATTTTTCCAGATCACGCGGCGGCTTCACCGCTGGATTCAATAACACCGCACGGCAACCTGTCTGCTCGGCCAGCCAGGTCGCGTAAAAGCCGCCGAGCGAGGAACCGATCACGGTTAATTCAGAATGATCAGCTTGCGCAATACAAGCCTGCGCGAGTTGGATGGCGGCACGCGGCGAGGCCGGCAGTTGTGGACAAATGTATGCGTTTTCCCGCCCTAATTCCTGCATGCGCTCAGCCAGCAAGCGCGCTTTGAACGACCGTGGCGATGAACGGAAGCCGTGCAGATAGAGGATCATGATCGTGCCTGGGCCGGCGCTGAAGGCGATGTTGAAGCTGACAGCGCATCCAGGATTTTTTGATGCACGCCGCCGAAGCCGCCATTGCTCATTACCAGCACCTGATCGCCTGGCCGCGCAGTCTGCGCCACGGCGGCCACCAAACGGTCGAGCTCATCGTACGCACTGGCTTTGTCACCCAACGCTGCCAACGTCTGGCCCAGATCCCATCCCAGCGCGTCTTTGCCGTTACCTTTGACACCGTAGCCGAACACCAGGTCAGCGTCGATCAGGCTAGCGGGCAATGCAGCTTTCATCGCCCCCAGCTTCATCGTGTTGGAACGCGGCTCCAACACCGCCAGAATCCGGGCGTCGCCGACTTTTTTGCGCAAGCCGGCGATGGTGGTGGCAATCGCGGTCGGGTGATGCGCAAAGTCATCGTAGACGGCAATCCGGTTAACAGTCCCGCGCAATTCCATGCGCCGCTTGACGTTCTCAAACTTGCCCAGCGCCATAATCGCCTGCGCTGCCGGCACGCCGACATGCCGCGCAGCGGCAATCGCAGCAATTGCATTCATGCGGTTATGCTCACCCGTCAACGACCACTGTACGGTCCCTTGGTGGAGACCGTTAAAGCCGACGTCGAAGCTGCCGTCGGCATGGGTAGTCAATGACCAGCCTTGCGCATCGTCCGTGCCAAATAACTCTTTATCACTCCAGCACCCACGCGCTAAAACGCGCTGCAATGCAGGTTCGCGACCGTTCACCACCAAGCGGCCCACGCCGGGCACGGTGCGCACCAGGTGATGAAATTGCGTTTCAATCGCAGCAAGATCGGGGAAAATATCGGCGTGATCGTATTCAAGATTGTTCAGAATCGCTGTTTTAGCGTGGTAGTGAACGAATTTGCTGCGTTTATCAAAAAACGCCGTGTCGTATTCATCCGCTTCAATCACAAAGAAAGGCGACGCCGAAGCATCCTGCCCTTGGCCGGACAGTCGCGCGGAAATACCGAAATTCATCGGGACGCCGCCTATCAGGAAGCCCGGATCGTAGCCGGCATCCTCCAAAATCCACGCCAGCATGGCCGACGTCGTGGTTTTGCCATGGGTGCCGGCTACCGCCAACACCCATTTATCAGCCAGGATGTGCTCGCCTATCCATTGCGGACCGGACGTATACGGCAAACCGCGATTCAAAATTTCTTCCATCAGCGGATTGCCGCGCGACACCACGTTACCTATCACGAACAAATCCGGTGCGAGCGCAACCTGCTCAGCGCCGAAGCCCTGCACCAGCGCTATCCCTTGCGCTTCAAGCTGCGTACTCATCGGCGGGTAGACGTTGGCATCGCAGCCAGTGACTTTATGCCCGGCCTGTTTTGCCAAAACAGCCAAACCGCCCATAAAGGTGCCGCAAATGCCAAGAATATGGATGTGCATTCTAAAGTGTCAACATTCGTAAAAGAAGAATATGGGATTTTACCTGACCCGCCCGTGCCGCCGCCAAAGTCATGCGCATTTATTCAAAGCGTATTTAACTGCGGGCGCATAGGCTATCTGGACCGCCAGGGTGCCATTTGAAGCGCTCTCCACCATCCGGATCTTCCGCCAGTGGGAAGTTAAGATTGAGAGGGCTACAATCACTCATCCGGCATCCTTGCCAAAACCGATAAAGTCTACGTTTGAGTTAGAAATGGAATCTTTATTTAACACCGGATTCCTGGCCGGGCCAACACAGTCCGTGGCAAAGGATCCAGCATCTTGCTGCTCTGGCAACTTGGTATTTACCTCCAAATCACATTATGATGCCGATCATGGTTACCAACCTCCCACCCGATTTTGAGCAACTGCGTACCCAAATCGCTGCCGCAGCGGCACGTCTGATCGCTGAAGATGGTGCCGGTTACGGCACCGCCAAGCGTAAAGCGGCACAACAAATCCTAGGCAATAGCCGTACGCGTGGTGACTTCATGCCGGATAACAGCCAGATAGAAGAAGAAGTGCGTTTATATAACGCTTTGTTCTTTGCCGACACGCAACCGGCCAGACTCGCGCATTTGCGTCGGATCGCAGTCGAAATGATGACCGAACTGGAAGGCTTCAATCCTTATTTGACCGGCGCAGTATTAAATGGCACCGCCGGCGAACACGCCGACATCCATTTGCATCTATTTGTCGACAGCCCAAAGGATGTCGAAATTTACTTATTAAATAAAAATGTCCAGTTCGACATTTCCGAAAGCGAAAACTTCAGCCGCCCGGTAAAACGTCATCATCGGAACGATAGCGAACCACTGGAAACCGTAAGCTTCCTGTATAAACAGGAAGGTATACATTTAGCGCTATATGAAACTGACGACTTGCGCGGTAATATCAGGTTCCCGAGCGGAAAGCGCACTGAGCGCGCCGATCTGGCCGCGGTGCGATCGCTACTCACTGAACAAGAATCCTGATAGCGCAGGCGATGGCATTTCCTGACACGAACAAAGAAACCGAATGAAACGAAAACTACTTCTATATATACCGATTGCCATTCTATTTTGCGCTATCGGCGTCTATTTCAATCTGCACCGTTTGTCGCTGGCAGCACCGCAAGCGCCGGCAGTTGCCAACTTGTTTGCACAATCGATGGTCGAAGCCAGCGGCAAGCAGGAACCCTTGTCGCACTGGAAAGGCAAACCATTAATCGTTAACTTCTGGGCAACCTGGTGCGGACCTTGCGTAGAAGAAATGCCAGAGTTGAATGCACTGCGTGCCGAACTTGTCAAAAAGAATATCCATGTCATCGGCGTCGGCATCGATTCTCAAGACAACATCGCGCAATTTGCGCAAAAGTATAAGATTACCTATCCGCTATATGTCGCTGGAATAACCGGCACGTCTCTGTTGCGGCAATTTGGCAATGACGCGGGCGGCTTACCGTTTACGGTCCTCATCGGCGCCGATGGACAAGTAAAAAAGATGTATCTTGGCAGCATTAAGTTTGACGAATTGCGGAAAGATTTAGCATTATTGTGATTTGGACAAAACCATTTAAATTTTCGTCAACTCACCGGCATTAGCGCCATAAAGTTAAGCAGAAACAAATTTCCCCTTGCCAGTCAAAGTCATTTGACGGCAAAATGCGGCCATCGTCGTCAAACGAAGCTCCATCTCCATGGCAAAAAATATCCTTCTACTCAATGGCCCTAACCTGAATTTGCTGGGCACACGTGAGCCGGAAGTCTACGGTTCGACCACGCTGGCAGATGTAGAGCTGGCAGCCAAGGCGCAGGCAGCCGCTGCAGGCGTTCGACTGGCGCATTTTCAAAGTAACCACGAAGGAGCTTTGATTGACCGCATCCATGCGGCCAAAACGGAAGGTGTGGATGCCATCGTCATCAATCCCGGCGGCTTAACGCACACCAGCGTTGCTTTGCGTGACGCATTGGCTGGCGTTGCGATCCGCTTCGTCGAAATTCACATTTCCAACGTTCACCAGCGCGAAGCCTTTCGGCATCATTCCTACCTGTCGGGCATCGCCGTCGGGGTGATTTGCGGGCTGGGCGTGGAAGGCTATCGCGTTGCCATCGAGTTCGCAGTGAATCAGCTTTAGCCTCAACAGAAATTATAAATTCGTCGCTGCAAATTCGTTGATCTGCCAACTAAAAAACAAGAATGGCAGTTATTTTCATTCGTAAATATTGTTATTCGTAAAACACACATTCTGAAGGATTGCATATGGATTTGAGAAAACTCAAAACGCTGATCGACCTGGTCGCTGAATCGGACATCGAAGAGCTGGAAGTCACCGAGGGCGAAAGCAAAGTCCGTATCGTCAAATCATCGGCATCCCATAAGCAAGTAATGATGATGCAACCACAAGTTGCCCATCAACCTGCGCAAATACAGGTTGCCGCTCCAGTGAGCGCACCGGTAGAAGCTGTGCCGGAAGGCCACATCGTCAAATCGCCTATGGTCGGCACTTTCTATCGTTCGTCAGCGCCAGGCGCGGCGGCGTTTGTAGAAGTCGGCTCGGAAATCAAGGAAGGCGAAACCTTGTGCATTATCGAAGCCATGAAGCTGCTCAACGAAATCGAAGCCGACGCGACTGGCGTGGTAAAGAAAATTCTGGTGGAAAATGGCCAGCCGGTCGAATTCGGCCAACCTTTGTTTATCATTGGTTAAGTTGCAACCAACGGAAAGCTTCTCCAGTCACGCCGGATAAGCTTGCTGATGGCGAATATGAGGGCAGTTTGCGCGCGGCGCATTTGACCTGCGTGTGTCCCTCTTCCCACCAACCTAACGCTTGATAACGCTTGATTCTTAGCGACGGATATACCATTTACTATGTTTGAAAAAATCCTCATCGCCAATCGCGGCGAAATTGCCCTGCGCATCCAACGTGCGTGTCGTGAAATGGGCATCAAAACCGTAGTGGTCCACTCGGAAGCTGACCGCGAAGCCAAATACGTGAAACTGGCCGACGAATCGGTCTGTATCGGCCCGGCACCGTCAAGCCTGAGTTACCTGAACATGCCCGCCATCATCAGCGCGGCGGAAGTGACCGATGCCGAAGCGATTCATCCCGGCTACGGTTTTCTCTCGGAAAATGCTGATTTTGCCGAGCGCGTTGAGCAATCCGGCTTTGTCTTCATCGGTCCACGACCCGCGAATATCCGTCTGATGGGCGACAAAGTCTCGGCCAAACAGGCGATGATCCGCGCTGGCGTACCGTGCGTACCCGGTTCGGAAGGCGCGCTGCCGGAAGATCCGAAGGAAATCATCAAGATCGCACGCAAAATCGGCTATCCGGTCATCATCAAGGCCTCCGGCGGCGGCGGCGGACGCGGCATGCGCGTGGTGCATACCGAAGCGGCGCTGGCCAATGCAGTCACCATGACCAAAACCGAGGCCGGTGCAGCGTTCGGCAATCCGGAAGTGTATATGGAGAAGTATCTGGAAAATCCGCGTCACGTGGAAATCCAGATCCTGGCCGACCAATTCAAAAACGCGATCTGGCTGGGTGAGCGCGATTGCTCAATGCAACGCCGCCACCAAAAAGTCATCGAGGAAGCGCCGGCGCCAGGCATCCCGCGCAAGGTCGTCGAGAAAATCGGCGATCGTTGCGCCGAGGCTTGCCGCAAGATGGACTATCGTGGTGCCGGCACCTTTGAATTCCTGTACGAAAACGGCGAGTTCTATTTCATCGAAATGAACACCCGCGTGCAAGTTGAACATCCGATCACCGAAATGATTACCGGCGTCGACATCGTGCAAGAGCAGATTCACATCGCTGCCGGTGAAAAGCTGCGCTATCGCCAACGCGATATCCAGCTGACCGGCCACTCGATCGAATGCCGTATCAACGCTGAAGACCCATTCAAGTTCACGCCATCGCCGGGTAAAATCCTGTCCTGGCATGCGCCGGGCGGTCCTGGCATCCGGGTTGATTCGCACGCCTACGCCGGCTATTACGTGCCGCCGCATTACGACTCGATGGTCGGCAAGGTGATTTCGTATGGCACCACGCGTGAACAGGCGATCAAGCGCATGCAAATCGCGCTCTCCGAGATGGTGGTCGAAGGCATCCAAACCAACATCCCGCTGCATCGTGAATTGATGATAGACGCCCGTTTCATCGAAGGCGGTACTAACATCCATTATCTGGAACACAAACTGGCCGAAAGACCAGAATTGACTAAATCTGAAAAGAAGTAAGGTTGCACATGAGCTGGACCGAAATTGTCATAGAAGTAGCTCGCAGTCACGCTGAGGCGTTGTCAGACGCGTTGATGGAAGCTGGCGCATTATCGGTCTCGGTTGAAGACGCGGACGAAGGCACTGCGGCCGAACAACCTCTGTTCGGCGAGCCCGGCATGGAACCGGAAGAAGCGGCATGGGAACGTAGCCGTGTGGTTGCGCTGAGCGACCTTGACGCCGATCATGCCGCCATCGTCAACGCCGCCGCCCTGGCTTGCGGCTTGGACGCGGCACCCGCTTATGTGCTACGCGCGGTGGCGGAACAAGACTGGGTGCGGTTAACCCAGTCGCAGTTTGCTCCTATCCATATCGGTAAAAACATCTGGGTGGTACCCAGCTGGCACGATGCGCCTGACGCCGACGGCCTGATTCTGGAGCTCGATCCCGGTCTGGCATTCGGAACCGGCAGTCACCCGACAACCCGGCTATGCATGGAATGGCTGGAAACCCATGTCGGCGCACACAAAGAAGCGTCGGTACTCGACTACGGCTGCGGCTCCGGCATTTTGGCGATGGTGGCTAAAAAGCTCGGTGCCGCGAGTGTGATCGGGGTCGATATCGATCCGCAAGCGATTGAGTCCGCTGCTTACAACAGCGCCCGTAATCATTGCGAAATCGACTACTACCTGCCGAATGATTTCGTTCAGCATTCGGCGCATGGCACCTTCGATATCGTCGTTGCGAATATTTTGTCAGGCCCCCTGAAACTGATGTCTCCCATGCTCTGCGCGCGCATTGCAGCGGGCGGCAGCCTGACTCTCTCAGGCGTATTGGCAGAACAGGCACAAGATGTCATTGCCGCTTACGCACCTTGGATACAGATGACGGTGTGGCGTGAGCAGGATGGCTGGGTTGCCTTGTCTGGAACACTGTCAGCGCTATCGAGCGGGTTGCGCAGCTAGTCATGGCTCTGGCGACCCAATGCCCGCATTGTCAGACCACCTTTCGGGTTGCCAATGACCAACTGAAATTGCGCGCCGGCCTGGTCCGCTGTGGCGCTTGCCGCGAAGTGTTCAATGGCATTGAACATTTGGTACGGCCGGACCATTCGGCATCTGCTGACGCCACAATCCATCCGTCGCCCGGCGAAAACCCCGATCAGGCCGAAGCTGCAGCAATTGCAGGGCCAATTTCAACGCCGATAGCCGCTGAAATAACCTCCGTTCCAACTGAAGCGACGAGCGCAGCCGACACCCCGCTGACACCACAGGATCGAGCCCACGTAACCGCCACCGATCAATCGCCGTCAGCGGCGACTGAAGTGGCGCCTGCGGCCCATGCCGAGCCCTTCCCTTCCGACGCCGCAAGCACCGCCGCGGATGCCAGAGAATTGCTCGCTGAGTCAGCCGGCGCAACACCGTCAGACCCCGAGCTTAACCGCGCCGAACCAACGCAAACTACCGGCGCCGCGCCGGAATCTGCTGCGCAAAAATCAACCGCGGCAGCAACCACCGCCAGATCGCCCAACGTCTGGCACCGTCCATATTTCAATAAAACCGTCAGTGCTGGCAACGAGGATGACCCGTTGCAACGCATGACCTTGTTCCAGGTGGCGCCTGCCGGCGGCGATGAGTTCGATGCTGCTGATGCGTTCGCAACCGGCCACGCAGATTCTGCCGAAGACGATGAGTTGGATCGGCTTATCGATGAATTGCAAAACAAGCCTTGGCGTGGGCAAAAGAAAAACGCTCAGGAAAACACCGTTGGCAGCGACGCCAACGTCATTTATGGCGAAGTCCGCCAGGAGAATGAACACGGCACCGCAAATTCCGGACAGGACGCGATCGCAGAACCAAGTTTTATGCAGCAGGCAAGGCGCAAACAACGCGTCGGCGGCGTCATGCGGACCGGCATGTGGGTAGGCAGTCTCTTGTTGCTGCTCGGCCTGATCGGACAAGCCGGCTACACCTTCCGCGACCAGTTGGCAGCACGCGTGCCGCAGCTCAAACCGATGCTGCACAGCGCCTGCGGCAAACTCGGCTGCCAGGTTGGATTACCGATGAAAATCGATGGAATTTCGATTGAGTCCAACGAACTGCAAGCGATCGCTCCTGCACGCAATTTATTTGCCTTGAATCTACTGATGCGCAATCGAAGCAGCACCATTCAGGCCTGGCCGAATATTGAACTGACATTGAACGACGTCAGCGAAAAAGCGATTTTGCGCCGGGTCTTCACGCCACACGACTATCTGCCGGCAGCGACTGACACGACAGCAGGCTTTGCCCGCGACACTGAGCAGTCGGTCAAGTTGACGTTCGAACTGTTACAGTTGAAGGCTTCCGGATATCGCGTTTATCTGTTTTATCCTTAAATTCTCCTGTACTGCCATTACCCTTCTTCCGATCTACCTCATTCTGAAAACGACTCATGACATCCCTCATCTCCGGTTCGTTGGCGTACGACGTCATCATGCAATATCCAGGCCGCTTCGCTGATGCTTTGCTGGCGGATCAATTACATAAAATCAACGTTTCGTTTCTGGTGCCCACCATGCGTCGTGAGTTCGGCGGTTGCGCCGGGAATATTGCCTACAACCTGAAATTGCTGGGCGGCGAACCGCTGATTCTGGCAACCGTCGGCAACGATGCCGGCCCTTATCTGGAGCGCTTGCAACAGCAAGGTATTTCCTGTGCAGGCATTCGCACCATCGAGTCCACCTACACCGCACAATGCTTTATCACCACAGACACCGACAATAACCAGATCACCGCCTTCCATCCGGGCGCGATGACGCATTCGCATGAGAATACGATCGCCGACCTGACCAGCCGCGACGCGGTCAAACTGGCCATCGTTGCACCCGACGGTCGCGACGGCATGCTGCAACATGCCGAACATGCGGTGGCGCACGGGATTCCGCTGATTTTTGATCCGGGCCAAGGGATGCCGATGTTTGACGGCGCCGAGCTGCGCCACTTTATTGACCTTGCAACCTATGTTGCCGTCAATGATTACGAAGCCGAATTGCTGACCACGCGGACCGGTCTGAGCCTGGCGCAAATTGCCGACCAGGTCACCGCACTGGTTGTGACACGTGGTGAACTCGGTGCTGAAATCTTTACCGTTGGCGGCAAAATCGACATTCCTTGCGTCAAGGCCGAGCGTGTGCTGGACCCGACCGGCTGCGGCGATGCGTTCCGTGCCGGCATGTTGTACGGTCTGAACAACGGCATGGACTGGGCTACCATCGGCCGCCTGTCCAGCTTGATGGGTAGCATCAAGATCGCTGAGCTCGGCCCGCAAAACCATGCCCCGAGTCGCGCCGAAATCGATGATCGATTCCAGCAGGCATTTGGTTACCATTTGTAAATAAAGTATCTAAATTTCACTGCTGATTTTGATACCGGGCAGAGTATATTCAAAAAATGGTGCCTGTCGTCAGTAAACAGGCACATTTATTTGATACTCCCCCTATCCCGCATTCGCAGCGCGCTGATGCGGGATTTCACACTCTGAACTTCGTCTGCGTATGCGCATCCAACTTTGCACCAGGACCACGGAGCAGAGAGTATGAAAAAAATCTTTTCGATAAGCGCGATAGGCGCAGCGCTGCTGCTCAGCGGCTGCGTTGCCGTGCCTTACGACAGCCCTTACCCATATGCCTACGGTGGCGGCCCCTACTACGCGCCATATGGCGGCTATTACGCGGCTCCTTATCCCTATATCGCACCATCGGTATCTTTTGGCTTCGGGTATTGGGGCGGTCATGGCGGTCGGGGTCGGCGCTGATAGCGGCTTTGTTTCACGTTCAATGCGCAAATAGCCATGTCAGATGGCCTCGTAGCGAGTAAGAGGAGTGCCGGAACATTGTTTCGCCGATGTCATGTCTACGCATGATATGGTTATCTTTTTTTTAATGGACCCAAAATGAAACGATGGATTGCCGGACTGGCAGTTTGCGCGACAATCATGGCACCAGCGCTGGCCGCACTCAAAGCGGGCGACAAAGCGCCTGACTTTACCGCCCAGGCTTCTCTCGGCGGCAAGGTATTTACGTACTCTCTCGCCGATGAGCTGAAAAAAGGACCGGTGGTATTGTATTTTTATCCGGCGGCATTCACCAAAGGCTGCACTATCGAAGCCCACTTGTTTGCTGATGCAACCGACAGGTACAAAGCGCTCGGGGCGACCGTTATCGGCGTTTCACACGACAATATCGACACGCTCAACAAGTTCTCGGTCAGCGAATGCCGCAGCAAATTTGCCGTCGCCGCCGACACCAGCCAGAGCATCATGAAGTCTTACGACGCGGTACTTTTTTCTAGAACCAGTTACGCCGACCGGGTCTCGTACGTGATCGCACCGGATGGCAAGATCCTGTACGAATACAGCAGCATGAACCCTGAAAAGCACGTCGAAAACACGATGCAGGCATTGCAGCAATGGGTCGCAAAAAACAAAAAATAAATCACTGGCTACGACTGCTGACACACACAAAAAAGAGCGCGCTTACGATATGTAGCGCGCTCTTTTTTTGATACGTCAAACTATCTAACCGGCTTAACCGGGCACAGTCTTGCGTCGATGCGCGTCAAGATTGGGCAGGAACGCCGCCAGCAATCCAATCAAAGGCAGGAACGAACATACCTGATAGACGAAGTTAATATCGGTCATGTCAGCCAGCTTGCCTAATGCCGCAGCACCAATCCCACCCATACCAAAAGCAAACCCGAAGAATAATCCGGACACGGTACCGACCTTGCCCGGGACCAGCTCCTGGGCGAATACCAGGATAGCCGAGAATGCGGACGCCAGAATCACACCAATAATCACTGTCAGGATGCCGGTCCAGAACAGATTCGCATACGGCAGCAGCAACGTAAATGGGGCGACGCCAAGAATCGATACCCAGATCACCAGCTTACGACCAACGCGATCGCCGATCGGGCCGCCCAACACGGTACCGGCAGCCACCGCAAACAGGAATACGAACAAGTGCACCTGCGCCGATTGCACCGACAGCTGGAATTTATTGATCAGGTAAAAAGTGAAATAGCTGCTCAGGCTGGCCATGTAAAAATATTTCGAGAAAACCAGTAGCAGCAAAATACCGATTGAAAACATGACTTTCTTGCGCGGTAGTGCGATGTACACATGATGTGCTTTCAGCGGCTTGCCCTTGCTGACGAGCCGATGCTGTTGGTACCAATTGCCGATCTGCCACAACACCGCGATCGCCAGTAACGCTGCCAGCGAAAACCAGGCAATGCTGGTTTGTCCGTGCGGAATAACGATCCATGCCGCCAGCAACGGCCCCATCGAACTGCCCGCGTTACCGCCCACCTGGAAGATTGACTGCGCCAGTCCATGTCGACCGCCGGAAGCCATGCGCGCCACACGCGACGATTCGGGATGAAAGATCGACGACCCGGTCCCGACCAGCGCCGCTGCCATCAGTAACACACCATAACTAGGTGCCATCGATAGCGTCAACAAGCCGACCAGCGTGAAACCCATGCCAACCGCCAGCGAATACGGCATCGGATGTTTGTCGGTATACAACCCAACCACTGGCTGCAAAATCGATGCGGTGATCTGATAGGTCAAGGTAATCAAACCGATCTGCACAAAACTCAGGTGGAAATTATCCTTTAGCAACGGATAAATCGACAGAATCAGCGACTGGATCATGTCATTCAAAAAATGCGCAAAACTAATCGCTCCCAACACCCGAAAACCGGTTTTTTCAGTATTTTGCTGATCCTGCGAAGAGGATATTTGGTTGGTAGCTGTTTGCATGGGGAATGAAATAAAAGGGTATCAAAAATACCACGAGAAAGTTGTCTACCTAATAATTAAAAGAGCTTGAACCGGCTCCTCGTCTTGGAATAAATGAAGTGTAAGCAAAAAGACGGCGACTGCTTTAAGATAAAATGTCATGTTCTATCGAATTTCTGCCAACCTCAACATTGATGTCGACACCAATACTGAAACATACCCGGGTAAACCTGGTGGATGTGATACCAGACTTGCATCATCCGGTGCGACTGCGAGCACGCGATCTTGACGCTGCGGCAGTACTGCCGGCGCATACGCATGCATGGGGGCAAGTCACCTACGCCCCGGAAGGCACACTCCGCGTTGCCGTCGGCAACAGCACGTGGATCGTGCCACCGTTGCGTGCCATCTGGATTCCGTCACATGTAGTGCATGAAATCAAGACAATGGAAAAGGCGCAGTTACGCGCCCTGTATATCCATACCAGCGCCACACCGTTTCATGGGAAGGAATGCATCGTACTGGAAGTATCTACGCTATTGCGCGAATTGATTGCGGCGTTATCGGAAGCTGAAGACGGGAGTGTGCGGGAATCGCTTCTGAGCCAACTCATACTGAACGAATTGGCCGATGCCGAAACCCAGGCGATACGCGTCGCATTACCTAACGAGAAGCGCCTGACTACCTTATGCCAGGCCTTGCTCGACGACCCTGGCTCTGCAATGACGCTCGGCGATTGGGCGCAGCGTGTCGGCGCGTCCGAGAGAACCTTGGCACGTTTATTCGAGCGGGATTTGGGGATGACATTCGGACAGTGGCGGCAGCAAATAAGACTAGCGCATGCGGCGCCGATGATCACACGCGGCATGCCGCTGTCACTGGTTGCCGCCGAACTGGGTTACGCTAGCCAGTCGGCGTTTTCGGCAATGTTCAAGAAGACCTTTGGAGAGTCGCCGTCGGCTTTCTTTGCACCTAAAAAAAGCCGCTCACGCAATAAGGTTCAGAACCCACAGGAAGAATGATGATGGCGCTATTACTGCGGCACAGTATCTTTAAACGACGGCCGTTCAGATAATTTATCAAACAGTTTAGTCAGCGTCGGATACGACTCACGCCACTCGATTTCAGGAAATCTGAAACTGATCCAGCCCAACGCGCAACCAACCGCGACATCGGCCAGCGAGTAATGATTGCCGGCGCAAAATGGTTTGTCAGCCAAACCGGCTGCCATTGCTTTCAACCCGGCATCGACCTTGCTGCGCTGACGGGCTATCCAGGCTTCGCTTTGTTGTTCAGGAGAACGTTGCAGACGTTCCAGCCGCATCAAGATGCCGGCGTCCAGCACGCCATCGGCCAATGCTTCCCAGCATTTGACTTCAGCCCGTTCACGCGTGTTGCTTGGGATCAGCTTACCGACCGGTGTCAGGGTGTCGAGATATTCGACAATCACGTGCGAGTCAAACATCGCACCGCCATCTTCCATCACCAGACAAGGTACTTTTCCAAGCGGATTCGAGACTTGAATCGTGGTATTTTCAGCCCAGACATCTTCCAAAACATAGGTATAGTCGAGTTTTTTTTCCGCCATTACGACACGGACCTTACGAACGTAGGGACTACCTAGGGAACCGATCAGTTTCATATGCTACTTATAGAAATAATTGGACCCGATTATAACATCGGGATGTAACATTTTCGGCCACTCCGATTGCGGGCCGACATGCAAAACAACAGATAACCGAGGTCGCAAATGGTAAAATCCGGCTCTGGTTGCATCTCCGGTATTGCATAAGTTTATGACTAATTCGGACTTCTGGACTAACCGGGAGCCGCAAAATTAGCGAAACAGTTACGCCAAAGAAACATTCGGCGCTTTGATTCACTCCTTCTGATCATCACTATCATGTCCCTTACCGCACTTTCTGCCCTGTCCCCGCTGGATGGCCGTTACGCCGCCAAAACCGACAAACTGCGTCCGATCCTGTCCGAAGCCGGGTTCATGCATCACCGCGTTAAAGTAGAAATATCGTGGCTGCAGGCGCTGTCGAATGCGGGCTTTGCCGAAATCACGCCATTTTCGGCCAATGCCAGTGCCCTGCTGGACAAGATCGCCGCTGAATTCAGTGAAGCCGATGCAGCCCGGATTAAAGAAATCGAAGCGGTCACCAATCACGACGTTAAAGCGGTTGAATACTGGCTCAAGGAACAGGTCAAGGATGTGCCTGAACTGGTTGCGGCATCCGAGTTCATCCATTTCGCCTGTACCTCGGAAGACATCAACAACACATCGCACGGCATGATGTTGAAAGCGGCACGCGACAGCGTTTTGCTGCCATCGCTACAACAATTGATCGCCAGGCTGACTGAACTGGCGCACCAGAACGCCGAACTGCCGATGCTGTCGCGCACCCACGGCCAGCCGGCCAGTCCAACCACGCTCGGCAAGGAAATGGCGAACGTGGTCGCCCGTCTGCAACGCGCCACCAAGCGTATCGCGGCTGTCGAGATACTCGGCAAAATGAATGGCGCAGTCGGGAATTACAACGCCCATCTATCCGCCTACCCGACATTTGATTGGGAAACTTTCTCCAAGAACGTCATCGAGCAACGCCTCGGCCTGACCTACAACCCGTACACGATTCAAATCGAGCCGCACGATTACATGGCCGAACTGTTCGATGCAGTGGCACGCACCAACACCATACTGCTCGACCTCAACCGCGACATCTGGGGCTACATTGCACTGGGCTATTTCAAGCAGCGCCTCAAAGCCGGTGAAATCGGTTCGTCGACCATGCCGCACAAGGTGAATCCGATTGACTTTGAAAACTCCGAAGGCAATCTGGGCATGGCCAACGCCGTTCTCAAACATATGTCGGAAAAATTGCCGGTGTCGCGCTGGCAGCGTGACTTGACCGACTCCACCGTATTGCGCAATATCGGCGTCGGCCTCGGTTACACCTTGCTGGCGTATGACAGTTGCTTGCGCGGCTTGAACAAGCTGGAAGTCAATCCGTCGCGTCTGGCAGAAGACCTCGATGCAACCTGGGAAGTATTGGCCGAACCGGTGCAAACCGTCATGCGCCGCTACGGCATCGAAAATCCATACGAGCAATTGAAAGAGCTGACACGCGGCAAAGGCATTTCCAAAGAGGCATTGCGTGAGTTCATTCTGAAACTGGAAATCCCGCAAGAAGCCAAGGATCTTTTGCTGGCAATGACGCCAGCCAATTACATTGGTTATGCGGCTGATTTGGCGAAAAAAATCTAAGGTCCATCGCTCGTCCGTTCCGCTTTTTACACTTGCAGCACCATGAAAAATGGCTACCTCAGCGGTAACCATTTTTTTGCGCGAGCAATTTAACAGTACGTCAATCTGACAACACGACGCGGCAAAAATAAATCATGCCGCTCAATTCACGCTGATTGATGAGTATCGCTCCGCGCCATTCATCCAGCCTTCCATGGCGGCCAGGCGCCACTTTCCGTCTCCCAGCAACGCCAGTTCCTGGGCATGAAACACCGCCAGACTGCTGCGATGGCCGACGCTGACCAGGATGACTTGCGGCAGCGACTGGCGTACCAGCTGATACATCGCATGTTCCAGCCCCTCATCCATGGCCGAACTGGCCTCATCGAGGAAAACAACTTGCGGCCGACTCAGCAGCACCCGGCCGATTGCCAGGCGTTGCTGTTCGCCCAGTGACAGGATGTGGGTCCAGTCGGCTTCGTCGTCCAGTCGTGCGATCAGATGAGCAAGTTGACACTTGCGCAGTATTTCAGCTGCGACATCATCGGTTTGCACGGCATGTGGATAGTGCAAAGCGGTGCGGAGTGTGCCTAACGGCAGATACGGCTTTTGCGGCAAGAACAATGCGTGCTGCGCATCCGGCCTTACGACGCTGCCATCGACGTAAGGCCATAAGCCAGAGATGGCGCGCAGCAGCGTCGTCTTGCCGACGCCGGAACGACCGCGTATCAACAGCGATGCGGCCGGCGCCAATATCAGATTCAGATTTTCCACCAGCGTCACCTGCGCCGGGGTTTTTACGGTCAGGCCATTCACTACGAACGCGTTCTGCTGGTAGCTGATTTGTACACCCGGCAGTTGTTCGGCGGCATCGATCGAGTCGAGGTAGCCGGTCAGGCGATTCATGATGGCACGGTAGCCGGCAAATTCGTCATAGGCATTCCGGAAAAACGATAGCGCGTCCTGAACCTGGCCAAATGCCTGCGCGGTTTGCATCATGTCGCCCAGCGTAATCTGTTTGCTGAAAAAGCGCGGGGCTTGAATAACCAATGGAAACACCACCGCAATCTGGCTTACGACCAAATTCAGGCCTTGAAATTTAAGGGAGCGCGAAACGATCGCCCACATGTTGCCGATCAGACTGCTAAAGCGGGTCGCCAGCGTGCCGCGCTCGACACTCTCTCCGCGAAAAAAGGCAATGCTTTCAGCGTATTCACGTATGCGTATCAATGCATAACGGAAATCCGCATTGAATTTTTCGCTCATGAACGTCAACCGCATCAACGGACGACCGACCTTTACCGCAAAAACCGTGGCGATCAGTACATAGATATAGACCAGAAACACCATGCCGCGCGGTATCTCGACGCCGAACAATGCCAGCGCGCCGGACAAACCCCACAAGATAATGCTGAACGAAAATAACGAGACTACCGAATCCAGCACCCCCATCGACAGCGTCAGCGAACTGGAGACAAAACCCTCCACATCCTGTTGGATACGTTGATCCGGGTTATCGATTTTTTGCGCGACGAACTGCGTGCGGTGATAGGCCTGATTGGCCAACCAGCGATCTACCAGGTCGTTCGTGAGCCACACGCGCCAATGAATCAAAAAAGCCTGGCGCACATAAAAATTAATCAACGCCCGGAAAACGTGCACGGTGGCCAGAATCGAAAAGATGATGATCATGGTCCAGAACACTTTGGCGTCGAGCTTTTGCAGTGCGCTGTAGATGCCGTTGTACCAAAATGAAAACAAGACATTCATCCGCACTGAGAACAGCGTCAGAAAAACAATCCCCGCCAGCCAGACCAATGGCTGCTTGCTGCGGGCAGGCCTGAAAAAATCCCATGTCAGGCGGCGAAACTGTCTTCCCCAAACGGTAAAGCGGGCCAGCATCACAACTATCAGGCTCAAACCGATCATGCTGATAACAAAAGCTTTACTCAACCAGATCAGGCTTTCCAGCAACTCATTATTCCAGTCCATATTTACTCCAGTCCGCGATGCACTAATTACTCGTTACCATTCAGGCCACAATATCCAGGCAACCCTGTCGATAGTAAAGCCGGGCCACGCAATTGTCGAGACGCTCTTGAATACAAGTTCCGACCGCTCCAGCATGGGAGATTTACGCGCTGGCCGCAACTTCCCACTGCCTGGCGAGCGGTAGCTTGAAAAAGAAATAACGCCAGATTACGTCGCCTGAACAAACTTGAAGGCGTCTGACATCGACTTAGATCAAGGCAAAAAAAACCAGTCCGAAGACTGGCTTTTTTATCCGGGCGATGCTTAGACTACGGCACCGTCAGTTTCACTTTTTTCTTTGATCGGCTTGATCAAATCTTCACGCTTCACGCCCAGCCACATGGCAATCGCAGCAGCGACGAATACCGAAGAGTAAATCCCGAACAAAATACCGATGGTCAGTGCGGCAGCGAAATAATGCAGCGTCGGACCGCCGAAGATCAGCATCGACAACACCATGATTTCAGTGCTGCCGTGGGTGATGATGGTACGGGAAATCGTGCTGGTGATCGCGTGGTTCAACACATCCGGGGTGGGCATCTTGCCGAACTTGCGGTCGCGGAAAGTTTCGCGAACGCGGTCGAACACCACCACCGATTCGTTGACTGAATACCCCAATACCGCCAGTACCGCAGCCAATACCGTCAGCGAAAACTCCCACTGGAAAAACGCGAAAAACCCCAGAATAATCACGACGTCATGCAAGTTGGCGATGATCGCTGCGACCGCGTATTTCCATTCGAAACGGATCGCCAGATAGATCACGATACCAACGATCACGAACAGCAGCGCCATCAGGCCATCGTGCGCCAGCTCATCGCCAACCTGCGGTCCGACGAACTCGGTACGTTTCAACTGAACGCCAGGATCCTTGGCCTTCAACGCTGCCAGGACGGTTTCACTTTGCTGCGATGAGCTAATGCCTTTTTTAGCCGGCAGACGAATCATGACGTCTTGCGCGGTGCCGAAGCTTTGGATCTGATTGTCGGTAAAACCAATCTCCTCAACCGTCTGGCGTATGCCTTCGATGTTCGCCGGCTGGCTATACGTGACCTCCATCACCGTACCGCCGGTGAATTCGATCGACAAATGCAGGCCCTTATGAAACAGGAAGAACACGGCCAAGACAAACGTCAACGCCGACACCGCATTCAAAATCAATGCGTGGCGCATGAACGGAATATCTTTTTTGATTCGGAAAAACTCCATCACATTCCTTTCGGTTCGACCTTGCTGCCATTTTTTACCATCCTGCGCTGCAAGATGGCGGCACCACGGTCATATCAATATCTACTTTCTTGCGATTTTTGCAGTCACCAGACGATGAATTAGTCGCCCGGCTTCCAGATTTTACCGATCGACAAAGTGGCCAGTTTCTTGCGCCGGCCGTACCACAAATTAGCCAGACCACGCGAGAAGAACACCGCTGAGAACATCGAGGTCAGGATACCCAGGCAATGCACCACCGCAAAGCCGCGAATCGCACCGGAACCGAAAATCAGCAACGCCACACCGGCAATCAATGCCGTCACGTTGGAGTCGAGAATGGTGTGCCATGCATGTTCAAAACCCAGCGCAATCGCCGCCTGCGGAGAATTTCCTTTACGCAATTCTTCGCGTATCCGTTCGTTCACCAGTACGTTGGCGTCAATCGCCATACCCAGCGTCAGCGCAATCGCAGCGATACCAGGCAAGGTCAGGGTTGCCTGCAAAGTCGACAACACCGCAACCAGCAGCAACAGGTTGACCGACAGTGCGATCACGCTGAATGCGCCGAACAGCAGGTAATAAATAATCATGAAAGCCGAGACGACCATAAATCCGTACATGGTTGAATCAAAACCTTTTTGGATATTCTCGGCACCAAGTTGTGGCCCGATGGTGCGCTCTTCGATGATTTCCATCGGTGCCGCCAACGAACCGGCGCGCATCAACAATGCCAGGTCGGCGGCCGCTTCCGGCGTACCCATGCCGGTAATCTGGAAGCTCGATCCCAACTCGCTTTGAATCGTCGCTACCGTCAGGACTTCGCCCTTGCCTTTTTCGAACAGGACCACCGCCATCGCCTTACCGACTTTGTCACGGGTGGCGGAGCGCATCTTGCGGCCGCCGTCACCATTCAGGTCGATGCTGACTGCCGGCTGATGATTCTGGTCGAAAGACACTGAAGCGTTAGATATATAGTCACCGGTCAGCACTGGATCCTTGTACAAAATCACCGGCGCGTTCTTGCCAACCTTGAACAGTTCCGAACCAAACGGCACCGCTGCGGTGGCTTCAGTACCACGCGTGACCGACTCATCGACCATGCGCACTTCCAGTGTCGCCGTACGGCCAATGATGTCCTTGGCGCGCGACACATCCTGCACGCCCGGCAATTGCACCACGATACGATCGGCACCCTGACGCTGAATGATTGGTTCGGCAACACCCAACTCATTGACGCGTTTGGACAGTGTCAGAATGTTTTGCTGCACACCTTCATCGGTGGCTTTTTTCAACATTTCCGGCTTCAGGGTCGCGCTCAGCTTCGGCTCTGCGCCGGCCGGTCCTTCTGTCAGCACCAGTTCCGGCAACTGTCCTGCCAGCAAATCCTTGGCCTTGCTCAGCGTGTCCTGATCGCGGAAGCTGATTTCAATCGCATCGCCGTTGCGGTCCAGGCCGCTGTAACGAATATCCTTGTCGCGCAGAATGCTGCGGGCACTCGATTGCAAGCCCTGGATACGCTTGTTCATGACCGCGTTGACATCGACTTGCATCAGGAAATGCACACCTCCGCGCAAATCGAGGCCGAGGAACATCGGAAACGCGTGAATGCTTTGCAGCCATTGCGGTGTATTCGGTACCAGATTGAAGGCAACGATATAGGTCGGATCGGTCGGATCGGTATTTAATTCTTTTTCCAGCAGGGCTTTGGCCTTGAACTGGGTGTCGGTATCCTTGAAACGGGCACGCACCGAACCTTGGGTGCCAGCGTTATCGAAGACCACGCTGAGTGGCGTCAAATTGGCTTGCTGCAGGGCTTGCTCCACCCGTCCGCTCAGCGTGCTGTCCACCTTCAAGGTAGACTTTCCACTACTGATTTGCACCGCAGGTGATTCGCCGAAAAAGTTCGGCAGTGTGTACAGCACGCCAAACAATAGCGCGATGACGATCACAATATATTTCCAGAGGGGGTAGCGATTCATAGTGATTCAGCGTTTTGTGTGAGTCCGCAACTTGCTACAAACTCTTACTTCTATAAATAGTGCCCGATACCGATAGGGACGCTTGGGAATACAGGGAGTCTGTCGAACTCCAGCTACGACAGACTCCTTTGGGCCTGACCATTTGAATAGAGCACCCTGGTGGGTGCCCTTGTTCGATCACGCTCAGCACACGATGTTGCGATGCCGATTACAGCGCCTTGATCGTGCCCTTGGGCAGCAACGTGGTGACTGCGCTTTTTTGCAGGGTGACTTCGGTGCCGCTGGCAATTTCCAGCGTCACGTAACCGTCGGCAACCTTGATAACTTTCCCCAATATACCGCCGGCTGTAACGATTTCATCGCCCTTGCCAAGCGCATCCATCATGGCTTTTTGTTCTTTTTGACGTTTCATCTGTGGACGAATCATCAGGAAGTACAGCACAACGAACATCAAGATGATCGGCAGGAAACTGGTCAGATTGCCACCCAAGCCGAACGGACCGGTAGAAGTGGTTGCGGCGGGCGCAGTCTGCGCATATGCAGTAGTTATGAACACGAGAATGCTCCAAGTGGTTGTTTTAAAATAGCTTCGCATTTTAGCATTGGGCGGTGCCGGAATAGCACACTGCTTATTTACCGCTAATTGCCAAGCTTGAATTATTGCCAATAGCGCTATATTTCGAGTCGCCAAAGGTCATTTTTCAGACCGTTGCCAGATGCTGGCAAGCCCTATCGACGCGGGCCTGCAAATGGGGGCAATGACCTGTTTAACAAGAGTTGCGCCTCCGGCAACGAGATCAAACCCCGCGCGCGCGCTCTGCATGAAACTGCGCCACAAACGCTGTGAACCTGCCTTCATCCAATGCATTACGGATGTTTTGCATCAAATCCAGGTAGTAATGCAGGTTATGTATCGTATTCAAGCGCGCACCAAGGATTTCGCCGGTGCGATGCAAATGATGCAAATAGGCGCGTGAGAAATTTTGACAAGCGTAGCAACCACAACTTTCATCGAGTGGCTGTGTATCTTCCTTGTAGCGTGCATTCTTGATCTTCAGATCGCCAAAACGGGTAAACAGCCAGCCGTTACGCGCGTTACGGGTCGGCATCACGCAGTCAAACATGTCGACGCCATTTTCGACGCCGGCGACCAGGTCTTCCGGCGTACCGACGCCCATCAGATAATGCGGCTTGTCAGCCGGTAATTGCGGGCCGATATGTTGCAGCACGCGCATCATCTCTTCTTTCGGCTCGCCGACCGACAGGCCGCCGATCGCAATGCCGTTGAAATCCAGCGCGTTCAAACCCGCCAGAGATTCATCGCGCAAGTGCTCAAACATGCCGCCCTGGACGATGCCGAATAAGGCGTTCGGATTTTCTCCGGCCTTGAATTCATCTTGCGAGCGCTTGGCCCAACGCAAAGACATGCGCATCGACTCCGCGGCTTCGACCTGCGTCGCCGGACGGCCATCGATTTCATACGGCGTGCATTCATCGAACTGCATCACGATGTCGGAATTCAACACTTTCTGAATCTGCATCGAGACTTCAGGCGACAGAAACAATTTATCGCCATTGATCGGCGATGAAAACTTCACGCCGGCTTCGGTAATCTTGCGCATCGCGCCCAGCGAAAACACCTGGAAACCGCCGGAGTCAGTCAGGATAGGCTTGTCCCAGCCCATGAATTTATGCAGGCCGCCAAACTTCTTGACCACTTCCAGACCGGGGCGCAGCCACAGATGGAAAGTATTCCCGAGAATGATATGGGCATCGATTTCTTTCAGCTCCAGCGGCGACATTGCCTTGACCGAACCATAGGTGCCAACCGGCATGAAGATCGGTGTTTCGACCACGCCGTGGTTCAGTTTGACGCGGCCGCGGCGCGCTTTTCCTTCGGTTTTGAGTAGCGTAAATTCAAGCATAACGATTCTTTAAATGATGTTTTCGACCTAAAATCCGGCACATCGTTAAACATGCCGGCCTCCCGTTCGGGGCGAGCGGTTTATATTTATTCATCTTGTCGATACGTCAGCAGCATGGCATCGCCGTAACTGAAGAAACGGTAGCGCTGCGCAATCGCGTGCGCGTAAGCCGCCTTGATGACCTCGTATCCGGCAAAAGCCGACACCAGCATCAGCAAGGTGGATTTCGGCAGATGGAAATTGGTAATCAGACGATCGACGGTCTTGAAACGATAACCTGGTGTAATAAATAACGCGGTGTCGGCGCTGCCGGCCTGTAATTCGCCCGCTTGCGACGCCGATTCCAGCGCTCGCAAACTGGTGGTGCCAACCGCGACCACCTTGCCGCTGGCGGCTTTGGTCGCGCGCACGGCATCCACCGTCGCGGCATCTATCGTGTACCACTCGGTGTGCATTTTATGTTCGGCAAGGTTTTCGGTACGCACCGGCTGGAACGTCCCTGCCCCCACATGCAAGGTAACGTAGGCGAAGTTGATGCCTTTTTGACGCAGGCGTTCCAGCAAAGCCTGATCGAAATGCAAGCCGGCTGTCGGCGCCGCCACCGCGCCCGGTTGCTTCGCGTACACGGTTTGGTAACGGGTCTCGTCAAACGCGTCGGCCGTGTGTTCGATATACGGCGGCAACGGCAAACGACCGTAAGTGTCGATCAGTTCAAACACATCGGCGGGAAAGATCAATGTATAAAACTCGCCGACACGCTCACCGACGGTGACATCGAATGCCTCGGCCAAGCGAATCCGGGTCCCTGCCGGCGGCGACTTCGACGCCCGTACCTGTGCGTGCACGGTACTGTGGTCGATCACACGCTCAACCAGCACTTCGACCTTGCCGCCGGTCGCCTTGACACCAAAAAAGCGTGCTTTCAATACCCGGGTATCGTTGAACACCAGCAAATCGCCGGGCGCCAGCAACGCGACCACATCGGTGAACCGACGGTCGATCAAGGTAGCGCCATCGACATGCAACAGACGCGAAGCGCTGCGTTCGCTCAGCGGCAGTTGCGCAATCAGTTCAGGCGGCAGTGTGAAATCGTAATCGGAAAGAGAATGCATGCTTAACTAAAACCGCGTAAGTAATGAAAGAATCAGGTCTACGGACACATCAGGTTAAAGCACCTTACGAATGCGTCGAGTAGCCTTTACAATGGCAAAAGACCGTCTCATGGCGCTGCGCTTGTATTGCATAAGCACCGCGTTTACCACGAACAACCCGCTATTTTACGCCCAGCCGCCCAATTTACGGCCTATATGCCTGATCCAACGCGAAAACCTGCTCCTGCCACCAGGCCCAACAAGGCCGCCAACGCCACCGCTACGAGCCGTGAAAGCAAGTTGGCGCGGCTCGGATTGCGCACGGATATGGATCTGGTACTGCATCTGCCAGCGCGTTATGAAGACGAAACCGAGGTCGTCAGCATCCACCAGGCCAGCTTGATGGGCAGCACCATTGCTCAGGTCGAAGGCATTGTCAGCAGCTGCGACATCCAGTACCGGCCGCGCCGGCAACTGGTCGTCACGCTGGCCGATGACAGCGGCCAACTGGTGATGCGGTTTCTGAATTTTTACGGTAGCCAGACCAAGCAACTGGCGGTCGGCACACGGGTGCGCGCGCGCGGTGAAATTCGGCATGGCTTCTTTGGCGCCGAGGTGGTCCATCCGACTTACAAAATCGTGCTGGAGGGTGCGCCGCTACCGAGCGCGTTGACTCCCGTGTATCCATCCGGCGAAGGCTTGTCGCAGATTTTTCTGCGCAAATCGATTACCGACGCTATGCAAAAAGTCGAATGGCGCGACACCTTATCGCCGGCGCAGCTGAAAACCTACCGCTTAACACCCTTCGAGGCGGCCGTACGGCTGCTGCACAACCCGCCGCCGGACATCGATGAAGGCGCGCTGGAAGATCGATCGCATCCGGCCTGGGTCCGGATGAAATTCGATGAATTGCTGGCGCAACAACTTTCGTTGAAACGGGCGCAAGTCGCACGTCGCGCGCAAAACGCGCGGGCGTTACCGTTGATCGGCAAATTATCCGATGCCTTTTTAAAGACCCTGCCCTTCACGCTGACCGCCGCCCAACAACGTGTAATGGCAGAAATTCGTGCTGACATCAAAGCGCCTTTTCCGATGCAACGCCTGCTGCAAGGGGATGTCGGCAGCGGTAAAACCGTGGTAGCGGCACTGGCCGCAGCGCAGGCTATCGATAGCGGCTTTCAGGCAGTGCTGATGGCCCCGACCGAAATTCTGGCAGACCAGCATTTCCGCAAAATCGCAGCCTGGATGGAACCGTTAGGCATCAGCGTCGCCTGGTTGACCGGCAGCCTGAAAAAGAAAGAAAAACAGGCCTCGCTGGAACGCATCGAATCCGGCCAGGCACAATTGATCATCGGTACCCATGCGTTGATCCAGGACACCGTGCAGTTTGCCAAACTTGGCCTGGTGATTGTCGATGAGCAGCATCGCTTTGGCGTCGGCCAGCGACTCACGCTACGAAACAAAACGGCGACCGAAAGTAGCGGCAATGGCAGCAACGACGGCTTGCCGTCGGACCTCGTCCCGCATCAATTGATGATGAGCGCCACACCGATTCCGCGCACGCTGGCGATGACCTATTACGCCGACCTGGAAATTTCGGTGATCGACGAATTGCCGCCGGGGCGCACGCCGATTGTTACCCGCAGCGTTGACCAGAACCGTCGCGATGAAGTCATCGAACGGGTCCACGCAGCCGCACAGGAAGGCCGTCAGGTGTATTGGGTCTGCCCACTGATCGAAGAGTCGGAAGCCTTGCAATTGCAAACCGCGACCGAGACCTATGCGATGCTGGCCGAAGCGCTGCCCGACCTGCGCGTCGGCCTGGTGCATGGACGCCTGAAGCAAATTGAAAAACAGGCGGTGATGGACGCATTCATCGCTGGCGCTGTCGATGTGCTGGTTGCCACCACCGTCATCGAAGTCGGCGTCGATGTGCCGAATGCATCGTTGATGGTGATCGAACATGCCGAACGGTTTGGCTTGTCGCAATTGCATCAGTTACGTGGCCGGGTTGGACGTGGCTCGGCGGCCAGCGTATGCTTGCTGCTCTATCAGAGCCCGTTGGGCCGGATCGCCAGGCAACGCCTGATGACCATGCGTGAAACCACCGACGGCTTTGAAATCGCACGCCGCGATCTGGAAATACGTGGTCCGGGAGAATTTCTGGGAGCGCGTCAGTCAGGACAGGCCATGCTGCGCTTCGCCGACTTGAGTACCGATCATTGGATAGTCGATCAGGCTAGTGCTCTGGCGCAGAACTTGTTGCATCATCCGACTCCGGAAAATGTGCTGACGGTAGAAGCGCATTTGACGCGCTGGCTCGCCGGCCGGGAGGATTTTCTGAAGGTGTAAATGGGGGTCTGTTGATGCCGGTCCGGCATGCAGCCGATCAATGTAGGCCGCCGAAACTGGCCGGTTGTCCGGTTTTAGAAGCGGCTTAGAAAATATGCGAAGATAACGACATGACACTGACCGAACTGAAATACATCGTCGCCGTGGCCCGCGTGAAGCATTTTGGCCACGCTGCAGAAGCCTGCTTTGTCGCGCAACCAACACTTTCAGTTGCCATCAAAAAACTCGAGGATGAATTAGGCGTCGTGATTTTTGAGCGTGGCGGCAGTGAGATTTCCGTCACGCCATTAGGCCTGCAGATTGTCGCTCAGGCCGAACGCGTGCTTGAACAAACCGCGACCATCCGCGAAATCGCCAACCAGAATAAAGACCCGCTGGCCGGCCCGCTACGGCTCGGCATCATCTACACCGTCGGCCCTTACCTGCTGCCTCCATTGGTGAAAACCATCATCGACCGGGTGCCCCAGATGCCACTGGTGCTGCAGGAAAACTTCACCGTGCGCCTGCTCGAATTACTGCGCCAGGGTGAACTCGACGCCGCCATCATGGCGCTGCCATTCCAGGAACACGGCCTGATGGTGCAGCCGTTATACGATGAAGATTTCGTCGTCGCCCTGCCCAAACATCACCAGTGGGCCAGCCGCGAGAGTATCCGCGCCGAAGACCTGAAAACCGAGACCATGCTGCTACTCGGGAATGGCCATTGCTTCCGCGATCAGGTACTGGAAGTCTGCCCTGAAATGTCGCGCTTCTCAACCGCCGGCGACGGCATCGCCCGCACCTTCGAAGGTTCGTCGCTGGAAACCATCCGGCATATGGTCGCCTCCGGCATCGGCATCACCGCCTTGCCACGTGCATCCGTACCGGACATCAACGCCAAGGACGGCATGCTGCGCTACGTCCCGTTCTCCTCCCCCCGCCCATCACGTCGCGTAGTGATTGCCTGGCGCAAAAGCTTCACCCGCCACGCCGCGATCGATGCGGTACAGCAAGCGGTGCTGGCTTGCGGATTGCCAGGGGTGGATTTTTTACGCAATGCGGAAGTGATTCAGGGCTAAAGATACAATCGGCCTCTTACTTTGAAGACCACATTCAATCTGGCCCGTGGCTTTCGAAGTGCCGCTCCGCTCTGACGTTGCCACATATCGCGACAATCAAAAACAGGACTTACGCAAAACCGCGCCCACAGCACCAGAACGCCATGAACCGACTCAAACTCTACTTCCAACTGATCCGCCTCGACAAACCCATCGGCATCCTGCTATTGCTCTGGCCCACCCTGATCGCCCTCTGGCTGGCCAGCGACGGCAAACCCGACTGGAAACTAGTCGCCATTTTCTGTCTGGGCACCGCACTGATGCGGTCCGCCGGCTGCGCCATCAACGACTACGCCGACCGCGACTTCGACAAATACGTGAAACGCACTGCCCAACGCCCCGTTACCAGCGGCAAGATCGCCGGCTGGGAAGCGGTAATGGTAGCGACAGTTCTTGCTCTCTTGTCATTGCTGCTCATTCTGCCGCTGAATACGCTGACCAAACAGCTATCTGTAGCGGCCGCCATCATCGCTGGCAGCTACCCCTATTTCAAACGGTTTTTTGCCATCCCGCAGGCCTACCTCGGCATTGCATTCGGCTTCGGCATCCCGATGGGTTTTGCCGCAGTCCAAAATTCGGTACCGCTTGCCGCATGGGTGTTATTGATTGCGAATATTTTTTGGGCGGTTGCCTACGATACCGAATACGCGATGGTCGATCGTGACGACGATCTTAAAATTGGCATTCAGACCTCCGCCATCACCTTTGGTCGTTTCGATGTTCTTGCAGTGATGGCTTGCTATGCCATCTGCTTCGGACTGGTGTTCCTGGTGGGATGGCAATACGGCTTGCGGGGCTGGTTTAGCGCTGGCTTGCTGGTGGCCGTCGCTTTTGCGGTTTATCATTACATACTGATCCGCAAGCGGGATCGGGCCGGTTGTTTTGCTGCATTCCGGCATAACAATTGGCTCGGTGCGGCTATATTTTGTGGCATTGCGCTGGACTATGTATTACGATAGCAACAACATTCCCAATTCTCCTCGGCAATAGGTTATCCGATCAATCCACTTGTTCACCCACATAGAAGAGGTAAATCATGGCTATCAATAACGAATCCGCAAAAGAAACCCGCGACAATCTGGCCGGTGGCCTGAAAGCCGTTATTCAGGATACCGAAGCGCTGCTGGATGAAACAAAAGATAACGTTACAGACCGCTATGCACTAGCGCGCGAGAAATTGAAATCGGCGCTGCAGACAGCGAAATCGGAACTGCCGAAAGTCACCAAAAAAGCGGTGGAAAAGAGTAAGCAGGCAGCGTATGTGACCGATGAATACGTCGGTGACAATCCATGGAAAGCAGTCGGCGTTGCCGCTGCGATCGGCTTGCTGGTTGGCGTAGTGATTGGCCGCAGCAAATAGCAGCCGTTAAAAATGCTGTAAAAAAAATGCGCAATCGCATCGCGAATTGCGCTTTTTTTTGCCCTCGATATCCCCGCGCTACGTTGTATCCCGACAAGCTAGTCGCGACCGAACTCTTCGCCCAGTTCCTTACCGCGCGCCGCTGCCGCTTTCGCCGCCGTAACAATGGCGGCTTTCACCGCACTGGCTTCCAGACTGGCCAACGCTGCGTAAGTAGTGCCGCCTTTCGACGTTACCCGTTCACGCAATACCGACACCGGCTCCGCCGACTCCGCCGCCAACTGCGAGGCCCCGACAAAGGTGGCAATCGCCAGCGCATTTCCCTGTTCTGGGGTCAGGCCCAATTCCTGCGCGGCTTGCTGTATCGCCTCAATGAAATAAAACACGTAGGCCGGTCCGCTGCCGGAAATGGCGGTAACGGAATCGATCAGCGCTTCGTCGTCCAGCCAAACGGTCGCCCCCACCGCACGCATGATCAGATCGGCCGTATCACGCTGCTGTGCCGAAACACCGGCAGTAGCTACCATGCCAGTGATGCCTTTACCGATCAATGCCGGGGTATTCGGCATGCAGCGGACGATAGCGTCGTGGCCATTCAACCAGCGGGCCAGATCAACCGCCTGAATTCCGGCCGCAATCGACAACACCAATTGGCCCGACACATGCGGCAGCAAACCGGCCACCACCTGCTTCATTTGCTGCGGTTTGACCGCCAGCACGACAACGTCGCTGCGGCTGACAGCGGCGTCGATTGCGGTCGACGTAGTCACACCAAATTGTTGCGCCAGTTTCTGCAACGCCTCCGGATTCAAATCAACCACATGAATATTCGCACCTTCGGTCACTTCCCCAGCCAGACCGCCAATCAAGGCGGTCGCCATATTGCCGCCGCCGATAAAACTGATGTTGAGCTTGTTTTTCATGTTTTTTTCCTAATCGCTGGTATGCGTTGTCTGCGTAAATAAATCTTCTGCGTGACTGTCAGGAATAATCCCGCTGCCCAAAAATAGCACTGCCGATACGAACGATCGTCGCGCCTTCGGCAATCGCCGCATCCATGTCGGCCGACATCCCCATTGACAAGGTGTCGAGCATCAGCCCCTGTTCTTGCAATTGTACAAACAATTCCCTGACCCGACGGAACGCTGCGCGCTGCTGCACCACGTCGGCAGTGGGTTCGGGGATGGCCATCAAACCCCGCAGTTTCAGGCGCGGCAAGGCAGCGATCGCCCGGGCCACCGCCAGCGCCTGATCGGGCGCAACGCCGCTTTTACTGGCTTCACCGCTGATATTCACCTGCAGGCAAACATTTAATGGCGCCAGGTCAGGCGGTCGCTGATCCGACAAGCGTTGCGCGATTTTTTCGCGCTCTATCGTGTGCACCCAATCAAAATGCTCGGCAATCGGCCGCGTCTTATTGCTTTGGATCGGCCCGATAAAATGCCATTCGAGGTTCCCGACAGGCGTTGCTGCAGTGTTCACCACAACCATCTTGTCCAACGCTTCTTGCAGGTAGTTTTCGCCAAAAGCACGTTGCCCGGCCGCGGCCGCCTCCAGTACCGCATCAGCGCCAAACGTCTTGGATACCGCCAATAGCGTCACGCTGTCAGCCGGGCGCGACGCCATGGCAAGCGCGCGGCTGATACTTTCGTGTACAGCTTGCAACTTCTGAGAGATTGAGGACATAATCGACTTGGTTGAAAAATGGCCGGTCGGCACAGAATGTGATGCGAGGCCGGCACAGCAAGCCTTCCAGCACTACCTTCCACTAATTAACTAATACAAAAACAGTACAGGGATTATAAATGGACATTACCGAACTCTTGGCCTTTTCGGTCAAGAACAAGGCTTCCGACTTGCATTTGTCTGCCGGTCTGCCACCGATGATCCGGGTACACGGGGATGTCCGCCGCATTAATCTGCCGCCGCTGGAGCACAAAGATGTGCACAGCATGATTTATGACATCATGAACGACGGCCAGCGCAAAGTTTACGAAGAAAATCTGGAGTGCGATTTTTCATTTGAAATTCCGGGGCTGGCACGGTTTCGGGTCAATGCCTTTAATCAGGACCGCGGCGCTGCAGCCGTGATGCGGACCATTCCCTCCAAAATTCTGTCGCTGGAACAACTTAACGCACCACGTATTTTTGCTGAATTATCGCTGAAGCCGCGTGGCCTGGTGCTGGTTACCGGACCGACCGGCTCCGGCAAATCGACCACGCTGGCGGCAATGGTCAATCATGTCAATGAAAATGAATATGCGCATATTCTGACCATTGAAGATCCGATTGAATTCGTCCATCAGTCAAATAAATGCCTGATCAATCAACGCGAAGTCGGTCCGCATACCCACTCGTTCGACAATGCGCTACGCTCGGCATTACGCGAAGATCCGGATGTGATTCTGGTCGGTGAGCTGCGCGACCTGGAAACCATACGACTGGCACTGACGGCGGCTGAAACCGGTCACCTGGTATTCGGTACGCTGCACACGTCTTCCGCCGCGAAGACCATCGACCGTATCGTCGACGTATTCCCTGGAGAAGAAAAAGAAATGGTCAGGTCAATGTTGTCAGAATCACTGCAAGCCGTGATTTCGCAAACATTGCTCAAGACAAAAGACGGCTCCGGCCGCGTCGCTGCCCACGAAATCATGTTGGGTACCCCGGCGATCCGCAGCCTGATTCGCGACAGCAAAATCGCTCAAATGTATTCGACGATACAAACCAGCAGCAACGTTGGCATGCAAACTCTCGACAGTAATCTGACTGATCTGGTAAAGCGCAATATGATCTCGATGGGAACCGCGCGTGCGGCGGCGAAGACACCTGACAATTTCCCCGGCTAACTTCCAATAATATATTTCTCGCATACGTCAGGACACACTATGGAACGCGATCAGGCTACCAAATTCATGCATGACTTGCTGCGCTTGATGCTGAGCAAGCGTGGCTCCGACCTGTTCATCACGGCGGACTTTCCCCCTGCGTTCAAAATCGACGGCAAGGTCACCCCGGTATCGAATCAGCCGCTCAACACCACCCACACCATTGAGCTGGCGCGGGCCATCATGAACGACAAGCAGGCCGCCGAATTCGAGGCTTCCAAAGAGTGCAATTTTGCGATTAGTCCGGGCGGCCTGGGCCGCTTCCGGGTCTCGGCATTTGTACAGCAGGGACGAGTCGGATTGGTACTGCGGACCATCACCACCGACATCCCGAAATTCGAAGATCTCGGCTTGCCCGACACGCTCAAAGAAGTGGTGATGACCAAGCGCGGCCTGGTGATCATGGTCGGCGCTACAGGCTCCGGCAAGTCAACCACGCTGGCAGCCATGATCGGCTATCGCAACGAAAACAGTCACGGCCACATCATCACCATTGAAGATCCGGTCGAATACGTTCATCCGCACAAGAACTGCATCGTCACCCAGCGCGAAGTCGGCGTCGATACCGAAAACTGGGGAATAGCACTGAAGAACACTTTGCGGCAGGCGCCCGATGTGATACTGATCGGTGAAATCCGCGACCGCGAAACCATGGACTATGCGATTGCCTTCGCCGAAACCGGCCATCTGTGCCTGGCAACCTTGCATGCCAACAGTGCCAACCAGGCGCTTGACCGGATCATCAACTTCTTCCCGGAAGAACGGCGAGCCCAATTGCTGATGGACCTTTCATTGAATTTGAAGGGCGTCGTGTCGCAACGGCTGGTACCGCTGAAAGCCACCAAGGGCCGCTGCGTCGCAGTTGAAATCATGCTAAATTCACCTCTGATATCCGATTTGATTTTCAAAGGCAACGTGCTTGAAATCAAGGAAATCATGAAGAAATCGCGTGAACTTGGCATGCAAACTTTTGATCAGGCCTTGTTCGATTTATACGAAGCTGACCAAATCACTTACGAAGACGCATTGCGCAATGCAGACTCGGTCAACGACCTGCGCCTGGCCATCAAGCTGCGCGGCAAGGATGCCAGCAGCCGCGACCTGTCTGCCGGCACCGAACATTTGGGGATTGTATGAGCAACCAAACTAATGCAGCGAACATTTACGACTTCAGCGTCGAACGACTCGATGGTACCCCCTCCACGTTGGCTGACTACCGCGGCAAGGTCGTGCTCATCGTCAACACCGCCAGTGAATGCGGGTTCACGCCGCAGTACGCAGGGCTGGAAGAAATTTATAAAAAATATCGTGACCAGGGATTTGAAGTGCTCGGCTTTCCCTGCAATCAGTTCGGTTCGCAAGAGCCGGGAACTGCGGATGAAATCGGGGCCTTTTGCGAAAAAAACTACGGCGTCGACTTTCCGCTATTCAGCAAAATCGACGTCAACGGCGAGCAGGCCGCGCCGCTCTATCAGTATCTGAAAAGTGCCGCACCCGGCTTGCTCGGCAGTGAGCGGATCAAGTGGAATTTCACCAAGTTCCTGATCAACAGGGACGGTACCGTATTCGACCGCTACGCGCCGCAAACCAAGCCGGATGCACTCACGGCGGATATTGAAAAGTTGCTGGCGAAATCCTGAGTTGATGACGCTTTACGCATCGTTATTGGCCCAGGCGGTTGCCGCAACAATCGCCCGCTGCCAGCCTTTGATATTGGCTTTGACCTCTGCCGCCGGTAAGCCCGGATGAAAGCGCCGGTCCAGCTGCCACTGCCCCCGCAGATCGTCGGTACTGCTCCAATATCCGACCGCCAGACCGGCCAGATAAGCCGCACCGAGTGCCGTGGTTTCCGTTATTTTTGGGCGGACCACATCGACGCCAAGGATATCCGACTGAAACTGCATCAACAGATTGTTTGCCGTGGCACCGCCGTCTACCCGAAGCTCAGGAATGACGATGGCGGAATCCGCTTCCATCGCCTTCAGCACGTCCATGGTCTGGTAGGCGATGCTGTCCAGCGCGGCACGGGCGTAATGCGCCGCGGTGGTGCCGCGGGTCACGCCGAACACGGTGCCGCGCGCATTCGGATTCCAGTGCGGTGCGCCCAAACCGGCAAACGCCGGCACCAGATACACGCCGTCCGTATTTTTGACGCTGCGCGCCAGACTCTCGACTTCACTCGATGATTGAATAATCCCGAGCCCATCGCGCAACCACTGCACCACCGCGCCACCGATAAAAATGCTGCCCTCGAGCGCGTAATTCACTTCCTCGCCGATCTTCCAGGCCACTGTGGTGAGCAAGTTATTTTTCGAGACGATCGGTTTGGTGCCGGTGTTCATCATCATGAAGCAACCGGTGCCATACGTATTTTTGACCATGCCCGGCTCGGTGCACATCTGGCCGAACAGCGCCGCCTGCTGATCGCCGGCGATACCCGCCAACGGAATTTCGGAACCAAACCCTGATTGCTCGGTATGACCATACACTTCACTGGACGATTTGACCGCCGGCAACATGCTGCGCGGCACGCCCATGATCTGCAATAACTCGTCGTCCCAATCCAGCGCATGGATGTTGAACAACATGGTGCGCGAGGCATTCGAAACGTCGGTGATATGCAACTTGCCGCGCGTCATATTCCAGACCAGCCAGGTATCGACGGTACCGAAAGCCAGCCGGCCTTGATCCGCCAATTGCTGCGCGCCATCGACGTTATCCAGCATCCAGCGGATCTTGGTCCCGGAAAAATAAGAGTCCACCGGCAAGCCGGTTTTTTCCCGAATTTTCTCCGCCAGGCCGCGGCTTTTCAGTTCATCGCAAAACGATGCCGTGCGACGATCCTGCCAGACGATGGCGTTGTAAATGGCTTTACCGGTTTCCCGATCCCATACGATGGTTGTTTCGCGCTGGTTGGTGATGCCGATGGCGGCAATCGAAGTGCCATTCAGGCCGACATTGGTCGATGCTTCAGCGGCGACACCGACCTGCGTCGACCAGATTTCCTGCGGATCATGCTCGACCCAACCCGGCTGCGGATAGATTTGGCGAAACTCTTTTTGCGCCGACGATACGATGTTGCCCTGGCGATCAAACAGAATGGCACGCGAACTGGTAGTACCCTGATCCAGGGCCAATATGTATTTGTCTTTCAACTTGTCTACTCCAAAGGTTGGGAGGCGTATTCAAGCGCCATTATTCTTATGCCAAGCGGATCGTCGACGTACCCGCCAATTCACCGCAAAAAACCTGCTTTTACAACATTGCCATTAGCGCTGGCCAATCGGAGCGATTGACGGGTATCGCCTACGCTCCCCCCATCGCACGCACTCAGCCATGCGCTTAAGCGCGCCACCGCTGCCGCATCCAGACGCAATCCCAACTTCGAACGACGCCAGATAATGTCCTCAGCGGTGAGCGCCCACTCATGCCGTACCAGATAGCGTACTTCCGCCTCATACAAATCAGCGCCAAACAATTCGCCCAGCCCTTCGACATCGTGGATGCCGTCCAGCAGACTTTCGACCCGGGTCCCGTAGGCATGTGCATAGCGCTGCGCCGTCGCTGCCGGCAACCAGGCGTAACGCTGCTGAAAGCGCTTGAGGAAGCTGGTGAAATCGGCATTTTCGATATCGCCGCCGGGTAACGGCGCGTGTGCGGTCCACTCTTCCGGTGTCATATAACCAAACAACGGTTGCAACTTCTCCATCACTTCTTCCGCCAGACGGCGGTAGGTTGTAATTTTTCCACCGAAGACCGACAGCACCGGCGCCAGGTTGTGCTCAGTCGTCAGCTCCAGACGATAGTCGCGCGTGACCGCCGATGGATTGGCGACCTCCTCCTCCAGCAATGGACGCACGCCAGACCATGACCAAACGACCTGCGATGGCGCTACCGCGACATCGAAATAACGGTTCACCGATTCGCACAGATAGGCCGTTTCTTCTGCCGAAATTTCCACCTTGCTCGGGTCGCCGCTGTACTCGACATCCGTGGTCCCAATCGCGGTGAAATCGTTTTCGTACGGAATCGCGAAGACGATGCGCTTGTCCGGATTCTGGAAAATGTAAGCGTGGTCATGATCGAACAAGCGCCTGGTAACGATGTGACTACCCTTGACCAGGCGAATCTGATGTTGCGCCGGTGTATTCAATGCGCCGCTAAGCAAGCTGGCAACCCAGGGCCCTGCCGCATTGACGATGCAACGCGCTTGTACCGCGATGGTTGCGCCGGTGATGGCCGACTGCAGACTCGCTTCCCAAAGTTGCGGTCCTTGCTTGGCCGCAATCAATCGTGTTTTGGTCAGAATGGTGGCGCCGCGCTCGTGCGCATCCATCGCATTCAGGACCACCAGACGCGCATCCTGAACCGCCGCGTCGGAATAAACAAAACCCTTCTTCAAGGACTTTTTCAGAGGACCGCCAGAAACATGGGTACGGAAATCGATACCGCGTGAGCCGGGCAATACTTCGCGTTTGCTGAGGTGGTCATACAAAAACAAGCCTGCGCGGATCATCCAGGCCGGACGCAGTCCGGAAACATGCGGCATCACAAAGCGCAGCGGTGAAATGATATGCGGCGCCAAACGCAGCAATACTTCGCGTTCTTGCAACGCCTTGCGCACCAGACTGAATTCGTAATGTTCCAGATAACGCAGACCACCGTGTATCAACTTGGTACTGGCCGACGAAGTATGCGCTGCCAGATCGTCCTGTTCGCAAAGCAACACGCTCAAGCCACGCCCAACCGCATCACGCGCGATCCCGGCACCGTTGACGCCGCCGCCCACCACCAATAAATCGACAATTTCACCTGTTGCCACAACTATCCCCTCGTGTCGGTAATGCGTTCACTGGACAAACGCTCCCTTCGATATGCACCAAAAGGCAAGGCTGCCATATCAACCAACATCATAAGATATTTATATTCGAAAGTATATTGTTCGAATTCGAACATTGAAAATTATTTATATTAATGACAAATCATTGTGTGATAGCAATAACATGTTGTCGTAAGAGTAATACTGCGGAGCCGCTATATGATTTTCACTTCAGGAATTGAGGCATTGGCACCGAGAACGAGTCTGCGCCATGATTGTTCCGTTGGTCGAGCGAAAGGATTGCCAGGAAGTCGGGCCTGTGCAGATGGTCATTTAGTATTGCACGGTGATGAAAAAACAGGCAGTGATGCGAATCTCACCAGACCACATCGCTGCGCGCTTAAACACCTGAACTCAGAGCAGCTTTTTTCAGGATGCGCGATGGGAATGGATGCGATGGAGCGTCGCGATACCAACATTGGCATCCGGTTATGACGCTGCATTTGCCTTGATGCGCATGGTCGGCGGTTGCCTATCCTGCCAACCGCCATTCCGTAACAGCTGACATTTAACCGGGCTGCTTGCCCAGGCGCCGGCTGCACCTCAACGTTCGGGCGCCTATTGCAACGCCTGGTCCAGCAACTCAATCCAATGCTTCACCGGCGTCGCCGTCCCCGACTGCAAATGCGTCAGGCATCCGATATTCGCCGACACGATCATGTCCGGCTGCGTCGCCTGCAAATTGCGCAATTTGTTGTCACGCAATTGATACGAGAGTTCCGGTTGCAGCACCGAATACGTCCCTGCCGAACCGCAACACAAATGGCTGTCGGCGCACAGCTGCACGTCGACACCTGCGCTGCGCAACAGGCCCTCGACCTTGCCGCGTATCTGTTGACCGTGCTGCAAAGTACATGGCGGGTGATAGGCGATACGCTGGCTGATTTTTCCTTTTAGCCTGGCGAGCAATTGCGTCTCGAACGCCGGCAGAATTTCGCTCAGATCGCGCGTCAGCGCGGATATTTTCCTGGCTTTTTCGGCGTAGGCGGCATCGCCTGCCAATAAGTGGCCGTATTCCTTGACGGTGACGCCGCAACCGGACGCGGTCATCACAATTGCTTCGATTTTTTGCCCGTTGCTGCCATCGACATATGGCCACCATGCATCGATATTCCGACGCATATCCTCCAGGCCGCCGTCCTGATCATTCAGGTGATAACGAAGCGCGCCGCAACAGCCGGCCTTGGGCGCAATCAATACCTCAACCTCCAGCGCATCCAATACCCTCGCAGTAGCGCTGTTGATATTCGGCGCCATCGCCGGCTGTACGCAGCCATCGAGCAGCAGCATTTTGCGCGCATGCCGGCGCTGCGGCCAGCGGCCGGCTGCCTGCTTTGCCGGTACTTTAACTTTCAGTTTTTGCGGCAACCAGGAGCGCAACATTTGCCCGGCCTTAAACGCTGGCGTAAATAGCCACTGGCGCGGCAATAGTTGCTTCAATGCATTCCGGGTAACGCGCTGTTCCAACGGCCTAGGCACCTGATCGTCAACCACCTTGCGGCCGATATCCAGCAGTCGTCCATATTCGACGCCGGACGGGCAGGTCGATTCGCAATTCCGGCAGGTCAGGCAGCGGTCCAGATGAAGCTGGGTCTTGGCCGTGGCTTGCTGTCCCTCCAACACCTGCTTGATCAGATAAATCCGTCCACGCGGGCCATCCAGCTCATCGCCCAGCAACTGATACGTGGGGCAGGTTGCGGTACAAAATCCGCAGTGCACACAGGCGCGCAAAATCGCCTCGGCTTCCTGGCCTTCGCGGGTGTCCTTGATGAATGCTGCTAAATTGGTTTGCATATAATCCTGTGATTGCGAGTAACGCCACGTCCATCCTACAAATCCGGATACATCCGCCCCGGATTAAAAATTCCCGCCGGATCAAACGAGGCTTTCAGATGGTGATGAATTTGCGCGATGGCAGGCGCTAAAGGCTGGAATACACCGTCACTTTTATCGCCGCCCCGATACAAGATCGCATGACCGCCGCTGGCACTCGCTGCGGCACGTATTGCCACGGGATCGGCATCGGTGACTAGCCAGCGTTGCGCCCCGCCCCATTCGATTAGCGTAGTCCCCGGCAAACCCAATGGTGGGGTCACCGATGGCACGGACAAACGCCATAGCGATGAGGCTACATCAAAAAATGCGTGGGTCTGTTCACGCACGCCATGCCAGAACGCGTCGGCGCCTGCCACTGCCTCACCGCCCATTTTTTTCTCTGCGGCACTGACCGCGGCTTGCGCGCCTGATAGCCGAATCGTCAACACGCCATCGCACCAGCAACTCGCGGAAACCGGCAGCGGTTGACCGCCCCATTCGTTCAACCAGCGTATCGCTTCGGTCTCCGCTACTGCAAAGCGCCGGCTGCTGACGGCAACCGGTCGCGGCAGGACTTTCAACGAGACTTCGAGTATCAAACCCAGTGTGCCGAGTGAGCCGGTGAGCAAACGCGAGACGTCGTAACCGGCGACGTTCTTCATGACTTGCCCGCCAAAGTGCAAGACATCGCCCTTGCCATCCATCAGTACCGCGCCCAACATAAAGTCACGCACGGCGCCGACGGCCTGACGGGAAGGGCCGGACAAGCCACTGGCAACCATGCCGCCCAAGGTCGCGCCGGCACCGAAATGCGGCGGTTCAAATGCCAGCAGCTGATGACGCTCTGCCAGCACGGCTTCAACCTCGGCCAACGGGGTCCCGCAGCGCGCGCTGATCACCAGCTCTGTCGGCTCGTAGTCGATGATCCCGCTATGCGTGCGCGTGTCGAGTATGTCGCCGTGCGGCAGCTGGCCGTACCAGTCTTTGCTGCCGCCGCCGCGAATTTGCACTGCGCTGCCGGCACTGCGTGCTGCCAGAATTTGATCCTTGAATTTTTGTACGCTCATGGTCTCGTTAGAATCTCGGCAAGTCGGGGAATTTGATTTGTCCGCGTTGCACGTGCATTTTTCCGTATTCGGCGCAACGCTGTAAGGTCGGAATCGCCTTATCCGGATTCAATAGAAATGCGGTATCGAACGCGCGCTTGACGCCAAAGAATGCCTCACGCTCCAGTGCTGAAAATTGCACACACATCGAATTGATTTTTTCGATGCCGACGCCGTGTTCGCCGGTGATGGTGCCGCCAACCTCGACACACAACTCCAGTATCTCGGCACCGAACGCTTCCGCCCGGTGGAATTCGCCATCCAGATTTGCGTCGAACAAAATCAGCGGATGCAGATTGCCGTCGCCGGCATGAAATACGTTGGCACAGCGCAGGCCGTATTTGATTTCCATCTGTTCGATGCGTAGCAATACCTGCGCCAGATTTTTACGCGGAATGGTGCCGTCCATACAGTAATAGTCAGGTGAAATACGTCCCGCCGCCGGGAACGCGTTCTTGCGTCCGGACCAGAAGCGCAGCCGCTCCGCTTCCGATTGCGAGACTTCAATCCGGGTCGCACCGCTGACGTTGAGTACCTCGCGCATGCGGCCGATTTCTTCTTCCACTTCTTCGGTGGTGCCATCCGATTCGCATAACAGAATCGCCGCCGCATCGGTGTCGTAACCGGCTTTGACAAACGGCTCGACCATGCGTGAACTGGTTCTATCCATCATCTCCAGACCGGCCGGAATGATCCCTGCGGCGATGACGTTGGCGACCGCGTTGCCGCTTTTTACCACATCGTCAAACGACGCCATGATGACCCGCGCCAGTTGCGGTTTCGGGATCAGCCTGACGGTGACTTCGGTGACGATCCCGAGCATGCCTTCAGAGCCGATAAACACCGCCAGCAAATCCAGGCCGGGCGCGTCCAGTGCGCCGCCGCCGAGTTCGACGATGTTGCCGTCGATCGTGACCATCCGCACACGCATCACGTTGTGCACGGTGAGTCCATATTTAAGGCAGTGGACGCCGCCGGAATTTTCGGCGACGTTGCCGCCTATGGTGCAGGCGATTTGCGACGAAGGGTCCGGCGCGTAATACAAGCCATGGGCGGCGGCGGCATCGGAAATCGCCAGATTGCGCACCCCCGGTTGCACCACGGCAGTCCGCGCATACGCATCCATGCTGACGATACGGTTCAGTTTCGCCGTCGACACCACCACGCCATCGGCAATCGGCATCGCGCCGCCGGACAGGCCGGTACCGGCGCCGCGCGGCACGATCGGTACTTTCAGATCGCGGCAGGTGTTGAGAACCGCCACGACTTGCGCCTCGTTTTCGGGCAGCGCAACCACCATCGGTAGTTGCCGGTATGCCGCCAGGCCATCGCATTCGTACGGACGGGTATCTTCTTCATTGAACAATACCGCGTGTGCCGGCAGCAAGGTGCGCAAGGCGGCGGCGACCTGACGTTGACGTGCAGCGAAGGATGGTGCGGCTGAAGACTCTGCGGGGGCGCTCATGCGATTCCTATGCGACTTGCCTGTAGCTGATTGGAGGGTTACTTGAGGTCGGCGGCAGCCTCAAGCAAAGCGCTCAATATGTATCAGGAAGTATAGCGAGAATGCGATTCCTCTAGCGTGCTTATATCGGTTTTGCAGTTGAAAAGCTTGTGCGGTTCAGATGAAATGTTTTCAAGCTATGTTGCTCAGAGCTGGCTGAAAGTCTTTTTTATCCAGTCGATAAAAATCGTCACTTCGGGGCGTTCATACGGTTTTTGTTCGTACACCAGATAGTAAGCATGCGGCGGCGAGGTCAGGCTGATATCAAATAATTGGACCAGCTCACCATCGGCAATCATTTTTTGCGCAAAGTGCTTGCGCGTCAAACCGACCCCGTAGCCGTGGCGGATCAATTCCAGCAACAGTCCCAGATCGTCGGCACGCAAACCCGAGGACGGCTCTGGCCAATCCAGTCCGGCGGCTTCGAACCATGGCTGCCACGGCTCCAGCGCCGAGCGCAACAAGGTTGCCTTGCGCAAGTCCGCCGGCGTCCTGATGCCGCCAATCTGTCTCAGATAGTCTGGCGTGGCGACCGCAAATGCAGGCTCTTCGAACAACTTTTCGGTCGTGGTATTGGGATATTTCCCGGCGCCGAAGCGCACTTCAATATCGCTCTCCGACAGACTCAGATCGTAGAGCGGGACCGACATGAATATCTCCACCACGATATCCGGATACTGTGCAATGAAACTGCCCAGATAGGGAATCAGCAAATGGCGCGCAAAGGTCGGCGGCACGGTGATCTTGACGCGCGGCTGCGCCTGCGCACTGCGATGCGGCATCGGAAACTCGATCAGCGTGCGCAACGCGCTGCGCACCACGTCCAGATAACGACGGCCGAATTCCGACAAGCTGACGGTACGCCCCTCGCGACTGAACAGCCGCTCGCCGACAAAATCCTCCAGCAGGCGAATCCGGTGCGATAGCGCCGACGGCGTGATACACAGCTCTTCTGCGGCCAGCGCAAACGAGTTGTGGCGGGCTGCCGCTTCAAATGCGGAGAGTGCATGGACCGGCGGCAAGCGGGTCGCGATGGAGGACTTGTTTAGCATGTTTCCTTAACGAAACCGTTCAGCATTTCAGGCCTACTTTTCAAAAAATCAGGTCACAGCGCTTTTGCAAGCTTTACCAACGGATGATTTTTCCCGGATTCATGATGTTGTTCGGATCGAACGCATGCTTCAATGCGCGCATGCTCTCAATCGCCCCCTCGCCATGTTCGGCAATCAGAAAGTCCATCTTGTGCAAGCCGACGCCATGTTCGCCGGTACAGGTTCCATCCATCGAGAGCGCCAGCGCCACCATCCGCCCATTGACACCCTCGGCGCACGCGATCTCTTCCGGATTGCCTGCATCCACCAGCATTTGCACATGGAAATTGCCATCGCCGACGTGACCGAGTATCGAATAAATCATGCGGTGCGCGTCACAATCGGCTTTGGTCGCCAGCATGCACTCTGCCAGACGCGAAATCGGTACGCAGCAATCGGTTGAAATGACGCGGGCACCGGGACGCAGCTGCAACAACGCGAAGAAAGCGTTGTGGCGCGCAGCCCACAGGCGCGAACGATCTTCCGGCTGGGTCGCCCATTCGAAGCCGATCGCATGATGTTCATCGACCACCGCCTGCACCAGTCCAGCCTGTTCCTTGACGCCGTTATCACTGCCGTGGAATTCAAACAGCAATAGCGGCTTTTCAGGCAACCCCAGCCTGGCGTGGGCGTTAATCGCCTTGACGCTGTTCTCGTCGAGAAATTCGACCCGTGCTACCGGCACACCTAACTGAATGATCTGAATCACCGCATTCACGGCATCGGCTATGCTGGCGAACGAACACACCGCAGCGGAAATCGCTTCCGGCTGCGGATACAGTCGGACCGTCACCTCGGTAATGATCCCCAGCGTGCCTTCGCTGCCGACAAAGATGCGTGTCAGGTCGTAGCCGGCGGCTGATTTTTTGGCGCGCGTGCCGGTCTTGATAATGCGGCCGTCCGCTGTGACGACGGTGAGCGCCAGGGTGTTTTCACGCATGGTGCCGTAGCGCACTGCGTTGGTACCGGAGGCGCGGGTCGCCGCCATGCCGCCGAGCGACGCATCGGCACCCGGATCAATTGGAAAGAATAGTCCGCTATCCTTGATTTCATGGTTGATCTGCTTGCGCGTAACGCCTGCCTGCACAGTCGCGGTCAGATCCTCCGCATGAATCGCCAGCACCCGGTTCATGCGTGACAAGTCGATCGAAATACCGCCTTGCAGCGCCAATATGTGGCCCTCCAGCGAAGTGCCGGAACCATACGGGATGACCGGGATTTGATGGGCGCTGCACAGCTTGACGGTGGCCGCGACATCTTCGGTCGACTCGGCAAAAACCACCGCATCCGGCAACATCGGGTCGTACGACGATTCGTCGCGGCCATGATGTTCGCGCATGGCCTGGGTGGTGGAAAGGCGCTCGCCGAATAAAGTCTTGAGGCCCGCCAGTAACGCTTCGGGCAGCGGTTTTTTCAACGCTGCCATTTCAACTATATGGTTCATGGAAGTCCTCCGTTTTGGTGAATTTTACTCTCCGATGGCAGACACCGGGAATTTGTAAAGCTATCGCGCTACTGGTGTAAAGTGCTGTTTTCCCCTCCTGATTTGGCAACCATGGGCAATCGACTCTCAAAAATAGCCACCCGCACCGGCGACAACGGCAGCACCGGCCTCGGTGATGGCAGCCGCACCGAAAAAGACAGCCTGCGCATCCATGCAATCGGTGACGTCGACGAGTTGAACTCGCAACTCGGCGTTTTACTGTGTGAGGTATTGCCGCCGCCATTGCGCGATGATTTGCTGGCCATTCAGCATGATTTGTTCGATCTCGGCGGCGAGTTGTGCATCCCCGGTTACGTGCTAATCAGCGCTACCCAGGTGGCGCAACTGGATGCACTGCTGGAAAAATACAATGCAGACTTGCCGCCCCTGCGAGAATTCATTTTACCCGGCGGCGCCCGCACTGCCGCGCTGGCGCACGTCTGCCGTACGGTTTGCCGGCGCGCAGAGCGCAGCATCGTGACGCTGGGCAAAGCGGAGACCGTGAATGCGCCGGTACGGCAGTATGTGAACCGGCTGTCGGATTTGTTATTCGTGCTGTCGCGGGTATTGAATCGACTGGATGGGGGTAGCGACATCCTTTGGAACAATCCTCGGCGCACTGATGTTTAGTCATATTAACCAGGTTTTTCCGGCAATAAAAAAGCGACGTTAACGTCGCTTTTTTATTGCAAGAATTGCATATCGCATCACTGCACGCGTTTATCGTGCTCAATCAGCGCATAGGCCGAGTGGTTATGAATCGACTCAAAGTTTTCTGCTTCCAGGACATAGGCCACGATACGTGGTTCCGCGTTCAATGCCACCGCCACGTCACGCACCAGGTCTTCAACAAATTTAGGATTGTCGTAAGCGCGTTCGGTGACATATTTTTCGTCCGGACGCTTCAGCAAGCCGAACAGTTCGCACGATGCCTGGGCTTCGATACGGGCAATCAGTTCATCGACCAGAATCTCGCCGTCCAGCACCGCATTCACCGTGATGTGTGAACGCTGGTTATGCGCACCATACGCCGAAATCTGTTTCGAGCATGGGCACAAGCTGGTCACCGGCACCAGCACTTTCAAGGTCACTTCCAGCACGCCGTGCCGGATGTCACCGGTCAGGCCGACTTCGTAATCCATCAGGCTCTGCACGCCGGAGACTGGCGCGGTCTTGTTGATGAAATAAGGGAAGGTCAGTTCGATACGACCCGATTCTGCGTCCAGCAGGCTGACCATCTTGCGCATCAAGTCGCCAAACGCGCTGACATCCAACGCGCCTTCCAGGCCGTCCAGCAGCGCGATAAAACGCGACATGTGGGTGCCCTTCTGCTGTTCCGGGAGATGCACATACATATTCCAGCTGCCGACGGTCGACAATGGCGCAGCAGCGGTCTTGACCGTTACCGGATAACGCACCGCTTTGACGCCAACGCGCTGTATCGCAAGATGTCGGGTATCAAGCGTGCTTTGCACATCGGGAATCGTCAGATTGCGGTCGCGGGTATTCATGTATGGGTTACCTGTTGAGTAAAATTGCGTAAAGGCTGCCGCAGCAGCCTTTATATTTGACGGATGTTGATTGCAGTGTGGCCGATGTATCGCCGGGAACCCCGCGGCATGCGGAGTTGTGCTTAGTTCTGATTCACCACCAAACGGGGCGCATCGTTACCAAAACGCTGGCGGATGCTCGCTGCAATACCTTCTGCATTCAATCCGCACATCGCCAGCAGTTGCGTGACATCGCCGTGATCGATAAATCGGTCCGGCAAGCCCAAATTCAAGAGCGGCTTGACACATCCCGCGGCGGCCAGCGCTTCTGCCACTGCGGCACCCGCACCGCCCATGATGGAACCCTCTTCGACCGTGACCAGGGCGTCATGGGTTTTTGCCAGTTCAAGCAACAACTCAACATCCAGCGGTTTGACAAAGCGCATGTTGGCGACGCTGGCGTTCAAGGAAGCAGCCGCGCCCAGACTTGGCGCCAGCATGGTGCCAAAGGCCAGAATCGCAATGCCCTTGCCTTGACGGCGCATTTCGCCTTTGCCAAACGGCAGCGCGGTAAGTGCCTTGTCGATCACGGCACCGACCCCGACGCCACGCGGATAGCGCACGGCAGCCGGTCCTGCGTATTGGTAGGCGGTAGTCAACATCCGACGGCATTCATTTTCATCGGAGGCCGCCATCACCACCATATTCGGGATGCAGCGCAAATAGGCGATGTCGTAATTGCCGGCATGGGTGGCGCCATCCGCACCGACCAGGCCGGCACGATCCAGCGCGAACGTCACATCCAGGTTTTGCAACGCAACGTCGTGTATCAGCTGATCGTAGGCACGCTGCAAGAAGGTCGAGTAAATCGCCACGACCGGCTTCAAGCCTTCGCAGGCGAGACCGGCCGCAAAGGTCACTGCGTGCTGTTCGGCGATGCCGACGTCGTAGTAACGGGCGGGGAAACGCTGCTCAAACTCCACCAGGCCGGAACCGCCGGCCATCGCCGGCGTGATGCCGATCAGCTTATCGTCCTGCGCCGCCATGTCGCACAACCAGTCGCTAAACACCTGGGTGTAGGTCATCTTGCTGGAAGTCGCGGGCTTGATGCCTTCGGCCGGATTGAATTTTCCCGGGCCGTGATACAGCACCGGATCAGCCTCCGCCAGCTTGTAGCCCTGTCCTTTTTTGGTCACCACATGCAGGAATTGTGGGCCTTTCAGATGCTTCAGGTTTTGCAGCGTCGGAATCAGCGATTCCAGATCATGACCATCAATCGGGCCGATATAGTTAAAACCCAATTCCTCAAACATGGTGGCAGGCACCACCATGCCCTTGGCGTGTTCTTCAAAGCGCTTGGCCAATTGCAACACGGGTGCCGGCAGCATCGACTTACCGACGTTCTTGGCCTTGGCGTAAAACTGGCCGGACATCAAACGCGCCAGATAACGATTCAACGCACCGACCGGTGGCGAGATCGACATATCGTTGTCATTCAGAATCACCAGCAAATTGATATCGTCATACACCCCGGCGTTGTTCATCGCTTCGAACACCATCCCGGCGGTCATGGCGCCATCGCCAATCACAGCAATCGCGTGACGATCGGTTTCACCTTTGGTCCTGGCTGCCAGCGCCATCCCGAGTGCCGCCGAAATCGAGGTCGACGAGTGCGCCGTGCCAAACGTATCGTACTCACTTTCATCACGTCGAGGAAAGCCGGAAATACCTTCAAACTGGCGCAAGGTATTCATCTGGTCGCGACGACCCGTCAGAATTTTGTGCGGGTAGGTTTGATGACCGACGTCCCAGACCACCCGGTCTTCGGGTGTATTAAAAACGTAGTGCAGCGCGATTGTCAGCTCGACGGTACCCAGATTCGACGACAAATGACCGCCGGTTTTCGACACCGAATCGATGACGAATTCGCGTAATTCATCCGCCAGCGGCCTCAGTTGCGCACGTGTCAGTCGGCGCAAGTCGGCCGGGCTATTGATGTTGTTAAGTAATTTCATGAGGCTTAAGCTTTCCGCTGCACGATCAGGTCTGCCAATTCACGCAGACGACGTGCCTTGTCTCCAAAGGGCGCAACTGCCAGGTGGGCGTCGTTGCGCAATTTTTCCGCCAATGCCTGCGATTCCGGCAAGCCCAGGATCGAAACATAAGTCGGTTTATTATCCGCGGCGTCTTTGCCCGCTGTCTTGCCTAGCGTAGCCGAATCGGCAGTCGCGTCAAGGATATCGTCGACCACCTGAAACGCCAATCCAATCGCCGTGCCATACGCTTCCAGCGACTGCGTTTCTGCCGCTGACAATGTCTTGCCGCTGATGGCTCCCAGCAGCACCGAAGCACGCAATAATGCGCCGGTTTTCAGCCTGTGCATCAATTCCAGTTCATCTAGCGACAGATTCAGGCCAACGCTGGCCAGATCAATCGCCTGGCCGCCACACATGCCCAGCGATCCCGAAGCCTGCGCCAGCAAGCGCAACATGGCGATCTGGCGCAGCGGTTCGACACCGTCGGCGATGTCCGACAACACGATAAATGCCTGTGACTGCAAAGCGTCGCCAACCAGCAGCGCAGTGGCTTCGTCGTATTCCACATGCACGGTCGGCTTGCCGCGGCGCAACGCATCGTCGTCCATACACGGCATATCGTCATGCACCAGCGAATATGCATGAATCATTTCAACTGCCGCCGCCGCGCGTTGTAGCGTAGCGCTCGGCGCATCAAACAATTCGCCGGCAGCAAACGCCAGCAGCGGCCGCACCCGTTTACCGCCATCCAGCACCGCGTAGCGCATGGCCTGATGCAAACGCGTCGGAACACTGGTTTCCGCCGGCAAAAATGTTGCCAATGCGGTTTCCATGGTGGCTTGCACCTGGCGCATCCAGTCGCCAAACCCTGCCGCGTTATCCATGATGTGCTCTGCAACCACAGCCGTCATTCGTCGACTCCGTTATCTTGCCCCTTAGGCTGATCCTGAGCAGTCGCAAATGGCTTCAGCATGTCGCCCTCCAGCACTTTGACCTGACTGTCGACCTTGTCGAGCTGTACTGCACAAAATTTAACCAGTTCCGAGCCGCGTTTATAGGCGGCAACGGACGCTTCCAGCGGCAACTCGCCGGCTTCCATCTGGGCGACAAGTTGCTCCAATTCAGCCATTGCCTGTTCAAATGAGGCCGGACGAGTGGCAGAGAGTGCGTTCTTTGGCATAGTTGTATAGAACCTGTTCAATATATTCTTGCCCTCATCAGCCGCTGCCGTGCATACTCGGCACCTGATTGACTGAAGTCAATTCCGGATCCGGCGCTGCGGTTGGCATCGACTGATTGCGGGTCAGCAAAGCTGAGGCCAAAGAAACTGACCAGCCTCTTAAAAGTTTAGTCCGCTATTTTAGTGCAAACAGCTATAACTCGTTGAATTTCTAGGTATTTAGCATCTAATTTATAGTCAAACCCCAAAAAAATGCATACAGATATGGCATAATCGCGGGTTCTGTCCAAAATTTCCGTTTCATATTACTTGAACACAGGTTTTTGCGGATTCTTTCTCTCTTAGGTTGGTGCAGATTAATTTGGGGACGGGAATGTCCGATCTGGCTACTTTTGCCAAGCTGGCGCGGTCCGACGCGCAACTTCCGGTCAACGTCTATTTTGACGAAACGCTGTTAAAACGTGAAATCCATCAACTATTTCAGAATGGCCCGCGTTACGCCGGCCATGAATTGATGGTGCCCAATGTCGGCGATTACGCCGCACTGGCGTCGGAAAACGAAGGTCGCATGTTAGTGCGCAATCCCGAGGGGATAGCACTGATTTCCAACGTCTGTCGTCATCGCCAGGCGAAAATGTTTGACGGTCGCGGCAACGCGCGTAACATCGTCTGTCCGCTGCATCGCTGGACTTACGACCTGAAGGGTGAATTGATCGGTGCGCCGCATTTCGGTGAAACGCCGTGTATGAACCTGTCTACGACACCGTTGCAAAACTGGAATGGCCTGCTGTTCGAGCAAAATGGCTTCAATGTCAGCGAAAAACTGAACCGGCTGGGTGTTACCAAAGACCTCGATTTCAGCAATTATCTATTCGACCACGTCGAAGTCCATGAGTGCGATTACAACTGGAAAACCTTTATTGAGGTTTATCTGGAGGATTATCACGTCGAACCGTTTCATCCGGGCCTGGGCAGCTTCGTTAGTTGCGACGATCTCAAGTGGGAATTCGGCAAGGATTACAGCGTACAGACGGTCGGCGTGAATCACGGCCTGGCGAAATCCGGCTCGCCGACCTACCGGAAATGGCAAGAACAGGTTCTCAAATTCAGCAATGGCCAACCGCCGAAATTTGGCGCAATCTGGCTGACGCTCTATCCGAACATCATGGTCGAATGGTATCCGCACGTGCTGGTCGTATCGACTTTGTGGCCGCGCGGCCCGCAAAAAACCACGAATGTGGTCGAATTCTACTATCCGGAAGAAATTGCCTTATTTGAACGCGAAATGGTCGAAGCCGAGCGCGCCGCGTACATGGAAACCTGCGTCGAAGACGACGAAATCGCGCTGCGCATGGATGCCGGTCGCCGCATTCTGATGGCGCGCGGCACCAGTGAAGTCGGGCCGTATCAATCGCCGATGGAAGATGGCATGCAACATTTCCATGAGTGGTATCGCGGCCAGATACCACTGCAGGAACAAAACGTTAGCTAGAGATACAATTGCACATCGCCGTCTAACGGGAATCCTCCAGACAGACGGCGATTTTTGAAGAGACCGACGCCTTGTATTTCAGGTCAGTTGTCCTCTCAGCTCTCCTATTAATTGCCCTTAACCACACCAACCACTTTCCCCCATGCAATCACTCTGGATGCTGGTCGCCAGCTTCATGTTTTCCATCATGGGGGTATGCGTCAAGCTGGCCTCCGAACAATACTCAATCCCGGAAATCGTTGTCAGCCGCGGCCTGGTCGGCATGCTATTCATCGTCATCATGATACGCATCAACGGCGGCACATTAAAAACGCCGTTACCGCGACAGCATATCTGGCGCGGCGTCGTCGGCGTATGCTCGCTATGGCTCTGGTATTACTCGTTCAGCCTGCTGCCGATCGCCACCGCCACCACACTCAATTACACCTCGTCGATCTGGCTTGCCGTGATGCTGTTTATCGGTATCTGGTGGCGTGGCGGCAAGCGCTTTGAATGGCGGCTGGCTACCACCATTGCATTAAGTTTTGCCGGTGTCGGACTATTGCTGCGGCCCTCAATCGACGCCAATCAAACGCTGGGCGGCATCGTTGCCCTGATTTCCGGTTTGATTGCTGCATTGGCCTATTTGCAGGTGAGGCAACTGGGCAAACTGGGAGAGCCCGAATACCGTGTGGTGTTTTATTTTTCGGGCACCTGTGCCGCTGCCGGCCTGCTCGGCAGCATCCTTTTTTACGGCGGCACCGTGCCACTCTGGCATGCGCATAGCGCCAAAGGCGTGGCATTGCTGGTGATACTGAGTCTGTCCGCCACCGTCGCGCAAATAGCGATGACCCGCGCTTACCGCCTCGGCAATGCCCTGCTCAGCGCCAATCTGCAATATGCCGGCATCATATTTTCAAGTATCTGGGGCATCGTAATCTGGCACGATCAACTCGGCTGGCTGGGATGGCTGGGCATCGGCGTGATCATTCTCGGCGGCTTGCTGGCAACGTTCTATAATCAACGGCAAGCGCGGCCAGTGCGTCCGGCAGAACCGATTGCCGAGATCGCGAGCTAAAATACAATCGTAATACCGCTACAGACACGAACAACAGGAGATTGCCATGCCCAACAAACATCCTCACACCACCCTGATTTCAGCTGCCAATCTGCTGCAAAATGCGCAACAACCGAACTGGGTCATCGTCGACTGCCGGCACGACCTGGCCGACCCGGACGCCGGTCGCGCAGCGTACGATGCCGGGCATATTCCGCTGGCCCGCTTTGCTGATCTCGATCGGGATTTGTCCGGCCCCAAGCAAGCTGCCGATGGCACGTTCAAAGGCCGCCATCCGCTGCCGCAACAGGATGCCCTGATCGCCACATTGCGACGCTGGGGCATTAACGATGACACCCAGGTAATTGCTTACGATGCGCATGGCGGCATGTTTGCAGCCCGTCTGTGGTGGCTGCTGCGTTCCATCGGCCATGCGTCAGTCGCGGTGCTGGATGGCGGACTGGCGACCTGGCTGGCGCAGGGGCAAGCGCTGTCGACCACCGAGCCGACAGTCGCGGCCGGCAATATCAGCGTCAAACCGACATTGGTCGCCAGCGTTGATGCGCATGATGTCCTGCACAACCTGACCAACCCGAAACGCACCTTGGTTGATGCCCGTGCGCCGGATCGCTTTCGCGGAGAAAACGAAACCCTGGACCCGGTCGGCGGGCACATTCCCGGCGCCAAAAATCGGTTCTTCAAAGACAACCTGCAAGCCGATGCCCGCTTCAAACCAGGTCACCAGTTGCACGAAGAATTCAACGAAATCATTAGCCAGTCACAGACTGCGGTGATGCAATGCGGCTCCGGCGTAACGGCTTGTCATAATTTGCTGGCACTGGAAATCGCCGGGCTGCATGGCGCGGCGCTGTATCCGGGATCGTGGAGCGAATGGTGCTCGGACCCTAGCCGACCAGTGGCTACCGGCGCGTAAAATACTGCACGACCGTCATCCCGGTTTGCAACCGCGCGGTATTGCGGGCGTTAGCCGTGGTGATGGGCGTGCTGGACGCCGGGGCAAGCTCCAGCCATACATAATCGATAAACATCAAATAGATAGCGTCGTGCTATTTTTTTATCCGACTGTCACTTCACCCACGGGCCGCTGCAATGGCTAGCCGGTCCGCACTCTCCTCAATCAACTCACCCCATGCTGCTTAAACCAGGCCAGCGTGCGCTTCCAGCCATCCTTGGCATCCGCTTCGACGTAACTGGGACGATAGTCCGCATTAAATGCGTGGCCCGAATTTGGATACACTACAAATGTCGATTTGCTGCTGCCTTTGGCCAACGCCGCCTTCATTTGCTGAATGCTGTCCTGCGGGATGCCGTCGTCCTTGCCGCCGTACAAGCCCAACACCGGCACTTTCAATGCCGCTGCAATATCGATGGGCTGCTGTGGATTCAGCGCACTCTTGTCGCCGACCAAACGGCCATACCAGGCAACCCCGGCTTTCACTTTCGGATTGTGCCCGCAATATAGCCAGGTAATCCGGCCACCCCAGCAAAATCCAGTGACGCCCAGCTTATCGACGTTGCCGCCGTTTTCTTTGGCCCAAGCCACGCAAGCATCCAGGTCGCCGATCACCTGATCGTCCGGCACCTGCGAAACCACCACTTTCACCAGTTCCGCGATCGAGGCGAAAGCTGCCGGATTTCCCTGACGAATAAACAAATCGGGCGCGATCGCCAGATAGCCAAGCTTGGCAAAACGACGCGCGATGTCTGCGATATGTTCATGCACACCGAAAATTTCCGAGATCACCAGCACCACCGGCAGATTGCGCTTGCCTTCCGGCTGCGCCCGATACACCGGCACCGTCAGGCCATTCATTTGCACCTCAACTGAGCCAGCGGTAAGGCCAACCGTATCTGTCTTGATCACGGTCTGCGCCGAAACCGGCAAGACCGCAGCAGCAAAACCGGTACCCAAGGCAGCCTTGATAAAAGTACGGCGATCAACATCGTCGGACAAGCGGGTCTTTCCGACCAGACTATCGAAATCATCGTTCAGGTTCTGCATCAGGACTCTCCTCAAAAAGCGGTTAAAACACTCCGATTGACATCTATCTCAGTGGTTCCCGGTCATTACAATAAGGCTAATGTGCCTCATCCCAATTCTTGCCAACCCCGACTTCGGCAATCAACGGCACCCGTAACGTTGCGACACCAGCCATCAGTTGCGGCAATTTTTCGCGCACTAACGCCAGTTCATCTTGCGGCACTTCCAGCACCAATTCATCGTGTACCTGCATCACCATTTTGGATTTCAGCTGCTGCGCTTCGAGCCAATCCTGGACGGCGATCATCGACAATTTAATCAAGTCGGCGGCAGTGCCCTGCATTGGCGCATTAATCGCGGCGCGCTCCGCACCCTGGCGGCGCGGACCGTTGGGCGAATTGATTTCCGGCAGCCACAAGCGGCGCCCAAACACGGTTTCGACATAACCTTGCGCCTTGGCTTGCAAACGCGTGTCATCCATAAACTGTTTGACGCCCGAGAAGCGCATGAAATATTTCTCGATATACATCTGTGCCGCCGCACGCTCGATGCCAAGATTGCCGGCCAGCCCGAACGCGCTCATGCCGTAGATCAAACCGAAGTTAATCACCTTGGCATAGCGGCGCTGCTCGCTGCTCACATCCGGCGGTGCGACGCCAAAAATTTCAGCGGCAGTGGCGCGGTGAATATCTTCGCCATCGGCAAACGCGCGCAGCATGTTTTCGTCGCCTGAAATATGCGCCATGATGCGCAGCTCGATTTGCGAATAATCGGCAGATACGATCACGCTATTCTCAGGTGCGACGAAGGCTTCGCGTATGCGCCGGCCTTCGGCGGTGCGGATCGGAATGTTTTGCAAATTCGGGTCGTTGGATGCCAAACGTCCGGTGACCGCCACCGCCTGCGCGTAGTTGGTATGCACGCGTCCGGTGGACTGGTTGACCATCTTCGGCAACTTGTCGGTGTAGGTCGACTTCAGTTTCGACAGGCTGCGATAGTCGAGCAAAATCTTTGGCAACGGATAATCTTCCGCCAGCTTTTGCAATACTTCCTCATCGGTCGACGGTGCGCCGGACGGGGTTTTTTTGACAATCGGCAGTTGCAGCTTTTCGAAGAAAATTTCGCCTAACTGTTTCGGTGAATTCAGGTTGAATGGCTGACCTGCCAACGTATAGGCCTGCTGCTCGATTTCGAGCATGCGCTTGCCTAATTCATGCGATTGCGCCGCCAGTAAACCGGCATCGATCAGGACACCGTTACGCTCGATTTTTTGCAATACAACTGCGGTCGGCACTTCGACTTTTTCGTAAATAAAGCGCAGCTTGTCATCCCCTTCTATATGCGGCCACATGCTCTGATGCAGGCGCAATGTGACGTCGGCATCTTCAGCCGCATAGTCGGTGGCACGACCGATGTCGACTTCATCGAAACAGATCTGCGATGCGCCCTTACCGCAGACGTCCTGAAAAGTGATGGTTTTATGGCCAAGATGGCGCAACGCCATGCTGTCCATGTCATGCGGCCGGTGCGATTCGAACACATACGATTCCAGCATGGTGTCGTGCACGATGCCGCGCAACGTCACGCCTTGATTGGCAAAAATATGGCTATCGTATTTCAGATTCTGCCCCAGCTTTGGCTTGTCAGGATCTTCCAGCCATGACTTCATTTTGGCCAGCACGACATCGCGCGACAACTGCTGCGGGCTGTCCTGCGAGCGATGCGCCACCGGAATATAAGCAGCGCTACCGGCTACGCAACACAGCGAAATACCGACCAGTTGCGCGGTCATTGGATCGAGTGAGGTGGTTTCGGTATCGACCGAGGTCAACTGCGCAGCGTCAATCAGCGCCAGCCACCGATCAAGTTGCTGTTCGGTCGATACCGTTTCGTAATGCGTCTGCACATCAGGAAACAAACTGCTTTGCGCCTCTGGCATTGCGCTGCTGACGGCTTCCGCTTGCGCAGGGCCATTCGGCTTTCCGGCACTGGCAGTCGCCGTCGCATCAGCGCTCAACTCGCGCAGCCAAGTCTTGAAATTGTAACGGGTATAGATTTCGATCAATGCGTCTTTATCTTGCGGCAACACCGCCAGCGACTCCGGAAATGACGCCATGTGTGCGCTCAGATCGCAATCGGTCTTGACGGTGACCAGCGCTTTCGCCTGCGGCAGCCAGTCGACCGCCTTGCGCAGGTTTTCACCGACTGCACCGCCGATGCTGGCAGCATTCGCGATGACTTGATCCACCGTATCGTATTGCGCCAGCCACTTGACCGCAGTCTTCGGACCAACCTTGGCAACACCGGGAATATTGTCGACGGTATCGCCGATCAAGGTCAGATAATCGACGATGCGCTCCGGTGGCACGCCGAACTTGGCGACCACGCCGGGCGGATCGAGCCGCTCGTTGTTCATCGTGTTGATCAGCGTCACATGCTGATTCACCAACTGTGCCAGATCCTTGTCGCCGGTCGAAACCACCGCCTCCATGCCGTGGGCGACCGCCTGTACCGTCAAGGTACCGATCACATCGTCGGCTTCGACCCCATCCACCATCAGTATCGGCCAGCCCATGGCGCGCACGGCAGCGTGAATAGGCGTAATCTGTTTAACTAAATCCTCCGGCATCGAAGCGCGTGTGGCCTTGTAATCGGCATACATATCATCGCGAAATGTTTTCCCTTTTGCATCGAACACACAGGCAATGTAAGCTGCGGGGTAGTCGAGTCGCAAACGGCGGAGCATATTTAAGATGCCATACAACGCGCCGGTTGGCTCGTTGGCGGCATTGCGCATGTCGGGCAGCGCATGAAAGGCCCGATAGAGATAACTGGAACCATCAACTAACAGCAGGGTTTTTTGCATATGGAATCGAACGGAAAAAATGTGCCGCGGTTGCGGCAAGTGACGGACATCGAACGCGCCACCTCTAAGAAGGCGCGCGAATCATGGCATATGTTCACGATTATGGCAGAATTTATCGAGTCGACCGAACGCCTGTCGGAGTTGCACCCGGCAATCTCGATCTTCGGCTCGGCACGAATTAAAGAGGACAACCCGTATTACGCTTTATGCGCCGACATCGCGCGCCGCTTTTCCGATGCCGGCTTCGCTGTCATTTCAGGTGGCGGGCCAGGCTTGATGGAGGCTGCCAACAAAGGCGCTTTTGAAGGTAAATCACCGTCCATCGGTCTGAACATTGAACTCCCGCATGAACAAAGCAGCAATAAATGGCAGGATATCTCCTTGAGTTTCCGTCACTTTTTTGCGCGCAAGGTTGCCTTCGTGCGTCATGCGGATGCCTACATCGTGCTACCCGGCGGCTTCGGCACGATGGATGAGCTGACTGAAGTCCTGACACTGATCCAAACCGGCAAGTGTCGGCATATTCCTATCATTCTGGTCGGCAGCACGTTCTGGGCCGGCCTGCTGGACTGGTTCCGCACACAATTGGTCACCACCGGCATGATCGCGGAAAAAGACCTGGATCTGATTCAGGTAATTGATGATCCTGCGCTGATTGTCGATGCCGTCTTTGACTTTTATGACAAAGGTGAAACATCGCTGGCCGATTCCGTGGAGCGGCATACCGGCGCATTGTTGTAATTATTAACCGGCAAGGGCCCAAGACCGACATCTTGTGCCTATCGCCGCAGCCGGTTTGCTACAATGGGGCAATTGCATTTAGCTAGTTATTTTTCAACTGGTTTTATACCTTCGCTCAACTACGGCATCCAAAAACCATGAACAACTCCAAAGTCTGGCAAGTCGCAACGCTATGTATTGCAGCGGCTGCCGCGATTGCAGCGCCATTTGTGCAGGCACAGCAGCCGGCAAATGCGCCAAAAGCAGGAAATCTCGCCCCGCCGCCGCCAGAAATGGAAAAACTGGAGGAAGGGGAAGCGCCGGCGATTACGATACGCAAGAACGAGAACAAACCTGAAGAAGCCATCACACAGCAGCGTCAGCAAGGCGTCGTTACCGACGTCAAGGTGCATAGCGGCGGCAGCACTTATCACATCAGACCCAACAGGCAAGTTGGCACTTCCGTGCCCGGCGATATTCCTGGCGCCCCCGCCAATGGTGCGCAGTGGGTAGTGAAGGAATTCGACTGGGGCCAAAAGAAGGAAAAGCCGGCAAAGCCCGGCCAGGCACAGGCTGCTGATACCAAGACAGCGCCGCCGACAGTGCCAGCCAATCAAAACTAATTTTTCCGCTTTTTGTGGCGATACAGCAAAGATGCGGTGCATAGACCGATACGTCGTGTCTTTGCACCGCATCCTTACAACTAGCGCGTCATTTCGACTTTACTCCGAACTCTCATTTTTGAATTTTTCTCATGGCAGTATTTACTCCGGTTAGCCTGGATGACCTCAGTCACTGGCTTTCGCAATTCCCTCTAGGCAAAGCACTGGCGATCAAGGGCATTTCGTCCGGTATCGAAAACAGCAATTTCTTCATCGACACCGAAGCCGGCGAATACGTGCTGACGGTCTTTGAAAAGCTAACATTCGAACAATTGCCGTTTTACCTTGAACTGATGCGCCATCTGGCCCAACGCGGCGTTGCAGTGCCGGCCCCGATTGCTAATCGGCAAGGCGCGATCATCAACGCGCTACACGGAAAACCCGCAGCTATCGTGAGCAAACTGGCAGGCGAATCCCAAATGTCGCCGACACCCGTGCATTGTCGCGAAGTTGGTGCGATGCTGGCAAAAATGCATCTGGCAGCCCAGGACTTTTCCATCCGCCAGCCAAATTTGCGCGGCCTCTCATGGTGGCGTGAAACGACACCGGTCGTGTTACCGTTTTTGCCTGAAGAGACCAGGCAACTGCTACGCTCCGAAATGCAGTTTCAGGAAGCATTCGCGGCCTCTCAAACTTATCAAAACCTGCCCAATGGACCGGTTCACGCCGATCTGTTCCGCAACAATGTGATGTTTGACGGTGACCGGCTATCGGGTTTCTTCGATTTTTATTTTGCCGGATGCGACACCTGGCTGTTCGATCTCGCCGTCACCGTCAACGATTGGTGTATCGATGTCGATACGGGCGAACTCGACGTCGCCCGGGTAACTGCAATGCTGGATGGTTACCGCGCAGTTCAACCGTTCAGCAGCGATGCGCAAATCGCCTGGCAACCCATGTTGCGCGCTGCCGCATTGCGCTTCTGGCTATCCCGGCTGTATGACTTTTATTTACCACGCGCAGCAGAAATGCTGACGCCGCACGATCCTACCCACTTTGAACGGATTTTGCGACAACGCATAGCTCACCCGGCTCCGGCCCTGTTCTGAATATAATGGAAAAATTGCCTGCAAAAACCGGCTGGATCTGGGTAAAAGAAGGCTTTGCGCTGTTCCGCAAACAACCCGCCGAAATTTCTACTCTGTTCCTCGCCTACATGTTCCTGATGCTGGCCGTCGGGATTGTACCGGTGCTGGGTCAGTTGCTGCCGCTGATTCTGGTACCGGTATTTTCGATGGCATTCATGCAGGCCTGCGTCCAGATAGAGCAAAAAAAACGCGTCTTCCCAAGCGTACTGCTGACTGGATTTCGTTCGCCGGCATTGAAGAATTTATTGGTACTTGGCTGCTTGTATCTGCTGGCCGCAATCATCGCCATTGCGGCGTCGGCGCTGATTGACGGCGGCGTCTTCTGGCAAGCGATGACGGGCCAGATTCCGCTCGACGCCAAAACTGCGCAAGAATCCAACATGTCGCTGGCGATGATGTTTTCTGCTGCGGTGTATGTGCCGTTTGCCATGGCATTCTGGTATGCAGCCCCACTGATTACCTGGCAAAAAATGGGGGTATTGAAGGCGGTCTTTTACAGCTTCTTCGCGGTCCAGCGCGAAACCAAGGCGTTCCTGGTATATGGACTGGCGTGGATCATTTTCGGCGTATTGCTGCCGGCAATCGTCAGTGTGCTGGTGGCGCTGTTGGTAGGCAGTGCATCGATTACGCTCATGGTGCTGCTGCCGCTGTCGATCGTGCTGACGGTGGTGATGTACTGCTCGTTTTATCCAACCTACACGCACGTATTTGGCAAGCCTGAAGTGGCTGACGTGGCGGAATAGCAAGTTTTCAGAACACGTTACTCCCCGCTGATCCGGGGCGTAACGCGCATTCAGGAAAACCGGCCGACCTAAACCTTCTCCAGCTTGGCGATAGTCAAATCCAGTAATTTCATCCCGTGCTTGCCAAAGTTGATATGCGCGCGGGCGTTGCCGCCGCTGCCTTCGATGTTAACGATCACGCCTTCACCGAATTTTTGATGGGCGACATTTTCGCCGATGCGCCAGCCGATATCCTTCTTGGCGAATTTTTTAGCGATGTTATTCGCACCATTCTGCGGCTCGTCGGCCCAAGCCGCTTTTGGATGCGCGAACCAGTTATGTTGCTGCGCTTGTATTTTGGTTGACAGCCACTTGAGCGCCTCCTCCGGCAACTCGTCGAAAAAACGCGAGCGCAGGTTGTAACGCGTCTGACCATGCAGCATCCGTGTCTGCGAAAAACTCATGTACAAGCGCTTCTTGGCACGCGTGATGGCGACGTACATCAGACGCCGTTCCTCTTCAACGCCGGCATCTTCCTTCTGCGAATTTTCGTGCGGGAACAAACCTTCTTCCAGACCGGTGATGAACACCGCATCGAATTCCAGACCCTTGGATGAATGGACCGTCATCAGTTGCAATGCGTCCTGTCCGGTCTTGGCCTGATTGTCGCCCGCCTCCAGAGAGGCGTGTGACAGGAACGCTGACAGCGGCGACATGATGGTCGCCAGTTGGGCGTCGGCGTCAATGATTTCGATACCGTCAGCAGTTGTGATCGAAGCGCCTGCCATCGCATCAGCCTTGGGACCAAGCAGTGCGGGTGCATCCTTCCCAAAACCCTCTTCCGAAACGAACAGGGTCGCAGCATTCACCAGCTGTTCCAGATTTTCGATCCGGTCGGCGCCCTCTCTTTCGCTACGGTAATGGGTGATCAGGCCGCTCATGTCGAGCATGATCTGGACCATCTCCGGCAACGGCAAATGCTGCGTCTCGAACCGTGCGCCTTCAATCAATTTGAGAAATGCACCGAGCGAAGCACCGGCCTTTCCCGCCACATACGGCACTGCCGCGTACAACGAAATGCCGTATTGACGCGCCGCATCCTGCAACTGCTCGAGCGAGCGAGCACCGATACCCCGGGTCGGGAAATTCACCACGCGTAAAAATGCCGAATCGTTGTGCGGGTTATCCATCAGTTGCAGATACGCGATCGCATGCTTGACTTCGGCGCGCTCAAAATAGCGTTGACCGCCGTACACCCGATACGGAATCCCGGCTGAAAACAGCGCATGTTCAATCACCCGCGATTGTGCATTGGAACGATACAGCACCGCAATTTCACTGCGCGCAGCGCCGTCGTTAATCAGGCTCTTGGTCTCGTCGATAATCCACTGCGCTTCCTGTAAATCGCTGGTCGCCTCGTAAATCCGTACCGGCTCACCGTGACCGGCGTCAGTACGCAGATTTTTACCGAGACGCTTGCTATTGTTGGCGATCAGGGTATTCGCGGTATCCAGAATATGGCCATGCGAGCGATAATTTTGCTCCAGCTTGATCAGGTTTTCGACATGGAATTCACGCTCGAAGGCGCCCATGTTGCCTACATTGGCGCCACGAAATGCGTAAATACTTTGATCGTCGTCACCGACCGCAAACACGGCGCCATTCTGCCCGGCCATCAATTTCAGCCATTTGTATTGCAGGTCGTTGGTATCCTGAAATTCGTCCACCAGGATATGTTTAAAGCGGGCCTGATAATGTTCGCGTAACGGCTGGTTGCGGCTCATCAATTCGTAGGTACGCAATAGCAACTCGGCGAAATCGACCACGCCTTCGCGCTGGCATTGCTGGTCGTACAACTCATACAACTCGACAAACTTGCGGTTGTACTCGTCGTTGGCGTCGACCTCATTGGCACGCAAACCCTGATCTTTGGCGCCATTGATAAAGTACATCAAATTGCGCGGCGGATATTTGTCATCATCGACATTCAACGATTTCAGCAAGCGCTTGATCGCCGATAGCTGGTCTTGCGAATCCAGAATCTGAAATGTCGACGCCAGGCCGGCGTCCTTATGATGCGCACGCAACAGGCGATTGCACAATCCGTGGAAAGTCCCGATCCACATCCCGCGTGTATTGATCGGCAACATCGCCGATAACCGCGTCATCATCTCCTTGGCTGCCTTGTTGGTAAAAGTGACAGCCAGCACGCCGGATGGCGATACTTGTCCGGTTTGAATCAGCCAGGCGATACGGGTGGTCAACACGCGCGTCTTGCCCGATCCGGCGCCGGCAAGAATCAGCGCTGCCTGTGCGGGTAAGGTAACTGCTGCGAGTTGTTCGGGATTGAGGTTATGAAGGAGATTTTGCATCCCGCCATTATAAGCCTCGCAGCTACCCAACCGCCGCAGATACGGCCTCGGCAAGCAATGATTCCGCCTGAAGCGTAAAATGCTGCACTGCACTAGCAATTAGCAACAGCGCTGCCGGTCCCACTCAAAAATACATTACGTTGTCTATCATGCCCGAACAAGCCCGCCTGGAACGCGTTGCCCCGCCCGTTTCGCAGAGCGCTATTACTTTTCATATTGTCTCTACCGCTTTTTTCACTTTCCTCTGCTATCTGACCATCGGCCTGCCGCTGGCAGTGTTGCCCGGTTATGTCCACGTCGACCTCGGCTACAGCTCGGTGCTGGCCGGACTTGCCATCAGTGTGCAATATCTGGCGACCATGCTGAGCCGTGCCCACGCCGGGCGTATCGCCGATTCGGTCGGCCCCAAAACAGCGGTGCTGTATGGCTTGATGGGATGCGCTGTAAGCGGTGCCATTCTGATGGTCGCTGCCCTATTGACGCATATTCCGTGGCTTAGCCTGTGTGTGTTGATGATTGGCCGGCTGGTACTCGGTTCTGCCGAAAGCCTGGTCGGCACCGGTGCGATTACCTGGGGTATTGGGCGGGTCGGCGCCGAACATACCGCGCGCATGATTTCGTGGAATGGTATCGCTACCTATGGCGCACTGGCGGTGGGAGCGCCGCTTGGCGTCGTGATCGTCCATGCCTGGGGCTTACCGCTGGTGGGCGCGGCGGTAGTCGCGCTGGGGGTCATCGGCTATTGCCTGGCCCGCCTCAAACAGGCGACTGCCGTGATCAAAGGTGAGCATCTGCCGTTTCGCCATGTGTTGCGACGCGTGTTGCCGCACGGCCTCGGCCTGGCGCTAGGGTCGATCGGATTCGGCTCGATCGCTACCTTTATCACGCTGTTTTATGCCAGCCATCATTGGTCGAATGCCGCCTTTGCGCTGACCTTGTTTGGCAGCTTCTTTGTCGGCGCGCGCCTGATATTTGCCGGCATGATCGGCCGCTTCGGCGGGTTCCGGGTTGCGGTAGTCTGCTTTGCGGTTGAAGCGCTAGGACTGCTGCTGCTGGGATTTTCCACTGCCCCCTGGGTGGCGTTGTGTGGAGCGGCACTGACCGGGTTTGGCTTTGCACTGGTTTTCCCGGCGCTCGGCGTCGAAGCGGTACGCATAGTACCGCAGCATAATCGCGGCAGTGCCCTGGGTGCGTATTCGGTGTTTCTGGATGTCGCGCTCGGCATTACCGGGCCACTGGCCGGATTGATCGCCACTGCATTTGGTTATCCCGAAGTCTTCCTGTTCGCTGCGCTGGCAGCATTGGCCGGCGTCGCATTGACAATCGCGCTTTTTCGGCGCGCGGAGCAAGCGATGGGAAATATGTCGATCGAATAAATAGGCATCCGCCTTATTAGCCAGTTTTTCACTATTGCACAAATTGACATAAAATAGTCCGGCACCAGCCCCTTGGCAAATCCCATACTCACGGAAGGAATCATGCAATGGCAAAAACAGCTGCGAAGAAAAACGTCGCCGCAATCAACATCGGCATCAACGATAAAGATCGCAAGAAAATTGCAGATGGCCTCAGCAAATTACTGGCCGATACTTACACGCTGTATCTGAAAACCCATAACTTTCACTGGAATGTCACCGGGCCGATGTTCAATACATTGCACCTGATGTTTGAGGGGCAGTACAACGAACTGGCACTGGCCGTCGATCTGATTGCAGAACGCATCCGCGCACTCGGTTATCCGGCGCCAGGTTCGTATGCCGCATTTGCCAAGCTGTCGTCTATCGCCGAAGCAGAAGGTGTTCCAGGCGCCGCAGCGATGATTCAGCAACTGGTGGAAGGTCAGGAGTCCGTCACCCGTACCGCGCGTTCTATCTTCCCGGTGGTCGATGCGGCTTCGGACGAACCGACAGCTGACCTGCTGACGCAACGTATGCAACTGCATGAGAAAAATGCGTGGATGTTGCGCAGCTTGCTGGAAGGTTGATGTAAGCTTGCCGCCGATTGGCATTCAGTCGTAAAAAACGGTGCAGACAGCACCGTTTTTTTATGGCGACGCAGCCATTCGGCAGCAGCCCGTCTATTTTGCAAACAGATCGACAAACGCACGCGCTGCCGCAGCCGGATCTTGCGCCGAATAAACGCTGCTAATCGCCGCCACCATATCCGCGCCGGCAGCCACCAACGGCACTGCGTTCTGCTGCGTCATGCCACCGATCACCACATTCGGCAATGGAATCTCGACCTTGGCCGCCGTCACAATCGCCGGCTGCGTACTCACCTCGTACTGCTTCACCCGCGATGGATAAAACCCGCCAAAGGCAATATAGCTGGCGCCGGAACGGTAAGCCTGGTGCGCCAGTTCCATGCTGCCGTAGCAGGATGCGCCAACGATTTTGTCCGGACCGACCTTGGCACGCACCTCCGCCACGCCGGCATCGGTACCGCCGACATGAATGCCATCCGCATCCAGCGCCAGACACAACGCAACGTCATCATTGATGATGAACGGCCGCTGATAGCGACGGCACAGCGCCAGCAGTTGCTCAGCCTGTTGTTGACGTAGCGCCGCATCGGCAGTCTTGTGGCGATACTGCAACAACGCCGCACCACCCTGTAACGCCTGTTCGCTGACCGCCAGTAACATTGCCGTGTCATCCCAATCGGGCGTGACAATATACAGACCTTTCATGCGGCTATCTTTCATGCTTGTTCCTTCGTTTGCTGTAAAAATGGCAGCGTGCGATTGGGTATACGCTGACCATCGGCAATCGCATATGACGATGCGAGCGCCTGTTGGCAATACGTCTGCGCCGCCGCGATCGCCTGCTCCATCGCCATTCCCTGCGCCAGCAATGCCGACAGCGCAGCGGCCAAGGTACAACCGCTGCCATGAAATTCGCCCGCCAAGCGCGGCCAGCGCCAGCTGCGCTGTTGATCTTGGGTGTACCAACGATTCAACACATGATCCTGCTCCGGGCCATGCCCGCCCTTCAGCAGCACATGCTGACAACCGCGTGCCAGCAGATGTTGCGCCTGGAGGTCGGGATGTTGCTCATCACCGCAGATGCGGTTGGCTTCAATCCGATTCGGCGTAATCACCGTTGCTAGCGCAAACAACGGCGCAAGCGCAGCTATCGGATCTTCATTCGACAACGTATCGCCGGCACCATTGGCCAGCACCGGATCAAACACCACCGGCAAGTTCGACTGGCGCGTGCGCAAGTCTCGTATGATCGCGGCGATCACTTCAGCATTGGCGCGATTGCCGACAATACCGAGCTTGACCGCAGCAATCTCGATCCGGTCCACCAGTACCTGCGCCTGTTGACGTACCAGATCGGCAGCCACTGGATAAACCCCGAAGACACGCTGGTTATCCTGCACCGTCAGAACCGTCACTACCGACATCGGGTGCGCACCAAGTGCGGCGATCGCTGTGATGTCGGCTTGCAGGCCGGCACCACCGCTTGGGTCGGAGCCGGAAAATACCAGAACGCAGGGTGGCGTCATCCGCTTCGACGTGCTTAAGTTCACTTGATGCGCCCTGCCATCGGCGACGACGGCGAAGCGGCAAACCGCTTTGGAATCCGCCCCGCCAGATAAGCTTCGCGCCCAGCCTCAACCGCCAGTCGCATTGCCCGCGCCATGCGAATCGGATCGCGCGCGCCGGCTATCGCGGTATTCATCAGGACGCCGTCACAACCCAGCTCCATTGCAATCGCCGCGTCGGAAGCGGTGCCGACGCCTGCGTCGACCAGCACCGGCACTTTGGCTTGCTCGATGATCAGCGACAGATTCCACGGGTTCAAAATACCCATGCCGGAGCCAATCAGTGAAGCCAGCGGCATCACTGCAACACAGCCGATTTCTTCCAGAATACGCGCCTGGATCGGATCATCGCTGCAATACACCATCACATCGAAACCATCTTTGACGAGGATTTCAGCGGCCTTCAAGGTCTCCGGCATATTCGGAAACAAGGTCTTTTCATCACCAAGGACTTCCAGCTTTGCCAGCTTGTGACCACCCAATAATTCACGCCCCAGCTGCAAGGTATACACCGCATCTGCAGCGGTATAACAACCGGCGGTATTCGGCAATATCGTATAGCGCGAAGGCGGCACGACGTCCAGCAAACTCGGTGCGCTCGGGTCCTGGCCGATATTCACGCGTCGGATCGCCACCGTGATGATTTCGGCACCGCTGGCTTCGGTCGCCTCGCGCGTTTGTTCCAGATCGCGATATTTACCGCTGCCGACCAGTAGGCGCGAACGGTAAGTTTTTCCAGCGATGGTCAGCCCTACATCTTGTTGTTTTTCTGGAGGGGTATCGTTCATGTTCATGATGTATCCTTTCCTGCTGCTTTGGAGGTTGGGTGGAGCTCGGCGCTACCCGACAACTGACGTCGCCAACAACGATAAGCGTTGCGGGTGCGGGTGTTGGGCGTTACCGCCCAACCAGCCCGTCGTCGTGGCGTAATCCGCCCTGCTATCCCCCACCGATTGCGCGCACCATGTCGACTTTGTCCTGCGGCTGCAGCACATGCTGCGGCCACAAGTGCGACGGCACCACCTGACGATTGACCGCCACTGCAATCGCTTTGCCAGACAGCGCAAGCGCCGCTACCAACTGTTGCAATGTCTGCCTGTCATCGAGTTGATGCGGCGCGCCGTTAAGTTCGATTTCCATCATCGCGCTCACTGTTTGCTGTAAATTTCCGCACCGTTTTTGATGAATTCGATGGACTTCACTTCCATCCCTTTCTTCAGCGCGGCAATCTCAGTGATCCCTTGCGCTGCGGCGTATTCGCGGACTTCCTGCGTGATCTTCATCGAACAGAAATGCGGACCGCACATCGAGCAGAAATGCGCTACTTTGGCCGAATCTTTCGGCAAGGTTTCGTCATGGAATTCACGCGCCTTGTCCGGATCGAGGCCGATGTTGAACTGGTCATCCCAACGGAATTCGAAACGCGCTTTAGACAGTGCATTGTCACGAATCTGTGCACCAGGGTGGCCCTTGGCCAGATCGGCGACGTGGGCGGCGATTTTGTAGGTGATGATGCCGTCCTTGACGTCAGCCTTGTTCGGCAAGCCCAGATGTTCTTTCGGCGTGACATAGCACAGCATCGCCGTACCGTACCAACCGATGGTCGCGGCGCCGATACCGGAAGTGATGTGGTCGTAACCCGGTGCAATATCGGTGGTCAACGGTCCCAGCGTATAGAACGGTGCTTCGTCACATTGCTCCAGTTGCAGATCCATGTTTTCCTTGATCAGATGCAGCGGCACGTGGCCGGGGCCTTCGATCATCACCTGGACGTCGTGCTTCCAGGCGATCTGGGTCAACTCGCCCAGCGTTTTCAACTCACCCAGTTGCGCTTCATCATTGGCGTCATAGATCGAGCCTGGACGCAGGCCATCACCGAGACTGAACGAAACGTCATAGGCCTTCATGATTTCGCAGATGTCTTCAAAGTGCGTGTACAGGAAAGATTCCTCGTGATGCGCCAGACACCATTTCGCCATGATCGAACCGCCACGCGAAACGATGCCGGTCAAGCGTTTGGCCGTCATTGGCACGTATTGCAAACGCACGCCCGCATGGATGGTGAAGTAATCGACACCCTGTTCGGCTTGCTCAATCAGTGTGTCGCGGAAAATTTCCCAGGTCAGGTCTTCAGCCTTGCCATTGACCTTTTCCAGCGCTTGATAAATCGGCACCGTACCAATCGGCACCGGGGAGTTGCGGATGATCCATTCGCGGGTTTCGTGGATGTGTTTGCCGGTCGACAAATCCATGACGTTATCGCCGCCCCAACGAATCGCCCAGGTCATCTTTTCGACTTCTTCGCCGATCGATGAAGTGACAGCCGAGTTGCCGATGTTGGCGTTAATCTTGACCAGGAAATTGCGCCCGATAATCATCGGCTCGATTTCCGGATGATTGATGTTGGCAGGAATAATCGCACGACCGCGGGCGATTTCCGAGCGCACGAATTCCGGCGTAATTTCTGCCGGAATACTGGCCCCGAACGACTGCCCCGGATGCTGACGCCCCATCAAATCCGCCAACCGGTTGCCCATTGGACCGGATGCTTTCAACTCTTCCAGATATTCCTGGCGACGCATGTTTTCGCGGATGGCGACATATTCCATCTCCGGCGTAATGATGCCCTGACGCGCATAGTGCATTTGCGAGACATTTTTACCGGTTTTGGCGCGGCGCGGCTTGCGATGCAGGTTGAAGCGCAGTTCTGCCAGCTTCGGATCGTTTAAGCGTTCGATGCCATAGTCGGAACTAGGTCCCGGCAATTCGTCGGTATCATCCCGTTCCAGTATCCATGGCGTGCGCGGTGTCGACAGCCCGGAACGGATGTCGATCTTGACGTCAGGATCGGAGTACGGTCCCGACGTGTCATACACATAAATCGGTGGATTTTTTTCAGCACCGAACGAAGCTGCAGTATCGGATTGGCTGATTTGTCGCATCGGCACGCGAATATCCGGGCGCGATCCGGTGACATAGATTTTGCGGGAATTCGGTAGTGGCTGAATGGCAGCTTCATCCACCGTGGCTGTGGCGGATAGAAATTTTGGATTGGCGTTCATTGTGGCTCCTTTGCGTGGTTGTCTTGGCTTGGAGCCAGCAAAGGAGTTTTCGAGGAATGCGGCGCAATAACGGAGTTACGGTGTATCGGCCAACAACAAACTCGACAGCTTCCCTTCGCTGGCATTACCCAGATCAGGTTCGGAGGGTGTTTCTCACCCAATTGCCAGCGTTAATTGTTTAACACGTGCAACCAGGACCCCTAGCGTTTTGCCAACTCAGGATTATATCCTGAGTCAGCGTTGTGGATTCTAACACCTACCTCTGGCCCGCCGTCAAGATTTACATTTAATCTCGCGCGTCAATCAACGAGAACAAACAAAAAAAGCCAACCATATTGCAACCAGGCAAGTTTAATCGCCACTCGCCGCAAATATGTCGTCCCTATCTGCCGAAGCAAACAGTGTCGTCCTTTATAATCACTGTTTTAGCAAAAAACACCACTAAATCATGGAATTAGCCAAGTCTTTCGACCCTGCCGAGATTGAACAATTTTGGCGTAGCGAGTGGGAAAAGCGCGGGTATTACGCCGCCACCACCGATGCCAGCAAACCATCGTTCAGCATCCAGCTGCCGCCGCCGAATGTGACCGGCACTTTGCATATGGGCCACGCATTCAACCAGACCATCATGGATGGCCTCGTACGCTATCACCGCATGCGCGGTTTCAATACCGCGTGGATTCCCGGCACCGACCACGCCGGTATCGCTACCCAGATCGTGGTCGAGCGTCAACTCGATGCACAGAAAATTTCACGCCATGATTTAGGCCGTGAAAAATTCATCGAAAAAGTCTGGGAATGGAAAGAACAATCCGGCTCCGCCATCACCGGCCAGATGCGTCGTCTCGGCTCGTCCACCGATTGGGATCGTGAATATTTCACAATGGACCCGAAGTTGTCGGGCACGGTGACCGAAGTCTTTGTACGCCTGTTCGAACAAGGTTTGATTTATCGCGGCAAGCGCCTGGTCAACTGGGACCCGGTGTTAGGCACTGCGGTCTCCGACCTGGAAGTGGTATCGGAGGAGGAAGACGGTTCGATGTGGCATATCCATTATCCGCTCGCCGACGGCAGCGGTCATGTGACGGTTGCCACTACCCGTCCCGAAACCATGCTGGGTGACGTCGCCGTCGCCGTTGATCCGACCGATGAGCGGTATGCGCATCTGCTTGGCAAGATGCTGACGCTACCGTTGTGCGGCCGTCAAATTCCTGTCATCGCCGATGAGTACGTTGACAAAGCGTTCGGCACCGGCTGCGTCAAGATCACGCCGGCGCATGATTTCAACGACTATGCCGTTGGTCAGCGACACAACCTGGACAAGATCAATATCCTGACGCTGGATGCCAAAATCAACGACAACGCGCCAGCTCAATATCAAGGCCTGGACCGCTTCGTTGCCCGCAAGCAAATCGTCGCCGACCTTGACGCCCAGGGTTTGCTGGAATCCGTCAAACCGCATAAATTGATGGTGCCGCGTGGCGACCGTACCGGCGTCGTGATCGAGCCGATGCTGACCGATCAATGGTTTGTGGCGATGAGCAAGGCTGCGCCGGAAGGCACCCATTTCCCGGGCAAATCGATTGCTGAAGTCGCGCTGGAAAAAGTCGCCAATGGTGAAATCAAGATGGTGCCGGAGAACTGGACCACCACTTACAACCAGTGGCTCAACAATATCCAGGACTGGTGTATTTCGCGTCAACTGTGGTGGGGTCATCAGATTCCCGCATGGTATGACGAAGACGGAAAAATCTACGTCGCGCGTACCGAAGCGGAAGCACAGGCGCAAGCCGGCGGCAAGACCATCAGGCGCGATGAAGACGTGCTCGATACCTGGTTCTCCTCTGCGCTGGTGCCATTCTCGACACTCGGCTGGCCGCAAGAAACACCCGATTACAAGATGTTCCTGCCATCGTCGGTGCTGGTGACCGGTTTTGACATTATCTTCTTCTGGGTTGCGCGCATGGTCATGATGACCACCCACTTCACCGGCAAAGTACCGTTCGGCACGGTGTATGTGCACGGACTGGTGCGCGACGGCAGCGGTCAGAAAATGTCGAAATCGAAGGGTAATACCCTCGATCCGATTGATCTGATTGATGGCATCGATGTTGAAACGTTAGTCGCCAAACGCACCGCAGGCCTGATGAATCCGAAGCAGGCTGACAGCATCGCCAAGGCCACACGCAAGGAATTTTCCGATGGCATTCCGGCGTTTGGCACCGATGCGCTGCGGTTTACCTTTGCCTCGCTGGCAACACTCGGCCGCAACATCAATTTCGACCTGAGCCGTTGCGATGGCTATCGGAATTTCTGCAACAAATTGTGGAATGCCACCCGCTTCGTGCTGATGAATACCGAAGGCAAGGATTGCGGTTTTGAAGGCCATACACCGGGCGAGTGCAACAAAGAGAAGCTGGATTTCTCGTATGCCGATCGCTGGATCGTTTCGCAATTGCAACGGACCGAAGGCGAGATCGCCAAAGGCTTCGCCGACTATCGTTTCGACAACATTTCGTCGGCAATTTACAAATTTGTCTGGGATGAGTATTGCGACTGGTATCTGGAAGTCGCAAAAATCCAGATGCAACACGGCAGCGCGGCGCAACAGCAAGCCACTCGCCGTACACTGCTGCGCGTACTCGAAACAGTTTTGCGTCTGGCGCATCCGATCATTCCGTTCGTGACCGAAGCGTTGTGGCAAAGCGTTGCGCCATTGACCGGTCAGGTGCTGGATCCGGCTGGCGACTCGATCATGCGTCAATCCTACCCGGAACCACGGCCAGAGAAAGTCGATGAAAAAGCCGAAGCGTGGATGACAGAGCTGAAATCCCTGACCGACGCCTGCCGCAATCTGCGCGGCGAAATGCAGCTATCACCGGCTTTGCGGGTACCGCTGATTATCGCGGGCGATGCAGCGCAGCAAGCCGCATTGCGATCGTTCGCCCCGTATCTGCAAGGATTGGCGAAATTATCTGAAGTACAAGTATTAGAGCTATTACCCGAATCGCCGGCACCGGTATCCATCGTCGGTAATGCTAAGCTGATGCTCAAGGTCGAAATTGATGTTGCCGCAGAACGTGAACGCCTTACCAAGGAAATCACACGTTTGGAAGCGGAAATCACCAAAGCACAGGCAAAACTTGGCAATGAAAGCTTTGTTGCACGGGCACCAGCGCAGGTGGTGGCTCAGGAACAGGAACGCGTAGCTAACTTTTCTGCAACCCTGCTCAACCTGCGCGAACAGTTTGGCAAACTGAAGGATTAACAACAAGTCACAAAGCGCATTGCACAAGAAAGTCCTGTAAGTCGCTGTGCGTAAGCGGATCGGTAGCCAAGATCAGGTTACGCACGGCAAAAACAAAAGGAGACAAGTGCATGAAAAAACTTTCGGTCGGTATTCTCGTCGTCAGCCTGCTGCTGGCATCCGGCGCCTTTGCGCAAACCGCAACGCCGGTTGGCCTGTGGAAAAGCATCGATGACCAGAGCGGCAAACCAAAAGCGCTGATTCGGATTAGCGAATCAAATGGCGAACTAAGAGGGAAGATCGAAAAGCTATTCCGTGACGCCAGCGAAGATCAGAATCCGAAATGTGTCAAATGCGAGGGCGACGAAAAGGACAAACCGCTTATCGGCATGACGATTTTGCAGGGCATGAGGCCGGATGGTAGCGATTACAGCGGCGGCAAAATCCTGGATCCGGCCAATGGCAAAGTCTACAAGAGCAAGATGTCACTGGTCGAGAATGGCAAGAAGTTGAATGTGCGCGGGTATATTGGTGTTCCGATGCTGGGACGGACACAGACTTGGGTACGTGAAGAATAGCAGTACGCACCAGCAATAAAAAATGCCGCGCAATTTATAGACTGCGTGGCTTTTTTGGGGGGGATTCGCTGCTTACCAGCGGTAAAACGTGCAGCGCATGTATTTATATGAAAGACACAGTCAAGCCAGGTAACGCGATGCCGGAAAATGCCGTGACCCACGTTTGTCCAGGCTGTACCGGATAAGCGTCCGTCCAAGTACCTGTGGTAATAATTTCGCCAGCAGTCAACGGCGCAAATTGCGGTTGCGCATTAAGTAGCTGATGCAACTGCCAAAGTGCGTGGAGTGGACTGTCCAACACATCGCTGCCGAAACCGGCACCGCACAACGTCACCGAATCCTCGGTGCAGCAAGACAATGAAACGCTGGCATTGGCCAGTATTTCACCCAAATTGCGCCGTGTCGCCGCCGACAGCACGTGCGGCTCACCAATGATCAGGGTGCCATGCAGGCCAAACGCTGCGATTGCATCCGCCGCCTCGAACTTCCAATCAGGAAAAGGGCAAACATCGATTTCAAAAGCGTGCGCCATCCACTCGATACATTCCGCTAATTCGTCGATACTCGCATTCGGTGATGGCGTAGTTGCCAACTTGAACACAATCTCAGGCTCAATCCGTGGTTGCACCGCACCTTCGAGGCTCTGGATGCCGCGATTGTCATCGGCATAACGCACCGTACTCTCAAAAATATGCGCCCAAATGAGCGCACGGATGGGTTCGTTGACACCATATTTCGGCCATAAGGTGCGATTCGTAAAGCCAAGCTTGCGCCCTACTGGTACTTCGCCCTGGCTAATGCTGACATCAAGGACCCGTTTTGCGATGTCATAACCGTCGGCAAGCGATAACACCTCGCCATCTGACAATGGTGGTAGCAGTCGAGCATTGGCTCTCGCATCAATAAGTTGATGCGCATACCGATTAGCTTTGGTGGACATGAGCATGGTTCGCTTACACAAATTAGTGAAGACTATCGCATTGTCTGTGACGTTTAATTTTTACACAAGCAGCAGATTATGGAATGCAAAATTTCTGTAAATGGCGATCGAGCTGGGCCGCAAATGCGTGCCGGTCACTCTGGCTAAATGCTGCCGGGCCACCGGTTTCGACACCGGAACCACGCAACTCATCCATAAAATTACGCATCGTCAAATGCTGCTGAATATTGTCTTTGGTATAAAACTCACCGCGTGGATTGAGCGCATCGCCACCCTTTTCAAGGACTTCTGCTGCCAACGGGATGTCCGCGGTAATCACCAAATCTCCCGCACGTAGCAAACGTACGATTTCCTGGTCGGCGACATCAAATCCTGACGGCACCTGAATCGCCTTAATAAAACGTGACGGGGGCGTTCGCAGTAATTTATTCGCAACCAGCGTGACGGCAATTTGATGTCGGTCGGCGACCCGAAACAGGATTTCCTTAACAACATTGGGGCATGCGTCAGCATCCACCCATATCTGGATTTGCACTGGTTGCGGCGCCGAAACTCCACTGTTGACACGGTTATTGATTTTGCCCCCACAATTCGCCGTTGGGCCCGGTCTGCGGTGCGCTAACGCCAAAGTGAGCGTAGGCCGCCGGGGTGGCAATCCGGCCACGCGGTGTGCGTTGAAGAAATCCTTGCTGTATCAGATACGGTTCCAGCACATCCTCGATGGTGTCGCGCTCTTCGCCTATCGCTGCAGCCAGATTGTCGAGACCGACCGGACCACCACCGAATTTAAACAATACGGCTTCCAGCAACTTGCGATCCATCACGTCAAAGCCGACCGGATCGACGTCCAGCATGATGAGCGCCGCATCCGCCATTACCTTGGTGATTTCACCATTTCCCTTGACCTCGGCATAGTCACGCACACGACGTAAAAGCCGGTTGGCGATGCGCGGCGTGCCACGGCTGCGCTTGGCAATTTCAAAAGCCCCGTCACCGACTATCGGCGCGTTTAACAACGCGGAGCTGCGGGTGACGATCTTGGTCAGTTCTTGCGGCGTATAAAACTCCAGCCGCGCCACGATGCCGAAGCGATCGCGCAGCGGATTGGTCAGCATCCCGGCGCGCGTGGTTGCCCCAACCAGCGTAAATGGCTGCAAGTCGAGCCGGACCGAACGGGCGGCCGGACCTTCGCCAATCATAATATCTATTTGATAATCTTCCAGCGCCGGATACAAAATTTCTTCCACAACTGGTGAAAGACGATGAATTTCATCGATAAACAGGACGTCGTTGGCCTCCAGATTCGTCAGCAACGCCGCCAAGTCGCCAGCACGCTCCAGTACCGGTCCCGAAGTTTGACGTAAATTAACACCCATTTCGCGAGCGATAATGTGAGCAAGAGTCGTTTTGCCAAGTCCCGGTGGGCCAAACAACAACGTGTGATCCAGCGCTTCCTTGCGTTGCCGGGCTGCAGTAATAAAAATTTCCAGCTGCTCACGGATCTTTTGCTGCCCGACGTATTCATCCAGATGCTTGGGCCGCAACGCACGCTCAATTGCCTCCTCATTTGCGGAGGCTGGTGTCGCTGCGATGATGCGCTGCTCGGTAAAGTCGTCGGTTTGAATGCTCATGGTCGGATTGTAGCCGGGCTGGATAAGTTGTATATGGCTGACAACAACATATTAGAATGTTTAAGGAGTCTTAGCGCTATAACTTGGATAGCGCCTTCAAGGCCAGTTTGATGCCATCCGACACCGTGGCATCGGCAGGTATTTGCTTCAGCGCCAGCAACGCTTCCTTGTCCGAATAGCCCAATGCGATAAGCGCATTCAAGATATCCCCAGTCGCATCGCTAACCGCACGTCCGCCTGCCGCGCCGATATCGGCACCCAGTTTTCCTTTTAGCTCAAGCAACAAGCGCTCGGCCGTCTTTTTACCGATACCCGGGACCTTCGTCAAACGCCCCGCTTCCTGCAGCGTAACTGCCTGAGCCAAATCAGGTACAGACATACCGGACAGGATCGAAAGAGCGGTACGGGCGCCGACGCCGCTGATCTTGATCAATTGCTTGAACACGGTGCGCTCTTCGGCAGTACCGAAACCGAACAGCACATGCGCGTCCTCACGTATCGCCAAATGGGTCAGCAATACAATTTTTTCACCAATTCCAGGAAGATTGTAAAAGGTACTCATGGGCACTCCGACTTCATAGCCGACGCCATTGCAATCAATCAACAGTTGCGGCGGATTTTTTTCAAGCAACGTTCCAGAGAGACGACCTATCATCGGAGTATGACCTTAGTAAGAAGTAAGGCAAATCATACAGGACAACTGGTTAAAAACACAGTAGTTGTACAGTTTCGCGCTTAAGCGCTGTAGAAATGCCCAATAACAAAGGTCGATATTTCCCAATCGCAATAAAAATTACTTGTCTGGCAGCTAGGTAACTCAGTCCTCCTTTAATCGTTAAGAAGCGAATCCGCTATCGAAATCAGCTAAGTCAGCGCTAATGAGCGGGATTTTCGACGCTTCCACCAGAGTTGGTAGTAGTTCTTAGGCGGAGCGGTACCCGCGTCTTGGCATAAGGCGGGGGTTTGCAACCCTGTCCAGTTGCGGGGGAAGCGCGCGCTGCCATCGGCGGCAAGGCAGGAAGCGCCGCCCCAAAGCAAAAACCCTCCCCGATTGCTCGGGGAGGGTTTTCTAATAAGAGCCTGACGATGACCTACTTTCACACTGGTTGCAGCACTATCATCGGCGCAAAGTCGTTTCACGGTCCTGTTCGGGATGGGAAGGGGTGGTACCAACTCGCTATGGTCATCAGGCATAAACTGTAGTGTTGTTTGTTCCCAATAGGGCAACAAGCAACGCAATCCGGAAGAAGTAAAGTATGTTTTTTTTGTACTGCAGAGACCTGATTGATCAGGTGCCTGCAGCACTGGGTATGATTGCACATTTCTGGCAAACAAATAAGCTCACCATATAACCTGCTAAGGTTATAGGGACAAGCCTCACGGGCAATTAGTACTGGTTAGCTTAACGTATTACTACGCTTCCACACCCAGCCTATCAACGTCCTGGTCTCGAACGACCCTTTAGGGGAATCTAGTTCCCGGGAAATATCATCTCAAGGCAAGTTTCCCGCTTAGATGCTTTCAGCGGTTATCTCTTCCGAACTTAGCTACCCGGCAATGCCACTGGCGTGACAACCGGTACACCAGAGGTTCGTCCACTCCGGTCCTCTCGTACTAGGAGCAGCCCCCTTCAAATTTCCAACGCCCACGGCAGATAGGGACCAAACTGTCTCACGACGTTTTAAACCCAGCTCACGTACCACTTTAAATGGCGAACAGCCATACCCTTGGGACCGGCTACAGCCCCAGGATGTGATGAGCCGACATCGAGGTGCCAAACTCCCCCGTCGATATGAACTCTTGGGAGGAATCAGCCTGTTATCCCCAGAGTACCTTTTATCCGTTGAGCGATGGCCCTTCCATACAGAACCACCGGATCACTATGTCCTACTTTCGTACCTGCTCGACTTGTCAGTCTCGCAGTTAAGCACGCTTATGCCATTGCACTATTAGCACGATGTCCGACCGTACCTAGCGTACCTTCGAACTCCTCCGTTACACTTTGGGAGGAGACCGCCCCAGTCAAACTGCCTACCATGCACTGTCCCCGATCCGGATAACGGACCAAGGTTAGAATCTCAAACAAACCAGGGTGGTATTTCAAGGTTGGCTCCACGCAAACTAGCGTTCACGCTTCAAAGCCTCCCACCTATCCTACACAGATTGGTTCAAAATTCAATGCAAAGCTACAGTAAAGGTTCATGGGGTCTTTCCGTCTAGCCGCGGGTAGATTGCATCATCACAAACATTTCAACTTCGCTGAGTCTCGGGAGGAGACAGTGTGGCCATCGTTACTCCATTCGTGCAGGTCGGAACTTACCCGACAAGGAATTTCGCTACCTTAGGACCGTTATAGTTACGGCCGCCGTTTACTGGGACTTCAATCAAGAGCTTGCACCCCATCATTTAATCTTCCAGCACCGGGCAGGAGTCACACCATATACGTCCACTTTCGTGTTTGCATAGTGCTGTGTTTTTATTAAACAGTCGCAGCCACCTTTTTATTGCAGCCCTTTCACCCTCATGGCGCAAGCCAGTCAAGCTACCGGGGCGTACCTTATCCCGAAGTTACGGTACAAATTTGCCGAGTTCCTTCTCCCGAGTTCTCTCAAGCGCCTTAGAATACTCATCTCGCCCACCTGTGTCGGTTTGCGGTACGGTCTCGTGTGACTGAAGCTTAGAGGCTTTTCTTGGAACCACTTCCGATTGCTTCGTGAACAAGTTCACTCGTCTCAACCCCTTGAATTACGCTGCCGGATTTGCCTAACAGCCTTCTCTGAGCCAAAAACCGACTATTCCAACAGTCGGACAACCTTCCGCGATCCGTCCCCCCATCGCATCACACGACGGTGCAGGAATATTAACCTGCTTCCCATCAGCTACGCATCTCTGCCTCGCCTTAGGGGCCGACTCACCCTGCTCCGATGAACGTTGAACAGGAAACCTTGGGCTTACGGCGTGGAGGCTTTTCACCCCCATTATCGCTACTCATGTCAGCATTCGCACTTCTGATACCTCCAGCATCCTTTACAAGACACCTTCGCAGGCTTACAGAACGCTCTCCTACCATATCAATAAATTGATATCCGCAGCTTCGGTGACTGGCTTAGCCCCGTTACATCTTCCGCGCAGGACGACTCGATCAGTGAGCTATTACGCTTTCTTTAAAGGATGGCTGCTTCTAAGCCAACCTCCTGACTGTTTTAGCCTTCCCACTTCGTTTGCCACTTAGCCAATCTTTGGGACCTTAGCTGGCGGTCTGGGTTGTTTCCCTCTTGACGTCGGACGTTAGCACCCGGCGTCTGTCTCCCAAGCTCGCACTCATCGGTATTCGGAGTTTGCAATGGGTTGGTAAGTCGCAATGACCCCCTAGCCATAACAGTGCTCTACCCCCGATGGTGATACTTGAGGCACTACCTAAATAGTTTTCGGAGAGAACCAGCTATTTCCAAGTTTGTTTAGCCTTTCACCCCTACCCACAGCTCATCCCCTAATTTTTCAACATTAGTGGGTTCGGACCTCCAGTGCGTGTTACCGCACCTTCATCCTGGCCATGAGTAGATCACTTGGTTTCGGGTCTACACCCAGCGACTGAACGCCCTATTCGGACTCGATTTCTCTACGCCTTCCCTATACGGTTAAGCTTGCCACTGAATGTAAGTCGCTGACCCATTATACAAAAGGTACGCAGTCACGGAACAAGTCCGCTCCTACTGTTTGTATGCACACGGTTTCAGGATCTATTTCACTCCCCTTCCGGGGTTCTTTTCGCCTTTCCCTCACGGTACTGGTTCACTATCGGTCGATTACGAGTATTTAGCCTTGGAGGATGGTCCCCCCATGTTCAGACAGGATTACACGTGTCCCGCCCTACTTGTCGCAAACTTAGTTCCACACCACCGATTTCATGTAAGGGGCTATCACCCTCTATGGCCACCATTTCCAGGGTGTTCCATTATCGCTGATGCTAAATCTTGCAGGCTGTTCCCATTTCGCTCGCCACTACTTTGGGAATCTCGGTTGATTTCTTTTCCTGTAGCTACTTAGATGTTTCAGTTCGCCACGTTCGCCTTGCATACCTATGTATTCAGTATGCAATACCCTAAAAGGGTGGGTTTCCCCATTCGGAAATCTGCGGATCAATGCGTGTTTGCTCGCTCCCCGCAGCTTATCGCAAGCTACTACGTCCTTCATCGCCTGTAATCGCCAAGGCATCCACCATGTGCACTTATTCACTTGTCCCTATAACGTTAGCTTCTGCCTGCGTTCACAGACAAAAAGCGGCTATAGAGGTATTTCTATGAGTTTAGCGTTTGCCGTATCCAAAGTGTTTTCGCATCGCATGCTTAACGCATGCTCTTTTGAGAACTCTTTACATACTTTTTGATTTGATACAATCATACCCATCCACAATGCTGTCGCATCATGGACGAATCTTTACTTCTTCTAGATTGTTAAAGAACAAAACAGCCAATGATCTTGAAAAGATCAAACCTAAATCCAAACGCTCGCGCGTTCGACTTAGGTTTGATTTTTGGTGGAGGCTAACGGGATCGAACCGATGACCCCCTGCTTGCAAAGCAGGTGCTCTCCCAGCTGAGCTAAGCCCCCGAAACTTGTGGTGGGTCTGGTTGGGCTCGAACCAACGACCCCCGCGTTATCAACACGGTGCTCTAACCAACTGAGCTACAGACCCGTTTGGATCAGTAATCAGCAGGCAGTCCGTCAGCATCTTCCGCTCACAAACAGCGCACCTAATAACTGTTCTTCTTTATTAACACACCGATAAGTGTGGACGCTTAATGTCCGTACAAACTCTAGAAAGGAGGTGATCCAGCCGCACCTTCCGATACGGCTACCTTGTTACGACTTCACCCCAGTCACGAATCCCACCGTGGTAAGCGCCCTCCTTGCGGTTAGGCTACCTACTTCTGGTGAAACCCGCTCCCATGGTGTGACGGGCGGTGTGTACAAGACCCGGGAACGTATTCACCGCGACATGCTGATCCGCGATTACTAGCGATTCCAACTTCATGTAGTCGAGTTGCAGACTACAATCCGGACTACGATACACTTTCTGGGATTAGCTCCCCCTCGCGGGTTGGCGGCCCTCTGTATGTACCATTGTATGACGTGTGAAGCCCTACCCATAAGGGCCATGAGGACTTGACGTCATCCCCACCTTCCTCCGGTTTGTCACCGGCAGTCTCATTAGAGTGCCCTTTCGTAGCAACTAATGACAAGGGTTGCGCTCGTTGCGGGACTTAACCCAACATCTCACGACACGAGCTGACGACAGCCATGCAGCACCTGTGTACTGGTTCTCTTTCGAGCACTCCCTCATCTCTGAAGGATTCCAGCCATGTCAAGGGTAGGTAAGGTTTTTCGCGTTGCATCGAATTAATCCACATCATCCACCGCTTGTGCGGGTCCCCGTCAATTCCTTTGAGTTTTAATCTTGCGACCGTACTCCCCAGGCGGTCTACTTCACGCGTTAGCTGCGTTACCAAGTCAATTAAGACCCGACAACTAGTAGACATCGTTTAGGGCGTGGACTACCAGGGTATCTAATCCTGTTTGCTCCCCACGCTTTCGTGCATGAGCGTCAGTGTTATCCCAGGGGGCTGCCTTCGCCATCGGTATTCCTCCACATCTCTACGCATTTCACTGCTACACGTGGAATTCTACCCCCCTCTGACACACTCTAGCCGTGCAGTCACAAATGCCATTCCCAGGTTAAGCCCGGGGATTTCACACCTGTCTTACACAACCGCCTGCGCACGCTTTACGCCCAGTAATTCCGATTAACGCTTGCACCCTACGTATTACCGCGGCTGCTGGCACGTAGTTAGCCGGTGCTTATTCTTCAGGTACCGTCATTAGCCCCAGGTATTAACCAAGACCGTTTCTTCCCTGACAAAAGAGCTTTACAACCCGAAGGCCTTCTTCACTCACGCGGCATTGCTGGATCAGGCTTGCGCCCATTGTCCAAAATTCCCCACTGCTGCCTCCCGTAGGAGTCTGGGCCGTGTCTCAGTCCCAGTGTGGCTGGTCGTCCTCTCAGACCAGCTACTGATCGATGCCTTGGTGAGCCTTTACCTCACCAACTAGCTAATCAGATATCGGCCGCTCTATGAGCATGAGGTTCTTGCGAATCCCCCACTTTCATCCGTAGATCGTATGCGGTATTAGCTAATCTTTCGACTAGTTATCCCCCACTCAAAGGCACGTTCCGATATATTACTCACCCGTTCGCCACTCGTCAGCGGAGCAAGCTCCCTGTTACCGTTCGACTTGCATGTGTAAGGCATGCCGCCAGCGTTCAATCTGAGCCAGGATCAAACTCTTCAGTTTAATCTCTGTTTTGTGGCATTGCTGCCTAGCATCGCTGCTATCGCTCACTCAAAATACTGACAGGCGCTCCCCAAGTTTGACCTTGCGAAGCATCCTATTTTCTTCTTTTGTGAACATTTAATGTTTTAAGTTTTACGCAAACCGCCGAAGCAATTCACGCTGCACTTCCATTAAACGCCCACACTTATCGGCTGTTAATTGTTAAAGAACTTCCCCTGCTTTGCGTCACACCGTAGTGTTCGCAGCACCGACAAATCGTTTTGTTTGCCGGCAGCAGAGAGATGAGATTATGTGGCGTTGCGTGCTTTTCGTCAACTGCTTTTTAAATCATTTTTACAAACAACTTAAATGCTTTTAACGCTTCCACACCCTGCAAACACCCGCACTGCAACCTCGTTTCCATCTCCAACTTCGCCCCCGAATCAGCCTGCGCTGCTTCCGGTATTGCGCGTCGTTTTCAACAGAGGCCGAACTATAGCAAGGCGCTCCGCCACTGGCAAGCGGTTTTGTCACAATTCTTAAATATTTTTAAAGACAGGTAAACGCTTCTCTAAAAATGCCTGCATTCCCTCTTTCTGATCTTCAGTAGCGAAGGTGCTGTGGAACAGGCGACGCTCGAATTGAATGCCTTCCGCCAATGTCGTTTCATATGCGCGATTGACCGACTCTTTAATCATCATCACTGCCGGCAGAGACATGTTCGCGATCACAGTTGCGGCCTCTAGTGCCTCTGCAATCAACTGATCCAAAGGCACTATCCGCGACACCAATCCTGCGCGCTCCGCTTCGACCGCATCCATCATGCGCGCGGTCAGACACATGTCCATCGCCTTGGCTTTCGACACCGAACGCGGCAGGCGCTGCGTACCGCCAGCACCTGGGATCACGCCAAGCTTAATTTCCGGCTGACCAAACTTCGCATTGTCTGCAGCAATAATGAAATCGCACATCATCGCCAGCTCACAACCACCGCCTAACGCGAAACCTGCAACCGCAGCAATCACTGGCTTACGCACACGACGTATTTCTTCCCAGTTGCGGGTAATGTAATCACCTTTAAACGCATCCATATATGAGTAGCCAGCCATGGCGCCAATATCCGCGCCTGCTGCGAACGCTTTTTCACTACCGGTAATGATGATGCAACCAATCTCTGCATCGGCGTCGAACTTCAGGAGCGCTTGACCCAGCTCGCTCATCAACTGATCATTCAAAGCGTTCAGCGCTTTCGGGCGATTCAAACGAATCAGTCCGACTTTTCCTTGCGTCTCAACCAGAATAGCTTCATATGACATAACGTTTCCCATTCAACAGTAGGTGGATAAATAGTATTAACTAGGTTTAATTGTAGCGCCACAAGATAACAGATACGATGTCCAGAACGACCAATACGACCCGAGGTATTGGGCATCCGGAATTTATCCGCCGCTATTCTGTCTATATAGCGATAACGGCTAGAGCTGACCACCATTGCAAAGCAGATACATCTTCTTCATCCATAGCAGGGGGACTCCATGTTCAAGACCATACTGGTACCAACCGACGGCTCGGCACTGTCGGATAAGGCAATTACAGCAGCGATTGAATTTGCCAAATTTAGCAATGGCAAGGTGATCGGCTTGTCCGTGGCAGAACCCTATCCGTTTTCACCGATGGCAGAAAGTACTATGGCTGCGGATCCCGGTACCTATGAAGAGAATATGCTGGCGCTGGCGCAACTACATGTGCAAAAAATCGCCGATGCGGCAAAGACGGCTGGGGTGGCTTGCGAGATACTCACTGCGCAAGCCTTCAATCCCGATGAGGAAATCATTAACGTGGCGGAAAGGTATGGATGTGACGTGATTTTCATGGCCTCACACGGCCGTAGCGGCCTAAGCCGACTATTCCTGGGCAGCAAAACGCAAAGAGTCCTGGCGCATTCCACCATTCCGGTACTGGTATTGCGGTAACCACAAACCGCTAAACTTCCGGTAGTTAGTAGTTAGACATCAGGCGTGACTCGACGCCAGCAGGCGTCGAGTAGGTGAGCAAGACAAGCACTATATATAATCACCGGCCAGCAACGGTCGACAATTTCGGCAGCAGCACCCACATCGTGCCACGCTGCTTCATTCTCCCCGCTTTCTCCCCCGCGTCATTGCCAAAGCCCCAAAACAAATCGGCTCGCACCGCGCCCTTGATCGCGCCACCGGTGTCCTGCGCCACAACTAACTGCTGCAGGTTTTTCACGCTGTTGGGCTGCGTTGTCGCCAAAAATACTGGTACGCCCAATGGAATGAAATGGGGATCGACCGCAATCGAACGCTGCGGCGTCAATGGCACGCCCTGCGCACCTTTCGGTCCCTGATTAGGGTCCAGGACTTTTTCCTCTTTAAAGAAGACATAACTCGGATTGGAATTCAACAATTCCTGCTGACGCGAAGGATTTGCAGCCAGCCAGGCTTTGATTCCTTGCGCGGAAGCCTGCGCCAGCGTCAACTCTCCCTTATCAATCAGATAACGACCGATCGATTTATACGGATAACCATTTTGATCAGCATAAGCGACGCGTAATATTTCGCCATTCGCCATTTGGATTCGCCCTGAACCTTGCACTTGCAGAAAAAAAGCATCAACCGGATCATCGACCCAGACAATTTCCTTGCCACTCAGGTTAGCTGTTTTATCCAGTTCGGCCCGATTCGGATACGGCACTATGCGATTTCCGACCAGGCGACCACGCAAGCGCAATCCTTTTAGTTCCGGATAGACGCTCGCAAGATCTATCGTCAGCAAATCTTCCGGCGCACGATAAAGCGGTGTTTGATAAACGCCGCCGCGCTTGCGCGCACCGCGCAACAACGGTTCGTAATATCCAGTCACCAGACCATTGTCGCTGCCATCCGCATTAATAACTTGATAAGGCGTAAAAAATGCTTCGAAGAATGTCCGTATCGCGCTTTCGTTCGCCGCATCAAGATCACGCGCAACGGTGCATGGCTCCATCCAGTCCGCTCTTTTCACCATGGTTGAACAGGATGCCAGAAAAGCCGGCATTGCCTGTCGCAGATCATCACTTTTCCAACCGGGCAACGCCGCGAAAGAACTTGCCCGCAACGTTCCTGCTGGCGCTTTGATATCTGGCAATGGTGCGGTGGAGCTTGTCGGCGGCGGCTTTTTCTCTGGCGCCGTCGGTGACGTCAGCGTGGGAGAAGTGGTACAGGCAACCATGCTGAGGGCGATAATTAGAGCCGAAACGGGTAGACTTATGCGCTTGAATGACATTGAGGATTCTTTATGTGGTTATTGATTCTTGAGGCGTCCGTTGCCTTCTTTTTATTTGTATTTATTGTCTGGTGGACCATGATGTCTGGACGCAAACCGGATCAGCCCCCACAGCGTAAAGCATCGCCACCAAAGAACGATGACGATCAGGAGGCCTAATAGCGCTTAACAATGAAATTAATGCAGTGTGCGCGGCAGCGACAAAACGAATTCGGGAATCCGCGACTCGAACTGCTCGCCATCTTCTGCCACGCAGAAAAATTCGCCAAACATGGAGCCCTGCGGCGTTGCCAGCGATGTGCCGCTGGTGTACTCGAAATTCTCACCTGGCTGCAGCAGCGGCTGATGGCCAATCACTCCCAGCCCGCGGACTTCTTGCACGTAATTATTGGCATCCGTGATAACCCAGTGACGCGAGATTAACTGCGCAGCCACCTGTCCGGTATTTTTGATCGTGATTGCGTAGGCGAAAACATAGTGATCGCGATCCGGCTCGGATTGCTCTTCCAGATATTGGGTCCTGACATTAACGGTAAATTCATAAGCGGCCATGCAGATTTCCTTTATTTCAGGCAGTAGTTCAGTGAGCTCACTGAATGGTCGACCGACAACTTCAGCGCCACATCCTTGTATCTAACGGATCATTGCACACGAAATTACCGGCAGACGCAAGCGCTACCCTGAACATCACAAACCCACAGAGTAAAATAGCGCATCTTTTTTGCATCTTCTCTTTTAAGTGACTGCCATGCCAACCACACCAACCTACCGTATCGCCCCAAGTATTTTGTCTGCGGACTTCGCCCGCCTCGGCGAAGAAGTCCGCAACGTCGTTAGCGCCGGTGCCGACATCATCCATTTTGACGTCATGGACAATCATTACGTTCCCAACCTGACGATCGGCCCCCTGGTGTGCGAAGCGATTCGCCCACACGTGCAGGTGCCAATTGACGTTCATCTGATGGTCAAACCGGTGGATCGCATCATTCCGGACTTTGCCAAGGCCGGCGCCAACATCATCACTTTCCATCCGGAAGCATCGGAACATATCGACCGTTCGCTGCAACTGATCCGCGATAACGGCTGTAAAGCCGGCCTGGTATTCAATCCGGGTACACCACTGCATTTTCTGGATCATGTGATGGACAAGCTCGACATCATCCTGATCATGTCGGTCAATCCAGGCTTTGGCGGCCAGTCCTTTATTCCTGAAGCGCTGAAAAAAATCGCGAAAGTTCGTCGGCTGATTGACGAATCCGGTCGCAATATCATGCTGGAAGTCGATGGCGGCATCAAAATCGACAACATCGCCCAGGCTGCAGCAGCTGGCGCAGACACTTTCGTCGCTGGTTCAGCGATTTTCGGCAAGCCGGACTACAAGGCTGTGATCGATGCAATGCGTGGCGAATTGGCAAAAGTATGATGTTGAGTACTCCAAAGGCGGCAACTGAAGCAGCCCTGCCGGTCATATTGACCGGCATCGCCGCTGCCATCATCGATCTGGACGGCACCATGCTGGATACAGCGCCGGACTTTCATGTCGCCATCAATCGCATGCGTGCCGATTTCGATTTGGCACCGTTGACCCAGCAAACCATTATCAATTTCGTCGGCAAAGGATCGGAAAACCTGATTCGTCGCGTGTTAAGTGTGGATTACGCAGCAGCGCAGGCCGATGTGCATTTCGATGCGGCGCTGGCGTCGTATCAACGCCACTATCTGACAATCAACGGCAACTACGCGACGCTCTATCCCGAGGTAATTGAAGGACTCCAGGCCATGCGCGGCAAGGGATTGCGGCTGGCTTGCGTCACCAACAAGCCGATCGCGTTTGCCCTGCCGTTACTGGAAAAGACCGGATTACGCGGTTTTTTTGAACTGGTATATGGCGGCGACTCCTTTTCCAGGAAAAAACCCGACCCGATGCCGCTGCTGGCAGTTTGCCGAGAATTCAACTTGCAGCCAGCACAAGTGGTTGCTGTTGGCGACTCTTCGAACGATGCGCAGGCCGCGCGCGCAGCCGGTTGCAGGGTGTTGAATGTGCCGTACGGATACAATCACGGCGAGTCTATACAAGACGTCGATTCGGATGGTATAGTACCAACGCTGCTTTCGGCGGCACACCATATATCGACATAAATCCAAACATATTTCTTAAAATGTTTCTCGACAAAAAACGTAATGTCCCACTAGCCGCCCCTGAGGCCTGGCTCTGGCGACGCTGGCAATCCTGGGCTAAGTAACCCCCTGATCGCCGCTGTCTGTTTTTTCGTCCTTTTTTAAAGCACGTCGCAGACAACGTTTTTTGCAGTCGACCACCGCTGTTCTACAATAGCGGCCTGGAGAGAAACATGACCGAACTCGAATTCAAATCGCTGGCCGCACAAGGCTATAACCGTATTCCGCTGATCGCCGAAGCTTTGGCCGATCTCGAAACCCCTTTGACGCTGTATCTGAAGCTGGCGCAAACCCAGCAGACCGGCAAGAATACTTTCCTGCTGGAATCTGTGGTTGGCGGCGAACGCTTTGGACGCTACTCATTTATCGGCTTGCCGGCATCGACGCTCTTGCGCAGCTATGGCACCCGTATCGAAGTCGTCAAGAACGACAAGATAATCGAGACCGCAGAAGGTAATCCGCTCGACTTCATCACCGAATTCCAAGCGCGCTACAAAGTAGCGATACGCCCGGGCATGCCGCGCTTCTGCGGCGGTCTGGCTGGCTACTTCGGCTATGACACGGTGCGTCACATCGAAAAACGGCTGGCAAACACTGCACCTAAAGATGACCTGGGCTTGCCGGACATTCAATTATTGCTGACTGAAGAATTGGCGGTAATCGATAATCTCTCCGGCAAGCTGTACCTGATCGTGTACACCGATCCGACTCAGCCCGAAGCGTTCTCAAAGGGTCGTCAACGCCTGAAAGATTTACGAGCGATGTTGCGCCGCCCAGCCGACGCGCCCGTCACATCCGCCTCGGTACGGACCGAAACCATACGCGAATTCAAAAAAGACGACTACCTGAAAGCCGTCGCCAAGGCCAAGGAATATGTCATGGCGGGTGACCTGATGCAGGTACAGATCGGCCAACGCATCAAAAAACCCTACGTTGATTCACCGCTCATGCTGTATCGCTCGTTACGTTCGCTGAATCCGTCGCCGTATATGTATTTTTACAATTTCGGCGACATGCAGATTGTGGGCTCGTCGCCAGAAATCCTGGTGCGCAACGAGCAAACAGCCGCAGCGACTGCAACGACCGAAGCCAAACGGAAAATCACGATCCGCCCACTGGCAGGAACCCGCCCACGTGGATCGACCCCGGAGCGCGACGAACAGCTGGCAATCGAATTACTCGCTGATCCAAAAGAAATTGCCGAGCACGTGATGCTGATCGACCTGGCACGCAACGACATCGGCCGCATTGCCGAAACCGGTAGCGTCAAAGTCACTGACCAGATGGTCATCGAAAAATATTCGCACGTGCAGCACATCGTTTCCAACGTCGAAGGCGTGCTGAAATCCGGCTTGTCGAACCTGGATGTCCTGAAAGCCACCTTCCCTGCCGGCACACTATCCGGCGCACCAAAAGTACGGGCGATGGAAATCATCGACGAACTGGAACTGACCAAGCGCGGTATTTACGGCGGTGCTTGCGGTTACCTGTCGTTCGGCGGTGAAATGGATGTCGCCATCGCGATTCGTACCGGCGTCATTAAAGACGGCATGTTGTATGTACAGGCAGCCGCCGGTATCGTCGCCGACTCGGTGCCTGAAACCGAATGGGAAGAAACCGAAAATAAGGCCCGCGCAGTATTACGCGCAGCGGAACAAGTGCAAGACGGTCTGGATGGAGAAATCTGATGCTGCTAATGATCGACAACTACGATTCCTTCACCTACAACCTGGTGCAATATTTCGGTGAACTCGGTGAAGATGTGCGGACCTTCCGCAACGACGAAATCACGCTCGACGAAATTGCTGCGCTCAAGCCGGAGCGCATCTGTTTATCGCCCGGCCCCTGCAGTCCAAAAGAAGCAGGCATCTGCGTCGAACTGCTGCAAAAGCTGGGCGGTACGCTGCCTATCCTTGGCGTCTGCCTGGGTCATCAGGCAATTGGCGAAGCCTTCGGCGGCAAAGTAGTGCGTGCTCAACAAGTGATGCATGGCAAAACTTCGCCGATTAACCATACTGGCGTCGGCGTCTTCAAGGGTTTACCTGATCCGTTCACCGTGATTCGCTATCACTCGCTGGCAATCGAACGCGCATCGCTACCGGACTGCCTGGAAATCACGGCGTGGACCGATGACGGTGAAATCATGGGCGTGCGTCACAAGACGCTGGATGTCGAGGGTGTGCAATTTCACCCTGAATCGATCCTGTCCGAACATGGCCATGCCCTGCTGAAAAACTTTTTGCAGCGTTAATCGATAATTGTACGTCGGGCTTAGCAAGCGCAACCCTACCTACAATCTCAAGAGGATTCCATGCCGATTACTGAACAAGAAGCGCTATTGCGTTGCATTGAACATCGCGAAATTTTCCACGACGAAATGTTGCACCTGTTCCGCAAAATCATGAAAGGCGAAATGTCGCCAGTCATGATCGCAGCCTTGACGATGGGCTTGCGCGTCAAAAAAGAAACCATCGGCGAAATCGCCGCCGCCGCGCAAGTCATGCGCGAATTCGCGACCCCGGTTCCCACCACGAATACCAGCAACCTGCTCGATATCGTCGGTACTGGCGGCGATGGTGCGCAGACCTTCAATATTTCAACGGCAACCATGTTCGTCGCCGCAGCCGCCGGCGCCCGCATCGCCAAGCATGGCGGTCGCAGCGTGTCATCGTCGTCCGGCAGTGCCGATGTACTGGAATCACTCGGGGCCAATATCAATCTGACACCGGCACAGGTCGCGCAGTCGATAGACCAAACCGGCATCGGTTTCATGTTCGCTCCGAACCATCATGCGGCGATGAAATATGCAGCGCCGGTGCGCAAAGAACTCGGCGTGCGCACTATTTTCAATATTCTGGGACCGCTCACCAATCCCGCTGGCGCGCCGAATATCCTGATGGGCGTATTTCATCCTGACCTGGTTGGGATACAGGTGCGCGTGTTACAACGACTTGGCGCCCAGCGCGCAGTGGTGGTCTGGGGCCGCGACAACATGGATGAAGTCTCGCTCGGCGCGGCAACGCTGGTGGGTGAACTGATCAATGGCGAAATTCATGAATATGAAATACACCCTGAAGATTTCGGCATGCAAATGATCGCCAGCCGCAATCTGAAGGTTGCCAATTCGATCGAATCAAAAGAAAAGATTTTTGAGGCACTCGGCGACGTGCCGGGCCCGGCACGTGACATCGTCGCGCTGAATGCTGGCACGGCACTATATGCTGCAGGCATTAGCAACTCAATTGCCGATGGGCTGGTCAAGGCGCGCGAAGTGATGGCCTCCGGGGCAGCACGTGTCAAACTGGACCAGTTCATTCAAACCACACGAGCACTTGGCGCCAGCGCCTGAAACGCATAGTTCGCATTCAGCGTGCGCGCCGGGAACACGAAAGGAACACCAACATGTCCGATATTCTGAATAAAATTCTCGACATCAAAGCCGATGAAATCGCTCGCGCGAAAAAACAGCGCGACCTCGCCAGCCTGCGCCGGGAAGTCGAAACCGATGCCGACGCCCGGAATAACTTGCGTGATTTTGAAGCCGCACTGCGTACCAAGATCGATGCCGGCCACGCTGGCGTCATCGCCGAAATCAAAAAGGCGTCACCGTCCAAAGGTGTGATTCGCCCTAACTTCCACCCTGCCGATATCGCCGTCGACTACGCCGCGCATGGTGCCGCCTGTTTATCCGTGTTGACCGATGAAAAATTCTTTCAGGGTTCGCCGGAATACATGCAGCAAGCACGTGCCGCCTGCGCGCTCCCAGTGTTGCGCAAAGATTTCATGATTGATCCGTATCAGATTTATCAGGCGCGTCATTGGGGTGCGGACGCGATTTTGCTGATCGTCGCCGCGCTCGATCACGGCTTGATGGCAGAGATGGAAGCAATCGCGCTTGAGCTTGGCATGAGCGTGCTGGTGGAAGTCCACAGCGCCGAAGAACTGACCGCAGCGCTCAAGCTAAAAACAGCGCTGCTGGGCATCAACAACCGCAATCTGCGCACATTTGAAACATCCCTGGAGAACACGCTGACGTTGCTGCCGCGCATTTCACCGGACAAGCTGGTAGTGACTGAGTCCGGGATCCAGACGGCGGATGACGTGAAGCGCATGCGCGACGCCAATGTCCATGCATTTTTGGTAGGTGAAACGTTTATGCGTGCGCCGGAGCCCGGAGTTGAGTTGGCGCGCTTGTTTAACACCTAAAGAAGCGGATACATTTATGGGGCGGAGGGCGCTATGCTTTACCGCCTTCGTCATCACCGCGATGCAGCGACTTCCCCCATCCAATAGACATTCAGCTTGTCCAGTTCACGGGCGATGCCAACAGCTTTGCCCGGATTCCACTGCTCTCGCGGGGCCGCAACAAATGCGGAACTGCATTTTCCAAAAGAGTGCCGCAAATCAACGCTTCACCAAGCCCGGCACATTTGCCGCGACAGCATCAAGACTGAGGCGGCTTACCGATGTAATGCGGATTGGGTGAGGTGCTGCTAGTTATCAATACTGACAGGTATTTTTCTGCCACCGCATGTACTCATGACACTAGGCGGCTAATGCTTCTCAAGTTGCTCCTGTCCCAGGCTACCGTTTCAAAATAATTCCACATAGAAATAAAGTGCTAGGATGGTAACAAAGCCTCAAGTGCCAATAGAGGCTCATGGCCATTTGTCGTCATTAGCTTGCTCTAGGCTGCATAGCCAAAAAAATTGAACTCGCTGAACGATGACGTTATTCAGAGCGCCACAGGTTTTTTGAATTTAAAAGGAGGGACCAATGCCTATCGATTTCGAATGGCCAATACCACCGCACTTCGAGTTGACCTCTACATCCACAACGAATAACAGCAAGGTGCCATGCATTGTTACCTTGAACGATGGGCACCAGAAAGTCGGCAAGCTGGTACGTTTTGACCCGGAAGCATCAATTCTCGAGTTTCATCCCGATCGTGCTGTCGACAAGGTTCGTATCGGGTTTTCCAGCATCCAAAGTATCCGCCTAACACACCCTATAGAACTGAAAAGGCTGGAATTACCTTTAGCGGCAGGAATACACGAAGCTCCCCCGATCTCCATCAAGAAAAAGTGCATGGTTTTCTTCAAGGATGGGGAGCGCTTGATATCTGAAACAGAAGGTTTCGTTTCGCGAGAAATCGGGCTTTTTCTATTTGTTGCCAGTACTGGCAACAACGTCTTACGTTGGTTCATTCCGGCTGAAGCGATTGCCAGTTATCAGATTGGCGACAAGCTTGGCAAGATGTTAGTAGACAAGAAAATTGTGTCGGCGGGTGCTGTTGATGCAGGCCTGAAAAAACAAAGCGAGCTCCGGGCATCCAAGCTGGGGGACTATCTGCAGCGGGAGCATCTGGTCACAGAACAGCAAGTGGAAATGGCCCTGAAAAGACAAAAATCGATGCCTCATCTCAGACTTGGGGAAGCATTGATTCACGAGAACCTGATCACCGAAGAACAACTCGTGCAAGCGCTCCAGAGGCAGGCGGCGGACCGGAAGATGCATTTAGGCGAAATTCTTTGCGACATGGGTGTCGTCGACAAGGAAATCATCAAGAGAGTATTGGCACAAAAACTTGGCATTCCTTTCGTTACTTTGCCCAAATTTCAGTTCGACCTGAACCTGATTAGGATCGTCCCTGGAGACCTCGTACGCAAATACACCGTGATGCCGCTATACCGAGCACAGTCACGTATGGTGGTCGCGATGGAAGACCCCCTGTCATCGGACGCATTGCAGGCATTAGCGTTTTACACCAAGCACACGATTGATCCCGTCATGGCATCCGAGGAGGACTTGGTCACTGTCATTTCGAAATTTTATAGCACGCAGGGAGAACGTCAGAATATTGCTGATTTGGTTTCAAGATTAGACGAGGGTAACGGCATCGAAATGGGTCAGGTTGTGGATGAGGTGATTACAGAATCCGACAACACAATGGTTCGCCTGGTCAACAAGATTATCCTCGACGCGTTTGAACAAGGCGCGTCTGACATCCATATCGAAACAATGAAAGGGAATGAGCCCAGCCAAGTCCGGTTTCGCAAAGATGGCGTCATGATTGATTACTCCGACATTCCGGCGAACTACCGCAATGCTTTGATTTCTCGTCTTAAAATCATGAGCCGTCTGGACATTTCCGAGAAACGACGCTCGCAGGATGGGAAGATGAATTTTGAGCAGTTTGGTCCGGCCAAAATCGAGCTTCGCGTAGTAACCATGCCCACTACCGAAGGTCTCGAAGACATCGTCATGCGCATCCTTGCCGCTCCCAAGGCGCTGTCTTTAGCTGCAATAGGTCTGACCCCCTCTGTGCTGGAAAAACTCCAGAAACTTGCCATCAAGCCTCACGGGCTCTTATTTGTCTGCGGCCCGACCGGGTCAGGCAAGACGACAACGTTGCATTCCTTACTCAGTTACATCAACACCCGCGACCGCAAAATATGGACGGTCGAAGACCCAATAGAAATTACCCAAAAAGGTCTGCGACAAGTTCAAGTGCATGCAAAAATCGACTGGACTTTTGCCACCATATTGCGCAGCTTTTTGCGCGCAGATCCTGATGTCATCATGGTAGGGGAAACACGTGATCCAGAAACCGCCAGGACCGTCATTGAAGCGTCACTCACTGGTCATCTGGTGTTTTCAACCATGCATACCAACAGTGCGGTGGAAAGCGTTGTAAGGCTGTTGGATCTCGGTCTGGATCCGTTTAATTTTGCAGATGCGTTACTGGGGGTCGTCGGTCAAAGACTCACACGCAAATTATGCACAACCTGCCTTCAGCGTTATGCCGCCACCGATGAGCAAATCCAAATGCTTGCTTATGAATATTGCTTCGAAACAGAACTCCGACAGGACGAGATAATAGCGGGATGGCACAAGCAATATGGACGGGACGACAACTCACTAATATTATGCAAGGCGGTGGGCTGCGAAAAATGCGATAAGAGCGGTTACAAAGGTAGATTAGGGGTGCATGAGTTGCTGCTTAACACGGCCGCTATCAAGAAAAAAATACATGCGAAAGCAAATGTCCCTGAGATATTGCAAACCGCCATCAGTGAAGGTATGCGTACCTTAAAACAAGACGGGATAGATAAGATATTTCAGGGGTTAACCGACTGGGAGCAAATAAGAATGCTATAGGGAGAGGAAGATCGAAAAACATTCCCCTTCCCGCTCAGACGGTGCGGGGATTTTATCCAGAAACAATCAAGAATTATTTACCTTCTCCTCTCGCCGCGATTGCTGATCAGCTGCCGCCGTGGCCGCCATGCTTTCGCAATACAATTTCAAGGCCATGATCTCCCGCGACACTTCCACAGGAAAACCTTTGCGCGTCCCTCTTTGATCCAGCAAGAGTTCGACGAACAACTTCTCGCAGACCGAAGGTCTCATCCAGACTTCAGCAAAATGGTTGGCGATACGCGGAAAATTTTTCACTAGCCACAGGGGCCAGACCTCGGTCGGCAACGTCAGCAGCCAGTTATAGGTTGCCTCCTCCAATTTCAAATCGGAGGGACCTACCAAACGACGCAGGTGCTCCCAGTTTTTTTCTTGTCTGGCACGTAGGTCATCTTCATCGAGTACGGCTCTTGCTTCCCATATCGCGACTTTTTCGAATGGAATTAAGTCCATAGTGCCTCCCCAAAAATTGTGGGCGGTCGAGCCGGATGTGGCGCACCTGACGCAACAATAAGTCGCGAGGCATCCCATTCAGCACACTCGACCACCGCTGAGATTGTATTGCCCTACGGAATCATATTTTACACCGGTCTAGTTGCCCTACGTCGACCGAATCCGTTGGTTTGCATTTTCATCGCATGGTCCATTTGCGGCTCCCCAATTTATGCGTACCGAGCAGAAAACCCAGACTATCATCTCGGCACTCTTGGCACCCCATTTTCTCAGTAGCCGCCAAGACATAAGTTTGCTGCAGAAAAGGCGATGTGAGTGCCAATCAATGACGGCCTGCCTCAGTTTTCAGGGCAAGCATTGTTTCAGCAACCACCACGAGCGGTGACATATAAGCTGAATTCCACTAACTTCGGCAGACACTTCTGACCGACTTGGGGCCGATTTGAGGCATTCGCAATCGGACATATCCGGCCCTAAAACCGAGGGCGTGGTTAGCGTCCTCGTTGTAGCTCTCATGCCAACTATAGGGTGTCGATTTATTTGCCGATTTGCTTACTGACGGCGTTTTCCTGCTGGTTCAAAGTCCGTTGTTCCTGTTTTGTGATGTGTCCGCCGTTTTGCGCCGCCATGTCGCGTTCTTCCTGGCGAATCCGCTTATCGTCTTTATGCAATGTCTTCGCTTGGCCAGGGGTCAACTCCCCTTCCTTTACTTCGTTGTGAATGCGCTTGTTCTGATTTTGAAGACGATTGTTGACCTGCTCACGGCGCGGATACTTTTTTTGCCAGGCAGTATCAGCGAAGCTGCTGGTAGTGGCTGTGGCCAATACACCCAACACGGCGATCATGGCGGCGGCTTTACTCAGATCTTTTGTATTCAACATGATTATTTCCCTAATTTTAAATGGCGATGGTTGCATGGCTCTGATTTGACTGGTGCCATGGTTCCCTTAGCGTTCAAATCCGATGACAAGTTGACGCATTAGATGTGTCAACTGTATCGAATTGTTTCAGCTTTCCAATCCTCGCATCGCGGGTATATCTGCAACTTAACCAAAATCGGATTACCAAATTTGTTTAATTTAACCGAAAGACTTAGCGGCGTGCCGTAGCGCCTCCCGGTTCACGTCCAGACCGCGTCCACGTCGCACATATTTGGCCAGCGCGCGATCCCCAGTGGCAGCGTCACATCGATGCAACTGGTCGTACGGCGAAGGGCATTTGTTGAATAGTTCTGCGATGTAAAAAAGAAGGGAGGCATTGCCCAGACGGCGCGTCTTGAAAGACTCTGCAAGGGTTTCCCCGGATTCCGTATGTTCGGAAATTTTGTTTTTTGCCGGCGATGCATTCCGCTTAATTCGCGCCAGCGTGGGCCAATTCCGCACATAACACCATCCGTTTTCCGATTGGCGTTCTAATGCAATACGACAGCGACGCCCACGGCATCACCATGCGCAAAGTAAAGAGATTGCAGCAGCACAGGGACAAGCTAGTTAAACCAACGATGAACTTTGATGAGACGCAATGGAAATTTACTATTGATAAACACATTGCTCAATAATAAATTTGTGTGTCATCTACTTCACGGATGATTGGTTTGACAATACCTATAGTGGGTATTAATATACCCGTTATGGGTATTTATGCAGACGCACTATTTACGAAGACGCAACAGCGGGTGCTGGCCGTGCTATTTGGCCAGTCGCAGCGGTCGTTTTATGCCAATGAAATTATTGGGTTGGCGGCGTCGGGTTCTGGTGCAGTGCAGCGGGAGCTAGCGCGGCTGGAAGCGTCGGCCCTGGTGACCGTGCGGCGGGTAGGAAATCAAAAGCATTACCAGGCCAACCACGAAGCACCGATATTTGAAGAGCTGCGCGGTATTGTTCTGAAAACGTTCGGTGTGGCCGATGTATTGCGCGCAGCACTTCACTCACTGTGGCCGCTGGTGGATCTGGCGTTTGTCTACGGTTCGCTGGCCAAGGGCACCGAGCATGCCGGAAGTGACGTTGATTTGATGGTGATTGGAGCAGTGCCATCGAATGCGGAATTACTTGAAGCGCTATTGCCAGCTCAGGCGCAGCTGGGACGCGTGGTGAACCCGACGCTCTACACACCGGACGAGTTTACGCAACGCGTGCGCGATGGCAAGTCTTTCATCGTCAGGGTGCTAGAGCAGCCTAAAATCTTTGTCAAAGGATCCGAACAGGACATTACCCGACTCGGCAGCGCTGGCTAATTTAGCGCGCATTGGTAAGCTCAAGGCGGAACCGCCTGATGCACGGGAGCGGGCTGGCTTGTTGCGCTCTGCCAGCGTGCGACTGCAGGATGCCAGACAACCCATCCTTTCATTGGAAAGCCGTTTTGATCTTGCCTACAATGCCGCACATGCTGCCGCGTTGTCTGCCCTGCGTGTCCATGGCTACCGCAGCGAAAACCGTTACCTAGTCTTCCAGTGTCTCGAGCATACGCTGGGATTCAAGCCGGAGCAGTGGTTGTTGCTTAATCAGGCGCACAAAAAACACAACCTGCCCGAATATGAAGGTAACCTCGATGTCACAGAGAGCTTCGTCGAGGAGCTGATCGAGCATGTCGCATACTTGATTGTTGCAGCGCAGGCGCTGGAGACTACATCATGATGGAAAACGCATCATCCCAGTCGGTAGCCGTGGATAGACTTACTAAGATTTTTCCCGCAACAAGGTGACAAGTGAGGACCGCAATTTCGTCATGACGAAATGAGGACCGGTTAAGGTGGGCCACCTTGACTACGCTCGTCTATCCTGCATTAGCTACAACGTACTCCAATTTTTTCGTCATGACGAAAAAACGCACCCACTTCTACGGAAAACAAATATTCAGAGGGGGCACTTTTAGCGGCCAATTTATATTGGAATTTTACGCACTGTATCGGTACGTAAGCGGTCCCGGCGGCACACAACATGCATGACCCTGTTGATGTGGCTATGTTTTTTTATTCAATTCCACATTTCCAGATCTTGTTGCCGGCGCTGGTACGAATTGACCGCTGCGCCGGTTCTGGCTGACCTTCTGTGCAGGCCCGCGCGGACCTATCCTGATGGCATTGACCTCACGGTTCGTGAATGACCGACTGAACCGTGTCTCGACAGGCAGCAAATGTTAAGGGTTGTACGATGGCCGATAGCAGGCTGTTTACGAGCGGCCAAAACCGCAATTTGTCGAAGTGGTATTCGGAGGAAATTCTAATGCTAATAGCGAATTGCGGAGCAAAACCTAGATTGCGGAGCACAAGAAAAAGGCCCACAGAACTGTGGGCCTTTTAGAATTGGTGCTGGCTGCAGGACTTGAACCCGCCACCCCCTGATTACAAGTCAGGTGCTCTACCAGATGAGCTAAGCCAGCAAAACTGCGAGAACAGAATTATACATTACTTAATTCGCGTTAGGGTAGGTCTTCCACCTTTTTTTGGTGGTTCCGGATCTTTTTCTGGATCCGCACCACTTCCTTTATCCCCCGCATTCGCGCCTGGCGATGGTACCGAGGTCAAGGTTGGTACTGCGGCAATCGCTGGCCCCTTGGTCGGCGCACTTTGCTCGTCAACGTCAGCGGACTCTGCTTCAGCATGCTTCGACACTTCGAATGCCATACCCTGGCCATTTTCACGCGCGTAAATTGCGATGACGTTTTCTACCGGCACCGAGATTTCACGTGAGACACCGCCAAAACGTGCGTTGAAATTGACAAATTCATTGTCCATTTTTAGACCGCTGGTCGCTTCGAAACTGATGTTCAGCACGATCTCGCCATTTTTGACGAACTGCTGAGGCACCCGCGTGTGCGCATCTACCTGGGCCGCCAGATAAGGAGTGAAGCCGTTGTCGGTACACCATTCGTAAATGGCGCGTAACAAATAGGGTTTGGTAGAAGTTTCAGACATCATCAATACGAAGGAAATGCAAATGTGAGCTTGAGGTTTGGTGTGCGCATGAAGCCGCATGCGTGGCTTGCAATACTGAGACACAGCAAATCGCGGTAAAACCTGAACAATACACGCTATACAAAATCGTGCAGCTGCTTACCCAGCAACTGCACGCTACAAACGATTAACGACGCATGACCTTTTCGGATGGCGTCAGCGCTTCGATGTAGGCTGGACGCGAGAAAATACGTTCAGCATATTTCATCAATGGTGCGGCAGTCTTTGACAGCTCGATGCCATAGTGATCCAGACGCCACAACAACGGTGCAATGGCGACATCCAGCATCGAGAATTCGTCACCCAGCATATATTTGTTCTTCAGGAACAAAGGTGCCAGAGTCGTCAAACGATCACGAATTTCTGCACGCGCGGCTTGATGACTTTTTTCTGCGCTCTTGGTTTTTTCATTTTCCAGGACGTGCACGTGAACAAACAATTCTTTTTCGAAATTGAATAGCATCAGACGCGCACGTGCGCGCATCAGCGGATCTGCCGGCATCAATTGCGGATGCGGGAAGCGCTCGTCGATGTATTCGTTGATGATGTTCGATTCATACAAAATCAGATCGCGCTCAACCAGAATCGGCACCTGGCCGTATGGGTTCATGGTTGAGATATCTTCCGGCTTGTTGAACAAATCGACATCACGGATTTCAAAGTCCATGCCTTTCTCGAACAAAACGAGACGGCAACGTTGCGAAAATGGGCAGGTTGTACCTGAATAGAGAACCATCATTTTATAGTTCCTTAAAAACAAAAGGGTGAGGCTCGATACGGCTCACCCTGAAACGCATGCCCGCAAAGACGCGGGCATGAAATATTATTTGACGTCTTTCCAGTACGACGCATTCAAGCGCCATGCCAAAACGAAGAACAGACCGAGGAACAGCAGAACCCACACCCCCAAACGCTTACGGGTATTTTGTGTTGGCTCGCCCATCCACTCCAAGTAAGACACCAGATTTGCAACAGCAGTCTCGTACTCCAATGGCGTCATTTTTCCTGGCGTCACTTGTTCGAATTTGACAAATTTATGCTCCACTTTGTCTTCTTCGTGCGGATCCTTGACGTCTTCAAACTTGGCAGTACGAACACCTTCCAGCTCCCACAACACATGCGGCATGCCTACGTTCGGGAATACCAAGTTGTTCCAACCAGTCGGACGGGTGTCATCCTTGTAGAAGGTACGGAGATAAGTATACAGCCAATCAGGACCTGAGCCAGCCTCGGACGCTTTGGCACGGGCGATCACCGACAGATCCGGTGGTGCTGCGCCAAACCAGGCTTTGGCATCCTTCGGCGACATCGCGACGTGCATCAAATCGCCCACTTTATCACTGGAGAACAACAGGTTGGCTTTGATCTGGTCTTCAGTCAAACCGATGTCCCGTAGACGGTTGTAACGCATCGACGCCGCCGAGTGGCAGTTCAAGCAATAGTTAACAAACAGCCTGGCGCCACTTTGCAAAGCCGACAGGTCTTTCGTGCGATCCGGTGCATGATCCAGCGGAAAACCACCTTCACTCGCAAAAACAAGCGCTGGCAGCAGTACAAGAGTCGCAATCAAACTTTTTAGCAATTTCATGTTTATGTCCTCTTCGCGGCTTAATGCGGGTGATAAGTAACGCGATCAGGCACTTGCTTGAACGTGCCCATTGCGCTCCACCATGGCATCAACAAGAAGAAGCCAAAGTAAATGAAAGTGCACACCTTCGAGACGATCCCGCCGATAGCCGATGGCGGTTGCACGCCCAGATATCCGAGAATCACGAAAGTGATCCCAAACAAAATGTAGACGTATTTGTGCCAGCTTGGGCGATAGCGAATCGACTTCACTTTAGAGTGATCCAACCATGGCAAGCCTGCCAGGATCATGACGGAAACACCCATCATTACCACACCAAAGAACTTCGCATCAAACACAAACATCGCCGCAATAATGACCAGACCGACAACTGTTGCAATCATTTTCACAAAAGCACTCAGGTTGGATTTCAACCACAGCAGTGCAACAAAAGCGGCAACAGCGGCTTGCAAATAGATAATGAAGTCCGACGTTACAGCACGCAAAATCGAGTAGTACGGTGTGAAGTACCAAACCGGCGCGATATGCGGAGGCGTTTTCAGCGAGTCAGCTGGAATAAAGTTGTTGTACTCAAGGAAGTAACCGCCCATTTCCGGGCCGAAGAACAGCACTGCACTGAACACGATCAGGAACACGGCAACCGCCATGACATCATGTACCGAGTAGTAAGGATGGAAAGGTACGCCATCCAGCGGAACGCCCTTGGCATCCAGCTTTTCTTTGATTTCAATGCCGTCAGGGTTGTTCGAACCGACTTCATGCAACGCGACGATGTGCGCTACAACCAGGCCGATCAATACCAGCGGAACGGCGATCACGTGGAATGAGAAGAAGCGGTTCAAGGTTGCATCGGACACAACATAGTCACCACGAATCCACAGCGACAGATCAGGACCGATGAAAGGAATCGCGCCAAACAGGTTGACGATAACTTGTGCGCCCCAATATGACATTTGGCCCCATGGCAACAAATAGCCCATGAACGCTTCGCCCATCAGGCACAAGAAAATGCCGACGCCGAACAGCCAGACCAGTTCACGCGGTTTGCGGTAAGAGCCGTACAACAGGCCACGCACCATGTGCAGATAGACCACGATGAAGAATGCCGATGCGCCGGTCGAGTGCATATAACGCACCAGCCAGCCCCAAGGCACATCACGCATGATGTATTCAACCGACGCGAATGCCAGCGTTGCTTCCGGCTTGTAATGCATGACCAGGAAAATACCGGTAACGATCTGAATCACCAACACCAGCAGCGCCAGCGAACCGAACGCGTACCAGAAGTTGAAATTCTTCGGTGCGTAGTATTCGGAAAGGTGTGCCTTCCAGGTGGAAGTCAGCGGGAAACGGGCATCGACCCAGTTCAGCGCTTTATCGGCCATCGGCGCATTGGCCGGCAGCTTCTTTTCTTGGAATGCCATGATTAAGCCTCACCTTTCTCGTCTTTACCAAGCAGAATCCTGGTGTCCGACAAGTACATATAACGCGGAACATCAAGATTGTTTGGTGCAGGCTTGTTCTTGAAAACACGACCGGCCAGATCGAAAGTCGAGCCATGGCATGGGCACAGGAAACCGCCTTCCCAGTCATCCGGCAAAGAAGGTTGCGGGCCGGGCGTAAACTTCGACGATGGCGAGCAGCCCAGATGCGGGCAAATACCAACCAGCACCAGCGTTTCCTCGTGGCCTACGTGGCCACGGTTATTCGACTTGTTCTTGCAATAGTCAGGAAGATCCATGGTGTATGGCTTGAGCGACTCCGGATCGGCGACTTCGGAAGCGGTATGCTCCAGTCCCTTCAATTGCTCCGACGTACGTTTCATGATCCATACTGGCTTACCGCGCCATTCAAAGACCTGCATTTCTCCGGGTTTAATGCCGGAAATATCCACTTCCACTGGCGCTCCCGCAGCTTTTGCGCGCTCGGACGGCTGGAAGGTAGACACAAAGGCCCCCGCTGTGGCCAATCCGGCCACGCCACCCGCCGCACACGTAGCGACGAGCAAACCACGTCGACCTGAATCGACCTGCTTTTCGATACTCATACCAACCCCAATCAGTCAAAATACGAAACCTGCGTGAAACTTCTAGCAACCCTAGATTATATCGAAGCTGCACGCTGTTTTAAAGGAAATAGATACTCTCCTGCTTAAAATCGCGGAGTTTTTTGGCCGAAGCGTCCAGAAATTGGAACAATCAAGCGATTTTTCTCCTATCCCGGCCATAAATCTTGACGGCACCCCGGTTTCAGCATATATAAAAAACCACATCGCAATCTCCATATCAATCAAGGCGCGATATAAAATAATGTTTTATTGACACATTCACCTGGAGAAAACCCATCATGAGCATGCTGAACGAATTCAAGACCTTTGCGACCAAAGGAAACGTCATTGATCTCGCCGTCGGCGTAATCATTGGCGCTGCCTTCGGTAAAATCGTCGACTCCCTGGTGCAAGACATCATCATGCCGATTGTCGGCAGGGTTTTTGGCGGCCTTGATTTCTCGAATCACTACTTTGCGCTAAATGGGCAAGCTACGACATTAACCCTGGTCGAGGCGAAAAAAGCCGGTGCGGTATTGGCATACGGCAACTTCCTCACCATTTTGCTGAATTTCCTGATCCTGGCCTTCATCATTTTTCAGATGGTGCGCCTGGTCAACAAATTCAGAACTGCGGCAGCACCAGCTGCAGATCCTGAAAGCACTGTGTTGTTGCGTGAAATTCGCGACTCCCTGAAAAATAAGTAACCGGCGACAAAGCTTTCACATTCGTCAAAGCCCGTTTCGATAACGGGCTTTTTGTTTGGTCGGCATAAAGAATGCGGCAGGTAAAATCGATAGTAAAAAGTTGCCCCAACAACAAGCATGCGTTAATCTGTTCTTGTGTAGCATTCAGCAACACCTGCGCCAAAACCTGCTTGCTCCGTACGTGCCATCCATGACTGCAGGCGACCGCCCGGATGTTAAGCAAGTGTTGAATCACTCGGCACCCACGCGAAGGAGATTGAATTGTCTTCCTCTGATCTGCAACCGGCACAACTGAAAATCTGGCTTGCCGCGGTTGCCCACAAAGACACCAGTGCCTTTCGTGCCCTCTATGACGCCACATCGTCGAAACTGTTTGGCTTCGCGCTGCGTATATTGGTTAAACGCGAGGCGGCCGAAGAGGCCTTGCAGGAAAGTTTCATCAATATCTGGAACAACGCGGGCAGTTATCAGGCTAGCCTTGCGGCGCCGATGACCTGGATGACCACGATCGTGCGCAACAAGGCATTCGACATCCTGCGTCGCACCGACCATGATGTTGAGATCGATGCCGACACTTTTGACAAGGAGGTCGTGAGCGCCATGGAAAGCGCCGATCCGACACCATTGGAAGCATTACAGTTGAGCGCAGATTCGAAGGCACTCGCGACCTGCCTGGCGCGGCTGGAAGGCTTGCATCGACAAGCCATAGCATTGTCTTTTTATCACGACCTGTCTCACAGCGAAGTCGCAGATCAAATGAAACTCCCCATCGGCACCATCAAAACATGGATCCGGCGCGGATTAGAGCGATTACGGACCTGCCTAGGCAAGCTGGAGCGAATTTCATGAATATTCTTCACAACCAGGCATTGATGGACAAACTGGCAGCAGAGTATGTGCTTGGCACGCTGCGTGGCGGCGCTCGCCGGCGTTTTGACAACTATCTGCTCCAAAGCGCAGCACTGCGCCTGACTGTCGCTGAATGGCAGGATCGCTTGCATCCGATGGCTGAACTGGCGCCCGTTGCCCAACCATCTGTCGCTGTCTGGCAGGCCATCGAAAAACGTCTGGACTTGCAGATCATTGCAGCGCGACACCGCAAAGCTGCGTTCTGGCTGTCGTTACGCGAAGACCTGAGTTTCTGGCGTGGGCTGGGCCTGGTATCAACAACGGCGGCTTTGATTTTGGTATCGCTGCTACTGACCAAACAATTGGCTCCGATCCCGGTCGCCCCTGCTTACATCGCCATGTTAAGTGACGACAAAGCAACACCTGTCGCGGTCGTCACCGCTGCACAAGATGGCCGCATGGTCGTAAAAGTCGTGGCGCCGCAACAGGTGGCGGCCGACAAGAGCCTCGAATTGTGGGCAGTACCGAAAGATGGCCCGCCGCGCTCCTTGGGCCTGCTTGTTGCAAATGGCAGCGTGACCTTACCTTTGCCGGCTAACGCCACACCGCAATCAATACCGTTACTGGCGGTAACGCTGGAGCCAAAAGGCGGTTCGCCGAATCCAAATGGACCAACCGGACCGATAGTATTCAAGGGCGCCTGGGTGCAAATTTAGCTTGCGTGTTGCCGCACGCAGCGTGCCGGTGCGTCGCGGCTTGCCAAGTTCCCTGGCGTGCCGCCTGCAGAATGCACAGGCTCCCGGATAGCTTAATGGTGATTGCCCATCGTAATAATCCGCATCGCAAATCGATAGATGAAAAAAGCCAAGCCGTACCAAAGCCGTCGGCGCCACGGGATATTGACGAATTCCTCCGACTGCACCTCTACGCCATCGGCAATTCCCGCTTCGATTTTCCGGCGCAGCGCCTGGGAAAATCCCGCATCCCGGATCACCACGTTCGCCTCCTGATTCATCAACAGGCTCAAACCATCGTAGTTACTGGAGCCGACCGTGGCCCACTCCTCATCCACCACTGCTACTTTGGCATGCAACGCGGTCTTGCGATATTCGACGATTCTGATCCCGGCCCTGAGCAGCTTAGGATAATAGGAATGCGTAACAGCGTCCTGCAGACGGTAATGCCCGACCCCAAGCAGCAAGGTGACCTTGACGCCACGCTGAGCGGCGGATACCAGCGCCTGGCGTAATTTGCGGCCCGGCGCAAAATACGGATTCGCCAGCAACGCACTTTCACGGGCATGCCCCAGTGCTTGCATGTAAGCACGCTGGATCGTCCGCCGATTGCGCAAATTGTCGCGGATCACCAGACCCGCCAACGCCGGCCCGTGTACTGCGATGAGGACACCAAAACGCGCACGTTTGAATGCACGCCAACGGGCCCGTAATTTCATCCCGCCCATGCGCATCCACTGGGCCTCCAGCTCGGCATGCACTAGCGGCGCCAACGGTCCGGTAATGCGTACCGCGAAATCCCAGCGCGGCGCCGGCAATGGCAGATGCAGGCCGTCATCGGTGAACATGTCGTCGTTAATGTTGATACCGCCGACAAAAGCTATTTGCCGATCCACCACACACATCTTGCGATGCGTGCGTACCATGCCGCGGCGGAACCAGGGATTGAAGACCCGATGCCTGATGGGCGTATGAAGAAATTCCTGACCCAGCAATGTGGAATGGGCGCGGCCGGTGCCAAGCCAGTCGGTCACCACTCTGACGGCCACCCCCCTTTTCGCAGCACTCTTAAGTGCTTCCTTAACCTGTAAGGCGGTCTCATCGGCGGCAAAAATATAGGTTTCCAGATACACCTCATCGCGCGCTGCATCGATGGCGGCAATCAACGCCGGGAAAAACTCTGCGCCGTTTTGCAATAGAGCGATGTGGTTGTCGGCGCTAAAGCTTACCGGGCGCATAGGCGCAACAAAAGACGGATCGTCATTGGAAAAATCGGTTAGGGGTTAGCGCCTGGAGCGCCACTGTATGGCGTAGCGGCGCGTTAGCTATTTCAGCTGCAAGGTTGCCACGATCGGGGCGTGATCCGATAACTTGGCCCACGCAGGACCGTGTAATACCTCGGCTGATTCTACCGCAAAGCCGCGCAGATAAATCCGATCCAGACGCAGCCACGGCAACGCGGCAGGAAATGTGCGCGCAGGTTTGATGCTGGGCGACAGATTCGCTTTGGTACCCGGTTCACGCCCCATCAGCTTGCGCAAATAATACCCAAGACCATGTATCGCAATCCGCTCGTCAAAAATTTCGGCGACACCCAGTCGCTCCCGCAATAATTCACTAAGGCGATTTCCCCAGTCGTTGAAGTCGCCGGCGATAATCAGCGGAGCATCCGGTGGCGACGAACTGCGCACCGCTTCGATCAGCGCCGCCGTTTGCCGCCGCCGGCCGCCACCGAACAAACCCAGATGGACCACATAACAATGCACCTCCGCCTCGGGTGTTTGCAGCACGCAGTGCAAAATACCCCGCGCCTCATAAGAGTGATCCGAGACATCCTGGTTGGTCTGCGAGGCAATCGCAAAGCGGCTCAGCAACGCATTACCATGATGACCATGGTCGTACACCGCGTTCATGCCGTACGCCACATGATGCGAATCACCGGCAAGAAAGTCCTGCTGCGACTGCTCCGGCCAATGCGCCGAATGACGTGCCGCCATCAAATCATGGCGCCCTTGCACTTCTTGTAAAAAAAACACATCCGCTTCCATCAGCGCCAGCGCCTGCTTCAACGCATGCACGCGCGGACGACTACCGAAGGAAGAGACGCCTTTGTGAATGTTGTAGGTCGCAATGCGTAGCTTCATGGGTTCTGCTCTGAATGGAATAACAGCGCTGTCCCTGAGGAATGATCAACTAAGTCTTCAGGTCACGCAAATAATGTGGGAGTTGCAAAATCGCTTCAGCATTCGACGGCGAGAAACATAGATCCGCCGCCGCCCGGTGGGGCAACCAGCGATATTGCACATGTTCACGCGGCGCCAATACGATGCGGGTGTCCGCCAGCACCAGCAAACTGAATACATGCTCGGTGTTTTTGGTTACTCCCGGCGCATACCGATGACGCCACGTGGGATAGATGTCGTAGACGTTGGAAAGTTGCCAGTCATGCAGATTCGACAACGGCACCTGGTCATCGCTGACAACGATGCCGGTTTCTTCTGCCACTTCACGGATCGCAGTCTGTATCAGGGGCTCATCCGGGTAGTCTTTGGAGCCGGTGACGGATTGCCAAAAATCGGCTCTATCGGCACGCTCAATCAATAAGACCTGCAAATCAGCGGTATGGATGACGACGAGAACGGATTCGGGAATTTTATACATGCACAGGCTAAGCGAATATCGACTATCTGGTTAGAAATAAGGCTGGCAGCCAACTGCCCTCAACTATAAACCGATTTCTCGCCGCAATAAAAAAGCGCGGTTTCCCGCGCTCTTTTTGATGTCGGCCGCTACATTACGACACGACTTTAGCTTCTGGCATACGCAGGCGAATATGCAATTCTTTCAACTGCTTTTCGTCGACTACCGATGGCGCCTGGGTCAACAAACATTGCGCACGCTGGGTTTTCGGGAAGGCGATCACGTCACGAATCGACTCCGCACCAGTCATCATCGTCACGATACGATCCAGACCGAAGGCCAGGCCACCGTGCGGCGGCGCGCCGTATTGCAATGCGTCCAGCAGGAAACCGAACTTGAGCTGCGCTTCTTCAGCATCGATCTTCAACGCACGGAATACCTTGCTTTGGACTTCAGCGCGGTGGATACGGACTGATCCGCCGCCCAGCTCCCAACCATTCAACACCATGTCGTAAGCTTTGGCGATGCACTTGCCTGGATCGGTTTCCAGGTAGTCTTCATGACCGTCCTTTGGTGCGGTGAATGGATGATGACAAGCATTCCAGCGCGCGCCGTCTTCGTCGTATTCGAACATCGGGAAGTCAACCACCCAAAGCGGACGCCAGGTATCGTCGAACAAGCCAGCTTGCTTGCCGAACTCGCTGTGGCCGATCTTGACGCGCAATGCGCCGATGGCATCGTTGACAACTTTAGCTTTGTCGGCACCGAAGAAAATCAGGTCGCCGTCTTGCGCGCCGGTTTGTTCGATGATTTGCGCCAATGCTGCATCGTGCAGATTCTTGACGATGGGCGATTGCAAGCCGTCACGGCCCTTGGCCTTTTCGTTAACCTTGATGTAAGCCAGGCCGCGCGCGCCGTAGATCGCGACGAACTGGGTGTAAGCATCAATTTCGGAGCGTGGCATCGCGCTGCCGCCCGGGACGCGCAGACCGACCACGCGGCCGTTTTCCATGTTCGCGGCACCCGAGAACACCTTGAAATCGACATCCTTCATCACTGCGGTCAGATCGGTGAATTCAAGCTTGACGCGCATGTCCGGTTTGTCGGAACCGTACATTGCCATCGCCGTTGCGAAGTCCATCACCGGGAACGGATTCGGCAAGTCGATATCGAGTGCATTCTTGAACACCAGACGAATCATGCCTTCAAACATGTCGCGGATTTCCTGTTCCGACATGAACGATGTTTCGCAATCGATCTGGGTAAATTCCGGCTGGCGATCAGCACGCAAATCTTCGTCGCGGAAGCATTTGGTGATTTGATAATAACGATCGAAGTTGGCCACCATCAGCAATTGCTTGAATAATTGCGGCGATTGCGGCAGCGCGAAGAAATGACCGGCGTTGACACGCGAGGGCACCAGATAATCGCGCGCACCTTCTGGCGTCGACTTGGTCAGCATCGGCGTTTCGATATCGATGAAGCCGTTGGCATCTAGGAATTTACGCACTTCCATCGTTACCTTGTAACGCAAACGCAGATTGTTTTGCATCTGCGGACGACGCAGGTCCAGCACGCGATGGGTCAGACGTGTGGTTTCCGAGAGATTGTCGTCATCCAGCTGGAACGGTGGCGTCACCGATGGGTTCAGCACTTCCAGTTCGTGCGCCAGCACTTCGATCTTGCCGGATTTCAGATTATTGTTGACGGTACCGTCCGGACGGCTGCGCACCACGCCGGTGATACGCAGACAGAATTCGTTTCGCACCACTTCGGCATTCTTGAAGACGTCAACACGATCCGGATCGCAGACCACCTGCACCAGACCTTCACGGTCACGCAGGTCGATAAAAATCACACCGCCATGGTCGCGACGACGATGTACCCAACCACACAGGCTGACGGTCTGGTCGAGAAGTGCCTCAGTGATGAGGCCGCAATATTGGGTTCGCATGGACATATTCAGTTCTTCCGAAGTTCAGGTGTTAAGTTCAATGAGTCTATAAATTTGTCTGTTCGTTGCTAGCGGCTCGCTTATGCATAGGCAAGGCTAGCGTGTTGTCTGAACAGGATCGGTAACGAGTTTTTTATCCAGACGCTCGGGTGGCGCCACGACACCCATCGATATGATGTATTTCAATGCTTCATCGACACTCATGTCGAGTTCCACCGTATCCGCGCGCGCCACCATCAGAAAAAATCCCGAGGTCGGATTCGGCGTCGTCGGCACATACACGCTGACGTAATCGCCCAGCAGATGATTGGTCACATCACCACCGGGAACACCGGTCAAAAACGCGATCGTCCATGATCCCTGACGCGGATATTCCACCAGCAACGCTTTCCGGAAGGCATTGCCAGACGATGAAAACAACGTGTCAGACACTTGCTTGACGCTGGAATAGATCGAATTGACTACCGGAATGCGCGTCACCAACGCTTCCCACAGCAACACCACCTGGCGACCGATGAGATTGTGTGATGCCAATCCTGTAAAGAAAATGATCAACAAAGTCAAAATGGTGCCGAGACCCGGGATATCAAACCCGACCAGCGCTTTTGGCCGCCATTGCACAGGGAGGAACAACAACGACTGATCCATCGTGCCAATGATCAGATTAAGAACCCATAGCGTAATCGCCAGAGGAACCAGAACCAGTAGACCGGTGATGAAATATTTACGCATGGCTTTCTTTATCGGGTGCGGCTGGCAATGCCAGCCTTGCCCACGATGGTTTGGGTTACGTAACTTAGCGCAGCGCTGTCAGGTTGCTGCGGCAGAAGTCGTGGTACTGGGCGCGCTCGCGGTGCTCGGCGCCGCTGGTGTGCTCGCCGTCGTGGTTGCTGCGCCAGCGCTCTCGGCGGCAGGCGCAGGCGCAGCATCCGTCGCGCCTGCCGGCGGTACTGTAGCGCCGGCACCGCCACGGAAATCGGTGACGTACCAGCCGGTTCCCTTGAGTTGAAAACCGGCGGCAGTCAATTGCTTCTTGAAGGTATCTTTATGGCACGTCGGGCACACTGTCAGCTGCGCGTCGGACATCTTTTGCAATACATCTTTAGCGAAGCCACAGGCTTCACAGCGATATGCATAAATTGGCATGGTAAAACTCCGCGAAAAGCGTACAAAACCCTGAATTATAAAGGTTTTTTCGGAAGTTACATCGTAGCGGCTGCGACGTCCGCAGTCAGTCTTCGGAAAGAAGGCGCCTGCGCCACACTTGCCAACGCTCGTTACCGGCAAATACTGGAATCGAATCGCTCACAGGCTGATCCTCAAGCAATTCAAAATACGGTCGCAATAACTGTTCCAACGCAGATCGCTCGATGCCGAACGGCGGCCCTTTCGGATCCGCGCCGAAAAAGAAAAATCCAGCCAGCGTCGCCCCCGGCGCCAATAGCGCGGCCCAGCGCTGAACGATGGCCGGGCGCATTGCCGGTGGTAACGCACACAGGAATGCCCGTTCGTAAATCAAGCCGAGCGGCCTGGCCGGCACAAACGTGAAGAAATCAGCCTGCTGCACCCGCGCCGCCCATGGTCCCAGGGCAGCCTGTGCCGCGCTGACCGCAGCCGCAGAAAAATCAATCGCTGTCACATCCCAACCGGCATTCGCCAGATAGGCCACTTCGTGACCGGCCCCGCATCCGGGAATCAAGGTCACGGCAGGCGCACTACGATTGATATAGTCCTGCAACGCCAGCGGCACACCACCCTGATCCCAAGGGGTAAAAGCCTGCTCGAAGCGTTCGTTCCAAAAGTCGGGCTTGACCGGATCGCGCGTCGAAAACGACGGTATCGGCGTGGCTGCCGGGTCAGGTATTGGTGCAGTCATGATGAGATAGAGTGCCTAAGATCAATCAAGAACACGCGCTGCGGATATTCTTATCCGCCGGAAAACAGGTAGCCCCAACGCTGAAAAATCAGCGTCAGCAACACCCCGCCCAATAATCCACCGCCAAAATACACCAGCACGCCGAGCAAATGATTGGTCCTCTTTTGCTCCGCAATCGCACGCAACATCAGTTCGCCCTGCTGATTCTGAGGACCCTCGACGACTTGCGTCAGGACCTGATGCACCAGACGCGGCAACTGCGGCAGCAATTTGCTGTAACGCGGCGCTTCGATTTTCAGATGCTGTATCAATCCACGCCAGCCAATCTGTTCGCTCATCCAGCGTTCCAGATACGGCTTCGCGGTTTTCCATAGATCCAGTTCGGGGTCCAGCTGGCGGCCCAGGCCTTCGACATTGAGCAGGGTCTTTTGCAGTAATACCAGTTGCGGCTGCACTTCCACATTGAAGCGGCGCGAAGTCTGGAACAGCCGCAGCAGCACCTGACCGAAGGAAATATCTTTCAGGGGGCGATCAAAAATCGGCTCGCAACAAGCGCGCACTGCCGATTCGAGTTCGTCCACGCGCGTCTCTTTCGGCGCCCAGCCAGACTCGATATGCGCTTCAGCGACGCGCTTGTAATCGCGCTGAAAAAAAGCCAGGAAGTTTTGCGACAGATAGTCTTTATCAAAGTCATTCAAGGTGCCGACGATACCGAAATCCAGAGCGATATAGCGGCCAAACGTGGCAGGCGCGACCGACACCAGGATGTTCCCCGGGTGCATATCGGCGTGAAAGAATCCATCCCGGAATACCTGGGTGAAGAAAATCTCGACACCGTCCCGCGACAGCTTCTCCAGATCGACGCCGGCAGCGCGCAAACGCTCCAGATGCGAAATCGGAATCCCATGCATGCGCTCCATCACGATCACCGACGATGAGCAATAGTCCCAGAACATTTCCGGCACCAGCAACAATTCGGAGTCGAGGAAATTACGGCGTAGCTGGCTGCCGTTGGCAGCCTCGCGCATCAGATCGAGTTCGTCATGCAGATATTTATCAAACTCGCCGACCACCTCCCGCGCCTTCAAGCGTTTGCCCTCAGCCCATATTTTTTCGATCAGCCTGGCGGCAAAATGCATCAACGCAACATCTTCGTCGATCGATTTTTTCATGCCGGGACGCAGCACCTTGACCGCCACTTCCCGGCCGTTTTTCAGCATCGCAAAATGGACCTGCGCAATCGAAGCCGAGGCCACCGGCTCGCGCTCAAAGCTGGCGAATAGCTGATCCGGATGCGCTTTCAGCGATTTCTGAATTTGCGCGATGGCAAGGTCCGAACTGAATGGCGGCACGCGGTCTTGCAGATTCGCCAGCTCGTCGACGATATCGCCCGGCACCAGGTCGCGCCGGGTCGATAGCACCTGGCCGAATTTAACGAAAATCGGGCCCAGCTCTTCCAGCGCCTTGCGCAAACGCTGACCACGCGGAGCCGTAAGATCGCGCCAGAAAAACAGCCAATTGATCAACTTCGAAATGCGTGGCTTGTCCAGCCCGGACACCACAATATCGTCCAAACCGTAGCGTACTGCGACGCGCACGATTTTCAGAACCCGCAGGAATTTCAGAATCATTGGTGCCCGGCTTTCATTGCATTTTTTGTGCGTTCGATGCGCTCTATACGCTTGGAGAGCCGTTCCAGGTCATCGCGCAATTTCGTTACGTCATTGGTGAAATCGGAAACCTCGTGCGGTCGTACCAGCAACGGCTGTTCCTCGAGAAAATATTCGGCGAGATTTTCCGCCAGCTTCTGATGCGTGGTTTGCAGCGCCGCCACGGTCGCCTTGGCTCCCGCGACCAGCCGGGTAGCGGCAATATCGCCGACCAGCTTGCTCAAATCGTGTTCCGCATCCCAGCGCAAGCCCTGCCCGACTTGCGAAATCGCATTCGCCAGATCGGCATCGCCCTCGATTTTGACGTAGGAAAACGCCCGCTCACGGTCCTGCGCCATCAATGGCAGATCGACTAACTTGAGCCGTATCGTGACATTCGGTTCGGTCTCGGCCGGCGCGGCCTGCAGCATGCCGTCAACGGTGATTTGCCATTTCAGGACCATGGCACCGCCGTCAATGCAGGCGATCTTGCCCGCATGGACGTCCAGCTTGCGCTGTGCCCACGGCTCTTGTGCCAGTAGGTGGTTGACGGCAGCGGTGATAGGTATGAAATTGAATGGAGGAGTCATGGTCACAAAACAAAACCGCCCGTGACAATTCACGGGCGGTCCAAGTTTATCAGAAGCGGTTTAAAACTTATGGCGCATCTGCAGGCAGATAGCGCCGCCGGCTGGAAACACTTACGCAAAACACATTTAATTGACTTGCTGAATCCCTGCGAGGATCCAGCCACCCGGCCCGGATACCGGCTTGGACAGATTCCACACCTCGGTAAATGGCTCGGCCGACGCTTCCGGCACTTCCTTGATCAGGCCGCTGAATTTAACGCTGGCGAGATAATTGGTACCAACCGTTTCGATGCCCATCAATTCGCCGTCGAGTTGCACCACATCGGTATTGTTGGCGGTAGCGCCGCGCTCCTGCAATTGCATTTTCAGTTCGCCAAACATTTCCGGCGTGGTGAATTCCCGAATATCGTTGGTGTCAGCCCGGTCCCACGCCGCTTGCAGCCGAATGAAATAGGTTTTCGCTGTGCGTACAAAACCCGGAACATCGAAATCCGCCGGAATGCCCCATGGCGCACTAACGTGATCAGCCAGTGCCGGCTGTTCAGTTTGCAATGTGGCAGGCCGTGCAGCGTCGAGACGAGAGCCGATTTCCGGCGTAAATCCAGAGTGACTGTTGCTCACCGGGTCGTTCACCGCATTGCCGGAGTAAGCGCTCGGGAAAGGGCCGGCAGGCGCAGCACTATTCTTGCGCATCAGCATCCGCACCACGAAAATCGCCGCAAATGCCAGCAACGCGATCATCAGGAACGATCCGGCAGCACCGCCGAAACCGAAGTGCGACATCAACGCTCCCAGGCCCAGACCAAGCAAAGCGCCGCCGAGGAGACCCTTCAACGGACTGGCCGGTTTGGGCGGTACGCCGGGTGCGGCGGCCGGCGCGGCCGGACGCGCCTGATTTGCAGTCGGGCCTGGTTGCATCGGACTAGTCGGACTAGTCGGCACCGAGCGGGAAATGCCGGAAGACTGCTTGCCGAATGAGCCGCCACCGCCCAGGCGTCGTGCTTCCGCGTTCGAAAGGGTGAGCGCCAACGCGCTCATGACCAACATCAGTACGACAAATATTTTCTTCATACCGCCTCCTGGCAGGGTACTTACAGTTTGATCCCGGTGTGCAACGCCGCCACACCAGCAGTTAAATTAAAGTACTGCACGCGCTCAAGCCCGGCTTCCTGCATCATCTGTTTCAGGGTTTCCTGATCAGGATGCATGCGGATTGACTCAGCCAGATAGCGGTAGCTTTCGGCGTCGTTGGCAATTTTCTTGCCCAACCATGGCAATACCGAAAACGAATACACGTCATATGGCTTCTTGAGCTGCGCACAGACTTTGGAAAATTCCAGCACCAACAGCTTGCCGCCCGGCTTCAGGACACGGCGCATTTCAGACAGCGCCACATCCTTATGGGTCATATTGCGCAAACCGAAGGCGACCGACACCCGATCGAAATAATTATCGGGAAACGGCAATTTTTCAGCGTCACATAGCAAAGTGGGGGTGGACAAGCCAGTATTCAAGACGCGGTCGCGCCCGACCCGCAGCATCGATTCATTGATATCGGTCAGCCACACCTCGCCAGTCGGCCCGGCGCGCTTGGCAAAAGCCTTGGCCAGATCGCCGGTGCCGCCGGCAATATCGAGCACTTTGAAACCGGGACGTATCCCAGCCTGGGCAATCGTGAAGGCTTTCCACAGGCGGTGCATGCCAGCCGACATCAGGTCGTTCATGACGTCGTATTTGGAGGCGACCGAATGAAAAACCTCGGCGACTTTATGTACCTTGTCTTCTTCCGAGACAGTTTTGTAACCGAAATGGGTGGTATTGGTCATGTTGGCAACCTTGTTAGAGCAGGGATGCATTATACAAGCCCGTCTCCTGATCTTGTTGCCATGCACAAAATAGAAGGCAGCGACAAAACCGGCCGTGCACGGCAAGATCAAGGCGCGTGCCGATATGCGGCGATGCCGGTTGAAAAAAGGACCGGCATCAACTGCCGTTTTGGCATATTCTGGAATCCCCCCGCACCGCCTCTCTACAGAGCGCTTAACGATGCGAAATTTGCTATTTTTGTTTGTACTGTCGTCACAAATCGCTTTGGCGCAAGACAGCGCACTGCCAACAGGCGTGCTGCAGCAAATACCGGCCGGATATGAAGTATTGAAGTTCCAGGGTGGATTGCTGAATAACGACAACCGCGTCGATTATCTGGTGGTCCTGAAAAGCAAGAAAGAACAACAGGTTTTTGATACAAGCCGAGAAGGCAGCAAGCGCCCCTTATTGATTTTTATCCAGAATAAAAATGGCGCGTTCGACCTTGCCAAAAGAAATGACAATATTGTATTGACCATTGCAGATGGCGGTCAGTGCGATCCGTTTGACAAGACCAACGCCGGCCTGGTTATCAAAAACCATTTTTTTACCGTCGAGAACGCAGTTGCCTGCGGTCAGCACTGGATCGACTACGTAACGTTCAAATATGACAGCAAAGCAAACGACTGGCTATTTCACAAGGAAGTGATCCAGTCCTGGCGCCTGAATCGGAACCAGGCGGCCGATGCTGACGCATTGGTGTCAAATGGCACAACGGTCAAGACCGCTGAAAAATCGGGACCCATACCATTTGATAAATGGTCGCATGGTTCCTGATCAGGCTTTATCAGCTTTGCCCGCCGCATTCGCCAGCTTGCTCAGCATCCGATCCAGCAGCCAGGGCTGGCGCTCCAGATCTTCGGCCCGTTCCTTGCGGCGGATCGCATTGCGCACTACCAGCGATCCCAGATAACGGATCGGTTCTGGCGGAAAGCTGCCGCGCGGGCCATCGGCCAGCGGGCTGCGACTCCATGCATTGTCGAGTCCAAGCACCAGCGACGACAATAACTGGCCGCCCATGTAAGTCGGTCCGACGCCGTTCCCCGAATAACCGAAACCATAGAAAATATTCGGATGATTATCGAGTTTCCCGAAGAAAGGGAAACCGGTGACCGAACGATCCGACGGCCCGTTCCAGCTGGCGGTAATCGGCACCTCGGCCAGCGCCGGGAAGAATGCATGCAAACTTTGCTTGAGTTGATCTTCGTAAGGCGAACGCTGATCAAAGACCGGCAGAATCCGGCCGCGCCAGGCAAAAGTGTTGCCGCCCTTGCCCAACATCAGACGGCCGTCTTCAGTCGTCCGGTAATAGAACACAAAAGTACGTGAATCAAGTACCGAAACGCCGTCCTTGAGGCCGATCTGCCGCAGCAGTTCAGGACATTTTTCGGTTATCACCATATCGCTGGAAACCACTGCCAGCGTGCGTTCAAATTGAGGGAAGCGGCTTGCCATCCAGGCATTCATGGCCAACACCATCTGGCCGACTTGCAGGGTGCCCGCTGGCGTTTGTATCGTTACTTGCCGACCGGGCGCAAATGTCAGCATCGGCGTTCTCTCATAAATCCGGATGCCCATTTCCAGCGCCACCCGGCGCAAGCCGCGCACCAGTTTGCCGGGATGCACAGTGGCCGCCAGTGGCGAATACACGCCGGCCAGATTCCGCGCCGAACCTGAGCGCCGCTGCACTTCGGCAGTTGACAGCGGCTGATACGAATTGATTCCGTGTTTGTCCAGCTCCTTTAACACCGGGTCCAGCACGCCCATCTGGGCCTGCGTGGTCGCGGTGTACAAGGTGCCATCCTGACGAAATTCGGCATCGATCCGATGCTTGCGACAGAACTCGGCAATATGCGTTACCGCCGCTTCGGACGCTTGCGCCAGGCGTATCGCTTCGGCCTCTCCAAACAAACGGCGCAGCGTAAAGAACTTGGTGGTCCAGGTCAGCAAGCAACCGCCATTGCGGCCGCTGGCGCCGGCGCCGCACAGATCGCTTTCGATAATCGCAATATCCAGCGCCGGATTCTGCTGCTTCAGTTGCAAGGCGGTCCAGAGGCCGGTAAAGCCGCCGCCGACAATGCCAACGTCGGCGCGCTGAGCGCCTTGTAATGCAGGCGTCAATTCTCCGTCAATCGACAGTGCGTGTTCCAGCCAGAATGGGCGCATGGGAAGCTATCCTCAAGAGTGAAAAAGTGCAACGGAGACCACTGATGTAAAGCGATGATTCGATGAGTGGCGCTACGCGCCGACCGTCCCGCAGCGCGCCATCAACGCAGCGAAATACGGTAGTCCCGGAGTGACCATGCCGGGATCTTTCGCCAGGTCGTCCCAGCGCCGCAAACGTAGCGCATCCGCGGCGTAAGGCCGGACGATGAATGCTGCGGCAGCTTCGGCAGAAAACACGCCACCTTGCAATGCAAGGCTGCGCCTGGAGTCTTCCGACAGCTTGTCAAAATAGGCGGCATCGGTCGCACACAAATAGCGCTTGGCATCCACGTGCAAGCGAATCGGCTCCAGGACTGCCGAACCAAACACACCACGCAGATACGGGATCGCAAAATACTGATGCGTATCGTCAATGCCGCGCGCCGACGGCGTTTCACCCTGCGGGTTCAGCAGGTGCCCGAGGTCATGCAGCAATGCGGCGCAGATCAGTTCCGGCGTGGCCCCGGCCTGCTCGGCCAGCGTTGCCGCTTGCAGGGCATGCTGGCGTTGCGTGACCGGTTCGCCGGCATACATGGCATCCCCGCCAGCCTCGAACAACGCGCAGATTTCTGGAATGGATAACATCGGATCAGTTCCAGGGCAGCGAATAGGTTTTCGTGTTGGAGAAGCTTTTCATGGCTTCCAGCACGCCTTCCTTGTAGCCGAGACCCGAGTCTTTGATGCCGCCAAATGGCGTCAGCTCCAGACGATAGCCTGGCACCTCTCGCACATTCACGCTCCCGACTTCCAGTTCGCGCACAAAGCGGGTGATGTAGTCCATGCGGTTGGTACATACCGACGACGACAAGCCGTAAGGCGTCGAGTTGGAAATCCGGATCGCATCGGCAATATCGGTACAGCGAATGACGGGCGACACCGGCCCGAACGTTTCTTCGGCGACCAGCTTGCAATCGGCCGGCACGTGGTCCAGCACGGTCGGCGAGTACAACGCACCGGCGCGGATATTGCCATATAACAGTCTGGCGCCGTGGCGCTCGGCATCCTTCACCTTGGCTTCGAACTCGATCGCCGCACGTTCATCGATCACCGTTCCCATATCGTTGTCGGGGTCCATCGGATCGCCGAACTTTAGCAACCGCGTCTTGGCCACCAGCCGCTCGACAAATTCATCAGCGACCGCCCGATGCACGATCATGCGTTTGATCGCGGTACAGCGCTGGCCGGAATTCTTGTACGAGCCGGACACCGCCAGGGTCGCCGCTTCTTCGATATCGGCATCTTCCATCACGATGATCGGATCGTTGCCGCCCAACTCCAGGACCTGACGCTTGTAGACGGCCTTGCCGGCGATATATTTTCCGATCGGCACGCCGCCGGTGAAGGTGACCAGATCGACATCGGGATTGGTCAGCATTTCGTCGGCGATTTCCTTTGGATCGCCGGTCACTACCGAGAACATTTCCGGCGGCAATCCGGCTTCGTACAAAATATCGGCCAACAGCAACGCAGAAAACGGGGTCTTCTCGGTGGGCTTTAACACCATCCGGTTATTCGTCGCGATCGACGGCGCGACTTTGTGCGCGACCTGATTGAGCGGATGATTGAACGGCGTAATGGCCGAAATCGCGCCGAGCAACGGCTCTTTCATCGTGTAGACCTTGCGCTGCTTGCCATGCGGCGTCAGGTCACAGGAAAACACCTGACCGTCATCGACCAGCGCCTGATTGGCGGCAAACACAAAGACATCGCAGGCACGGCCGACTTCATACAGCGAGTCTTTCTTGCACAGTCCCGATTCGGCTGTGATCAAATCGGAAATGGCATCGGTATTGGCACGCAATATTTCCGACGCCCGCAACATGATCCTGGAGCGCTCGTAACGCGTCAGCGCCGACTTGAACTGACGGGCGATGCGAAAGGCGTCGCGGATGTCGCCGACAGTCGCCTTTGGAATCGTCCCGACCAGCGCACCGCTGTAGGGATTCAGCACTTCGATCCGACGTTCATTCCCGACCAGTTTTCCGGCAATCCGCATCTTCTGATGCAAGGGTTCACCTTCTTTGAGTTTGCGCAATTCGCTTAGCATCGACATTTCATCTCCCGATTAATTGACTATCCATAAAGCAACAAGGACGCACTGCTGTTGGACATCCTTCATCCGCCCAAGTGCCGCAATACCAACATCAGACCGCGGCATGCATCGCCAGGTAAAACACGTCGAAATTACGCAGCCGATGATCGGACGGAATCGGCCCCAGCTGACGGTTGAACATCAGCGGCACCCGTTGTTCCGATATCCCGCCATGCGAACGCAATGGCAGTTTCAGTTCAGACAAATCATGCCGTGTGGTGGAGGTACCGATCACCGTCAGGCGTTCGCTGACCACCACCAGGTCGCCGATACGGTCCGCCGGCAACTCAAAGCGGGCAGCGGCATCGGCGCGCGTCAACACCAGCTCGATGCCGGGAAGCGCGCCGATCTGCCTGGAAACGCTCTCCAGATCCGTCCCCGCGTTCAGATACACGGTGGCGTAAGAACCCAGGGCGCCGTGGTGCACGACATACGGATCGGTAATCGGCAAAATCACCCGCGTTTTTCCGCTTCCTGCCTTGGCGTCCAGCATGTCCTGCAGATAAATGACGTTTGGCCGCCCTGCACTGTCGGTCTTGGCGTTCATGCCGTGATCGGCGGTCAGGCCGATCACCGCGCCCAGCGCATCGAGTTGGGTCAGGTAGTGATCCATCATGGCGTAAAAAGCATTGGCACCGGGTGTGCCGGGCGCAAATTTATGCTGGATGTAATCGGTGGTCGACAGGTACATGATGTCTGGACGCTGGGTCGCCAGGAGCTTGACGCCGGCGGCAAACACGAACTCCGACAATTCGGCGCTATACACGGACGGCAGCGGCATGCCGACCAGTTCCAGCAAATTGTCGATGCCGTTTTGTTCCAGCGTGGCCTGATCGGCCGTCTCGGCCGAGAAGCAAATACCGCGCATCTTGTGACCGAGCAAACTGCGCAATTTATCCTTGGCTGTGACGACCGCGACCCTGGCCCCAGCGTCAGCGAAGGCCGCCAGTATGGTGCCGGCGCGCAGGTATTTGGCATCATTCATCATGACTTCCTGATTCGCTTCGCGGTCCAGAAAATAATTCCCGCAAATGCCATGTACCGAAGGCGGGACCCCGGTGACTATCGACAGATTGTTCGGGTTGGTAAAACTGGGCACCACGCAGTCGCCGCTGAGTACGGTTCCCTGTGCCACCATTTTTTTCAAGAACGGCGTCACACCGGCCTGTATCGCCTGATTGATATATTCCTGTTCACAACCGTCAACACACACAACGACGACCGGTTGCTTCATCCACGGATAGCTGCGGCCATTGACCTGCAGGGTTTTGGTGCTGGACATTAGTTAGCCTTTCGGTTTGAGAGGGAGGCGGAGGGATTAGCTGCAACTGCAGCCGCATGCGCCCGGTGCATGCGGTGACGACCGGCCATCGCATGCTCGCGCATGATGTGGCCGGCCTCTTGAGGATTGCCGGTAGCAATCGCATCAACGATTCGGTGGTGTTCGGCGGTCGAGGTTGGCAGACTGCCGCTCTGCGCCAGCGCCGAGCGCCGGTACAGATTCAACTCGTTCACCAGACGGCGATAGGTGTGTATCAGTTTGTGGTTGTTGCTCATGTTCAACAGCAAATCATGGAATTCCAGATTCATCCGTGAATAGCCATCGACGTCACCGCCGGCAGCGACGCTATCCATACGATCCAGAAGCGCACGCAACTCCAGGACCTGAGCAGCGCTGACCGTGCTGGCCAGCTTGCGCCCGATCAGTTCATCCAGAGCGCCGCGCACTTCATAAATGTCGTCGGCTTCCTCCAGTGAAATCTGGCGGACAAAAACACCGCAATTTTTTTCCTGCTGCACCAGGCCGACCTCTTCCAGTGCGCGAAAAGCCTCCCGTACCGGCCCGCGTGAGACACCCAGCATTTCTGCCAGCGTGACCTCGTTAAGCTTGTCGCCCGCCACCAGATCGCCGGCCAGAATCATGCGTTCAAGTTCTTTCTGCACCAGCGAAGGCAAGGAATTTTTCTGGATCAGGGCGATGGTGCTCATAGTGCGGCTGGTAGTCATGGGGATCTTTTTATCTAACGAGTGATTGCACTTTAATTCAACAAGGTGTAGATTGTCAACAAAATACAAGAGACATAATGCAATCTGCAGAAAGTTGCAAAAATGCTGCGAATTGATGGGACGGTTGGCACAAAGTGGGAGATTTGCGATGGCGAGCGGGCGCAAACAGCGAACCGTCAATTAGAACAAGCTTTTGTGACCGGCCGATGAAGCAAGGAAGGCGTTGAGATGGATCAAGTAGGTGAGTGCAGGTGAATTACAGCGAACGACGGATTACAGCGTTTTGACACTGATTGATGACCCCACAGGAGATGACAATGAGCATAAAAATAAAGCCGCAATTTTTACAACTGTTGCACAAGGCAGCAATCATCACGACCCTGGCGCTGGCAGCCGGGACGACCCAAGCCCAGCCAAAAACCGCGCTGCTGGTTTACACGGCCATCGAAAGCGATGCCATGAAGGCCTACAAGGATGGCTTTGAAAAAGCCCATCCGGATGTGGAGATTCGCTGGGTGCGCGACTCTACCGGCGTCATCACCGCCAAGTTGCTGGCCGAAAAGAATAATCCGCAAGCGGATGTGGTGCTCGGCGTCGCCGCCAGCAGCCTGGCATTGCTGAGCCAGGACGGCATGTTGACGCCCTATGCGCCGACCGGCCTGAAAGACCTGAATCCGGCCTATTCCGATCGCGCCCGGCCGCCGGCCTGGGTCGGCATGGATGTCTGGGGTGCGACGGTCTGCTTCAACACCATCGAAGCCAAGAAGCTGAATCTGCCCAAACCGACCAGCTGGAAAGATCTGACCAAGCCTATCTATAAGGGCCAGATCGTCATGCCGCATCCGGCCTCCAGTGGCACCGGCTATCTGGACGTCACTGCCTGGCTGCAAATGTTCGGTGAGGCCGACGGCTGGAAATACATGGATGCGCTGCATCAAAACATTGCGCAATACACCCATTCCGGCTCCAAGCCTTGCACCATGGCCGGCACTGGCGAATTCCCGATCGGCATTTCATTTGAATTCCGGGCGCATCAAGTCAAGGGCAGCGGCGCGCCGGTCGAGCTGATTTTCCCGCAAGAAGGCTTGGGTTGGGATATCGAAGCCAGCGGTATCATGAAGGGCACGAAAAATCTGGAAGCGGCCAAGAAACTGGTCGATTGGATGAGCACCAAAGAAGCTAACCAGATCAGCGCCACCTGGTGGGCTATCGTGGCCTACCCCGGGATCGCCAAAAAAGTGGAAGGCATCCCCGAAAATTACGAAAAATTGCTGGTAACAAATAACGACTTCAACTGGTCCGCCAAGAATCGCGCCCGCATTCTTGCCGAATGGGGCGACCGGTATAACGCCAAAGCAGAAAAGAAGTAAATCCCCCGGCGCTAAAATTTGCCATTCAGCGGGTTGAGCGGCAACTTTTTAGCTCTGGCGTAAGGACATTATCAAGAGAGGATTTGCCATGCCCAAGCAGAATCAGTATCTGGTACTTGAAAACATCTCGAAGTCTTTCGGTAACTTCCACGCCTTGCGCGACATCAATCTGACCATTGCAGAAGGCGAGTTTGTCTGCTTTCTGGGCCCCTCCGGCTGTGGAAAGACCACGCTGTTGCGCATCATCGCAGGCCTCGAAAGTCAGGATCAGGGGCGCATCAGCCAAGCCGGGAAAGATATTTCGTGGCTGCCGCCGATCAAGCGCGACTATGGCATCGTGTTTCAGTCGTACGCGCTGTTCCCGAATCTGAGCATTGCCGAAAATGTCGCCTACGGACTGGTTAACCGCGGGCAATCGCGGGCCAGCACCACGACCCGCGTCGAAGAATTGCTGACACTGGCAGGCTTGCCGACCAGCGGCAACAAATTCCCGGGTCAGCTATCCGGCGGCCAGCAACAGCGCATTGCACTGGCACGCGCCCTGGCCACCGCGCCCGGCCTGCTGTTGCTGGACGAGCCGTTATCGGCACTGGACGCACTGGAACGGGTGCGCCTGCGCGGTGAAATCCGCCAGTTGCAGCAACGGTTGGGCGTCACCACCATCATGGTCACGCATGACCAGGAAGAAGCGCTGACGATGGCCGACCGCATCGTGGTCATGAATCAGGGCGAGATCGAACAGATCGGCACGCCGCAACAGATCTATTTGCAGCCGGGTTCGCCGTTTGTCGCCGCGTTCGTCGGCAAAGTGAATATCCTGCGCGGCACCTCGCTCGGCGACGGCCGCTTCCGCATCGGCAATCTGGATTTCCACTGCGAATCGCGGGTCGATCATGTGCCGGCCGGCGATCCGGTCAAGGTGTATTTGCGGCCCGAAGATTTTGTCGCCCGCGATGCAGAAAACCGGACCCGCAACAACGCCATGGCGCAGGTGCTGAAAATCGAATTCCTGGGGGCCTTCAGTTACCTGACGGTGGCACTCGAGGGCATGGAGCAACAACCGGTGCTTGCTTCCATGTCGCTGAATCTGTTGAAAGAGTTGCGCCTGAGCGTCGGCAGTAAAGTGCTGTATGGATTGCTGCCCGAACGGATACGGGTGTATCCCGATCAGGACGGCGACCGCCGTGCCATGCCCGCGGTGGCGGAGGCAGCATGAGCAGGTCCGCCAACGCGTTGTCGATGACAGCCGCGCCAGCCTTCAAATCGTGCAGAGGCCGGGGCCGCCAGCAAAGCCATTGGCACGACCGCATCGGCCACTTGCTGTTGCTGTGCGTCTGCATCGGGCTGGCCATCTTCCTGCTGATGCCGGTGCTGATGATTTTGATCCAAAGCGTGCAGGATCAGGATGGCCGTTACGTCGGCCTGCGCCAATTCGTCGAATACATGTCGACCCCGGCGCTACGCCAATCGGTCGCCAATACGCTGATGATTGCAACCTCGGTCACGCTGCTGGTGATCCCGACCGCGTTCACCTTTGCATACGCACTGACGCGCAGCATGATGCCGTGCAAGCGCTTGTTTCGCACCCTGTCGCTGATTCCGATTTTAGCGCCGTCGCTGCTGGCGGCGATCTCCTTCATCCAGTGGTTCGGCACCCAGGGCGTACTCAAAGGCCTGCTCGGCGGCAGCACGATTTACGGTCCGCTCGGCATCATCATCAGCGAAACCTACGGCGTGTTCCCGCATGCACTGATGATCATCATCACCGCACTGACACTGGCCGATGGCCGCTTGTACGAAGTGGCTGAATCGCTGGGTACCAGCACCATGCGCAAGTTCTGGACGATCACGCTGCCAGGCGCCAAGTACGGTTTGATTAGCGCGGCGCTGGTGGTGTTCACCTTCACCGTCAACGATTTCGGCGTCCCGAAAGTGATCGGCGGCGAGTTCAATGTGCTGGCGATGGATGTTTATCAGCAAGTCATCGGCCAGCAGAACTTCAACAAAGGCGCGGTCGTCAGTCTGCTGCTGTTGTTGCCGGCACTCATGGCTTTCGTCATCGATTTCACGATCCGGCGCAAGCTGCAATCGCAATTATCGGCGCGTGCAGTGCCTTACGTACCCAAGAAAAGTCGCGGCTTCGATGCATTGATGCTGCTCTATTGCGCGATCATCTGCGCGTTGATGCTGGCGGTGCTGGGCATGGCCATTTTTACGTCGTTCATCAAACTCTGGCCCTACAACCTGTCGCTGAGTTTCGACCATTACTATTTCGGCCTGGTTGAAGGCGGCATCCTGGAATCGTATTTGAACAGCCTGAAACTGGCGCTGTATGTGGTCATCTTCGGTACCACGCTGATCTTCAGCAGCGCTTATCTGGTCGAAAAGACCCGCGGCCTGAATGGCGTGCGCCCCGTGATCAGGATGCTGGCGTTGTTGCCTATGGGCGTGCCGGGACTGGTGCTGGGTCTGGGCTACATCATGTTCTTCAATCATCCTTCCAACCCGTTGAGCTTTCTGTATCACGGCATGCTGATTCTGGTGCTGTCGACCGTGGTGCATTACTTCACCTCCAGCTATCTGACGGCTGTGACGGCGCTGAAAGCCATCGATAACGAGTTCGAAGCAGTATCCGCCTCGCTCAAGGTGCCGTTCTACAAAACCTTCTTGCGCGTCACCGTGCCGGTCTGCCTGCCGGCGGTGCTGGATATCGGTCGTTACCTGTTCATCAACGCCATGACCACCATCTCGACCGTGGTGTTTCTGTACGCGCCGGATACCACGCTGGCGTCGGTCGCGATCCTGAATCTGGAAGCCGAAGGGAAGATCGGGCCAGCCACCGCGATGGCGACGCTGATCGTACTGACTTCGGCGCTGGTATGCGGCCTGTATGCGCTGACTACCCGCGTGTTGCTGAAAAAAGCGCAGCGCTGGCGCCGCACCGTTTGAGCTGGTTGCCGCTATTCATTAAAGTTAATATTTCTCCTGTCCCCAACCAAAGGAAATGCCATGAGCCTCGTTAGCCGCGATCCCATCCTTCTCACTCCAGGACCATTGACCACCTCCCTCGCCACCAAGACCGCCATGCTGCGTGACTGGGGTTCGTGGGATGCCTCGTTCAACGCCATCACCGCTGAAGTCCGCAAGCAATTGCTGGATATCGCGAATGCGCACGAACACCACGTCTGCGTACCGATGCAAGGCAGCGGCACGTTCTCGATTGAAGCGGCGGTGAATACGCTGCTGCCACGCGACGGCCACATGCTGGTGCTGATCAACGGCGCTTACGGCAAACGCATGGCCCGGCTGGTGGAGATGATGGGACGCAAGGTCTCGGTATTTGAAACAGCGGAAGATGTACCGACCACGGCGGCCGATGTCGAGCATCTGCTCAGCGCTGACCTCAGCATCACCCACGTCGGCCTGATCCATTGCGAAACCAGTACCGGCATCCTGAATCCGCTGCAGGAGATCGCCGACGTTGTCGTCCGCCATCAACGCAGCCTGATCATTGACGCGATGAGCTCATTCGGCGCACTCGCAGTCGATGCTGCCAAGCTGCCTTTCGACGCGTTGATTGCCGCCAGCGGCAAATGCATTGAAGGGCCACCGGGAATGGGCTTTGTGCTGGTCCGCAAAAGCGTGCTGGAAAAAGCCGCAGGCAACGCGACTTCGCTATCGCTGGATCTGTACGATCAGTGGAGCTACATGGAGAAAACCACACAGTGGCGTTTCACGCCGCCAACCCATATCGTGGCGGCATTTCATCAGGCCCTGAAGCAGTTTGTCGCGGAAGGCGGTCAGCCGGCCCGGCTGGCGCGCTATCGGAAAAATTATGAAGCACTGATGGCTGGCATGCAGGAACTCGGACTGAAGTCATTTCTCGATCCGCAGATCCAGGCGCCGATCATCGTGACGATCCATGCGCCCGACAGCAGCAATTACGAATTCAAGCGTTTCTATAACCAGGTGCGCGACAAAGGATTCGTGCTGTATCCAGGCAAACTGACACAGGCGGAAACCTTCCGCATCGGTTGTATCGGTGCGATTGGCGCAGATGAAATGCGGCAGGCGGTACACGCAATCGGCGATGCATTCCGGGAGATGGGGATCAAGACGAGGAATGCGATGAACTCTTAAAACCCGCTTTAGCTGGTCTAGGATAAATTAGTTTACGCATTGCTGGCCACCCTGACACGATGAAACCCGAATCACAACGCTTCATTAAGCGCGCTTTCCAGATCGCGGTCGATGATCAGTTCGTTGACTAGACCCATCCGGATCGCCTGGACCAGGCTTTCGAGTTTGTCGCGACCGAAGGCGACGACGATGTTGCCGCCACGGCCGCGGCCGCCAACCGCCCGTTTGGCGATAGCGGCCAGCCGATCCAGGCTGAGTCCAGTCCACATTCCGTTGATTTCATCGACCAGGTGTTTCCTTGCCGGCGTCAGCGTCGGCTTCGGGATCAGGATGCCCCCGATGTCCCCGACGACCAGTTCCCGCAGCGTGTCTGCGTCGATTTCCGCCGCCATCAATAGTTCCGCCGTACTGCCCCGGACCGGCGCGCTTGCCGATCCGACGCTCGTGATCAGCGTGTCCATCCGGTCCACAAAGGAGTTCGGACCGATGAATATCTTTTCATAGGATGCCGTCTCGCAAATGTATTCGCGAATGGCGCGCGCCTTTGCTTCGCCGTACCGCTTGGGGATGAAAGCGGGAATGCCGGTCATTTGCAGTCTCATCCCATGATCGCCGTTGAAGATCTGATTGAGGCGAGCGGCCAGCCAGGATGATGAAAAGTCGGGAACGTCGAGCGCCACGAGTTCCGCGCAGATTGGGACGAATTGCACGACCGCCCGGGCCGAGCGCGTCGCGATCGGCGGCAAGCCGTCGATCAGGAAGTTCAGGGTGCTACCCCAGGCCACACCTACCACGCTCGCGCCTGAGACGAGTTCGGCCAGCCGGCCGCTCGCCGCGCGGCCGAAGCGGCGGCCCTGATCGCGCACGGCCGCAGGCGTGTCGCCCTGTTCGCCGCTGTCGAAGACGCTCAGCCTTGGACCGATACCGCCCGTCTTGCGTGCGAACTTTTCGAGCGAGATCGAGAGCTCCTGCGATTCGAGAACGCGGCGAACCTCGTTCATCCGCTCGACCGGCACCATTTCTTCAACGAATCGTTGCTCGGTGACGAGCAAGCCGATCTCCTGCGCACGCGCCAGGAGCCGGGAGACATGCGACTGCGATATGCCGCCCAGTCGCCGGGCGATCTCTTCTTGAGACATACCATGCCGCGCATACAGATACGCGGCTTGCTGAGTGCGCAGTTCGCGCAAGAGCGGTTCGTTATTTGCCACGACATCCCCCAAAAAAAGATTGCTCGCGCAAGCCGCGCGCCATGCAACGCGACCTCGCTGTTCATGCGGCCGCGAAGGCAGTTATGCATATATATGCCGGCATAAGTATGCCAGATGGTTATTTTTATTGCAACGCGTGTTCAAGCACCGTAGGATCACTTCCCAAGAGTTCCGCTACTGGGCAATCCAGAAGCCAACCAAGAACGATCTGTCCAACGCGGATCGACAATAACTTCCTAAAAGGAGACACATGATGAAGTTCCATCGCAGAGCCGTGGTCATCGGAATGGCGTGCCTGTTGGCCGCACCCTTTGGCTTGTCCGCCATTCCCGCCCAAGCCGCCGACAAGATCAAGATCGGCTTCCTTCTCAAGACCATGCAAGAGGAGCGCTATCAGCGCGACAAAGCGGCATTCATTGCCAAGGCCAAGGCGCTCGGCGCCGACGTCATCTTCGACTCGGCCAACAACGACGAGCAAACCCAGTTGGCGGCCTTCGAGAACATGGTGTCGAAGGGTGCGCAAGTCATCGTCATGCAGCCGGTCAACAGCGGCACCGCCGGCAGCATGGTCAAGTCCGCGCACCAACGCGGCGTCAAGGTCGTCGGCTACGACTCGATGCTGGTCAACGGCCCACTCGACGCCATGGTCATGCAGGACAGTTGGGCCGTCGGCCGAGCCCAGGCGAAAGCCATGGTCGATTGGCTCAAGCTCAAGAACGGCGCGGTCAAGGGCAACGTGGCGCTGATCAGGGGACAACCCGGGGATTCCAACGCCAATGCAATGAGCAGCGGCGTACTGGAAGTCCTGAAGGCCAACCCCGGTCTCAAGCTGATTGCCGACCAGGCGCACGAAGGATGGTCGCCTGACAAAGCGATGGCGACCACCGAGAACCTGCTCACGAAATACCACAACAAGGTCGACGCCATCATCTGCAACAACAGCGGCATGGCGCGCGGCGTGATCGCCGCCCTGGATGCCCAAGGCCTGGCTAGCGCCGACAAGGTGTTCGTCGCCGGCTCCGACGCCGACCTGGTCAACATGCAATACATCGCCAAAGGCAAGGAAGCGGCCGAGGTCTGGAAGAAAATCGCGCCGCTCGCCGAGACGGCCGCCGAAGTGGCCGTGAAACTCGCGCAAAACCCCGGCAAGGATCCGAAGACCATCCTGAAGGTCGACAAGATGATCAACAACGGTGCGGTCGACGTGCCCACAATCGTCACACCGGTCGTGCTGGTTGACCGGAAGAACCTGGACAGCACGATCATCGCCGAGGGGTTCTACTCCCACAAGCAGGTCTACGGCAACTAACCAGACGCGTTCGCATGCGCCCGCAGCCCCGCCAATCGGAGCGCGCGGTTGCGCCCGTCCTAAAGCTTACCGGCATCACCGGGAGAGCTGAAATCCTGTGTCCTGGTCACAGCAGGGATACCCATACAATCAAGGTGTAAGCCAATGTCTGAAGTCATTTTGAAGATGGAGCGCATTGTTAAGGAGTTTCCCGGCGTCAAAGCGCTGGACAACGTGAATTTCGAAGCGCGATCCGGGGAGCTTCTCGCTCTGATGGGCGAGAACGGCGCCGGAAAATCCACGTTGATGAAAGTTCTCAGCGGTGTGTGGCCTTGCTCTACTTATCAGGGCGACATTTACATAAAAGGCGAGAGAAAAAGATTTCACAACACCCGCGAAGCCGAAGAGGCCGGGGTGGCGATCATCTATCAGGAATTGAACCTGATTCCCGAGATGACCGTTGCCGAAAACATCTTCCTCGACCGCCAATCCACGAACGCTGTCGGCGCCATCGATTGGCAGAAGCTGAATGCGGAGACGCAGGCTCTCCTCGATGAGCTGGGCATCAAGGATTTCAAGCCAACCGACCTGGTCAAGAGCATCACCGTCGGCAAACAGCAGATGGTAGAGATTGCGAAGGCGCTTTCCAAGCGTGCGCGGATTCTTGTGCTGGACGAGCCCACTTCCGCGCTGACCGAAAAGGAAGTGGCCGATCTGTTCAGGATCATCCGGAAGCTGAAAAAAGACGGCGTCTGCATGTGCTACATCTCCCACAAAATGGAGGAGATACAGCAGATCGCCGACCGCATCGTCGTGCTGCGCGACGGCCAGACCATCGGCGCCGTTACGCCGATTGCCGAGATTACGCTCGACCAGATCATTGCCAGAATGGTCGGCCGCGACATCAAGGACATGTTCCCCAAGCGAGAGCAGATTCGCGGCGAAAAATTCCTGGAAGTCAGGAACCTGGAAGTCGATCATCCCGACCTGCCAGGCGAGAAGAAGGTCAAGAACGCATCGTTCTCGTCCTATCGCGGCGAAATCCTGGGCATTTGCGGACTCATGGGCGCCGGACGGACTGAACTGGTCTCCGGCATATTCGGCGCGTTTCCGGGAGCTACCCGCGGTGAGGTCTTCATCGACGGCAAGCAGGTCGCAATCCGCTCGCCCCGCGACGCGATCAGCCACGGCATCGCGCTGCTCACCGAGGACCGGAAAGCGCTCGGCCTGTTCCTCGGCGAATCGATCACCTTCAACACGACGATCAGCTCGCTGAAGACAATCAGCAGCAAGCTTCTCGGCGTCATCGATGCCGGCAAGGAACGCGTGCTGGTCAACCAATATGTCAAGCAACTCGGCGTGAAAACGGCCAGCATCGAGACGGTCATCGGCACGCTCAGCGGCGGCAACCAGCAGAAGGTCATCCTGGGCAAGTGGCTCAACTCGTGCCCGAAGCTTTTCATCCTCGACGAGCCAACGCGCGGCATCGACATCGGCGCCAAGGTCGAAATCTACAAACTGCTGACCAAACTGGCGGAAGAAGGCGTCGCCATCATCATCATTTCGTCCGAGTTGCCGGAGGTGCTCGGCATGAGCGACAGGATACTGGTCATGGCCGAGGGCAGCATCGTCGCTGAATTCACGCGCAACAGCGCCGACCGAGAAACCATCATGGAATACGCGACCGGCGCACGCCGGCCGGGAAAGTGAACTGCAATGCAAAAAAATCATCTGCTCCATTTCATCAAGACTAACGCAACACTGATTGCGCTTGTCGTCCTGACCGTCGGGCTGGCTTTTGCCGACGACTCGTTTTTCACCGCGCGCAATCTCAGCAACCTGGCGCGGCAAGTCACCATCGTCGGCATTATCGCAGTCGGCATGACCGCAGTGATCCTGACCGCCGGCATCGATCTGTCGGTCGGCTCGGTTGTCGGTGTGGCCGCGGTTGCCGTGACGCTGCTCATGCAATATGGATTAAGCGTCTGGCTGGCAGTGCCGCTCACGCTGGTCATCGTCGGCGGCTTCATCGGCGTCTGGAACGGTTTCTGGATCGCGCATTACAAGATACCGCCGTTCATCATCACGCTGGGTATGCTGACCATCGCCCGCGGTGCGGCGTTGACCTTGACCGGCGGCAGTTCGGTCCCGGTTTCCGACCCGTCGTTCGCGAACATTGGCGGCGCCTATATTCCGCCCACGGCGGCCCTGGTGATCCTGGCGATCGTCGCGGCGCTGTATGCCTACTCGCTCGTCAGGGGCCTGGCGCAAAGCAAGAAATACGGCGCGGCCGTGGCGGTCGACAAGCTGGTAACGAACGTCATCGTGGCCGCCATCGGCTTGGCGCTCGCCGTCTTCATCTTCGGGCGCGATGACGGTCTGCCGGTTCCGGTTGCCATCTTTGCCGTCATCGCCGGCATCGCAATCTTTATCCTCAAGAACACTCGCGTCGGCCGACGGCTCTACGCCATGGGCGGCAACGAGGAAGCGGCCCGCTTGTCCGGCATCAACACTTTCCAGACCAAGATGATCGTATACGTGTCGGTTTCGGTACTGTCGGCGCTGGCGGGCATCTTGCTGGCCTCACGACTGAACGGCGCCTCGCCCAATCTCGGCACCATGTTCGAACTGGATGCGATCGCCGCCGTGGTGATCGGCGGCACCAGCCTGGCCGGCGGCTCCGGCACGATCGGCGGCACCATCATCGGCGCGCTGATCATCGGCGTGCTCAACAACGGCATGAGCCTGCTTGGCGTGTCGACCTTCTACCAGCTCATCATCAAGGGATTGATCATCATCCTGGCGGTCTGGTTCGACGTCCTCCAGAAGCGGAAATAGCCCGTCGTCGCCGGCCTTTACACCATGGCACAAATTAATGGAAACTAGGCGTAAGCGCGCCGCCTCGCCCCTCCCACGGCCGGCGGCGTTCCATCGATCCCGGGAATGCCTTGCGATGTCTGCGATCTTACGGCGCGATCCGGTACGCGCAAGACGTCGAAGGACGCCCTGCCTTAAGCAAAGCAAGCCAATGAAAATCAGTGTACTCGGCCCTATCCCGAGAGATATGGTTGCAACCCACAAGGGTGACGTGTTCGAAAAATACGGCTGCGTCATCTACACGACGGCGGCGCTGTCGATGCTCGTCGGCAAGGAGGATCGCATCGTACCGGTCACGCATGTGAGCGAGAGCGACGCGCCGAAGGTTCGAGACATCTTGTCAGCATTTCCATCCGTCGATCTGCAGCATGTCTCCTCGAGCGCGGACGGCGGGGATATCGTCTCGCTGACCTATCTCGACCAGAACACGCGGCTCGAACGGCAGACCGGTTTCATGGCGCCGATCGTGCCGGGCGATGTCGCCGGTCTCCTCGACAGCGACGCGTTCATCTGCCTGCCGATCTCCGACTACGAGGTGCCGTGCGCCACCCTGGCCTATATCAAGCAGAACAGTGCGGGGATCGTGATTCTCGATGCGCATGGACCGACCAACGCGATCACGCGCAATGGCGAGCGCGTCCACAAGTTCTGGTTCGAGCGCGATCTGTGGCTGCCCTATATCGACATCCTCAAGATGAACTTGCAGGAGGCCGGCTGCAGCTGGTTCAAGTCGGCTTATACGTTCGAGGCGCTGCAGGATGGGTCGGACATCGGCCTCGACGAACTGCCGAAATTCGCTACTCACTGCATCGAGCTCGGCGTCAAGGCCGTCTGCGTGACGCTGGATCAGCATGGCTGCGTCGTCTATTTCCGTGACGCAAGCGGCAAGATCCAGGAGCATTTCGTCCAGCGCGTGCAGGTCAAACACGTGGTCGACACCACCGGCTGCGGCGACTCCTTCGCCGCCGGGCTGGCGTTCGGCTACCTCAAGACAGGCGACTACGTAAAGGCCTGCCAATACGGCAACGCGATCGGTGCCCAGCGATGTGCCGGAAGCGCGCTCGCCATCTACGAAAGCCTCGAAGGCACCGAGCGCCAGATCGCTATAACCTACGGTGAAGCCGCATCCCGCTGACGCCTGCCATGCGGCTCGACTTTGCCTTTCCCGGAACCGAATGACGAATCATGCAACAGGCACCAATGAACGACTTATCGCTAAATCTCCAGGCGGCACGGCCCAAGGCCGATTGCCGTCTTCGATCAACTCTGCCAGTGCTGCACCCAGCCACGCCATCGGAATGCGGATATGAACAAGTTCGGTGATCGCCCCGCGCTACGCGGTTTCATTTTCGACCTGGACGGCGTGCTCGTCGACACGGTGCCCGCGCATATCCAGGCATGGGGCCGGACGTTCCAGGAATTCGGCTATCCGTTCACGAACGAACTGTACGAGCGGGAAATCGACGGCCGCCCGCGCCTCGACGCGCTACGGGCCGTCATGACCGACGCCGATCCGCAACGGCTCGCGCTGGCCGCTGAGATCAAGAATAATTACTTTATTGACAATATAGAAAACGGCCTTTACAGCAGGTTCGATTCGTCGAATCGTTTCATTGGCCGGTGGCGCCAAAGGGACATCCGCATGGCTGTTGCCTCAAGCAGCACCAACGTGAAGTCCATCCTGGAGAAAATAGGCTTGCTCGATGCGATCGATGCCGTCATCGGCGGCGACGATGTCGAGTTCGGCAAGCCGCACCCCGAAGCCTTTCTCAAGGCCGCGCGTGACATGGGCCTGGCGGTGGACGATTGCGTTGTATTCGAAGACGCCGCGGTCGGCGTGCAGGCCGCCAAGCGCGGCGGGTTCTTCTGTGTCGGCATTCATCGCTATGGCGACGTTGCCCGGTTGGCGGGCGCGGACCTGATCGTGACGGATCTCGACGAGTTGGACGATGAAGTGATGATGTCATTGCGCCTCAGGACATCCTCCAAAGCAATTTAGGGGCCGGGGAGAAAGGGAACAGTGATCAGCCGCAACCATGACCGCCGGCAGTCTTGGCCGTCATCGACAAATCCCGCCCGGCCTCGCGTCCATGCCCCGCCGCATCCAGGCGCTGCAAATAATCTTCCCACAGCGCATCCTGCTCGCGGCCTAATTTGTACAGGTAATTCCAGGTAAAAATACCGCTTTCGTGGCCATCGGAAAAGGTCGGTTTGACGGCGTAATTTCCAACTGGATCCAGGGCCGCCAACGTGACGTTACGCTTGCCTGTTTGCAACGTCTGCTGACCTTCGCCGTGCCCTTGCACTTCGGCTGACGGCGAATACACGCGCAGCAGTTCAAACGGCAGCGAGAAAGCGGCGCCGTCGTCAAAAACGATTTCCAGCACGCGCGATTGCTGCCGCGCGGTGAACGATACGGGGATCGGAGTTGGAGCAGATTGTTTGGAGCCGAGCATGATTTATCCGTGGGTAAAAATCGATGGGGAATTTGGTGATGCGTTACGTAGATAGGTAACAAGCATACTACGCAATTGTAGGGCGGATGAGGGTAGCCGCTTTTGCAACAGATCGCGCCGGTATCGCTACGCTCTACCCAACCAGCAAAACCCAGTCAAGGATGCGACAGCGCTGCACGCAATGCCGGCAGCAACGCATGACGCGCAGCAAGGGCCGCTTCAGGCGCCGCTTGCTGAACGGCACCCCAGACCGGATTGGGGAAATGCACATCGTCCAGATAACGTGGAATCACATGCCAATGCAAATGCGGCGTCATGTTGCCGAAACAAGCCAGATTGATTTTTTCCGGCTGCATCACCGCACGCAGTGTCGATTCAACCTGCCACACGGCGCGCATGAATTCCTCTCGGTCTGCAACCGGCAAGTCGGTCATTTCCTTGACATGCTGCTGCCAGATGACCCGGCAAAAACCGGGGTACTGGGCATCATCGACCAGCACCACGCGATATTTGTCGGTACGGTAGAGAAGTTCTCCACCGTCAGCGGCGCACAACTCACAACCCGCGGAGTTGGCCGCCATGGTTACACCAGAACCCGCTCGATACCGCCGTTGTTGGCGCGGGCGACGTAGTCCGGCAACCAGTTTTCACCGAGCAGATGCTTGGCCATTTCGACCACGATGTAATCCGCAGTGGTGCCGGAATCATCGTTGTAGCGCGACAGGCCTTGCAGGCAGGATGGGCAGGAAGTCAGAATCTTGACTTCGCCGGTGAAGCCATCGGCGCGCATTTTATCTGCGCCCTTCACCATTTCTTCTTCCTTGCGGAAGCGGACCTGGGTCGCGATATCCGGACGGCTGACACCGAAAGTACCCGACTCGCCACAGCAGCGCTCATTCTTCTCGATCTTCTGATGGTCGATCGTGGAAATCAGCGCATTCACTGTTTTCAACGGATCCTGCAACTTCATCGGCGTGTGGCAAGGGTCGTGATACATGTAACGCGTGCCGTTGACGCCTTCCAGCTTGAGATTCTTTTCGAGCAGATATTCGTGGATATCGATGATGCGGCAGCCGGGGAAAATCTTCTCGAACTCGTACCCTTGCAGCTGATCGTAACAAGTCCCGCAAGACACCACGACGGTCTTGATGTCGAGGTAGTTCAGGGTGTTCGCCATGCGATGGAACAGCACCCGATTGTCGGTGATGATCTTCTCGGCCTTGTCGTAGTCTCCCGAACCGCGTTGCGGATAGCCGCAGCACAGATAGCCAGGCGGCAGCACGGTTTGTACGCCGACATGCCACAACATTGCCTGGGTCGCCAAACCGACCTGCGAGAACAAGCGCTCCGAGCCGCAACCGGGGAAGTAAAACACCGCTTCGGTTTCCGCCGTCGTGGTGTGCGGATCGCGGATGATCGGGACGACTTTATCGTCTTCGATATCCAGCAAGGCGCGCGCCGTCTTCTTCGGCAGATTACCCGGCATCTTCTTGTTGATGAAGTGAATTACCTGCTCTTTAACCGGTGCTTTACCGATCGTCGACGGCGGTGCCTTGGTCTGCTTTTTGGCAAACTTTTTCAGCACATCATGACCCAGCCGTTGCGCCTTGAAGCCCCAGTCGGTCATGACCTTGCGGGTCATGTTGATCGTCGCCGGATCTTTGGCATTCAGGAAGAACATCGCCGCTGTGGTGCCGGGATTGAACGATTTCTTGTTCATCTTGCGCAGCAGATTGCGCATGTTCATCGACACGTCGCCGAAGTCGATATCGACCGGGCACGGCGTCAGACACTTGTGACACACGGTGCAATGGTCGGCGACGTCTTCGAACTCCTCCCAATGCTTGATCGAAATACCGCGCCGCGTCTGCTCTTCATACAGGAAGGCTTCGACCAGCAACGAAGTCGCCAGAATCTTGTTACGCGGCGAGTACAGCAAATTCGCGCGCGGCACGTGGGTTGCGCAGACCGGCTTGCATTTGCCGCAACGCAAGCAATCCTTGATGCTATTCGCAATCGCGCCGATATCGCTTTGTTGCATGATCAGCGATTCGTGCCCCATCAAGCCAAACGACGGCGTGTAGGCGTTGCTCAAATCGGCATCCAGGCCCGGCAGGTTCAGCAACTTGCCTTTGTTGAAGCGCCCCTCCGGATCGACTCTTATTTTGTAATCGCGGAAATCCTTGATTTCGTCTTCGGTCAAGAATTCCAGTTTAGTAATACCGATACCGTGTTCGCCCGAAATCACGCCATCCAGCGAACGCGCCAGTTTCATGATGCGGGCCACCGCCACATGGGCATCCTGCAGCATTTCGTAGTGATCGGAATTGACCGGCAAATTGGTGTGGACGTTGCCGTCGCCGGCGTGCATGTGCAAGGCCACGAAGACCCGGCCGCGCAATATTTTTTTGTGGATCGCCGTGCATTCATCCAGAATCAGCTTGAACGCGCCGCCATTGAAAATCTGGCGCAATTGGGCGCGTACTTCCAGTTTCCAGGAAATTTGCACGGTGCGATCCTGCACCACGTCAAACAGCCGCGCGTCCGGTTGCTGAATCAGCCGCTGTTCAAACGTCGCGCTCAACCGGTCCAGCCCCAGCACCGCCAATTCTGCCTTGGCATCTGCCAGCGGCAGATCCAGCTGCGTCAGCAAGTAGGTCCAGCGTGCCTTTACCTTTTGCAGCAAATCTTCGGCCTGGTGGACCCGGTCTTCCAGCAATTCGGCCGCAGGAATATCATCGCCATCCGCGTCTTCGCTCTTGCCCAGAGGCAGATTGCCATTGCCAATGAAGACCAGCAGTTCATCCAGTAATTGCAGCTTGTTTTTAACCGACAACTCGATATTGATGCGCTCGATACCGTCGGTGTACTCACCCATGCGGTTGAGCGGAATCACCACGTCTTCATTGATCTTGAAGGCGTTGGTATGCTTGGAAATCGCTGCGGTACGCGCACGGTCCAGCCAGAATTTTTTACGTGCTTCCGGGCTGACTGCAACAAAACCTTCACCGACGCGATTGTTCGCCAGACGCACGACTTCCGAAGCCGCGTGCGCAACGGCGTTTTCATCATCGCCCACGATGTCGCCGAACAAAGCCATCTTCGGCAACACGCCGCGTTTGGACTTGGTGGTGTAACCGACTGCGCGCAAATAACGCTCATCCAGATGTTCCAGACCAGCCAGGCGGATTGACGTAAAGCCTGCGCCTTTGGCCGGCAAGCTATCGAGATAGTCCTTGATTTCAACAATCGACGGAATCGCATCGCGTGCGTGGCCGAAAAACTCCAGGCAGACCGTACGGGTGAATTTCGGCATCTTGTGCAAAATCCACACGCCTGACGTGATCAGGCCATCGCAACCTTCTTTCTGGATGCCGGGCAAACCCGCCAGAAATTTATCGGTGACGTCCTTGCCCAAACCTTCCTTACGGAAAGTGCGGCCGGGAATTTCCAGGATTTCGGTCTTGAACACCGCCTCTGCCGGATGCCCTTTGGCCGCCGGATGACGCCATTCCAGCTTGAACCGCGCCAATGGCGTGTCGTGGATCTTGCCAAGGTTGTGATCCAGACGCGTGACGTCGAGCCAGTCGCCGTTTGGATCGACCATCCGCCAGCTTGCCAGGTTGTCGAGCGCGGTGCCCCACAACAGGGCCTTCTTGCCGCCCGCGTTCATCGCAATATTGCCGCCGATGCACGAGGCGGAAGCCGAAGTCGGGTCGACGGCAAACACGAAACCTGCTTTTTCAGCCGCATCGGCGACGCGCTTGGTGACCACGCCCGCACCCGAGAAAATGGTCGCATACTCGGTGTCGAGACCAGGCAGCACGGCCATTTCGACTTCGCCCAACTGCTCCAGCTTTTCGGTGTTGATGACGGCTGAAAACGGCGTCAGCGGAATCGCACCGCCGGTATAACCGGTGCCGCCGCCGCGTGGAATGATGGTCAGACCGAGTTCGATACAGCCTTTGACCAGGCCAGCCATCTCATCTTCGCTGTCCGGCGTCAGCACCACGAACGGATACTCAACGCGCCAGTCGGTGGCGTCAGTCACATGCGAGACACGCGACAGGCCGTCGAACTTGATGTTGTCCTTGGCAGTGTAGCGACCCAGAATTTTATTGGTGCGCTTACGCAGATCGTAAGTCTGGCGGAATTCGTCGGAGAACTTGCTGATCGCCAGACGCGCAGCCTGCAGCAGCGCCTCGACCTGAGCGCTGCGACGATGCGAATCGTCATCGCTGCCTTCGGCTTGCGCGACATCCAGCCGGCGCTTGTCGACTTCCGCCAAGCGATGGTTCAGCGCATCAATCAGCGCTTGCCGACGCTTCGGATTGTCGAGCATATCATCCTGCAAATACGGATTGCGCCGCACTACCCAGATATCGCCCAGGACTTCATACAGCATACGTGCCGAACGGCCGGTCTGGCGTTTGCTGCGTAATTCGTCGAGCAAAGCCCACGACTCTTCGCCGAGTAGGCGAATCACGATTTCACGATCTGAAAACGAGGTGTAGTTGTAAGGAATTTCGCGTAAGCGCGTAGGAGTGGCGCCATTCGGCGCATCTGACAGTAGGGCTTGGATTTGTACGGGGGCGTTCATGTGTATAGGAGAGTGGGCTGCCGCTGAGTAGGCATTTTAGCCTATCGCGCAGAGTCGCGACGGCAAGCTTGTGTTTGTACGACATTACATTTACCGGCGACGACATGTTAATGCGATTGAAACAAGCAATTTCATCCACCAAAACAATCAATTTATTGAAATCAATAGCTACAAGCTAAACATTCAACACCATTTAATTCTTCCGGGGGACAACCATGTGGCGCCAACCGATAATTGAGATGATTAACAACATCGCCATCACGCTAGCCGAATATGTCGACTGCAAAGGCTAGCCAGCATCGCCTTAAGCGGTTTCGCTACCTAAAACAGCCAATGCGCGACCTGCCGCCAGAATGCATTCGGCACGTTCAGCAGCAGCCATGTCATCGCTATATAGCGTAAAAATTTCCCGATTGCCATATACATCACGCTGGGCCAGAACGGCAGATGCAACCAGCCTGCCAGCGTACAAATCGGGTCGCCGATACCGGGCAGCCAGCTCAACAGCATGGTTTTCGGACCGTAACGCTCCAGCCAATGGAACCAGCGACTCTTGCGCTCGCGTGAAAAAGCCTGCTTGGCGGTGTAACCCATCCAGTAATCCACCGCGCCACCCAGGGTATTACCGACGGTCGCCACCAAAATCACCGGCCAGAGTAGCGTGCCGTTGGCTTTGATGACGGCAAACACGGCCGGCTCGGAACCCATCGGCAACAAGGTCGCCGACACGAAACTGACGATGAACACTGACCACAAGCCTATGGTCGGTACCGCCAACACCCCTAGCACCCATACAACAGCGGATTCGATCATGGAAAATTCAAAAGCAATCAGTTATAAAAATCGCATGCATTCGTGAAACTATGTCATGCCGATACGCAAAGCGCTCCATTATAATGATCGGCTGTCTTCGCACTCGGTCAGTCCGGTTAAATTAGCCGGTTTGACTACTAGCCCTTGTACTAGCCCTTGTACTAGCCCTTGAAACCTGACCTGACGCTAGCGACCTTGATCCGCCGCAGCGCGCTAATTTGACCTGACCATGACTACAGATTATTTGCAGAAAATCTTGACCGCCCGCGTCTACGACGTCGCGCTGGAAACGCCATTCGAGCTAGCGCCTACGCTGTCGCAGAAAATTGAGAACCAGATTTTTTTCAAGCGCGAAGATATGCAAAGCGTGTTTAGTTTCAAGCTGCGCGGTGCGTACAACAAGATGGCAAGCCTGACGCCGGCGCAACTCAAGCGCGGTGTGATTTGCGCCTCCGCAGGCAACCATGCGCAAGGGCTGGCGCTATCGGCGGCCAAGCTCGGTTGCCGCGCCGTGATCGTGATGCCGACCACAACACCCTTGGTCAAGGTCGATGCGGTGCGGGCGCGCGGCGGCGAAGTCGTGCTGTTCGGGGAGTCTTACACCGATGCTTACAACCATGCATTGACGCTGGAAAAGAAACTCAAGCTGACGTTTGTGCATCCGTTCGATGATCCCCATGTAATCGCCGGTCAGGGCACTGTCGGCATGGAAATTTTGCGTCAACATGCCGGCCCGATTCATGCAATCTTCGTTCCTATCGGCGGCGGCGGCCTGATCGCCGGGATCGCTGCCTACGTCAAAGCGGTGCGTCCGGAAATCAAGATCATCGGCGTCCAGACTGTCGATTCGGATGCGATGGCACGCAGCCTGCAAGCCGGTCGCCGCATCACGCTGGCCGATGTTGGTCTGTTTGCCGACGGCACCGCCGTCAAGCTGGTGGGCGAAGAAACTTTCCGTCTGGCCAAGCTGTATGTCGATGAAGTGATTCTGGTCGATACCGCTGCCGTCTGCACCGCGATCAAGGATGTATTCCAGGACACCCGCAGCATTCTGGAACCCTCCGGCGCCTTGTCGGTCGCAGGCGCCAAAGCCTATGTCGAACGCGCCAAAGGCACCCGCAAGCCGGTCAAGAATCAAACCCTGGTCGCCATTGCCTCCGGTGCCAACATGAATTTTGACCGGTTAAGCTTCGTGTCGGAGATGGCCGATGTCGGCCAATCGCGCGAAGCCGTATTTGCGGTCACCATCCCGGAAGAACGCGGCAGCTTCCGCCGCTTCTGCGAATTGGTCGGCGACCGCAACGTCACCGAATTCAACTATCGCATCAGCGATGATCAGGCGGCGCACGTATTTGTCGGTGTGCAAATAGCGACCCGTGACGAGTCCGGACAGATCGCCAAAAATTTCGAGAAGCATGGCTTCAGCGCACTCGACCTGACCCACGACGAACTGGCCAAGGTGCACATCCGCCATCTGGTCGGTGGCAAGAGTCCGTTGGCGCACGACGAGTTGCTGTACCGCTTCGAGTTTCCCGAGCGTCCCGGCGCATTGATGCGCTTCCTGGACTCCATGGCGCCGAACTGGAATATCAGCCTGTTCCACTACCGTAGCCAGGGCGGCGATGTCGGTCGTATCCTGATTGGCCTGCAAGTACCGAAAAAGGAAATGAAAACGTTCCGCAACTTCCTTGCCAGCCTCGGCTATCGCTATTGGGACGAGAGCGAAAATCCGGTCTACAAGCTGTTTTTGGGATAAATCCCATCGGTGGTGAGCAACATTGCTCACCACTTGTTGTCATCGCACCTCCCGCACTTGCGTCCTGTAAATCTGGCAAAATGCTTGCTTTAAGCAACGCCACAGACCATGACCGCTCCCAACACGCCAGAATTCTCGCCGCTCGGCAAACCTGCCGCCTACCAGGCCGAATACGATCCATCGCTGCTGTTTCCCATTGCGCGCCTGGGCAAGCGGGAGGAAATCGGTATTCGCGGCACACTGCCGTTTTTTGGTGTCGACATATGGAATGCGTACGAAGTATCGTGGCTCAATCTGCGCGGCAAACCGCAAGTGGCGATCGCCACCATCACTGCACCGGCCGACTCTCCCAATATCATCGAATCGAAGTCGTTCAAGCTGTATCTGAACTCCTTCAATCAAACTAAACTGGCCGGCACCGATGCGCTGCTGGAATTATTGCGCGCGGATCTATCGGCCGGCTTCGGTGCGCCGGTGCATGTGGTACTGACCACTGCAGACGCATTTTCCGGCCAGACCATCAAAGAGCCGCAAGGTCTGCTGCTGGATCGCCTGGATATCGAAGTCACCGAATATCAGCCAAATCCGGCTTTATTGAAAACTGACCGGAATGCCGTCCCCGTGGACGAAACGCTGCTGTCGCACTTGCTGAAATCGAATTGCCTGGTAACTGGTCAACCAGACTGGGGCAGTGTCCAAATTCATTATGTCGGCACGCCAATTGATCAGGAAGGCTTACTCAAATACCTGATCAGCTTCCGCGACCATAATGAGTTTCATGAGCAATGCGTTGAACGCATTTTCATGGACATCATGCAACGTTGCGCACCACAAAAACTGTCTGTGTATGCACGTTACACCCGTCGCGGCGGGCTCGACATCAATCCTTGGCGCTGCAACTTTTCCGGACCACCGCCGTCAAATCTGCGCCAAGCGCGCCAGTAACACCTTTTGCGGCGCCGTATTTTTGTGCCGATAGTTGTAAGAATGCACAAAAATTACCAAAATCGTTGACGCTAGGTGGCTCTGCGACTACCGTACGACATTGCTATACGGAAATGTTGTACGTTTAATACTTTTATTTTAAAGTCTGACAAGTCCTACATGATTCGAAACTTTTTTTCATCCTGCGTAATAGCGATTGCCGCGCTGCTGCTGTCGTCAACCGCCTATGCACAAGAAAGTACCGATAGCCTCGGCTGGTGGCAACAAACCAAAGACCGGCTCGGGAATATCGCCGACAACGGGGCCCAGGAAGTCTACCTGTCCGGTTACGCCTATCACGGCCGCCACACCTATACATCTGAACGCATCAAGGAACTGAATGAAAAGGCCTGGGGCCTCGGGGGTGGCCGTACACTCCGGAATGCCGACGGGAATGATGAGTCGCTGTTTTTCCTGGCCATCCGCGACTCCCATTTCAAACCGCAATTGATGGGTGGTTACGCTTACGAATGGGTCTTCAATGTCCCCAAGACCCCGGTCGAATTCAGCGCCGGCTATACCGCGATGCTGGTCAGCCGTCAGGATTACTTTGGCGGCATCCCCTTCCCGCTGCCATTACCGATCGCTGGTATCGGTACCAAAAAAAACAAACTGATGATGTCTTACGTCCCGCGTCTATCCAGCAATAAAGGTAACGGCGACGTTCTGCTGTTGTTCGCACGCTTCGAAGTCGAATAATGCAAGCGCCGGCATGGGGAGTTTGCTTTAACCATTCAGGTAACTAGGTGTTGCGTACGAGAATCAGGCCTATAATTCTGCACAACATCCCTACGATGCAGAAAACCGATTTGTAAAATGACTAATCTTGCAAAAATCCTGACGGCACAAAATGTCGCACTGGATCTGGAAGTTTCCAGTAAAAAACGTGCTTTCGAGCAAGCCGGACTGCTTTTCGAAAACAATTGCGGCATTGCCCGCTCTACCGTCTCCGATAATCTGTTTGCGCGTGAGCGACTGGGCTCCACCGGCCTTGGCCATGGCGTAGCCGTACCACATGGGCGCGTCAAGGGCCTGAAGGCGCCACTGGCTGCTTTTGTCCGTCTGGCGCAGCCTATCCCGTTTGAATCACCTGATGGCGAACCGGTCAGTTTGCTGGTGTTTTTGCTGGTTCCTGACCATGTCACCCAGCAACATCTGGAAATTCTGTCGGAAGTCGCCGAAATGTTTTCCAGCGACTCCTTCCGCGAAATTCTGAATACCGATCCCGATCCCCTTTCAGTACACGCCAGGCTTGTTGCATGGCAGCCGGCGAACACCGAAAATGCAAGCTGAAACAATGCAAAACAAGCCATAATCGGCACAACTTCTGACGTGCACAGCGAAGTTATGCCCGCGGTTTTGCAGAGGCCACGCGGCGACAATACTGATTAATCTCTAACGACCATCAACGCGCCGAACGCACCTACCATGCCATCAAGTACACCGCTCTCGATTCAACAGCTCTATGAAGACAACCGCGAATCGCTGCAACTAGGCTGGTTTGCCGGCTTTCCCGGTGGCGAGCGCCTGATTTCCGGCGATGCGGCATCCGCAGCGGATCAAGTCGGCCATTTGAATTTAATCCATCCCGGACGGATTCAGGTTTTCGGTCATCAGGAAACCCAATACTACAAACGCCTGTCAGAGACCTCGCGCGCCTATCAAACCACGGAGCTGGTCGCCGGCGAGCCACCCGCATTCATCATTGCGCAAGGACTGGCAACGCCGCCGGACATTCTGGATGTCTGCGACGAAAAGAATATCCCTTTATTTTCGACGCCTTTACCCGCTGCGCAAGTGATCGATTATTTGCGCGTGTATTTGTCTAAAAAACTGGCGCAGCGCATCACCATGCATGGCGTCTTCATGGACGTACTCGGCGTCGGCGTGCTGATTACCGGCGAATCCGGTCTCGGCAAAAGCGAACTTGGGCTGGAATTGATCTCGCGTAGCCACGGCCTGGTGGCTGATGATGCGGTCGAGTTTGCGCGGATTGCCCCCAACATGATCGAAGGCCGCTGCCCGCCGCTGTTACAGAACTTGCTGGAAGTACGCGGCCTCGGCCTGCTCGATATCAAGACCATCTTCGGCGAAACCGCAGTCCGTCGCAAAATGCGCCTGAAGCTGATCGTCCATCTGGTGCGGCGCGCCACGCTGGAGGAAAATTACGAACGTCTGCCACTCGACGCCCATTACGACGACGTGTTGGGATTACCGGTCCGCAAAGTCATCATCCCGGTCGCAGCCGGCCGCAATATCGCGGTTCTGCTCGAAGCAGCGGTACGTAACACCATCCTGCAATTGCGCGGGATCGATACTCTCAAGGACTTCATTGCGCGCCAACGCGCAGTGATGGATAACGAAAGCGATATCTACTGATAGTTACGCACCGGGGGGTTGACGTTGCGCCAACGTTACAGTGCATCGACCAAGGCCGATTCAACGAATGCAAACGCCGTCTCTCGCGTCGACATCATCCCCCCAAACAGCTGTTACGGTATCATCAGCGTATGCGCATAATTCTCATCACCGGAATTTCCGGCTCAGGCAAATCGGTCACCCTACGGGTTCTTGAAGACGCCGGCTATTTTTGCGTCGACAATCTTCCACCGACACTATTACGCGAACTGGTCGCGACGCGTATCAACGAGGGCGTACAGATGCTGGCGGTGGCAACCGATGCGCGCAGTGCCGATTCGCTGGCTGGCCTGCCTTCCGATATTCAGCGGCTAAAAGCCGAAGGTCACGACGTCAAGGTCATCTTCCTGACCGCCAAGACGGAAGCGCTGATCGCGCGCTTTTCCGAAACCCGTCGCAGTCACCCGCTATCGCATCGCTTGCGCCCAGGCCAAAATCCATCCGACCGTCTGACGCTAACTGAGTGCATCGTCAACGAACGTGAGTTGCTGGTAGAAATCGAAGGTCTCGGTCATACCATCGACACCTCCGATTTGAGCACCAACAAATTACGTAGCTGGATCAAAGGGCTGGTCGATACCGAACACGCACCGCTGACGTTGCTGTTTGAATCGTTTGCCTTCAAGCACGGCGTTCCGCTTGACGCCGACCTGGTGTTCGACGTCCGCATGCTGCCTAATCCATATTACGACCTGGCGCTACGCCCACTGACCGGACGCGATCAACCGGTGATCGACTTCCTCGACGAATTGCCACAGGTAGCCGAGCTGCTCAACGACATCGCCGGCTTCATTGCCAAGTGGCTGCCATCTTTCAAACAGGACAATCGCAGCTACTTGACTGTCGCCATCGGCTGTACCGGCGGCCAACACCGTTCGGTGTACATGGTCGAGCACCTGGCAAGACATTTTGAAATGGCTGAACGTGTGGTACGGCGCCATCGCCAGCTTGGTTAATGCCCCACAACAAGCAGCCTGGATTCTGAAAACGCGTCAACGAGATGCCCGAAAATTCCGACTTCGTTCCTCTATTTCCGCTAAACACGGTCCTATTCCCTGACGGAATATTGCCGCTCAAGGTGTTCGAGGCACGTTACATTGACATGGTGCGCGACTGCATGATGCAGCAACGCCCGTTTGGCGTGGTGCTAATCAAGTCAGGTGCCGAAGTTGGTCGCGCGGCACAGCCGGAAGCGGTTGGTTGCCTGGCCGACATAATTCAATGGGATATGTACGATCTCGGCCTGCTGCTGCTGCGCACGCAAGGTGGTCAGCGCTTTCGCATTCTGCAACAACGGGTGTTGGCAGATCAGCGCCTCGAAGCGCAAATCGAAATGATAGCGTCCGATGTGCAGGCCAAACCGGATGCCACTCATGTCAGCTGCGCAGCGACTTTAAAAATGCTGATTGCCGACGTTAACCAAAAGGGTCGCAGCGAATATGGCGACGAATACACCAGTCCTTTTTCGTCTCCACTGCAACTGGACAACGCCGGCTGGGTGGCGAATCGATGGTGTGAAATTTTGCCTTTGCCATTGAAAGCGCGTCAGCGGCTAATGGAAATGACCGATGGACAGGCCCGCCTGGCGTTGATCCATCAGTATCTGCAACAACATCAGATCATTTAACTCCCGATCTCTGCCCGCAACATGGCTGAGCGATCAGGCAAACAAATCGGCTTCGCGAAATACCGCCAGCAATAATTTCTTGACCGGTGCCGGCAACGGGGCATCCGCCAGCTTGTCGGCTGAGTACCAGACATGCGACGATTGCGCCGCCAAATCCAGACGGCGCTCAAGCTTGATCTCGAACGGGGAAATTTGCAATTTAAAATGCGTGAAGACATGCATGAACGATTGCAACGCTTCGCATGATGCGATAGTGCCGAACGGCGCTGTCGCACGCATCACCGACGACTCAAAATCCTGCGCCATGTCAACTTCCGGCAACGACAACAAGCCACCCCAAATGCCGTTATCCGGGCGCTGCTCCAGCAGCACCTGAGCGCGATCTACGATCACCAGCATGCCGGTTTGTTTTTCCGGAATCGCCTTCCTGGGCTTGCGCACTGGCAGTTGCGCCACACGATCGGTTGCCAACGCGACGCAGCGCTGTGCCAGCGGACAACTGGTGCAGGAAGGCTTGCTGCGCGTACACAGGGTCGCGCCCAAATCCATCAATCCCTGGGTATAAGATTCAACGCCTTGCTCGGGCAACAAGGCCACCGCACGACGCCACATCGGCTCCTCAACCTGCCTGGCGCCGGGATAGCCGTCGATGCCGAATACGCGAGCGAAGACCCGCTTGACGTTGCCATCCAGAATCGCTGCCCGCACGCCATACGAAAATGCGGCGATAGCCGCAGCGGTGGATCGCCCTATTCCAGGGAGTTCTTCGAGTAACATCGGATCGCACGGAAATACGCCGGCATATTCCGTCACCACGCGCTGGGCGCAACGATGCAGATTGCGCGCGCGGGTGTAATAGCCGAGCCCGCTCCAATGCGCCATCACGTCTTCGCCAGCCGCTTCTGCCAAGCTTTGTACGTCCGGGAAGCGCGCTATAAACTTTTGATAATAAGGAATGACCGCCGTCACCTGCGTCTGTTGCAGCATGATTTCAGAGAGCCAGACACGATACGGGTCACGCGTGTTTTGCCACGGCAAAGCGTGCCGCCCATACTTTTTCTGCCAGCCAATCACGGCGCCCGAAAAAGAGGGATCGGCAAACAGCTGCGCCGCATGATCTGCGGGTCCATCAGTCTGATTAACAGCATTGCTAACGACACGTTTCATTTATGCAGCTACTTTCAACAATGCCGGCTCGGGTCCGAGCGCACTTTTCAATTCTTCTTCATGCGCTTCCAGCAGCGCTCTTTGCTCATCCAGCGCGTTGTGCAAGACCTCGATAGACTGGATTTTTTCTTCCAGGCTGTCAATCGCGACATGCACGCGCGCTATCGATTCCAGTCGTTGCTTGAGCTGTAATTTGTGCGCGCGAATCTGCTCCTCCAGCGGTGCCATCACTACTTTCAGCCAGGCATCAACGTCCCGATTGGCTTGCAAAAAACTCATCTTGACACGTGATGCAATCGAGTCGAAGAACTTTTTCATCAACACTACCTGACTGGTTTTAAGCAAAGTGATCGCGCCAAACTGCCGGTGGTAAGCGGTTTCAATGACGCTGATTTCCTGACGATATTTATCCAGCGAAAACGGCATCGGCGTCGACAGCGCCAATCCGTGCTCGGTCGAAAATTTACGGTACATGACCGTCATCATTTCGGCGATTTCATCGGTTTTGCGGCCGGACTCAATCAGATTGGACTGCGCTTGATCAAAGAACGTTTTTACGGCGGCGCGAAAGCCTGCGGTAAACATGCTGTTTTCCATCGCTTCGCGGGTCAGCCGAATTTCTTCTTTCAGCAAGCCCATGCCCAGAGTCGTAAACACACCGGAAGACAGGTGCGCAAACACCGTCCGCGTTCCCTGCAATTTCAGCAGGCTTTCATCAAATTCCTTTTTCTCGATGTCGATGCGTTTCATCATATGGCTGATGATGCTTTTATTCTTGCCACGCAGACTCTTCAGTTCCAGCAGTTGCTCAACCGTATTGCGCATGCGCGCAGCCATCAGACCTTGTTTTGCCAGCATCAATTCGTGTAGGTCGGCGATTAATTGAGAACGGATAATGCTGCGTTTGGCCGGAATCAATTCATGCGACAACGCGTTCTCCAGCGCTGGCAGGCGACTCTTTTCGAGTAGCTCGCGTTGGGCATTTATCTTGCCCACCAAACCTTTTTGTGCGGAAACCGGATACACCTGCTTGCTCGACAATCCGAGCGTGCGCGCCACCGTAGCAATCTGCTGCTCAATTTGGCTCTCCACTTCTGCCGGCGAGCGCAGCTCATCCCACATGCTGTCAATTTTATTCAATACCACCATGCGGCCAGCGCCGTTACCGATGTGATGGCGCCAGACTTCGATATCGCTCTTGGTCACGCCAGTGTCGGCGGCGAGGATGAACAACACCGCATGCGCATTCGGAATCAGATTCAGTGTCAGTTCCGGCTCGGTCCCGATAGCGTTCAATCCCGGCGTATCGATGATGACCAACCCTTCTTTTAACAACGGATGGGGAAAATTGACGATCGCATGGCGCCATTGCGAGATTTGCACCCGGCCATGCGCATCCACTCCGAGCGCCGCGTCGGGATCGGTTTCGTCATACAGGCCATAGCGCCTGGCTTCTTCCAGCGGTACCCATTTGGTCAGGCTGACCTGTTTAAAAGCTTCCAGCATGCCATCGGCAGATGCGATGTCGAGTGGCAGCACGGTCCAGACGTGGTGTGCCACTTTATAGTCGCTGGTCGATAGCGCTTCGGCACGGGTTTCTATCGGCAGCAAGCGGATACAGGCAGGAAATGAAGCGTCATATAACAATTCGGTTGGACACATGGTGGTGCGCCCAGCCGACGACGGCAACATGCGCTGGCCGTAATCGGCGAAGAAGATCGCATTGATCAGTTCCGACTTGCCACGCGAAAATTCGGCAACAAACGCAATCGACAATTTATCATCCGCCAAGCGCGACAATGCCCGGGCGATGCGCTGGTCGCCGGCACCATCAGCCAAATTCGCGCCGACGGTCCACGCCTGATAGCGCTTTAACGCATCGGCCACCGTGGTACGCCAATCGCTATATTCCTGGAATTTCTGAATTAGATTGCTCACCGGTTTCCCCAACTCTCAATTTGTAGTTTCAACTACACTCAAATACCGCTACTAATTATTATTTTTGACACGTTTTACAGTAAAAAGTCGAACGCTGCCCCTGTTTTATCTGTTCTATCGGCGACCCGCAGACCCGACATGGCTGTCCTGCACGATCATAGACGAAATAGCTCTGCTGGAAGTAACCGGACTGGCCATCGGCACCAATAAAATCGCGCAAGGTGCTGCCACCCTGTTCGATCGCCCGCGCCAGAATGTCGCGAATGGCGGCCGCCAATTTAGCATACCGGGCCAATCCGATACGATGCGCCGCAGTCTTCGGATTGATGCCCGCCTGAAACAGGCTTTCACAGGCATAAATATTCCCAACGCCAACCACGATATCGCCAGCCAGCAAGACCTGCTTGATCGGGGCGCTACGATGGCGCGTTTGTTGATACAGGATTTCCCCCGAAAAAACATCTTCCAACGGTTCCAGGCCGAGTCCCGCCAACAGCGCGTGCTGCGCAACCGGCCCATCCTCCGCCGCATGCCAAAGCACCGCCCCAAAACGACGCGGGTCGGTCATCCGCATCAACTGCTGACCGACCACCAGATCGAAGTGATCATGTTTTTTCGGCAGCGTCTCCAACGGCATAATCCGTAAATTACCCGACATGCCCAGATGTACGATCAAGGTGCCGTGATCAAAATGAATCAACAAATATTTGCCGCGCCGACCGGTACCGCGTATGGTGCGGCCACTCAGGCTCCGCGACAAATCGGCTGGAAAAGGCCAACGCAGTCCGCTACGACGAAGCACCACGCCGGTGACGATTCGACCTTCGAGATGCGGGGCGACGCCGCGTCTTGTAACTTCAACTTCGGGAAGTTCTGGCATAACGCAAAGGCATTCAAAAAATGTTGAACGGTAGTCAAACGACAGATATCTTTCTCAGATACCGCGTAAACCGGCAAAAACCAGCGTGCGCTGTCGCACATTACCCTCTGGTTGGGCGTAAAATCAAAATTACCTCTAAAAATCCCTGGTTCAGCCACGCTGAGCCAAAACACGCCCTAACCTCCGCTTTGCTAGTCAGGATAATGCCTTGAAAAAAGCTCTTGCCATTGTAACGCTCTCGACCTTGTTGTCTGCATGTGCAGGCCTGGCGCCAACCAATAGCACCAGTGACTCCAAAAATACGAGCACCGGCACGACAGCCGCAACAAAATCGGATGATGCCGAAACCATAGCATCCAGCAAGGCTCCCGATGAGCACTTGCCGTCGGTCAACTTGAATCCCGAAATTCTATTCAAAATCGTTAGTTCCGAGATCGCTTTTCAACGCGGCAAATGGCAGTCCGGTTACGTCACGCTCTTAGGCCTTGCGCAGCAGACCCGCGATCCCCGCGTGGCACGCCGTGCTGCCGAAATGGCACTCAGCGCCAAACAGGCGGGCGAAGCATTGGTCGCGATTCGCCTGTGGCGTGAACTCGCCCCTGATTCGGAAGAGGCAAGCCAGTATTATCTTGGTTTTATCATGTTGAGCAACAATCTGGCAGAAGCACAGCCGATTCTTGAGCAACGGCTGGCCAAAGCGACACCGCAAACGCGCGGCCTGATGATTTTCCAGATCCAGCGGCTGCTGGCCCGGGCACCGGATAAAAACGCCGCCATGACTTTGCTGGAAGCTGTCGTGGCGCCATATATGAACATGCCGGAGGCCCATCTGGCACTGGCACAAGCGGCTTTTTCCAACGGCAATAGCCCCCGCGCCATTGAAGAAGCCGGTCTGGCATTACAGTTGAAACCGGACTCCGAACTGGCGATCCTGACCGTTGCCCAAGTCGCACCGGACAAAGCCACATCCGAGAAAGCACTGACCGATTTTCTGAAGGCACATCCGAAAGCGCGTGAAGTCCGGATCGCCTATGCCCGCAGCCTGGTCGAACAAAAAGAATACGACAAGGCGCGCAGCCAGTTTGAAATTTTACTGAAAAGCGACAAGCGGGATGTCACCATGCTATTGGCGCTGGGCTTGCTGAATGCGCAAATCGGCTATACCAAGGCGGCCGAAAAATATCTGACCGGCTACGTCGATGAACTGGCGGCACATCCGGACGAGAGCCGCGACAATACGCAAGCGCTGCTGGTCCTGGCACAAATGGCCGCAGAACGAAATGATATCGATAGCGCCCTGAAATGGCTGGCCAAAGTCGAACCGGGCGAAGCGTATATCGATGCGCAACTCCGGCGTGCGCAATTAATCGCCAAGCGCGGCGATGTCGATGGCGCCAGACAGGTCCTCACACGAATCGAAACCAATGGCGAACGCGAAGAAATCCAGGTAACGCAAGTCGACGCACAATTGCTGCGCGATGCGAATCGGAATATCGACGCCTTGCACGTACTCGAAGCGGCGCTCAAACATTATCCCGAAAACACTGACTTGTTGTACGACTACGCAATGGTGGCGGAACATCTCAACAACTTGAACGTGATGGAGTCGACCCTGCGCAAGCTAATCAAGCTGGCGCCGAATAGCCAACAAGCGTACAACGCGCTGGGTTACTCGCTGGCAGATCGCAACGTTCGGCTTCCGGAAGCTTTGGCGCTGATAACCAAGGCACTATCGCTGGCACCCGCGGATCCTTTCATTCTGGATAGCATGGGCTGGGTCCAATTCCGTCTGGGCAATCTGACAGAAGCAGAATCGCACCTGCGCGCAGCCTATAGCATACTGCCCGATGTCGAAATCGCGGTGCACCTGGGCGAAATCCTGTGGGTCAAGGGCCAAAGAGAAGAAGCACAAAAACTGTGGCGCGAAGTGCAGACCAAAGACCCGAAAAATGCCGCATTGAATAGCACGCTGACACGCCTGCACGTCAACCTATGATGGGGCCGATGGCGTGGTCTGTGCGCAGGTCGGGGAATGCGGCGTCCAGGAAAGTCACATCGGGTATTGGTATTGCGAATAGCCGGCAACGTCTGCTGACCAGACTGGCCGTGTTGACCGCAGTGACCATTGCCACCTTGGCGGCCAGCGGCTGCTCAACCTTATCGACACCAACCGCTCAGGGCGCCACTGCCGTCAGTAGCGGCACCCGCCAATATCATCAGGCGATTGACTTGAGCGGTCGCTTGTCGGTGCGTTATCAACAGGACGGTAAAGAGCAAGCGGTACATGGTAGTTTCACCTGGTCGCAAACCAGCGAACATACTATCGTCACAGTACTGTCGCCGCTGGGGCAAACCTTGGCGACCATTGATATCACGCCACAAAAATCAACGCTGCACCAAGCCGGCCAACCAGCGCGTACGGCCGCAGATGTCGACCTGCTGACGGCACAAACCCTGGGATGGCCACTACCTATCGCGGGCTTGCGTGACTGGCTGCAAGGCTTCGGCGCCGATGCCAATGGCAAACGCTTCAACATCAGCCCGGCAAGCGATAGCAGTGTCACCAACATCACCACTGCCGATCACTGGCTGATCCAGTACGTCGGCTGGCAAACTGCAGACGGCTCCGCTGGCGCCGCCAACAGCTATCCGAAACGTATCGATCTGACCCGCAACACCGAGCAGGCCGGCCAGGTTGCGATCCGCATCGTGCTCGACAGCTCACAGCCTCACTGAACAACTTTATCCCGATCGCAATGATACGTACGCTGAATAACTGCCCCGCTCCCGCCAAACTGAATCTTTTTTTGCACATCAATGGCAGGCGGTCGGATGGCTATCATTTATTGCAAACGGTATTTCAACTGCTCGACTACGGCGATCTGCTGGACTTCGAAACACGGGACGATGGCATCATCCGTCGGGTTTCCGATATTCCGGGCGTACCGGAAGAAAGCGATCTGATCGTGCGTGCGGCCAAGCTGTTACAAGCTGCCGCCGCTAAAAAAACTGGCCAGAAAACGCCTGGCGCCAACATCGCGATTAACAAAATATTGCCGATGGGCGGTGGCCTGGGCGGTGGCTCCTCCGATGCAGCGACTACATTGATGGCGCTAAATCACTTGTGGCATGCCAGCTTCACCCGTGCCGAGTTAATGAAGATCGGTTTGCTGTTAGGCGCGGACGTACCCTTTTTCATATTCGGTCAAAATGCATTTGCCGAAGGCGTGGGCGAGGCTTTACAACCGGTTGAAACCGCCGACTGCTGGTACATCGTGATCGAACCCGGGGTCGAAATTCCAACTTCATTAATTTTTTCGTCAGAAGAATTGACACGGGATACAAAATTAGTCAAAATAGCGGACTTTTCAGGGCATCAAGAGTGCTTCGGAAAGAATGATTTACAAATCGTAGCCGCCAAGCAGTTTCCAGCTGTTGCCGAAGCCATTAATTGGCTCCAGACATACGGAGATGCAAGGATGACCGGTTCCGGCGCATGTGTTTTTTGTGCCTTCGCACAAGAAAAACAAGCAGACGAGGTACTGAAGTTGGCACCCCGGCGCTGGAAAGTTTGGAAAGCAAGAGGAATTAGCTTCCATCCTTTAAAAGATTTGCTATAATGTGGACCCAAATTCGTTGGTCATGAAATCGAGCGCTGCACTTGCGTAGAGTCATGGCAAACAACAAGTTGCGTAGGGGAGTCGCCAAGTTGGTTAAGGCACTGGATTTTGATTCCAGCATTCGAAGGTTCGAGTCCTTCTTCCCCTGCCATTAAGTTCTGGTGTTATCCAGTGATAACACTCAAGCAGCACCCAAGCAGCAAAAGAAACCAGCGTACTACGTGGCATCAACATTCGCCGGTAGCAACGCGCAAAACACGACGATACAAAAAATAAGCCGCCAACGCAAGACTGTCTCAGTCGGGCATTGTCGGCTTTTCAACTTTCTAACGACTGTACTCAGGGATCTCCATGGCACTCGAAAACCTTATGGTTTTTACCGGCAACGCAAACCCGGAACTAGCTATTGGAGTCGCCAAGCAGCTCGGCATTCCGCTCGGCAAAGCTAACGTCACCAAGTTCTCCGATGGTGAAGTGGCAATTGAGATCAATGAGAATGTGCGCGGCAAAGACGTCTTTGTTCTGCAATCGACCTGCGCACCGACCAACGACAACCTGATGGAAATCATGTTGATGGTCGATGCACTGAAACGCGCTTCCGCCGGTCGCATTACGGCAGCAATCCCCTACTTTGGCTACGCCCGTCAGGATCGCCGTCCGCGCTCGGCGCGCGTTGCGATTTCGGCCAAAGTGGTTGCCAACATGTTGCAGGAAGCCGGCGTTGAACGTGTGTTGATTATGGATCTGCACGCAGACCAGATTCAGGGCTTCTTCGATATCCCGGTTGATAATATTTACGCATCGCCAATTTTGTTGGGCGATCTGGTCAGCAAGAACTATGAAGATCTGCTGGTTGTTTCCCCGGATGTAGGCGGCGTCGTTCGTGCCCGCGCTCTGGCGAAACGTCTAAACTGCGATCTGGCCATCATCGACAAACGCCGCCCAAAAGCGAACGTCTCGGAAGTCATGAATATCATCGGTGAAGTCGATGGCCGTAACTGCGTGATTATGGATGACATGGTGGATACCGCCGGCACTCTGACCAAAGCAGCTGAAGTATTGAAAGAACGTGGCGCGAAGAAAGTTGTGGCTTACTGTACGCACCCGGTTTTATCGGGCCCGGCACTTGAGCGCATTGCCAATTCGCCGCTGGACGAACTGGTTGTGATCGACACGATTCCCCTGTCCGCCGAAGCCAAGGCTTGCGGCAAAATCCGTCAGTTGTCATGCGCGGAATTGCTGGCTGAAACCTTCAAGCGTATTAGCAAGGGCGACTCGGTGATGTCGCTGTTTGCCGACTCTTAAGAATTTATAACCGCTGAATTTGGACTTTCCAATTCAGAGGCATACTTAAATCCCCTGGTCGCGGGGGATTTTTACCGCAAGACGAAAGTCCTGCAAACATTGGAGCTTCAAAAATGAAAGTTATCGCATTTGTACGCAAAGAGCAGGGGACCGGAGCGAGCCGCCGCCTGCGCATTGCTGGCCAAACACCAGGTATCGTGTACGGTGGTTCGGAAGCGCCGGTCAGCCTGTCGCTGGATCACAACGCGCTGTACCACGCGCTGAAAAAAGAAGCGTTCCACTCGTCGATCCTGGACCTGGAAATCGACGGTAAAGTACAAAAAGTTCTGTTGCGCGACTTCCAAGTCCACGCATACAAACAACTGGTACTGCACGCTGACTTCCAACGCGTAGACGCGAAACAAGCGATCCACGTAAAGGTGCCGCTGCACTTTGTCAACGCAGAAATTTCACCAGCAGTGAAACTGTCGGCCGGCATCATCAGCCACGTTATCACCGACCTGGAAATCTCATGCTTGCCAAGCGACCTGCCAGAGTTCGTTGAAGTTGATCTGACCGCTCTCGAAGTTGGCCACTCGATCCACTTGTCCGACCTGAAACTGCCTAACGGCGTGACAGTAGTCAGCCAGGAAAACCTGACGATCGCTACTGCAGCGATTCCAGCTGGTAAAGTTGAAGCAGAAGTACCTGCCGCGGCTGCCGCAGCTGCAGCAGCGCCAGCTGCTGACGCAGACAAGAAGTAATGTAATCAGCAGCCAGAACATATCCTGGCTCGAAAAACCCGCCCTTCGTGGCGGGTTTTTTATTGTTGGCCCTGCTCTTTTGCACACGGCGATAATCCCGGGACAATTCCGTTTCCTGCTCAAAGGTGGACGGGAAAGCGCAACATCCGCGATAATCTAGCCACTTCACAACAAGCTGCATCAAACATCTCTCGCCCTATTCGGAATCTCATGTCAATTCGCCTCATCGTCGGCCTCGGCAATCCCGGCCCGGAATACGAACAAACCCGTCATAACGCTGGCTTCTGGCTAGTCGACAATCTGGCGCAAGACCTTGGCTGCAGCCTGCAGCGCAAAGCCGACTTCAAGGCACTGATGGGCAAGACCAGAATCGGCGCGCAAGAAGTCTGGCTGCTGGAGCCGCAAACTTTCATGAACCGCTCCGGCCAGTCAGTCGGCGCACTAGCGCGCTTTTTCAAGATCGCTGCCGAAGAAGTGTTGGTGGTGCATGACGAACTCGATCTGCCACCAGGCATCGCCAAACTCAAAAAAGGCGGTTCGTCCGGCGGTCACAACGGCTTGAAAGACATTACCGCTGCACTCGGCACGCAAGACTACTGGCGCTTGCGAATAGGCATCGGCCACCCACGCACATTAAATTTGCCTCAGGTAGTCGCCGATTTTGTATTGCATCGTCCGCGCAAGGACGAACAGCCGCTGCTCGACGACGCCATCGCCGACAGCCTGAAAGTGATACCTCTGCTATGCGACGGCAAGTTTGCAGAAGCGACGATGCAGCTGCATACCGCTAAATAACATCCGGCAATGACCGTTAAAATCACTCCAATCCATTAAAAAATCTGTGCGCTTCAGGGAAGCGAATTTACCAAACCAGGTATGAGGTAATTTGCTTGCCCACTTCCCAAGCCGGTGACGTAATCATAGCCGCCCGCCGCCGCACACACATTGCCGCAAGTTCCGTTGCTACCGGTCGTCACGTCATGAAAGTCGGACGCGTACGCGCTGACGTTGTAGAGGGTGTTATAGGTTGCCCTAAGCGTTCCCTTTAATGTAGCCGCTCGCAGGGAATTGGCAATCGCAAAAAGGCCGGCCCACTGGGGAGCACCAGCGCTCGTGCCTCCAACTTGAAACCATCCGGACTGTCCGGAATAACTCACCGAATCGTAGACAGGAAAGCCGGTATTCGGATCACCGTTGTAAGCCACATCCGGAATGCCGCGTTTGCCGGCGTGATAAGGGATGGGCCAGCTAGCTTGCCCGCTTGTTTCAGCTTCATAGGCGCTAATGCCACCGCCACTTCCACTCCAGGCGGACTCCGAAACATAGCTGCCGTTCGCGTCCACCCTCAACGTAGTACCCCCGACACCAATGACATATTGCGACGCTGCGGGATACTCAACTCCGTTACCGCTGTCGCCGGAAGACGCGACGAATGTCACGCCACCCACATTAAAATGACTATCGTAAGCAGTCTCTCCGCTAAATTCGCTTCCGCCAAAACTCATCGAGACTACGCTTGCTCCATTTCTGACGGCAACATCAACTGCACTCATCAAATCGGTAAAACTGCTCGACTTCGCCTCGACCAGCAGTATCTTGGCGGCGGGAGCTATAGCATGCGCCCATTCCACGTCCAGCGAGATTTCAAGCGCCCAACCGGAATTGGTACGTGGCCTGTTGCCAGCGGCGAAAACCTTCTTAAAACATCCGTTTACAGTAGTGCAATCCGGCAATTTGAACGTGGCGTTGAACACCGCTAGGTCTGACTCGATATTCGGATGGTCATATGCATCCACTATGGCAACGGTTTGCCCCGCACCTTGATTGGCAACCGTATCAAATCCGTAGGCATGCCGAACTTGTGCTGGCGGTATTCCGTTGGGCGTCGCGTTAGTGACATTCGGTCTGATATGGAACGGTGGACGAGCATAACCTTGTGGTGGGCGCCCTCCCTCAACGACTATTTCGGGATCTCCATTAACAGCGGCTGCGCTGGACTGCGCAAGAACCGATGGAGTGAGCGTTAGCGCACTGAGTGCGATACCGATAATAGCGCCAGACTTTACCGTTTGCATGATTTCTCCCAATGCAATCCAGGTTGCGACGAGTAGCGGAAAACGAAATATGTTCGTCGAAAGCCGACGTCCCACCTAATTGCGCAATGCATGGGTGGATGTTTCTGATGAACATCTGAATCGACGCTCCGCCTGTTTGTAAATTATTGGCAACCTGTTTTGGATTGTAGAGGCCAATATCAAAAAGTAAAGATTAAAAACCATTACCATCGGAAATTTTCAAGCTAGCCTAAAACCCCCTTAACTGCCTTGACCACGTTCTCGACGGTAAAGCCAAAGTGCCTTTTGCAGTAGCGCTTCTGACAGGGTTACAATAGGCATCTTTTTTTGACAAAACCAATACAAAATCCAGCGAAATAGCTTCAAATTTCGCGTCTTGTCAAAATTTCCCCCTTTTCGGTCGCAGCTAGGTTGATTCCCGCACCAATGCCACAGAAAAAATGCTAAGTAATTGATTTAGAAAGAAATATATGAGTCTCAAGTGCGGCATCGTCGGCCTACCCAACGTCGGCAAATCCACCCTCTTCAATGCGCTGACCAAAGCAGGCATTCCGGCGGAAAACTATCCCTTCTGCACCATCGAGCCGAACGTCGGTATGGTCGAAGTGCCGGACCAGCGCCTGAAATCGCTGGCCGAGATCGTCAAGCCGGAGCGCATTCTGCCGGCCACGGTTGAGTTTGTCGACATCGCGGGCCTGGTAGCCGGCGCATCCAAAGGGGAAGGCCTGGGCAACCAATTCCTGGCCCACATCCGCGAAACGGATGCCATCGTCAACGTGGTGCGCTGCTTTGAAGATGACAACGTGATCCACGTTGCCGGCAAAGTCAGCCCGTTGGACGACATCGAAGTCATCCAGACCGAGCTGGCGCTGGCCGACATGGGCACGGTCGAGAAAGCGATCCATCGCGAAAACAAAAAAGCGCGCTCCGGCGACAAGGATGCGGTCAAACTGGTCGCGGTACTGGAACGTTTGATGCCGGAACTGGACCAGGCCAAGCCGGTGCGCGCATGCGGCCTTGATGCCGAAGAAATGGCATTGATCAAACCGCTCTGCCTGATTACCGCCAAACCGGCAATGTATGTCGCCAACGTTTCAGACAGCGGCTTCACCAACAATCCATTGCTGGACCAATTGACTGCATACGCAGCAGCGCAAAATGCGCCTATCGTTGCCATCTGCGCCTCGATTGAGTCCGAAATCGCCGACCTGGACGAAGCGGACAAACACGAATTCCTGGCCGACATGGGCATGGAGGAGCCAGGCCTGGATCGCTTGATCCGCGCCGCCTTCAAGCTGCTCGGTCTGCAAACCTACTTCACTGCCGGCGTTAAGGAAGTGCGTGCTTGGACCATCCATGTCGGCGATACCGGCCCGCAAGCTGCCGGCGTCATCCACACCGACTTCGAACGCGGCTTCATCCGTGCCCAGACCATTGCCTACGAAGATTTCATCACCTACAAAGGCGAAACCGGTGCCAAGGAAGCGGGCAAGATGCGCGCGGAAGGTAAAGAATACGTGGTCAAGGATGGCGACGTTTTGAACTTCTTGTTCAATGTATAAGAATTAAGCCATTGAGGTGCCGACCCTGTTGTAATCAGGTCGACACGAAGGCTGTCACTCAAAGCAAGCCCCGCATTTCAAGCGCGTAGCCATCGCGCCTGGATTGCGGGGCTGCTTGCTTAAGATGTGCGCGGCCCGGCCACAAGGAAACAAATTAACCGCCCACAGTCCGAAAACGCGGCTCCGGCAAACCCGCCACTTCTACTCGCATCGCAAACACGCCACCGGATTGCGGATACTCCCGCAACTCTGCGTCAGGGCGCCCGGCGCTTGCGCTGGTAACGTACAAGGTGCGCAAATCGTCGCCGCCAAACGCGCACATGGTCGGGCACCGCGCCGGCAACGGATAGGTCTCGACAACTTCACCGGCCGGTGAAATCCGTACGATCCGGCCGCCTTCGTATAAGGCGCTCCAGTAGTAGCCCTGACTATCGATGGCGGCACCGTCCGGGCGACCGCGATCGTCTGCCGTCGGCGTGAAGCGCGCCCAGACTTCCTTGCTGCCGAGCGCGCCGCTAGCAGCATCGTAGGAATGCCGATAGATGACAAAATTCGGCGTATCCGAGTGATAAATCCAGCGCTGATCGGGGCTGAAGGCCAGGCCGTTCGATGTGAGTAAGCCGCCATCCATAGCGGCCAGCCCGCGCTCATCAAAACGATACAGATGCGCATTGCTGCCAGCCTTGGGTTCATCCAGCGTGCCGGCCCAGAACCGGCCCTGGCTATCGCAACGTCCGTCGTTGAAGCGGCTATGCGCCTGATCTTCAGGATTATCGGCCAGCTTGCTGACTTGTTCTCCGGCGGCGTTCAACAGCCAGATTCCCGACCGCATGCCGGCCACAAAACCGCCATCGTCAGTGAACGAAAAACAACCGATGTGCTCGGCCACCGGTAACGTTTGATGCTCACCGCTGCCGGGGCTAAAGAAATGGATGGCCGGCGCCAGGATGTCGACCCAGTACAGGCGCTGGCGAATATCATCCCAACGCGGGCACTCGCCCAGTTTTGCGGGTGTTTCGATGATGCATGCAAACTTGTTCATTAATTTCAGCTCCCTCTATCTCTCAGGCCTTTGCTTGCGGCGACATGCGTTTCAACCACTTCCATCCCTTGACACCACTTTGCTGCCCGCTTTGCAGAGGCACCAGCGATTTTACTTTTTTGACTCAGCCGTGTGGGAGGTTTTTAGAAGTAATCTGAAACCTGTACGCCAATCACGGGCGTGCGCACTGGCGCGCGCCGACAAAACCGGGCGATAATCGCGTTCAAGCTAGGCATCATGCGAGCCGCACAACCTATCCCCAGCAATCACCGATGAAAGCCACAGCGCATGCCGACCATCACCTCACTGACTATTTATCCGATCAAATCCTGCGCGGGCATCGCATTGCAGGAGGCCACGCTGACGCCAGCCGGCATACGACATCAGCAAGCTAACGACCGCGAATGGATGGTGGTGGATAGCGCCGGACGATTTTTAACGCAGCGCGAGTATCCGCAGATGGCATTGATCGCACCTAGTCTGTGCCCAGATGGAATGCGCCTGACTGCACCTGGAATGCCAGCACTGGATATCCCGTTCAATGCACCGACATCAACCACGCTCGCTGTCGTCGTCTGGGACGCCAGCCTCACAGCGCTGGACAGCAACGACACTATCGCGCATTGGTTTTCTGCAATGATCGGCATCCCTTGCCGACTGGTACGCTTCGATCCGGCCAGCAAGCGCCTGGCAAGCAAAAAATGGACTGGGGAACGGGAGGCGCCGACCCTGTTTTCCGACGGCTTTCCGATGCTGCTGACATCGCAGGCATCGCTGAATGATTTAAATCAGAAATTGCAAGCGCAAGGACGCGACGCGCTGCCTATGAATCGCTTCCGACCCAACATCGTGATCGATGGCGTAGAGGCATTTGAAGAAGATTTTGCCGAGACCTTCAGCACCGGCAAAGTGCGGTTGCAACCGGTAAAACCCTGCCCGCGCTGTCCAATGCCATCCATCGACCAGGCCACCGGCAAGTTCGGTCCCGACCCGATGGACATCCTGCAAACTTATCGCGCCAATCCCAAAGTCGATGGCGGCATTACGTTTGGGATGAACATCATCCTGCTGGAAGGCGATGGAGAAGTATTGCGGGTCGGGCAGGAAATTGAGGTGGAACTGGCGTTCTGAATCTATTGTATATCGGGCTTCCAGGGAAGCCTTAAGAAGCCTTGATCTCAGCCTGCAAGCGCTCATACTTGGCCTGCAACTGCTCTTTGCTTTCATGCCAGGCAGGATCCAGCGGAATACAACTCACCGGACAAACCTGCTGACATTGCGGTTCATTGAAATGCCCGACACACTCGGTACATTTATGCGGGTCGATTTCGTAAATCAGCGGCCCCATATAAATTGCACCGTTCGGGCACTCGGGCTCGCATACGTCGCAATTAATACAATCGTCAGTGATAAGTAATGCCATGGGACTGCTCTTTTAATTCACAAAGCGTGGGTGTATCGCCCTAGCGTCCTGTCGGACCTGGGGGAATAGTTATACTTTACCTGGCGGAACCGCCGCCTGCACGGTCAGTTTTTCCTTCAGCCACTTTTCAACGGAAGGGAACACGAATTTGGACACATCGCCGCCCAGTGTTGCAATCTCGCGCACGATAGTGCCCGAAATAAACTGATACTGATCCGATGGCGTCAGGAACAAGGTTTCCACATCCGGCAGCAAATAGCGATTCATCCCAGCCATCTGAAACTCGAATTCGAAATCCGATACCGCGCGCAATCCCCGCACAATCACGTTGGCATCATGCTGACGCACAAAATCCTTGAGCAAGCCGGAGAAGCTCTCCACCTGCACATTGGGATAATGTCCCAGCACTTCATTCGCAATCGACAAGCGTTCTTCCAGCGAAAAAAACGGCTTTTTGCTTTTGCTATCGGCAACGCCGACCACCAACTTGTCAAATAATCCCGATGCCCGTCGCACCAAATCTTCGTGCCCGCGCGTCAGTGGATCGAATGTTCCTGGATATACAGCTGTGACCATCTTGTTTCCCCCCTCAAGTGCCCCAATCAGACCGCGCATTATGCCTGAATATTGCGCAAGTCAAGTAGTCTGAACAGGACTGACTACTAGCTTTGTTGTCGTTGCAACACATGATAGAACACCATTCCGGCCTTGTCAGCCCGCACCACTTGCCACCCGGCCATCCAGTCCGGCAATGCCAACTCACTCGTCTCAATCAGTGCAAATTCCGACTCAACGTAGATCAGACCATGATCGGTCAGCAAGCGTTCACATAGCGGTAATGTTTTAGCCAGCCAGCCCTGATGATACGGCGGATCGAGAAAAATCAGGTTGAAGCGCGCATTTTCGGCGCCGTCGTCACTAGCGGCCGATGCTTTCCCTGCCATCGACTGCAATACGCTTGAGGCATCGCCACGCTGAATCCGGACCTGGCTGGCGTCCAGCTTGGCTTTGGTCGCCTCCAGTTGACGCACCGCGGGCGTATTGTGTTCAATCATCATGACTTGCGCCGCACCGCGACTGGCCGCTTCAAAACCAAGCGCGCCGGTACCGGCGAACAAATCGAGGCAGCGGACCTCGGACCAGCGCCCGTCGAGCAAGTGCGTCAACCAGTTAAACACCGTTTCGCGCACCCGATCCGGGGTTGGCCGCAATCCTTCACTGTCGATCACGGCCAGCGGCGTACGCTTCCATAGCCCGCCGATGATACGTACCTGACGCGCTTGCACTGGCCGCGGGCGATGGACTGGGGCTGGTTTTTTAGTTTGCTTCATTTGTTCTTCACTGGTTAGACTGAAGGAACCTGACAGGCTCCGTCTTGAATTTGATCGGCATAGCTCTGATAGAATGCCGGGGATTGTACCTTGCGATTAATTCCTGCGCGGCACGCCGTTGCGGGCACCGCACCGCCCCTATTTGAACGCCTTTCCGACCAGGCCATTGATGTTTAGTTTCTTCAAGAAAAAACCCAAAGTTGACCCAGCACCATTGCCGGAATTGCAACCTGAAGCGCCGCCTGCACTGCAGGAACCGGCACAGGCGGCCATCCCCGCCACGCCAGTCCATAAGACTGCGGACGCCGGCAACCTCACAGAAACCCCGGCAGTCGAGCCAAAACGCTCGTGGCTGGACCGCCTGACCGGCAAAGCTGAGCCACAGACCGAACCGCAAGTATCTGAAAAAATACAGCCGCTCGCCCCCGCTGCGCCAATTCCAGCCAAAAATACTGCGCCGACAGTCGCGCCAGCCGCCATTGCCCCGATCGCGCCTGCACCGATCGAACAGCCGCCGCAAGAGGTCGACATTGAAGACGCAGAGTACGAGGAAGAAATATTTGTCCCGACTCCGGTCGCCGCCGAGCAAAAACGCTCATGGCTGACGCGTCTGAAAACCGGTTTATCGAAAACCTCCTCAAACCTGACCACGCTATTCATCGGCGCCAAAATCGACGATGACCTGTATGAAGAACTGGAATCCGCGCTGCTGGTCTCGGATGCAGGTGTCGAAGCGACCCAATTCTTGCTGAAGGCACTGAAAAAGAAGGTCAAGGATGAACGCCTGACCGAAGCGCAACAGGTCAAGGCAGCCCTGCGTTTCCTGTTGATTGAATTGCTGAGGCCGCTGCAAAAGCCTATGGCAATCGGCAAACATCAGCCGCTGGTCATGATGATAACGGGCGTCAATGGCGCCGGCAAAACCACCACCATCGGCAAACTCGCCATGCATTTGCAGGCGCACGACCAATCGGTATTGCTGGCTGCCGGCGACACCTTCCGTGCCGCAGCCCGCGAGCAACTGACGATCTGGGGCGAGCGCAATAATGTCAGCGTCATCGCCCAGGAATCCGGCGATCCGGCCGCCGTGGCTTTCGACGCGGTACATTCAGCGCGCGCGCGTGGCACCAACGTCGTCATGATCGACACCGCCGGTCGTTTACCGACCCAGTTGCACCTGATGGATGAGCTGAAAAAAATCAAGCGCGTGATCACCAAAGGCATGGCCTCGGCACCGCATGAAATCCTGCTGGTGCTGGATGGGAATACCGGTCAGAACGCGCTGACGCAAGTCAAAGCCTTCGACGATGCGCTCGGCCTGACCGGCCTGGTGATCACCAAACTGGACGGCACCGCCAAAGGCGGCGTACTGGCGGCAATCGCCAGCACCCGCCCGATCCCGGTGTACTTCATAGGCGTAGGCGAACAGATCGAAGATTTACAGCCGTTTGATGCGGCTGAATTTGTTGATGCTTTGTTGAGCTAACCTTTGCATTTCATTAAGCATCTCATTCCCCAATGATTGAATTCAGCCAGGTCTCCAAACAATATGAACGCGGCATTTTTGCGTTGCGCGATATCACGCTAACGGTCAACAAAGGCGACCTGATTTTCCTGGCCGGTCCATCCGGTGCAGGCAAGTCGACGCTGCTAAAAATGATCGGCGCGATCGAGCGCCCGAGCAGCGGCACGCTCACCGTCAGCGGTCAGAACATCGGCAAGCTGAAGACCTCGGGCGTGCCTTATCTGCGACGCAATCTTGGCCTGATTTTTCAGGAGCAACGGCTGCTGCCGGATCGCACGGTATTGGCTAACGTGATGCTGCCGCTACTGGTCACCGGTGCGACCCGTGTCGACGCCGAAAAGCGTGCGCGCGCCGCGCTCGACAAAGTTGCTCTGGCCGATAAAGCATCGTCAAATCCGCAGACGCTGTCCGGCGGCGAGCAACAGCGCGTGGCGATTGCCCGCGCCATCGTCAACCGGCCGCAGATCATTCTGGCCGACGAACCCACCGCCAACCTCGACCGCGACAATGCAGACCGTGTCTTGAATGCGCTGAAGTCGTTTCACGCCGCTGGCGTGACTTGCCTGATTTCGACCCATGACGAACAATTTCTGGATAGCGCCAACCATGTGATCTTTCTCGATCAGGGGCAGATCGTCGATCATTGGCAAAATTCGGCAGCGCGAGGCGGCAAATGAAAACCTGGCTACGACAGCATCTCTCAGCGATCGCAGATGCCTTCGCCCATGTATGCAAAGCACCCGGCAGCTTTGCCATGAATGTGCTGGTGGTGGCGATTGCATTGGCGTTGCCATTTGCCGGTCTGACCCTACTCGAAAACGTGCGCCCGGTATCGGAGCAGTTGGCGGTGCAGCCGGAAATCAGTTTGTTCACCGCGATCGACACGCCGCGCGAAAAAGCCACGGCGCTAGCGACACCTATCCGCGCGATCCTGCGCGACCACGACAAGAACGCCAAGATCAGTTTCGTCCCGCGCGAGCAGGCACTGGATGACCTCAAGGGCAAAACCGGCCTGGTTGACGCGCTGACTACGCTTGGCCGGAACCCGCTGCCGGACGCCTATGTGTTGAAGCTATCCGGCTTCGAGAATTTGGCCGATGCCAATCAGATTGACGGCATTGCCGCGCAATTGAAAGCGCTGCCAGGCGTCGAGGCCGTACAAGTCGATTCGGACTGGGTCAAACGACTGGCAGCCTTGCTGCATATCACGCGCCTGATATTGCTGTTCCTGGCGATCACACTGGCCGTGGTGGTGGTTGCGGTAGTGTTCAACACCGTCCGCTTGCAAGTCCTCACCCAACGCGAAGAAATCGCCGTCGCCAAACTGGTCGGCGCTACCAACGCCTTCATACACCGACCGTTTTATTACACCGGTGCGCTACTCGGTTTGAGCGCCGGCGGCGTCGCACTCGGCTGTGTCGCGCTCGGGCTGCAGCCGCTGAACCAGGCGATTGCTGAATTTGCGCGTCTGTATGCATCCGAATTTTTGCTGCTGCCGCTGAACCTGAACACCACTCTGACGCTACTGGCTATCAGCGCTGCATTGGGACTCTGCGGTGCAGTCCTGTCGGTACGGCGTCATTTAGCCCGGTTAGCGTAGACAACCGTGTTCCATCACCCCGCCGAATTCGTTACCTTCAAGACCAGCCCGCATTTGCCGGGCGTGGAATTGTATTCGGCCAACATTGTTGATCATACGTTTGCGCCGCACGTGCATGACGCCTATTCGCTGGGGGCGATCGAAGCCGGCGCGCAGCGCTTTCGTTACAAGGGCAGCAATCACGTGGCAGCAGCCGGAACATTGGTGCTGCTTAACCCCGACGAATTACACGATGGTCATGCCGAGATCGCCAGCGGCTGGACTTATCAGACGCTGTACATCGATCGGCCGGTGTTAGCCGAGATGACTGGCAGCGCGACGTTTTTTTCTGACGCCACCGCACATGATCCGGCCTTGGCGGCCCATTTTAAGACGCTGTTTAAGCGCATGTGGCAAGCCCCGGACGATCTGGCCTTTGTCTCGGACTTCACACTATTGGTCGATACCGTCACGCGGCGTTACGGCAGCAATCCGCGCTCCGCTCCCATCATTCCGGAGCGCCACCCGCAGCGCTCACTAGCGATGCAACGGGTACGCGATTGCATCGAGGCCCATCTCGACCAAACCCTGCATATCGACACGCTGGCGGCAGAAGCCGGGATGTCGATATTCCATTTTGTGCGGACTTTTTCAGCGCAGTTTCATGCGACGCCGCATCAATACCTGCAAGCACGCCGCGCTGCGCGTGCCAAGACCTTGCTGACGCAGCGAGCGACGCCGTGTGATGCGGCTGCTGCGGTCGGACTCACCGACCAAAGCCATCTGACGCGCTGGTTCAAGCGTGCGTATGGCGTCACGCCGGCGCAGTATCAACAGCAAATTGGTACAAGACCACTGTCCTGAAAACCGGCATGATGGCGTTATATTTCCTGATAACAACGTCGGCATCAGCCCGCGTCGGTCGACCATCCACCTCCTATTGTTGAAAATGCTGCCAACATCTACCAAACACCGCATGCCCAACCTTCATCCGGCCGCAGCATGCTGATCGGCATGCTGTGCGCCCTGGGCGCAGGACTGGTCTGGGGCATGGTGTTCATTGCGCCGTTACTGCTATACGACTATCCCGGCATCGTGCTGTCGTTCGGCCGTTATCTGGCGTTTGGTCTGATTGCCATCGTCCCTGCGCTCATCGACCGCAAGCGCATGGCGACACTGACCCGGGCCGATTGGCGCGCCGCGTTGAAGCTCTCGCTGGTTGGCAATTTGCTTTACTACGCGGCATTGGCGACGGCGATCCAATTGGCGGACGCGCCATTGCCGACCATGATCATCGGCACGCTGCCGGTGGTGATTTCAGTTTGCTCCAATTGGTCGCCCACGCACGGTGCCGACAGTGTCGCCTGGCGCCTGCTGCTACCGTCCCTCATCATCATTTTGATAGGCTTGCTGTGCGTCAACAGTGCCGAACTGACCCACATGAAACTTGCCGGAGCAAACCAGCGCTCCCTATCCGACTATGTGCTGGGTTGTGCGATTGCGATTGCCAGCGTGGCCGCCTGGACCTGGTATCCGATTGTCAATTCACGCTATCTGAAAGCCCATCCGCAGATCAGTTCAACCACGTGGGCCTCTGCGCAGGGCTTGACCACCTTGCCGCTAGCGCTGATCGGGTTCATCGGTTATTTCGTCTATCTGAAATTATCCGGCAGCGCGTATGCGTTTCCGTTCGGGCCGCGCCCCTCCCTGTTTATCGGCCTGATGTTGCTGATCGGCTTATGCGCTTCATGGCTTGGGACGCTGTTCTGGAATAAGGCCAGTCAGCATTTGCCAACTGCGCTGCTGGCGCAACTGATTGTTTTCGAAACCTTGGCGGCGTTGCTATATGCGTTCATACTGCGCGGCGCGGCGCCGAGTTTGCTGGTAATTACGGGAATCGTGCTGTTAGGTATAGGCGTGATTTTGGGTGTCCGTACCTTTCAGCATCAGATACCATAGCGACTGCTTCCATTTTTGCAGCCATCTGCCCCTATCGTGTTGAATATCGCTCTTAAACGTCGGTTGGCATTTTCCAGCCGTGCCATGCTGCTTTGCGCTGGTGCTGGACTCCTGTTGGCTGCCTGCTCACCCAAATTCAATTGGCGCCAGGTGCAGGGCAGCGATGCCCCGTACAGCGTACTGCTGCCGGCGAAACCGTCCACGTTCACGCGCGAGGTTGATCTGGATGGGATCAAGCTCAGCATGACCATGACCGCAACCGAAGTTGATGACACCGTATTTGCTGTCGGTAGCGCCAAAGTAGTTGATCCCGCTCAAGCCGCCGCCGCGCTGCAAGCGATGAAAACGGCTCTGGTGAAGAACATCAATGGCAGCGTCACGTCCGAGAAGGCCAGCGCCATTGCAGGCGGCCCGCAAGGCAACGCCAACAGCATTGATCTGGAAGCGATCGGCAGCGCCGCTAACAGCAGTCAACCAAAAGTGCTTTTCGCGCATTTACAGAGCAAAGAACAATACATTTACCAAGTCATCGTGATCGGCCCGCAAAAAACCGTGACGCCCGAAAATGTAGAGATGTTCATGCGTTCGTTCAAGGCCGGCTAAGGTGTCGCTATACTTGCTGCACGGAGTCGGCGCGCCGAGTCAATAAAACGCTCAACAACACTGTTTTTCTGGGGCCATATTGATATACCCTAGCGACACTGTAACGAGCAGTGACATTAGTGGCGATGGCACCGACAAACAGGTATCCTATGATGTGTGTGTTTTATCAACAACAATATATGCTGAGGCTTTATGTTAATTACTTTTAAATGCAAATCGTCACCCGACGTTGTCATGTTCGAACAACACGTTCAACCGATTTTCGAATTGCTGGACAAAGATGTCAAAATCGGGGTCATCACCGCCGCCGAAACTGCTCACGCAATACAATTATTACAAGGTGAAATAGCCAAGACCACAGCACATGAAAAATCAGCCGAAGTCGAACGCGATGTAGTTGCCCATCACAACGAAAACGGCGACGACCACGGCCACGAGGTCATCGAGCACGTGGCATATGCTGCGCGCACGCGCCCATTGCTGGCCATGTTAATGGCAGCCAACCAGGCTGGCGACGACGTTCTTTGGGGTATTTAAGGAACATCTGGTTGTCGTCGAGCGACCTTTCAACAACCGCCCTCTTGCCAGTCGACGCAGCGGCGGCTGTTGAAAAACCTGCATCAATATGCAATTTTTAAGCAATCTCTTGCGTTTACCCATCCCGAACCGACATTCCCCGCCAGATTTATTTTTAGGCTCGGTAAAGTAGCACGGCAACGCCAACAACAGCATCACAAAGCCGCACCGCGACATCACCCCCCCAGCCCCGAGCCGACCGAACCGATTACTTTGGCGGAATTCCTCAGTCTCTGCCCGCAGCCGCCACGCATGCCGTTACAATCACGTCTTTACATTGGATGCGGTAACGGAAGCCCATGTTGACGAGCTACTTTGGCATTTCCAGTTTTGGCCTGTTTTGTCTGACCGTCCTGCTATTGAATGCCACTCCCGGCCCGGACACCGCTTATATCGTCGGCCGTAGCGTCGCCCAAGGCCGCACCGCCGGCTTGATGTCGGCGTTAGGCATCACCGCCGGCTGCCTGGTGCATGGCACACTCTCCGCATGCGGTCTGACGGCTTTGCTGGCAGCCTCTGCTTCCGCTTTTTTGGTGATCAAGTTGGCAGGTGGCGCTTATCTGATTTACCTTGGCCTGCGCATGCTACTGACGAAACCGGAGCATGCGCAGGCCAAGCGTAGTAACGCCGGCGATGTGCGACCGCAGCGCACGATTTTCCTGCAGGCGCTCGTGACGAATGTGCTCAATCCCAAGGTCATTCTGTTCTTCCTGTCATTCTTTCCGTTGTTCGTAAAGCATGATTCCCCGCACAAAATACTTGCCTTTCTCATGCTGGGTATCGTGTTTGCGTTGATGTCGCTGTGCTGGAACAGCGGTACCGCATTGCTCGCGGGCACGCTGACACGCCACGCCGGCAACAATCCTCAGATTAAACAATGGCTGGAACGCACTGTGGGAGCGGCTTTTATCGCGCTCGGTGTGAAACTGGCCCTCACTAAAAGTTAACGTAAGACATGGAAAAAAATAAAATCCGCGTTGTAAAAAAAGCCAGCGTGCAATCAGCGTCAAAGCCGGCTTCCAAGGCGCCGCAGTCAAGGCCTGACTTGAAACACCGGCTGAATTTTTCCAACCTGAAAAACGACTCGCTGGCCTATGCTCTGTTAGGTGCAGGTCAGGCAATAGCAATGGTACGCGACGGCGCCTCCTTGCCACAGGCGCTAGCGCAAGTGTTTGCGCAAGCGGCGGCGCCGGCAGCGACCCGTGGCGCCATCCAGGATATCGCCTATCGGACCATGCGCGGCGTCGGCCAGGCCGAAGTACTGTTAGCCGCGTTGACTAGCAAAGCCCCGGAACCGGCGTTGTTGCACGGCTTGTTGTGTTGCGCACTGTGTTTGCTGGCGGAGCTTGATAACCCGGCGTATGACCACTTCACCGTAGTCGATCAGGCCGTCACCGCAACCGGGTCCGACGCCAGCATCGCGCATGCAAAAGGCATGGTCAATGCAGTCCTGCGCCGCTTCTTGCGCGAACGCGAGGCACTCAGTGCCGACGCCAGCAAAAATCCGCTGGCTGCTTGGAATTACCCGGTGTGGTGGATAGACCAGATGAAAGCGGCTTACCCGCAAGACTGGCAGGCAATTCTGGTTATAGGCAATCAACCGCCGCCGCTGACTCTGCGTGTCAATCAACGCAAAACCAGCGTGGCAAACTATCTGCAACTGCTGTCGACAAATGGGATCATGGCACGTCAGATCGGCAACGTTGCGGTGCGTCTTGACAAACCCCTACCGGTCAACCAGATCCCGGGCTTTGAAGATGGTTTGGCCTCGGTGCAGGATGCAGCCGCGCAATTGGCCGCGCCGTTGCTTGATCTGCAAGATGGCATGCGGGTACTGGACGCCTGCGCCGCACCTGGCGGAAAAACCTGTCATTTGCTGGAACTGGCCGATATCGCGCTCACCGCGCTCGACCAGGATGCCAAGCGCTTGCAGCGGATCGCGCAAAATCTGCAGCGCCTGCAGTTGCAAGCCAACTTGCAAGTTGGCGATGCGCGCGTAGGTGCCGTAGCTGACGGCTGGTGGGATGGCCAGCAATTCGACCGCATTCTGGCCGATGTCCCTTGTACGGCCTCCGGCATCGTCCGACGCCACCCGGATATTCGCTGGCTACGACGCCAGACCGATACCGCTCAACTTGCAACACTTTCGGCAGATATTCTGGACAACCTTTGGCAGATGCTGCGGCTAGATGGTAAATTGCTACTCGTAACGTGCTCTCTATGGCCGCAAGAGTCGGAGGCACAGGCACTAGCTTTCGCTACCCGTAATCAGGCTGTCAGATTATCGGCACCAGGCCAATTAATACCGACACTGGGCGCGGAGCATGATCATGACGGTCTGTTTTACGCACTGTTTCAGAAAGCCTGATTTTTGCAGCTCACTTAAATAACAAACTTATAAGTCCGACTTGTGTGCAGAAAAAATCATTACAATCCACTCACACCTTTTTAACCGGACTTTGATCCGCCCCAAGAATAGTGACGCGACCATTGCCCCATTTTATTAAGTACTGGCTGCTGACGCTTTTGTTGCTGGCGGTATCACTAGGAACCGTCTCTGCCTACGCAACCGACGGCGCCGAAATGATTAATGCGCGCATCGAGACCAGCGATGAAGGTTACCGGCTCTCTGCCGCATTTTCATTCGACCTGAACCGCGGACTGGAAGACGCAATCAATCGTGGGGTCCCGTTATATTTCACCACCGAAGTCGAATTGACGCGACCACGCTGGTACTGGTTTGATGAAAAAGCCATCAACGCCACGCAAACCATCCGCATTTCGTACAACGTCCTGACCCGTCGATATCACGCAGCAATCAACGGCGGCCTGCAGCAAAGTTTTAACTCTCTCGACGATGCGCTGTCGCTGATCCGTCGCCCCAGCCGCTGGGTGATCGCCGACAAGGGCGCATTGCAAGCCGGCGAAGTCTACAAAGTGGCAATACGCATGGGACTCGACCTGGCGCAACTACCCAAGCCGTTCCAGGTGAATGCGCTAAACAATAGCGACTGGCGTCTTTCGTCCGACTGGAAGACCTTCAACTACAAGGCGGAGTAAAGTGCCACGTGTAATACGTTATTTGCTGATCGTTGGTGGCGCGGTTGTCAGCATTCTTCTCTTTCTCCTGGCCTCGGCGTCAGAAAACTCGATTTTTTTCGATAAGTATTATTCCTGGTTGTTCGGCCTGAATGCACTGGTTGCGATAGCGCTGTTAGGCCTGGTGTGCCTGTTGCTGGGGAGACTCTACAGTCGTTATAAACGCGGCAAGTTCGGCTCCCGACTGATGGCGAAACTGGTGCTGCTATTTGCACTGATCGGGATTTTGCCTGGCGTTATTATTTATTTGGTATCGGTGCAATTTGTATCGCGTTCGATTGAGTCATGGTTTGACGTGCGCGTTGAGGCGGCACTGGAATCCGGCCTGAATCTGGGTCGCGCGGCGTTGAACTCATCATTGGCCGACCTGATGACCAAATCCAAAAGCATTGCATTGGAATTATCTGAAGAGTCGAGTTCTGGACAAGTTTCGCAGCTGACCAGACTGCGGGATCAAAATATCGAAGCATCGATCATCACAGCCAACGGCCAGGTGATTGCATCAGTCGGTGGTCGCCTCGGCACACTATCGCCGAATCTGCCAACCGCGACCATGCTGCGACAAGCGCGACAGAGCCGTGGCTTTTCGGCAATCGAAAGCGAACTCGATAATCGTGACGACACCGGCGCAACCAAACAGACCGATTTGTCTGCCACAGTGGCAAATGACGCGAATAATAATTTACGGCTCCACACGGTCGTAGAGATTCCACCGCCAATCAAGGCGTTGTCACTGCAGAACGAAGCCCGCTTCCTGCAAATCCTGCAACCGGTCCCAAGTTATCTCGCCACCAATGCCGAAGCGCTCCGTGCTGCTTCCAGTGAATATCAGGAACGCTCGCTGGCACGCTCAGGTCTGCGCAAAATTTACCTGGTGACACTGACCCTGACACTGCTGCTGGCGATTTTCGGCGCCATCATCAGCGCATTCCTGATCGCCAGCGATCTTGCCAAGCCGCTGTTGTTGTTGGCCGAAGGCACTAAAGCAGTAGCCGAGGGGAATCTATCGCCGCGTCCGATCATTGCCACCTCCGATGAACTCGGCACCCTGACCCAATCGTTCAACATGATGACGCGTCAATTATCCGATGCGCGTGCGTCAGTGGAGAAGAATCGCAACGAGCTGGAAAATGCCAAGGCGTATCTGGAGTCGGTATTGGCAAATATGTCCGCAGGCGTGATGGTGCTGGATGACAACTTCCACCTGGTCACCAGCAATCAGTCGGTGCAGCGCATTTTGCAATACGACCTGACACCGCATATCGGTCAACCGCTCAACATCATTGACGGCTTAGCCCATTTTGCAGAAATCATCACCAAGGCCTTCTCAGAACAAAATGCCCAGTTTGCGGCAGGCAAAATAGGCGAAAGCCGCCAGCACTGGCAACAGCAGATTGAGATCCCCCGCAGAATCGATAACATCGATAGCGATGATATTTCGCTACTGGCGCGCGGTTCGCGCCTGCCTGTCGAAAATCGTGACGGCTACGTGGTGGTGTTCGATGACATTTCGGACGTCATCTCGGCGCAACGCTCAATTGCCTGGGGGGAAGTCGCACGTCGTTTGGCACATGAAATCAAGAATCCGCTGACACCGATCCAACTGTCTGCAGAACGGCTTCAGATGAAGCTGGAAGATAAGCTGATGACGCAGGATGCCGCGATCCTCAAGAAAAGCACTTCCACCATCGTCAATCAGGTCGCCGCCATGAAACGGATGGTGGATGATTTCCGCGATTACGCCAAGACCCCGCCTGCGGTATTAAGCGCACTGGATCTCAATGTTCTGATAGCTGAAATTCTGCATCTGTATGTGGCCGGTGATGAGCGCGACATGATTCATGCGGCGCTGGCTCCTGAGTTGCCGCACATCATGGGCGACGCCACACAATTGCGTCAGGTGATCCACAATTTATTGCAGAATGCACAGGATGCCGTCACCGATCCGGCTGCGGAGGTGACGGCACCGCGTATCGATGTAGTGACTGAACGCGTCAGCTATCAGGGCTCGGACGGCCAGCCAAGCACCGCGGTGCGTTTATCCATCACCGATAATGGCCCAGGTTTCTCGTCCAAAATTCTGTCACGCGCCTTTGAGCCTTATATCACATCGAAACCACGCGGCACCGGTTTGGGTCTGCCTATGGTGAAAAAAATCATTGACGAACATGGTGGCCGCATCGACTTGCACAACCGTAGCGATACAAAGGGCGCAAAAATATTAATTTTGCTGTTAAAGTTAGCCCCGAGTAGGTACGCAGATAATGACCGACAAATTATTTGAGTAAAATTAAGACGCCAAGATGCACAGGACGAACGCCAAGCGGGACGTCGCTGATATAGCATGTAAGCTCTGACTTAGAAAATTAAACGCAAAGCACAGAAATAGTGCTGCAGCCGCATAAACATGAACTGCATGGCCAGTCCATAATTTTATGATTTGATGCAATAGAAAATGGGAAGACTACCGCATGGCTAATATCCTGGTCGTTGACGACGAAATGGGAATTCGAGAATTGCTATCGGAGATTTTGGGAGATGAGGGGCATGTTGTAGCGACTGCAGAAAACGCGCAACAGGCACGCGAATTTCGTCAAAACGGCGTACCGGATCTGGTGTTGCTCGACATTTGGATGCCCGACACCGACGGCGTAACGCTGCTCAAGGAATGGCAGCGTGATGGCTTGCTGACGATGCCCGTCATCATGATGTCGGGTCACGCCACTATCGATACTGCGGTAGAAGCAACCCGCATCGGCGCTCTCAACTTTCTCGAAAAACCGATTGCGTTACAGAAACTATTAAAGGCGGTTCAGCAAGGCTTGTCACAAGGACCCAAAGCGGCCCGGGCACCTACACTGTTCGCACAGGCTGCGACATCGGGCGAAGTTCCCGAGCTGGCAAGTATCAGCAATTTCGCTAGCACCGTGACCTCCGAAGCGCCGCACTTGACGCCTTTGCCAGTCGCCGCGCTGGCCTCGGACAACCTGTTTTCATCGTCGTTCGGCCTGCCGCTGCGCGAGGCCCGCGATGCGTTTGAACGGGCCTACTTTGAGTACCATTTAATTCGTGAAAGCGGCAGCATGACCCGCGTAGCGGAAAAAACCGGTCTGGAGCGCACTCACCTGTATCGCAAGCTCAAGCAACTGGGTGTTGATCCCGGCAAGCTGTCGAAAAAAGGCGGATGACTCTCCTCGACTCAACTACTTTAGTAAGCCTGGTAACAGGCGTTAGCGCCCACGCTCGCGAAGCAGCCATCTGGTCAGCCATTGAGACCGACGCTAAGTCAGCCCGGTTTGCCAACACCTTTACCGGGGTGATTCTGGAAGGGCTGCCCGATGGCAAATCGAGCCCCGACCCGGCAAATCCCAGTCTGCAAATCAAGCGCATCGCTCCAGGTTGCTTTTGTTGCATCGGCAATCTGACTTTGCGGGTCACATTGAACCGTCTGCTGCGCAGTCACCCATCCCGGCTGTATATCAGTATCGCGGATACCACACACCTCGATAAAATCCACGAATTTCTCACTCAGTCTCCCTACGACGAGTGGCTGACCTTAAGCGATGACATTACCGTTTAGATAATTTTCTCTCAATGAGAAAACGCAAGTTACACATTCTCACAGTATTTTGGCGCAGATCTACGCAACTTCCCCTCCTGGAAGCGCTCTAATTGCTGTTCGTCATTAAATCGCCGAAATTGCATCGATAGCAGTTGACTATTACCGTTATTTGATAAATTCGATTAGCACTCTATAATAGGGAGTGCTAAGATACCCGATCAAATCAGTCTGGTTTAAGGCCCGTTGGTCGTAAATTCCGTCTGATAGCTAGGAGAAACAATGAAAAATCCGTCAGTACAAACTGCGTTAGTTCCAGCCGAAACAGGTGCTTTGGCGCTGGGCTTTTCCGGCACCCTGGGCAACATTGACGCGTATATTTCGGCTGTCAATCGACTGCCGATGCTGACGCACGACGAAGAAATTTCGCTGGCGCAAAAACTGCGCGAAAACAACGATCTGGCTGCCGCTCAAAAACTGGTGCTGTCGCATCTGCGCCTGGTCGTCTCGATTGCACGTGGCTATTTGGGCTACGGCTTGCCGCACGCCGATCTGATCCAGGAAGGCAATATCGGTTTGATGAAAGCGATTAAGCGCTTCGATCCCGATCAAGGCGTGCGTCTGGTGTCGTATGCGATGCACTGGATCAAAGCAGAAATGCATGAATACATTTTGAAGAACTGGCGCCTGGTCAAAGTAGCCACGACCAAAGCGCAGCGCAAACTGTTCTTCAATCTGCGTAGCCACAAAATCGGATTGGATGCGATGACGCCATCGCAAGTTGACGACTTGGCCAAAACACTGAATGTAAAACGCGAAGAAGTGATCGAGATGGAAACCCGTCTGACCGGTCGTGATATCGCCCTGGAGGCGCCAACCGACGATGATGACGATAAATTCGCACCGATCGCCTACCTGTCATCTGACATGCAGGAGCCAACCAAAGTGCTTGAAGCACAGCAATACGACCGCATGCAATCGGAAGGTCTTGAGTCTGCTTTGGCAAAACTGGATGATCGCTCACGCCGTATTGTTGAAGCGCGCTGGTTGGCGAACGATGATGGTTCTGGTGCTACCTTGCATGAACTGGCGGATGAGTTCGGCGTATCGGCCGAACGTATTCGGCAGATCGAAGCAGTTGCCCTGAAGAAAATGAAAGGTTCGCTGGTGGCTTATTCTTAACAGGTCATCGCAGCAAATAAAAAAGCGCCGAATCGGCGCTTTTTTATTCTCCCCCGTCCCGTTCAGTGATGGATCAAGACAGCAGCAACTTCAGATCGTGAACAATCGGCTCAGGACCCTGACCATGCCGCACAAACAAGCGTATATGCCCTTCCGGGTCAAATACGTAGCTGCCGGCAGTGTGATCGATGCTGTAGCTGCCGGGCGTCTTGCCGGGGACTTTTTGATAGAACACACGGAATTCCTTGGCGACTTTTTCAGTCGCCGCCAGATCGCCATACAATCCCAGGAAACGCGGATCGAAAGCCGGTACATACTTGGCCAACAAGGCCTGCGTATCGCGCTCAGGATCGACCGTTACGAATAACACCTGCACCTTGTCTGCCAGCGGTCCCAACTCTTTCATCACGCTCCCCATCTCGGCCATTGTGGTCGGGCAAACATCAGGGCATTGCGTAAAACCGAAAAATACGACCACCGCCTTGCCCTTGAAATCGGCTAGCGTGCGCGGCTTGCCGTTATGATCCGTCAAGGCAAAATCACGGGCATAACCAAGGCCGGTCACATCAGTATTAATGAATTTGCTATTCGCTGACGACTGGGTCATTTGCTGACCATCGGTTACCTGTTTATCGCCGCACCCAGCCAGTGAGAATGCCACGACAATAGAAGCAACGACCGGCGCCAAAACCGAAACAAAACGTTTCATGCTTACTTTCAATATGTACTTCGGAACACGCTTAAAACTTCAGATAGTGATCAACCAGCAACGCAGCGAACAGCAACGACAGATATATGATCGAATACGCAAATGTCTTGCGCGCTATCAAGTCTGTGTAATGTTTGTAAATCTGCCATGCGTACCACAGAAAAATCGCACCGAGTATTGCTGCGCTCACCAGATAGATTAAACCACTCATGCCAACTGCGAAAGGCAACGTGGTGGTTGCGACCAACGCAATGGTGTACAGCCAGATATGGAACTGGGTAAATTTCAATCCATGGGTAATCGGCAACATCGGCAAACCGGATTTCGCATAGTCATCGCGACGGTACATCGCCAGCGCCCAGAAATGCGGCGGGGTCCAGATGAAAATGATCAACACCAGAATCCAGGCCTGCATCGGTACGTCATTGGCAATTGCAGCCCAGCCCAACGCTGGCGGCATTGCGCCGGACAAGCCGCCAATGACGATATTTTGCGGCGTCGCCGGCTTCAGTATCATCGTGTAAATCACAGCGTAGCCAATAAAAGTGGCCAACGTCAGCCACATCGTCAACCCATTCACGAAGTTATACAACACCCAACTGCCGGCGCCACCGATAACACCGGAAAACACCAGCGTCTGCAGCACGGTAATTTCGCCGCGTGCCATAGGCCTGCGAGCCGTGCGCGCCATCCGCGAGTCGATCTCACGCTCAACCAGACAGTTGACTGCGAACGCAGCTCCGGCCAGCAACCAGATGCCGATGGTCGCAGCAACCACGCGCTGCCAGTCGGGCAACGTCGGGGTTGCCAGGAACATACCGATCACGGCACAAAATACTGCCAGCTGCGTGACGCGCGGCTTCGTCAGCGCCCAGTACTGGGCCATGCGATTTGGTGGTGCGGTTAAGGTCGTCATGCGGTCAAGAATTCGAAGTGATGCGATCAGCCATTGCTGGGTTGCCTGGCGCCACCGGTACAAACTGTTTTTCGGTGGCTAGTCTAGCTTTGTAGTTTAACATGACCAGCAACAGCAGAATCAGCGCGGCGCCACCATTGTGCGCAACCGCGATCGCTAATGGCCAATTCAGGAAGATTGTCGCCAGACCGGTCAGTAGTTGCATACCGATGACGACCAGCAACCAGCGCCCGGTCTTGCGCAACCCGTCAATCCGCAACGCCTTGTGGGCCAGCCAACCGATAAAGGCGATCACGACAAAGGCAAACATCCGATGGGTCCAATGGATCGCGGTCAAAGCTTGAAATGGCAGGTATTCACCGTCGGCGGTTTTGCCCAGATGACGCCACAGCGTAAAGCCGTGCTCGAAATCCATGTCAGGGATCACCATCCCATGACACAACGGAAAATCATTGCAAGCCAAGGCCGCATAGTTAGTGCTAACCCATCCGCCGAGCGCAATCTGCATCACCAGCAGCAGCAGCGCGATTACGGCCGGCGTGACCAGTCTGTTACCCGCAGCGGCGACCGGCGCGTGGTCATTTTGACGCGCGGCCAACCAGGTCAGCAACGCCAATAAGCTCAATCCAAGTAACAAGTGCGTGGTGACAATAATCGGCTGCAACTTCATCGTTACCGTCCAGGCGCCGAATGCGCCTTGCAAACAAACGGCCAGAAATAACAGTGTCGGAAACCATGGAGAGAACTTGGGGTCACGCTGAACCGGACGTTGCACGGCATCGGTCGACGCAGCGGGCTTTAGCCACTTGATCCAGGCCACCACCATCAGGCCAATGATCAGGACTCCAACCCCCATCGCGAAGTAACGATGAGTCATTTCGATCCACGCTTTAATGACGGTCACCGGGCCGGTCGGCATTGCCTCTTGCGCTGCGCTGATGTGCTCATGGGCCAATAGCGGATTGGAACGGCCATAACAGCCGGGCCAGTCGGGACAACCGAGACCGGAATCAGTCAGGCGCGTAAAAGCCCCGAACATGATCAGATCAAAGGTCAGAAACAGCGTGACCCAGACCAGCTTGCGATATTTGTTAGCGTCTTTGGAAGCCCAGACCACACTCAGCGCCAACAAGGCCACCAATATTCCCATGGCGGCGAGTTGAAGTAAATTTGACATCCTGGATTATCCGATAGCCGAAGCCCGCAGCAGTTTTGAAAGGTCTGTCTTGACTTTATTCGGATCCGCGTCCTTCGGAAAGCGCATCATCAGGTTACTGCGTGGATCGATCAGGTAGATATGATCGGCAGCAGTCGTTCCTGCCTCGGTTGGCAACCAGGCTTTCAGTAATTCCGGCTTGACCCGCAACATGTGGGTGCCGTCAAAGGGACGCAAGCCCTGTATGTCCAGCGGCTTGTCATCGGTGATCAGCCAAACCCGCTCGATACGCTCCATTTCCTTGCCTTGCATCAACCTTAACTGGCGTATTGCAAAGAGTTTTTCTTTGCATGCCTTTTGGCAATCGCCGCTATCGACCTGCACCATCAACCACTTGCCCTGATAGGCATTGAGTGTCGTCGGGGTACCATCCAATGCGGTGCTTCCCAGTTCGGGTATTGCATACTGACCAGGATCGAGCAAGTCGCCGTAATTGGTACGTGACTGCGGCTTGATCACATAGTAGGTGAAATACGAGGCAATCATCGGTGCTGCGCATACGGCGATGATCGCAAACATTTTCCAGCGACCGTTGCGTTTCAAACGTTTGCCGTCCTGCTCCGCCGGGTTATTGTTCGAGTTCACGGATAGAGGAGTTTTTTGCATCTTTGATTCCATGTCTACATCCTGTTACGACAAAAAAGAGGAAGGCCATTACGGCCAGTGCGTACCATTGGAATTCGTACCCGCGATGCTTCTCTATTCCTAGCGAAGGGCTGGGCCAGTCACGAATAAGACCATCCTGGTTGTCTCCGGTCTGCTCGATCAGCAGCGGTTGCAGTGGTAGCTTGCTGGCAGCAGCCAATTCAGCGATATCGAGATTTTGTACAATGGCGCCTGGCTGAAGTGCTGTCGGCTGTCCAAGCTGCAGGACACGACCAGGATGACGCCGCACCACACCTTGTAAATCAACCAGGCCGGCCGGCGTCGGATATGGCAGCAGATTGGCCCGACCTTGCGGATTTAGCGGTAACCAACCGCGTTCGACCAGTACATGGACGTCCGAGTTCGCTATTTTAAACGGCATCAGCACATAAAATCCGGGACTGCCTTTATAACTGCGATTGTCCAAATAGACAGGCCAGTTCGGCACAAACTGGCCACGGACCGTCACGCGTCGAAATTCTATCCGATCAACATCCTGCAAAGCTGCCCCGAGTTGCAAAGGCGCCTCAGCGCCACGTTGCCGCATGGCGTTTTCAATTGCCTGTTTTTGATCACCACGTCGGGTTTGCCACTGCGCCAACGAAATCCCCAACGTTATCAGCAGCACCGTTGCCGCAAATGGAATCAATCGAAAACGGAATCTAATTCGCATTACAATACCGCCTTAGTTATCGTTTGCCGAGTCCATCCCATGAAAATCATAGTCGCCATTGCATTCATTCTGATCATCGGCAGTCTGGCCTCCGCGCTGGTTTTCCTGATGCGCGACAAAGGCAAAAGCAACCGTACCGTGCAAGCTCTGGCACTCCGTGTCGGCTTCTCAATCATGTTGTTCGTTCTGCTGTTGCTGGCCTACAAACTTGGCTACATCCAGCCTACCGGGATACGTTAAGGCCCGGCTCAGAATACCGCGCCCATTCTTAACGTAATTGCTACTTAATTCCTGCCAGTAAAAAGGCCGCACCGAAGTGCGGCCTTTCTCTATCTCCGAAGTCGCTTGTGATCGACTTACAGCCAATACACAACGACGTACAGACCCAGCCAGACAACGTCAACAAAGTGCCAATACCAGGCGGCGCCTTCGAACGCGAAATGGTGTTCAGGGGTGAAGTGCCCCTTCAGCACACGGTACAACACCACCGATAGCATGATTGCGCCGATTGTCACATGGAAGCCATGGAAGCCGGTCAGCAGGAAGAAAGTCGAACCGTAAACACCGGAAGTCAGCTTGAGATTGAAATGCTGATACGCTTCCATGTATTCAGCTGCCTGAAAACACATGAAAGTGGCACCCAGCAGTATCGTTGCCGCCAGCCAAAGCGCCGTCTTGCCACGATGACCAGCGCGCAGTGCGTGGTGGGAAATCGTCAGCGTCAAACCCGAAGTCAACAGCAATGCCGTATTGATCGTTGGAATCGGGAAAGGTCCCATGGTGCGGAATGTCTCAATCGTGCCGGCCGGACCGGTATTACCCCAATGTGCCGCAAAATCAGGCCACAAAATTTTGTGGTCCAGATCAGCCAGCCAAGGCATCGAAATACTCCGTGCATAAAACAATGCACCAAAAAAAGCAGCGAAAAACATTACCTCAGAGAAGATGAACCAGCTCATGCTCCAGCGAAACGAAGTATCGATACGGTCGTTATACATGCCGCCTTCGGATTCGCGGATGGCATCGCCGAACCACTTATACAGAACCACCAGCACCGACAGGATACCGGCAGCACAAACTGCCGGACCGAAGGCCACGCCATTTACCCAGCCTGCCGCACCGAACATAGTCAAAAGCAGTGCTGCACCAGCCAGCACAGGCCATTTGGATGGACCTGGCACAAAATAGTAAGGTGCATTACCTTGTTGAGAACTCATTTCCATCTCCCGATACACATTTAAATAATTTCTTGAGCTTAAGTTACTTAGCGACGACCAGCTTCACAATCGTGATCAATATTACAATGAAAACCGCTGCACCGATCACACCGGCAATCACTACATGCACAGGATTCAGGCCCGCTGCATCGCTTTCGTAATCTTTCTTTTTACGAATCCCGAAGAATCCCCACAACACCGCTTTGACAGTGGCGCCGAATGAAGCTTTACGGCGAATTGCCTTCTTCATATCCGACATTTGTCACCCTTTATGCTGCTTTCTCTTACTTTAGGCTGGCTTCGCTAGCACCGGTTTGCTGATTTCAAAAAATGTGTAAGACAACATAATCGACGTCACATTCTTGGGCAACGCCGGATCAATGTAAAACACCACAGGAAACTCCTTGGCCTGATTCGGACCTAGCGTCTGTTGTGTAAAGCAAAAGCATTCGATCTTTTTAAAGAAAGCTTCTGCCGCCATCGGCGCATAGCTCGGAATTGCCTGCGCATCCATCGTGCGCGCTTCCTTGTTCACGACTTCATACGTCACCTGCGTCATTTCACCCGGATGCACTTTCAGGCTACTGACCGCCGGACGAAAGCGCCAAGGCCCTCGCGCATTCCCATCAAACTCGACCGTAATAGTTCTGGATTTGTCGATCTGCGTATTGGTGGGCGCAACTACCGTGGTGTCTTGCGGCGTCAAAAAATTCACGCCGGTAAGTGAGCAAATTGATTTATAGACCGGCACCAGGCCATAGCCGAAACCAAACATCAGCACGGCAATCACTATCAGTTTGCCAAGCATTGTTCGATTCAACTGTAGCGCGGATGCCCGGCCTTTGCTACTTGGCTCCGGTGCGTCCATCAACTAAACCATAAACGGTTAACAAATATCCCTACGAAAAATACTAGGGCAAGCGATGCCAATAGCAAGGCTGTGCGCAAATTATTCGGCTTTTTTCTATCAGGCATGGTGAGTTGGCAGGCGAAAGCCTGCCGCTCCTATCATTTTACGGTCGGTGGCACTTCAAATGTATGGAACGGTGCTGGGCTCGGCACAGTCCATTCCAGCCCTTCGGCGCCATCCCATGGCTTCGCAGGCGCTTTTACACCACCTTTGATGGATGGAATAACGACAAAGAACAGGAAGTAGACTTGGCTCAGGCCAAAACCCAATGCACCGATTGACACGATCATGTTGAAATCGGTGAACTGCGCAGGATAATCCGCAATCCGGCGTGGCATGCCGGCCAGTCCCAGGAAGTGCATCGGGAAGAACGTGATGTTGAAGGTGATCAACGAAGCCCAGAAATGAATCTTGCCGCGTGTTTCGTTGTACATGAAACCGGTCCACTTGGGGCTCCAGTAATAGTAACCGCCAAACAGGCCGAACAACGAACCAGCTACCAGCACATAGTGGAAATGCGCCACCACGTAATAGGTATCCTGCATCTGGATATCAATTGGCGTCACTGCCAGAATCAGGCCGGTGAAACCGCCCATCGTGAACACGAAAATAAAACCAACCGCGAACAGCATCGGTGTTTCAAAAGACATCGAACCACGCCACATTGTCGCGATCCAGTTGAATATCTTGACGCCGGTCGGCACCGCGATCAGCAATGTTGCGTACATGAAGAACAGCTGCGCAGTCACTGGCATGCCAGTGGTGAACATGTGGTGAGCCCAGACGATGAATGACAGAATCGCGATCGATGCGGTCGCGTACACCATCGATGCATAACCGAACAATTGCTTGCGTGCGAATGCCGGGATGATCTGCGAGATGATGCCGAACGCAGGCAAAATCATGATGTACACCTCTGGGTGACCGAAGAACCAGAAAATGTGTTGATACATCACTGGATCGCCGCCGCCGGCAGCGTTAAAGAATGAAGTACCGAAATGACGATCGGTCAAGGTCATGGTGATCGCACCAGCCAACACCGGCATGACAGCGATCAGCAGGTATGCAGTAATCAGCCAGGTCCAGCAGAACATTGGCATCTTCATCAACGTCATGCCAGGCGCACGCATGTTGAGTACGGTGGTGATGATGTTGATCGAACCCATGATCGACGATGCGCCCATGATGTGGATCGCAAAAATTGCCATATCCATGCCAGGCCCCATTTGGGTCGACAGTGGCGCATACAGCGTCCAGCCGGCAGCAGTTGCGCCGCCCGGCACCAGGAACGATGTCAACAGCAGAATCGCTGCCGGCGGCATCAACCAGAATGAGAAGTTATTCATCCGGGCAAAAGCCATGTCGGATGCGCCGATTTGCAGCGGAATCATCCAGTTGGCGAAACCGACGAAGGCCGGCATGATCGCACCGAACACCATGATGATGCCGTGCATGGTGGTCAGCTGGTTAAAGAACTCCGGTTTGAAAAACTGCAAGCCTGGCTGAAACAATTCGGCACGAATCAATAATGCCAGCACGCCGCCGGATAGCAGCATGGTGAACGAGAACCACAAATACAAGCTCCCAATGTCCTTGTGGTTGGTCGCGTACAACCAACGGCGCCAGCCTGTCGGATGGTCATGCGCGTGGTCGTGAGAATGATCGTGTGCGTGATCGACTGCGGTTGTGCTCATCTCAATCTCCTAATTCAATTACTTACGCGCAGCCAGCACTTCAGCCGGTTGAACAATGTTTTCTGCCGCTTTGTTGGACCAGGTGTTGCGGGTATAGGTAATCACCGCAGCAATTTCGGTATCCGACAATACGGCCTTCCAAGGTGGCATCTGCTTAGCGCCGTCAGTTTTACCGTCGAGCACCACATGAATCTGGTCAGCGCGCGGACCATTCACGATCGGGTCGCCATCGAGTGCAGGGAACGCGCCTGGAATGCCTTTACCAGTAGCCTGGTGACAGGCCGCGCAATTTGCCGTATAGACTTTTTCGCCGCGTGTTTTCAGCTCGTCAATAGTCCAGATTTTATTTGGATCATCGGCTTGAGCAGCCATTTCTTTCTTCTTGCCATTGACCCATTTGGTGTAATCGGCGTCGCTGACTACCTTGACCACGATCGGCATGAAGCCGTGATCCTTTCCGCACAATTCAACGCACTGACCGCGGTAAGTGCCGATTTTTTCAGCCTTGAACCAGGTATCGCGGACGAAACCGGGAATCGCATCTTGCTTGACGCCAAACGCAGGAATGGTCCACGAGTGAATGACATCGTTGGCGGTAGTGATGATGCGAACTTTTTTGTTCACCGGCACGATCACTTCGTTGTCGACTTCGAGCAGGTAATTATCATTTTTGACCTTGGTCGGATCGACAACCTGCTCATGCGGCGTGGCCAGCGTGGACAGGAAGGAAATGCCCTCGCCCTCGCCCTTCAGGTAATCGTAGCCCCACTTCCATTGCATCCCGGTAGCCTTGATCGTCAGATCGGCATTTGACGTGTCCTTCATTGCCACCACGGTTTTGGTCGCTGGCAATGCCATCCCGATAACGATCAGGAAAGGCACCACGGTCCATGCGATTTCAACCGCAGTGCTTTCGTGGAAGCTGGCCGATTTGTGGCCGAGCGACTTGCGATGCTTCAGAATCGAATAGAACATTACGCTGAACACGGCAAGGAAGATCACCAGACAGATAATCAGCATCCAGGTATGCAGATCGTAAATCTGTTGCGCAATTTGCGTCACCGGTGACTGAAAATTCAATTGCAGTACCGCAGGACCGCCAATACTATCTTTCACCGCCCAGGACGGCAATGCCGTCAGGGACAGCGCACCAAGCATCAACGATATAAGGCGCTTCGCATATTTCATGATTACCCCAAAAGCCCAAAATTATAATTCTATCAACCGTCAGACACGCATTCATGCTGCAGCTCCTGCTTCAGCTCCCGCATAAATTCGCGCCGCTTCCATTCCGTCAAAAACCGTCCCACCTCAACCCGGACACCTTCCGCTTCCAGAGCAATCAATTCCCTGCGCGAAGCTTGCCCCAAAATCCGGATTGAACGTAATTCCAGTTTGTATTGTCGAATTTTCTGTGCCTGTATCAATTCCACCAACAGGCAATCATCCTGCATTGCAATGTGCTCGCGATCGGTTGCATGCCTTGCGTAAATCAGAAATGCGATGCCAACAGCAAGCATTTCAAGCGCCGCAAACAGCAACACAAACCAGGCACCGCGCAATGTGCACACAGCCGCCACCAGCAATGAAGTGACACACATGCCTGCGTAAAAATTAGCCAGTTGACGCGGTGCTATCGAGCAATTCCGCTTCAAATCCCATTCACGTCGCATCATTGTGTACCACCTGAACGCATAGGACTACCCTGTCCGCACAAGCTAAAACCTTCGAAGTATAAGGGCTAATAGCGATTGTTATCAAGGAGAAATGCGTGCTGGAAGCGAGTCCGGGGCTTTCGCACCACGCTAAAATTTGAGGCGATTTCGGCTTCCGGACTGCCGTCGCCAGCAATCACTCCGGACCCCAGTGACGCCGTCCATTTCGTATAACAAACATCTGCCAAACGATATATCCGAATGCACCGTACCGAAGTGTTGTTTTATTCGCTAATCCAAATCTGCCAGCGGGTGGTTGTTACGCGACCATGGTCCGGCAAAGAATCCATCGACCCAGTCGCGACTAACGCTTGCCAAAGTTGCATGCAGCCACTTCGGCTGGCGATCCTTGTCAATAATCAACGCCCGAATCCCCTCGGAAAAATCGGCACGCGCGGCACAATGCAGCGACACGACATATTCCAGACGGAAGATTTCCGCCAGAGACAAATGTCGTGCCCGCCGTTGCAGCGCATACGATAGCCAGGCAGAGCCGGGACTACCGGCGTTCAATGTTGCGACAGCTTTTTGCAACCAGGCATCGTCGGTGTTCAGCGCAACGATGGCAGCGACGATTTCCGGCAAGGTCGGCTTGCGGCACAGATGATTGATCAGGGCAAAATGCGTGCTCAGTGGTGACGACGACGCAGACAGCGCCTGCCGTGCAGGTTCGGCAGACTGCAGCAGACGCGTCAATAGAACGTCATCGCCATCGCCACCGCTCCACGCTTGCATCAGCAGCGCGTCAAACACCGCTTGCTTGTCTGCCTGCGCGATCTGATAGTCCGCCAGCTTGGTAAAAATTGCATCGGCAGCGCCAATCGATGCACCGGTCAGCGCCAGAAACAGACCGACCTGGCCCGGCATCCGGTTCAAAAACCAGGTACCGCCAACATCCGGGTACAGGCCGATGGTGATTTCCGGCATCGCCAGCCGTGATTTCTCGGTAACAACCCGGTGGCTGGCTCCGGCCAGCAAGCCAATGCCGCCGCCCATCACGATACCGTGCCCCCATGCAAGGATCGGCTTCGGAAAGGTGTGGATCAGATAGTCCAGCCGGTATTCATGCTCAAAAAACTCGCCGGCGTAGCGATTGCCCAGGATATTCTCGGGATCGTCCGAAGCATGGTGCTCCAGCATGGTTCTATACAAATGCTGTAAATCGCCACCGGCGCAAAATGCCTTGTCGCCAGCCGCTTGCAATACCACGATGGCAATCTGCGGATCGGACGCCCATTTCCGCAATTGCGGATCGAGCAGGTCGACCATCTCCAGCGAGATTGCATTTAATGTCTTTTCTGCATTCAGTGTGGCGACACCGATGCGCTTGCCATTCTGTGTCGCCAGTTCTTCAAACAAGACCGGTTGCGCAAAAACTTCAGAAATGGCCTGGCTCATCGCATATCCTCGTTTGGCGGGTTACTCAGCAATTGGCGTGCAATGATGACGCGCATGATTTCGTTGGTGCCCTCCAGGATTTGGTGCACGCGGACGTCGCGGAAATAGCGCTCCAGCGGATATTCGCGGATGTAACCGTAACCGCCGTGAATTTGCAGCGCTTCATTGCAAATCTGAAAACCGACATCGGTCGCAAAACGCTTGGCCATCGCGCAATAAGTGGTCGCGTTCGGCGCTTTGGCGTCCAGTTTGCAAGCCGCCAACCGCACCATCTGGCGCGCCGCCACCAACTCGGTCTGCATGTCGGCCAATTTGAATTGCAGGGCCTGGAAATCCGCCAGCGGCCGCTTGAACTGACGGCGCTCATTCATGTAGCCGTGCGCAGCATCCAGCGCCGCCTGCGCAGTGCCGACCGAACAGGTGGCGATATTGATACGGCCGCCATCCAGCCCGCGCATCGCCATGCGGAAGCCCTCGCCCTCCTGACCCAATAGATGATCGGCCGGAATCCGTACGTCGTCAAAACTAATCGTGCGTGTCGGCTGGCTATTCCAGCCCATTTTTTCTTCCTTGCGCCCGTAACTGATACCAGGGGAATCGGCCGGCACTGCAAACGCCGAGACGCCACCCGCGCCGTCGCCACCGGTACGTGCCATCAGGACCAGCATGTCAGTGGCGCCGGCACCGGAAATAAAGGCCTTGGCGCCATTGATAACGTACTCGTTGCCGACCAGCACGGCACTGGTCTTCAGCGCTGCCGCATCCGATCCGGCACCTGGCTCGGTGAGGCAATACGAGCCCAGTTTCTTGCCGCTGGCGAGCTGTTCGCACCATTCCTGCTTGACTGCCGGCGTGGCCCAGTTGGCCACCATCCAGCTCACCATGTTGTGTATCGTCAGATAAGCTGTGGTCGAAGTACATCCTCGGGCCAGCTCCTCAAATATGATGGTTGCATCCAGCCGCGTAAGCCCCAGGCCGCCGACCTCCTCCGGCGTGTACAACCCGCAAAAGCCCAGTTCACCCGCCTTCGCAATGACATCAGTCGGAAAAATACCTTCAGCATCCCAGCGCGCCGCATGCGGTGCCAGCTCGCCAACGGAAAAATCGCGTGCAGTCTGCTGAAACGCACGCTGCTCTTCGGACAGTTCAAAATCCATGGTGGTTTGTCTCCTGATCGGATGATTGCTTTATAGTCAATTACGGTCGGCTAAACCTTCGAGCATGCTGAAGTGGCAGACAGTAGGCGCTTTCCGCAGAATAGCAACAATTGACGTTAACGTAAACGTCACTCAGCGCATGGCAAACAAAAAAAAGGCGACACAAGAGAATGTCGCCCTGACTCGCCACCACCTTGACTGGCAGCAGCGCATAAATTCCAGACCAAATCACTTCGGCAACAGCACTGTATCGACTACATCGATGATGCCATTCGATTGATACACATCGTAGGTGCTGATATTGGCAGTATTCCCGCCATCATCGGTCACATTGATGTTGTGCATGCCATTTTTCTTGAAGGTCAACTTGCCGCCGCTGGCGGTGGCCAATTCAACCTTGCCGCCGCCCTTCTGGATGGCGCTTGAAAGTGCGGCAAAGTCAAACCTTCCCGGCACCACGTGATAGGTCAGAATCTTGGTCAGCGTCGCTTTGTTTTCCGGTTTCACCAGGTTATCGACGGTGCCCGCCGGCAGCTTGCCGAACGCCGCGTTGGTTGGTGCAAAGACCGTGAAAGGACCTTTCCCTTTCAGCGTATCGACCAGTCCGGCCGCTTTTACCGCCGCCACCAGGGTGGTGTGATCGGCTGAATTGACGGCGTTATCGACGATGTCCTTGCTTGGAAGCATGCTTTGCCCACCGACCATCACGGTGTTTTCGGCGCAGGCCAGGTTAGCGGCCAGCAAAGCTGCGGAGAGTGTGATTACATAGCTGAGTTTGCGCATGATAATTTCCTTTAGAGAATCGTTTCGGAGCTTGCACAGTCATATACGCGAGCGTTTCGAAACTGGATTCAGCGGTGCGGGAAATCATGCGAAAAATATGTGCGCAATAGATCTCGATGGATCTATTGCGACATCTGCATAGGTATTGAAAAAGAAATGAAGTAAGCCGATAGGCCGGATTCTGTTACGACGCTTGGGCTTGCGCCCGCCCGTTATGACAGCCATTCCTCTAGGCGCTGAATTACTCCAGCGCTCAAGCTTCCTACCCGCACGCTCCGCGAGCAACATCAACGCGTGCCTATTTGGAATTGCTCCGAGTGGAGGTTACCGCGTTTCACCGTAACTTAATACGCTCGTCTCTGTGGCCCTATTCCTCGCCTCACGGCGGACGGCCATTAACCGTCACCCTGCTCTATGGAGTCCGGACCTTCCTCCCGCCACGCAGTTTTCACTGAATGACCAGCGGCTGTCTGGCTTACTTCAGGCGGCATTCTACCTCAGTCGGCCTGCAGCGGCGATAGATTCCAGGAATACCATCGTCGCCGGCAAAGACAGCGCGCGCATAATGCCGAAATAGCATGGGACAGTTATCGGATCAATACGTATAGTATTTATCCCACAACGCTGACAACCGACCACGCAACGCGGTTCGCCGCCGAGTCCGGCATCATTTCAGCACTGCATTTTTTCTTTGCGTCATAGGATCATGTAAATGCATATTTGCGTTTTAGGTGCCGGCATCATCGGCGTGACATCCGCCTATCGCCTGCTGGAAGCCGGCCATCAGGTAACGCTGGTCGATGCCGAGGCGCTGCCAGGCACCCAGACCAGCCTGGGAAATGGCGCACAGTTGAGCTATTCGTATGTAGCGCCGCTCGCCGATCCGTCGGTCTGGACCCACTGGCCGGAATATTTATTCAGCGCCGGCTCACCGCTCACATTGCGGCCGAAAATGGACCCGGCGCAATGGCGCTGGCTGATTAAATTTCTGGCCGCGTGCAACGCCAGGACCGCCAGGAAAACCACCATCGATTTATTGCAACTGGCATTTTTCAGTCGCGATCAGTTGGCGCAACTGGCGCAAGCAACGCCGTTCGACTTTCAACACAGAACGGCAGGAAAACTGGTGATGTATACCGACCTCAACGGTTTGCATGCCGCGCGCAAGCAAGTCGAATTCCAGGCTGTCCATGGCTGCCAGCAAGAAGTCATTGACGCGGCGCGCTGCATGGCGATTGAACCTGCCCTGGCGAATGCGAAACGCGACTGGGCCGGTGGCGTGTATACCCCGAGCGAAGAAGCAGGCGATTGCGCCCTGTTCTGCCAACGCCTGGTCGAAGCCATGTCGCGCCAGCCCGGATTCCGGTTCGCGCACTCCCGACGCATCGGCAAGCTGGAAATACGCAACGGCACACTGACCGCAGTCCATGCCGGCGACGAACAAATCGATGCCGACAAATTTGTGCTGGCGCTGGGTGCGGAGAGCGCCGCGTTTGCCCGTCAGGCCGGATTCTCGTTACCGGTCTATCCGCTCAAAGGCTACAGCATCACCGTGCCGCTACCAGACCGCGCGCGCCAGGCCGCAGCCCCGCAAGTCTCGATTACCGACCTGGCGAAGAAAATCGTCTATGCCCGGCTCGGCGAGCGCTTACGCGTCGCTGGGCGGGTGGAGATACTCGGCCTGGACCGTCGCATCCCACCGCGCGCGATTGACGAACTGAAACGTGGTGTCGGTGAATTATTTCCTGGCAGCGCGGATTTATCGGATGACGCCGCGCTGTCGCCATGGGCCGGCTTCCGCCCCGCCACGCCGACCGGTGTCCCGATCATCGGTGCCTCACCGGTTAACCATCTGTACCTGAATGTCGGGCATGGCAGCCTCGGCTGGACGCTGGCGCACGGCAGTGCAACGCTGTTATCGCAATTGATTGCTGGAAAAACGCCTGGCATCGATAGCAAGCCATTTGCGTTTGATGCCTAAATCCCTCCACAAAAGGACCCATCATGAAACTCATCAGCAACCTGCAAGTATCCGAACTCATCACAACTGCCGACGCCATCGACACCATGCGCGATGCTTTTGCAACGATACGGCAAGGCGCACAACAAGCGCGCGTGCGCACCAGTGCCACCACCAGCACCGGATCGGTGATGTTGTCCAACATGGGCGCGATTCTGCCCGCCATCGGCATCGCCGGCTGCAAGGTCTACACCACCATCAATGGCGTATTCCACTTTGTGACGGTGCTGTTTTCGACCGAGGATGGCCGACCGCTGGCAGCGATTGAATCCGACACCATGACCGGCTTGCGGACCGCCGCAGCCACCGCGGTTGCGGCGGATCATTTGGCGAATAGAGATGCGGCGACACTCGCCGTCATCGGTACCGGCGTGCAGGCGCAATCTCATATACCGGCCCTGTTGCAGGTGCGTTCGTTCAAGGAAATCCTGATTGCGGGACGCAGCGGCCAACAGGCGCTGGCAGAACAAGTAACGCAGCAAACCGGCGTGCCTGCCCGTGCGGTCAGCATCGAAGAGGCCGCGCAAGGCGGCGATGTAGTGGTCACGGTTACGCGCTCGGCCACACCACTGTTTTCCGGCGACTTGCTGAAACCGGGCGCACTGGTGGCGGCGATTGGCGCCAGCAAAGGCAACGTGCGCGAACTCGATGACCGCGCGATTGCCCGTGCGGCAGCACTGGTCGTGGAGTGGAAACCGCAGGCACAGCAGGAAGCCGGCGATCTGCTGTTATGCCAGCCGGGCGTCTTTGACTGGAACAACGTGCTGGAACTGGGCCAGGTGGTGGATGGCAGCAGTAGCTACCTGCGCCTGGCGTCCGACATCGTGGTGTACAAAGGGATCGGTGTCGGCCTTGAAGACGTCGCCCTTACCGGACTCGTCTATCGCCGGGCCTGCGAGCGCTTTGGCTGGTAACAGGCACGTGGAACCGCATTGCTTCCGGCCGCAGAACCAGCGCCGGTCCAGTGTTGGCGAGGTGTTGCCGTTAAAATCCGCATGTCATTTAGCGCGGGACCGGCCTGATAAGTTTTTTTGCCGCTAACACCGTCCTCAGTCTAGAATCGGATCGTCAATTCCCGTACATTGCGAATTCTTTTTGCCTGCCCGCAGGCACTCCAGGTATACATGCAAGTCCACCTACTCGCCTTTCTGAAAACTGTTTTCTTCGTACTGGCAGCGCTATTGCCGATCATGAATCCGCCTGGCAATGCGCCTATCTTTCACTCGCTGACTGCCGGCGCCTCGGACACTACCCGCAATGCGCTGGCCTGGCGCGTCGCGCTCAACGCCTTCATTTTGCTGGTCGGCGGTATGTTCATCGGCACCCATGTGCTGGCTTTTTTCGGGATCTCTCTGCCGGTGGTGAAAGTCGCCGGCGGCCTGTTAGTCATCGCCACCGCCTGGAAACTGCTGGATACGGAAGAAACGCCGAAAGTCGATGCCAGCCCCGGATCGCTCTGGACCACGGAGCTCGCAACCAAAAAAGCGTTCTATCCGCTGACCTTCCCACTGACTGTCGGTCCCGGATCGATCTCGGTCGCGATTACCCTCGGCGCCGGACTACGGATTCCTCAGGTACCCGTTATCCTTACGCTGCTTGCGGCGGTTTTCGCACTGGCGCTGGCGGCCGCAGCGGTGTATTTCAGCAACCGCTTCGCTGGTGTGCTGGTGCGTCTGCTTGGCGACACCGGCACTACCGTCATGCTGCGCATGTATTCGTTTATTTTGCTATGCATCGGCGTACAGATTTTGTGGGATGGCGTCGGTGGATTGCTGCTCCAGTTGCATGCGACGGGCGTGTAATCCGGCAGTCCCGGACACATTTTATGCAACAAATTTGTCAGGGAGCAACAAAATTTTCACCAGCTATGGACACGGTCTGCATGAAAGCTTAACCTGATGCCTGACTTGTCCCGTCTGACGAGGCAAGGCACAAAATGAATATGAAAGATTTCCAAGGTAATGGCAGCACTTTTTTATCAACCTGATTAGGAGCGCACTATGATCAAGAAAATCATTTCCCTCGCAGCAGTCATCAGCATATTCGGCATCCTGTCGGCCTGTAACACGTTCGAAGGCATGGGCAAGGATGTTCAAAAGGGCGGTGAGAAAGTGGAAGATGCTGCGCATGAAACTAAAGAAAAAATGTAACGGCATTATTGCCAAGGCGCCGACAAGATCGGCATAAAAAAACCCGACACCAGGTCGGGTTTTTTTATTGGCGGTAACAGCTAGCGAAAACCATTACCGTTTACCGGTATAACCCGCCGCGCATTCTCAAGCAAACCGACTGAAATCCGGACGGCGCTTTTCAAAGAATGCAGTCAGCGCTTCCTTCGCTTCCGGCGCTTTCAGCATTGCGCCAAAGTGCGTGATTTCCTGCTCCATCTGCGCTTCCACTGCGCCGATCTGCGCAGCTTTCATCAGTTGCTTCGAAATACGCATCGAGGCCGCGGGCAAAGCCACCAGCTTGGCTGCTTGCGCCTGCGCAAATTCCAGCAACTGATCTGCCGGCAATACTTTATTGACCAATCCCATCGCATGCGCTTCGGTGGCATCGAATGCTTCTCCAAGCAGTAACTTTTCAGCCGCGCGCTGGTAGCCCGCGATTTGTGGCAACAGCAAACTGGATGCGGCTTCCGGGCACAATCCAAGCTGCGTAAACGGCATTGAAAAACGGGCGTTATCCGCCGCGTACACCAGGTCGCAATGCATCAGCAAGGTCGTGCCAATGCCAACCGCTGCACCCGCCACCGCGGCCACCAAAGGCTTGCTGGCATGGCTGATCTGCCAGAGAAACTGAAATACCGGACTGGCCTGGCTGGTGGGCGGATTCTTCAAAAAGTCTTCGAGGTCGTTTCCCGCGCTAAATATCTGCGCTTTGCCAACGAATAGAATCGCCCGCACCTCCACATCTGTCTCCGCATCTTTCAACGCCTCGACCATGGTTTGATACATCGCGGCGGTAATCGCGTTCTTCTTGTCGAGACGATTAAAAGCAATCGTCAATATGCCATTTTCCTTGCTGGTCAATATATCCATTTTTATCTCCCCGAATTACATGCGCTCGAAGATACCGGCGGCGCCCATGCCGGTACCGACGCACATCGTCACCATGCCGTACTTCAAATTCTTGCGGCGCAGTGCATGAATAGTAGTGGCCGCACGGATCGCACCGGTCGCGCCCAGCGGGTGGCCCAAAGCGATCGCGCCGCCCATCGGATTCACTTTGGATGGATCCAGGCCGAGATCCTGAATCACCGCCAATGCCTGCGCAGCAAACGCTTCGTTCAACTCGATCCAGTCCAGTTGATCCTGCGTAATCCCGGCGGCGCGCAACGCTGCCGGAATCGCTTCTTTCGGACCGATCCCCATGATTTCCGGTGGCACGCCGCGTACCGCAAACGAAGCGAAACGGGCCAGCGGCGTCAGGTTGAATTGCTTGAGGATTTTTTCGCTGACCAGAATCAGCGCACCGGCACCGTCCGAAGTCTGCGAGCTGTTACCTGCGGTGACGCTGCCTTTGGCGGCAAACACCGGCTTCAGCTTGGCCAGTGCTTCCAGCGTCGATTCGGCACGCGCACCTTCGTCACGATCAACGGTCCGGGTTTTGGTATCGATCTGCCCGCTCGCCAGATTTGGAAAACGCTCGATGATGTCGACCGAAGTAGTCTCGGCATTGAATTCGCCAGCCAGTTGCGCCGCAATCGCCTTTTGATGTGAACGCAAGGCAAACTCATCTTGCGACTCACGCGACACTTTCCATTGCTGTGCCACTTTTTCCGCGGTCAGGCCCATGCCGTACGCCATGCCGATATTTTCATCCTTGAACACGTTCATGTTGACCGACGGATGGAAACCCATCATCGGCACCATCGACATCGACTCGGCACCGCCGGCAATCATCACGTCGGCCTGGCCAACCCGAATCCGGTCGGCGGCCATCGCAATGGCAGTGATGCCGGAGGCGCAATAGCGATTCACGGTAACGCCGCCGATCGTGTTCGGCAAGCCGGCCAGCAGCACGCCGTTACGCGCCATGTTCAGGCCCTGCGCGCCTTCCGGAAACGAGCAACCGATGATCGCGTCTTCGATCAACTTGGGATCCAGATCCGGCACTTGTGCCATCACTGATTGCAGCACGCGCACCAATAAGTCGTCGGGACGGGTGTTCTTGAACATGCCGCGTGGCGCCTTGCCAATTGGCGTGCGGGTAGCGGCGACGATGTACGCATCTTGAAGTTGTTTGGTCATTTAAATCTCCGTTATCAGTTGCGGACGGGCTTGCCGGTTTGCATCATGCCCATGATGCGCTCTTGCGTTTTTGGATGATTCAGCAATTCCATGAAGGCCTTGCGCTCCAGGTCCAGCAGCCATTGTTCATTGACGACGCTACCCTCTTCCACGGCGCCGCCGCAGACGATTTCAGCAATCATGCAACCCAGCTTGTAGTCATGCGCGGAGATGAAACCGCCATCGCGCATGTTCACCAGTTGCGCCATGATGGTCGCAATGCCGCTGCGACCGACAACCGGGATCAACACCTTCAACGGTGCACGATAACCGGCGTCGAACATCGCGCGCGCTTCAACCTTGGCCACATGCAGCAATTCGTAGGTATTCAAGACGATGACGTCGCTGGGCTTCAGATAGCCCATCTTCTTCGCTTCCACCGCCGACTTCGACACGTTTGCGGTGGCGGCATTCAGGAACGAAGACTTGAGGAATTGCAGAATATCGTTGCCTTTGGCGTCATGCGCAGCGCGTACTGCCGCTTCTTTTAAACCGCCGCCGGCAGGAATCAGGCCGACACCGACTTCGACCAGGCCGATATACGATTCGATCGCGACGACACGTTTGGCAGCATGCAACGCCAGTTCGCAACCACCGCCGAGTGCCAGGCCTGCCACTGCGGCGACCACCGGAACGCCCGCATATTTAAGGCCCATGAAGGCCTGCTGCAACTGCGCCACCATCGGTTCAATCGCCTTGACGCCGCCCGACATGAATAGCGGCAGCATCGATTGCAAGTCAGCGCCAGCCGAGAATGCACCGCCATTGGCAGCATCCGCGTGCCACAACACCAGGCCCTTGAAGTTCTTTTCGGCTTCAGCCACCGCCATGTTCAAGCCGGCGATCACGCCCGGCCCGATAACATGCAGCTTGGTCTTGAACGAGATGATCAGGACTTCGTCGTTTTGATGCCAGAGGCGGACTGAATCATCTTCAAATACGGTAGTGCCGGCATTGCTGCCGTCAGCGACACCTTCGCCCACCAACGGTGCGCGGAATACCTGGCGCTGATACACCGCCAGATCGGAGCGCGCGACATTCGCCTTTTGCGCTGGCGAATATGAGCCGTCAGCGCTGTGAACGCCGCTGCGGCCGTCGAATACCCAGGATGGCAACGGCGCATTACACAACGCTTTACCGGCATCGATGTCTTCCTTGACCCAACCGGCGATTTGTTGCCAGTCGGCGGCTTGCCAGATTTCGAACGGGCCAACGCTCCAGCCAAAACCCCAGCGCATCGCGAAATCGATATCGCGCGCGTTGTCAGCGATCGACTCCAGATGGACGGCGATGTAGTGGAAACCGTCACGGAAAATCGACCACAGGAATTGTGCTTGCGGATGGGTTGATTCGCGCAGTGTCTTCATGCGCTTGACCGGATCCTTGTCCTTCAGGATGCGTGCAACCAGATCATCGGCCTTGCCGCCGCCGGTGACGTACTCGCCTTTGGCAGCATCTATGCGCAAAATATCCTTACCGACTTTTTTGTAGAACCCGGCACCCGATTTTTGCCCCAGTGCGCCCTGCGCAACCAGTTTGGCCAGCAATGGCGGTGTCGCATAGACGCTGTAGAAAGGATCGTCTTTCAGATTGTCCTGCATGGTCTTGATCACGTGCCCCATGGTGTCCAGGCCAACGACGTCGGCGGTCCGGAAAGTACCCGACTTGGCACGCCCCAGTTTGGCACCGGTCAGATCATCGACGACATCCACCGACAGACCGAATTTTTCGGCCTGATGCGCCGTCGACAGAATGCCGAACACACCAACCCGGTTAGCGATGAAGTTCGGCGTATCTTTAGCGCGCACAACGCCTTTACCAAGCGTAGTGGCCAAAAAGCCTTCCAGCTGATCCAGAATTTCCGGCTTGGTGGTGGCGGTAGGAATCAGTTCAACCAGATGCATGTAGCGCGGCGGGTTGAAAAAATGCACGCCGCAGAAGCGCGCTTTTAATTCGTCGTCAAACCCTTCAGACAATGCCGTGATCGACAAACCGGATGTGTTGGAAGCGAAAATCGCGTTAGGCGCGATATGCGGCGCCACTTTCTTGTACAGATCGTGCTTCCAGTCCATGCGCTCGGCAATCGCTTCGATGATCAGGTCGCAACCTGCCAGTACATCGAGATTGTCTTCGTAGTTCCCGACTTCGATCAGGTCGGCGTCATCCTTGACGCCTAGCGGCGCCGGGCTGAGTTTTTTCAGATTTTCGATGGCGCGCAGAACGATACCGTTCTTCGGACCTTCTTTGGCGGGCAAGTCAAACAGGACGACCGGTACCTTGGCGTTCAGGCAGTGTGCAGCGATTTGGGCACCCATCACGCCGGCACCCAGAACGGCGACTTTTTTTACGATGAAATTGGACACTGTTGTCTCCTTAATTAGCAAATCCTGATACGAAAGATGCGCGGCGGGAGCGATGTTCCGCTGCGCAAAAATATTTAAAACAAGTCGGCATCCAACGCCATCAGGCTGGCCGAACCGGAGCGCGCCTGGCGAATCAGCATCGCTGTTTCGGGCAGCAAACGGGCGAAGTAGAAGCGTGCCGTCGCCAGTTTTGACACATAAAACGTGTCGCCGGTATCCTGTTTTGCCAACGCGATCTTTGCCATTTGTGCAAAGAAGTACGCATACACCAAGTGCCCCACCACACGCAGATACGGCACTGCGGCGGCACCGGCTTCGTCCTGATTCTGGAATGACTTCATGCCGATTTCCATTGTCAGCTTGCTGACCTTGTCACCTAAATCAGCCAGCGGTGTAATGAACTCCGACAGTGCTTCATCGGTGCCATTCTCTTCGATGAAAGCCTGTACCTTGGCACCGAATTTCTTCAGCTTGGCACCGTTATCCATCAACACTTTGCGGCCCAGCAAATCCAGCGACTGAATGGTATTGGTGCCTTCGTAAATCATGTTGATACGGGCATCGCGCACGTATTGCTCCATACCCCATTCGGCGATGAAACCGTGGCCGCCGTAGACTTGCATGCACTCCGACGTAGCGACCCAGGCATTGTCAGTGATAAAGGCTTTGACCACCGGCGTCAGCAACGCGACTTCGTCAGCCGCATCCTTGCGCACTGCTTCGTCCGGATGATTCAGTTCCTTGTCGAGTTGCAACGCCACATAGGAACAGAATGCGCGACCACCTTCCGCGTAAGCTTTTGCAGTCAACAGCATGCGGCGCACATCCGGGTGGACGATGATAGGATCGGCTGGCTTGTCCGGTGCTTTGATACCTGACAGGCTGCGCATCTGGATACGGTCTTTGGCATACACCAGCGCATTCTGATACGCGACTTCCGTCAGACCCAGGCCTTGCATGCCAACGCCCAGGCGGGCGGCATTCATGAACACAAACATTGCGTTCAAACCCTTATGCGGGCCGCCGATGAGCCAGCCGGTCGCGCCGTCCAGATTCATCTGGCAGGTTGAATTGCCGTGAATGCCCATTTTTTCTTCAATGGCGCCGCAAGCAATCGGATTGCGCGCACCCAGCGAACCGTCTGCATTCGGCAGGAACTTCGGGACCAGGAACAGCGAGATCCCTTTTGAACCTTGCGGAGCATCCGGCAAACGTGCGAGTACCAGATGCAGGATATTGGCCGCCATGTCATGTTCGCCGGCCGAAATGAAAATCTTGCTGCCGGTGATCCGGTAAGAACCATCTGCCTGGGGCTCGGCCTTGGAACGCAACATGCCAAGATCGGTCCCGCAATGCGCTTCGGTCAGGCACATCGTGCCAGTCCATTCGCCCGACACCAGCTTCGGCAAATACATGGATTTTTGTTCTGGCGTACCGTGCTCGAGCAAGCACTCGTAAGCGCCGTGCGACAAACCCGGATACATGGTCCAGGCTTGATTGGCCGAGTTCATCATCTCGTAGATCGCGTTGTTCATCACCAGCGGCAAGCCTTGTCCGCCAAATTCAGGGGCGCAAGAGAGGGCCGGCCAACCGGCTTCGACGTATTGCTTGTAGGCTTCCTTGAAGCCCTTGGGCGTAGTAACGGCCTTGGTTTCCTTGTCGTGGTGACAGCCTTCACGATCACCTGAATGGTTCAATGGGAACAACACCTGGGAAGTAAATTTACCGCCCTCTTCCAGTACCTGATTGATGATGTCCGCATCGATATCCGCATGTTTCGGCAACTGCTTCAGTTCATCTTCGACATGTAACAACTCGTGCATGACGAATTGCATATCTCGCAGTGGCGCGACGTATTGACCCATGGTGTTCTCCTGATGATTGGATTTGTCAGACTGCCTTATGGGCAGCGGATTTTTGATTCGGCGCTGAAGCTTTTTTGCTGGCTTCGTTTTTTTGTTCAGGCTGATTGCTGCGGTAGCTTTCGATCAGGCGATCAAAACCCGCCTGGGCGCGCTCTTCACTACCGGCTTTTTTCAGGAAACGGGCATCGTGATGCAGGCCGAGTATCAGCCCGTACATTTCGTAGACCAGTTGCTCGGCATCGGTATCGGCGCGCAGATGACCAGCTTCAATCGCCTGCAGCACGCAACGGTGCAAGGCTTGTTGCCAGGTCCGCACCATCGACACCAGCTGGTCGCGGATGGCACCGGGGCGATCATCGTATTCAACCGCGCCGCTGATATAAATGCAGCCGGATGAAATTTCAATCGTGACCTGCTTGATCCAGCGCGCAAACATGCCGCGCAAGCGTGGCAGGCCGCGCGCTTCCTTGATGCTCGGATAAAATACTTCTTGCTCGAAATGACGGTGGTACAGCTTGACGACTTCGATCTGCAAATCTTCGCGCGAGCCAAAATGCGCGAACACGCCAGACTTGCTCATGCTCATTTTCTCAGCCAGCAAACCTATCGTCAGACCTTCCAGGCCGTCGCGCTGGGCGAGGCTGAGTGCAACATCAAGAATCGCTGCACGCGTCAGCTCGCCTTTTCGCATAAACTTGGGCGGCGTTTCTGTGATCGAGTGTGCCACAATAGTCCTGTCTTTTTAGGTCATAGTGTAAGTAACAACGTCATCAGCAAATAATGCGAACGACCGTACTATTATGCACCAGAAAGCAAATGTCAAACAGCGACTTAGAGGATGAGTTCTATTGATAGCCGGTGCGCACTGGACTGCCCTGGCAACGGTGATAGCGCCGCCATGGAAGTGACTCGCATGGACGAGGGAAACCACCCTGAAACGATATCAATACGTCAACCACAACTAATAGCCCGGGATCGCATTGCGTGAGATCGCCGGAACACTTCCGGCATTCCCGCGGTTTTACTGTTGATTTTTATCCAGCAATCGGCGATCACGCTTGGTGGGGCGTCCTTTTATCATCATGGTCGGCTCATGGAAGAATTTTCGGTCTTCCGCAACCGCCATGCGCTTGCTGACACTCCGTTCGGTCTCCAGATACAAGGTCTGCGCAATAACGGCCGAGCCGCGCACATCGGCGAGACGCTGCACTGCGACCTCCCATTCATTGGCGCCATTATCGATCTCCAGCGTGTCGCCAACTTTTACATTGCGCGCGGGCTTGACGCGCTCGCCGTTGAGCCTGACTTTACCGGTAAGAACCGCATCGGTAGCCAGCGAACGTGTTTTAAAAAAGCGCGCCGCCCATAACCATTTATCGATACGTACTGCGTCAATGAAATTATGCATACCTATACCGCTCCAGAATCGTCAAACAGGATTATCGATATCAATAAAGCGATGTTGCAAGCCGAAGCGCTCAGCCAGATGACGGCCCAACGCTTGCACGCCATAACGCTCGGTCGCGTGATGACCGGCCGCCAAATAAGCGACACCGGATTCGCGCGCCAGATGCACCGTCGGCTCGGAAATCTCACCGCTGATATACGCGCTGGCTCCCGCTGCAATCGCATCCCCCAGAAAATTCTGCGCAGCGCCGGTGCACCAGGCAATCTGCCCGAGTACTTGCGCCGGGTCGCCAATCAGCGTCGGTTGACGTCCGAGTTTGCTCGCAATCAATTGCGCCAATTCACCTGCCGTCTTCACAGCCGGATCGGCTACCGTGCCCAACCAGCCAAGGCTATCCTCGCCGAAACGGCCATTCGGAAGCAATCCAAGTTGCTGCGCCAGTTGCACGTTATTGCCCAACTCCGGATGCGAATCGAGCGGCAAATGGTAGGCAAACAGATTAATGTCGTGCGTCAGCAGCAATTTCAGTCTATTGTGTTTGGGTCCGACCACGCGTGCGTCCTCACCCCGCCAGAAATAACCGTGATGCACAAGAATCGCATCCGCCCCCGCTTCAACCGCCGCCTGCAGCAAAGCCTGGCTGGCAGTGACACCGGTAATCAAGGTAGAGATTTCAGCGCGTCCTTCCACCTGCAGGCCATTTGGGCAATAATCACGGTATTGTGTAATATTTAGCGTTTCCGCTAGATATTTTGCAAGATCCACGCGACTTACGGACTTTTGACTCACCAACTCTTGGCTCATTCTTTTACCTCTATATGCGACGTTTCTGGCTATTGTTTGCTCAAACCGTAACTATCGGCTTGGCGATTTGGTTCATTGTAACGACCCTGAAACCCGATTGGGTGAACGGCCCGTTGGGCGGCGGTACGCGGCTACACATCGCCACGTCCAATGTCCCGCTGCAGGAGGCCCCCCTTGGCACAACGATACAGGGCTCGTATCGCGCTGCCTCGATACGGGCCATGCCGTCGGTGGTAAATATCTTTACCAGCAAGGAAGCCAAGCCGTCCAGCAACCCGTTCCTGCAAGATCCGTTGTTCAAGAAATACTTTGGCGACCGCTCCGAGGAACCGGAAGAAAAACAGTCCAGCCTGGGCTCGGGCGTGATTGTCAGTGCGCAGGGCTATATTCTGACCAATAACCACGTGGTCGAAGCAGCTGACGAAATCGAAGTGGCGCTGGCCGATGGTCGCAAAGCCTCGGCGAAAGTGGTCGGCACCGATCCCGACACCGATCTGGCAGTGATCAAGATCGACCTGCCAAATCTACCGGCGATCACGCTCGGCCACGTCGATCAAGCTAGCGTCGGCGACGTGGTATTGGCGATCGGCAATCCTTTTGGCGTGGGCCAGACCGTCACCATGGGAATTATTTCCGCGCTTGGCCGCAGTCATCTCGGCATCAATGCGTTCGAGAATTTCATTCAAACGGATGCAGCCATCAATCCCGGCAATTCAGGCGGCGCTTTGGTCGATACCAACGGCAATCTGCTCGGCATCAACACCGCCATTTACTCACGTACCGGCGGCTCGCTCGGTATTGGTTTTGCGATCCCGGTCTCGACTGCCAAAACCGTCATGGAATCGATCATCAACACCGGCAGCGTAGTACGCGGCTATATCGGTGTCGAACCGCAAGACATCACACCGGAACTGGCAGAGAGCTTTGGCCTGACCCAAAAGACCGGTGCGATTATTGCCGGCGTCCTGAAAAACGGCCCGGCCGACAAAGCAGGCATGAAACCGGGCGATATTCTGGTGGCAATTAATGAAAGCCCGGTTGCCGATACTACCGACTTGCTCAACGTGGTGGCAAAATTTGCACCCGGCAGCAAAGTTAAAATGACGGTAATTCGCAAGACGAAACAGTTGTCGATTCCGCTGACGATAGGCAAGCGCCCGGTCACCAAACACCAAGAACAAGAATAGAAAGAAGCCGATGCACGTGCGTGACCTGACGCAGTTCCTGGCCGAATTATCGGAAAACAATAACCGCGCCTGGTTCGTGATGAACAAGCCGCGCTACGATATTTTGCGGGCCGAGTTTCTCGAGTTGGTGATTCGTCTGATCGGCGAAATCATCAAATTCGATCCTGCCGTCGCTGCCTGCAATCCTAAAAAAGCGCTGTTCAGGATCAACCGCGACATGCGCTTTTCACATGACAAAGATCCATATAAAACCACCTTTTCTGCGGCAATTACCGCCAGCGGCCTGAAGCGGCCTAGTCAAGGCGGTGGTCCCATGTATTATTTCCATGTGAATGCCGAAGGCATGCTGCTGATCGCCGCCGGCGAATACATTCCACCGCCTGACCGCTTGCGCGCCATCCGTCAGCAAGTCGTCAGCGATGGCACCGGCTTTGGCAAGCTATTGAAAAACAAAAAGCTGCTGGCAAGTTACGGCAGCCTGCAAACCCGCGAGCAACTGGTACGCCCGCCCAAAGGTTTTGACGCCGAATCGCCGCATATCGACTACATCAGGCTGAAAAGTTTTATCGTGCGCAGGGAACAACCGCTAAAGAAGATGCTGGGAGATGAGTTGCAGCAGGAATTGGTGCGCAGTTTCAAGGACGCTTATCCGCTGGTAAATTGGCTGCGGCAGATAAACACCCCGGTCTGATCCGGTAGTCGGTCCAGTTAAATTGGCGCGGGGACCGGAGTCGCTTATACAACTAGTGCCATCAAATGGTTTCTTCAGTGTCCTCGGGCGCCTGAGTTGCCTTGACGAACATCGGTGCAACCAGCAGGCCGACTTCATACAGCAGGCACAACGGCACCGCCAACAGCATCTGACTCATGATGTCAGGCGGTGTGACGATCGCCGCAATGACGAACGCACCAACCACCACATACGGCCGGATCGCCTTGAGCTTTTCCAGCGAGACCAGGCCCATCCGCACCAGCACGATCACTACGATCGGCACTTCAAAAGTCAGGCCGAAAGCGATGAACATAGTCATCACAAAATCGAAATAGCTATCGATGTCCGGCGCGACTGAAATGGATTTCGGTGCGAAGTTGTTGATGAAGCGAAAAATCACCTTGAACACGAGGAAATAGCAGAAAGCGACGCCGGTAATGAACAAGGCGGACGACGAAACCACCAGCGGCGCAATCAACTTCTTTTCGTGGGTATACAAACCCGGCGCAATAAATGCCCACAATTGATACAGCACCCACGGCAAGGCAATCACAAACGCCACCATCAACGTCACCTTGACCGGAATCAGGAAGGGCGTGATGACGCCGGTAGCGATCATTTTGCTGCCCGTCGGCAGTGCCGCTATCATCGGTGCCGCCAGCAAGTCGTAGATGTGTGCGGCCCATGGCATCAGACACAGAAAGACCACAATAATCGCGATCGATGCCTTCATGATGCGATTGCGCAGCTCTACCAGATGCGAGATGAATGTTTCCTCGACACCGCTGGTTTTTTGTTCTTCAGTCATGGGGTCACTACAAAGATTTTTTGCAGACTAGCCTGCTTGCGCAAATTGGGGAAACCGGATGTGTTGGCGCCATCAGCAATGTTGCTGAATTGCATGCTCATGCGTAAAACGAGCCAGAATTTTTAACCGCGCTGACAGGTCGATACTTGGCAACACGTGCTGCGCCGGAAATTACGCGTACTTTGCGGCCACTCTGGTTTTTGTACCAGGCTGGAATCGCGCTATTTTTAGCCAGTTTCTTTTTACGGAAATTTTTGGCCTTGATCGCCAGTTGCTCCACATTCCCGGTAACCAAACTGTGGTCGCTGAGATCACCATCCCAGGCCGCATGCAGCGACTGCTTGGTATCCGAGATGCTGCGGGTGAAGCTTTGCTCGATGTCGCTGGCGGCTTCCTGCACGTCTTGCTGCATCTTGCGCAGTTCTTCCAGCTCAATCTCGCGACTAACCTCGGATTTGACCTCATTGATATACCGTTGCGCACGACCAAACAACGAGCCCGCCATGCGGGCCACGGTCGGCAATTTTTCCGGTCCGATAACAACCAGTGCAACGACGCCAATTACTGCGAGTTTCGTGAGGCCAATATCAATCATGAGGTGGTTGCGGCAAGCGCTAAGTCACACACCGGCAAAAAGAAGTTTTGCCGGTAGTGCTGACTCAGTTGCCGGTTTTATCCTGTTCTTTGGCTGCGACGTCGATGGTGGTCGGCTTGGCTGCTTCTGCCGCCTTCTCTTCTTCGCCTTTAACACCGTCTTTAAAACCTTTAACGGCCTTGCCCAGATCAGAACCCATATTGCCTATCTTTTTGGTACCGAATACCAGCATCACGATGACCAGCACTATCAACCAGTGCCAAATACTGAACGAACCCATAATTTCTCCTTGCCGAACCCGAATGTCCGGAACCTTCAATGACAACATTGCCAAACAATTATGCTCTGGCGCTGACGTCCGCTTAATTACTGCAATCCGTCACTAACATTCATTACGCGCATTTGAATTCTTGCTTTTGCCGTACCCCAGAAAATCAGTGCTGCCCCCTCCAGGGGCGCGGTCCACCGATCACATGCGCATGTAAATGATATACCTCTTGGCCGCCGGCAGGACCGGTGTTGAACAAAGTCTTGAAACCGCCGCTAGCCTGCCCCTGGGCGTCGATCTGATAACCGCAACCCAGTTCCTGGGCCAGACGCGGCACCAGCAGCAGCATTTTACCTAGCAACGCAGCATGCTGCTCGCCACAGTCTGCCAAAGTGGAAATATGCTGCTTCGGCACGATCAGAAAATGCACCGGCGCGGCGGGATTATGGTCATGAAAGGCCACCACGTCATCATCTTCATAAATCAGCTTGGACGGAATCTGTTTAGCAGCGATCTTGCAGAAAATACAGTTATCCAAATTATCTCCACTTATCAAATTTGTCAGAGGCACCAAAACTCAGGTTTTACCTTCGTTGGCTTCCTGTTGTTCTCGCGCAATCAGCTTGCGATTGGCTTTTTCCTCGATCCCTGACAAGCCCTCGCGGCGTGCCAGTTCATTCAGCACATCCTGCGGCGTCAAGTCGAACTGCGCCAGCAAGATCATCGAATGAAACCAGAGATCGGCGCATTCGTACAACACATGCGACTTGTCGCCGTCCACCCGCGCATCTTTGGCTGCCATCACGGTTTCCGTGGCTTCTTCGCCGATTTTTTTCAAAATCGCATCGTCGCCCTTGGAAAACAGGCGTGCGATATACGATTTTTCCGGATCCCCGCCATTCGCCAGCTTACGCGATTCAATGACCTCGGCCAGCCGCCGTAAGGTTTCACTCATGATGCAGACTCATTGTTCATTTATAAATCGTCTCAGGATTTTTCAGGACCGGCTCGACCGCACTCCAGGTGCCATCTTTCTCCGAACCTTCAAACTTTTGAAAGAAGCAGGAGTGGCGACCGGTGTGACAAGCGATACCATCCGCTTGCTCCACTTTCAGCAACACTACATCTTCGTCGCAATCGAGGCGGATTTCATGCACCTTTTGCACGTGACCCGACTCTTCTCCTTTATGCCACAGCTTCTTGCGCGAACGGCTCCAGTACACCGCCTCGCCAAGGGCCACGGTTTTTGCGAGTGCGTCGCGATTCATCCAGGCGAACATCAGCACGTCGCCAGAACCGACTTCCTGGGCGATGACCGGCACCAGGCCGTGCTCATCCCATCTCACCTTGTTTAACCAGGTCACGCTCATGCCAGCCTCATCGGAATCTGTTGTGCGGCCATGAAGCGCTTCGCCTCTTGCACCGTATGCTGCCCATAATGGAAAATGCTGGCCGCCAAAACTGCATCGGCACGACCGATCTTGATACCGTCTGCCAGATCCTGCAAACCACCAACGCCGCCGGACGCAATCACCGGGATCGTCACCGCATTCGAGACATTGCTGGTCAGCGCCAGATCGAAGCCGACCTTGGTGCCATCGCGATCCATGCTGGTCAGCAGGATTTCACCGGCGCCCAGTTGTTCCATTTTTTGCGCCCATTCGATCGCGTCCAGTCCGGTTGCCTTGCGGCCGCCGTGGGTAAATACTTCCCACTTGCCGGGTGCGGTCTGTTTCGCGTCGATTGCCACCACGATGCATTGCGAGCCGTACTTGCTGGCGGCATCCGCCACCAACTGCGGGTTGGTCACTGCCGACGTATTGATGCTGACCTTATCGGCACCGGCATTGAGCAAGCGGCGCACATCGGAAACCACGCGCACACCGCCGCCGACCGTCAACGGAATGAATACCTGCGAGGCCACTGCTTCGATGATGTCGAGAATCAGATCGCGATTGTCGGACGAGGCGGTAATGTCGAGAAAGGTAATCTCGTCCGCGCCCTGCTCATCATAGCGACGGGCAATTTCGACCGGGTCGCCGGCATCGCGCAGCTCAGTAAAGTTAACGCCCTTGACGACCCGCCCATTGGTCACATCGAGACAGGGGATGATGCGTTTAGCGAGAGTCATGGCTGCTCAGCGTCAGGCTGCTCCAACAAATTTTCTTCGATGTCGACGAACCCGGTCAGCTCATCGGCACGCTCCTGCGCACTGCGCAAATCGAGTGTGCCTTCATAGATCGAACGACCGCAGATGACCCCTTCGATGCCTTCGTCCTGCACTTCGCACAAGGCTTCGACGTCGTTAATGTCGTGCACGCCGCCCGAGGCAATCACAGGAATCGTCACGCTTTGCGCCAGTTTCACGGTTGCCTCGATATTCACGCCGCCCATCATGCCGTCACGGCCGATATCGGTGTAGATGATCGCGTTGCAGCCGTAATCTTCGAATTTCTTGGCGAGGTCGATGACTTCGTGGCCGGATAATTTACTCCAGCCATCGGTGGCCACTTTGCCATCCTTGGCATCCAGGCCAACGATGATCTGTCCCGGGAAAGCGCTACAGGCATCGTGCAAAAAGCCCGGATTCTTGACCGCAGCAGTACCGATGATGATGTAGCTAAGGCCGCCGTCAAGATAGCGTTCGATGGTATCCAGATCGCGAATGCCGCCACCCAGTTGCACCGGAATTTCGTCGATACCGTGGGCTATGGCGAATTCCCGCACCGACTTGATGATGGATTTTACGGCGGACTCGTTTTTCGGCTTTCCGGCGAAAGCACCGTTCAGGTCAACCAGATGCAGGCGGCGTGCACCCTGCTCCAGCCAATGCAGCGCCATTTGGCCCGGATCATCGGAAAATACAGTGGCTTGGTCCATATCGCCTTGTTTCAGGCGAACACAGTGACCGTCTTTCAGGTCGATGGCAGGTATCAGCAGCATGGCTACGGTATGAAGGGAAAGTTAGAGAAATAAATATGCGTATAAGCGGAACCGGTCCGCTCGGCGCGATCAGGGATTCCAGTAAACAAAGTTCTTGTATAGCTGCAAACCAGCGGAGGCACTTTTCTCCGGATGGAACTGCGTCGCAAAAATATTATCACGTGCAACCGCACAACTGAATGGTGCACCATAGTTAGTCTCGCCAACCGCGTGCGCCGGGTCTGCCGGCACCGCGTAATAACTATGGACAAAATAGAAATACGCGTCGTCAGCAACATCTGCCCACAACGGATGGGAGCGCGACTGATGAACCCGGTTCCAGCCCATTTGCGGTACCTTGAAACGCGAACCGTCTTCCTGTAGCTGGCCATCCAGGCGGAAACGCACTACCTTGCCTGGCAACAAGCCCAGACCGGGCGTATCGCCCTCTTCGCTCCAGTCAAACAACATTTGCTCGCCAATGCACACACCAAATAGCGGCTTGCTGCGCGCAGCTTCCAGCACCGCATCCTGTACGCCGGAGTCGCGCAAGCTGCGCATGCAATCCGGCATTGCCCCCTGGCCCGGCAAGACAATTCTGTCTGCCGCCTGAATATCTGCTACTTCACCGGAAATGCGGACGTCGGCTTCGGGCGCTACATGGCGTAGCGCTTGCGCCACCGAGCGCAAATTGCCCACGCCATAGTCAACCACAACAATTTTGTTCATGATAAAAAAGTAAGTCCGGAGATGGAATGCCGCTTGCTATTATTCAAAGGATACTGGTTCGACGGGCCAACCAGAATAATCAATATCAGACGAATTAACAACAGCCTGGCGGCCTACAGACTGCCTTTGGTCGAAGGAATCGTGCCAGCCGAGCGTGGGTCGAGTTCGGCCGCCATGCGCAGTGCGCGGCCAAAGGCCTTGAACACGGTTTCGCATTGATGGTGAGCGTTATCGCCGCGCAGATTGTCGATATGCAAAGAGACCAGGGCGTGATTCACAAAGCCCTGGAAAAATTCATGTATCAAATCAACATCGAGCGAACCTATCATCGCGCGCTTGAACGGCACGTGGAACTCCAGGCCGGGACGACCGGAAAAATCGATGACGACGCGCGACAGCGCTTCGTCCAGCGGTACATACGCATGACCGTAACGACGAATCCCCTTCTTGTCGCCGATCGCCTTGGCAACAGCCTGGCCCAGCGTAATGCCGACGTCCTCTACTGTGTGGTGCGCGTCAATATGCAAATCACCCACGGCTTCGACTTCGATATCAATCAGCCCGTGACGCACAATTTGATCCAGCATGTGGTCAAGGAAAGGCACACCGGTGTTCAGCTTTTGCTGGCCGGTACCGTCCAGATTGATGGCGACGCGGATTTGCGTCTCGTTGGTGTTGCGAGTGATCGCTGCGGTGCGGGGCGTAGACATGTTCAGATTGAGACCAAAGTTACGATGGAAGACGCTTGGAGGGCGTCCCGAATGAGTAATGCGAGTAGTTTGTTGCGCACCGCCCGGGTATGGGGGGCCCTATTCAGAATACCCCGCCATTTTACCGGGATTTTGGCGCAGGAATCGACTGCGGGCGGATTATCCTAGAAACGGCAGTTGACCGCTTGGAGCTACCTATAAGAGATTGAATAAATTGAATATTTCTTTAATCAATACATTCACCTTTTGGGTGACCACGCTACCAGCACGATTGCACATTTTTCCGGCTCCCTGGCGTCGTTGCTCCTCCTTGCAGAATGCAGTCTGCCGCGTCGTCGCGCCTAGCCAGAAAGCCGGAAAAACGCACACTCATGCCGGTCCAACTACCGTTCCTAGGATTGGAAACCCCGTTTTCATCAGCATTCCAACTATTCCCCACAGGAAACCCGGGGCAGCACCGGCTCAGCTGGCTTGTGGCCATCGAGTTGTGCCAAACGCTGTTCGATCAGGGCACAATATTCAGGATTTAATTCGAAGCCGACGAAGTTGCGTTTGCAACGCCGCGCCGCCACCGCCGTCGTGCCGCTTCCCATAAACGGGTCCAGCACCACGCCGCCCGGCGGACAGGAAGCCTTGATCATGCGCTCGACAATTTCCAGCGGCTTCTGGGTTGGATGATCAGCGCGCTCGCGATGTTCGCGATGCAGGCGCGACACGCTCCAGACATCCTTGGGGTTATAGCCAAGCTCCAGCCATTTGGCACCGACGAAAATGGAGCGCGAACGAGCTTTCTTGGTCTCGGCGTCGTAGGGAATCCGAATCGCATCCAGATCGAAATAATGGTCTTTGGCGCGCGCAAAAAATCCTATCGTGTCATGCACTGACGAGTAGCGCCGAACGCCGCCTCCCATGGAGGGTACCCGGCGGTCCCAGATAATCTCGTTGAGCATCGTCATGCGCTGCTTCAGCATCACGAAAATTTCCGGCGAGTAACGCCAGGTCAGGAAAATGTACAGGCTGCCGTTCGGCTTCAATTTGGGTAGCGCCGCGTCGATCCACTCTTCGGTCCAGCGCAGATAGGCAACGGTATCCAGCTTATCGGAATCGTTGCCGTAATCCTTACCCAGGCCATATGGCGGATCGGCGATCAGCAAGTCAACCGAGCCATCCGGAATCCGCGCCATGCCTTGCAGCGCGTCCTCACCATAAATCCGGTTCTGCCAACTCTGCATGTCAGCCACGCTGCGCGGTCATTTGGCGCCGTCTTGCAAGCGATACTCCGCTGAGCGCGCGTGCGCCTGCAGGCCTTCGCCATAGGCCAGTTCGGCAGCAATCCTGCCTAAGGTCTGCGCACCTGCTTCGCTGATATTCATCATGCTGGAACGCTTTTGAAAGTCATACACACCGAGCGGCGATGAAAAGCGTGCGGTACGCGACGTCGGCAACACGTGATTCGGGCCGGCGCAATAATCGCCCAACGACTCTGAGGAGAAACGGCCGAGGAACATGGCGCCGGCGTGACGAATACGATCGGCCCATTGCTGCGGTTCGGCGGCAGAGATTTCCAGATGTTCGGCCGCGATCAGATTGGCGATCTCGCACGCGTGATCCATGTCGCGTACGCAAATCAGCGCGCCGCGGTTGGTCAGCGAGGTGCGGATGACTGCATGCCTCGGCATGTCCGCCAATTGGCGGTTGATGCTGGCTTCGACCCTGGCAATGTAAGCGGGATCCGGGCACAACAAAATCGACTGCGCCAACTCGTCGTGTTCGGCTTGCGAAAACAGATCCATGGCGATCCAGTCGGGATCGGTAGTGCCGTCGCAAATGACTAGAATTTCCGATGGCCCGGCGATCATGTCAATGCCGACGGTGCCGAAGACGCGGCGCTTGGCAGCGGCGACGTAGGCATTCCCGGGACCGACGATCTTGTCGACCTGCGGAATAGTCGCCGTACCATAAGCCAGTGCGCCCACTGCCTGTGCGCCACCGATGGTGAATACCCGATCAACGCCGGCGATCGCAGCAGCTGCCAGCACCAGTGCGTTTTTAACGCCGTCCGGCGTCGGTACCACCATGATGATTTCCTGCACACCGGCAACCTTGGCCGGAATCGCATTCATCAGGACCGACGACGGATAGGCAGCCTTGCCGCCCGGCACATAGATGCCGACACGATCGAGTGGCGTGACTTTTTGACCGAGTACGGTGCCGTCCGCTTCGGTATAACTGAAGCCATCCGAACCGCACTCCTGCTTCTGACGCTGATGATAGGCACGCACCCGGTCGGCGGCAGCCTGCAACGCCGCCCGACGTGCCGGCGCCAGTTGCAGCAACGCCGCCTGCAATTCGTCCTGCCCGATTTCGAGCGCCGCGACGCTGTCGGCGTCGAGTCGGTCAAAACGGTTGGTGTACTCCAGCACCGCGGCATCGCCGCGCGCTTTGACATCTGCCAGGATCTGCGCGGCCGCCTGATCGATGGCAGCGTCTTCACTCGCATCGAATGCCAGCAGAGCCGAAAGCTGCGCCTGGAAATCGGCGTCAGTGGCATCCAGTTTTCTGATTTTTATAGCCATCATCGCGCTCGTTGTGTTTGTCTCGTCGAAGCTTTCTCAATCGCTTCCAGAATCGGTTGCAGCCGCTCGCGCTTCAATTTCAATGCTGCCTGATTGACTACCAGACGCGAAGAGATGTCCATGATGTGCTCAACTTCGACCAAATGGTTGGCGCGCAAAGTGCTGCCGGTGCTGACCAGATCGACAATCGCATCCGCCAGACCGACCAGCGGCGCCAGTTCCATCGAACCGTACAATTTGATCAGGTCGACGTGCACGCCTTTGGCGGCAAAATGCTCGCGTGCGGTCAGCAAATATTTGGTGGCGACGCGCAGACGCGCGCCCTGGCGCACGGCGTTCGCGTAATCGAAGCCGGCCGACACCGCGACCGACATGCGGCACTTGGCGATGTTCAAATCGATAGGCTGATACAAGCCTTCGCCACCATGCTCGAGCAACACATCCTTGCCCGCCACACCCAAATCGGCGGCACCGTACTGGACATAGGTCGGCACATCGGATGCGCGCACGATAATGACGTTGACCAGCGGATCATTGGTCGGCAGGATCAGCTTGCGCGACGTTTCCGGATTTTCGGTAACGACAATGCCGGCTGCCGCCAGCAACGGCAACGTCTCTTCAAAGATGCGGCCTTTGGACAACGCCAGGGTTAATTTCTGACTCATTTGCTTCTTTCAGTCACTTCAATCGAGTTACTTTATGCGTTCAATCTTGGCACCCACTGCCGACAACTTGCGCTCCATTTGATCGTAACCACGATCCAGATGGTAAATCCGTTCAATCAGCGTTTCGCCCTGTGCCACCAGGCCTGCGATGACCAGCGATGCCGACGCACGCAAGTCAGTCGCCATCACCGGTGCGCCAAACAGTTTGTCAACGCCTTTGATGATCGCGGTATTGCCCTGAATGTCAATCGCGGCGCCGAGTCGGTTCATTTCCTGTACATGCATGAAGCGGTTTTCAAAAATCGTTTCGGTCACATGACTGGTGCCGTCCGCAATCAGATTCATGGCCATGAATTGCGCCTGCATGTCGGTCGGGAAACCCGGATACTCGGTGGTACGGAAGCTGACTGCCTTTGGACGTGCCGCCATCTGTACCCGAATCCAGTCGTCGCCGGAGGTCAGGATGACACCGGCATCGCGCAATTTGTCGAGCGCCACGTCCAGCGTACGGCTGCGGGTATTTTTCAGCAGGACATCGCCGCCGGTCGCCGCCACGGCGCACAGGAAAGTGCCGGTTTCAATACGATCGGCAATCACCGCATGCGCTGCGCCGTGCAATTTGTCGACGCCTTGAATCACCAGACGGTCAGTACCGATGCCTTCAATCCTGGCACCCATCGCCACCAGCAAATTGGCGAGGTCACCCACTTCCGGCTCACGTGCGGCATTTTCGAGTATGGTTTGACCGTCCGCCAGCGTCGCTGCCATCAGCAAATTTTCGGTGCCGGTAACGGTAATCATGTCGGTAACGACACGCGCACCTTTCAGCTTCTTGGCTTTGGCGTGGATGTAACCGGCTTCGATGCTGATCTCGGCACCCATCGCTTGCAAGCCCTTGATGTGCTGATCGACCGGACGCGAGCCAATCGCGCAACCTCCTGGCAACGACACTTTGGCTTCGCCAAAACGCGCCAGCAATGGTCCCAACACCAGAATCGACGCGCGCATGGTTTTCACCATCTCGTAGGGCGCTTCCAGATTGCTGATGGCATCACCCTGCAACATCACCGCATGGTCTTCCTGCTTGGCCTTCAATCCCATCTGACGCAGCAACTTCAGCATGGTCGAGACATCGTGCAGATTCGGCACGTTGCTCAAATCCAGCTGATCCGAGGTCAGCAGACCGGCGCACAGTATCGGCAGCGCAGCATTCTTGGCGCCGGAAATAGTGATTTCACCGGACAGGCGGTTACCGCCTTGAATCAATAATTTATCCATAGTTTGTCTTCTTAACTTTGATCAGAGGCTAGCGGGCTCTATTTTTGAAATTCTTCAGGTGTCAGGGTCTTCATCGACAGCGCATGGATTTCTTCGCGCATGCGGTCACCCAACGCTGCATAGACTATCTGGTGACGCTGAATCAGCCGTTTGCCGGAAAACGCGTCCGACACAATCACCGCGGTGAAATGCTGTCCATCGCCATCGACTTCCAGATGCGAACAGGCGAGACCGGCTGCAATGTAACTTTTGACGAGTTCGGGTGTGGGAAACATAATTAAAACCTGACTGATTTAAAAACTGTATTGGATTAGTGGCGTAACTTGTAGCCGCGCTTCAACATCTGTACCGCCAGCGTCGCCAAAACCATCAGGAACACCGAAATGATGCCGAAACTAATGAGCGGATTAACGTCCGACTGACCGAAAAAGCCGTAACGGAAACCATCAATCATATAAAAGAACGGATTGAAATGGGAAACCACTTGCCAAAACGGCGGCAACGAATGAATCGAATAAAACACGCCGGCCAGAAATGTCGCTGGCATGATCAGGAAGTTCTGGAACGCCGCCAGTTGATCAAACTTGTCAGCCCAGATCCCCGCAATCAATCCCATGGTGCCGAGAAATGCCGCACCCAATATCGCAAAAATGACGATCCACCATGGCGCATCGAATGACAAATTAACGAAAAATCCAGTGATCAGCAACACACCGCCGCCGACCATGACCCCGCGCACAACCGACGCCAGCACGTAGCCGCCGAACAGCTCCCAGTGCGACAACGGCGGCAATAATACGAACACCAGATTGCCGGTCATTTTGGATTGCGCCAGTGAAGACGACGTATTTGCGAAGGCATTCTGCAACACACTCATCATTACCAGCCCTGGAACCAGAAACGCGGTGTACTGCACGCCGGGATACACCTCGACATGACCTTTCAGCGTGTGGCCGAAGATCAGCAGATACAGCATCGCGGTCAGAATCGGTGCAGCGACGGTCTGTGTGGCGACCTTCCAGAAGCGCAGGACCTCTTTATAAAACAGCGTTTGAAAACCGATCACTGAGCACCGCCCGCGTTTATTCCGTCCACGCTTGTACCGTCCATAATCTGCAAAAACACATCCTCCAGATCGGCCTGCTGCAAATGCATGTCGCCGATCACTACACCGGCTGTCCGCAAGGTCGCCAATATCGGTTCCACCTCGTGGTATTCGGTGACCCGCAACGCAAACTTGCCTGCCGCATCATTACTTCCGGCCGGCAGCACCAACGACCGCAACGGCTCCGGCAACAAGGTTCCGGGAGCCAGATGCAGCAGCAATTGCGAACCCGAAATCCGTTTCAGCAACGCCGCAGTCGTGTCCAGCGCAACCACTTTGCCCCGCTTCAGCATGGCGATCCGGTTGCATTGCTCCTGGGCTTCTTCGAGGTAGTGGGTGGTCAGGACCACGGTATGACCATCGCGATTGAGCTGCGAAATAAACTTCCACAAGGTCTGGCGCAATTCGACATCGACACCGGCAGTCGGCTCATCGAGCACAATCACCGGCGGCTTGTGGACCAGCGCTTGCGCTACCAGCACACGGCGTTTCATGCCGCCCGACAGCGCCCGCATGTTGACATCGGCCTTGTTGGTCAGATCGAGATTTTCCATTACCTCGTCGATCCATTTGTCATTGTTTTTGAGTCCGAAATATCCGGACTGCAAACGCAAAGTTTCACGTACCGTGAAAAATGGATCAAACACTAATTCTTGCGGCACCACGCCAAGCTTCCTGCGCGCGTTCCGGTAGTCGTTGACGACGTCGTGACCGTGAATGTTGACGCTGCCGGAATCCGGCCGATTCAAGCCGGCAATGATCGAAATCAAGGTGGTCTTGCCGGCGCCGTTAGGCCCAAGCAAACCAAAGAACTCGCCTTCTTCAATGTTCAGCGAAACCCCATCCAATGCCTGGAGCGACTGGTAGCGTTTCTTGACATTGGTAATTTGAATGGCCGCCATAGTGGCTCGATTAACTCTAAAAAGGATAGCGCGCAAGGTGGCTGCAACCACAAATGCATAGCGCGAAACCCTTGATTATATGGGATTTCCTGAACGGCAACCGGATAACGGAAACAAACGAGAATAGAGACGCAGGGACTGGAAGCGCTTTTAATCTTGGCAATGTAGCAAAAAAGCTACGATCTCAAGCACTACAGGCAATCAAGGTCAATGATGATGGGGATCAGTACCAACGCCGCCAGGGGCCGACTCTGTTGCCGGAGACAACAAGTCGGTCACACCATACAGGTCGATCAGGCTTTCCAGATTGGAAGGCAAACTGGAGAAATGCAGCGACAGCCCTTGATTGAGCGCCGCGCACTGCCATGCCAGCAAGGTGGCTACCGCAGCAGAATCGACCGCCACCACGTCACCCAGATCAATCTCGGTCTCACCGCCGGCAATCGCCCGCAAACCCGCTTCCAGAGCGAGTTTGGCGTTGCTGACAGTGAGCGAATGAGAAGGCCTGAACATGGTGGTCGATCAATAATGTTTAACTACTAAGCAAAGCCTGAATGATGCTATTACGACACTTATTTTACCGACTGCCTAGCCTGCAGTTTTAGCGGCACGGCTCTTGTTCTTGGCAGCCAATACCTTGATCAGGCCATCAATGCCTGAACGGCCGATTTCTGAAGCAAACGTACCCTTGTATGACTCAACGAGCCAGGCACCCAATACGTTGACATCATAAATCTTCCAACCGTTTGCGATCTTCTCCATGCGGTAGTTGAGCTGAATCGGCTCGCCGCGCGGCTGAATCACTTGCGAGCGCACTTCTACTTCGGTATCGGATGGGCTGCCACGCAGAGGTTTGAAGTCAATTTTCTGATCACGTACCTGCGACAATGCACCCGAATAGGTATACACCAACAAGCTACGGAATTCGTCAGTCAGTTGCTTTTTCTGCTCTGGAGTGGCATCGCGCCAATAACGACCGGCAGCCAGCGCAGTCATCCGCTCAAAATCGATGTAAGGAAGTATTTTTTCTTCGACCAGCGACAGAATCCGTTGCTGATTGCCGCCCTGGATGCTCTTGTCGGCTTTGGCATTGTCGAGTACCTCCTGGCTGATGCGCTTGACCAATGCGTCTGGCGCTTCCTGCGCCATCGCGGCACCGGCAAACAACAAGGTGCCGAAAGTTACCGCAACTGCGAGATATTTTTTAAGAATATTCATATTTTAATAACCCTACTCAAAGTATTAATGGTGTGTGGAAGTTGGACCGAACCCGAATTTGCAACACCCGTTATGACGCCAGATTTCACAACTGGTTCCAGCCCGGGGACTGTCCACTATGTAACGAAAGGTTATTTATCGTCTTTAGCGGGACCATCGATCTGACTTTGACGGCGCTGGGTGTAGGCATCCCGCACGAACTCATACTTGTCCAGCGCAGCATCTTCGAGCAGATTCGATGCATCCAGCAAGTTAGCACGCTTGTCGATCAGGCGCACCACTGAGCCGGTATTGCGCCAGCGCACTGGGTACTTGTAGGACCAGATATCGCCGTAGAAGTCCACCGGCATTGCCGCCGTATCACGCACATTTGACGGGCCAAACAGCGGCAACACGACATAAGGACCGGCTCCGACGCCCCATTTCCCCAGCGTTTGACCAAAATCCTTGTTCTTTTTTTGCAATCCCATTTCCGAGCCGAAATCGATCAGGCCACCTAGACCAAAGGTGGTATTCACGGCTACCCGCATGACGGCGGTTGTACCATCCACGCCACTGCCTTGCAAATAGCCGTTGGCCGCGCTCCAGACATCGCCAAGATTGCCGAAAAAATTATGGACACCGGTTTGCACGAATGATGGCAACCAGTTTCTATAGGCAGTCGCCACCGGCTTCAACGCAATTTGATCGAACTTGTCGTTAAATGTGAACATCGCACGGTTAAATCCTTCCAGCGGATCCTGCGGATTGCTGGCGCCACCGGTAGTCGCGCAACCGCTCAGGGCCGTGACCAAAGCTAATGCTGCCATTGCGACGCTAGCGCGCTTTGTGGTTATCATTGTGAACTATCCTTTCCGTCCGCCGCCTTGCTGTACAGAAGCTGACTGATCAGATTCTCCAGCACGATGGCCGATTGCGTCATTTTAATGCTGTCCCCAGCGACCAGATGCTTGTCGTCGCCGCCGGCCTCTATGCCGATATATTGTTCACCCAGCAAACCCGCCGTCAGAATCTTGGCCGAGCTGTCTTTAGGAAACTTGTAGCGCTGATCCATATTCAAGGTAACCACGGCCTGAAAATTCTTGTCGTCGAAATTGATCGCCCCGACCCGGCCGACCACAACGCCGGCACTTCTGACTGCCGCCCGCGGCTTCAAGCCGCCAATGTTATCAAACTTGGTAATCACAGGATAACTGGCCTGATATGATGTGGCCCCCAGATTGCCGGCCTTGAGCGCCAGAAACACCAGCGCCAGCGCGCCCAGCAGCACAAACAGGCCAACCCACACGTCTACAGATTTTTGTTGCATATTCATCACCTTAAAAATGCCAAGCGAAGCATTTATTCAGCCTCGACATACTGCCATAGGTACCGATAAAAAGCGTCACACCACACCGAAAATTGCCGAATAAGCAAATAGGCAGAAGCAACGCCCTGTGTCGGAAAATTTATTTAAACATTAATGCTGTCAACAAGAAGTCTAGCGCCAGCACGGCCAGCGACGAAATCACGACCGTTCTTGTAGTCGCACGTGCCACGCCTTCCGGGGTCGGCTTGGCTTCGTAACCTTGATACAGCGCCACAAAGGTTACCGCGACACCGAACACGAAGCTTTTCAGGACCCCGTTGGCAATATCCTGCCAAACGTCGACGCCAGCCTGCATTTGCGACCAGAACGCGCCTTCGTCGACGCCGATTAATTGCACCCCAACCACATATCCGCCCATGATGCCCAGCGCGCTAAATACGGCCGCCAACATCGGCATGGCAATAATCCCGGCCCAGAAGCGCGGTGCAATCACGCGCTGCAGCGGATCGACCGCCATCATTTCCATGGCCGACAATTGCTCGCCGGCCTTCATCAAACCGATCTCGGCGGTCAACGAAGTGCCGGCGCGACCCGCAAACAGCAAGGCCGTCACGACCGGCCCCAACTCGCGCACCAGCGACAAGGCCACCAGCAAACCCAGCGCCTGCTCCGAACCGTATTTATTCAGCGTGTAATAGCCCTGCAAACCCAGCACGAAACCGACAAACAGGCCTGACACGCCAATAATGATCATCGAATAATTACCGATGAAGTGGACTTGATCGGTAATCAAACGGGGGCGCTTTATCAAGCCGCCCGAAACACCCAAAATGGCAAAAAATGCCCGCGTCGCCCGGCCCGTGCCGGCAATGGTTTCACGTACGCTGGCGCCAAGCGCGCCCAATAACTTCGCAATCATCGGCGCGCCTCCAGGCCGAGATCGGCAGCCAGCGACTTGCCCGGATAATGGAAAGGCACCGGGCCGTCGGCTTCTGCATGCACGAATTGCTTCACGTAGGGATCGGTTGACGCCCGCATCTCCGCCGGCGTACCTTGCGCGACAATCTTTCCCTGCGACAGGAAATAAATATGATCCGCAATCGCAAACGACTCATCCACATCGTGCGACACCACGATGGAAGTCGAACCCAGCGCATCATTCAACTTGCGAATCAAATTCGCGGTCACGCCCATTGAAATAGGATCCAGCCCAGCGAACGGCTCGTCATACATAATCAGCAACGGGTCCAGAGCCACCGCGCGCGCCAGAGCGACGCGTCGCGCCATACCCCCGGAAATTTCGGATGGCTTGAGTTGCGCGGCATTGCGCAGACCAACAGCCTGCAATTTCATCAACACCAAGTTATTCAATAATTCGGGCGGCAAATCAGTGTGCTCACGCAATGGGAAAGCGACATTTTCAAATACCGTCAGATCGGTAAATAGCGCGCCATTCTGAAACAGCATGCCCATCTTGCGTCGCATCGCGTACAAATCTGGCGTCTTGAGCGTACCGACGACCTGGCCGTCAACGGCGACAGTACCGCCCTGCGGCTGCAATTGGCCGCCAATCAGGCGCAGAATCGTAGTTTTTCCCGAGCCGGAACCGCCCATGATCGCGATAACCTTTCCGCGTGGGAAGTCCATGCTAAGCGACGACAGAATCGCCCGCTTGCCATAGCCAAACTGCAAATCACGGATTTCGACAATATTACCCACTAAGCCCACCGGTTAGACCAAAGGCGACATTGTAGTGCAATTGCAACAGTTGTTCTTGGACCGGGGTCATAATCTGTTCCGTAGTTACAACAATGACTCGGCTGTTGCGCTAACTGGTGCAGGGAATGGCCCGGAAAGACATCAATAAGTGCCATGCACCTTACTGCTTTCTGCTGTGCGACGTCCAAATAAAAAGAGCAGCCTCGCATATCAAAACGCGAACCTGCTCTTTCCAGTAGCTTCTATTTTCGCAACCGCCTCAGCGATAAGGCTTACAAGCCTTGGCAGCGCGATACATTACCGCGGCAATACCGATGCGCCCATCAGGAACTCGTCGACTGCACGGGCGCATTGACGGCCTTCGCGGATCGCCCAAACCACCAGCGATTGACCGCGCCGCATATCGCCGGCGGCAAACACTTTATCAACAGAGGTTTTGTAACAACCGTCGCCATCGGTACTTGCCTTGGCGTTACCACGTGCATCTTTGTCAACGCCGAACGCTTCCAGCACTTGCGCCACCGGCGCCACAAAACCCATCGCCAGGAAGACCAGATCGGCCTTCATTTCGAACTCGGAATTCGGCACTTCCTGCATCTTGCCGTCTTTCCACTCGACCCGGGCGGCGACCAGCTTCTCAAGCTTGCCGTTTTTGCCTTCCAGACGCTTGGTTGCGACAGCCCAATCGCGCTCGCAACCTTCTTCATGCGACGAGGAAGTGCGCAATTTGGTTGGCCAGTACGGCCAGACCAGCGGCTTGTTTTCTTGTTCCGGCGGTTGCGGCATCAATTCAAACTGCGATACCGAGACTGCTCCCTGACGGTTCGAAGTACCCACGCAATCCGAGCCGGTATCACCGCCACCGATCACGATGACGTTTTTGCCACCGGCCAGGATTTGATCCTTGACCTTGTCGCCAGCGTTGATCTTGTTTTGTTGCGGCAGGAAATCCATGGCGAAATGCACGCCCTTCAATTCCCGGCCTGGCACCGGCAGGTCGCGTGGCAGCTCTGCACCGCCGGCCATGACGACCGCATCGAATTCCGCCTTCAACTCTTCTGGCGAAACGGTTTTCTTGGCCCAGTTATTCACATTCGCAGGGAAATCCTTGCCCACCAGCACGCCGGTACGGAAGACCACGCCCTCGGCTTCCATCTGCTCCACCCGACGGTCAATATGGCTTTTTTCCATTTTGAAATCAGGAATGCCGTAACGCAACAAGCCACCGACACGGTCGCTCTTTTCGAATACGGTGACGTCGTGGCCAATACGCGCCAGCTGTTGCGCTGCCGCCAGGCCGGCAGGGCCGGAGCCGACTACGGCGACCTTCTTGCCAGTCTTCACCAATGCCGGCTGCGGCACCACCCAACCGTTTTCCCAACCCTTGTCGATGATGAAATGCTCGATCGACTTGATGCCGACCGGATCGTCATTGATACCCAGCGTACACGCGCTCTCGCATGGCGCCGGGCAAATACGGCCGGTGAACTCAGGGAAGTTATTGGTCGAGTGCAGTGTGTCCAGCGCTTCCTGATACGCGCCGCGATATACCAGATCGTTCCAGTCAGGAATGATGTTGTTCACCGGACAGCCGTTATTGCAAAAAGGAATACCGCAATCCATGCAGCGTGCGCCCTGAACCTTGGCTTCTTTGTCGCCCAACTGCAGGATGAATTCTTTGTAATGCTTCTTGCGTGCCTGTGGTGCTTCATACGTTTCATGCAAGCGATCAAACTCCATAAAACCCGTTACTTTTCCCATTTTCCACTCACATTCTTGGCTACCCGATGCTCCGGTTACACGTCATCCTGATTCCTGAGACGTGATACCTGGCGCATCGCGTAGTACATCGATATCGTTAGGCTGGCTGATTCCTGACAACTTGAAAATCAGGCGACCGCTTTTTCCTTGACTGGCGCCGCGACCTGCGCGGCATTGAGCTCACCAAGTGCGCGCTTGTATTCGGTCGGGAATACCTTGACGAACTTGCTGCGTGAAGCGACCCAGTTATCCAGCAAGTAACGCGCACGGGTGCTGCCGGTGTACTTGAAATGGCGTTCGATCAAGCCCTTCAAAATCGCCTCGTCAGTTTGTACTTCGCCGGTGCGGGTTGTCGTATGCCAGATCGCACGGTCTATCGTCGCTTCCTGCTCACCCTGGCTCAGGACTGGTTCCAGCGTGACCATGGACATGTTGCACTGTGCCGCGAACTGCGCATCCGGATCGTAGACATATGCCAGACCACCCGACATACCGGCGGCAAAGTTACGGCCGGTTTCGCCCAGCACCACCACCGTACCGCCGGTCATGTATTCGCAACCATGATCGCCAGTGCCTTCGATCACCGCAATGGCGCCCGAGTTACGTACCGCAAAGCGCTCGCCGGCAACGCCGTTGAGGAAAGCTTCGCCGGCAATCGCGCCGTACAACACCGTGTTACCGGCGATGATATTGTCGACTGCACGCCCGCGGAACTCGGTGTTGGGACGGACGATGATGCGACCGCCGGACAAACCTTTACCGACATAATCGTTACCTTCGCCCACCAGATCCAGCGTAATGCCATGTGCCAGGAACGCACCGGCCGACTGACCCGCAGTGCCTTGCAACTGGATGTGGATAGTGTCGTCCGGCAGGCCTTCGTGGCCGTATTTCTTGGCCACTTCACCGGACAGCATCGCACCAACAGTACGGTTCAGGTTCTTGATCGGCGAAATGAATGACACCCGCTCACCCTTGTCGAGGGCAGCCTTGGCTTGTGCGATCAACTTGTGATCCAGCGCCTTGTGCAAGCCATGATCCTGCTCGGTGGTGTGGTAATACACTTCGCCTGCAGCCAATGCGGGCTGATAGAAAATCCGCGAGAAATCCAGGCCTTGCGCTTTCCAATGCGAAATCGCCTTGGCCTTGTCGAGGAAATCCGAGCGGCCGATCAGGTCGTCGAAGTTGCGGATACCCAGTTGCGCCATGATCTGGCGTACCTCTTCAGCGATAAAGAAGAAGAAGTTGACCACATGTTCCGGTTTGCCGGAGAACTTGGCGCGCAATGCAGGATCTTGCGTCGCCACGCCGACCGGGCAAGTGTTCAAGTGACACTTGCGCATCATGATGCAGCCTTCGACCACCAACGGCGCAGTCGCAAAACCGAACTCGTCGGCACCCAGCAACGCACCGATCACAACGTCGCGGCCAGTCTTCATCTGGCCATCGGCCTGGACCCGGATACGGCTGCGCAGACCGTTCAGCACCAGCGTCTGCTGGGTTTCTGCAAGGCCCAGTTCCCAAGGCGAACCGGCATGCTTGACTGACGACAATGGCGATGCGCCGGTACCGCCATCGTGGCCGGCGATCACAACATGGTCCGACTTCGCTTTGGCGACGCCGGCGGCAACCGTGCCGACACCGACTTCGGAAACCAGCTTGACCGAAATCGACGCTTGCGGATTGACGTTTTTCAGATCGTGAATCAGCTGCGCCAGGTCTTCGATCGAATAAATATCGTGGTGCGGCGGTGGCGAAATCAAGCCCACGCCCGGTACCGAGAAACGCAATTTGGCGATGTACTCGGACACTTTATGGCCCGGCAATTGACCGCCTTCGCCCGGCTTCGCGCCTTGCGCCATCTTGATCTGAATCTGATCGGCAGAAATCAGGTATTCAGCGGTGACGCCGAAACGACCCGATGCGACTTGCTTGATTTTAGAGCGCAGCGAATCACCGGCGAGTAGCGGCGTATCGACTTCAACATGCTCCTTGCCGATCACCGATGCCAGGGTCTCGCCCTTCTTGATCGGAATGCCTTTCAGTTCCTGGCGATAACGATTCACGTCTTCGCCGCCTTCACCGGTATTCGACTTGCCGCCGATACGATTCATGGCAACCGCCAACGTGGCATGCGCCTCTGTCGAGATCGACCCGAGCGACATCGCACCCGTCGCGAAACGCTTGACGATTTCCTTGGCGGGCTCGACTTCGTCCAGCGGAATGGCTTTGCTTGGATCGAGCTTGAATTCGAACAGGCCGCGCAAGGTCATGTGGCGCTTGGATTGATCATTGACGAGCTGGGCGTATTCCTTGTAGCTGTTGAAGTTGTTGGCGCGGGTCGAGTGCTGCAGCTTGGCAATCGCATCCGGCGTCCACATGTGCTCTTCGCCGCGAATGCGGTAGGCGTACTCGCCACCGGCATCGAGTGCGTTAGCCAGCACAGGATCATTGCTGAATGCGGCACGATGCAGGCGCAGCGCTTCTTCAGCGACTTCAAATACGCCGATCCCTTCGACGTTCGACGAGGTGCCTTTGAAGTACTTGTCGGTCATGCTCTTGTTGAGGCCGATGGCTTCAAAAATCTGTGCGCCGCAATACGACATGTAAGTCGAAATCCCCATCTTCGACATGACCTTCATCAAGCCTTTGCCGATCGCCTTCTGGAAGTTGTAAATCGCTTTTTCAGGCGACAATGCGCCAGGCAAACCGTGCGCCATTTCGCTCAGCGTATCCATCGCCAGGTACGGATGAATGGCTTCCGCGCCGTAACCGGCCAACAGCGCAAAGTGATGCGTCTCGCGCGCCGAACCGGTTTCTACCACCAGCCCGGTCGAGGTACGCAGACCCTTGGTCACCAGATGCTGGTGAATCGCCGAGGTTGCCAGCAAGGCAGGAATCGCGACTTGCTCGGCATCGACTTTGCGATCCGAGATGATCAGGATGTTGTGACCCGACTTGACCGCATCGACAGCCTTCGCGCACAGCGATGCCAGACGCGCCTCGATACCTTCTTTGCCCCAGGCGACCGGATAGCAAATATTCAGTTCATGCGACTTGAACTTGCCGCCGGTATGCGCGCTGATGTTGCGCAGCTTGGCGATATCGGAATAGTCCAGAATCGGCTGCGAGACTTCCAGACGCATCGGCGGATTGATGTTGTTCGTGTCAAGCACGTTCGGCTTTGGTCCGATGAAAGACACCAGCGACATCACCATCGCTTCGCGGATCGGATCGATAGGCGGGTTGGTAACTTGTGCGAACAGTTGCTTGAAATAGTTGTACAGCGTCTTGTTCTTGCTGGACATGACCGCCAGTGGCGAATCGTTGCCCATCGAACCAATCGCCTCTTCCGCATTGGCGGCCATCGGCGACATCAGGAACTTCAGATCTTCCTGCGTGTAACCGAACAATTGCTGGCGATCCAGCAGCGGGATGGTCGAACCGGATGCGGGCGGCTCTTCTTTCAGTGCATCCAGCTTGACGCGCACCGACTCGATCCATTGCTTGTATGGCTTGGCATTGGCATACGTATCTTTGAGTTCCTTGTCGTCGATGATGCGACCGGCATCGAGGTCGATCAGGAACATCTTGCCTGGTTGCAAGCGCCATTTCTGAATGATCTTCGATTCCGGAATCGGCAACACGCCAGACTCGGAAGCCATCACGACCAGATCATCGTCGGTGACGATGTAACGCGCCGGACGCAAACCATTGCGGTCCAGGGTGCCGCCGATATGACGACCGTCGGTAAACGCCATTGCGGCCGGACCGTCCCACGGTTCCATCATCGCGGCGTGATATTCATAGAACGCGCGACGGTTGTCATCCATGGTGGTGTGGTTTTCCCACGCCTCAGGAATCATCATCATCATCGCCTGGGCGATCGGATAACCTGCCATCAACAACAGCTCAAGCGCGTTATCGAAGCTGGCCGTATCGGATTGACCTTCGTAGATCAGCGGGAACAGTTTTTGCAGATCGTCGCCCAGCACTGCCGACTTCATCACGCCTTCGCGCGCGCGCATCCAGTTGAAGTTACCTTTGACGGTGTTGATCTCGCCGTTATGCGCAATCAGGCGATACGGGTGGGCCAGCGGCCATTCCGGGAATGTATTGGTGGAGAAACGCTGATGCACCAGGGCCAGCGCCGAAATACAGCGCGGGTCTTGCAAGTCCTTGTAATACACGCCAACCTGGTCAGCCAGCAACAAGCCCTTATAGACAACCGTGCGCGCCGACATCGACGGCACAAAAAATTCTTTACCGTGCAACAGATTCAGCGCCTGAATCGCGTGACCGGAAGATTTGCGGATCACGTACAGTTTGCGCTCAAGCGCATCGGTGACCATGATATCCGGGCCACGGCCGATGAAAATCTGACGGATCACCGGTTCTTTGTCGCGCACAGTCGGCGACATCGGCATCTCGATATCCACCGGCACATTACGCCAGCCCAACACAACCTGGCCTTCGATCAATACCGCGCGCTCGATTTCCTGTTCGCAAGCGATACGCGAGGCGTTTTCCTTAGGCAGGAACACCATACCCACGCCGTATTCGCCCGGTGGCGGCAGCGTCACGCCTTGCTTGGCCATTTCTTCGCGATAGTATTGGTCAGGCACCTGGATCAAAATACCGGCGCCGTCACCCATCAGCTCATCCGCGCCAACCGCACCCCGGTGGTCCAGATTCTTCAGAATGAGCAAGCCCTGCTCAACGATGGAGTGGCTCTTGTTGCCCTTGATATGAGCAATGAAACCGACACCACAGGCATCATGTTCATTTTTTGGGTCGTATAAACCTTGTGCGTGCATAACGTACTCCACCACTCTGACTGTAAGGGTATCAAGAATAGTGCAGAGCAGAACAGACTTCAACTAGAATAATTAGGGTCAGAGTCAAATTGGAATACTGGAATACTCCTTCATATTTAAATAGGGACAGAGTAAATGCGAAGAAAACTACCAATTCGTTATCTGTGCAGTGCCTGCGCACGAGCTTATGCTTCGGGTACGTTCACCACCGCTTTGAATGGTCGCCCGCGCTTGGCCGGACGAACACGCTGATTGCCTTGCTGCTCCAGCCTGAACTTAAATGCTTCCGAGCCAAGTACCCAACCCTTGCCAACCGCTTCGACAAGCGATGCCTCCCGCTCTGGAGTGAGCGCCTGCTCCGACAATTCCTTATACGTAGCCTCGCGATCGAAAGGCGTATTGCCCAATGCCCAATACAAACGATGATCGGTAATCAGCGAATCCGGCTTGATGCCGACATGATGCAAATAGCTGGACCATGGATATTCACCGGGGGTCACGACAACACCTTCATGCACCGGATTAGACTCAATCGCCAGGCTGCATTTGATCAAATACTGCTCGGGGTCGATCACGGCTGCCTTGTAACGTCCCTGCCAAAGCGTGCCGGCTCGGTCATATTTTTGATTAAAGTACGGCACATAGTAGCGCCCCACCCATTGCATCATGCGCGCCAATCCCTGCGCATCGGCCGGTGTCGCCAATAAATGAATCTGATTACCCATCAGAACGTAAGCATGAATCGCCACCTTGAACTGCCGGGCGGCATCACGCAGCCAGTTATAGAACGCCAGAAAGTCACTGGCATCACGAAAAATCGTTTGCTGATCAATACCGCGCTGGATCAGATAATGCGGCTGATGGGGGATGACGAGTCGTGCGAGGCGGGCCATAAGCTTATTTAGTTGGGTTCGGAGGCTTTATTTTAGCCAATAAATTGACTCCGACCCTAATTAAAGCTGCCACCCTCTGATCTGACGGTCAGCGTGAACTCCGCCTGACGTAATAGTCTCCGAGAGGGAATCTGAAAGGTCCCGCTTTCTTTGTTATTAAAAATATCCGGGCGTTCGGCCCGGCTGCAAACACACCTTTATGCCTTCAGCTTAATGTAAAGCGCCTCAACCTTCTCCCGCGCCCAAGGCGTTTTTCTCAGGAATGTCAGACTCGACTTGATGCTGGGGTCGCTCTGGAAACAGCGAATATCGATCAGTTGCCCCAGTTGCTCCCAGCCGTAGTGATCGACCAGTGCGATCAGGATGTTTTCCAGGGTGATGCCGTGCAGCGGGTTTTGCGGTTTTTCTTGACGCATGGTTGCCTGTGTATGGACTGTCTGAATGGTGTGCAGCGGGTTGAGCTATCGTCTATGACGGCCTTGCTGCGGATTGCCGCGCTATTTTACGGCAGATCAAACGCTCACTTTGCTTGGCACGTCTGCCGAGAATACCTCTGTCTGCAATATCCGGCGCAAGGCCTCGAAAGCGGGTGAATTATAGTCGTGTCGACGTATCAACAAGGTCGGCACTTGCCCGGCATCGCCCAGCGAATAAGTGGCCAGACTAGCGGCGCTACTGTGCAGCTCCAGCACCGAACGCGGGGCCACCGCAATGCCTGCACCGGCGGCAACACAGGCCAGCATCGCATGATAGGAGCCGAGTTCCAGCACCCGTTCCGGCCTGCATCCGGTGGCGCCGGCGAACCAGTTTTCTGCGAAGCGTCGATAAGCGCAACCATTTTCGAAAGCGATTAGGGTCTTTACCTGAACATCGTCGGGATGCCGAATCGGTGGATGGCTACGCGATGTCACTATGACCAATTCTTCGATGTACAGCGGCACGGCCTCAAACGTCGGATCGTCCATGGGCCCGGCAATCAACGCTGCATCCAATGCGTAAGTGCGCACCTGATCAATCAGGGCTTGCGTCGAACCGGTCGTCAGCTCCAGCTGCACTTCCGGCCATTGCTGGTGGAATTGTGCCAGCGGCAACGGCAGTCGGCTGGCAGCCGTGCTTTCCATCGAACCTATCCGCAAGCGCCCGCGTGGCGCTGTGGGTTGCATTGCATCGCGCGCTTCACCGGCCAGATTCAAAAGCCGCTCTGCGTAACCTAGCAGCGTCTCGCCCGCCGGCGTCAACGCCAGCCGCTTGTGGTCGCGCAAAAACAGCGTCACTCCGAGCGACGCTTCCAGTTGACGTATCCGCGTAGTCACATTCGATTGCACCCGATGCAACTGCTCGGCAGCGCGTGTGATGCTGCCTTCCCGAACCACCGTGCGAAAAATTTCCAGTGATGACAGATCCATATATGCATCTTAATTTATGATGATTGAGTCGCTAATTATTCATTTTTAAGAATGCCTTTGTCAATGTAAGATGATCCTCTTGATCCAAGCAGCATCACTTTTCCGGAGAATTGCCATGCCTTATGTGAATATCAAGATCACCCGCGAGGGTGCCAGCGCCGAACAAAAAGCCGCCCTGATCAGCGGCGTCACGCAGTTATTGGTCGATGTGCTGGGCAAGAATCCGCAAACCACGGTAGTCGTCATCGACGAGGTCGACACCGACAACTGGGGCATCGGAGGAGAAAGCGTGACGGTGCGGCGGCGGGACGGCAAGTAATGCCAGCCGCCACCATGCAACGCGAGGCCTGGCGCGTCGCCATCTGCGGCGCGCTGGCCCTGGCAGTCGCCATGGGCATCGGGCGCTTCGCCTTTACCCCGTTGTTGCCGATGATGCTGCATGACGGCGTGGTCGACCTGAATGCCGGCGGCTGGCTGGCCACGGCGAATTATCTCGGCTACTTTATTGGCGCCCTGCTCTGCATGGTGCTGCGTGGCAGCCCGGAGCGCTTCATCAGGATCGGCCTGGTCGCCACGATACTGCTGACGCTCGGCATGGGACTGTCGCATGCGCCGGCGCTGTGGCTGCTGATCCTGTTGCGCACGCTGGCCGGCATCGCCAGCGCTCTGGTATTCGTGTTTGCCTCGGGCTGGTGTTTGCAGCGCCTGGCGCAACTCCGTGCCCCCGCTCTGGGCGGCATCATTTACTGCGGTCCCGGGTTTGGCATTGTGCTGACGGGCCTGCCTACCGGCACGATGGTCGCGCACGCCTGGTCTGCGGCGCAGGGCTGGCTCCTGTTTGGCTTGCTGGCGCTGCTGCTCAGCGCGACTGTGTGGCGTACCATCTCAGGATCATCGAGTACGCCGGGTCCGCTTGTCGGCAGCGCGCATCAGCTGGAAGCTGCGCAAGTAACGCGCCAGACCAGGGGGTTGGTGTTCGGCTACGGGCTGGCCGGATTTGGTTACATCATCACGGCAACCTTCCTGCCGGTGATCGCGCGCCAGGCGCTGCCCGGCTCGCACTGGCCGGATTTGTTCTGGCCGCTGTTCGGCATCTGCATCGCATTAGGGGCGTTGCTGGCAACCAGAATCCCGACACGTTACGACAACCGTCTGTTGCTCGCCATTTGTTACCTGCTGCAAGCCGGCGGCGTATTGAGCAGCATAGCGTTGCCGAATGTGCTGGGATTTGCGCTGGGCAGTATCTTGCTCGGCATGCCATTCACTGCGATCACGCTGTTCGCGATGCGCGACGCGCGGCGCTTGCGCGGCGATCATGCACGCAGTCTGATGGGCTTGTTGACGGCGGCCTATGGCATAGGCCAGATTGTCGGACCGGCGCTAGCGACCCGACTGGTGCATCGCACCGGCTCGTTTACGGCATCGCTGAGCGTCGCTGCCGTCACGCTGTTGGCCGGAGCATGCTTGTTTGGCGCCATGTACTGGCAAGGGCGAAGAACACAACGGCAAGTCCTGGCATAGAAAAATCCCGGCGAGAAAATCCGGCCGGGATTTTTTTACCTCTGGATCGGCCGGCGGACGATCACGGCCGGCGTATTCCCCGCGCTATTTTTAACGTTCCTCTGCAATCGGTGCAAACCTCGGCACCATCTTGCCGTCGCATGCCACCTGCTCAAAAAATACGCTGCCGGGCCGGGTCCATATCGTGCCGTTGGCGGCGCGATAAACGATCATCGTCACCGCAGGATCCGACTCCAGCGTCGCCTCGCAAATAACATCGTAAATGCCGCCTTTAAAGTGCCGATACCGCATCTGCTGCCCTTCTCGACTATTGTTTGCGCGGGCTAGCGGAATGCCGGCTCGCTAAAGCTGCGCAGCTTGCGGCTGTGCAATTGCTCGACACCCTGATTGCGCAATAATTCCAGCGCCCTGATGCCGATCTTCAGATGCTGATTGACGCGCTGTTCATAAAACCGGTTCGCCATGCCCGGCAATTTTATTTCGCCATGCAAGGGTTTATCCGACACGCATAGCAAGGTCCCATACGGTACGCGGAAGCGGAAGCCGTTGGCGGCGACGGTGGCGCTTTCCATATCCAGCGCGATGGTGCGGCTCTGGTTGAAGCGCAACAGAGGCACCCTGTGATCGCGCAGTTCCCAGTTGCGGTCGTCGACCGAGGCCACGGTGCCGGTGCGCATGATGCGCTTCAGTTCATAGCCTTCCAGCTGAGTGATATGCGCCACCGCATCCTGCAAGGCCAGCTGGACTTCGGCCAGCGCCGGAATCGGCACCCACAAGGGCAAGTCATCGTCGAGTACATGATCGTCACGCACATACGCATGCGCCAGTACGTAATCGCCCATCCGCTGCGAGGCGGACAGCCCGGCACAATGCCCCAGCATGATCCAGCCATGCGGCCGCAATACGGCGACGTGATCGGTAATGGTTTTGGCGTTGGACGGACCGACGCCGATATTGATCAGCGTGATGCCGGTGCCATCGGTGCGTTGCAGATGATAGGCCGGCATTTGCGGCTGCCGTGCAGGTGCGATGCCGGTAATCGCGCGATCCACCGGCAAGTCATCCAGATTGGCATTCCAGGTAGTCAGATCGCCCGGCTCGACAAACGCGGTGTACTGCTGGCGATAATCGCGCTGCTCCGGATCGCTGGTCTCCTGCATCAACTCGCGTCCCATGCGAATGAATTCATCCACATAGAACGCATAGTTGGTAAACAACACGTAACGTTGAAAACGATCCGGCGAGGTTGCGGTGTAATGCTTCAGCCGATGCAGCGAGTAATCGATGCGCGGCGCCGTGAACAAGGCCAGCGGATGCGGCTCGCCCGCTGGTTCTTCGTGGGTGCCGTTGGCGATACGGTCATCCATCGTCGTCAGATCCGGCAAGTCGAATATATCCGGCAGATGGCGCAGATGTTCAGGGTCGAGATTGCCCTCGACATGGATCCCTTCGGAAAAGGCAAAATGCACCGGGATCGGCAACTCGCTGACGCCAATCTCCAGCGGTACGTCGTGATTGTCGCGCAACAGCTTGAACTGACTGATCAGGTAGTTGGTATATAAGATCGGCCGGGTTAAGGTCGCCTGGTAGACGCCGGGACCGGCGACAAAACCGAATGACTGCCGGGTGTCCGCACGGGTATTGAATTCGGTCGTAATCCGCACGAACGGATAACAGGCGCGTACCCGCCCAGGTAAAATTTCACCGTTGGAAAAACGCTTGAAAGCATCGCGCAACAACGCGGTGTTATGTTCGTAAATGGCGCATACCCGCTCAACGGCGGTTTGCGGATCGGTGAATTTTTCGGTTTGGAACATTGTGTCTCCGTAGATACTTGGACAGGCCAAACGATAGGCAAACAAAATCCGGCACTGCGGCTTGAGCGAACGGTGCATGCGCGATCAGGCTGGTTTTATTCTACTGGGATTGTGAAGAATCTGACAGCGTCAGTGTCAGGAATACGAAGAAAATCGGCATTCGGTGAGAACATTCATTTGACTCACGCACACAAGGTCGGGCAATGCAGCAAATACGCCATCGCTGCGAGCGTGAATTATTCAAGTGGCGCACAGTAGTCATAATCGCCAAGGAAACCTATAGCCTATCCTGATTAGGCCATTCGACCTTGCTTTCAAGAGACCGCTTGCTGCGACAATAGCAGGAAAAAGGAGAGCAACATGCTAATCGACGCCGAAAAATCAACCCTGGTTTTAGTAGATTTTCAGTCGCGCCTGATGCCCGCGATTTATCGGGGCGATAGCGTGACCGCGCAGGCGGTGCGGCTAGGTCGCATCGCCAGGTTGCTCGGTGTCCCGGTGATCGGCACCGAACAAAGTCCGGCCAAGCTCGGCGGCAATGAAGAGGCAGTCAGGCAGTTGTGCGAAAAAACCGTCAGCAAGATCCATTTCAACGCCTGTGTTGACGGCTTGCTCGATGCGCTGCCGCAAGAACGCCGACAAATCGTCGTGGCCGGTTGCGAAGCGCATATCTGCATGTTGCAGACGGCACTCGGATTGCTTGCGCGGGATTACGTGGTGCTGGTAGTGGTCGACGCGGTCGGCTCACGCCGGGAGAGTGAGCGTGACACCGCGCTTGCTCGCCTGCAGCAGGCAGGCGCCCAACTGGTGACCGTGGAAATGGTGGCTTACGAATGGGTGCGCAACAGCGAGCACCCGGCTTTCCGTGAGATATTGGGTTTGATCAAGTGACGGTAGCGACGTGCCGCATGACTGAAGCGCGCAGCGCTCAGGAGCCGCCAAAAAACTCACGCATCAAGAAGGCCTGCAACGCCGGGCCATCCGTTTCTCTGGCAGACAGTGGGACCAGCCGCCCCAAGCGGTGCGAATCCCACTTGAAGTCGCCTGGATAGCGCTTGCGGATCAGTTCGATCATGCTCTTCACAATGGCGACTTCGACATCGCCGTCCGGGCCGGCATCCACCTCAATCAGCTGACGTCGATTTTCACGCGTAGTAGAACCCCAGCCGCGAAACACGTACTGCGCCACCCGCGGTCCCTTGCTGATGATCTGAAACACGCCACCTCCGCCCTCGCCCCGGCGCGTCAAAAACTGGATATTCGCCTTGGCGACATCATTGTCCGAGGATGCGCCGCTATCGGCTTGCTCCTCCGGATTTGCACGCCCCTCGGCTTCGGCTGCAGCGCGCCGCCGCTCGCGTGCAGCATTGAGCATGGTGCTCATATCCATCTCTGGCGGCGCCGGCTTGATTTCTTCGCGCGCCTCAGGCTGCTGCACCGGCGCCGGAGCAGGCATGCCTTGCGCAATGGCGGCAGGAGGCCGCACTGCGGGCTTGGACGGCTTCGGTGTTTTAGGCGGGTTGGCGCGCTTGGCCGGCGGTCGCGGCGCAGGCTTGGGCGGCGGCAGCGATAGCCCTGCGGACGGCGTTGCAATCGTATTTTTCAAGAAAGATACGACCAGCGGCGCCGGGTCCGGCCGCACCGGCACAACGACATCCTTTATCCGATACCACAGCAGCGTGAACAAGCCCACATGGAGCAAGACCGACAAGGCAATACCGATCGCTGTCCTGCGTCGTGCACGTGCCTTCAGCGAACTGTTTAAACGTATTGTCTTTTTACCCATTTTACCGATGTAGTCAGCGACCTTGACTGGTATTAGCCGACACAATTAAATCATTCCGAAAAACGGATTTTAAACAATCCGCAAAAATTCTTCACACTAAATAGCAGAAGGTATGGCAACTGAGCATTTTAGTAGTTCAATTCGGCAGAAAAAACGCCTAATAACGATGTAAAAACTGCACCACAACGCTTGATTTGCATGGTATCTAGTGTGAATCGCACACTTTTCCGATCGGCACCTAGAATAACCCATGTCGTGTGCGCCGGCGCCATATTCACTATAAGGCTAGCTATATTGACGGCGTCATCGGGCCGTGAAAACATCGCGACGGCCTGTAAATTCTTTCCATATAGCGCCAACAACATTGCCGCAAAACAACATACTGAGACCTTACGATGACACTTAATATTGGCAACACAGCATTCATGCTCCTCTGTTCGAGTCTGGTGATGCTGATGACCCCCGGGCTCGCATTCTTTTACGGCGGGTTGGTGGGGCGCAAGAATGTGCTGGCCATCATGATGCAGAGCTTTATCTCGCTGGGCTGGACCACGGTACTCTGGTTTGCGTTCGGCTATTCGATGAGCTTCGGCCCTAGCTGGCACGGCATCATCGGCGACCCGACTTACTATGCCTTTCTGCGCGGCATCACGCTGGAGACCATGTATACCGGCAACGATGCCGGTATTCCCCTCATCGTGCATGTGGCTTACCAGATGATGTTCGCCATCATCACGCCCGCACTGATCACCGGCGCATTTGCCAATCGCGTGACCTTTAAATCCTACTTCCTGTTTTTGACCGGCTGGCTGATCTTCGTGTACTTCCCGTTTGTCCACATGGTGTGGAGTCCTGACGGCTTGTTTGCCAAGTGGGGCGTGCTGGACTATGCGGGCGGCATCGTCGTCCACAACACCGCGGGTTTTGCCGCGCTGGCTTCGGTGCTGTACGTCGGTCGCCGCAAAAAAGTCGAACTCAAGCCGCACAATGTACCGCTGATCGCACTGGGCTCGGGTCTGCTCTGGTTCGGCTGGTACGGCTTCAATGCCGGCTCCGAGTTCCGGGTGGATGCGGTCACTGCTTCGGCCTTCCTGAACACTGACATCGCCGCTTCCTTTGGCGCGATTACCTGGCTGTTTATCGAATGGTTCTATCATAAGAAACCTAAATTTGTCGGCCTGCTGACAGGTGGCGTGGCAGGTCTTGCCACCATCACCCCGGCGGCCGGTTATGTGTCGCTCGGTTCGGCCGCGTTGATCGGCATTTTAGCTGGCTTGATTTGCTTCTACGCGGTTGCGCTTAAAAACCGCCTGGGCTGGGATGACGCACTCGATGTCTGGGGTGTGCACGGGGTCGGCGGCCTTACCGGCACCATCCTGTTGGGCGTGTTTGCGTCCAAGGCCTGGAACGCCGGCGGGGCCGACGGACTGTTGCTGGGGAATAGCTCCTTCTTCTTCACGCAATGTGCCGCCGTGATCATTTCCGGTATCTGGGCGTTTGCCTTCACCTACGGCATGCTGTGGCTGATCAATCTGTTTACGCCGGTGCGCGTCGATCCCGCGCTGGAAGATCGCATGGACGAAGAGCTGCATGGCGAAGATGCTTACGAATCCATGCTCGGTTAGCGTTCAAGCAGGTTGGATGAAAGCGCGGGGTTATAGCTGAAGATTAAACGTGTGCGGATTACTGCTGAACTGCCCGATCGGGAAGTTCAGCACACACCTCAGCCATCGATCAGCGCGGCATTCCACGCATGCACTTTCTGGTTCAGTTCACCCAAACCGGTAATCCCAAGCCGGATATGATCGCCAGCTTGCAGATACACCGGGTTGGGTTTTTGTCCCATGCCGACGCCCGCTGGTGTGCCGGTGCTGATGATGTCGCCGGGATACAGCGTCATGAAACCACTGATGTAGGAAATCAGATGGGCCACGCTAAAGATCATGTTGCGGGTGTGGCCGCTCTGGAAGCGCCGCCCGTTTACCTCAAGCCATAACTCCAGCTGTTGCGGATCAGGCACTTCGTCCGCAGTGACCAGCCATGGGCCGATCGGACCGAACGTATCGCAGCCCTTGCCCTTGTCCCACTGCCCGCCGCGCTCTAGCTGGAATGCGCGTTCAGACAGGTCATTGCACACACAGTAACCGGCAACATGCTGCAACGCTTCCGCTACGCCGACATATCTGGCCTTGCTGCCAATCACGACGCCCAGCTCGACCTCCCAATCGGCTTTTTGGGAATCACGCGGCAACACGATCGGATCATTGGCACCGGCCACGGCACTGGTGGCTTTCAGGAATAATATCGGTTCCTTCGGTACCGGCAAGCCTGCTTCCAGTGCATGATCGACATAGTTCAGCCCGACACAAATGAACTTGCCGATGCCATCGTATGGCGGCGCAATTCGCCCGGCTTCCGCCACCGCCGGCAATCCGGCCACATCGATGTTCTGCAGCCATGCCAACTTATCCGGTGACAGCCAGTCAGCGCTGATATCCGGCAGTAGCCCCGACAAGTCACGGATGCGGCCAGCGGCATCGACCAGTCCCGGCCTTTCCTTTCCTTTGGCGCCATAACGTAGCAATTTCATGTTTCATCACCTTTCCCGGCACAGTCATTCGTTGTTTTTAGCATGCCCTTATTTTATGAAATGCTGGGCATGCGCGTTAAATAATAGACGGCGTTCCGCAAGGCAGGAAATGGCCGCTGCCCGCTGCGCCGACGAAGGCCTGGTCTTTGCTGACCACCTTGCCGCGCGCCAGCGTCAGCACCGGCCAGCCTTGCACCGTGCTGCCTTCATACGGCGTGTAATCGACCTCATGGTGCAGCAGCGCATTCTCGATCACCACCTTGCGCGTGGTGTCCCACAGGACGATATCGGCATCGGCGCCGATCATGATCGACCCCTTGCGCGGATACAGTCCGTATATCTTGGCCGGATTGGTCGAGGTCAACGCGACGAACTGATGCACGTCGATGCGCCCCGCCATCACACCGCCCGAAAACAACAAGGGCAGACGGGTTTCCAGGCCGGGTATGCCGTTCGGAATGTATTGGAAGGGCTGTTCCTTGCCGCCCAGTTTTTTACCCTGCGCGTCGTCATAGCGGAACGGCGCATGATCGGATGAAAAGATGCTGAACGCGCCGTTGCTCAGACCGTCCCAGACCGCCTTCTGATTTTCAAAGTCGCGTGGCGGCGGGCTGCAGACGCACTTGGCGCCGTGATAGCCTTCGCCGCCGAGATCGTGTTCGGTCAGGAAAAGATATTGCGGACAGGTTTCCGCATAAATGCGCAGCCCGCGCCCATGCGCCCAGCGGATCTGCTCAATGGCTTCGCGGCCCGAAACATGCACGATCAAAATCGGCACATCGACCAGTTCTGAAAATGTGATGGCGCGATGCGTCGCTTCCCGCTCGACTGCCATCGGCCGCGAGTTGGCGTGATATTTCGGTGCGGTGTGACCGGCGTTGCTGAGCTGTTCGGTGAGCCAGCCGATGCAATCGGAACTCTCCGCGTGGATCATCACCAGCGCCTTATGTTCGCGCGCGACCGCCAGCACTTCCAGAATCTGGCGATCGTTCAGCTTCAGGTCGTCGTACGTCATGTAGATCTTGAACGAGGTATAGCCCTGCCGGATCAGGCTCGGCAGTTCCTCTTGCAGAACGTGCGGCGTCGGGTCGGCCACGATCAGATGGAAGGCATAATCGATGACGGCCTTATCCGCCGCACGGGCGTGGTAATCCTCGACCGCGGCAAGCAACGAACCGCCCTTGGCCTGCGCCGCGAACGGAATCACGGTGGTGGTGCCGCCGCAAGCGGCCGAACGGGTGCCGGTAAAGAAATCGTCGGCCATCCGCATTCCATCCGGCATCGGCTGATCCAGGTGGCAGTGGGCATCGACGCCACCCGGCAGTACCAGTAAACCGGTCGCATCAATTTCCTCAGCGCCAGCCGCAAGCTTATGCCCAAGTGCTTCGATCTTTCCGTCGCGAATTCCGATATCGCATTGAAATCGATCAGACGCCGTCGCCACGTCGGCATTCCGAATAACCAGGTCGAACGCTGTTGTCATGATGCGCCTTTCTTTATAGGACTTCTTGGAACAAACGGCCCCAGCCGGTCAGCCTGGTTGTATCGTAGCCGGCCATGCGCAGGGATTTCCAGACCACGGTCGAGATCGTGTCGTAGATCGGGATGCCGGTTTCGGCCTCGAGTTCCGGTACCAGATGCGCAGCCTTCAGGTTGGTACAGAAGGTCGAAATCGCTTTCGGGTCCTTGCTGGCCACCTCACGCACCATGCTGCGGATCTGATCTTCGGTGACTTCCGAAAAAGAGAAATTCACATGCAGATTCAGGTGACGCTCGGCCATGCAGTTGAAGCCGGAGCGGCCGTAATTCTCGATTATTTTTTCCATCACGTTGTCCAGATAGGGCGTGACCATCCCGAAATCCCTGGCATTGGTCTTTTCCAGAATTTCATTCAATGCCAACACCGAAGTGGTGGCCGGGATGCCGGTCGCTTCGGTAATGCGTTGACACAGGCGCTGGTCGGCCTCGAACCCGAGCCATCCCGACGACGTCCCGTTCCAGCCGATCACATCGACCTTGGCGTCCGCCAGCAGCTTGGCTGCCTCGATGATTTTGCTGTCGTCGAATTGGCCGAGCGCCTGATCGCGCAACGAAATTTCAGTCACGGTAAACCGCGAAAAATGGGCCGAGACGCCAGGCAGGCCGCTGATCATGGCACTGGTAATAGGCTCCAGCGAAGTATTGGAAGAAGGGGTCAACATGCCGAGAAGAGTGCGTTTAGTCATTTCAATTGCTCCAGAAAATAAGGATGGTGTTGCGCTTCTTTATGAAGATTTGCGCTGATTCAGATTGGAATTTTTTTCTCGTAATCGATGCTGGTCGAGCAGACGAACAATCCGGCACCGGCCGCCGCGAAGAACATCAATGCCAGAAAGTAAGAGCCGGTGATTTGCACGATCGCGCCGACAATGATCGGTACGCAAATGCCGCCGATGTTGCCGCCCAGATTCATCAGTCCGCCGAGAAAGCCGACTTTGTCGCGGGTACCGAGAATGGAAGGAATGCACCAGTACAGACCACACCAGCGAATGAAGAACAAGGTGCAGGACAGCAGCACGACGACCGCCGTGGGGCTCGTGGTATAGGCCACCGAGAAGATGGAAAGCGTCGCGATCACGGCGGCGATCCCAAACAAGGTGCGAAAGACTGTATTTGGCTTGCCGCCGGCAGCTTTCCATTTATCCGCAATGTAACCGCCGACCAACTCGCCGACAAAGCCGGAGAAGAAGATGATGAAGCTGGCGCCGCCCATTTGCTTGATATCGAAGCCGTGGACCTTGTTCAGGTAATTCGGCATCCAGGTCAGCAAACCGTAGAACACCGAGTTAAAGCACATCCAGCCGAAGAACATGAACAATACGGAACGGTGCTTGAAAAAATCCAGCGAACGGCCGCTCAGGTTAGCCGGCTCCTGCTTGAACTCGTGCGCCTGCGCTGCTTCGATATAGCTGGCTTCAGCGTCGTTGACACCCGCGTGATCACGCGGGTTGTTACGAATGTAATACCAGGCTAGCAAGCCGGCCATGACGGTGCCGACACCAGCCACCACGAAGGCCATGCGCCAGGTACCGAGTACAGTGATGAGCCAGGTGATCAGGATTGCACCGAGCGCAGCGCCCAGCGGCGCCCCGCCGTCCAGCAAGGTAGCGCCCCGGCCGCGCTCGTTTTGCGTCATCCAGATGGCGTTCAACTTGCCGCCGGCCGGATAGATCGGGGCCTCTGCCATCCCCAGGCCAAGCCGTGTCAGCAGCAATGCGGTCGAGCTGCTGCAGATCGCGGCGAGTGCCTGGAAGCCGCCCCAGAAAATGGTGGCGATCGCGATCACGATGCGTGGCTTAAAGCGGTCGGCCAGCATGCCGCCGGGAATTTGCATGACGGCATAAGTCCAAAAAAACGAACTCAGGATCAAACCCTGCATGGCAGGACCGAGATCGAACTCCTTCGCGATCAACGGCATGGCGACCGACAGCGATGCCCGGTCGACGTAATTGATCGTAATCAACAACAACATCATGAAGAAAATCTTCCAGCGTACGGTGGTTTTTCCTACGGCTTCTATCGCTACGGCATCTGTTGAGGTGCGCATTTTGTCTCCAGTTGTAGTGGTACTTCAGCTTGCCCATGCAGAGTATTCTCTCTGTAGCCGAAAGCATATAATACTTAATCTATAATTACAAGCATTGTAAATCATTGATTTTTAACGTTATTAAATTTACTTTATGCTTTGTGTTAAGATTTTTCATCAAAACCGATGTGAAATGCCATGCTGATTGCCGCCGAAGTAAAAACAAAATCGAAAGCGAAACCCGTTGCCGGCAATGGCAGCGGCGTGCGCCGTAACGGGCTCTACACTGCCATCGCAGATCGCCTGCGCGAAATGATTCAGGAGGGCGAGTTGGCGCCCGGCAGCCGCATCATGGAAAAAGAGCAGTGCGAATATTTCGAGATTTCCAAAACACCGTTGCGCGAAGCGCTAAAAGTTCTGGTAGCGGAAGGTCTGATCACGCATCGCCAGCATTTGGGTTATCACATCGCCGAAATCGATATCGATGAGATCGCATCGATATTCGAAGTGCTGCATGGTCTGGAAGACATTACGGGGAAGCATCTTGGCACGCGGCTGGATGCCGCTGCATTGTCGGCCATCGAGCATAAACACAATGCGATGATCGCGGCGCACCAGAATGGCAAGCGGACAGCCTATTACCGGCTGAATCAGGAAATCCATCAGATGATTGTGGACGCTGCCGACAATCCGGTACTGTCAAGCATCTATGCCGGCCTCATGACAAAAATTCACCGCGCACGCGGCGTTGCCAATGCGGATACCTTGCGCTGGAAAGAATCGTTGACCGAACACGATGCCATCATCGAGACCCTGCGCTCGGCGGACAGGCAAGCGCTCCCGCGCTTGCTGCGCGAGCATTCCGAACATACTGCGCGGGAAGTGATGAAGGCCTTGCATCAACTTCCGCGCCGATGATCTAGCAGAGGCTTACCGGATTGACCGGGCCTGGCGGTAATAGTGTGCCCAGAAGACGAGACCGACCGATGCCAGAATAATCAGCATCGCGAACAGGGTCTGCGACGTGACGCGCTCCCGCAACAACAACGCTCCCAGCATCAGCGCAACCACCGGATTGACATACGCATAACTGACGGCAATCGCAGGCGAAGCATGCCGCACCAAATACATGTAGGCGCAGGTAGTCAACAGTGACGCGCATACGCACAGATAGCTGAATGCAAGCCAGGGACCGGCACCGATAACACCTTCGATACGTGCGCCCGTCAGCCACCCGAAAGCTCCCACGATTGCGCCGCCAAACATGATTTGCATGGCGGTCGCCATCATCAGGTTCGCGGGCAAGCGCACGCGTGTCGAGAGGTGTGTGCCAAGCGCCCAGCACAATGCGCCAACCAGGATGGCGGCGTTGCCGGCATTGACAGCCGCCATCCCGCTTTGCCAGTTCAACAAACCGACGCCGAATAAACCCAGCGCAATCCCCAGCCACTCCGGCCAGCGCACCCGCAGCCCGGTTGCCGCCGCAATCAACGAGGCAAACAGCGGCACCGTCGCCACCATGATGGCCGCCACACCGGTCGCAACACTCTGCATGCCGATCGTTATCATGCCATTGCTCATGGCGATCAATGCGCCGACCACGGCTGCACCGCGATATTCAACACCGACCGGCAGCGGCACACCGCGTAGCCGCAACATCACCAACAGGATGCTGCCGGCCAGGAAATTTCTCATCCCCGATAACAGCAATGGCGGGAACGCCTGTAACGCTACATGCGTCACCAGATACGCAGAACCCCAGATAAAATAAATAGCCGCTAATGCGACGGGAAACAGAATTCTGTGGTTCATACAACGCCATGTGAGCGCAGCAGATCAGGCCGTGAGGCGACGTGGCATCAACCGGGCGTGCCGGTTGTGCCGCTCAAAATAAAATGTTGCGCATGACCCGGCTGTCGAACCGCGTCAATGAAAGTCGGCCAGTATCGCTTCCGCACCTTTTTCCGCCACCATCATCACCGCCGCATTAATATTGCCGGACGTAATGTTCGGGAAAATCGAAGCATCGACGACCCGAAGAGCATGCACGCCATGCACCTTCAGCTGGTGCGATACGACAGACGTTTCCGGATCCGGGCCCATGGCGCAGGAGCCGCACAGGTGATAAATCGATCCGGCCTGCTCTCTGAAGAAGCGCAACATGCTCGCTTCGTCGGTCACCTCCCCCGCCGGTTTTACCTCTTCGACAGTAATGCGTTGCAGCGCAGGTGCCTGCATCAGTTTGCGAATCAACTGACAGCCTTGAATAGCCTCGTCGATATCCTTCCGGGTGGTCAGGTAATTTGGTTTGATCCTGGCCGCAACAGTCGGGTCGGTTGTAGCAATTTCAATGGAACCGCGGCTGCTTGGGCGACAAGGATTGAAGAACAGCAGGAAACCCGAATAGGGATCCGGCTTCAATTTTGCCTTGGCATCGTTGGGTATCTCGTATGACAAGGGATTGAAATACAGCTGCAGATTCGGATGCGCTTCCTTGCCGCTGCCTTTAAAGAATCCGCCCGCCTGATTCACGCTCATTGCCAGCGGACCGGTGCGCTTGAGCATGTATTCAATGCCCGCCTTTACCTGGCCGGTGATGGATCCCAGTTCATCGTTCAGCGTCTTTTTGTTGGCCCGGAAATAAAACGACACGCACAGATGATCCTGCAGGTTCTGGCCGACCGCCGGCAAATGCTGCACCAGCGGTATCCCATGTCTGGCCAGTAACGACGCATCGGCAATACCGGATAACTGCAGCAGCTTTGGCGAATCGACCGCACCGGCGGCCAGGATCACTTCCTTGTTCGCGTTGAAGATTCGGCTAACGCCATTCTGGCGCACCGAGACGCCTGTCGCGCGCTTGTTGCCGTCAAAGATGATCCGTTCGGCATAGGCATTGTGCTCGACCTTGAGGTTCTGCCGGGTCAGTGCGGGATGCAGATACGCGAAACTGCTTGAGTCACGTTTTCCCTTGCGGATATTTGCCTCATAAATGCCCGCACCTTCGAAGCTGGCGCCATTGAAGTCGTCATTGAGCGGGTATCCCAGTTCTTCGCAAGCCTTCAGATAGTCGTCGCAAATCGGGTGCGCGCCCTGTTTCATCTGGGTGATGCCAATCAGGCCTTGCGAACTGTGATACTTGGTATCGCCGAGCGGATGCGCTTCCAGTTTTTTAAAATACGGCAGTACGTCCTGGTATCCCCATCCCGGATTGCCGGCCGCTTCCCAATCGTCGAAATCGCAAGGCTGGCCGCGCACATAGATCATGGCATTGATATTGCCTGAGCCGCCCAGGCCTTTTCCGCGTGGCGCGTACAGCCTGCGGCCCGCCATTTGCGGTTCCGGATCGGTGCTGTACATCCAGTTATATTGCGGGTTGTAATAGGTTTTGGCAAAACCGACCGGCAGCTTGAGCCACCAGGAACTGTCCTTGCCGCCCGCCTCCAGCAACAGGACGCTGTGCTTGCCGGATGCGCTCAGGCGATTCGCCAGAATGCATCCGGCCGAACCGGCGCCGACGATGATGAAATCAAACGTCATTCCGACTCCCCCGCACTCCAGCGTTTTTTCCAACTCTCCGACGACTGCTCCTTCACGTCAAACGGCTTCGGATCCATCGAAATATGCAGCTTGTCGCCGGTGTAGGGCGAGTGCGCTGCGACCACGTCCATGTTGAGTTCAACGCCCAGCCCAGGCTCCTTGGATGGAATGATGAAGCCGTCTTCCCACTGGATAGGTTTCTTCAGGATCTCGGAATGAAAGCCCTCCCAGGTCAGGATGCTTTCCTGGATCAGGAAGTTTGGCGTGGCGGTGGCGAGCTGGATACTGGCCGCCGCACCGATCGGTCCGTTGTAGAGATGCGGTGCAATCTGCGCGTAATACGCTTCGGCCATGGAGGCAATCTTCTTGGCTTCCAGGATGCCGCCGACACGGCCCAGATTCATTTGCAGTATCGAAGCAGCGCCGCGGTTAAGCAAGTCAAAGAACTCGTATTTGGTCGTCAGGCGTTCGCCCGCCGCAATCGGAATGCTGGTCTTGCCCGCAACCACGGCCATGGCGTCGGACTGCCCTGGCGGGACCGGTTCTTCAAACCACAATGGATCGTATTTTTCAAGGCGCTTGGCCAGCCGCACCGCCGATGCCGGCGTCATTTGTCCATGCGTGCCGAACAGCAAATCGCACTTGCTTCCCACCCCGGCGCGAATCTTGCGGCAAAACTCTTCCGATTTGTCGAGTACTTCCAAAGAAATATGATGGCCGGAATAACTGGTATAGGGACCGGCCGGATCGAACTTGAGGGCGGTAAATCCCTTTTCCATCAACTCGACCGCACACGCCACCGAAAGATCGACATCATCATAGTCATACTCACCCTTGCTGTTTTTCGGGTACAGGTACGTGTAGGAGCGCAGGCGTTCGTGGACCCTGCCGCCAATCAGTTCGTACACCGGCTTGTTGGCCGCCTTGCCGATAATGTCCCAGCAGGCCATCTCCAGACCGCTGACAATCCCCATCATGGTCAAATCCGGACGCTGGGTAAAGCCGCTCGAATACGCCTGACGGAAGAATCTCTCGATATGGTGCGGATCATGGTTCAGCAGATAACGCTCGAACACATCGTCAATCGCCGGGACCATCACCTTCGGATGAAAGGTCGAGGCGTACACTTCGCCAATGCCTTCAATCCCGCAATCGGTTTTGATGGTCACGAATATCCAGTACATGCCGCCGAAATAGGGCGGCGGCACGGCAACCACATGCGACTTCATCGAAACAATTTTCATGCTTTCCACCCACTATTTATAATTGCATGCTCTTCTGATAGACGATAAGCAAAGCGTCATTTCAGTACTTCATTACCACCAGGCGCGTCTGGGTAAATTCCAGCATGCCATGTTTGCCATCGTCGCCGCCCAGGCCGGAACGCTTCCATCCCGCGTGATAACCCTGATAGGGATCCGCCGGGGTTCGATTGATGTACAGTTCGCCAGCCTCAATATTGTTCGCCACCAGCATCACCGAGCGGTAATCTTCCGTATACAGGACCGAGGACAAGCCGAACTGGTGATCATTGGCCAGCGCCAGGGCTTCTTCGATGGTGTCGTATGCCAGCACGCACAGCACCGGGCCGAAAATTTCTTCCTGGACGATTTCCATGTCCTGACGACAGTCGGTCAGCAGCGTCGGCGGGTAGAAAAATCCTTTGCCTTCAGGAATGAACCCGCCCAACTCCAGCGTCGCACCGGCGGCAACCGCGCGCTTCACCATCTGATGAATATGCCGGCGTGCATCCTGATTGATCAGTGGGCCCATATCATCCGGATTGTGCGCTCTGTTTCCGTACGGACGGCAGCCCAATTTTTCTTTGAGCAATGCGATGAATTTTCCATAGACATTGCGGTTGACATACACCCGCTCGACTGCCGTGCACAGCTGGCCGCAATTGGTGGTTTTCGACACGACAATTTCACCGGCAGCCTTTTCAAGGTCGGCATCGGCCGCAATGATGGCCGGCGTTTTCCCACCCAACTCCAGCGAAGATTTGGCAATATTGGCTTGCGAATATTCCAGCACCTTGCGCCCTGCGGCGACGCTTCCGGTCAGCGTAATCATGCCGACGCTGGGATGGGTGCAGACGCTTGCGGCGGTCGAGTGGCGCATGGTCAGGATGTTGATCACGCCGCTTGGCATCTGTGCATCAAGAACGGCTCTGGCAATCTCGAACGCGGAGCACGGCGTGTGGTTACTCGGGCGCACCACCACGGTATTGCCGGCAATCAGCGCCGGAGCGATCTTGCGCAGCAGCGTATACACCGGGTAATTGAACGGGATCAGACAGGCCACAACCCCGATTGGCTCGCGCTGCAACAGCAGGTTTTCCGAGGGACTGTCGCTGGGGATGATTTCGCCCTCGATGCGGCGTCCCCATTCTGCGTGGTAACGGGTTATTTCGGCGGCATAGATGGCCTCGCTGGTCGCATCGGCCAGGCTTTTTCCTGATTCCAGCGCCAGCGCCCGACCGATCTCACTGCCCCGCGCGACCAAGGCGTCGGCCAGGCGATGCAAGTATTTGCCGCGTTCAACGCCCGGCAATTTGCGCCAGGCTTTTTGCGCGGCAGCGGCAACCTCTGCGGCATGCATCGCTTCTATCGATGTCGCCGCCGACACCTGTCCAATCAGTTCCTCGGTGGCAGGGTCGACCACGTGTATGGTGTCGTCACTTTGCGGCGCAACAAATTGATTGTTGATGAAATTTTTATAGATTTGCATGTCCATCTTCTCTACATGGTTGGGCGCGGCCTTGCGTTTGTTTCCCTATTTTTTTGGCGTGTAGAACGGATTCGAAATACTCGTCAGCGCTGCGGCCAGTTCGGTACGGCTAGGCCAGCCGGTGGACAATGCGCGTTGCGCCGCAAGATAGGTCGCCTCGCAATTGTTCTTGTAGACTTCATCGGCATCGTCGGCAACCGGATTGACCCACACCGCCGCCACTGCGATCCACTCGTCTTCCGCTTCCGGCGGCAATACGCCGTCCAGCAAGGCACGGGTCATGCCGTAGGCAACGCCGGCCTGGGCCGGGCCCCAGGTCATATTTTCGTGATTCGGCGTGGTCAATACCGCCTTCGCGATAAACAGCGTCGTCGGCTTGACCGGCAGGTTGGGTTTCAATACCGTTTGAAATGGAATATGGCCCGGACCCGGCATGCTGGCGGCAGTGACTACTGCGCCGCCCATCGGACCGTTTTTCGGACCTACGAAAAGATTGATATGTGCGGCGTTGGGACCGCTCCCGCAAAAACCTTCTCCGACCTTGATCATGTGAATGCCTTGTCTCGTTATAAGTGAATAAAATATTACTGATTGACCGACTGATGTACCGCGCGTGGACGCCGTACTGCGTTGTAATCGTTAATCATGTCGCGCGGACGATACGGTGCTTCCAGATAGCTGCGCTCGTCAGCGCTCAATACGATGTCGCCGGCCGCTACCGCCAGCTGCAATTGTTCCGGACTGTCGGCGCCAATCATCGGGACGCTTGAGTGGCTGTTTTGCGCAACCCACGCCATCGCAATCTGGCTTGGCTGCACGGCGTGCCCGTTGGCGATCCTGACCACGCGATTGGCGATCTCGACGTCAATCTCATCGCCGAAGAATTGCGACAGAAACGGATCGTGTTCAGTGCGGGCGCTTTTTTGTATCCCGGTCAGATAACCGCGCGCCAAAGGGCTGAAGGTGGAAACGGCGATGCCCTTGTGCTGGCAGTACGGCATCATTTCACGCTCTTCTTCGCGGTATAACAAGCTGTACTGGCACTGCATGTTGACGAATTCGGTCCAGTTGTTTTCACGGGCGATCGCATTCATTTCCGCAAATTGCCATGCATACATGGTCGACGCGCCGATATACCGCGCCTTGCCGGATTTGACGATATCGTGCAACGCTTCCATGGTTTCGGTCAGCGGCGTGTGCGGATCGAAGGCGTGCAACATGTAAATGTCGACATAATCGCTGCCGATCCGCTTCAGCGACCGGTCGATGGATGCCATCAGATGCTTGCGCGAAGAACCCTGATCGTTAGGGTCATCGCTCATTGCGTAGAACGCTTTGGTCGCCAGCACCAGACTATCGCGCGCCTGCAGCTTGAGCAGGGTGCGGCCGACGACTTCTTCGTTGGCGCCATTCGAATACCAATCGGCCATGTCGAAGAAATTGATACCGAGGTCCAGCGCGCTTTTCAGAATTGGCGCAGATTTGTCTTCGTCCAGGACCCAGCCCTTCCATGCCGATGATCCCATCGACATGGTGCCGAGACAAAAGCGCGAAACCTTAAGACCGGTACGGCCGAAGCGAACAGTTTGCATGAAGTGCTTCCTCAAATCGAATTGGTGAGTAAGCATCGTAGGAGCAAGCAGCGCCGCACCACAAACACAAAATACAGATCGCATTATCTAAAAAACGCATAGCTGATCTGGACAAGAACCGGCAAAGCGTCTGAATGATGTTTTATGCAATTATTCGCGCATCACAAATTTCGATAGGACTATCTAATTATTCTGCTGGCCCGGATCAGCGATTGCGCCGAATATATTTGCAAACCCATCGAAGGAACGCCATGCAATTGAATAACCCAGATCTTCTCAGACAACATGCCTTGATTGGCGATGAATGGATTAGTGCAGACAGTCATCAACGTTTTTCGGTAACCGACCCCGCCACCGGCGCAGTGATTGGCGAGGTCCCTGACATGGGCGCGGCCGAAACGCAGCGGGCGATTGCTGCGGCCAATGCCGCGTGGCCGGCCTGGCGCAACAAGACCGGCAAAGAGCGCGGCGCCATCTTGCGCAAATGGTTCGATCTCGTCATGCAGCATCAGGATGACCTGGCGCTGCTAATGACCACCGAACAAGGCAAGCCGCTGGCCGAAGCCAAAGGGGAAGTCGTCTACGCCGCGTCGTTCATCGAATGGTTTGCCGAAGAAGCGCGCCGCACCTATGGCGACGTGGTGCCTTCGCCGGGCAACGACCGACGCATTCTTGTCATCAAACAGCCGGTCGGCGTGACGGCCGCGATTACCCCGTGGAATTTTCCATTGGCGATGATCACGCGCAAGGCGGCACCGGCGCTGGCGGCCGGTTGCACCATGATTCTCAAGCCGGCTGAACAAACTCCGCTGTCGGCGCTGGCACTGGCCTATCTGGCGCAACTGGCGGGCGTTCCTGGCGGCGTACTGAATGTTGTCACCGGCGACGCGGCCGCGATCGGACGCGAGCTGACATCCAGCCCGATCGTGCGCAAACTGTCGTTTACCGGGTCAACCGCGGTGGGACGCCTGTTGGCATCTCAGTCGGCGGGGACACTAAAAAAATTGTCGCTGGAGCTGGGCGGGAATGCGCCATTCATCGTGTTCGATGACGCCGACCTGGATGCGGCAGCCGATGGCGCGATGGCTTCGAAATTTCGCAACACCGGACAAACCTGCGTCTGCGCCAACCGGATCCTGGTGCAAGATAGCGTCTACGACGCTTTTGCAGAAAAATTGACTGCGCGCGTGCGTGCCCTGAAGGTGGCCGCCGGCACCGAAGCCGGCGCCACGCAGGGGCCGCTGATTGACAGCGATGCGCTGGACAAAGTCGAACAGCATGTCGCCGACGCGCTTGCCAAAGGCGCCAGGCTCGCCACCGGCGGCGAACGCCATACCTTGGGCGGCACCTTTTACCAGCCGACGGTACTGCTGAATGCGACCACCGACATGCAACTGGCGCAGGAAGAAACCTTTGGGCCGGTGGCGGGACTGTTCCGCTTCAGCAGCGACGAGCAGGCCGTCGCACTGGCGAACGATACCGAATTCGGTCTTTCGGCGTATTTTTACAGCCGCGACATGGCCCGCATCTGGCGTGTCGCAGAGGCGCTTGAAGTCGGCATGGTCGGCATCAACACCGGCGTCATCTCGCATGCCGAAGCGCCGTTCGGCGGGATCAAGCAATCCGGCCTCGGGCGCGAAGGCGGCAAGTACGGGATCGACGAATATCTGGAAATGAAGTATTTGTGCATGGGAGGACTTTAATAACCGGCGATCTGATTTTCGGCAGGCAAAGCGCTATGACAACGATTTCAATATAAGCGCTGCATCAACACATTCCGCGCAAGAAGTCGGACGCGCTGAAGAATAAAATAATCAAAGGAGATGACATGAAATTGAAGCAAATGATCGCCATGTCGGGCATGGCTGCACTGTTTACATTCACTGCCAGCGCCGCACAGGCAACGGCGCTGCCGCAATGGTGCGCTGAAGGCAAACCGGTGAAGTTCGCCGGCGTCACCTGGGAAAGCGCGCAATTCTTTACTGAAATTGCCAATTTCATCGTGACCAACGGCTACGGCTGCAAGACCGAAAGCGTCACCGGCAGCACCGCGGTGACGGAAACCGCACTGGTGTCCAACGACCTGCAAGTCTGGGTTGAGCAATGGGACCGCACCAACGTGATCAAAAAAGGCCGTACCGACGGCAAGATCGACCTGGTCGGGAATATCCTGATCGGCGGTACGCGGGAAGGTTGGTTCGTCCCCGATTATGTCATCCACGGTGACCCGAAACGCGGGATCAAAGCGGTCGCGCCCGATCTGAAATCGGTGGCGGATCTGGCCAAATACAAGAACTTGTTTACAGACGACGAAGAGCCTGGCAAAGGACGCTTCCTGAACTGCCCTACCGGCTGGGATTGCGAACGCATCAACAACCAGAAATTCAAAGCCTACAAGATGGCGGCAAACTACACCAACTTCCGCCCGGGTACCGGCGGCACGCTGGATGCCACGATTTCCTCGGCCTATGAACGCGGCAAACCTGTTCTGTTCTATTACTGGTCCCCTGCCGGCTTGATGGGCAAGTACAAATTTGTCCAGTTACAAGAGCCGGAATTCACCGAAAAATGCTGGAAGACCGTACAAAACAACACCACTGACGACGTGTGCGGTACCGGCACCCCATCCTTCAAACTGACAATCGGTGTCTCCACGCCGTTTATCAAGGGTGCGCCTGACATCATCACCTTCTTTAACAAGTTCTCCGTGCCGGGCGATATCGTGAATCATGCGATTGTCGAGATGGGTGAACGCAAAGTCGGCGGCGCAGTGGTCGCCAAGGAATTCCTGCAAAAGAACAAGACGCTATGGAAACAGTGGGTTCCTGCCGATGTGGCGCAAAAAGTGGAAATGAAGCTGTAGTATCCATCCTGAAGGAACTCAGTATGTCTTTCGAATTTTTTATTCCCGTTTCATTTTCCGACGCTCTGAATGCCGGCATCACCGGCATCGTGCAACACTACGGCGATGCGCTGCATGATATTTCCACCGTGATGCTGCGCTATCTGCTGGTCCCGCTGGAAAGTTTTCTGCAGTCGATACCGCCGTGGCTGATACTGGCGGCGGTTGGCCTGATCAGCTATCACGCGTTGCGACGCATTGGCCTGAGCCTGATCTTTGTGCTCGCACTCTACTTTATCGGCTGCCTCGGTCTGTGGGAAAAAACCATCCAGACCCTGAATATCATGCTGGTGTCGATCATCATTTCCTTGGTCATCGGGGTGCCGATCGGGATCCTGATGGCCAGATATAAATTGCTGTCGCGGATATTGTTGCCATTGCTTGACGTGATGCAAACCTTCCCGATGTTTGTGTATATGCTGCCTGCGGTGATGCTGTTTTCCATCGGCAAAGTGCCGGCGGTGCTGGCGACCGTGATTTATGCGCTGCCGCCGCTGATCCGCCTGACCGAACTGGGGATCCGGCAAGTGGATGAAGAAACGCGCGAAGCCGCCTGGTCGTTCGGCACCACCAAGTTCCAGTTGCTGATGTGGGTGCAACTGCCGCTGGCCCGTCCCAGCATCATGGCCGGCATCAATCAGACCACCATGCTGGCACTCGCCATGGTGGTGGTCGCCTCGATGATTGGCGCCCGTGGTCTGGGTGAAGATATTTTGCAGGGACTGACTAATCTCGACTTTGGCAAGGGCGCACATGCCGGGATCGCCGTCGTCATTCTGGCCATCGTGATCGACCGCATTACGCAAGCCTATGGCATGAATCGCCGCCAACGCTCACAACTGACCAAGCCGGAGTAAATCGTCATGACCGCCACCATTACAAATTCACTTTCCAGCAAAATTTCCGTACGGAATATTTATAAGGTATTCGGCGCCCACACCGAACCTGCTTTGTCCTTGCTGCGGCAGGACAAGAGCAAGGCGGAAGTGTTGCAGCAAACCGGCTGCAATGTCGGACTGCGGAATATTTCACTGGAAATCCCGGAAGGAAAAATCTCCGTGATCATGGGTTTGTCCGGATCCGGAAAATCGACGCTGGTGCGACATTTCAATCGCCTGATCGAACCGACGCAAGGTGAAATCCTGATCGATGGAAAAAACATCCTGGCGCTGGATGCGGACGGCCTGCGGCAATTGCGCCGCGACAAAATCAGCATGGTGTTTCAGAGCTTTGGCCTGTTGCCGCATTGGTCGGTGCTGGACAACACCGCCTTTGCATTGCTGACGCGCGGCGTCAAAAAGAAGGAGGCGCATGAAAAGGCCCAGGAATGGCTGGAGCGGGTTGGCTTGAAAGGCTATTCAAAAGCCTATCCCGATCAACTCTCCGGCGGCATGCGGCAGCGGGTCGGATTGGCGCGTGCACTGGCGGCGGATACCGACATTATCCTGATGGACGAGGCTTTCAGCGCACTGGATCCGCTGATCCGCGCCGAAATGCAGGATCAGCTGCTGGTGTTGCAAGAGCGTTTCCACAAAACCATCGTCTTCATTACCCACGATCTGGATGAAGCGATTCATATCGGCGCGCAAATTGCCATCCTGCGCGATGGCGTGCTGGTGCAAGTCGGCAGCGCCGACGACATTCTGAACCGGCCCGCCGATGATTATGTGAAGCGCTTTGTCGAAAAACGCTCCAGCGGCAGCAGCAACCATTCATAGCGCTTGCCCGCAGCTTGGACTACGATCTGTTTAATTCAAGGGGGATGCGGCAAGGTTCGGCGGTGCCTGCCCCACCAGCACACTCTTGAGTTCCAGCGAGGAGTTGGCAAAGCGCTGGATCATCCATGAGCGCAGCGAGGCGATCGCTTCGTCCAGCAAATCGTCGGAATGGGTCAGCAGATAGTAGCCATAGCCATCGTCGACCCAGACATCAAATGGCTGCACCAGGGTGCCGTTACGCAGTTCCAGCTGAAACAGCAGCGGATCGAGGATGGCGATGCCGGTACCGCTCATCACATATTGCGCAGCCAGATTGGCTGTTTCAAACAGCAGGCCGCGGTCCACCGAGACGTTGGACAATTCGGCCTGCCGCACAAACCGTTCCCACAATCGATGGCGCGGCTGACCTTCCAGAATCACATGCACGATCTCGTTTTGCGTGATGAAACCGGTCAGGTCACCGGGCACCACCCGTTCCAGCAGCGCCGGATGGCAGAGCGGCGTCAGACGCACATGCCATAACAGGTCCGCGATCAGATCGTTCACCTCGGGCTTGGAGTACACCACCGCAACGTCGCAATTGAACTCCGGCATGCCTACCTTGTTGGGGATCATCAAATCCAGCATGACATCCGGGAAGGCGTTTTTGAACTCGCGCAAGATCGGTATCGCCAGATTGTGCGCAAAGGTCGACGGCATCTGCATGTGCAGCACCCGGCGCGCGGCTGCGCCGTCTTTCAGAACGTCTTTTAAAGCGCTCTCAATGCGGTCAAACGATTTACTCACGACCGGCAGCAAGGCGCGGCCCGCTTCGGTCAGTTCCAGATGCTGGTGTTTGCGCTCAAACAGCTTCACCCCCAGCAGAGCTTCCAGCATCAGAATATGGCGGCTCACCGCGCTTTGCGAAACGAACAGGCTGTTAGCCGCGGCGGTCACGCTCAGATGCTTGCCGGTGGCCTCGAAGGCGCGCAACGCGTTTAATGGTAACGAGCGGCGGTCCATGTGGATCTCCTCCAATTGGATTGATGTTAATACCGCCGGAATTATAAAAATTTGATGTGCGGAGTTGTACGCATTCTACTAGCAAACCAGGGCAATTCCTGCCCTTCGCATTCAGCCTCCGACATGCAGTAAGGCGCACCTTCGTGATCAGCTTTGGGTGAGGCCATGGCTTCCCGGATTGCCCTTAAGTCAACACTTCAAATGACGGCCATTTCGCGCGCGAAAGCGCCGGATGCACATTTTTCCATTTGTTCTACCTATACGAACTGATAGTTTCGATGCGGCAATGTTACTGCCAGAATTTGTCCTCGGATTCGCATAGTGGAGGCCAGAATCCACTTTAAAAAACGGGGTTTGGTTGAAAGCTGAACTGTCAGGAACGAGGGAGATATATTATGGCTGCAGATTTAATATTAAAAGCAAGTTCCCAGCAAATTAATGTACTCGTGGTGATTGATACCGAATATGTTAAGAAAATCAACCCAAACCCAAGCAAAGACCCAAATCATCCGACTGGCATCAACCACGCCGGTCAGTTCATGCTCGTCACCGGCTCAAGAGGCGTTATCAGCGGTCAAGGGAGTGCCGACCTGAATTTCAGGGCGAATCCCGGCGACGAAGTATCGTTCACAGGTGTTTCGATCTATGACAATTCGGACGATGCAGTGATTGTGTACGGTATTCAATACTGGCAAAGAGATCACGTATTCAATCAATTTGTAGCGGATCTGGTCACCAGGAAAGGGGCGGTGATGCCAAACGCGGACTCACCATCGGGCAATGGCTTGCCGGCACTGCAGACAAAGCTGAATTTCTCCAGCTACGATTCAAAAGTGAGAAATAGCGGAACCGAAGATTTCTATGTTTTCTTTGCACTCTATACACTTGCTGACGACGGCGAGACCCAGAATTTGTTCGGATACTTCTACTGGGATCCCACCATCACGGTGACCTGATAGAAGATAGCCGGTTGCCAATCAACCTGACTGGCGAATAGCAAGCAGCCTGGACAACGCTTAGCGGAGTCCAGGCTTTTTCTATTGATGCACACCGGCGCTAATCACTCCTGAGGCAGCAGCGCCAACGCAGCAGTCAGATCGCCCATCGGTTGGCCGCCGTTGGCCACCAGCGCCTTGTCGCGCGCAGCGATCCCGTCCAGCACCGGCAGCGCGTAGCGACGCGTGATGAAGCGCAAGATAGAGGCGGTGTCGTACTGCGTGTGATCGACAAAGCCCTTCTTCACATACGGCGACACCAGGATCGCCGGCAAGCGCGTACCCGGCCCCCAGCGATCGCCTTTCGGCGGGGCTACGTGGTCCCAGAAGCCGCCGTTTTCATCGTAGGTCACCACGATCAGCATGTGCTTCCACTGCGGACTGGCCTGCAGCCGGGCGATCACTGCGGCGATATGCGCATCGCCGTCGGCGATGTTGGCATAACCCGCATGCTGGTTCAGATTACCCTGCGGTTTGTAGAACGCCACCGGCGGCAGCTTGCCGGCCGCGGCATCCTGCACAAACGACGCATCGTAGTCCTTCAGATGGCTGGCCCGCTCGGCTGCGCCGGCGGTCGTGGCCGGGTCGAAGCGGCGGTAATAGTTGAATGGCTGGTGATGCGGCTGGAACTGGATCTTGCCGGCGTAGATTACGCTGCGCTTCGCATTCGGCGCATCCGCCAGCGCGGCGTTCCATGCACCGGCATACCAGGCCCAGTCGACGCCCTTGGCGCTCAGTTGATCGCCGATCGTGGTCTGGGTTTGCGGCGGCAAGGTGGTGGCCTTGCCCGGGTCGGCATACGCTGCAAGCGCGCCGCCGGCATTTCCGCTCGGCTGATAGGCGGGCTGCATGGTGTTGACCGCATGGAACATGCCGGAGGCATCCTTCGGCGTGAGCGTGCTATCCCGCAGGTAGACCGGCGCGCCGCTCAACACCGAAGCCGGATGGCCGGTGCCCGGGGTCAGACGCACTACACGGCCATTCGGATCGACGTCGACGGCCGAGATACTGTTCCTGGCCGGCGACGTCGCCGCATCGGCATCCGGGTAGGTCGGCGCGCAGGCGCAGATCAGGTATTGGTGCGACAGGAAAGATCCGCCAAACGCGCCCATGAAAAAATGATCGGCCAGTGTGTAATGCCTGGCGATATCCCACAGTTTCATTTTGCTGCCGTCGTAGTAGCCCATGCTGAGACCGCCGGCATCCGAGTAGGCCGCAAATTGATCGTTCTTGCCGCCGTTGATCTGCATCTGGTTATTGTAGAAACGATGCACCAGATCGCGCGTGATCACCGATTCGGCCATATAAATCGGGCTATTCACGTCGTCGATCCGGAACGGCCGGTTCGGCAGATTGGCTGACTGCGCCTGCGTGATCACCCTGCTCTGACCGGCCAGCGTCATGCCGCCCCAGGTCGGCGGCAAGACCGGCAAGCTGCTGCCATCGTAGTCTTTTTGCGGCACGTAAGCGGAGCGCGAGGTCGGATTCACGCCCGGGATGCCGTCGGCGCCCGGGAACAGACCGTACAGATTGTCGAAGCCGCGGTTTTCAGCGAAGATCACGACCACGTTCCGGATGTTGCTCAGCGCCAGAGCACTGTTGAGCGTTTGACCCATATCGCCGCTTGGACCTTGCGCGATGGCAGTTGCGATCACCGCGCTGACGGCTGCGCTCTCTGCTGTCAGTTTTACCGCATCGGCGCCGGAAAGCTGGTTGATATCGGCGTTCAGACTGGCTTCGCCGGTACCGATTTTGGCGGCCAGCTGTTTGCTGGCGTCGGCAAAATTCCCGCCGTTGGCGTCCATCGCAGCAGCCAGTTCGGTGGAAATGGCGCTGACGAAACGGGTGTGTCCGGCGGGCGCGCGGAAAATCAGCTTCTGCGCGACGTGGCTGCCACTATCACCGAGTGCCGCATGCCGGATTGCGCCGGTATCGATCGTTGCCACTACCGCCCCTTGCCCCGGCAACGTAAACGAACCATCTGCAGCGGTCTTGACGACTGCGGAAACGGCGTTACATGTCGCTTTCCTGAGCTTGTCCTCAAAACAGACCTGCGCATTTTCGACATAGCTACCGATCACCTGGCCGCTGGTTGTGCCGCCGGGATTGCCGAACGAACCGCCCCCGCAAGCACTTACCCCCGCCGATAACATCACCGCCACCAGCCACAATTTCAACGTATGCTTCATAAGCCCCCCGGGGCGGTAAAAGCCGCCATCCTATGCTCGGAATATTTCAACGGTATGAATTTGGTGTGTCAAAGTACCATTTATCCGATCTGAGTGCGTCATCGCTCCGTCACACATAGGCGCTAACCTTGTCCTCCTTTGAAATTGCCCGGACAGCGCGCCTGCATCCGGCTGTGCCATCTATTGCGACAATGTTCCTATGAAATCACTGGCAATCGCGCTTCTGAGCGGAATCATCGGACTCATCCCGAGCGCTTGCGAGCCGACATCCTTAGCTGCGAACGCCGTGGCCACGACCGGCGCCCCTGCGTCAGCGCCTGCCTATCTCGGCGCGGCGTATGCGCCAACGCTTAAACAACAGCCCTCAGTCGCCGCCATGACGGCACTCGGCCGGCGCATGTTTTCCGATCCGTCGCTATCCGCGTCAGGCAAGATGTCTTGCGCCACCTGCCACAGCCCCGATCATGCGTTCGGGCCGCCGAACAATCTGGCGGTGCAACTCGGCGGCAAGGAGTTGAAGAGCGCCGGCACGCGCGCCGTGCCATCCTTACGTTATCTCCAGAACGTACCGGCTTTTACCGAACATTTTCACGAAAACGATGGCGACGACAGTATCGACGCCGGTCCCACCGGCGGCCGCAACTGGGATGGACGCGCGTCCTCCGCCCACGAGCAGGCGCGCATTCCGCTGCTGGCGGCGCACGAAATGGGCAACGCCAGTCCGGCCGCTGTGGTCGAAAAACTGAAAAAAGCACCGTATGCGGCACAGTTCCGCCAGACCTTCGGCGCAGAGATTTTCGAGAATCGGGAAATCGCGTTCAAATGGGCGCTGATGGCACTCGAAGTGTTCCAGGAAAGCCCGGCTGACTTTTATCCTTACAACAGCAAATACGACGCCTTCCTACGTCATCAAACCCGGCTCAGCAAACAGGAATTACATGGCTTGCGCCTGTTTAACGATCCTGCCAAGGGCAATTGTGCTGCTTGCCATATCAGCACAATCGCCCCGAGCGGCGCTTTCCCCCAATTTACCGACTATGGCTTGATTGCGATCGGGGTGCCGCGCAACAGGAAAATTCCGGCCAATGCCGATCCGGCATTTTTCGACATGGGCCTGTGCGGTCCCGATCGCATCGACCTGAAGGACAGGACAGAATATTGCGGCCTGTTCAAAACGCCGTCCTTACGCAATGTCGCAACGCGACAGGTGTTTTTTCACAACGGCGCATTCAACAGCCTGGAACAAGTGATGAAATTCTATGTGCAGCGCGATACCCAGCCACAGAAATGGTACCCGCGTGCGGCAGATGGCGGCGTGCACAAATTCGACGACCTGCCGCCGGCATATCACGACAATGTGAATGTCGAAGCACCGTTTAACCGCAAACCCGGAGACAAGCCGGCGCTGACGGCTGCGGAGATCGACGATGTCATCACCTTTCTGAAAACGCTGAATGATGGTTATAAGCCTTGAAAAGGCTCTGCCGGCAAATTGGGAATACTTATTTCCTGTTTTTGAAATATCTTGGCGTAGCCGTGAAAATCCAGCCTTAACGATTGGATACCATTCGTTTCGTTACAATGGCGTGCCTCCAATGATCTTGAAGTCCCTTGGCACTTGCCAAATTAGAAAAGATACGTTTCCTTATAAGTGAGTTTCGCAATGATAACGAAGAGCAGCGCAACGCCGATCAGCCCGGCAGCCGACAGCGTTGTGCCAGCGTGGATGATCATCCTTCTGGCAACCGCCTGCGGCCTGATAGTCGCCAATCTTTATTATGCACAACCGCTCATCAGCCTGATCGCTCCTGAAATAGGGCTCGGCAAGTCGGCCGCCAGCCTGATCGTCACCCTCACGCAAAGCGGGTACTGCGCGGGTCTCGTGCTGCTGGTTCCGCTGGGTGATTTGGCGGAGAATCGGCGGCTGATCAGCTGGACCATGAGCGGTGTCGTTCTCGCCCTTCTGGTAGCGACCATCGCCCCCTCGGCACCCTTGTACCTGGCCGCGTCTCTGCTCATCGGTTTCGGTTCGGTCGCCGTCCAGATGCTGGTACCGATTGCCGCCCACATGGCCCCCGATGCCAGTCGCGGCCGGGTGGTCGGCAATGTCATGAGCGGCCTCCTGCTGGGGATCATGCTGGCGCGACCGGTCTCCAGCCTGGTAGCCAGCGCTTTTGGATGGCGTGCCGTGTTCGGGACATCCGCCGCACTCATGGTAGCGCTGCTCCTCATCTTGCGGTCTTTGCTGCCGCAACGGCGTCCGGCCGCCAATCATAGCTACCATACGCTGATACTTTCGCTGTGGGCGCTGCTGCGCGACACGCCTGTCTTGCGTCGACGTGCGGCGTATCAAGCAGCGTTATTCGCCGCATTCAGCCTGTATTGGACCGCCGTTCCACTGATTCTCGCCGGACCGACATTTGGTCTGACGCAACGTGGCATTGCGTTATTCGCGTTAGCCGGCGCGGCCGGTGCACTGTCTGCGCCGATCGCAGGACGGATGGCCGATCGCGGCTGGAGCCGCATCGCGACCGGAATTTCCCTGGCGATCGTAGCGATCGCGTTCCTATTCTCCAGGCTCGGGGGTTCGGGATCGATGGCGGCACTTTTGGCCGCCGGAATTCTGCTGGATCTGGGGGTGCAGAGCAATCTGGTGCTGGGTCAGCGCGCCATTTATGCCCTTGGCGCCAGTACCCGCAGCCGCTTGAACGGGCTCTACATGGCGCTCTTCTTCGCCGGCGGCGCAGTTGGCTCGGCCATCGCCAGCTTGACCTATACGTTCGGTGGATGGGAACTGGTGAGTTGGGTCGGCTTCGCCTTTCCCTGTGCGGCATTGATCTTCTATGCTACCGAATTCGCCCGCCCGTCGCGCGTCTTGGCCGGGTGAGCGGCGCTACGCATTTCAACCGTTAGGAGAAAGAAATGCATCGACCAACTCTATCGTCGCGAAGCTGAGGCAAGGTCATGGCGCCCTTCGAGCCGTAAGTAACGCAAATATTCTTTGACGTCCGCAAAATACCGTTCTATTATTTCTGTAATGACAGAAATAAAGGAAATGCCATGTTACTCGCTCCCACCATGCAAAAGTACATCCTTCACTGGGGTGAAATGGGTACCCGCTGGGGCGTCAACCGTACCGTGGCGCAAATACATGCGCTGCTGTTTCTGTCTAATCAACCGTTGCCGGCCGAAGATATCGCCGAGACATTGAACGTCGCCCGTTCCAACGTCAGCAACAGCCTCAAAGAGCTGCAGAGCTGGGGCCTGGTCCGCATCACGCACGTCATTGACGACCGTCGCGACCATTTCGTCGCCCTTCAGGATGTCTGGGAAATTTTCCGCGTCATCATCGAAGAGCGCAAACGTCGGGAGATAGACCCCACCCTGACGGTATTGCGCGAGTGCGCAGTCGAGGCAGAACAGGATGCGGGACTGGAGCCTGCTACCCGGGTCAAGATGGACCAGGTCCTGGCGTTTCTGGAAATGCTGACGGCGACTTACGGCGACTACAAACACCTGCCACCAGCCACCCTGCAACGCTTTCTCAAGATGGGCGGCAAAGTCGCCCGCTTGCTCAGCAGCGATGAAAAGGAGTCGCCATAATGCGTCATCCGGAACTGACACTGTTCTTCGATGGGAATTGCCCATTTTGCGCAGCCGAGATGCGACGCCTGGGCCAGTGGGACACAGCGGGAAATCTGGCCTTTGTCGATACCGCCAGCCCCGGCTTTTCCCTCGATATGCCTGGCGTCGATATGCAGGATCTTGATCGAGAATTGCACAGCCTGACGGCCACGGGACGCGTATTGGTCGGTATCGACAGCATGCTGGCCGCTTACACGCTGGTTGGCCGTGGCTGGTTGGTGGCCCCTTTGCGCATCTGGATGCTCAGGCCATTGTTGTCCGGTTTATATCGCCGCTTCGCCCGCAATCGCTACCGTATTTCATCCTGGCTCGGTTATAGGCAAAAACCTGCTTGTTCCGCTGGCGTTTGCCGCAGAGACAATCCTTTTCTCTGACAGTGTTTTTTTACTCACATATTTCTGTTTATACTGAAATTACAGACAAAAATGACTTCAAAAACAAAAAGATATTGGCTGGTGAGATGGATCTACGTGCCTATCGCGGCGCATTTGATCGTTGGCGCACTGCTTCCACTGATCGCGAATGCCGCCTTGTTCGACACCTACCATCACCACATTGAAGCGTTCTTCTGGGGCGATGTCGCACCACCGGCGGCACGGATGCAACAGGTATGGTGGATATCCCTTTTCGGTCCGACGGTCCAGGCGGCAGCGATATGGATGGGAGCGCTGGCGCGAATTGCGGATAAGCAAAAGAGCGTCTTTGCATGGGCAGCGCTGATCGTCGGCGTCGTGCTTTGGGCGCCTCAAGACATACTGATTTCGTTACAAGCGGATTGCTGGACGCATGTCTGGACCGATATTTTTGCTGTTGCCGCCATGCTGCCGCCACTGATCTGGCTGTTGAAAACCGATCTGAAGGCAAAAAGGGAAACGCCATGATTGCTGTTCTTTGGGTACTCGTCGTACAAGGAATACTGGGGGCGCTGGATGTGTTGCTCAACCACGAATGGCGGGAAGGCCTGCCGCAACGCGAAAGTGCATCGTTAGAAGAAGCCATTCATGGATTGCGCGAGATTTTATATGCGCTGGTATTCGCGGGTCTCGCCTGGTTTGAATGGCATGGCATCTGCGTCTGGGCATTTGCCGGCGTGCTGTTGATAGAAGTTTTATTGACAGGCTGGGACTTCGTGGAAGAAGACCGGACCCGCATGCTGTCGGCAACCGAACGACTCATGCACTTAGCGCTCAGCATGGGCGGCGGCGCCTACTGCGCCATGCTGATTCCGACACTGTACGCATGGGCAAGAATGCCAACGGCGTTCATCGGCGTCGATTACGGCCTCGTTTCGCGCTTGCTTTGCCTGATGAGCATTGGCGTGTTTCTCTGGGGGCTGCGTGATCTGCAGGCGGCATGGAGAACGCGCCCCAGACATGCAAAAGCGCTCGCCCAGGAGGCAACATGAAAGTCCTTATACTCGGCGCTACCGGCCTGATCGGCAGCCATGCGATGCGTGCATTGCGCGACGCCGGATGCATCGTCATTGGGGCAAGTCGTCACAAGCCTGTCGATGTTCTGCATGCGGAGTGGCGACAGCTCGATTTTTCTTCAATGGCGACGGAGCAAGCGTGGCTTCCTCAACTTGCCGGCGTGGATGCGGTGGTCAACTGTGTGGGCATCATTCGCGAATCCCGATCGGGCGACTTCGACCTGCTCCATCGCAGCGCGCCGGTCGCGCTCTTTGCCGCTTGCGAGCGACTCTGCATTCGTCGTGTCATCCAAGTCTCAGCATTGGGCAGCAAAGCCGACGCCTTGACCGGATACTGGCGCAGCAAGGGCGCAGCCGAAACGGACCTGCTGCGGCGCCGGCTCAGCGCCACGATCGTTCGGCCGTCGCTTGTGTATGGGGACCGTGGTGCCAGCAGCCAACTGTTTCTCGCGCTCGCTACCTTGCCCTTGCTGGCTATGCCGATGGCAAACCGGGCGAAGGTGCAACCGATACATGTCGATGACCTGGTCGCCGCGCTGGTCAAGCTGGTCATCATGGATGGAATAGTTCCGCGCGAAATAGCCGTCGTTGGACCACGTCCGCTAACCATGGCTGGCTATTTGACGGCATTGCGTAGCGGCTTGCGTGCCCCGCCGGCAATCGTACTTGACCTGCCAATGCCGATTGCCAGGATAGTTGCGCGCGCTGCCGCTCTGCATTCTGGCAGCGCCCTGACGCCGGATTCTCTCGTTATGCTGGAAAAAAGCGCCGATGGCAGCAACACTGCGGATGCCGGGCCGGTCTCGGCCTTGTTAGGACGCTCATTGCGCGACCCGGCTGCTTTCGCAAAGCCTGAGCAACGACCGGCGGCAGTGGTTGCCTGGGGCTTGCCATTGATCAGAATCGCCATCGCTGCGTTGTGGCTGATCACCGCTGGCGTTTCCTGGTTTGGCTGGCCGCACCAGGAAAGTGCCCGGTGGCTGGCGTCGTGCGGCGTACCAGCCGATTGGACGGAAACCGCCTTGCTCGCAACGAGCCTTCTGGATGGCGCTATCGGCTGCGTGCTCTTGTTTCATCGCCGCCGCTGGCTTTGGCCTTTGCAGATCGGCCTGGTAACGGGGTATACGGCGATCATGAGCATATGCCTGCCAGAATTCTGGCTGCACCCGTTTGGCCCTTTAAGCAAAAATCTTCCCATGCTTGCGTTGATGGCGGTGATGTGGCGAATAACCGGAAACAGGAATTGAGATGGATTACCTCGCAATCAAATGGCTGCACATATTGTCTGCCACTTTCATGTTCGGCACCGGATTCGGCACCGCGTTCTACATGTTCTTCACCAATCGCAGCGGCAATGTGCAAGCCATCGCCGTCGTGACCCGCTGGGTAGCGAGAGCCGACTGGTGGTTCACGCTGCCTGCCGTGATCATGCAGCCGCTGTCGGGTTTCTGGATGATTCGCATGGCAGGCTTTCCGTTAAGCGCAACATGGATCGTATGGACGCTCGTACTCTACGCACTTGCCGGAATTTGCTGGCTGCCGGTCGTATGGCTGCAATTGAAGATGCGCGATATGGCCGCAATCGCCGCGACCAACAATACTTCGCTGCCCGATCGCTACTGGCATTTCGAGAAAATCTGGACCGCGCTTGGTTTCCCTGCGTTCGGCGGGCTATTGATAGTGTACTGGCTGATGGTCCATAAACCTGCGTAACCGGTTCGTTAGGCGAGTTTCCAGAACCGGCCCGTACCTAATTCCGGATTTCCGCACGAAAAACGCGGACCGCGCTTTCCCCGCGATTGAATAAACGTCGACAAATCAATTACTTGGCTGTTCCGGGTTGGCTGGCACGAAGTCTGCAATGGCTTGTAGAAAAATTCAACCACAGGAGACAGCCATGTCCAAGCAAGCCCCCGCTACCACGGTAGATAACCGGAAACGCATTTTCGCCATTGTCGGCGCCTCGTCCGGCAATCTGGTCGAATGGTTCGACTTTTACGTCTACTCGTTTTGCGCGATTTATTTCGCACCGGCATTTTTCCCTCACGGCAACTCGACCACACAACTGTTAAATACCGCCGGTGTATTTGCCGCCGGTTTCCTGATGCGCCCGATCGGCGGCTGGTTGTTCGGACGGATTGCCGACAAGCATGGCCGTCGTACCTCGATGATGATCTCGGTCTTGATGATGTGCGGCGGCTCGCTGATGATTGCCCTGATGCCGACTTACGCCACCATCGGTGCGCTGGCGCCGCTGCTGCTGCTGGTTGCTCGCCTGTTTCAGGGCTTGTCGGTCGGCGGTGAATATGGCACCAGCGCGACCTACATGAGCGAGGTTGCCATCAAGGGCCGGCGCGGCTTCTTTGCTTCGTTCCAGTACGTGACGCTGATCGGCGGCCAATTGCTGGCGGTGCTGGTGCTGGTCGTTCTGCAGCAATTGCTGAGCACCGAACAGCTCAGGGACTGGGGCTGGCGCGTGCCGTTTCTGCTGGGCGCGGTGGGCGCGGTCGTTGCCTTGTATCTGCGTAAATCGCTGAGCGAAACCTCCACTGCGGAAACCCGCAAGAATAAAGATGCCGGCACGCTGGCGGGGCTGATGAAGCACAAGGGCGCATTTCTGACGGTAGTCGGTTTTACTGCGGGCGGTTCGCTGATTTTCTATACGTTCACGACGTATATGCAAAAGTATCTGGTGAATACCGCCGGCATGAATGCGAAGACCGCGAGTAGCGTCATGACCGGCGCGCTGTTGGTCTACATGCTGATACAGCCGCTGTTCGGCATGCTGTCCGACAAAATCGGCCGGCGCACGTCGATGATCTGGTTCGGCGCGCTGGCGACGCTGTCGACAGTGCCGATTTTGCACGCACTAAAGGATGTTTCCAATCCTTACGCCGCTTTTGGCCTGGTGGTGTTGGCATTGGCGATTATCAGTCTGTACACCTCGATCAGCGGCTTGATCAAAGCCGAAATGTTCCCGCCGGAAGTCCGGGCATTGGGCGTCGGGCTGTCGTATGCGGTGGGCAACGCAGTCTTCGGCGGTTCGGCGGAATTCGCGGCGCTGTCGCTGAAGTCGATCGGCATGGAATCGACCTTTTATTGGTACGTGACAGCGATGTGCGCGATCGGGCTGGTAGTGTCGCTGCGGATGCGCGACCCGAGCAAGGAAGGCTATCTCAGAAACGAGGCTTGAGCGTCAGAGGCTATCTCCAGACGCTATCTCATATCTCGCCGCCTTTATCGTAGGAGGTATTATGTCGGCACCTCCTATCGATGCATGCTTTGGCGAGTATGTTGACGAGCAAATGATATTTAAAAAACGCACGGGCTTTCTGGTGTTTGCCATCGGCTTTGCCAGCGCGGTGGTTTTTGCGACGTATGTTCTCGCCGCACAGAAAGCCGGCAACGATATTCGCGCGGCGGGCGAACGTCAATTGCAAATCATCGCACTCGACCTTGGGTCGGTGCTGGAAAAGTTCGAGTCCCTGCCATTCGCACTCGGTTTTCAAGCCGATGTCGAACAGGCGCTGCGCCATCCCGACGATCATGCCGTCATCGATCGCCTTAATCTCGCCCTGCAGTCGGTCCAGCGCCAATCGAAAGTGGTCGCGATCTATATGCTGGATCGCAACGGCACCACGCTGGCATCCAGCAATTGGGACCGGCCGTTCAGCTTCGTCGGCAAGGATTTCCGGTTTCGCCCGTATTTCCAGGAAGCCATCAAAGGCCAAGCCGGACGCTTCTACGGGATTGGCAACACCACTGGCGAACCCGGTTATTTCATCGCCCAGCCGGTCTATCCGATCGACGCCAGCCACGGTGCGGTCGCGCCGATCGGCGTGATGGCCGTGAAGATCGACCTGGCCGAATTTGAACATACGTGGCGCAGCAGCGAAGACCCGATCACTCTGGCCGATCGTCGCGGAGTGGTTTTTTTAAGCAACCGGCCCTCCTGGAAATACCACAGCCTGCAGCCGCTGAATGGCGCCATGCAGCGCGAGATTGCCGGCACGCTCCAATACGCCAACCAAACCATTACACCGATTGGCGCGCTACCGAAGGCGCTGCAGACTGGATTCGGCGCGCATGTCACACGCACAATCGGCCGTCTGGGCTGGCAACTCATGCTGTTTCCGTCGCAGGCACGGATCCAGCGGGTAGCGCTGCTGTGGACTTTGGCGGCGGCGCTGCTGCTGGCCATTGCGGGCATTGCATTGTGGGCCGCTTATCAGCGGCGGCGGCGGCTGGAGGAACGGCTGGAATCGCGCAATGCGTTGCAACGGGCGGCGGCGGATCTGGACAAGAAAATTGCCCAGCGCACGCAAGAGCTGCTGCTGGCGAACCAACACCTGGAAATCAAATACGTGAAGCTGAAGGAAACCGAGCATTTGCTGCGCTCGACCCAAAACGAACTGGTGCAGGCCGGCAAGCTGGCAATGCTGGGTCAGATGGCGGCCGGCGTGACGCATGAGCTGAATCAGCCGCTGGCTGCGATCCGCGCTTTCGCCGACAATGCACGCACCTTCCTGACGCGCGGCCAGGCCGACCAGGCCGCTGAAAATCTGGCACATATCAGCGCTGCCAGCGCGCGCATGGGAGCGATTATCGGGCAACTCAAAGGTTTCGCCCGCAAAAGTCACGAGACGGTCTCCACCGTGGACTTGCCGCATGCGATCAAGGCCGCAACCTTATTGCTGCAAAACGAATTTCAACTGCATGCAGTCCATCTCGCCGTCGATATCCGCGCGGCGCTGCAGGTGGTGGGCGATACGGTGCGCACCGAACAGGTGCTGATCAATCTGCTGCACAACGCGATCGATGCGGTCGCGACGGCACCGGTCAGATCGGTGTCGGTGCTGCTGGAGCGCGAGGCAGAGCACGCGGTGATCCGCATCCGCGACTCGGGGTCGGGCATTCCGGAGCAGGTTGCGCCACACCTGTTCGAACCGTTTTTCACCACCAAGCCATCCGGCAAAGGCCTCGGCCTCGGGCTGGCGATTTCATCGTCCATCGTGCAGGCCATGAATGGACACCTTACGGCGCATAATCACGCTGACGGCGGCGCGGAATTCGTGTTGCGCTTGCCCTTACTAACTTAGGACTTACGCAAAATTGTCCCAGCAACGAGCTTGTCAAAACCTGCCGACGAAGACAGTGCGAAGGTACGGCTAGGAGGCGTAACGCCGCTGGGGCGGTTTTGCGTAAGTCCACCAACTGTGGAGTCTTGATGGAAACCAGCGTGTCGGCACTAACAGCGGTATTAATCGAAGATGAAGATGCGCTGCGCCGTGCGACTGCGCAAACGCTGGAACTGGGCGGCTTCGCGGTACACGGCTGCGCCAGCGCGGAACAGGCGCAGCCGTGGCTGCATGCCGGCTTCGCCGGCGTGATCGTGACCGACGTGCGCCTGCCCGGCCGCTCCGGCCTTGAGGTACTGGCGCAAGTCGTCGCGCTCGACCCGGACCTGCCGGTGATCGTGGTCACCGGCCATGGCGACGTCGGCATGGCGGTCGAAGCGATGCGCGCCGGTGCCTACGACTTTATCGAAAAGCCGTTCGCCGCGGAACGACTGCTGGAAACCGCGCTGCGGGCGCAAGAAAAGCGCAGCCTGGTGCTGGAAAATCGCCGCCTGAAGGCGGCCTGGGCAGCGCATCCCGACATGCCGGCCCTGATTGGCCAATCGGCGGCGACCGAGCGGGTGCGGACCATGATTCGCAGCCTCGGCCCGACTGCGGTCGATATCCTGATCAATGGCCAGACCGGTACCGGCAAGGAAGTAGTGGCGCGCCAGTTGCATCTTGCCAGCGAGCGCAAGGGGCCGTTTGTTGCGATCAATTGCGGCGCGCTGCCGGAAGCGGTATTCGAAAGCGAAATTTTCGGCCATGAAGCGGGCGCGTTTACCAGCGCACAGAAACGCCGCATCGGCAAACTCGAATATGCCAAGGGCGGAACGGTGTTCCTCGACGAGATCGAAAGCATGCCGCTGGCGTTGCAGGTCAAGCTGTTGCGCGTGCTGCAGGAGCGCCAGCTGGAACGGCTGGGCGGCAATGAGAGCATTGATATCGATTGCCGCGTCATCGCCGCCAGCAAGGTCGACCTGCTGCGCCTGAGCGCGGAAGGAAAATTTCGCGAAGACCTGTACTACCGGATCGGCGTGGTCAGCATCGGATTGCCGCAGCTGGTGGAACGGCGCGATGATATCCCGCTGCTGCTGGCGCATTTTGTTCAGGGAGCTGCGATGCGCTATCAGCGCCCGGTCCCGCACTGGACAGCGGCGCAAATGGCGCAATGGCAGGCGCGCGACTGGCCCGGCAATGTGCGCGAATTGCGCAATTTCGCCGATCGGCTGGTGCTGGGCGTGGTGGAAGGATTGACAGACGCGTCCGATCCTGAGCAGGCAGCAGCATCGTTGCCGCACCAGCTCGATGCCTATGAGCGCGTGCTGATCGCGGACGCATTGACGGCCAGCGATGGCAATGTCGCGCTGGCCGCAGAGCGCCTCGGGGTTCCCAAAAAAACCCTGTATGACAAGCTCAAGAAATATCAGTTGGCAGCCGGGCGTACAAATGATTGAGCCCCGACGGCCTCAAGCCTGATTCATTCAACAACGCCCATGAACAGCATAAACAACGCTGCCTGCGTGGTGATTCCCAGCTTGGCGTAGATGTTGCGTCGATGCACTTTCACCGTATCCAGCGAAATTCCCAGCCGTTTAGCGATGCCCTTATTCGAGTGCCCGCTCAGCATCAGGAGTGCGATTTCCATCTCGCGCCTGGTGAGCGGCGCCGCACCGTGCTGCGCTAAAGCATGCTCAAATCGGGAGGTCATGTCCTCCCCCTGCGACGGGCTGTCTTCGATCACTGTCAGGCTGCGCTGGCAGTGCAGCCGCATCAATTCAATCACCCAATCTTTATACAGCGACAGTCCGCCGATATCCTGTGCGTCGAAACGGATCGCCTTTCCCAACGATAACGATACCGTGCCGATGCCCGGTACCGGTGCCAGGTACTGCACTTCATCTTCGACGATATTAATCAGGAAATAGCGGCGAAAGTACTCCGTCTGCCGAAAATCGTCTGGCGCCACCTCGTCCAGCCGATACAAGCCGCCAGCCGGATTGTCAGAGGTAAATTGAAAAAACGGGTCGAGCAGATAGACATCGCGCTGATACTCGGCAAACAGATCTTCGGCATGCCGGTTTGCATTGAAATCGGCAAGCACCAGCGGCGGATGATCCGGGCGGCACAACATTGCTACCCAGTTATCGAAGTGGGCGGCCTCACTAAGGCATTGCGCCAAGCGCTGCCAAAATATCGGCGTATCCAGATGTGCCAGCAGGCGCGCCAACTGCTGATGAAAAGCCAAATCGGAAACGGGTATCAGCAAGGAATTCTCCTGGCGCCAACGGAATTAGTTCCGCTGCATGCCGATATAACGGCGGTCAAGAAAAGTAGGTAGCTTTGGCAGCGTCGTTTTCCAGTAATTCGGTTGCGCTGCCACTCGCCGCCACTCGCCCCTTGACCAGGAAATAAGCCCGGTCGGCGATGGCCAAGGCTTTCTTTGCATTTTGCTCGATCAGCAGTACGGTCGCCCCGCGTTTGTGGATCTCGTCGGTGATGGCAAAATATTCGTCGATCAATTTTGGCGACAATCCCAGCGAGGGCTCATCCATGATGACCAATGCCGGTTTGGCAATGAGCGCCCGGGCCAGGGCAACCATCGCCTGCTCGCCGCCAGACAGGGTTCCGGCAGACTGATCGAAGCGCTCCCGGATGCGTGGAAACAATTCCGTCATCTCGGCAAGATCGGTGTCGAAATCAACTCTTTTCCCCAGTGCTCTCCAGCCGACAAGCAAGTTTTCGCGAACAGTCAATCCGCCAAAAAGTCTCCGCCCTTCCGGAACAAGGCCGACGCCGAGAGAGGCTACCCGCTCGGCGCCCACCGAAACTACGTCCTTGTTCGCGATGTGCACCGAACCGGATGTCGGTTTTATCAGACCGGCTATCGTACGAAAAGTCGTACTCTTGCCCGCGCCGTTCGGTCCCAGAATGCATACCAACTCGCCACGACGGACCTCGAGGTTGATGCCACGCAGCATCGGCACACCATCGTAAGCAGTATCAACCTGTTTCAGCTCAAGCATGGATTGCTCCTCCTAAATAGGCTTCCTGGACGCGTTCTATCGCACGCACTTCATCAAATGACCCTTCGGCTATCAAGGTGCCGTAGTCGAGTACCATCACACGGTCGGGAAGATCGGCAACAAGTTGCATATCGTGTTCGATAATGATGACCGACAGCTCGGGCTCCCGTTCGCGCACGCGGCGAATGTCGTTCACCAGTGCGGCGGTTTCTTTTTCATCCATCCCCGCAGATGGCTCGTCCAGCAGCAGCAGCATTGGCCGCGTTGCCAGCGCACGCGCGATTTCGAGCCTGCGCCGGTCTGCCTGCGCCAGTTCCCGCGCCGGACGGTAACGCTGTTCATACAGGTCCTTGCTGACGGCGGCCAGGAGTTTACCGGCTTCCAGTGCTGACTGCGCCATTTCGCTACGCGACCTGGCGGGATTGAAAATTGCGGTGAGTACGCCGGTATTGGTACGCGCGTGCATACCAATGATGACGTTGTCCAACACCGACAAGTCGACAAACAGCCGACTGTTTTGAAAGGTCCGCGCCACGCCCCTGGCCACGATTTCATGCGGTGCGAACTTGCCGATATCGGCACCGTCGAAAAGTAGATTGCCGGCACTGGGACGGTATATGCCCGAGATCATGTTGAAAATGGTGGATTTTCCTGCGCCGTTGGGTCCGATCAGGCAAAGGATCTCCCCCTTGTCCAGACTGAAAGACACGTCATTGGTGGCGACCAGGCCGCCGAATCGCATGACAAGGTTGCGGCATTCGAGTAGTAGTGTTGACTGTTTCATTATTTGCCCCCGTGCTTGCGTAAGCGCTACGGAAACAGTCCCTGCGGCCGGACAATCAGCATGGTGATGACGATGACCCCGTACATGAGCAGCCTGTAGTCGGAAAACGCCCGAAATTTCTCCGGCAAAATCGTCAGCAGCAAGGCGCCTACGATCACGCCGAATGTGCTGTCGAGGCCGCCGACAATCACCATCGTCATGATGGTCACGGACACCAGGAATGTGAAATTGTCCGGTGAGATATAGCTCACATAAAACGCATAGATGGTCCCCGCAAACGCTGACAGGAAAGCATCCACTGCGAAGGCGAGCACTTTATACCCTGTGACATTGATCCCCATGCATTTTGCAGCCAGTTCATCGGTCCGTAATGCATTCCAGGCCAGGCCCACCCGAGAATTGTGCAGGCGTTTTGACACGACAATGGCCAGCACCACCAGCAAACTGGCGAGGTAATAGAAATTGGCCTGGCTTGGGAGCGTTTGTCCGAAGATCGTCAGTGTGTCTGCAAAGGAGTGTCCGAAAAGCACCGGTGCCGGAATGCCGACCAGTCCGTTGGCGCCTCCGGTCCATTCAAAATTGGTGATCAATTGATGGATGACGACACCAAACGCAATGGTCACCAGGGCCAGATAGGACTCCCGGGTGCGCATGCAGGGAATGCCTAGCAGAAAGCCAAACGCGGTAGCCACCACTGCCGATGCCAGCAAGCCCCACCAGAAACTAACGCCAAAGTGGATGGCGAGAAGAGCGGACACATAAGCGCCGATCCCATACGAAGCACCCGTGGCGAAATTGGGAATATTGGCGCTGCCGAGCTGGAAGTTCAGCGCCAACGCCAGCACTGCGTATAGCTGCCCCATGATCAATAAATGCAGAATGTAGCTATCGCTGCCGACAAAAAACGGGAGCACTGCAACCAGTATCACCGTCGTTATCAGAACGGTGCGAGGCGCTACCTCCATCAACTCGCTCAGATGCCGCTCTACAGCAGGTTGCCGCTGCGCCCATAGAAATAGCGCGGTTGGCACCGCCAGCAACGCCATCAGGATTCGCCAGTCATCGCTTTTCAAGAACCCTAGCAACCAGGCGGCTGCGAAAAGTTCCAACAACACGATACGTAGCATAACCGCCATCTTTCCCAGCGTTGACATTGGCGTCATATGTGAAGCTGTTATTGCGTTCATTGCTAGACCTTTTCGATGACAGGTTTGCCAAAAATACCGGCTGGCTTAAACAGGAGAAACAGAATGACCAGAACGAAGGCCGCTACCAGTCGATAGGATGTGCCGCCTGGTACCGTCGCCTGCACCAGGGTTTCAACCCCTGCCAGCAACAGGCCGCCGACAATCGCGCCCGTCACGCTGCCGAGACCACCGATGACGGCAGCCGAAAAGGCCATGAGTCCCACCAGAATCCCGAAATCGAAACGCACTACGCCAATATGCGCGGTATATAACAAGGCGGCGATCCCGCCGGTAAAGGAAGTGATGAAAAACGTCACACGAAAAATGCGGCCGGGATGAATCCCCATCATGCGTGCTGCGTCCCGGTCCTGCGCTACAGCACGCACCTCGATGCCCAATGGCGTGCGATGCAGGAAATACCATATGGCGCTCAACAAAGTCGCTGTTACGCATAGATCCACGACAAACAGCCAGTTGAATGAGACCCCCGCCAAGCTGAATGCGGCGCCACTGAAGGGCGTTGTAAAAGCATAGGGATTGCTGCCGGCCGGATATACATGCCGGATCAATTCACGCACGACGATGCCGAGCGCCACGGTTGAAACCATCACCATCATTGCTGGAGCATTGCGGAATGGCTGTACAACCACCTTGTCGATGCCGATTCCGATCAGGCCAACCACTACGGACGCCATCACGAAAAGAAGAATCAACGATCCCGTATCAATGCCGGACATGAACATTTTGGCGCCGGCCAGCACCAAAAACGGCGCGATCAGCGACACATCTCCGTGAGAGAAATGAATGATGTTAAGTACGCCGAATAAAAGACTGAATCCGACCGCCAGCAAAGCATAAATGCTCCCCAGCACAAGCCAGTTCATCAGCTGTTGAAGTAACTCCTGTGTCATTGCGTCTCCTCGCATGGTTTGGCCCCTTGGGCCGGTTTGCATTTTTTTTGCAAATTTAATTGGTGTATTCGAATCCTAGTGATATATTTGATGAACGTCAACCGATATATCAGTTAAATTTGATGTTTCTTTTAAGCATTTCGTAAAGTCTTTTTACTCGGAAAGGATTCCAAAAATGACGTTTTCCATTGCAGGGCGTTGCGAGAGAACCGGCGCATTGGGAGCTGCGATCAGCAGTTCCAGCATTGCCGTGCCTAGTCGCTGCGTTTGGATTCTTCCCCGCACCGGCGTGGTGCTTAGCCAAAACGTGACGGATCCGCGTCTGGGCTTGTTGGGCACAAAGCTGTTGCAGGATGGCTTCGGCGCCGCAGCGGTATTGGACCAAATTCAGCGCGCCCGGCCCTATTCAGCCTGGCGGCAGTTGGCGGTATTGGATGCGGACAGCGCCTCAAGCTGGGTGAGCGGCGAGAACACGCTTGGCACACATGCCGGCGCTTCGGGACCGCATTGCGTAGCGGTTGGCAATATGCTCGCGAATGCCCGGATACCGCAGGCGATGGTCGATGCGTTTGCGGAGCATTCTGCCGACGACCTGCCGACGCGCCTGCTGAAAGCCATTCACGCAGGTGTGCAAGAGGGAGGGGAAGAAGGCCCCCTGCATTCAGCGGGCCTAAAGGTCTACATGGACGAGTCTTGGCCAACCGTCGATTTGCGTGTTGACTGGGAAGATGAAGGGCCGTTAGAAAAATTATCTGCACTGTGGGCGCTTTACCAGCCACAAATGGCGGATTATGTCCTCCGCTCGAAGGATCCATCCCGCGCACCCTCTTATGGGGTGCCCGGCGACCTTTAATCGCAAGATATAACCGACAAGGAAAGCATTATGAGCAATACACAAAGAGAACCTGAACCTATGGACAGCCGTACAGACCGTAGCTTGCTTCAGACAGAACAGGCTTACCTCAAAATCAAGGAAATGATTTTGCTGGGAGAGATAAGCCCGCTTGCAATGCTGGATGAAAAAAAACTCATGGCCGAGCTGGGTTTCGGGCGTACGCCGATACGGGAAGCGCTGCAGCGTCTGGCCCACGCGGAATTGGTAACCATCATTCCCTACCGCGGCATGTTTGTGGCCGGCATCGACATGGCCGACCTGGACGAAATCATGGAAATGCGGGTTCCCCTGGAAGTCCTGGCAAGCCGACTGGCGGCAGAGCGTATTACGGATGAAGATGTTAAGAATTTGCGCAAGCTGATAGCGCAATACGATGTGGAGGAACTATGTAAAAAAACTGATATCCCGAACTTACTGAAGTTGGATCACGAATTCCATCGGGCCGTCACAACCATCACCAACAATCGATTTATCGAAAAAACACTCGATAACCTGCGCGATTTCACGTGGCGCTTTCATATCTTGTTCTATCGCAGAAGGCGCCCGAATCCGCGTGACCACTTCAATAACTATATTTCAATCATCGATGCGCTGGAGTCCCGCGATCCCGATCAAGTAGAGAAATGCATCCTCGATCATTTTGGAGAGGAACAAACCGGCAATTAAATGACTTTTGTAGTTGCAGTCGATCCATAACGCGCAAGCCCCGTGCAGGTCAAAAATATAAATGGAGATTTTGATGAAAATGTTACCTCAACTAAAACTGGCTACAGGTGTTATCGCCATCGCAGCAGGATTGTTACTAGGCTCATCAGTACAAGCAAAAGACACGATAAAAATCGGCTTTATCGGCCCGCTCAGCGGCGGCAACGCTTACAACGGTGAAGGCGCGCGCAACGGATTCCTGCTGGCGCTGCAGCAAGCCAATCAAAGTGACTTCCCCTACAAGGTGGAAGCGGTCGTTCTGGACGACGCAGCCGACCCCGCCGTAGGTGTGTCGGCGGCATTGAAGCTGGTCAACGACAAGGATGTAGTGGCTGCGACCGGCCACTGGAACAGCGCAGTCGCCCTCGCGACAATTCCGGTGTTCAGCCGCAACAAGATGCCGTTTATCGTATGGGGTGCGATTAGTCCGAAAATCACGGAAATGAACGTCCCGGAGGTAACGCGTGTCGTGCCGACCCTTAGCGCAGAAAATATTCCGCTGGCCAAATGGGCAGTGAAGACGAAAGGCATGAAGACTTTTGCGATCGTATCGGATACCAGCGACTATGGTGCGAATAATACGAAAGCCTTCACAGAACTGGTCAATGCTGCCGGCGGCAAAATTGTTTCTGCCGATTCGGCCCCTGTCGGCACCACCGATTTTCTCGCGATTTTGACCAAGATACGCGTTGCCAAACCGGATGCGGTGTATTTCGGCGGCGTGGTCACCGAGGCGGCATTGGTGCGCAAGCAAATGGCGGACGTTGGCATGGGCAAAACGCCAATGCTTGGCATTTCCGGGATTTTTGACGAGAAATTTACTGAATTGACCGGCCGCTCAGGCGACGGGGCGATTGCGAGTATTACCAAAATCCGGGACAACGCCAAGCAGGTCGCGTTCAGTCAGGCCTATGACAAAGCCGGTTTCAAAGAACCGGCCGGTTCCTATGGAAAATTTGCTTACGACGCGGCAAATATTCTACTGACAGCCATTAAACAGAACGGCGCCAAAGACAAAGTAAAGTTAGCCAAAGCGATCCGCGGGATGGATTATCAAGGGGTGCTCGGTCGCACGCAATTTGATGCGAACGGACAAACCAGGTTGGAAATCGATGCGGACCGCCATATCGTCAAAGATGGCAAGTGGGCCGAGTTGGCCGATTAATCAAGCGCCATTTCTTGCGTAACAGGATCGGGGGAGATCCCCCATCCCTTTCTAAAATTTGACAATGAACAACCCCGCATCTTCTCGCGCGCTCGCCATTTTGGAAAGCCTGATCGCATTCGACACCACCAGTCGGAACTCGAATCTGGCGCTGATCGAATTCATCCGTGATTATCTTTTGCAGCATGACGTGACAAGCAACCTGATTTTTGACGAGAGCAAGAGCAAGGCAAACCTGTATGCAACGATCGGTCCGCACAACAAGCCAGGCATTTGCTTGTCCGGCCATACGGATGTTGTCCCCGTCGATGGCCAGAACTGGCATTCAAATCCGTACGCGATGACGCTACGCAATGGGCTGGCCTATGGCCGCGGCACGGCTGACATGAAAGGCTTTATCGCCTGCGTATTGGCAATGGTGCCGGAATTTACAGAACAAGCTCTCCAATTACCGCTTCATCTTGCGTTTAGTTACGATGAGGAGATTGGTTGCGTGGGCGTACGTGGCTTGCTGGCGGCACTCGAACAGGAGCCGGTACGGCCGCTCGCCTGCATTATTGGCGAACCAACTCTTATGCAGGTGGCCGTTGCCCATAAAGGGAAACAAGCCTACCGCTGCACCGTACACGGCAAGGCAGGGCATTCCGCATTAACCCACCTGGGCGTCAACGCGGTGGAATATGCCGCTAATTTGGTCGCCTTTGTGCAGCGCAAGGCTGACGAGATAAAAAATCATGGCGCGCACAACGCTGCTTTCGTGCCACCGCACACAACCTTGCACACGGGAAGATTCCGTGGCGGTATTGCCTTGAACATCATTCCTGAACATTGCGAATTCGATTTCGAAATTCGCAATCTTCCCGAGGAAGATCCGCACAGCATCATGAGCAGTATTCAATCCTATGCCCAGCATCGCCTTGAACCGGCGATGCGTGCAAAGCATCCCGACGCCCGAGTGAACTTCGAGAAACTTTCAGCGTATCCGGGGCTGCGGGGCGAAGGCTCAAAACCGCTGCAAAACCTGTGCTGTCAACTTGCGCAAAAACCCGACACGACCACGCTTTCCTTCGGCACAGAAGGCGGATTATTCGAAGCGATGGACATTCCTACCGTCGTCTGCGGTCCCGGCTCGATAGAACAAGCGCATCAGGCTGACGAATTTGTCGCGGTTGAACAGCTCAATCTGTGCCTTCAATTCCTTAGCGGCTTATGTGAGCAAATGTGCGTCCCCACTTTCTCCCTGGAGCCTGCCGCACAGCCTTCTTACTCCCATCAGTGAACCAGGCGAGGTATCTCGCTCGCACAGAAATCACTGAAGACCGTAACGATTTTCCGTGTGGGTGAGCTACCGATTGGTCATCACCAGGAATGAAAATCGTATTTTGCATCAGAAAATACTATTCAGGTTATCGATTTTCAATATTTTACATATGCACTTCAGAAGGTAATAATCCAGTCCTGATTTCGAATTTCAAACCTGCAATGGAATACGTTAAAAAATTGGCTGGTTTGTCGGATCAGGTAACCGCAGAACCAGTGCCAGAGACAGTTAAAAAAGTAACTTGAGGAGTAATGACCATGACACACAAAAGAATTCGAAAATTCAACACCAAGCAGACCTACCCTGAACAGAATCTGGACAATGATTTATGTCAAGCAGTCGTGGCCAATAATATTGTTTTTGTCCGAGGACAAATCGGGCAGGATCTGGATACCCGCGCTTCAGTGGGTATAGGTGATGTCGAAGCACAGGCAGATAAGGCCATGGCCAACATCAAGATGTTGCTGGAAGAGAGCGGAAGCCATCTGGATCATGTGTGCAAGATCACGATTTATCTGACTGATATCCGTTACAGAGAAGCGGTTTATAACGTAACCGGACGTTGGCTCAAAGGCGTATTCCCAGTCTCTACCGGTCTGGTGGTTACCGCACTGGCGCGTCCGGAATGGCTGGTGGAAATTGATGTGACTGCCGTCATTCCAGACAATAAATCAGTCGCTTGATTGAAACCGAATTATTAGTCGATGCCACCGGGCAGATGATGGAGCAGATTCACACCGCATTTAAGGACACAGACATGACAGTTGAAAAAATTGATACGCTTGTTATTGGCGCCGGGCAGGCCGGCGTGGCCATGAGCGAACACCTGAGCAATCTCGATGTGCCCCACCTCGTTCTGGAGCGCAATCGTATCGCCGAACGCTGGCGTTCGGAGCGCTGGGATTCTCTGGTTTGTAATGGTCCGGCCTGGCACGATCGTTTCCCGGGTCTTGAGTTCGACGACGTCGATCCCGACGCTTTTGCTTCGAAAGAAAGGGTTGCGGATTATTTTGAAGCCTATGCCAAGAAGTTCAACGCCCCCATTCGCACAGGCGTGGAAGTAAAGATGGTGAAACGCAATTCAGGCCGACCGGGTTTCACTATTGAAACCTCTGAAGGCGTGATCGAGGCCAAGCGCGTGGTTGCCGCAACCGGGCCTTTTCAGCGCCCTGTTATCCCGCCGGTCGCTCCTGCAGATGAGAAAATCAAGCAGATACATTCTGCCGAATATCGCAATCCTGAGCAATTGCCCAAGGGTGCTGTTCTGGTGGTTGGCGCCGGGTCGTCTGGGGTGCAGATCGCGGCTGAGCTGCAACGTGCCGGCAAGAAGGTCTACCTCTCGGTCGGAGCGCACGATCGTCCTCCGCGCGCATATCGTGACCGCGACTTCTGCTGGTGGCTGGGGGTTCTCGGCGAGTGGGATGCCCAGGCCATGAAGCCGGGAACGGAACATGTCACCATTGCAGTGAGCGGCGCTCAGGGCGGCCATACGGTTGACTTCCGGGTTCTTGCCAATCAGGGGATCAGTCTCGTTGGTATGACGAAATCGTTCAAAAACGATGTGGTGACCTTCCAGTCGGACCTTGCAGACAACATTGCGCGCGGCGATGAGAACTATCTGTCGTTGCTGGATGCAGCAGATGCCTATATTGAGCGCAATGGTCTCGACCTTCCGGAAGAGCCTGAAGCCCGCAATTTCCTCCAGGATCCGGAATGTTTGACCAATCCTATTCTTGAGCTAGACCTGGCCGGGGTTGGCGTTACCGCGATCGTGTGGGCAACCGGCTTTGCGGTTGATTACAGCTGGCTGAATGTCAACGCCTTCGATGAAAACGGCAAGCCGCAGCATCAGCGCGGAGTTTCGACCGAGCCTGGCGTCTATTTCGTGGGTTTGCCGTGGCTGTCGCGTCGTGGATCCACCTTCATCTGGGGCGTCTGGCACGATGCCAAGTATATTGCGGACCATATCGCCACGCAGCGCAAATATTTTGCCTATCGTGATGTCTCACAACGCAAGACAAAAGCAAAGGGCTGATCGAAAGGGTGGGCGACTGGCCGTGATGTTTTGTCCACCCCATTTCGTGTGAACCATCAATCTACGCGAGTCGAATCCACTTTCTCCCTGGAGCCTGCCGCACAGCCTTCTTACTCCCACCAGTGAACCAGGCGAGGTATCTCGCTCGCACAGAAATCACTGAAGATCGTAACGATTTTCCGTGTGTGTGAGCTACCGATGGTGGCGAGTCCAAGCGTGGTATGTCGCAGCCCCTTTTGTAGCGGGCGTACGATAAAACGCTGACCATCCAGTGCCTGGTCGCTCTTAAAAGGGAAATTCCAGATACTGTAACCAAAACCGTTCGCCACCATCGCCCGGACGACTTCCCCGTGTGCCGAGAGATAGGCAATATTTGGTTTTAGACGCGCTTCGGCAAACAGGGACAAAAAATATTCCTTGCTTAACGGCAGGTCAAGCAAGACCATCGGCTCATCGCACAGATCCGTGAGATTGATCATCTTTTTTTGCGCCAACTTGTGTTTCGTCGGCAGCAAAACATAAGGCGGCAAATCGACTAACGGCTGAAATTTCAATTCATTGGCAATGTTCAGATCGTAGGTCAGCACGCAATCAAGCGTGCCATCACCCAGTGCGGCCAACAGCGCTTTCTGGTCCCCTTCCACTATGTCAACTTTGGCGCCCGGATAACGGTCGGTAAATAGCTTGGTCAGCGACGATAAAAGGATCGGCGCAAATGTGACCAGGCAGCCAATGGCGATTGGCCCCGCAATCCCCTCGGAAAACTCATCCGCAACCGACATCACTTCCTGCGCATGCTTCAGCAACCCACGGGCTTCACGCAACAAGCGATGCCCGGCAGGCGTCAGCGAGATGCCCTGGGCATGATGCCGAATGAATAGCTGCACGCTAAACAGCGCCTCCAACTCCGCAAGCGCGGCCGAAATGGATGGCTGCGAGATATGCAACTGGCGTGCCGCCGCAGTCACGGACAGTGTTTCCGAGGCCGCCACAAAATAGCGCAACTGTCTCAGCGAAAAGGGAATGTGAGCTTTATCCATCGGTCGGCCTCCTGCAATAAATTCGTATTCTGCATCAGAAAATCCTATCTCAAAGATAAATATCTAATATTTTACATATTATTCGCGGAGAACAATAATGACCCAGTCAATTCGATCCGAACTTCATTTCAGATTTTCAGGAGGCCATGATGGCACCCACCGCGCAAGCAAACATGCAAGAGACAATGGATTTTCAGAAGACCGACCCGCAACTTCGTGCGCGCTTTGTTGAGGCTATGGGACTTAATGCAACATCGGTAAATGTTATTACCACCGCAGGAGAATCCGGTCGCTTCGAGCTGACTGTCGGCGCATTCAACTCCGTATCGGCAGATCCACCGACCCTATTGGTTTGTATCAACCGACGCAGCCCCGCCTGCAGCGCAGTGCTGAAAAACGGGAAATTTGCCATCAATATCCTCCATCAAAATCAGACCCACATTTCCGACACTTTCGCAGGCCGCCCGGCTTCAGGTGAGGCCTTTGATTTTTCCTGCTGCGAATGGATCGGCGGAGTAACCGGAATACCACTTATCAAGGACGCTGTCGCCTCGTTCGAGTGCCTGGTGGAAATCGTACACGATGTCGGATCTCACACCGTCTTTATCGGTCGTGCAGTAGCGGTAGAAAAATCGGAACAAAAACCACGCCTGTATTCAGGTCGTGGGTATGGTCATTTGTCTCTGGTTTAAGAGTTCATCAAAGAACAGTCGTGTCCCAACGTTCGTCATACGAAAGTGAGCTGAATTTCCATTTAGACGCTTGTCTGAATTTTCAGCGCCACCTCTATGTGATTTCTTCTCGTACGTTTCATTCCTGCTCCTAATACGCGCATCGCGCGTTCTCAATTGAGCAGAATTTCCACTTAGACGTCTGTCTGAATTTTCAGCGCCACTTCTGACATCTTGCGTCCGGAAGTTCTGACCCAACCACGCCTGCTGCCATCCCGCATGGCGCAATCGGTTGAAGGACGCCAAGGTGGGTTTTGTGGCTGCTCCAAGTCAGAAACAGGCACAAGCAGGCGCTCGCTCTAGCTCCAAATAGTTAATCACTTAGTCGCAGCTAACACGATCGGGTAATTACTATGCGCAACCACGACTGCTAGCATGTTTATGTCATTCCAATTCACCGTTTGAAGTCCGGATACCCACAATGAATTGCCAAATCACCTTACATCACACCAAAAGCATGCCAATCAATTTATGCGCTCAAATTCGGTAACCAGCGGTGAGTAAGGGTTGTCTAATTAGTCGTATTTCCATATTGATCCAAGAGGAGACAAACATGAAAGCATTAACGAAGAAGTTGAAGGCGAAGGCCCAGAGTGAATGGAACTTGAAAGGCCTGATTGGCGCCGTTGCATTGGGGGTGGCAGCTTTTTCCGCGATGCCCGCTCTGGCACAAGAAGAAAAAGCGCTGAATATTTACAACTGGTCGGACTACATCGGAGAGGACACGATCAAGAATTTCGAAAAAGAGACTGGTATCAAGGTCCGCTACGACAACTTCGACAGCAATGAAATCCTGCATGCAAAGCTGGTCGCCGGTAAGACCGGTTACGATATCGTGGTACCGTCCGCACACTGGGCACACCTGCAAATCGAAGCCGGCCTGGTGCGCAAGCTGGACAAGAGCAAGTTGCCCAATCTCGTCAATCTCGATCCCATCATCCAGGCCAATATCGCCAAGCTCGATCCCAACAATGATCATTTAGTCAGCTGGATGTGGGGCTACACCACGGTCGGCATCAATGTCGAAAAAGTCAAAGCCGCGCTCGGCGACCTGCCGATGCCCGACAATGTGTGGGATCTGGTGTTCGACCCGAAATATATTTCCAAACTGAAATCCTGCGGCGTCAATTTCCTCGATGCGCCATCGGAGATCATCCCGGCAGCCCTGCGCTATCTAGGTAAAAATCCCTATTCAAAAAATAGCGGCGATTATCAAGACGTGACCCGTTTGTTGCAAAAGATCCGCCCCTCCGTCACGCTGTTCAGTTCCTCCGGTTATATCAACGACATGGCGAATGGATCGATTTGCATGTCGCTCGGCTGGTCCGGCGATATGAACATCTCTCGTCAACGCGCGATTGAGGCCAAGAACGGCAACAACATCGAAGTGCTCATACCGAAGAACGGTGCAACATTGTTCTTCGATACGATGGAAATTCCAAGCGATGCGCAACATCCGAATAATGCATTGCTCTTCATGAATTACATCCTGCGTCCTGAAGTCCAGGCAGGACTGACGAATAAGGTGTTCTATGCCAATGCGAACATCCCCGCCCGCAAATTCGTCAAAAAAGAAATCGCCGAGAACAAGTCAGTTTTCCTGTCCGATGCCGACATGAAGAAGATGATTGCGCCGGAGTCCCTGAACAACGATATCCGCCGTCAAGTCACGCGGATTTTCACCCAGTTCAAGACCGGGCTCTGATCCACTGAGCAGGTCGTCCGGATTCGCCGGATGACCTGCAGCGTTTCCGACCAGACCTGCTTCCTTTCTTTTATTTTTTCGTATCGAGCCCGTCATGACCTCCGCTCCTCCAGTCATCTCCTTATCTTCTATCCCCATCGCCAACAGTGCCGGCCAACCGATTCTGCACATCCGCAACCTCGTCAAGGAATTCGACGGCGTGCGGGCAGTCGATGACGTCTCCGTCACCATCAACAAAGGCGAGATTTTCGCCTTGCTCGGCAGTTCCGGCTGCGGCAAATCCACGCTGCTGCGGATGCTGGCCGGGTTCGAGTCCCCGACCTCCGGCGAGATTTCGCTGGCCGGGCAGAACATCATCGGCATGCCGCCCTACCAGCGCCAGATCAACATGATGTTCCAGTCCTACGCCTTGTTCCCGCACCTGTCGGTCTGGGACAACGTCGCGTTCGGCCTGCGCCGCGACGGTATGCCGAAGGATGAAATCGCCGCCCGCGTCGACAAGATGCTGGACCTGGTGCAACTCAAGGCGTACGGCAAGCGCAAGCCGCACCAATTGTCCGGCGGCCAGCAGCAACGGGTCGCGCTGGCGCGCAGCCTGTCCAAGCGGCCGCAATTGCTGCTGCTCGATGAGCCGCTCGGCGCGCTCGACAAAAAGCTGCGCGAGCGCACCCAGCTCGAACTGGTCAACATCATCGAACAGGTCGGCGTGACCGTCGTGATGGTCACGCATGATCAGGAAGAGGCGATGAGCATGGCCTCGCGCATCGCGGTGATGAGCGAAGGACGGATTCTGCAGATCGGCAAACCGAGCGATATTTACGAAACGCCGAACTGCCGCTTCGTCGCCGATTTTATCGGTAGCGTCAATCTGTTCTCCGGCAAACTGATCGAGGATGAGCCCGACCATGTCGTCATCGCCTCGCCGGAATGCACCCATCACGTCGGGCATGGCATCACCGGGACCGTCGGCATGGCGGTGTCGGTCGGTATCCGCCCGGAAAAAATCGCGGTCAGCTTTGACATCCCCGGTGCGGCCAATGCACCGAATTGCGTGCAAGGCGAAGTGGTTGAGTTGGCTTATCTGGGCAGCTACACCGTATATCACCTGAAACTGGCCAGCGGCATGATCCTGAAGGCGACTTCCGCCAACACCGTACGCCATGCGACGCATCGGCCGAAGTGGGGCGACACAGTCTACGCCAGCTGGAATGACGACGCGATGGTGGTCTTGACCCAATAAGGAAGCAAACATGAAAAAATTACTTACCCGCCGTGCGTTCCAGCAGGCGGCGAAAGGCTTCGTCACGCTCCCGGACAGCCGCGTGAACGGTCTGCTGCGCGCCCCGTTGCGCTGGTTCAGCGGACGCCGCTTCGTCATCGGCGTGCCCTACATCTGGCTGCTGATCTGCTTTCTGGTGCCGTTTTTGATCGTGCTCAAGATCAGCATGGCGGAGATGGAAACCGGCAACCCGTTCGGCACCCTGCTGTCGTATGCCGATGGCGCTATCTCGCTGAAGATCAAGATCACCAACTACCTGTTCATTCTGCAGGACGACCTGTATTCGCTGACCTACCTCAGTTCATTGAAGTATGCGGCGATCACGACGCTGTTCTGTCTGCTGATCGGCTATCCGTTTGCGTATTTCATGGCGCGCGCCAAAGCGACGATCCGGCCGACCCTGATGATGCTGGTGATGCTGCCGTTCTGGACCTCGTTCCTGCTGCGCATTTATGCCTGGAAAGGGATCCTGGCCAACAACGGCCTGTTGAATCACTTCCTGCAGTCGGTGGGACTGACCGATGCGCCGCTGCATATGATGAACACGCCGTTTTCGCTGATCATCGGGATGGTCTACGCCTACCTGCCGTTCATGATTTTGCCGCTGTATGCGAACCTGGTGAAGATGGATGTGCGCTTCCTGGAAGCCGCCGCCGATCTGGGCGCGACGCCATGGCAGACCTTCTGGCGCATCACCGTGCCGCTGTCCAAGTCGGGCATCATCGCCGGCGCGATGCTGGTCTTCATTCCCTGTGTCGGCGAATACGTGATTCCGGAATTATTGGGCGGACCGGAGACGCTGATGATCGGTCACGTGCTGTGGGATGAATTCTTCACCAACAACGACTGGCCGATGGCGTCTGCGGTCACGGTCATGGTGATTCTGCTGATCCTGGTGCCGATGGGCATTTTCAATAAATATCAGACACAACAACACGCAGGGGGAAGAGCATGAACGGCTATCGCTGGTTCGGACGGAGTTGGCTGTCGCTGGGCTATCTGTTCCTGTATATCCCGATCCTGGTGCTGATCGTGTTTTCGTTCAACAGTTCGCGCCAGGACATGGTGTGGAGCGGCTTTTCCTTGCACTGGTATAGCGAGTTGCTGCAGGACACGGAAATCATCAGCGGGTTCGTGCTGTCGCTGAAGATCGCCGTGATGGCGGCCTGCGGCTCGGTGTTGCTGGGCACCTTTGCCGCCTACGTGCTGGATCGCTATCGCCATTTTTCCGGGCGCACGCTGTTCAACGGCATGGTCAATGCGCCGCTGGTGATGCCGGAAGTCATTATCGGGCTGTCGCTGTTGCTGATGCTGGTCTCGGTCGAGAAGCTGTTCGGCTTTCCGGACCGCGGCATGATGACGATCTGGCTCGGCCACACGCTGTTCGGCATGGCGTATGCCACCGTGGTGGTGCAGTCGCGCTTGCAAGAGATGAGCAAGTCGCTGGAAGAGGCGGCGATGGACCTGGGCTGCAAGCCGCATCAGGTGTTCTTTCTGGTGACCTTGCCGAACATCACGCAGGCGCTGGCATCGGCCTGGCTGCTGACTTTTACTTTGTCGCTGGACGATGTGGTGCTGTCCGAGTTCCTGACCGGCCCGGGCTATTCGACCATGCCGATCGTGATTTTTTCACGGGCGCGGCTGGGGCTCGACCCGCGCGTCAACGTGGTCGCCGCCTTGACGATTCTGGTGGTGAGCATCGGCGTGATTTTATCGAGCCTGTATATCGCCCGCGCCGAGCGCTTGCGCCAAAAACAGATTTCCGCTGCATTCCAGGCTGAAACGCTGCATTGAAATCCACACTATAACTACTCATAAGAGTCACAGGAGACAAGATGTTTAGCTTAAAAAAAACCGTCATCGCCATCGCGCTGGCCTTCCCGCTCGCGGCGTCCGCCCAGAGCATGCAGGAGATCAAGGCGGAACTCGATGCGTTGAAGAGCCAGGTAAAGAAACTCGAAGGGTTGGTGGAGCAGGCCAACGCCAAGGCAGATAGCGCCACCACTGCGGCCACTGCGGCCACTGCAGCGACGGCCACTGTTGCCGGCGGCGGATTCGATGACGATACCCGGGCCGATTTCAATCGCGTCAAGATGAAAACCGAAGGCCTGGAAGACCAGATGGAGGCGAGCGGTTTCAAGGGCCTGAAAATCTCCGGCTTCATGGACCCGACCTATATTTATAACCAGCGTCAGCAGACCAGCAGCTTCGTGTTCATGAAGAACTTTAACGATCAGCAGGCCAACGGCGGCACCAATAGCGCATACGCCTACGACAATGCCAACTTCGGTTCGGCACTGGTCAGGATTGAGAAGGAAATGGAAGGCGGCACCAAGTGGACGCTCGAATTGATGCCGCACAAGAGTGGTGGCGATGCGGCCGGCTTTAACAGCGGCTCGATCGTCAACCAGGCCTTCGTCAGCGTGCCGCTGGGTTCGCTCAACGATAAATTTCTGGCCGGTCAAATCAGCTCCTGGCCCGGTTATGAATTCGGGCTCTCTGGCGGTGGCATCAGTTCGAAAAAAACCATCACCAACAATTTGCTGTTTGATTTCACCGAACCGACTTTCATGACCGGTGCCGGCTACGAACATATCTCTGGCGCATGGGATTCGAAAGCCATCATTGCCAACCTGAACAATGGCCGCGTCACCGACCGCCGCGCTCCGGTACTGCACTGGCGCACCGATTACACCATCAATGAGTTCCAGGGCGTTGGTTTTTCCGGCTTGCATGGCAAGACTTCCGGCTCGACTTCGATCAATTATCTGGAGGCGGATACTTTCTATACCCGCGGCAGGGTGAATTTGCAGGGGCAGCTGGAGGTGGGACGGGCGCCAGGCGCCGCGTTTAATGGCGGCACTTCGCAATGGGTCGGCTTGTCGACGTTGGCCTCTTACAAAATGACGTCGCGTCTGGAAGGGATCGCCCGTTTCGATTACATCAAGAACGACAAAAACGGCGGTGGCGTGCCAGGCATCGGGTTCTCTCCCGGCTGCCAGAGCGCCGATCCGACGGATCCGACCGGGGCGACGACGATGCCTTCGAACTGCGGCGATTATCGCAACGGCTTTGGCCCGGGCATCAATAATGCCACCGGTCTGGTGGCCGATCCGAACCGGGGCGCCAACCGCATGGCGCTGACCCTGGGACTGGATTACGCATTGACGCCCAACGCCATGTTGAAATTTGAGGCGCGCTATGACCGGGCGACACAGAACACGTTCTTCGATGTCGGTTCCAATACCTATAAGAAGGACAATACCTTGTTGGGTGCTTCTACTGTAATCAGTTTTTAAGATGCTGGAAGGGGCCGGTCATTTTCAACATGCTGGCCCTGATAGCCAGACACGCTTCTTGATCAGGGAAACCAGTCGACGCCAGCAGATGACGGCGACTGGTTTTGACGCAATTCGATAGCAATAATGGCATCGCCAATATTGCTATCGTGCCGCTGAGAAAAAAGTTGAACGCCAGATGCGTTGTTGCCGATAGTCAGATAGCCGACATCCCCGGTCGCGTAAAAGCGCCCGGGGTTGAGAATGCGCGTAAAGGTGCGAGCTAAGCTGGCACGGTCATTTTCGCAGTGCGAACGACGTCACCAGCGCGCAATTGAGAATCAACGCAGTTGAATCCAGGTCGTTTTAAGCTGCGTGTATTTATCCAGTGCGTGCAACGACAGATCGCGGCCAAAGCCGGATTGTTTGCCGCCACCGAACGGGACGGTGACATCCAGCGCATCGACGGTATTCACCGATACCGTCCCCGCCTGTAGCCGCCGCGCAACCCGATGAGCACGATTCAGATTATCGGTCCAGACTGCCGCGGCCAGGGCATACAGTGAGTCATTCGCGATGGCGATCGCCTCTTCCTCTGTATCAAACGGAATCACCACCAGGACCGGGCCGAAAATCTCTTCCCTTGCCACGCGCATGCTGTTGTCGACGCCCGTGAAGATGGTGGGCTCGATGAAGTTGCCGGAACCGTTGATCTGCAACTGCCGTCCGCCGCAACGCAACGTGGCGCCTTCGGCACGGGCGATCTCAATATAGTCCAGCACCCGCTGCGTCTGCCGCGTATCGACGATGGCGCCTGAACGGCTGGCCGGATCCAGCGGATCGCCGGGTCGGCGCTGGTGCGCGTGCTGCAGCAGCTTTTCTACAAACACATCGTGAATGCTGCGTTCCACCAGCAGGCGTGAACTGGCCGAGCATACTTCGCCTTGGTTGGAGAAGATACCGAAGGCTGCCATTTCGGCAGCGCGGTCGAGGTCCTCGCAGTCGGCGAAGACAAGATTCGGGCTCTTTCCTCCGCATTCCAGCCATACCTGCTTCATATTCGACTGCCCGGCATACTTCAAGAATAGTTTGCCGATCTCGGTCGAACCGGTAAACACAATGCAGTCCACATCCTGGTGCAGGCCCAGGGCCTGCCCGGCAGTCTCGCCGTAACCCGGAACCACGTTGAAAACGCCGGCCGGAATCCCCGCTTCCAGGGCTAGTTCAGCCAGCCGCAGCGCCGATAGCGATGACTGTTCAGCCGGCTTCAGCACCACTGAATTACCTGCTGCCAGCGCCGGCGCCAGTTTCCATGCGGCCATGTCCAGCGGGAAGTTCCACGGCACTACCGCCGCGACCACGCCCAACGCTTCGCGCGTGATCATCGCCAGCGCGTTGTCGGCAGTGGGTGCGATCTGATCGTACAATTTGTCGATGGCCTCGGCATACCAGGCGAACACCCCGGCGGCCCCCGGCACATCGATGTTGTAGGCATCGCATACCGGCTTACCCATTTCCAGGCTGTCCAGCAGCGCCAATTCCTCTCTATGCGTGAGCACTAACTCGGACAGACGACGCAGCACCGCCTTGCGCTCTGCCGGCGCCAGGCCCGACCAGCGTCCCTCTTTGAACGCCTGGCGCGCAGACGCGACGGCAGCATTGACATCGGCGATATCGCAGGCCGCCACTTGGGTCAACTCTGCGCCGGTCGCAGGGTTGACGCTCGCAAAGGTTTTACCGGATTGGGCAGGAACGGGGACGCCATGAATGAATGCCAAATTGCGAAAGCGCATATTCTTTGCCTTCTCTTGCCAATAGCTCAGGTCTTTCAAAATATCTCTCCATAGGTTGATAGCTGCGTCAATAAGCTGATCAGGCGCGTTCGGCATTCGCCAACACGGCGCCCGCCAGGAGGATCAGGTTTACATGACACCAATCTCTTTGGCAGTGCGATCCACAGCCAGTTTGGTCTTGGCGACCAGTTCGTCAATGTCGGAACGGTTGGCCACCAGCGCCGGTGCCATGATCATGCGGCCTTGCGTTGATCGGATGATCAGGCCTTCGTCGAAACCGATGCAATGACAACGCCACGCGATATCGGCTTCGTTGTCGAAGCGCTTTCTGCGCACCTGGGATTGGGTGAACTGGAGTGCGGCAACTGCACCGACACCCTGGATTTCACCGATCAGCGGATGATCGGTGAACACGTCGCGCAATGCTTTCTGCAGGTAGGGACCGGTGTCGGTCTTGACCTGATTGACGATCCCCCCTTGGTCCAGCAACTTCAGGTTTGCCAACGCGACGGCAGCGGCAACCGGGTGCCCCTGATAGGTCAGGCCATGGGCGTAAACACCGCCTTTCTCGACCAGCGCCTGGCCGATACGGCGCGACAGCAGCAGGCCACCCATCGGTATGTAACCCGAGGTCAGGCCTTTGGCGATGCTGATGGTGTCCGGTTCGAAACCGAAGTGTTGATGCGCAAACCATTCACCGGTGCGGCCGAAACCGCCGATAACTTCATCGGCGCAGATGAGCACGTCGTATTTGCGGCAGATGCGCTGAATTTCCGGCCAGTAGGTCGACGGTGGAAAAATCATTCCGCCCGCGCCCTGGAACGGTTCCGCGACAAATGCCGCGACCTTGTCAGCGCCCAATGCGAGAATCCTTGTCTCCAGTTCCTGTGCCGCCTTCAGGCCAAAGGCCTCCGGCGACAGATCGCCATCGTGAGCATACCAATAGGGCTCGCCGATATGCTGTATGTTGACGATCGGCAGATCGCCCATTTCATGCATGAATTTCATGCCGCCGAGTGACGCACTGCCGACCGTGGAGCCGTGGTAGCCATTGTCGCGGCCAATCAGAATTTTTTTCTCCGGCTTGCCCATCACGTCCCAGTAACGGCGCACGGTGCGGATGAGTAGCTCGTTCGCTTCCGAGCCGGAATTGGTGTAGACGACGTGGCTGAAATCGCCCGGCAACAGCTCAAACAGCTTTTCCGTCAGATCGAGTACCGGCGCGTGCGTGGTGTGAAAAAACAGGTTGTAGTAGGACATATCTTGCAACTGCCGTGTCGCCGCTTCGATCAGTTCCTCGCGGCCATAGCCCACGGCAGTGCACCATAGGCCGGACATACCGTCGAGATACCGTTTTCCCTCGCTATCCCACAGGTGCATGCCCTTGGCCCGGACCATTACCCGGGGGCCTTCGGCGTTCAAGGCCTTTTGATCGAGAAAGGCGTGAATATGGTGGGCGGCGTCGATTGCCTGATATTTTCTGGTGCTGTGCAAAAGCGTGGTGTGGGCGTTCATCATTGAGATCTCTTTTCCAAGTTCGTGGGGCGAAATGATGTCAGCATCCTAGCAATCGTGGTGGCGATTGGTAATTACCCGCTCGTGTTAGCTGCGGCCAAATGATTAACCTGTTGATGTTAGGGGAGTGACGCTAACGGGATGAACGCATCCTTCCGGAAACGGCAGCAGAGTGCCAGAGTGGAAATGCGAGAGATCCGCTAACCGTGTTGACGGTCTAGACTATTTAATGCGCTGCTTTTCAAGCTTGCGCGCCAGCGTGCGCCGATGCATGCCCAGGCGGCGCGCCGCCTCGGAAATATTGAAGTCGGTCTCCAGCAGCACTTCGTGAATACGTTCCCATTCGAGGGTCTTGATCGATGTCGATCGGTTGGTCAGCTCGACCTCGGCAATCCCGGCAACATGGCCGAAGGCTGCTTCGATATCGTCGGTGTTGGATGGCTTGGCCAGATATTGGCAGGCGCCGAGTTTGATGGCCTCAACCGCCGTGGCGAGGCTGGCGAAACCGGTCAGGACCACGATCAACATCGTTGGATCACGCTTGTGCAGCATCTGCACGCAGGCCAGCCCGGAACTGTTGCCGCTCAACTTGAGGTCAACCACCGCATAGCCTGGCGCATGCTGTTGCAGCAGTGCGCTGGCCTCATCCAGGTTCGCTGCGAGCAATACCTTATAGCCGCGGCGCTCAAATGAGCGCCCGAGCGTGCGCGCAAAAGCCGCGTCGTCTTCAATGATGAGCAGCAGACGGTCAGCCGGCATGTTGTGTGTCCTGTTCAAGGCTAATCGCTGCAAGCGGCAGGGTAAGCTGGACCGCCGCTCCGCCCTCCTCCCGATTGCGGGCCGTCACGCTGCCGCCCAGTTTGCGGGCGACATTGACGACGAAGAACAGCCCCAATCCGCTGCCCGGCCGTCCCTTGCTCGACTGATAAGGCTTACCGAATTGCGCCAGCATCGCGGGCGCGAAACCGGGACCGGCGTCGGTGACCAGCAAGCTCAGCGCATCGACTTCGCGCGTCACTTCGAGGCGCACCCATTGCGGCGAAGCTTCGAGCGCATTGTCGAGCACATTGCAGATCATCTGCTTGAGGGCGGAATCGAACACCACGGGCATATCCTGCGCAATCCGATTTGCATAGACAAACGAGACAATCGGCCGGGTGGTGCGCCACTCTTCGGCCAGATCGTTCAGAAAAGTGCTGATGGTGGTCTTCACCGACGATTCGCCGCGCGCCTCGCCGGCTGACAGCAGGATGCCGCTGACGATGCTCTTGCAGCGCTGCAACTGGGTCTGCATTTCACCGATTTCCTCCTGCAATTCGATATTCTTGCTGAATTCTGGCATCCGCCGCCAGTCGCCCAGGATCACTGAAAGCGTGGCCAGCGGGGTGCCGAGTTCATGCGCAGCGCCCGAAGCCAACAGGCCCATGCGCACGATGTGATCTTCCTCGGCCGCGCGCTGGCGCAGGTCGGCAAGCTGGGCGTCGCCCGCGCGCAGATTGCGGCCGATACGCGTGATGAAGATCACCAGTAAGGCGGCGTTGAGCGCAAAGCAAAGGAGCATGCCATCGACGTACAAGCTGGATAAGCCATTGCCGTGATCGGGCGGCAGCGCCAGCGGCCTGGAAAACAGCGACAGGCCGGCCAGGCACGCGCTGGTGATGGCGACGATGGTCCAGGTCGACCAGGCTTCGAGCAGCACGGCACTCAGAATGACCTGCAACAGATAGAGAAAGGCAAAAGGATTCGCCGTTCCGCCACTGAGATACAACTGGGCCGTCAAGGTGCCGACATCCACCAACAGCGCCAGAAACAGCTCGCCGTTTGCCACGACCGGACGCTCGTGCCAGCGCAGCTGGCTGGCGATGTTGAATGCAATCAGGCATGCCAGCACCTCCAGCATGTGCGGCAGCGGAAGGCGAATGCCGAAGCCGAGCATCACGATGGCGATCGTTGTGATCTGTCCAATCACGGCGATCCAGCGCAGTTGAATCAGCTGCAGCATGTTCTCGCGGCCGGCAGCATTTTCAACGCCCGTAGCGGCTGCCCTTCCTTCTTTCAAACCTTCTGTATTTGCAAGAATTTCAACTTTGCTTGCCATCTTCACTTTCCCGGTCGATCCCATCAGCACTGGCGTCGGCGCCGCTGCGCTCCGCACGCGCGCCCCAGAGGCAGGCGCCCGCCACCATCAAGGCCAGAGCATACCAAGTAAGAGCATAAACCAAGTGGTTGTTGTGAAAGGCGATCACCGTCAAGCCGCCGATCGGACGCTCGGGCGAGCTGGCGCCGACTGCGCCGTCCGCCGCTCCTTGCGCCGCGTCGGCGTCCACAAAGTAAGGTGCAACAAGGGGCAGGCTGCGCGCCGCAGCAATGGCTTGCACGTCGCGCGAGTACCAGCGATTGGCAGCCGGATCGTTGTGGCGCAGAAAGGCGCCGCCGGGCTCGCTCATGCGCAGGAGTCCGGTAACGGTGGAAATGCCGGACACCGAAGCACCGTCGTGCCGGTCGCGCGCATCGGATGTTGCGTCGCGGGAATCATGGCGGCTCCAGTCGCCCGCCCTGGCGGGAACGAATCCACGGTTGACCAGCACCACGCTGCCGTCTGCGCTGCGCAGCGGCGTCAGCAGCCAGAAGCCGCTGCCAAGCTCGGTCACGGCCTGGACCCGGACGCTGAGTGCATACAGGAAGGTACCGGTCAGGCGCACATGCCGGTATTCGTCGGCCTCGGCATTGACCTGCGGCCAGCGCTCCCGGCCAGGTGCGGCAACGGCCGGCGCGTGCACCCGTTGTTCAACCCGCTCGATCAGGTCAAGTTTCCATTGCAGGCGCTTGAGCTGCCAGGTACCCAGTGCGACAAAGCCTGCAAAAACCAGCCCAGCGCAGACGGCCAGCATGCGCAGCACGGCCAGGGAGCGATGGCGCGGTCCCGGGTTCATCGCATATTTTTCATTTCGTGCATTTTTTGCATTTCGTGCATCGATTCCGGCATCGACTCCTGCGCCGATTCAGGCATCATGCCCGGCATCATGTTGTGGTTCAGGTGGTACATCACCCACAGCGAGCCGCTCAGCATGATGACGACCAGCATTACCGTAAAGATCAGCGCCAGCATCGACCAACCCTCTTCGGATTTCGTGTTCATGTGCAGGAAATACACCATGTGGACGACGATTTGCACGGCGGCGAAGCCAAGCAGGACAAACCCGGTGGTGCTGGACTTGTCGAATACCTTCCCCAACACCAGCCAGAACGGAATGGCCGTCAGGATCACGGCCAGCACGAAGCCGGTTGCATAGCTTTTGAGGCTGCCATGGTCGGCATGCTCGTGGTGACGCATGTGGTCACTATCGTGGCCGTGCTCGACCGCGCGCGCCGGGTGTTGTTGATGCCCGCTCATGGCAAAGCTCCCATCAGGTAGACAAAGGTGAAGACGCCGATCCAGACCACGTCGAGAAAGTGCCAGAACATCGACAGGCACATCAGCCGCCGGTTGTTCTCGGGGGTGAGTCCGTGCCGATTGATTTGAAACATCAGCGTGACCAGCCAGATGATGCCGAAGCTCACGTGCAGGCCATGCGTGCCCACCAGCGCGAAGAACGATGTCAGGAAGCCGCTGCGTTGCGGTCCGGCGCCTTCATGGATCAGATGGGCGAATTCATAGAGTTCAAACCCGATGAAGCAGGCGCCGAGTACGCCGGTGACGGCCAGCCAGATCAAGGTGCTGCGCAGGCGTTTGCGCTGCATCTCCAGCATGGCGAAACCGTAGGTAATCGACGACAGCAACAACAATGCCGTGTTCAGCGCGACCAGCGGCAGGTCGAACAGCTCGGCACCCGTCGGCCCGCCTGCATAGTTACGGCCCAGCACCGCGTAGGTCGCGAACAGGCAGGCGAAGATGAGACAGTCGCTCATCAGGTAGAGCCAGAACCCGAGCAAGGTGCCATTCTCTGGATGATGCTCCAGGACGTAATAGCGCGAGCTTGGAACAGCGGTGCCTTTGCTAGCGGTGCTGATGCCGGCGGAAGAAGTGGTGATCTCAGACATAGCTTTCCTCCAGCAGGCGTGTGCGCTCACCCTCGGTACGGACGACTTCGTCCGCCGAAATGTGGTAATCGCGGTTGTAGTTGAAGGTGTGGATGATGATTGCCGCCAGCATCGCAACAAAGCCGACACCGGCTGCCAACCACATCTGCCAGATCAGCGCGAAACCAATGACCGCACTGAGCGCGGCGATGATGAAGCCGGCAGCCGTGTTCTTCGGCATGTGGATCGCGACAAAGCCGTGTTGCGGCCGGACGTAATTGTTGCTCTTCATGTCAGCCCAGGCATCGTTGTCGTGAACGCGCGGGGTGAATGCAAAATTGTAGTCTGGCGGCGGCGAAGATGTCGCCCATTCCAGCGTGCGGCCACCCCAGGGATCGCCGGTCGTGTCGCGCAGCGATTCACGCCGCCGGTAGCTGACCACAAGCTGTACGATGAACGAGGCAATCCCGAGCGCGATCAACACTGCGCCAACGGCAGCAATCTGGAACCAGATCTGTAATGACGGGTCTTCGAAATGGCTGAGGCGCCGTGTCACGCCCATCAAGCCGAGTACGTAGAGCGGCATGAAGGCCACGTAGAAGCCAATGGTCCAGAACCAGAATGAGCACTTGCCCCAGAACGTCTCGAGCTTGTATCCAAAGGCCTTCGGGAACCAGTAGTTAATGCCTGCAAACATGCCGAAGACCACGCCGCCGATGATCACGTTGTGGAAATGCGCAATCAGGAACAGACTGTTGTGCAACACGAAATCGGCCGATGGCACCGCCAGCAGCACGCCCGTCATGCCGCCAATCACGAAAGTGATCATGAAACCGATGGTCCACAGCATCGGCAGCTCGAAGCGGATCCGGCCACGATACATGGTGAACAACCAGTTGAAAATCTTGGCGCCGGTCGGGATTGAGATGATCATCGTCGTGATGCCAAAGAACGAATTGACGCTGGCGCCGGAACCCATGGTGAAGAAGTGATGCAGCCAGACCAGGTAAGACAGTATCGTGATGACCACAGTGGCATACACCATCGAGGCATACCCGAATATCCGCTTGCTGCAAAAAGTGGAGACGACTTCGGAGAAGATGCCGAAGGCCGGCAGGATCAGGATATACACTTCCGGATGACCCCAGATCCAGATCAGGTTAACGTACATCATGGCGTTGCCGCCCATGTCGCTGGTAAAGAAATTCGTTCCGAATATGCGGTCAAGCCCCAACATGCCAAGCACGGCGGTGAGCACCGGAAACGCGGCCACGATCAATACGTTGGTGCACAAGGCTGTCCAGGTAAAGATCGGCATCTTCATCATGTTCATGCCGGGCGCGCGCATCTTGACGATGGTCGCGATCAGGTTGATGCCCGACAGCAGGGTCCCTACCCCGGCAATCTGCAATGCCCAGATGTAGTAGTCGACCCCCACATCCGGACTGGAAAGAATGCCCGACAGCGGCGGGTAAGCGAGCCAGCCCGTGCGCGCGAATTCACCGACGAACAAGGATGCCATGACCAGCATGCCGCCGAAGGTCGTCATCCAGAAGCTGAAGTTGTTGAGGAAAGGAAATGCGACGTCGCGGGCACCGATCTGCAGCGGCACGACATAGTTCATCAGCCCTGTCACCAGCGGCATGGCCACGAAAAAGATCATGATCACGCCGTGCGCCGTGAAGATCTGGTCGTAGTGGTGCGGCGGCAGGAACCCGGCCGCATCGCCAAAGGCGAACGCTTGCTGTAGACGCATCATCAAGGCATCGGCGAAGCCGCGCAGCAACATCACCAGCCCCAGCACGATGTACATGATGCCGATCTTCTTGTGATCGATGCTGGTGAACCAGTCGCGCCACAAGGGACCCCAGAGGCGGTAATACGTCAGCGCGGCAAGAACCGCCAGGCCGCCGATTGCCACCATGACAAAGGTCGCCAGCAGGATAGGTTCGTGAAAGGGAATCGCATCCCAGGTGAGACGGCCGAAGATCAGCTTCGTCAGATCGATATTGTCTAGCATCGTTACTTTCCGGGGAAAAAGGGAGTCGCGGCGCACGCTACAGCGCCTGCAGCGCCGCGCGCCGCCTGGCCCAAGCCTTGCTGCAGATAATTACTCATGGTGCTCGCCGGTTTTGACGTTTCCGTCGGCAGCCATCATCTTGTCCATGCATACCTTGTCGCGCTCGACACAACGATTGATGATCGCATGGTAGAGGTCGGCGTCAACGGCTGCGTAGCGGTGCACCGGCTCCCGTTGGCTGGGCTTTTCAAGCTGCAGGTAGTCGGCACGCTTCAGCGCTCCGCCCCCGGCTTTGGTTGCCTGCACCCAGCGCTCGAAGTTTTCTGCGCTCATGCCATGGAACTTGAAGCGCATGTCCGAAAATCCCGCACCGCTGTAGTTCGCCGAAAAGCCCTCGTACTCGCCCGGCCGGTTGATGACTGCATTGAGCGAGGTCTCCATGCCCGGCATCGCGTAGATCTGACCAGCCAGCGCAGGAATGAAAAATGAGTTCATCGCCGAGGATGCTGTGATCTTGAAGCGGATCGGCACGTCCACCGGCGCCGCCAGTTCATTGACGCTGGCAATCCCCAGATCGGGATAAATGAACAGCCATTTCCAGTCCAGCGCGACCACCTCGACCGTGAGCGTCCTGGTCTCGGCGGGAATCGGACGCTGCGCGTCCAGGCGCGACAGTGCCCGGTACGGATCCAGGGTGTGGGTGCTGATCCAGGTCAACAGGCCCAGCGCGATGATGATAAGCAGCGGCGCGCCCCAGATCACCAGCTCGAGCTGGGTCGAGTGATCCCAGTCCGGTTCGTAAGCCGCCTTGGTATTGTTCTGTCGATAACGCCAGGCAAACACTATTGTCAATGCAATCACCGGAACGATGATCAGCAGCATCAACAATGTAGAGACGATAATAAGGTGGCTCTGCTGGGCGGCAATGTCACCTGACGGATTCATCACCACCATGTTGCAGCCGGCCAACAAAATAGCGGGCAAGACGATCAGTCCGCGACGAGCTAGTAGGGAAAGCATGCAGGAAAAGTCCAGTCGAAGCAATTAAATCGTGCTAATGTACAGCGACTGATATGCGTTGGCGATTGGACGTTTTGTCCTACCCTTGCAAGCGACATCTGGCAGGGTTCGACGCGTTCACAGACCGAAACCCAATTTGAGAAATGACAATTATGTCCAGCATCCATAGCCATAATGGCGAACTTCCCGCCGATTTCCCACAACACTCGACCATCAGCGCCGCCCGCAATACCAATGCCGATCATTCTTCGATCGCGCCGGGCGAGATCGCCATCGGCGTGGTCATCGGGCGCGCCTCCGAATACTTCGATTTCTTCGTCTACGCCATAGCCTCGGTGCTGGTGTTTCCTTCCGTTTTCTTCCCGTTCGAGCAGCGCCTGGAGGGGACGCTGTATGCGTTTGTGATCTTTTCGTTTGCCTTTCTCGCGCGGCCCTTCGGCACAGTCGTCTTCATGGCGCTCCAGCGCCGCTTCGGCCGCGAGGTCAAGCTGACGGCCGCGCTCTTCTTGCTCGGCATTTCCACTGCCGGCATGGCTTTTCTGCCGACCTTTAAGCATCTGGGGTTCGCAGCTATCGTCTTGCTATCGCTGTTGCGCATCGGCCAGGGCATAGCGCTGGGCGGTTCGTGGGATGGCCTGCCTTCGCTGCTGGCACTCAACGCACCGCGCAATCGGCGCGGCTGGTACGCGATGCTGGGCCAGTTGGGCGCACCGGTGGGCTTCATGGTGGCCGGCGGGCTGTTCGCCTACCTGTTATCCAACCTTTCCTCTGAAGACTTTCTCGATTGGGGCTGGCGCTACCCGTTCTACGTGGCGTTTGCCATCAACGTGGTGGCGCTGTTCGCACGCTTGCGGCTGGTATCGACCAATGAATACGCCCGCTTGCTCAATGAACGGGAGCTGGAGCCGACCAATGCCATCGAAATGACACGCTCACAAGGGCGCAACCTGATCATCGGCGCCTTGGCGGCGTTAGCGAGCTACGCGCTGTTCCACCTCGTTACCGTGTTTCCGTTGTCGTGGATCACCTTATATTCGATGCGCTCGGTCAGCGACTTCCTGCTCATCCAGGTCATCGGTGCGGCGCTCATGGCCCTCGGCGTGATCGCCTCCGGCCTGATTGCCGATCGTTTCGGCCGGCGCACCACGCTGGGCGCCTGCGCCTTGCTCATCGCGCTGCTGAGTGCGTTCGTCCCCACGCTGATGAACGGCGGCGAGCTGGGACAGAACATTTTCATCTTGCTGGGCTTCAGCCTGCTCGGATTGTCCTATGGTCAAGCAGCAGGTGCCGTCACCGCCAACTTCCCTGCGAAGTATCGGTATACCGGCGCCGCCTTGACCTCCGATCTGTCCTGGCTCGTTGGCGCAGGCTTCGCGCCGCTGGTGGCGCTTGGCCTTTCCGCGCATTTCGGCCTGGCCTATGTCAGCTTCTACCTGCTATCGGGTGCCGCGTGCTCGCTGGCCGCACTGAGCCTTAATCGCGCCCTGGAAATCCGTGATTAATCAGTAATTTAATGCGCAGTAGTTAATGCGGCGGACGTGCCGTTGTTCCGGCCGTCCGGCGTTTGTCATCCCGGCTCAAGACTCCGGCTTTAACTCTGGCGTTCTGCCAGGCCCTTTGCCAATGATCAAGACAGTAGCTGCGCCGACCAGGGAGAGCGCGGCCAAGGGAATCAATCCCAAGGCGTAGCTGCCCGTGCTGTCTTTGATCACCCCCAGCAGAGAGGAGCTGGCGAATCCAGCCACATTCCCGATCGAATTGATCACTGCGATGCCAACCGCAGCGGAGCCGGCGGAAAGCCATTCGGTTGCCAATGCCCAGAAAGGCCCCTTGACGAGATAGGTGGCAGTGACGGTAATCACAAGGAAGAGTATCGTCGGCAGCAAGGCGTGGGTTACCGGCATTAATGCAAGTCCTGTAAAAATCAGCGCCAACGGAATAGCCACGTGCCAGATACGCTCTTTGGTACGATCGGAATGCCGTCCCCAGACCAGCATCAGCAGCGAAGCGACCCCAAATGGAATGGAGTTCAGCAAGCCGCTTTGCATGTTGCTAAGTCCGAACTCTTTGATGATCTGAGGTTGCCATAATGACAGGCATTGGCTTGCCCCTGACGCACCCGCATACACAAGGGCCGCGATCAAGACATACTTGTTTCGGATGATTTGAAAGAAACCAAGGTGGCCGACAGCATGTGTGTTGGTTTTCTCGGCATGGAGGCGCTGCAACAACCACTCGCGCTGGTCGCCTTGCAGCCACTTTGCGCTCGCAGGATCTTTAGGCAGTACGAACGGCGTCAGCATTCCCAATACGACGGCAGGGACCGCCTCGATCACAAACATCCATTGCCAGCCGCGCAATCCTAGCCAATGATCAAGCCCGAGCAAGGCTGCGGACAGCGGCGACCCCAGGAAGCTCGAAAGGGGGACCGCCACCATGAAAATGGCAATGATGCGTGCCCGATACGCCGCCGGAAACCAATAAGTGAGATACAACACGACACCTGGGAAGAAGCCGGCCTCAGCGGCGCCGAGCAACAAGCGCAGCGCATAATACGAATGCGGCCCGGCAACGAATACCATGCAAGCGGATGCGATGCCCCAACTGATCATGATTCGCGCAATCCAGAAACGTGCGCCAAATTTCTGCAAGGCCAGATTGCTAGGCACCTCAAGCAAGACATATGAAATATAGAACAGGCCACCGCCAAATCCGAAAGCCGACGCGGACAATCCGATGTCGGCGTTCATCTGGAATGCCGCAAATCCAACGTTGACCCGGTCTATGAATGCGATGAAATAACAAAGCATGAGGAAGGGCAGCAAACGCAGGGTCACACGCCGCATTGTCCGTTCTTCAATTTGGGAAATTATGGTGTTTTTCATGGGTTCCTCTTTTGAGATTCTCTAATTAAATAAGTCGGCCAGGACGGCCAGCATGACGCCAAGACCACGTACCGGCTAAGGAAAACCAAACAGATTGGCTGGCGTCTCAACCAGCACCATGCGGCGCTCTGCCGGGTCCGGCAGCCAGCTATCGAGCAACCTTCGGGCATGCGCGTAATTGGCGCTCTTTTCGAACTGGGTATGCGGCCAGTCGCTACCCCACATCAGACGGTCCATCCCGAAGCTGTCGCGCAGTAGCGGAATCGCCGCCAGCGCGATCCGCTCGCCGGCGCCGTTGGCCCCGTTCCGATAGGCGGCCGACAGTTTGACCCACACGCGCCGGCTGGCGGCGGCATCGAGCAGATAGCGAAAGCCGGGATCGTTCACGCCCAATTTCGGGTCGGGTCGGCCGAAGTGGTCGACCACTACGTTGACGCCGGACCGCAGCAACGGCGGCAGGATCAGCGGCAGGTCGCGCGCTTCGCGCTGCACCTCGACTTGCCAGCCCAGCCGCGCCATCTGCTCGAGAAAATCCGGCCAGCGGGCGGCGGAAAAATCCGGCAGTGCCGTGCCGACCAGGTTCAGGCGCACGCCCACCACCCCGGCGGCGTCAAGAGCGTCCAGCTCGGCCGCAGAGATAGCCGGATCGACCACGGCGATACCGCGCAGACGAGCGGGCGCCTGGCGCAGACCAGCCAGCATGAAGCTGTTATCGGTACCGAGAAAACTCGGCTGCACCAGCACGCCGCGCGCGATGTCGTGCCGCTCGAGCATGGCCAGATAATCTTCCAGCGGCGCTTCGTAGTCGGGGGCATAGCGGCGCGCATTGGCGAGTTTCAGTCCGCGCTTGAAAATATGGGCATGGGTATCCACAGCGATCAACTTCCCCTCCTTATCAGGCGCGCACCTTGAGCGCAGCCTCGGGCTGGCTTTCCTTGACAGGCAGGTCGCCGTTTAACTGTTTGCCGCGCGTTTCCGGCAAGGCCAGCACCGCCAGCACCACCAGCGAGTAAGCCAGCGCCGCGTCGATGCCAATGGCTGTCCCGAGCGACATCTTGCTGCTCATATGGCCGACCAGTACCGGAAAGCCGGCCGACACGATACGGCCGAAGTTGTAGCAAAAGCCCACCCCGGTGCCGCGCACGCCGCTCGGGTAGAGTTCGTTGAACAAGGCGCCCAGGCTGGCTGGAATGCCGGCAGCAAAGAAGCCGAGCGGAAAGCCGAGGAACAGCATGGCGGTATTCCCGAGCGGCAAGAACACGTAGGCGAGCACGGTGACCACGCAGCAGGCCGAGAACAGGATCAGGTTGAGACGGCGGCCGATGCGGTCCAGCAGATAGGCGCTGACCATGCAGCCGCACCAGAAGGCGACGATGATCACCGCCAGATAGCCGCTGGTGCCGAGCACCGACAGGTGGCGTTCGGTCTTGAGGAAGGTCGGCAGCCAGGTCATCAATGCATAGTAGCCGCCGTGTGCGCCCACGCCGATCAACGCACCGATCAGCGTCATGCGCAGCAATTCAGGCTTGAAGATGGCGAACAGCTCGGTATGGTTGAACTTGGCCTGCTTCTTCGCCTTCACGAAGGTTGCCGGTTCGGGAATATTGCGCCGGATGTAGACGATCAGGAAGGCCGGCAGAATGCCGATGCCGAACATCACCCGCCACGCCATATCGGGCGAGAGCAGCAGGAACAAGGTTGAATACAACAGGACCGACCCGCCCCAGCCCACAGCCCAGGCGCTTTGCACCATGCCCATCGCCTTGCCACGGTGTTCCGGGCGGATCATCTCGGCCATCAGCACCGCGCCGGCAGCCCATTCGCCGCCGAAGCCGAAACCCTGCAGCGCCTTGAGCACCAGCAATTGATTGAAGCTCTGGGCAAATGCCGACAACAGCGTGAACAGCGAGAACCAGACGATGGTCAGTTGCAGCGCACGCACCCGGCCGATGCGGTCGGACGCCGCGCCCATGATCCAGCCGCCCAGGGCCGATGCCACCAGCGTGACGCCGCTGATCAGCCCCGCTTCGGCCTTGTTGAGGCTGAAGGCGGCGATCAGTGCCGGAATCGCGAGGCTGAACATTTGCACGTCAAGCGCATCAAGCGCCCAGCCGCCAAAGCAGCCCCAGAATGTCTTGCGTTCAGTGGAAGTGATTTCCCGGTACCAATGAAACATTGCTTGTCTCCATGTCGGTCGGCGGGCGTTGCGTTGACGCCCGCCTTGTTAATGATTCAATGCGCTACAGCGCTGGCCCTGCTCAGCGGATTTCTACGTGATAGCGGAAACGGTCGGCCGGCCCGCGCGAACGGCGCCACTCGAGCGGCTGGCGGTCGTAGCCCAGCGCCAGACGTTCCACCACGATGACCGGCGCGCCGGGCTGCAGTTGCAGCAGGCGTGCGTGCAAGTCGCTGACCGCCTCGGCGATGAGCGTTTCTTCGGCCGAAGCGACTACCTGGCCGCAGCGCTCTTCGTACAGTGGGTACAGCAGATCGCCGAACTCTGAAGTGTCGATCTCCAGCAAGGCGGCAAACTTGTCCTTGGGCAGCCAGATCGACTCGGCCAGCAGCGGCTTCTGGTCAAGTAAGCGCAGGCGCGAGAGGTGAATAACCTCGGCACCGGCCGGCTGCCGCAAGGCCGCCGCAACCGCAGTAGGAGCCGGCATGACTTCGCGCCGCAGGATGCGGCCTTCCGGAATACGCCGCTCGCCCGCCTCGTTCTGGAAGCGGAAAAAGCGGAACAGCGAAGAATCGAAACGGGCACGCCGCACGAATGTGCCTTTGCCTTGAAAGCGCTCCAGCATCCCTTCAGCCACCAGCATGTCGATGGCCTTGCGGACGGTGCCAATGGACGCCGCGAACTGCTTTACCAGTTCAGCCTCGGTAGGAATCGCTTCGCCCGGGCGCCAGTGCTGATCGGCGATGCGGGCAGCAAGCTCGTCGCGCAGGCGTTGGTACAGCGGGAGGCGCTGATCGTGGGACATGGTGTAATTCATGCAATCCTCCAGTCATATATATGAATGTATGACTAGCGTTTTACGCTAGCAGTTTGCCGATGTCAAGCCGATTTGCGGATCATGCGATGTTGCGTCCGCATGTTTCGTTACTTGCAGTTAATTTGCGCCGGAAACGGCGGCCAATGCGAGCACGACCGGTTTGAAACGCGAGTCGCTACAGCCAGTGCCCTTGCCACTCTGCAATACCGCCATGCGGTTCCTCGGCGTTCCGCTCGGCTTCATGAGCACACTCAAGTGCAGTAAACGCTGCAAATTTGCCTTTATCTCACATTTTTGCAAGCAACTTCTCGATCACGTCGCAGGCCTGATGCTGACGTAACAGGGCTCGCAACAAGCGTTCTGGCGCGATCGACGGTCGAACACCAATTCAGGCGCTCAAGGAGTGGCAACGGAAGAAGCCAGAACTATTTGTTAAACGCGTCTACGATCAAACGGGACTGGACAAGTAGAAGCCTGTATTCGTCATTTTTGCTTAAAAAAATTATGCAGAAAAGTCCAATTTATTGACCGCCTGGGCCGGAAAATCGACTTTGCCTCGTGGTTGAATAGCATAGAAATGAATTATGTATAACTTGACGCGGTAAAGCAGATATTCCATTACTATTTTTTCAGAAAAACATTGAATGTAATCTCAGATATATCCGATATGCAATTTAAGTCACTTGCTGCATTCTGATAAACATTGAAAGCATGCTGGTTAAACGATGAAGGCCGATGTCGATTTGCCTATCCCTAACAGGCTGTTGAAAAAGTAATTTCTGGTGAGGAGAAATTTTAGCAATTTGCTGAAAAATTAAGCGATAAGCTGCTGCTTTTGCTTAGCTTTTCATCAGAATCGGAAATAATTACGTTATTTTTTGTTGTTTTGTGGGATGCATTCTAATTTTTCAACAGCCTGCTAGAAGAGCATTTTTACAATCATAATTTCGCCGAAGTCATTGACTGATCTGAATCCTATAACAAAATATGACTAGCTTTTCAACTGGTTCAGTTGACGCCACTCTTGACGGGCGTGAGTCCGTTCTGTCGTCCGACCTTTTTCGACCGCTTTTCTAGCTTTAATTTTTGGGGAATGCCTCCTACGAATAACCATAGAGGAGTTCTCGTCCTTTGAGTTTTTGTTTTTATTATCGGAATCTTGGTGCATCTGCTGGATGCGTTAGGACCCTGTGACGAATTGGTCGTTGCAGGATTTTTTGGAGAAAACTATGAATATTGAAGCGATGAAGCAACTGCAAAACCTCGTAACACTAACTAGTCAAAACAAGACTCGTGAAGGAGAGGAGGCGGTCGCAGGTTTCGATGCGGTTAGTGGTGAATATGGTAGCAATATCGTAATGGCAGGTTGCTGCGATAACAACCCCAACGGCTAACTAAGAGCGAGAATCCTGCTGATCACAGGATTCTATTCTGCATATTTAAAAATGAGGTTTTTGAGGGAATCAGTTTTAGTATAGAGACTATCTTATGTATTTTTCTTTTATGAAGCAGGCTACCTATTTTTCGACCGACATATTAACGTCGATTGAGAAAATCATCGAAGACAAAGCAGAGCCAGAGAGAATTCTTATTTATCACAATGGTTCGTATCAAGATCCTCGAACTTATACCTGTTTAAACGGTAATAAAATAAACTACTCCAAATTTTCTATTGGGGAGTATTTTTCCAACGGGGCCACCATTGTCATTAACAATGTCCATGAAAAAATACCTTCAATAAAACGTAGTTTGGGATGCGCAGAAGGGAAAATACCTGAAGCAGGAATGTCTTTCGACTTAAAAGCAAATTGCTATATTTCGGCTAAAAATGCAATAGGAGTAAAGCTGCATGAGGATGCTCATGATGTATATTTGTATCAGCTTGTCGGTCAGAAAAAATGGAATATCACCAGTGGACCTCATGGAAATAATCCTTCTCTACTGCTCGCAGGGCCGGGCGACATTCTATATATGAGAAAAGGAACCTTTCATTGCCCTATTACGGAGTCGGGCGTCTCCGTACACCTGACAATTCGAATTGGGAAACCTTCAGAAAATATCCTTCCTGAGCATTGGCTCAATAGCTTCAATTTTTCAATGTCGAAGACTTATCCCTCCTCTTCGTCTATCTCTTCTTACTTTGATTCTGTAATAAAGTTTAGAGATCAAAGCATCGTATCAGCGCAATGCGTTTCTAGCGGGAGAATGGCTGCGGAAAAGCGCCGCCTTCTTGAAATCATTGAAAGCTGCAGTGGCTCAAAGCGGGCGACTCAAGATTTATTGGAGACTTTTGGCATGAAAAGTCTTCTTCAAGATCTTGTTTACGCGGACGAGATTCGGATTCTTTAATGCTCAGTAAAATCTGGATAAGGAATCTAGCAACTCTTGATGTTATCGATAAGGAGTTTTTTGAATTGATGGTTGAATTGACTCCTTTATTGGCAGACTTAGTCAAGATGCCGATTGTCGATATATTGATATGTGGAAGCCTTCCTAGAAATAATTTTATTCCACAGAGATCAGATATGGATTTAATCGTCTTGGTGCAAAAAAATAACTATTTGCCCAGAGAATTTTCAGTAAGTCCCACGGCACTTACCTCCAAATTGGCGCATCAAATATTCAAGATCGATGTAAGTTTTCAATATGCCTATTCGTCAAATCAAATCCGCAATTTTTCAGATCTAATTCGCGTTTGTGATTCAGTATCGCTTTTTTTTGGGATTAAATATGACGGTTTAGAGATTGAAAAATTTCGGTTGCTTAATTTACTGACAAAATATCAAAAATGGCAGGAGGCGATGCAAGGAAATTCAGAATGGCCTCAAGCACAAAGGGATAGATTTGAAGCAAAAAAAATTGCACGTCAATATCAATTGACCCTGCTAAGAGATCGTGATTTTTTTTGCTTCAGTCTTCCCATTACGTTAGAGCGCTGTTACGAGTTTTATTCTGCTTCACGAAACGCCATCGACGATCTTCAGTTTCTATTAGGGTATAAAAAATGATTGCTCCCTCCCTAGATGAAAACCAATCATATCGAAGCGTGAAATGGCTTAGTGCAAGTCAATCCGGCACGCTGGTCGCTGGTAATATGGGCGTTACCACTATGGGCTGGTGGGCCGCAACGCAAGGAGGGGTAATAGATTTAAGTTTGATGACGTCCAGTTACCTTCTATTCAGTCTTTTACTAGGGCCGATTTTATCTCCTTTAGGAGACAGATATAGTCGAATTAATGTGTATGGCATCGCCTTGTTTTTTGGCTGGGTCTATTACGGAACTTGGGCGTGCGGTTTGTTTGGTTTTGGATATGGCAAGCCTTTGATCGTCGGTCTTGCTTTTGTCAATGCTTGTACCATGTCCATAGTAGGTCCAATACGTATGGCCATTTTTGTAGATGCGAAAGGTAGTTACGATCCAAAGGGCGTGATGGCTTTTCAACGGCTTACTGATAATGTTGGAAGATGTCTGGGACCTATCTTAGCGGGTCTGCTTTGCGCGACCTTTGGGTATAAATACGCGTATTTTTTCCAGCTGTTCTTTTTTTGTGTGGCTTTTATCTTTTACTTGCGCGCTCGCAATGGATTCTCTCAGATGCCGACAACTTCTAGTTCGAAAGGGAGAGGCATTCATGGATGGCTGTCGGACATAAGTTTTGGTTTCCATTTGAGATTATCAACAGTCGGACAACGAATTGTTACTGCCCTTGGTTTTTTTTATCTAGCCGTAGTCTCATCCTTTATTGCTATCTTGCTACCCCAAGTAATCGTCATGGGAGGGTATCCTAGTACTCTCTTGGGTATATCTACTTCAGCCTCTTTTGTAGGTGGTTTACTCACAGGTACCGCATTATTATCAAGTCGCTTTCCTGCTGGAAGGTTTGTGACCCCAGTTAGTATTTTATTGAGCTGTGTTGGAATCATTTCCCTGGTTTTTTTTCCGGGGAAAATACAAATTCCTCTTGCTTCGTTTTTAATCGGAAGCTGCACTGAAATTTATTTTCAAAGAATCGGGTTTCGAATGATTCTAAGTTTTCATACTCAACAGCGGGCTCGCTTAACAGCTTCAGGGCAATTTATTAATACCGCTAGCATCGCTCTATGGTGCTGGGCCTTGGTGCCCCTATATCATTACTATGGAGTTCGTGGGGTCGTATGTATCTTAGTAGGATCTAGCGCAATAAGTTTTGCACTGATACTTCATCCTGAGGTAATGGCATTTCTACGATGCCCAGACGAGGCGCTCGATGGTTTTTGGTTGAAATCTAACAAGGTTGTTAGCCCTATTTTAGAGGAAGCGCCCTAGGAATTCCGATGATTTGTACGAAAAACTAAATAGCCGCCGTTCAAAACTCTATAGAGAACCCTTGGACAATTCAAAATAGGAAATTCTTAGATGACAATGATATACGACACGATCCTTTGGCGGGGGATTACCCACCTCGTTATACACAAGTCTGACACTTCTCTGACCAGACACAAAAATCTCGTTAACTTTCAATGACTTGCCGCAGCCCTTGTAAACTGGCGCCGTTTCAGGTTTACTCTCGTCTTTTGAGTGAACGAATTGGCTATCGCACCGACACCCTGGACAGAGACAGAATTTGAACAACTCGACCTGGGCGATGCGCGCCTGAACAAGCGAGCGAGGATATTGATGGAGCGACTGGCAGCCGAGCCGACGGCGAGCGTGCCCAAAGCCTGCAATGGCTGGGGCGAGACGATGGGGGCATATCGCTTTTTTGACAATGCAGCCGTTGACTGGCGCGAGATTCTGGAGCCGCACTGGCAGCAGACGCAGGAGCGGATGAGAGCGCAGCCGGTGGTGTTGTGCCTTCAGGATAGTACCGAACTTGACTTCAATGGCCAGTCGGCCCGTGGCCTTGGCCCGCTGAGCTATGAGGCGCAGCGCGGCATGTACCTGCACCCGACCTATGCCGTCACGACCGAGCGCGAGCCGCTGGGCATTCTCGACGCCTGGATGTGGGCGCGTGAAAAAAAAGATGCTTCTGGAAAGCGCGGCGGACCGAAGGAAAGCCTGCGCTGGGTCGAGGGTTACGAACGGCTGGCCGAACTGGCGCCGCAATTGCCCGCCACCCGCTTGGTGTACGTGGCCGACCGCGAAGCGGACATGATGCCTTTGATGGCACGTGCGCTGCAATTGGGGACGCCGGCCGATTGGCTGGTACGCGCCAAGCACAACCGCTGCCTGCCGGACGGGGACACCTTGTGGGCACACACCTGCATCGGGGAAGCGCTGGGACAAATCGAGTTTGCGATGTCGGCGCGGCACGGCGTGAAGGCACGTACGGTCCGTCAGCAACTGTGGGCACGTCGCGTCGAACTGCCGGCCGGAAAAGGCAAGACGGTCAGCGCTACCTGCATCATTGCGCGCGAGATCGACGCGCCGGCCGACGTCAAACCGATCGAATGGCGTTTGCTCACTAACCGCGATGCAGAAACGGTCGAAGCTGTTGTTGAACTCATCAATTGGTATCGCTGCAGATGGGAAATTGAAATCCTGTTCGATGTGCTGAAGAATGCGTGCCGTGTCGAGGCACTCCAGCTTGGCGCGATCGAACGCATCGAGCGCGCGCTCGCGCTGTATCTGGTGGTGGCATGGCGAATCGCCCATCTGATGCGGCTGGGGCGAACGTGCCCTGACCTGGATGCGAAATTGTTCTTCGATCCGGACGAGATCCAGGCGGCTTACCTGCTGCGCAACAAGGTACCGCCGGAGAAGCCGCGGCTGAATGACGTCGTGCGCCAGATCGCATGCCTGGGTGGCTTCCTTGCCCGCAAAGGTGACGGCGAGCCCGGCGTCAAGACAATCTGGCTGGGTTTGAAGGATGTTCACGTGGCGGTCAAGACAATGCGTGCGCTACGCAGAAATGTCGCTCAGCAGACTTGTGTATAACGAGGTGGGGATTACCCTATCTTGTCAAAATGTTCTATATACGAAACCCCAACGCCACATTTTCTAAAGACAAAAAAACCTCTTAAACCTTTACAGGAATAAGAGGTTAATTTACTTTGATTTTCCGTATTAAATCAGTGACTTATATCAAAACATTCTGATCATAACTTAACAGAATTTCTTTTATCCGGTCAAAACGGAATATCGTCATCCATATCCGAAAAGTTCGGCGCCGGACGTGAGGCCGGTGCTTGTGCCGGGCGCGCTGGCGCGTTGCCGGATGGTGGTGCGTTGTACGAAGAGCCGCCGGCGTTTTGACGCGGCGCCGGGGCGCTGTCGTAACCGCCGTCGTCCATCGAGGCCCCGCCACCTTGGCCTTGACGACCGCCCAGCATTTGCATGGTGTCGGCGATGATTTCGGTGGTGTAGCGCTCTACGCCTTCCTTATCTTGCCATTTGCGGGTCTGCAGACGGCCTTCGACGTAGATTTGCGAACCTTTTTTCAGGTATTGGCCGGCGATTTCAGCCAGTTTGCGATAGAAAGTAATCCGATGCCATTCGGTCAACTCTTTCTTTTCACCACTATTCTTGTCTTTCCAGCTTTCGGTCGTCGCAACGGCGATGTTGGTAACCGCTTCGCCGTTCGGCATGTAGCGGGTTTCCGGATCGCGGCCCAGGTTGCCGACGATGATGACTTTATTGACCGATGCCATGTATTTCTCCTAAATCTTGATTAACTGTATTTAATGTGTAACCGCGGCGGCTGGCTGACCGCGACGCGGTAAATTCTGCATGCCGGAGGCGATTATAAGCCAAGCCAGAGTCGAGACACCGCCCAGTACGAATACTGACGACGCTCCAGCGTGTTGTTTAAGGAGGCCCCCTAAGGCGCCGCCGCAAAACAAGCCAAGCGCCTGCAACGTGTTGTAAACACCGAGTGCGGCCCCTTTGGCTGCGGGCGGTGCGATGCGCGATACCAGCGATGGCAGACTGGCTTCGAGCACGTTGAAGGCAATAAAAAACGCCAGCAACAAACCCGCCAGCAACGGCCAGTGCACTGCCGTTTGCGAGAAGGCCAGCCACATGCCGATCTGGACCGCCAGCAACATGGAGATCGCAGCGATGAATACCTGTTTCATCCTGCCTTGTTTTTCGCCGATGAAGACCGGCGGCAACATCAACACGAACGAGATCAGCACCACCGGCAAATAAATTTTCCAGTGTTCGGTGACCGGCAAGTTGGCGTATTGCACCAGCGCTGACGGCATCACCACGAACATCGCCATTTGCGTCAGATGTAGCGAGAACACGCCAACATTCAGGCGCATCAATCCGCCGTTACGCAGGATTTCCGACCAGGCGACGCGCTTGGCTTGCACCATCGGTGCGTCCGGCACCACGAAGATAATCATGGCAATCGCCGCCAACGACAACACGCCGGTGATGGCGAAAATCCCGCCCATGCCGATCCATTGATATAACAATGGCGAGGCCACCATCGACAAGGCGAAGGTCAGGCCGATCGAACCGCCGACCATCGCCATCGCCTTGGTACGGTGTTCTTCGCGGGTCGCATCGGCGATGAAGGCGGTCACCGCGGCGGAAATCGCGCCGGCGCCCTGCACTGCGCGACCGATGATGACCCAATAAATATCGGTCGCACCGGCGGCAATGAACGACCCCAGCGCAAACAGGAGCAAGCCGATGATGATGACTTTCTTGCGGCCGTATTTGTCGGAGGCTGCGCCAAACGGGATTTGGCCGAACGATTGCGCAAGCCCGTAAATCCCCATGGCAAGACCGACCAGCGTCGCGCTTTGGCCGCCGGGGAGCGTTTTAGCATGCACCGAAAACACCGGCAAAATCAAAAACAAACCCAACATACGTAAGGCGAAAATCGAGGCAAGCGAGGCGCTCGAGCGGATTTCGGCGCGGTTCATGCGATTACCGATGTCGGCGCCGGATGCAATAGCGGTAGAAGATAGCGAGCTGTTCATGTTGGAAGTAGTGTCATGCCTTGCGATCAAGGATCGGTAGTCAAACTGATTGGACTTGGTGTTGGAGCGCGTATTACTACGAGGTTCGAAACCCGTTATAGTATCAGGTTGATCCATTTTGGCCTGATGCTTGGTAGTTGAACAACACCAACTGAGCGGTAACGACGAACAAGTAAGCTGCAATTCCAACACAAACCACCGCGGCAAAAATTTACGCAGAAAGCTGTTCATGGAAGAAATTCGCATCCGGGGTGCGCGTACGCACAACCTCAAAAACATCAATCTGGATTTACCCCGCAACAAACTGATCGTCATCACCGGACTCTCCGGCTCCGGCAAGTCGTCGCTGGCTTTCGACACGCTGTATGCGGAAGGCCAGCGGCGCTACGTCGAATCGCTGTCGTCGTATGCCCGGCAGTTCCTGCAATTGATGGAGAAGCCGGATGTCGATTTGATCGAGGGTCTGTCGCCGGCGATTTCCATCGAACAAAAAGCCACTTCGCACAACCCGCGCTCAACGGTCGGCACAGTCACTGAAATTCACGACTATCTGCGCCTGCTGTACGCCCGCGTCGGCACCCCGTATTGCCCGGATCACCCGGAGAAACCATTGGCAGCGCAATCGGTGTCGCAAATGGTGGATGCGGTGCTGGCGATGCCGGAAGACACCAAACTGATGATCCTGGGGCCGGTAGTTGCCAATCGCAAGGGCGAGCACGTCGATCTGTTTGAGCATATGCAGGCGCAAGGTTTTGTCCGTTTCCGCATTCAAAGCGGCACCGGCAGCGCCAGGATCTATGAAGTCGATGATTTGCCCAAACTGAAGAAAACCGAAAAGCACACCATCGACGTCGTCATCGATCGCATCAAGGTCAAGGAAGATATCAAACAGCGGCTGGCAGAAAGTTTTGAAACGGCACTGCGGCTGGCCGAGGGCCGCGCCATTGCGCTGGAAATGGACGGCGGCACCGAACATCTGTTCTCGAACAAATTCGCCTGCCCGATTTGCGGTTATTCCCTGCAAGAACTGGAACCGCGCCTGTTCTCGTTCAACAATCCGATGGGGGCTTGTCCGGAATGCGACGGTCTTGGCCATATCGAATTTTTCGATCCCAGGCGCATCGTTGCATTCCCGAATCTGTCCTTGGCCAGCGGCGCGGTCAAGGGCTGGGACCGGCGCAACCAGTTTTACTTCCAGATGCTGTCGAATCTGGCCGCGCATTACGCGTTCGATCTCGACATGCCGTTTGAAAAGCTGCCGGAAAAAGCCCAGCAGGTAGTGCTGTACGGCTCCGGCCGCGAAACCATTCCGTTCACGTATATCAACGAGCGCGGCAAGGCGGTGGTCAAAGAACATACCTTCGAAGGCGTGGTCAACAATCTGCAACGGCGTTACCGCGAAACCGATTCGATGGCGGTCAAGGAAGAGCTGGCCAAGTTCATCAACGAGAAGGAATGCCCATCCTGCCATGGCGCCCGTCTGCGCATCGAGGCACGCTTCGTCAAGGTCGGCAACGGCAAACAGGAACGGGCCATTTACGAAATCGCGGCAACGCCATTGCGCGAGACCCTGCACTTCTTTGAGAAGCTGAAACTGACCGGCGCCAAGAAAGAAATCGCCGACCGCATCATCAAGGAAATCATCTCGCGCCTGACCTTTCTCAACAACGTCGGTCTCGATTATTTATCGCTGGAGCGCAGTGCCGACACGTTGTCCGGCGGCGAGGCGCAGCGTATCCGCCTGGCATCGCAGATCGGCTCGGGCCTGACCGGCGTCATGTATGTCCTCGATGAGCCGTCCATCGGTTTGCATCAGCGCGACAACGACAGACTGATCGAAACGCTGCGTCATCTGCGCGATATCGGCAACAGCGTGCTGGTGGTTGAACACGATGAAGATGCCATCCGCACGGCCGATTATGTGGTCGACATGGGCCTCGGCGCCGGCGTTCACGGTGGTGAAATCATTGCCCAGGGACCTCTTTCGGAAATCCTCAAAAGCAAAAAATCACTGACCGCCAAATATCTGAATGGCTCACTCAAGATTGCCGTGCCAAAAAAGCGCACCGCAGCCAATCAGGACAAGCAATTCATCATCGCCGGCGCCAGCGGCAACAACCTGAAACACGTCACGATGACATTGCCGGTCGGTTTGCTGACCTGCGTCACCGGCGTCTCCGGCTCGGGCAAATCGACGCTGGTCAACGACACGCTGTATCACGCGGCGGCGCGCCATTTGTACGGCTCCCAAGCCGAACCGGCAGCGCATGAATCGATCAGCGGACTGGAACATTTCGACAAGGTGATTTCGGTTGACCAGGCACCGATCGGTCGTACTCCACGTTCAAATCCGGCGACGTACACCGGCTTGTTCACGCCGATCCGCGATTTGTTTTCCGGCGTGCCGATGGCGAAAGAACGCGGCTACAGTGCCGGACGGTTTTCGTTCAACGTCAAAGGCGGCCGCTGCGAAGCCTGCCAGGGCGACGGCGTGATCAAGGTCGAAATGCATTTCTTGCCGGACGTCTATGTGCCGTGCGATGTCTGTCACGGCAAACGCTATAACCGCGAAACCCTGGAAGTTCAATACAAGGGCATGAACATCACCCAGGTGCTGGGAATGACGGTCGAAGAAGCGCATGAATTCTTCAAGCCGGTGCCGGTTATCGCCCGCAAATTGCAGACGCTGCTGGATGTCGGCCTGGGTTATATCCGCCTCGGCCAAAGTGCTACTACGCTGTCCGGCGGCGAAGCGCAACGCGTCAAGCTGTCGCTGGAATTGTCCAAGCGCGATACCGGTCGCACGCTGTACATTCTGGATGAGCCGACCACCGGCCTGCACTTCCACGATATCGATCTGTTGCTGAAGGTGATCCATCGCCTGCGCGATCAGGGTAACACCGTGGTCATCATCGAACACAATCTGGACGTCATCAAGACCGCCGACTGGCTGGTTGACCTGGGTCCGGAAGGTGGCGCTGGAGGCGGCCTGATTATTGCGACCGGGACGCCGGAAGATGTGGCGAAGAATCCGAACAGCGTTACCGGAAAATATCTGGCACCATTGTTAGAGAAAATATAAATAGACCGCGCAAGAGGATAATAAGCAGGGCGGACAGGTGCAGCGCGCATCCATCCTGCTTTTTAGCGTATTGCGCAGGTCTTCCAACCATAGGGACGTCGTGATGAACAGCAAGAACCCACTTTCTGCAACGCAGATCGCGGCATTTGAAACAGACGGTTATCTGGTATTGCCGGGCCTTGTATCGGCCGCAGACTGCGCACAGATGGTAGCAGTTACCAATCAACATTTGCACGCTGCGGTGGCGCCGCTGGAATACGAATCCGAGGTCGGCTACGCTGGCGCGCCCAGTTCGCTCGAAAGCGTTGGCGGCCGCACTGCACGCCGCTTGCGGGATGCCTATCAACGCCATGAATCGTACCGCCAGTGGGCCGTCGATCCGCACCTGGTCGCGATGCTGACGCAACTGCTCGGCGAGCAAGTCTGCCTGACCCTGGCCCATCACAATTGCGTGATGACCAAGCATCCGGACTTCGGCACCGCCACCGGCTGGCATCGCGATATCCGCTACTGGTCGTTTCCCCGCAATGAACTGATTTCGGTATGGCTGGCGCTGGATAGCGAAACCGAGAACAATGGCGGCCTGCGTTTTATTCCAGGCTCGCATCGCTTCGACATAGCACCCGCACAAATGGATGGACTGGACTTTCTGCGCCCGGACGTAGCAGAGAATCAAGCCTTGTTTGCGCAGGGCATTTCCCTGCACTTGAATCCGGGTGACGTCGTCTTCTTTCACAGCGGCCTGTTCCACGCGGCAGGCAGAAACAATAGCCTCAGGGTCAAGGAATCGGTGGTGTTTGCCTATCATGGCGTCAGCAATCCGCCGCTCGCCGGCAGCCGCTCGGCGGCGGCTGAAGACATCTTGCTCGACAACTCAGCCGCGCCATAAAAACGGCGGTCTATCGCCATCGCCTGTGGCGGTACCGGCGCTGCCGCCGGCACGCTATTCCTGACGCGTGCAGCCTATCAGGTCAGGGCTTGAACGCGTAGCAGCGCCGACTGCGGTCGGTGTCGGCATGACCCATTGTCACCCCGTAAACAAGCGCTCTTCCGCTTTCGAAATACCCTCGGCAACGCCGCGTAAAACAACAATGTCGCCGCTTTGCAACACCGTCTCCGGGCCGATATCGATGCGCTTCTTGCCGCGTCTGACGCTGCTGACTTCTGCTCCAAGCTTGGCCAGATCAAGCGTCGCCAGCGACTTGCCGATGGCTTTTGCGCCCTCCGGCAAAGTGACGGAATGCAGTCGGTCCTGCAAATGATCTTCGGAGTCAGTGGCGTCTCCGGCGCCATGAAAATAGCCGCGCAAGGAAGCGTAACGTTCGTCACGCGAGGCTTGTACCCGATGTACTACGCGCCGCAACGGTACCCCGAGCATCACCAGCGCATGCGACGCCAGCATCAGGCTGCCTTCCAGTGCCTCGGGCACCACCTCGGCCGCACCGGCAGCGCGCAATTTATCCAGATCGGTATCATCGTAACTACGCACAATCACCGGCAGCGTCGGCGCCAGCTCATGCACATGGTGCAACACCCGCAACGCCGATGGCGTGCTGGCATACGTGATGACCAGCGCCGCCGCCCGGTGCAAACCGGCCGCCACCAGACTCTCGCGGCGTGAGGCGTCGCCGTATGACACATGCGCGCCGGCTGCGCGCGCTTCAATCACACGGTCGGGATCGAGGTCCAGCGCGTGATAACCGATCCCCTCCTCTTCCAGCAGCGTGGCCAAACTCTGGCCGCTGCGGCCAAAACCGGCGATGATGACGTGCTTCTGGGTCGCCATGGTGCGCGTCGCCAATTGGGTCAACGCCAGCGATTGCATCATCCATTCATTGGCAGACAGCTTCATCACAATGGCATCCGACTTGTTCAAAATGAACGGCGCTGCCAGCATCGACAGTACCATCGATGCCAGAATCAACTGGATCAGCAACGGGTCCATCAGATGCAAGCCGCCAGCCTGGCTCAACAGCACAAAACCGAATTCACCCGCTTGCGCCAGCGCCAACCCGGTCCGTAATGCGACGCCGGTAGAAGAGCCGAAGACTTTCGCCAACGCCGCAATCAGGCCAAATTTGAGCAATACGGGTCCGCTCAGCAGCAGCAATACCAGCCACCAGTTTTCGATGACCAGGCGCACGTTCAACAGCATGCCGATGGTAATGAAAAACAAGCCGAGCAAGACATCGCGGAATGACTTGATATCCTCTTCCACCTGATGTTTGTATTCGGTTTCCGAAATCAGCATGCCCGCAATAAAAGCACCAAGCGCCAGCGACAACCCGGCACGCTGCGTAATCCAGGCCGCACCGAGCGTGATCAGCAGCAGATTGAGCATGAACAATTCTTGCGAGCGGCGCCTGACCACAATCTGGAACCAGCCGCGGATCAATTTCTGGCCGATGAATAACAGCAGCACCAGGACCATGGCCGCTTTGGCGCTGGCCCAGCCCAGCGTTGCCGCCAGATTGCCGGAATCTTTTGCCAGCGCCGGGACGATGATCAGCAACGGCACCAGCGCCAGGTCCTGGAATAGCAGCACACCCATGATGCGGCGACCATGTTCGGTCTCCAGTTCCAGCCGCTCCGTCAGGAGTTTCGAGACGATCGCGGTGGACGACATGGTCAGCGCGGCACCCAGTGCAAACGCCGCTTGCCAGCTGATATTCGTCAATTGCGGCAGGAGGTAGGCGGCGACCCAGCCGAACAACATGGTGGCGCCTATCGTCAGCAGCACCTGCGCCATGCCCAGCCCAAACACGATGCGGCGCATCGCCGACAGTTTGGACAGCGAAAATTCCAGACCAATCGAAAACATCAAAAACACCACGCCGAATTCAGCCAGCGCGTGCGTCGTCGCGTTGTCTTCGGCAAAACCGAGTGCGTGGGGACCAATCAGAATGCCGACCGCCAGATAACCCAACATCGGCGGCAAGTGCAACATGCGAAAAGCCACGACACCGAGCACGGCGGAGCCAAGTAACAAAATGGTAAGTTCTAATCCGGAAAGCATGCTTGTTCAGTTCGTAGTTAATTCATAATAAATAGAGATTTTGCAACACAGCATCCTAAGTTGGAAGGCCGCCCTCAGATTAATTGCAGCAGAATGACACTGGCAAGTTTTTTGCTTTGGGAATTCGTTTATACTTTCGAGATGAGTGTAACCGATGCCAAAATCTTGCCAAAATCTTTTAACGCCACCCGCGCGCTGGAACTTGCACGCCAAACGCTGCAAATCGAAGCCGACGCCATCCTCGCCCTGAAACACCGGATTTCCGACAATGCCGATGCGCCATTTGCGCAAGCGGTTGCGCTGTTGCTGAACTGCAGCGGCCGCGTGGTCGTTTCCGGAATCGGAAAATCCGGTCACATCGCCCGCAAAATTGCGGCGACACTGGCCTCAACCGGGACCCCCGCCCTGTTCATCCATCCAGCCGAAGCCGCCCATGGCGATCTTGGCATGGTGACGGAAAATGATGCTTTTATCGCCATTTCCAACTCCGGCGAAACCGCTGAGCTGATGGCGATAGTGCCTATCGTCAAACGCATGGGCGCAACCCTGATCGCGATGACCGGCAACGATGACTCCGGACTGGCGCAACTGGCAACGGTCCATCTCAACGTCAAGGTAGATCAAGAAGCGTGCCCGCTGAATCTGGCGCCGACCGCGAGTACTACCGCGACCTTGGCGCTGGGCGACGCGTTGGCGGTGGCTTTGCTGGATGCGCGCGGCTTTCGCGAAGAGGATTTCGCCCGCTCCCATCCCGGCGGCGCTCTCGGCCGCCGTTTGCTGACCCACGTGCGCGATGTGATGCGCAGCGGCGACGAGATTCCGGCAGTCACCGCCGATGTGTCCCTATCGGCTGCATTGCTCGAAATCACCCGCAAAGGGATCGCCATGACCGCCGTGGTGGACGACAAATTTCATCCTGTCGGCGTGTTTACCGATGGCGATCTGCGTCGTTTGATCGAACACGTACAAGATTTTTCCAAGCTGTCTATCGCTGATGTGATGCATGCCAATCCGCGCAGCGTCGGACCGGATCAGCTGGCGGTCGACGCGGTACAGATAATGGAGAAGTTCCGCATCAATCAGTTGCTGGTGACGGATCTCGACGGCACGCTGGTCGGGGCGCTGCATATCCACGACCTGACCCGCGCCAAGGTGATTTGATGGCTGTCATCGACAACACCGTCGGCGCGAGTGCGGAAGTATTGGTCCGCGCAGCGCAAGTCCGGCTGATGATTTTTGACGTCGATGGCGTTCTGACTGATGGCGGCCTGTTGTTTGGTGCTGACGGCGAACAGCTGAAACGCTTCAATGTGCTCGATGGTCTGGGCATCAAACTGCTGCAACAGGCAGGCATCGCCACCGCCATCATCAGCGCCCGTCAATCGGCAATTGTCAGCCGTCGCGCCAGCGATCTCGGTATCACGCATGTCCATCAGGGCGTGCATGACAAACATGCCGCGTTCCTGGCGTTATTGGCGCAGCTCAAGCTAACGGCGGATGGCTGCGGCTTTATTGGCGACGACATCATTGACCTGCCGATTCTGGCGCGCGCCGGCTTCGCTGTCAGCGTTCCTAACGGCCATCACGAAGTCAGATCGCGCGTGCACTACGTCACACAGGCCAGCGGCGGCCATGGCGCAGCGCGTGAAGTATGCGATTTGATTCTCCGTGCTCAAAACAAGTATGAAGCTGCTCTGGCACCGTATTTGAGCGCCATTCCCGGGTGCTGAAGGCTGTATGAAAAACCTGCGTTCAACCTTTCGCCTCCGTTTCATGTTGCTGCTGGCGCTGTGCGTGGCACTGACGCTGGGCAGCTTCTGGATCATGGAAGTGATGCGTAAAGATACTGAGCAAATGATGCCGCGCGCGCCGCGTGTTGCGCCTGACTATTACGTCGAAAAATTTAACTATGTGCAACTGGCCGTCAATGGCCAGCCGCGCTACAACATCTCCGGACAGCGCCTGACGCACAATCCCGGCGACGACTCATTTGACGTAACGCTGCCGGTGATCCACAGCCTGGACAAAGAAAGCCCGCCAATGACCTTGCGCTCCGACACCGCCAAGATCGAAGACAACAATAGCAAAGTCAATATGTATGGCAATGTCAACGCGGATCGCCCGGCAACCGCAAAGTCCTCGAAGCTCCATTTGCAGTCCGACTACCTGTTGCTGTTGCCTGACGACGACATCATGAAAAGCGACAAGCCGGTCGAGATCACGATCGACCAATCGAAAATGACGGGTACCGGCATGTATGCCAACAACGCGACGCGAGAATTGCGCCTGCTGAGCAATGTCCGCGGCACCTATCGCGCGGCACCGCGCCAACCGTAAGCAAGCCGCTCGCATACCCAGATAATGCCTTGTGACGTTATCCTTTTTTCAGGACTTTTTATGAAACGTGTTCTTTTTTTATCGCTACTTGCATTGCAACTGATGTTGATGTCGGGTGCGCGCGCCGAGAAAGCCGATGCCGATAAACCGTCGAATGTAGAAGCGAATCAGTTCACCCTGGATGACGTCAAGCAGATCAAGATCTTTACCGGCAATGTCGTCTTGACGCGCGGCACACTGGTAATGAAAGCCAACAAGGTGGTCGTCACCACCGATCCATCCGGCTACCAGTTCGCCACCCTGTATGCGGCGCCAGGCGGTCTTGCCACCTTCCGCCAGAAGCGCGACGGCGGTCCTGACCTGTGGATCGACGGCGAAGCTGAACGTATCGAATACGATGACAAAACCGAAATCGTCAAATTATTTTCAAAGGCCCAGATGCGACGCCTGCAAGGCAGCAAGCCTACCGATGTCGTCAACGGCGAATTCATCTCGTACGATAGCCGGGCCGAGTTCTACTCGGTCAACAACGATGTTTCCGGCACCAGCCAGCCAGGATCCGGGCGCATCAAAGCCGTCATCCAACCGAAGGGGAAATGAGATGACCGCCGCTAGCTCCAGCACGCTGATCGTCACAGGGTTGCAAAAAAGTTATGGTGCGCGCCAGGTCGTGCATGACGTGTCGTTGAAGGTAAAAAATGGCGAAGTGGTCGGCCTGCTCGGCCCCAACGGCGCCGGCAAAACGACCTCGTTCTACATGATCGTCGGCCTGGTGCCATCGGATGGCGGAGCGATTGACCTGGATGGCATCGACATCTCGCGCTTGCCGATTCATCAACGCGCCGTGCTTGGTCTGTCCTACTTGCCGCAAGAGGCATCGGTATTCCGTAAACTGACGGTGGAAGATAATATCCGTGCGGTACTTGAACTGCAGCGCCCGAATGGCAGCGGCCTCACCAAAAAACAAATCTCGGACAAGCTGGAATCCCTGCTGCAGGAATTGCAAATTGATAAGCTGCGCGAAAGTCAGGCATTGTCGTTGTCCGGCGGTGAACGGCGGCGCGTCGAAATCGCCCGGGCGCTGGCGACTAATCCACGTTTCGTGCTGCTGGACGAACCATTCGCCGGGATCGATCCGATTGCCGTGATCGAAATTCAACGCATCGTCCGCTTCCTGAAAGAGCGCGGCATCGGCGTCCTGATCACCGACCATAACGTGCGCGAAACGCTCGGCATTTGCGATCGCGCCTACATCATCAACCAGGGCAGCGTGCTGGCCAGCGGCAGTCCGGACGACATCATCGCCAATGAATCAGTGCGACGGGTCTATCTGGGTGAACACTTCCGCATGTAACCGAGTCCCAGGCACCGATGAAACAGTCTCTCCAACTCCGCACCTCGCAACACCTGGCGCTGACCCCGCAACTGCAACAATCCATACGGTTGCTGCAGTTATCGACGCTGGAGCTGCACCAGGAACTGGAACAGATCCTCTCTGATAATCCGCTACTGGAACGCCTCGACGATCCGCTCGACAACTCGGTCCGGTTATTGGCCGACGGTGCCATCAGCGGCACCGCATCAACCATGGATGCGCCGACTGGCGACAGCGAAGTCAGCAGCTCGCCAACCGAACCGGAAGCTGGCGGCGAAGTTCAGGAAGCCGGCGAAAACAGTCAGGAAAACGTTGACGGCGGCGGTGATAGCGAATGGAGTTTTGACGACGTCGCCCGTAGCGCCAAGGCACCGGACGACGAGGATGCAAGGCCCCAACTGGAAGCACACGAATCGACTCTACGCGAGCATTTACTGGAGCAGATGCGTGAAGCGGTGGACCAGCAACGCGACCGTGCGCTCATTGAATTGATCATTGATGCACTTGACGAGAATGGCTATCTGGAGGAAACGCTGGAGGATATTTACGCGCGTCTGCCCGAGCAGTTGGAGATCGAAGTCGAAGAACTATTGACGGCATTGAAGATGGTCCAAAGCTTCGATCCGACCGGAGTCGGCGCCCGCGACGCCTCTGAATGTCTGGCACTGCAAATTAAGGCTTTTCCCAAGATCCCTTTTGTCACCCGCCGTCTGGCGCTGACAATTGTGCAAGATTATCTGACCTTATTTGCCCAGCGCGATTTCAATAAAATCAAGAAAGCGCTGGATTGCGATGACGAAGATTTGCGCGAAGCGCAGGTGGTGATCAAGCAATGCAATCCGCATCCAGGCGCTACCTTCGCCGGCAACACCTCGGACTACGTGGTGCCAGACGTGATTGTCAGACGGGCCAAGAATGGCTGGCAGGTGATGCTCAACAATGACGTTATGCCAAGACTGCGCGTCAACGCACTTTACGCCAACATCCTCAAACAAAGTAAGGGCGAAGGATCGCTCAATTCGCAATTGCAGGAGGCCAAATGGCTGATCAAGAACATGCGGCAGCGCTTCGATACAATTTTGCGTGTCGCCCAGGCAATTGTAGAACGCCAACGCAACTTTTTTTCGCATGGCGCAGTCGCCATGCGGCCTCTTGTGTTGCGCGAAATAGCTGATACACTAGGTTTACACGAGAGCACCATTTCTCGCGTAACCACTCAGAAATACATGCTCACCCCCCATGGGATGTTCGAATTAAAGTATTTCTTCGGTAGCCATGTTGCTACGGAGGCAGGTGGAGAGGCTTCCTCAACGGCGATACGGGCGTTAATCAAACAACTCATAGGAGCGGAAGATTCTAAAAGTCCTTTCTCTGACAGCAAGATTGCCGATATGCTCGCGGAACAAGGTATGGTTGTAGCTCGCCGTACTGTCGCAAAATATCGCGAAGCATTAAGAATTCCGCCGGTTAATTTGCGCAAATCTCTGTAGCTGTTTGCTTGTTTGCACAACCGTCGTTGTGTTCTGACTGATCGATTCAGCGTGAGTTGATCACCCGGAGTCCGAACCGCCAACGACACATTTGATAGGAGCGCTGTATGAACTTCACAATTAGTGGGCATCACCTCGACGTAACTCCCGCCATTCGCGAACACGTGCAAAACAAACTGGAGCGTATCAAACGCCACTTCGATCAGGTCATCGATATCAGTGTGATCCTGACAATCGACAAAATCACCGAGAAAGAAAAACGCCAAAAAGCTGAAATTAATCTGCGCGTTAAAGGCAAAGACCTGCATGCCGAGAGCATTGCGCATGACCTTTACGCTGCCATTGATTTACTGATCGACAAGCTCGATCGTCAAGTGATCAAATATAAGGACAAAATGCAAAACCACCAACACGACGCGATTAAGCATCTGCCCGAGGAATTACCGGTCGCAGCGACGTGATGGTAGCGGTTCTCTGAACCCGTCAACGCAAGAATCCGCTCAATAAACTGATTGAGAAAATTCTATACTGACAAATGAGCAAGGGCGCAGTCAATGCGCCCTTTGTTATTGGTGGAAGTCATTTGCGGGCGTAATGTTTGATGGTCCGATCAGCCCGACAAATATGGCCCCGATTCAGTCCATCATTGCTTCATCGCACCGAATACCTTGCCGATAATCGCACTGCCGGTACCAATCGGATCGCGACGAATCGCCTTTTCTTCCTCGCCTATCATGTAAAACAAGCCATCCAGCGCACGTTGCGTGACATAACCTTCAACCGTCGCAGCTTGTCCTGGCACCAGACCTGTTTTGCCAACCAATCCCATGGTCGCGTTGTATTGCGCCGAGACACCGTTACGATCGGTAATTTGCTTCACCATAGGCAGGAATTTCACACTCAATGGCGCAGCAGTTTTCTCTCTGAAAAAATCAGTGACCGACGTATCGCCGCCACTCAGAATATTTTTCGCATCCGTGACCGACATGGATTTCACCGCATTCAGCAATAATGGCTTGGCCAACGGCACAGCAGACTCTGCCGCGTGATTCATCGATACCACCAGATCGTCCAATTGCTGCCCCTTGCCCGTCATTCTCAAGAGTGGGCGAGCCTGCTCCAGCAGGCCTGGCAATTCAATTTTTACTTTGTCGTTATTCAGAAATCCATTTTCAACGCCGAGTTTGGAGACCGCGACGGTCGCGCCTTTCTCAAGCGCTGCTTTCAGTCCGGCACTGGCGTCCCGATTGCTCAAATCGGCCAGCGAAAAAGCCAACGCCGTGGACGCGGTCAATGAGATCGTCAGTCCCAGGCTCAGTGTAGGTTGAGAGAAAAATTTCATGACTGATCCTTTATAGAAAAAGTAGAGCGGATGAGCGTAGCGTCATCCACCATGTGACGTACGAAAATACGGGGCGGTATCAAATACCCACAGGCTTGCTTGGCCGCTGTATCTGAAGCGCCTGGCGCAAGCGGGTGCGGCGTTTCGAAGCAATTACAGATGACCTTCATCGACCAAAAACAGCCGTCGATGTTCGCGTATCGCATAGCGGTCTGTCATGCCGGCAATATAATCGGCGACCTGACGCGCTTGTAATTGCGCATGGGCCGCCTGCGCCGTACTGTCCTGCTGCGCCAATTGATAATCCGGTGGCAGCAGGCTCGGCTCGCCGACAAAACAGTCAAACAACTCGACTATAATGCGGCGCGCCTTGCTGGTCATCCGATTGACCAGATAGTGGCGATACAGATTCTCACGCAGAAAGCGCTTCAGCTCGGCCGCCTCGCGCGTCATCAGCTCCGAGAAAGCAATGAGTGGCGCGGCATCCCGCACGTCTTCGACGGTTTTCGGCTGCGCAGCCAGGATGCGTTGGCGCGACGTTTCGATCAGATCGTTGATCAATGCATTGATCATGCGCCGCACCGTTTCATTGATCGCACGACGACCACTCAGACCGGGAAAGATTGTTTCGACCTCACGGTTGTGACGTGCAAAGAAATCAATTTGCATCATCTGCTCCAGCGACAGCAGACCGGAACGCAAGCCATCGTCGATATCGTGATTGTTGTAGGCAATTTCATCGGCCAGATTGGCGACCTGCGCTTCCAGCGTCGGCTGCTTGCGCTGGATAAAACGCTGGCCGATATCACCGAGTCTTTTGGCGTTGGCCACAGAACAATGCTTGAGTATGCCCTCACGTGTTTCGAACATCAGATTCAAGCCGTCGAACGCGCCGTAGCGCTGCTCCAGCTTGTCGACCAGCCGCAGGCTTTGCAGATTATGTTCGAAACCACCGAAATGCATCATGCAGGCGTTCAAAGCATCCTGGCCGGCATGGCCGAACGGCGTGTGACCGAGATCGTGGGCTAGCGCAATCGCCTCCACCAGATCTTCATTCAATTGCAGATTGCGCGCGATCGAACGCGCGATTTGAGCGACTTCTATGCTGTGTGTAAGACGCGTGCGGAACAAATCGCCTTCGTGATTCACGAACACCTGGGTCTTGTATTCAAGTCGACGAAATGCGGTGCAATGCACGATGCGATCGCGGTCGCGCTGGAACTCTGTGCGCGTATTGGGTGCCGTCTCGCCGAACAAACGTCCTCGCGATGTCGCTGAGTGGGCAGCATACGGGGCGAGAGACGTTTCTGCATTCATCGTGGGGCAGGACCAGTAGCCAGGTGTTGTATCGTTGCCAGCACTGCTTCCTGGGGCGCCGTGGTGACCAGGGATGCTCCTAGCGGGTTCATCAAAATGAATTTGATTTGACCGTCTTCGTTTTTCTTGTCGATCTGCATCAACTCCAGCCAACGCGCAGCACCAAGATCCGGTGCGACAACCGGCAAGCCGGCGGCTTGTACCAGCGCGCTGACGCGTTCAAGCGCGACGGCATCAATGTAACCCAAACGATGCGACAGGTCAGCCGCCATGATCATGCCGCAACCAACCGCTTCGCCGTGCAGCCATACGCCATAGCCGAGGCCGGATTCGATTGCATGGCCGAACGTGTGACCAAAATTCAGAATGGCGCGCAAGCCGCCTTCGCGTTCATCCTGTCGCACCACATCCGCTTTGATTTCACATGAACGCTGAATCGCATATGCCAGCGCGGCGCTGTCACGCGCCATCAATTTGCCGATATTCGCTTCCAGCCAGTCGAAGAATGACGCGTCGATGACAGCGCCATATTTAATCACTTCTGCCAGGCCGGCAGACAATTCGCGCTCAGGTAGCGTTTGCAAAGTCATGGTATCGGCGATCACCGCCTGTGGCTGGTAGAACGCGCCGATCATGTTTTTGCCAAGCGGATGATTAATGCCGGTTTTACCCCCGACGGAAGAATCAACCTGCGCCAGCAAAGTCGTCGGAATTTGTACGAACGGCACGCCGCGCATATACGCTGACGCCGCATAACCGGTCAGATCGCCAATGACGCCGCCGCCGAGTGCGACCAAGGTGGTTTTGCGGTCGCATTTTTCTGCCAGCAAGCGGTCAAAAATCACCATCAGGCTGGCCCAGTTTTTTTCTTCCTCGCCATCCGGCAGAATGATTTCAGTCACCTTCTTGCCTGCTGCCAGCAGCGCTGCCCGCAAACCCGCAAGATACAGCGGCGCCACTACGGTATTCGTCACGATAGCGACTTGCTTGCCTTTGATCAGTCGCGCAATCCGATCGCCATCCGCCAGCAGCGCTTGCCCGATCTCGATCGGATAGCTGCGCTCACCCAGTTCGACCCGCAAGCTGATTGAGGGTGTGGAGGCGGCCGTGCCAGCTGACGAATTGAACGATTTTTGCTGAGTCATAGGAAATTCGATTGGAATGGTATTGCTGCTATCGGCAGAAGTAGCGCTGAGGTTGGCGGCGGTTTTTGCAAGATCCATTGCCGCATCAAGCGGCACATCGGCGTTGATACGCGTCATATCAAGCTGAGACAAAATGCTTTGCACCAGAAATTGTACGTTAGGCCGTCCTGTATCGATAATGATATCGGCAATTTCACGATACAGGGGATCGCGCTGACGCGACAGTTCTTCAAGCCGCCGGCGCGGGTCTGCCGTTTGCAACAAGGGGCGATTTTTATCGCGGCCGGTACGCTGCAGAATATGATGAACGCTGGTACGCAAGTAAATAACGGTGCCGCGGCTTTTCAGAAAAGCCCGGTTGTCCGGATCCAGGATGGCGCCGCCGCCTGTTGCCAGCACAATATTCTGACGTGCGGTGAGATCCCGGATCACTTCAGCTTCACGCTGGCGGAAACTCGCCTCCCCTTCAATTTCGAAAATCAACGGAATCGAAGCGCCGGTACGCGCCTCGATCTCATGGTCCGAATCGATGAACAGTTTATTGAGTTTCTTCGCCAGAGCACGGCCAACCGTGGTCTTGCCCGCGCCCATCAGGCCGACCAGAAAAATATTCCCTTTCATGTACACCGTACCATTTCACCACTTAACCTTTTGCGCAAATGCAGACACCGGCGTATAACCGGTGCCCCTGTGCAATTAATGCCCAGCGATCCGGTCAATGACGACTTTCGGTGTCAAGAAAATCAATAATTCAGTTCTTTTACTAACAACTGCCGTTTGTTTGAAAAGATAACCCAGAACCGGAATATCTCCAAGCAGTGGCACTTTATTAACATCATTTGAACTTGTCTGAGTATAAATACCGCCGATGACCACCGTTCCGCCATTTTCAACCTGAACCTGGGTTTGGACATGCTTGGTATTGATCGAAACACCGCCGGGAACGACCGCGCCAACGCTGTCATTCGTCACGTCGACCGTCAAGATAACGTTTCCGTCCGGTGTGATTTGCGGCGTTACCTCCAGCTTCAGATTTGCTTTCTTGAACTCAACCGAAGTCGCGCCGCTGCTAGTAGCGTTTTGATAAGGGATTTCCGTCCCCTGTTCAATCAAGGCTTTCTGTTGATCCGCCGTTACCACCCGCGGACTCGAGATAATCTTGCCTTGCCCATCCGCTTCCAGCGCCGACAATTCAAGACTGATGAATTTGGATGCTGCGGCATTGAACAGGGTCAACGCCACGGAACCTGCGGTACCAGTGCTAGGAGCCGCAGGCAAATTCACGGCACTCTGTCCGAGAGCGGGAATGGTTGCTGCTGTTCCTCCTGTCGATGTTGTCGTGGATGCCGCTTGCTGACCGCCAGCTGCGACATTCGCGCTACTAAAGCCAAACCCAAGCTTGGCGCCGAGGTTACGGCTGAAGCCGTCATTCGCCTCGACCATGCGTGCCTCGATCAAAACCTGGCGTGAAGCAATATCGATCTTCGTGACCAGACCACGAATATTTTCCAATACAGTCGGCGTATCGGTAATGAACAATTGGTTGGTCCGTGGATCGATTACGGCGCTGCCACGCTTGGACAAAATGCTGTTCTTTTTGTCGCCACCGCTACCGCCATCGTCACTGATGCCGAAAACTTTTTTGAACGCATCTGCCTTTTGATAGTTCAGTTGGAACGACTCGGTGCGCAGTGGCTCCAGATCGGCAATCTGGGCGCGTTGCTCGAGTTCCAGTTTCTCCTTGGTCAGCAACTCATCTCTCGGCGCGATCCAGATTACCGAGCCGTTCTTGCGCATGTCCAGTCCTTTGGATTGCATGACGATATCCAGCGCCTGATCCCATGGCACGTCTTTCAGGCGCAGTGTCAGATTGCCACTGACGGTATCGCTGGTAATGATGTTCAAACCGGTAAAATCAGCGATCACCTGTAATACCGCACGCAGTTCGACGTTCTGGAAATTCAGTGAAAGTTTGTCGCCACGATAATTCCGTACGCCCTGCCCTAATTTATTCGGTTGTTCCTTAATCGGTTTGACCTCAATCACCAGTTGGGAGTCACTTTGATAGGCGCTGTGTTCCCACAGGCCTTTCGGCTCGATTACCATGCGCACATTTTCACCCTGCGCCATGGTCGTGATAGTGCGTACCGGCGTGCCGAAATCACCGACATCCAGTTTGCGGCGCAATGCCGCGGGCAAACTTGTCTTGATGAAATCGACCACAATCGATTGACCTTGTTGTCGCACGTCAACCACCACTTGCTTGCTCGGCAGGTCGACCACAATGCGTCCTTCGCCAGTGCTGCCACGGCGGAAATCGATATCGCGCAACGCCGGTTTACCGTCTTGCATGGCGGCTGAAGGATATGCCACTGGCGTCGCTTTTGCCGGCGTTGAAGTCGACGCTAACACGGCGGCAGGGGCGATGGGCACACCGACCGAATTCACTGCCGTTGCGACCCCACCCGAGCCATCAATCGTCACGACGACTGCGCTCCCCTCCATTGCCAAGGCATAATTTAACGGCCGCTTGAGATTAAAGACCAGGCGCGCACGATCGTCACTCTGCGCAACAATCACATTGCGCACATCGCCCAAACTCACGTCCTGCACTGTCTTGCCGGTCGCATTCCCAACACCGGGGAAATCCAGCGCAATCCGGGCCGGACTGACAATCGCAAACCCCGTCGGTAGCGCGCTCAGCGGCTTTTTGAGATGAATCGTCACTATGGTGTTAGCACCTTGATGATTGGCGCTAATCGACGTAATCACGTTGTCGTCCGCCATCGCAGGACGTCCAAAAGCGACTAGCAAAACCAGTGCTGCCGCCATTAACGCTTTGTGACGAATCACATTCAGGCATGCGAATGGCGCCCTGACTATTCCCCTTGCTGCACCCGTTTCTGCACTCATTTTTTGCTCTCCTGCAAAGCTAACTTGGCTTCGCGCTCGACCCATTCGCCGGACGCATCTTGTACGATTTCTTTTAGATTTACTTCGGTCTCGCTGATGCGGGTAATCATGCCGAAATTCTGCCCGACATAGTTACCCACCTTGACCTGGAATACCGTCTTGTCAATTTGCAGCAATGCATAACTCAAACCAACTTTTTGTAAAGTGCCGACCATCGTGACAGTGTCCAGAGGATAACTTTCCAAAGCTTCCCGCCGACGCTCGAGATTTGGCTTCAAGCCATTCGAGTTAGCCTGCATTTTGGCCAACACCACCAGCAACTTGTTGGCATTGAATGGATCGATGCTGGTCTTGCCGGCATATACAAAAGGAATAAATTTTTTTGGTTCGGTCAGCTTGGAAATCAACACGTGCGTGTGTGCTTTGACATCCGTAATCCACTCCCTGACCTCTTGCACACCGCTATCACCGCACCCCGACAATGTCGACAGCAGCAAGAAAACGACCGGCACCCGGACCAAGCGGCCAATACGAAAGTCGATCATTTTTTGCCTTTCTGCTTGGTCGCATCGGAGACTTTGCGTTGCGCCGCCACTTCATCCGGATCCAGATAGCGGAAGGTCTTGGCGACGGCCTCCAATGTCAGCATGCCATCCTTGCCGGTGCTCAGACTCATATTATTAAGCGTGACGATACGCGGCAAATTGGCGATATCGCTGGTGAATGAACCAACGTCGTGATAGCCGCCAGTCACCTTGATATCAATCGGCAACTCGGCGTAATAATCTTTCACTACGACTTGCCCAGGCTTGAACAATTCGAACTGCAATCCTCTGCCCAAGCCTGCCTGGTTAATATCGGAGAGCAACGCGTCCATTTCGGCCTTGCTCGGCAATTGCTTTTCAAGCGTGACGACGTATTCAGCAACCTGCTTCTTTTGCTTGCGCAAACCTTCCAGATTAATTGCCTGCTGAATTTTGCTTTTGTATTCTTCTTTTAGCTTCAACTCTTGCTGTTCACCACTCGCGAGTTCATTCTGCTGATCGCTCCAATAGAAAAACCAGCCGAGCACCATCACCAGCAACAACACACCCGCTCCGCACAAGCTGCGCGGAACGATAGGCCACTGCCCTGGGTGACGTCCCTTCAGCCCGCGAAACTGGGCGCTGAGTGCAGCGTTCAATTCTTTCAAATCCGTCATCGTGCATCTCTCATATCAAGGCTGCTCTGCGCTACTTGGCGGCGGTTACTGGAGCGGCGACGCTTGTGCTGATCACTGCAGCGCCTGCATTTTTGGCTGCCGCACCGGGGGCACTGTCACTAGGTCGCTTAATACCGACATTGACGGTGAAATCGAACACCCGTTTGCTGTCCTTCCCGGTCCCAAGATTGGCGGAACGAATTTCAATCAAGTCGGGACGTTCCAGCCACGGCGAGTTATTGCTCAGATTGCGCAGCAATTCAGAAACCCGTTCATTGGATTGCGCGTAGCCGTTCAGAGCAACACGTTGGCCATCCTGCTTAAAACCACGCAGGTAAATACCTTCCGGTACCTGTTTGACCAACTCGTCCATCAAGTACACCGGTTGATTGCGATCGCTTTGCAAATCCTCAACCGCCTGTTGACGCGCCTTGAGAGAGTCGATCTCCTGCTTGAGGCTGGCGATTTCTGTGATTTCCCCATCCAGGCGCTTATTTTCTTGTGTGATGAACTGATTGCGTTGGTTTTGATTGGAAATGCTATTCGCAAAGAAAGCGCCGACAGCCAGCACCACGAGCAATCCGACAGTCGCTGACAGCGCCAGCATGGCAAAAAAAGCATTCTTGCGCTGCTTACGTTTTTCTTCACGATGGGGCAGCAGATTAATTTTAATCATCAGCCGAATCTCCGCATTGCTAAACCACACGCAACCAGATACGACGGCGCGTCAATCCGTAGCTGCTTTTCGCGCACGTTGGAGGCCAGTTGCATGCCTGTGAATGGACTGACTACCGAGGTTGAAATCTTGGCGCGCCCAGCCACCGCTTCCACCATGCCGGGAATGATGGCGCAACCACCGGCCAGGAATAGTTGGTCGATGCGCGTATACGGCGTTGACGTGAAAAAAAATTGAATCGCCCGGGTGAGCTCGACCGCCGCGCTCTCCAGAAACGGATTGAGTATCTCTTGCTGATAATTCTCAGGCAAATCACCGGTGCGTTTTTTGCTGTCGGCTTCCTCATAAGACAAACCATAAGCACGGATGATGTCCTGCGTCAGCTGATGACCGCCGAAGGGTTGTTCGCGTTCATAGATAAGTTGCCCGTCCAGCAGAGCGGAAACGTGGGTGGTTTGTGCGCCGATTTGAAATAGCCCGACAATCTGGCCCTGCCCAGCCTGGGGCAATTGCGCGATAATGCGATTGATGGCACCGCGCGCGGCATAAGATTCGATATCCATTACCATCGGCTTGAGGCCCGCAGCTTCCACAACCGCCACACGATCTTCGACTTTTTCCTTGCGAGTGGCCGCAAGCAACACTTCAACGTCATCAGGTGACTGTTGTGCCGGGCCAATCACGTCAAAATCAAGACTGACCTCGTCCAGCGCGAAAGGAATGTACTGATTGGCCTCTGACTCAACCTGTATTTCCAGTTCGTCCTCGCTCATACCGCCAGGCAAAATGATCTTTTTGGTAATCACCGATGCCGACGGCATTCCCAGCGCGACGTTCTTGGTGCTCGCACCGCTTTTTTTCCAGAGCCGCCGCACCACTTCCGATACCAGCTCGATATTTTCGATATTGCCGTCCACCACGGCGCCGCGCGGCAATGGCTCTGAGGCATATCGCTCAAGCTTTAACTGGTCCTTCCCTGCCTCCGATAACTCCACTAGCCTGACGCTCGAGGCACTGATATCAATACCCACTAACGGCGGGTTCTTTTTGCCAAATAATGATCCAAGATCTAATACCAAGAGCGCATCTCCGGTGAGAGTATTTTTTCGGGAACATTTCGCCAATCATTCAGTCCAATTGTCGTCTTTGCGGGCCTGATTTGTTGTTAAAATGTCCACAACCTCGTTTGCTATATTATTAGATATGAAATCGTAACAACAACCAGATCATGCTGTAAAGAAATTTACCTGTAAGCAATTGACTAAATGTTGCGCCACCAACATCCAATTTAATCCGCATCTATGGTAAATAGTCGTCAATGTGAATAGACGTTTATGCGACATATCTTGTGCGCTTTCTGTCTGGAATTAGCCACGAACATATAAATCAAAAAACATATTCACGGATTTGCAAGTTTTGAGCCTCAATCCGTGCCGCTATAATGCGAAGCATCATTATCGATACCTCAACACCTCGCATGACGCCTCCCGTTTCAGATTCGAACCCTAGCAATCCTCCGTCAGCGCCCACTCCGCGGCGGCGCATGCCATTGGCTTTAAGGCTGTTTTTCGGTTTTTTCGGCTTGCTCGCCGGTTTGCTGGTGATAGCTGCGCTGACATTCGGCTTCATGCTGGCAATGGCTTGGCCCAACTTGCCGGCACTCGATTCACTCACCGACTATCGCCCCAAGATCCCGCTTCGCATTTTTTCAGCAGATGGCGTTCTTATTGGCGAGTTTGGCGAAGAACGGCGTAGTTTGGTGCGCATTAACGACATTCCGGACGTCGTCAAAAAAGCGGTTCTGGCGATTGAAGATGACCGTTTTTATCAGCATGGCGGGGTCGACTATCAAGGCATCCTACGCGCGACGTTTTCTAATCTGACCGGCGGCGGCGGCGGCGCCAGCACCATCACGCAACAGGTTGCGCGCAACTTTTTCCTTACCAGCAACGAACCGACGTTCTTGCAAAAGGCCTCGCGTAAATTTCTCTACGAAATACCGTTAGCCTGGAAAATCGAACAGAATTTGACGAAAGATCAAATTCTCGAGGTCTACATGAACCAGATCTATCTGGGGCAGCGGGCCTACGGTTTTGCCTCAGCCGCGCAGGTTTATTTTGGCAAAAAACTGCAAGACCTCAGCATTGCCGAAGCCGCGATGCTGGCCGGCTTGCCGAAAGCACCGTCGGCCAACAATCCGATTGTCAATCCCAAGCGTGCTGTAGCGCGTCAACAGTATATTTTGTTGCGTATGCAACAATTGGGCTACATCACCAAAGAACAATACGAGCAAGCCAAAAACGAGCCTCTGCGCCTGAAAACCGGCGCAACCGAATTTGGCATTCATGCTGAATATGTCTCTGAAATGGCGCGTCAAATGGTCTACGACCAGTTTAAGGACGCTACTTATACCCGCGGCTTAAATGTCTTCACCACGATCACCAAGGCCGACCAGGATGCCGCTTATTTTGCGCTGCGACGCGGCGTCATGAACTACGATAAACGACGTGGCTACCGTGGTCCTGAGGGCTACATGACGATTCCGACCGGGTCGAAGGAACAAATGGATGACGCCATCGAAGTCGAACTGGCTGACCATCCCGACAGCGATGAAATCGTTGCTGCCGTGGTACTGGACGCCGGCCCTAAAAGCGTACGCGCGGTGCTGTCTTCCGGCGAGGAAATCACGATCACCGGCAGCGGCCTGAGCATTGCCACCAACCTGCTCAGCGACAAAGCGCCACCGCAACGCAAAGTCAAACCCGGTGCCATCATTCGCGTCATGCAAGAAGGAAAAACCTGGAACATCACGCAGATGCCGGCGGTCGAATCGGCGTTGGTGTCAACCAGCACCAGCGACGGCGCTATTCGTGCATTGATTGGCGGTTTTGATTTCAATCGCAACAAATTCAATCATGTGACACAGGCATGGCGCCAACCTGGCTCGTCATTCAAGCCATTCATTTATTCGGCATCGCTGGAAAAAGGCTTGTCGCCCGCGACCATCATCAACGATGCACCGATCAGTTTCGGCGGCGGTCAGACCGGTGGTCAAGTATGGCAGCCGAAAAACTATGGCGACAAATATGAAGGCCCGATGACGATGCGCAAAGCGCTGACCAAATCCAAGAACATGGTGTCGGTCCGCATTCTCGATAAGATTGGCGCACAGTACGGACAGGAATACGCCACCCGCTTCGGTTTCGATCCTGACAAGAATCCGCCTTATCTGACGCTGGCACTTGGCGCCGGTGCCGTCACACCTTTGCAACTGGCGGCGGGGTATGCAGTCTTTGCCAATGGCGGATATAAAACCAGCCCGTATCTGATCAGCAAGATCACGGATGCGAACGGCCAGGTGCTGGCGGAAGCACATCCCGCCAAAGCTGGCGAAGAAGACAGTCGCGTCATCGATCCACGCAACGCATTTTTGATGGACAGCATGTTGAGAGATGTTGTGCGTTACGGCACTGGCGTCAAAGCGATGGCGCTGAAGCGCACCGATCTGGCCGGCAAAACCGGTACCACCAATGACTCAATGGATGCCTGGTTCGCCGGCTATCAGCCAACTCTGGTGGCGGTCACCTGGATGGGTTACGATCAGCCGAAAAATATGGGTGACCGTGAGACTGGCGGCGGCCTGGCGTTGCCGATCTGGATCGAATATATGGAAAAAGCCTTGAAAGGGCTGCCGACCACCGAGCGCGAAGTGCCGGAAGGCCTGATCCACAGCGGCACTGAATATTATTACGCTGAATATCCACCCGGTACCGGCACGCAAAGTCTTGGCGGCGGTAGCAGCGACGCTCATCATGCAGAAGAAAAAGCACGGGACGAAGTCAAGAACGAATTGTTCTAGCCTAGCAAAAAAACATCTTGAGCAAGCGTTGAAAATATACTCCCGATATATTTTCAACCAGCCTGAAGTGCCCTTATCCCGCTTGCAGTTCCAGCTTGGCGCCCCCCTGTTCGCTGACCATCGTCGATAGCGCAGCAAAGAATTCTGAATCATCGCGTGTATTGCGCCATACGCCGCCTTGCAATTTGTAGTGAAAACCACCTGATTTGGCAGCAATCCATAGTTCCTGCATAGGGGCCTGGCTATTTACGATGATCTTCGAGCCGTTGTCGATGAACTCGATTTCCAGCACGTTGCCTTTACGACTACATTCGACGTCCAGTTCGTCATTGTCGTTGGCGCGCTCCAGTGCCGCCTCGAGCGCGCCCAAAGTAGCCTCGGCCGCAGCCAGGAATTCTGATTCTGTCATGCTAAACTCCAATCCATTCCATTTCGTTAAACTTACACAGTGATTCTAATCCGTGAAACCATCATTTGATTTGCCCCGCGTAGCAATAATTGGTAGCACGCTTGCATTCTCGCTCCTGCTGGCCGCCTGCGGTCAAAAAGGACCGCTTTACATGCCGAAAATACCGCCGCTGGCGACCAAACCCGCGGCTCCCGCATCGGTGCCGCCGAAAGCGACAAAAGATACAACCTCCGATACCACATCAGACTCGCCGGCAATGCCGAGCGTCCCGACACCACCTGCCAACAAATAATCAACTTCCTCATGTCCTATTTTTCGTATCAAAACGGTGTACTGCACGCCGAAAACACGCCACTGTCCAATATCGCTCAACAGTTTGGCACGCCGACCTACGTCTACTCCAAAGCGGCGCTGGTTGATCATTTTTCGGCATACGCCAACGCCTGCACCGCGGGTGGCCGCGACCAGGCTGATACGCTGGTTTGCTATTCGGTCAAATCCAACTCCAATCTGGCAGTATTGCAAGTACTGAACCAACTTGGCTCCGGCTTCGACATCGTCTCTGGCGGCGAATTGTTGCGCGTACTGGCCGCTGGCGGCGATCCACGCAAGGTGATCTTTTCAGGCGTCGGCAAAAGCCGCGACGAAATGCGTCTGGCGCTGTCGCACGACATTTTATGCTTTAACGTTGAATCGATCCCGGAACTGCATCGACTCAATCAGGTAGCCGGCGAGATGGGAAAGCGTGCGGCAATTTCGTTGCGCGTCAACCCGAATGTCGACGCTAAAACCCATCCGTACATTTCGACCGGCCTCAAGGACAACAAATTCGGTGTTGCCTATGAAGATGCGCTGTCCTGCTATCGTACCGCTGCCACGCTGCCGCACATCGAAGTGGCTGGCATAGACTGCCATATCGGCTCGCAATTGCTGGACGACGCGCCGTTGCTGGAGGCGCTGGACAAGGTGATCGAACTGATAGACCAATTGGCAAGCGAAGATATACATCTGCATCACCTGGACATTGGCGGCGGTATCGGCATCACCTACGATGACGAAAAGCCGGTCGCGGTGAGCGCCTATCTGCAGCGTTTATTCGCCCGCATCGACGCCTGGCGCCAGGAAAAATATCAAGGTGTGCCACTCAAAGTAATGTTTGAGCCAGGCCGCTCGATTGTCGGCAATGCCGGTATTCTGCTAACCGAAATTCAATATCTGAAATACGGCGCCAGCAAGAATTTTGCGGTAGTTGATGCGGCAATGAATGACTTGATGCGTCCGGCAATGTACGAGGCATGGCATGGCGTCCAGGCCGTTTTACAGCAGAACCCCGGTGCCAGCAGCCATACCTATGACGTGGTGGGGCCGATTTGCGAGTCCGGCGACTGGCTGGCACGTGCACGCACCCTCGCGGTCGAACCAGGCGACTTGCTGGCGTTCCTGTCGGCAGGTGCGTATGGCATGACCATGGCATCCAACTACAACACCCGCGGCCGTGCGGCCGAAGTGATGGTCGATGGCGACCGCGTGCACTTGATACGCAAACGTGAAGATGCGCGTGATTTGTTTGCACTGGAATCGACGTTGCCTTAAGCGCCAGCATACTGATATTGCTTCGGTAAAAATTGGGCACGGTAAGAATTCCGTGCCCAATTGCATTTCATTAGCTCGACGCCACCTGACGCTTTTGCATAGCTCCCGCCTGGAGTCCGCCCGCACTGCGTTTTTGCCTCAGGTACCAATACACCCGCACCAGCAGCAGCGCACCCACCAGCGTGCCGAACACTATCGGCTTTTCGAAGTTGTGCTTCCCTGCGCGCATCCACCAGAAATGTAGAATGCCGAGCATCGCAATCAAATACACAGTGCGATGGAGCCATTGCCAGCGCTTGCCGCCAAAACGTTTGATCATGCCGTTGGTACTCGTGGCCGCCAGCGGAATCAGCAGCACGAAGGCAATAAAGCCAACCGTAATGAATGGTCGTTTGTAGACGTCTTTCAGCATTTCTGCAACATCAAAGAAGTGGTCGAACCAGAGAAACGTGGTGAAGTGCAATGCGACGTAAAAAAAGGTAAACAAACCCAGCATGCGGCGTAATTTGATCAGCCAGTTCCACTTTGTGAATCGTCTTAGTGGTGTCACCGCCAGCGTGATGCACAAGAAGTAAAGCGTCCAGTCACCGGTGCTGCGAGTAATGAACTCGATCGGATTTGCGCCCAGTTGCGCGGTCAACGCACACACAGCCAGCCGGACAAAGGGAAGCAGGGCCAACACAAACAGCGTGGCTTTCAGAATACGGAATTGTTTGGGACTTGGATTAAACATCAGAAAAACTTCTTTAAGTCCATGCCGGTATATAACGAAGCAACGTCGTTGTAACCGTTGAACATCAAGGTCTTGCGCTTCTTGGTGAAAAAACCGTCCTCGCCAATACGGCGTTCAGTGGCCTGCGACCAACGTGGATGATCGACGCCCGGATTGACGTTGGAATAGAAGCCGTATTCGTTGGCCGCTGTCAGATTCCAGGCGGTCTTCGGTTGCTCCTTCAGGAAACGAATCCTGACGATAGACTTGGCCGATTTGAACCCATATTTCCAAGGCAACACCATGCGTACCGGTGCGCCGCTCTGGTTAGGCAGTACTTCACCATACATGCCGAACGTCAGCAGCGCCAGCGGGTGCATAGCCTCGTCCATGCGCAGGCCTTCAACATATGGCCACTCGAGCACCGGGCTGCGCAAGCCTGGCATTTGTTTCTTGTCGGCCAGCGTCGTGAATTCGACATATTTGGCGTTACCCGTCGGCTCGACTTTTTTGATCAGTGCCGATAGCGAATAGCCGATCCATGGAATCACCATCGACCAGCCTTCAACACAACGCAGTCGGTAAATCCGTTCTTCCAGCGGCGCCAATTTCATCAGGGTGTCGAGATCAAGGATCATCGGCTTCTTGACTTCCCCTTCAATCGACACGCTCCAGGGTTTGGTTTTGAGGCTGGCGGCGTTTTGCGCAGGATCAGACTTGTCGGTACCGAATTCGTAGTAATTGTTGTAGGTGGTGGCGTCTTTGTACGGTGTCGCCTTATCCATCACGACGAAGGCGGGATTGGCCTTGGCGGCCAGCTTTTGGGCAGCCGGGTTCTGCGCCAAAGCTTGATGCGTGCCCAGCTCCAGCATCGAACCGGTGGCAATCGAGCCAAGCGCCAGTTGTCGCATAAAACTGCGGCGCGATTCAAACACTGCGCGCGGCGTGATTTCAGAGGCATGGGGGAGATCAATGACGTTTTGGCTGCGGCGGATCAACAAGCGACTCTCCAGTGAAATTCGGTAAAACGTAGCATGTCAGGCTGCTACGGTGGTTGCGAACATATATGGCCGTTGGTCGCCCGACATCGTCAATCCTTACAACGCTTATTGCTTATACGCAAAAAATTACGCTACAGATGCGGGTCGGAGCGCAAAGGAACACCGAATTTCATGAAAGAAGAAAACAACTTATCCGCCAGAGCTGGCGCTCGGACTAATGACCAATGTGGTCGTGTAATTCTGCCAATCGTGTAATCACCGTTGCTTGCGTTGGCATGCCTGGCTCGACAGCGCCGGCCTGCAATGCAAACACACGCATTCCGGCAGCAACCCCGGCCAGAGCGCCGGGCACACTGTCTTCAACCACGGCGCAACGCGATGGCATCACGCCCATCCGCTCGGCAGCATGTAAAAACAAATCAGGCGCAGGCTTCCACATACCCAGTTCATAAGCGCTAAAAATCCGCCGATCGAAATACGGTAACAAACCGGTAACACCGAGACACAACTCGATTTTTTCACGCGGCCCATTCGAGGCCAGACAGAACGGTATTTTCAGGGCCCGCACCAGTTCCAGCGCACCCTCTATCGGCTGCAGTCGTTGCTGTAATAAAGCAGCCGTGCGTTCACGCAGAATCGGCACAAACGCATCTGGCAACGCGGCGCCGCGAAGCTGTTCGATGGCGGCGACCCAGTCGGCCATCTTGCCGCCCTTGAACCGCTCCATTGCCGCCAGCGCAGTAAGCTGCACACCGAATTCCGCGGCGTAATCGACCATCGCTTCGGCAGCCAGCAACTCACTATCGACCAAAGTACCGTCGGAGTCGAAAATGACCAGCTCAATTGCTGCGCTCTTCGATGGTTTAACCAGGGGCACTGCGCTAGCAGGCAACGGCGCAGACATCAAATCACAACTCTCCGTAGGAATGCAGACCGGACAGGAACATATTGACGCCGAGGAAAGCAAAGGTCGTCACCAGCAGGCCGATTAAAGCCCACCAGGCGGCAACTCGGCCACGCAGGCCTTTCATCAAACGCATGTGCAGCCAGGCGGCGTAATTCAGCCAGACGATCAGCGCCCAGGTTTCCTTCGGATCCCACGACCAGTAGCCGCCCCAAGCTTCAGCCGCCCACAGCGCCCCCAGAATCGTGGCGATGGTAAAGAAGGTGAAGCCGACGGCGATGGCCTTGTACATCACATCGTCCAGCACTTCCAACGACGGCAGACGATCAACCAGGTAGCCGTTCGATTTCAGCAGATACGCCATCGCCACCATGGCTGACATGGAGAAGGTACCGTAACCAATGAAGTTGGCAGGTACGTGAATTTTCATCCACCAGCTTTGCAAAGCCGGGACCAGCGGCTGAATTTCAGCGGCATCGCGCGCAACGGTGTACCACAGCAAAAAGCCGACCGCAGCCGAAATCACCAGCATGACAAACGCACCGAGTTGGCGTGTGCCATAGCGTTGTTCGTAATATAAATAGAACAGCGCGGTAATCAGACTGAACAGAATAAAGACTTCATACAGGTTGGAAATGGGGATATGACCGATATCCGCACCGATCAAATACGACTCGTACCAGCGCACCAGCATGCCGGTGAAACCCAATACCACCGCAGCCCAGCACAACTTGGAACCGATCGACGAACCGAAATCCGAACGGGCGATCAAGCCGCCCCAATAGAAAAACGTCGAGAGGAAAAACAGCGTGCCCATCCACAGAATCGCGGATTGGCTGGAAAGAATATATTTCAGGAAAAATTTCTTGTTCGCCATGTCCAGCACACCGCCGTACATCGCAATCGCCGACAGCGCCAACACCGCCAGCAATGGCATCAGCCAGCGCACCGCTTTCCAATTCCAGCCGACCAGGGCGAAGGTCGGTGCGGCCAGGAGCAGCACGCCTTTTTCGTAATAGTCCATATGCGCGCCGTAGCGCTCCAGCGCAAATAGCGAACCTGCCACCAGCGCAATGGCAAATAGCCAGTCCAGCACCGACCGCCGCTTGAAAAAGCCGCTTGGCGGTGAATAAGTTTGGGTCAATTCCATCATTCTCTCCGTATCGTTCCTGTCACTGCGCTGCGCGCGTGATTGAACCTATTGCGTTGACTCCCGCGCAAGCAGGGACGAATTCGCTCGTCGCCCATGCTACGCATGGCATCAACTTAAGCTTCCGATTGCATCAGTTGTGTTTTCATTACTTCGAATTCTTTTTCGAAGTCGAGCGTCTTGCGCTGCGTACTCATGGCCATTAACACATGCGACTGACTTTCGACTTTGCCGTCTGGCCGTATCCATACCCATAAGCGACGCTCGCGTACGTATAACATCGAAAACACCCCGAGAACCAGGAACAAGCAACCTAAATACACCACTTTCTTGCCGGGTGAGCGGGTCACCTGGAATACCGACGCCTTGATCTCGTCGAAGCCATTCAGCTGCAGGTATACCGGAGCATTATAGAAGGTTGCATCCGACAGCGCATTCGTACTCAATTGAAGGAAACGGGCATGTTTCTCATCGGCCGGCATATCTTTCAAACCGTCCTTTTCACGCGCCACCTGCAACAAATCCCACAGACTGCCGTTGAGGATTTTCATGAAAATATCCGCGGCCTTTTCCTGCTCCTGCGCTGGCACCTGCTCCAGGAATTTTGACACTGCCATATAGCCGGCCTGCTTGCCGTCGCCGGCAAATAATGACAAACCGCGCAGTGATGATTGCTGCAACTGCGCACGCAAGGTCGCAATCCCTTCGCGGTTTTCAGGAATGGCCCGTTGCGCATAACGCTGTGCTGCCAGGCTCCGCATTTCCGGGGTCATCAACGCCGCCCGTAATCGCATCCATTCTTCGACCGAATCATTCTCATCGGCAGGAATACGTAAATAACGGAACGGCTCATCCGGCACATCACGCACACCGGCCAGGAACACATAATCCTGATCAACCTTCACCGGCTGCATGTAATTGCTGAATTCGCGGGCCTGCCCGGTTTTGTCACGCAACTTGTACTGGACACTCGGACCAACGTTCTTTAACTCTTTGCTGTTGGCGCTTTTGGCGCCCGACCCCATATGCTTGCCGAGGTCGTCGGACAATGTCTGGTTAAAACTTTTCGGCTTCGAGACAGCCCGCAAATCCTGCCCCTGCTGCGCCATATTTTCCACGTTAAATGGACGGAAACCTGACCATTCAACCGTATATTCATTATTCGCGCCGGCATTCAACGGTGTCGTTCCGTTGACTTCGCCCGCCAGCGGAAAGGTTGCATCCTTGGCACCGACCATTGGGAAAGCGGTGAGCCTTAATTTACTGCCGCCATCTTCAAAGCTCGATTGATAAATCGCAATGCCCTTGTAAATTAGCGGCTGATTGACCTTGACGGTAGAAGTGATGGTTTCCCCAGTCTCGTTGTCGCGCAACACCACGTCGCTGGCGAACAGCTTCGGCATACCTGTGCTGTAGTAGTCAATGACGAAGCGCTTGAGCTGAAGCGTGAATGGCAAGTCTTGGATCAATACGCCATTTTGCTGCGGAATGATGGCCGTGCTGCTCGCCGCACCTTCAGGAATCAGCGTGTTGCCGCGGAAGGTTGGATTGCCCAAACCAAGCCGATGCTCCTGTGCGATATCCGCGATGACGCCATTGCCACTGAACGGTGTTTTGCCGAAGATCAATTTTTGTGCACGAATTGGCAAGTCGGAATCCAGCAGACCTCCAATACAGATAATCACAATCGCGCTATGCGCAAATATATAACCCCATTTATTCGCCGCGCCCTGTTTCGCCGTAATCAGCATGGCGTTATTTTTCTGGACGATTTTGGTCTTGTAACCCTTGGCAGCAATCCGCGCCAGCAGTTGCTGCGTTAATGCCGCCGGCGCAGCCGCCGAAGTCCACTCAGCTTTGTGATGAAAATTACGCAACGACTGCTCGCGGACATTTTCTTTCCAGCTACGCACGTCCTTCAACATTTTCGGACCATTGCGGCTGATACAGAGCGAGGTCGACACCACCAAAAAGCCCATGATCAGCAGGAACCACCACGTCGAGTAAACCGCGTACAAACCCAGTTTGGCGAAAACATCGAACCAGAACGGCCCGAACTGGTTAACGTAGTTCGGCATCGGTTCATTTTGCTTGAGTACCGTGCCTATGATGGAAGCAATCGCAATAAGTGTCAGCAAGCTGATGGCAAAACGCATCGACGACACTAACTCGACCGATTCGGCCAGCCAGCGGTGTTTGGTCCTCAGCTGGATGCCGCCGGTGCTGGTAGTTTCGTTGCTGCTGGTCATGGCTTTGTTACTGGTACGCATAAGTAATTTGCTCTTTTGAAAAGAAAAAGGGGCGGCCTTGGCCACCCCCCTGAATTCGCGAATTAACTATTTACTATTATTTCAAACCAGCGATGTAGTCTGCCACCGCTTTGATTTCGTCATCCGACATACGCTTGGCGATGGTGTCCATTTGGGGACTGTTCTTGCGAAACTCGCCACGGAAATTGGTGAGCTCAGTGATGGTGTAATCCTGATGCTGGCCGCCGATACGCGGGAATTGGTTCGGAATACCTGCGCCGTTAGGGCTGTGGCAACCAGCACAAGCCGGAACGTCCTTTTCTGCAATACCCCCGCGATATATCTTTTTGCCCAGATCAAGCGTATCTTTGTTCTTCGCCGCACCAGGCTTGACTTTTTGCGCATCCAGGTAAGCCGCGATGTTTTTCATTTCTTCGTCGGTCAGCGACTTGGCAAGCAGCGACATGATCGGGTTGTTACGGCTAGGGCCCTGGAAATCCTTCAGTTGCTTATAGATGTACGCAGCGTGCTGACCACCCAGTTTTGGGTTTTGGCTGATGGTGGAAGCACCGGCCGCACCGTGACAGGAAATACAGGCGGTGATGTTCCGCGCGGCATCGCCGTTGGTGAACAGTGCTTCACCCTTGGCAAGATCGACTTTAGGCGCCGCAGCTGCCGGTGCATCTGCAGCATACGCAACAGACGACAATGCCAGCATGGAGACAAACAAGGACTTTATAACTGATAGAAACGCACGGTTCATTAAACACCCTGAGACTAGATATTAAACTTGACAATAGATTCTGCCCTGACGGCGACCAATTATTGCTGCTTGCGACGTTACCGCTGCGCAGTTGTCATGCGACCAGAGTGTAAATGCGCCCCTGCCGGATTGCTCCGTCCCCATATCGACATACGTGATGCAGCAATACACAACCCCTTATTGTACAATAGCTTTCCGGCATTTTCGCCGCCTCTACTGCATTTTCTGCTCATTCCATGTCCCTACTCTGGCAAGCCCGTTTTTTTACTACGGTTAATCACCTCCGTGATTTGCCAAATACGCAAGTCCCTGAAATCGCCTTCGCTGGTCGCTCCAACGCTGGCAAATCCACCGCCATCAATCTGCTGTGCAATCAAAAAAAGCTCGCTTTTGCATCGAAGACACCGGGCCGCACGCAACACATCAATTATTTTTCGATCGGCGGCGCGCATGTCGGCCAACATCGCAAAGATGAAACCAAAGTCGACGAAATTCGCGCTTTGCTGGTCGACTTGCCCGGCTATGGCTACGCGCAGGTTTCGGGATCGGCCAAGTTGCACTGGCAGGAGTTGCTGGGTGACTATGTCCGCCGCCGCGAGCAATTGGCGGCACTGGTACTCATTGTTGATTCACGTCGGCCATTCACCGACCTCGACGTTCAAATGGTAGAGTGGTTCGCCCCGACCGGCAAACCTATCCATTGCATACTCAGCAAGGTTGATAAACTGAATCGCAACGAAGCCACCAATGCCTTGCGTCAGGCACACACTTTCCTGGGCAGTTATGTTGACGAAAATAACCAGCCGCTGCCATTTACGGCACAGTTGTTTTCCGCATTGAAACGCACCGGACTGGAAGAAGCCAATCAGCGCATTCTCGAATTGGCCGGACTGGCCGTTTCGAACGATGAAGAAAGCAACAGGGAAACTAGCGTTGATACGCAGAAAGACGGCGACAAATAATTTTTATTTCCGCACAATTAATCGTCCGGAAATAAAAAAGCCCTGGAGAAAGGGGAAGATCTCCAGGGCCGAACGCCTTATCACTAATAGCGACATGGCCCCGCTCAGGGAGGGAAGCGGGAGGTGAATAATGCACCTATCGCTATGAGGCGACTAAACTTGAAAAGTTCACGCGTTTTTGATTTTTTCTGAAATTTTTTTGATTTTTTTAGTCAGCGCCAAAGCAATCAACAAGGGTTTAACGAATCATTTATAAAGACCTCAGAGCCGATATGCAAAACACTCCTAAATCCAGCCAATTAGTTGCGCCGTTTCCAGCACTCCGCATGCGCCGTATGCGCAAGGATGCATTTTCCCGCGCCATGATGCGAGAAAACACGGTCACTGTCGCCGATCTGATTTATCCGGTATTTGTCGTCGAAGGCAACAATCATCGTGAGAAGATTGCCTCGATGCCCGGCATCGAACGCCTGTCAATCGACCTGCTATTGAACGTCGCCGAAGAATGCGAAGAATTAGGCATTCCCGTCATGGCCTTGTTTCCTGTGATCAATCCTTCTTTGAAAACCCCGGACGGTATCGAAGCTACCAATCCACAAGGCCTGATCCCGCGTGCTGTGCGCGCATTGAAACTACGCTTCCCTGAACTGGGTATTCTGACCGACGTTGCGCTGGATCCGTACACCAGCCACGGTCAGGATGGCGTGATGAACGCAGATGGTTACGTACTCAACGATGAAACTTGCGCCATCCTGGTGAAGCAGGCGCTTACTCAAGCCGGTGCTGGCGTTGATATCGTGGCGCCGTCAGACATGATGGACGGTCGCATTGGTGCGATCCGGACCGCGCTGGAAGCACATCAGCACATCCATACCCGCATCATGGCGTACTCGGCCAAATACGCGTCGGCATTTTATGGTCCGTTCCGCGATGCGGTCGGCTCGGCTGCCAATCTTGGCAAGAGCAGTAAAAACACCTACCAAATGGATCCGGCCAACAGCAACGAAGCACTGCGCGAAGTAGCACTCGACTTGGCCGAAGGTGCCGATATGGTGATGGTCAAACCGGGGATGCCGTATCTTGACATCGTTCGGCGCGTCAAAGACGAATTCAAAGTGCCGACCTTCGCCTATCAGGTCAGCGGCGAATACGCGATGATCAAAGCCGCCGCGCAAAACGGCTGGCTGGATCATGACAAAGCAATGATGGAAGCCATGATGGCATTCAAACGTGCTGGCGCCGATGGCGTACTGACTTACTTTGCGCTGGATATTGCCCGTCACTTGCATAAGAACTAATCGGACTGACGAAGTGCGGTTCATACGCTCAGCCGAAGTGAGCCGCACAGCGAATTCAACATGCCCAAGGCAATGACAGACCGCGCATATCGTCTTGCTCGAAGTCAACACCCGCTCCGGCTTCGACTCCGGCTTCGACTCCGATTCGGCGACAACTTTAGCGACAACCCCACAGCGGCGCGTCGTCCCTCAAGCGCCTCAGCGCAAACCACTCATGAATATTTTTCTAATCGGCGACAATCAGGTCACCCAGACCAGCACATTGCCGACCACAGTCCCGCCCTATGGATTTCTATGGATAGACACGACCCATGAAGAGGTCGCCGCCGATCCGGAAGGCTGGCGCGACGCGATCACCCACGCTACCGCCACCCATATTTATGATCCGCATTTAGTGGATGCCATTAATCCGGCTCACCCGTCGTATTTCGATTCGACTCAGGATTACGGCATGGTAGTGTTTCGCAAATTGTCGCTCCATGGCAATAGCAATGGCGACACTGCAGCCGTCACGGCAATCACTGAGCCGGCTAGCCTTGCAGCGAATGGCAGCCAACGCAAAGCGCCTCCTGCATTGAGCAATCTGACTACGCAGCCGATCACATTTTTCCTCCTCGGCAATGCGCTGGTAACAGTGCACGAACATCACAGTCGCACCATCAGTGCGGCACGTAGCCGCCTGCTGGAGTATGCCGGCAAAAGCAGCAACGCGCTGCACGTCAACCGGCTGCCGACCTCACCGGAAGACTTGATGTTGCGGCTGCTGAATGCGATGGTCGACAAGTATCTGGAACTGCGCCAGCCACTGACTTCGCAACTTGATCGCTGGCAACGTGCCTTGCTCGATCCGGCACGGCCGTTCAAGGATTGGCTGACATTGCTCGATGCCCGGATTGAATTGCGCAAACTGGAAAATCTGTGCGAAGAACAGCACGATGCGATGCAAGAACTGCGTGATTATTTTGTCGATATGGACAACGACGGCGATGGCATCACCATGAGCCGCACCAGGGACTTGCTGCTGGTGCGCATCCGTGACGTCATGGAGCACATCACCCGCGTGCTGAATCACGCTAGCCGCCTGGAATCCTCGATCGAATCCGCCGTGCAAATCCATTTCTCCGCCGTCGCACATCGGACCAATGAAGTCATGCGCACGCTGACCGTTATCACTGCACTATTCATGCCGCTGACACTGATTACCGGTATTTTTGGGATGAACTTTGTCGAGATGCCACTGCTACAAAACAAGACCGGATTTTGGCTAACGATGATCAGCATGGTGTTGATCGTGGTCGGTATGCTGGCGTACTTTCGCCGGCGTCGCTACCTGGAAAATCCGGCGCTGGAGCGACGTTAATTGCTTACCAAACAGGTACAAAGAAATGCCTCAAACAATGTGTTCGAGGCATTTTTTCCCAAGTGCTTTGTTTGTTCGGCTGCTGTGTCAGTCGCAATTATCAACTATCCAAATAACCTTAGCGCTACGTGGTGAACCATTAATTCCCCCACTGAAGCCTTCAGCAAGGCAGGGCTCCGCATCCCCCGCCCGGGCCTCTCAAAACGCCTACCGGATTATTTTGTCTTGCCCAACGCCGACAGCGATTGCACAAACTTATCGGCATTCTGGTAGCCAATCACTCTGCCACCGGCAATTTCCTTACCCTGGCGATCAAAAAGGATGATTCCTGGAGGGCCGAATAAATTGAAACGCTTGAGCATGGCCGCGTCGTCGGCATTATTCGCTGTCACATCAATTTGCAGCAGTACCATATCGGCGAAACGTGCTTGCACGCGTGGATCGGGAAAAGTGAATTTTTCCATCTCTTTGCACGAAACACACCAGTCGGCATAAAAATCCAGCAACGCCGCTTTGCCATTGGTTTGTGCCAGCGCTGCATCCAGCTCAGCGACCGATTTGACTTTCACAAACTCGGTATGGGCGACTTGTTTACCGGTCAGATGCGCCAGCGGCCTCAACACCTCGCGACCACCAGTCGCCACGCTCACCATCTGCAGCAAGCCGAATACCGCGAACACCAGACCGGCGGCTTTGGAGAGCCAGCCGGATGACTTGTGCCACAGGAGATAAGCACCATAGCCAATTCCCAGCGCAGCCCAGCCGAACATCTGCGCCGCCACTGGAATCACTGACGACACCATCCACAATGCGACGCCCAGCATCAGCACGCCGAAGAAGCGCTTGACTGACTCCATCCAGGCTCCCGCACGCGGCAACAAGGCACCGGCGGAAACTCCTACCAGCAACAGCGGCACGCTCATGCCGACGGCCATTGCGAACAAAGCACTGCCACCGATGAGCACGTCACGGGTCTGGCTGATATACACCAACGCACCCGCCAACGGCGCCGCTACACAAGGCCCAACGATCAACGCCGAAATCGCACCCATCGCAAATACGCCCGCGAGTTTGCCGGCCGACTGCTTATCGGATGCTTGCGACAACTTGGTTTGCATAGCTGCGGGCAACTGCAATTGATACACGCCAAACATCGACAGGGACATCAACACCATCAGCAGCGCAAACACCGACAACACCCACGCATTCTGCAAGGTAGCCGACAGCCCTTCGCCAGCGAGACCCGCTGCGATGCCGAGAGCCGTATAGACAATCGCCATTCCCAATGCATACGCGACCGACAATACAAACGCACGGCGACGCTTGACCTGCGTGCCTTCGCCAACAATAATCGATGACAGAATCGGCACCATCGGCAACACGCACGGAGTGAACGACAAGCCCAGCCCTAGTATCAAAAACAGTGGCATGATGACTAGCAGCTTGCCGCCCTTCAAAGAGGATTCGATTCGACCAATGTCGGAATCGCCAGCTGCGCTAGCTTTAAGAACTGCCGGATCCGCAAACGAGAAATTAGACGTAGCGGCGTCACCTGACTTGGGCGTGTCGATAGCCGCGTCAGCACCTTTGGCCGCCGCCAGCGCACCAAGTAGTCCACCACCGCTACCGGCTCCGTCAGGAGACAGGCTGACCCGCTGTTCCATCGGCGGATAGCACAAGCCCTGGTCCGCACAACCCTGACCGACAGCGATCAGCGTGAAAGCACTGGCCGCTTCGACTGGAATCCGGATCGTGACGTTGCGATGATAAGTCTCTACATTTTTCTTAAAGGTCTGATCATATTTGACGACACCGGCGGGAATTTGCGGTTCGCCCAGCGTTGCCCGTTCCGCCTTGAAATGAAACCGCTCGCGATACATGTAGTAACCATCTGCAATCGCATAGGTCACTTCGGCGGTTTTCGGGTCTGCCATGCGCGCCGAGAATTTAAATGCCACTTCTGGCGCCAGATAATCATCCTCGGCATGTGCCGAGGACATCAATAACGCCATCAGGCTAAGTGCGACAACGAGCATCGCTCCCGGTTTGAAACACTTAAACATTCAGATCCCTTTTTATTTCTGCGTCTATCCATTCGAGATAGGCAGGTAAGCCCCTGACAATCGGCAACGCAATGATTTCCGGCAGGTCATACGGATGCGCCGCTTGTATAGCAGCCTCAAGCTCGTCATATCGTTCCGTCGTGGTCTTGATCATCACTGTCACCTCGGTCGCTTGTTCTAATGCGCCTTGCCAGAGATACACCGAATGTACTGCAGGCAGGAGATTGACACAGGCAGCCAACTTACGTTCCACAAGTTGCTGCGCCAGTGTACTTGCAGCTGAAAAATCCGGCATATTGGTCAGTACCAGCAACGCTTCCGACATAGTCGTCTCCCGAGGCCTTTCCTTACAGCAAACGTCGACGGGTCAGCACCACCGCTGCGTAAAAGCCAACACAGCAATAGCCGAGCAAAATGGCCAAATCAGTCATCGGCGCCGACGGCCAACTTCCTAGCAACAACGGTCGCACCAGGTTAACCGCTGCGTTCAATGGCAACACATGGGCAATCACTTGCAACCATGACGGCATCTGTGCCGACGGATAATAAACGCCAGACAAAAAAATCATCGGCGTCAACACCAGAGTGAAATAGTAGGTAAAGAAATCATAGCCCTTGGCCAGCGCGTTGAAGACCAGGCCCAGCGAGCCGAAGGTCATGCCTATCAAGAATAATAACGGCAACACTAACAGCGTGTGCGGATGCAAGCCGATCCCCAGCCCAAACATCACCAACAGAATCGCAACCCCGGAAAAGATCGACTTGGTAGCAGCCCACAGCATTTCGGCCAGTACGACGTCGTCCAGCGCCAACGGCGCATTCAAAAGCGCATCCCAGGTTTTCTGCACATGCATGCGCGAAAATGCCGAATATAGCGCCTCAAATGAGGCCGCCCACATGATAGACATGCAGATCGAACCGGATGCCAGATAATGAATGTAGGGAATGCCATCGACTTCTTTTAGCAAACTGCCCAGACCATAGCCGAACGCCAGCAGCGTAATAAGCGGGTCGGCAATATTGCCGAGCACGCTGGCCACGGCCAGCTTCTTCCAGACCAGAAAATTGCGCTGCCAGATCGGCTGAAAGCGGGTCGAAAATTCAGGGAGTGCATAGATATTCATATCAATCCCGCATTTCACGGCCAGTGAGCTTCAGAAACAGATCTTCAAGATTGGCGGGACGATGAATATAGCGCACGCCTTGGGTCCCTTGCAGGTCACGTACCAGCGCTTGCGCGTCGTTGGTATAACAGAAAATGGTTTCACCGCTGATTTCGATCCGCGCCGACTTGTCGCTGCCATCAGCATTTAGCCACGCCCTGGCGTTATCGCCGTAGATCTCAACCACCTCGGACTCGATGTGTTGCGCGATCAATGCTCGCGGCGATCCTTCGGCGATCATTTTCCCATGATCGACTACCGCCAGGCGGTCGCACAGGCGCTCGGCTTCATCCATGAAGTGGGTCGTCAATAAAATCGTCTTGCCCTGGCTTAGCAGGGTCTTCAGGCGCTCCCAGATCATATGCCGCGCCTGTGGATCGAGACCGGTGGTCGGCTCATCCATGAAAATCAGATCGGGATCGTTGACCAGCGCCCGCGCCAGCGTCAAACGTCGGCGCATGCCACCCGATAATTCGCTAATGCGCGCATCCTGCTTAGCGCTCAGATTGGCAAATTCCAGCAACTTCGGAATCCTGGCGTTGATGACCGCATCAGGAATCCCGAAATAACGGCCGAACACCAACAGGTTCTCCGCCACCGTGAAGTCGGGATCAAGATTGTCCCCCTGCGGTACCACCCCAACCCGTTGCCGCGCTAGACGAGACTCGCCAGGTATTGGGTGACCAGCTAACCGGATCTCGCCGCTATCGGCCGCAGTCAAGCCGAGACACAAGCGCAAGGTGGTTGTCTTGCCGGCGCCGTTGGGGCCCAGCAAGCCATAGCACTCGCCGGCACGCAGTGCAAACGACAGACCATCGATGACCACGGTCTTGGTCCCGTTGCTGCCGTAGGATTTACGCAGGTCGGTAACGCTCAGGATAGTTGAATTGAACATCAGAAACATAACTGGGCACTTGAATTGTTGCGCTTATTTGGCGAACCACGTTTCTGAACGTGGTGAATCAACTTCATTATCACTCAACGTCAACGCGCAACAACAGGACGTAAAAAGCGCTCCAAAAGCATTTTTTCAAAAAATGATTAAAATGCAAAAAAGCCAGGCTATGCCTGGCTTTCGATTTTAACGCAGCTTGCTACGTATTAGTCTGCTGTCGGTACATCAGCCTCGTCGCTGACTTCCGGACGGTCGAGCAACTCAACGTAGGCCATAGGTGCGTTATCACCAACACGGAAACCCATTTTCAGGATGCGCAGGTAGCCGCCGTTACGATTTGCGTAACGTGGGCCGAATTCAGCAAATAGCTTCAGAACCATTTCGCGGTCGCGCAGGCGGTTGAATGCCAGACGCTTGTTTGCCAGTGTATCGGTCTTGCCCAATGTCAGGATCGGCTCGATCACGCGACGCAGTTCTTTTGCTTTTGGCAACGTGGTCTTGATTGCCTCATGACGCAGCAGCGAAACGGTCATGTTGCGCAACATGGCCAAACGATGGGAAGAGGTACGATTTAATTTACGTAGGCCGTGACGATGACGCATGGTAATTCCTTTCAGTTTTGAGTTTAAGTCCAGCTCTTCGATCGATTTCGGCAATCTTGCCTAATCGCGGGCCGGTTAAGACTAGTTAACAACAGCTTGGTCAAAATAACCAAAAAATTGCAACAGGGGCGAGATTCTACATCGCCCCCGCCGCTTACGGCAAATATTACTTTTCCAAACCGGCAGGTGGCCAGTTTTCCAGCTTCATACCCAGCGTCAGACCACGCGATGCCAATACTTCCTTGATTTCATTCAAGGACTTACGGCCCAGATTCGGTGTCTTCAACAGTTCATTTTCGCTACGCTGGATCAAGTCGCCAATGTAGTAAATGTTTTCTGCTTTCAGGCAGTTCGCTGAACGTACTGTCAGTTCCAGATCATCGACCGGACGCAACAGGATAGGATCAACCTGTGGTGCGCGCGATGGGGCTTCAGCGGCAGCTTCAGTGCCTTCCAGTGCTGCGAACACATTCAGTTGATCAACCAGTACGCGCGCCGATTGACGAATGGCTTCTTCTGGTGTGATCACGCCATTGGTTTCAATGTTGATGACCAGTTTGTCCAGATCGGTACGCTGTTCGACACGCGCCGACTCAACTGCGTACGACACGCGACGTACCGGCGAGAACGATGCATCCAGAATGATGCGACCGATAGTCTTGTTGGTATCTTCCGACAGGCGACGAACGTTACCTGGCACATAGCCACGGCCTTTTTCGACCTTGATCTGCATGTCCAGCTCACCGCCACCGGTCAGGTGCGCAATCACGTGCTCAGGATTCACCAGTTCAACGTCGTGCGGCAGATCGATGTCGGACGCCAATACCGCGCCTTCGCCGCCTTTTTTCAAGGTCAGTGTGACTTCATCGCGATTGTGCAGTTTGAATACAACACCCTTCAAGTTCAACAGGATATCAACAACGTCTTCTTGCACGCCGTCTAGCGACGAGTATTCGTGTACAACACCAGCGATAGTAACTTCAGTCGGTGCGTAGCCCACCATCGACGACAGCAGGACGCGACGCAACGCATTACCCAAAGTGTGGCCGTAACCACGTTCAAACGGTTCCATCACGACTTTGGCGTGACCGGCACCCAGTGCTTCTACTTCGATAATACGTGGCTTCAACAAACTGTTTTGCATGAAATGTCCTTTTCAATACCCTCGGCTCATTACACCGATAAGGCTGATGGCATTACGAAAAAAGCCCATCCGAGGATGGGCGAGGAAAATATTTACAGATTAACGCGAGTACAGTTCGACGATCAGCGATTCGTTGACGTCGGCGGCGATTTCGTTGCGATCTGGCAGGGACTTGAAAGTACCTTCCATTTTCTTCGCATCAACCGATACCCACGATGGCATGCCAATTTGCTCTGCCAGCGACAACGCTTCGACGATACGTACTTGCTTTTTCGCTTTTTCACGAACAGCAATCACGTCACCGGCTTTAACTTGATACGACGCGATGTTGACAACATTACCGTTGACGGTGAACGCTTTGTGCGAGACCAATTGACGGCCTTCAGCACGGGTCGAGCCGAATCCCATACGATATACAACGTTGTCCAGACGCGCTTCCAGCAATCTCAGCAGCGTTTCACCGGTGTTACCCTTGCGGCGATCCGCCTCAGTGAAGTAACGACGGAACTGACGTTCCAGAATACCGTACATGCGCTTGACTTTTTGCTTTTCGCGCAATTGGTTACCGTAGTCGGAAGTACGCGCGCCTGAAGTGCGGCCGTGTTGACCTGGCTTGGAATCCAGTTTGCACTTGGAGTCCAGCGAGCGACGTGCGCTCTTCAGGAACAGGTCCGTGCCTTCACGGCGTGAGAGTTTTGCTTTAGGTCCGATATAACGTGCCACGATGTTTCCTTTAGTGAGTGACGTCCGGGGCCATGACTGATGAGTGCCGGCTTGCCTGACGCTAGTCTGTTTTACCTACAAACAGACGGTGGGCTTAAGAACAAAACCCGCCAAGGTCATTGGCGGGTCACTTGCATGCTGCTAATTCGAAAAATAACAGCGCAACAAATACTTAGATACGACGACGCTTTGGTGGGCGGCAACCGTTATGTGGAACTGGTGTCACATCTTGAATCTGGGTGATTTTGATACCCAGGTTGTTCAATGCGCGAACTGCAGATTCGCGACCTGGGCCTGGACCCTTGATGCGAACTTCCAGATTCTTTACGCCACATTCGACAGCCACTTTACCGGCGGCTTCGGCTGCAACCTGCGCTGCAAATGGAGTCGACTTGCGGGAGCCTTTAAAGCCAGCACCACCAGATGTCGCCCATGACAACGCGTTACCTTGACGATCGGTAATCGTGATGATGGTGTTGTTAAAGGATGCGTGAATATGCGCGATACCTTCTGCAACGTTCTTTTTAACTTTTTTACGCACGCGTGCTGATGCGGCGTTATTGGGGGACTTTGCCATAATAATTTCCTTGAATCCGACTACAAATCAACGCGCGGTTAATTATTTCTTCAGCGATTGAGCGGCTTTACGCGGCCCCTTGCGGGTACGTGCATTGGTACGGGTGCGTTGACCACGGCAAGGCAGACCCTTGCGGTGACGCATACCACGGTAGCAACCCAGATCCATCAGACGCTTGATGTTCATCGACAGTTCGCGACGCAGATCGCCTTCGACGATGAATTTTGCAATTTCATCGCGCAGCTTTTCCAGTTCGCTATCGTCTAGATCTTTGACCTTTTTAGTGGTCGAAATACCCGTCGCGTCGCAAATCTTTTGCGAACGTGGGCGGCCAACACCATAAATGGCTGTCAAGCCAATAACAGTGTGTTGATGGTTTGGGATATTTACCCCTGCAATACGTGCCATTCGTTATTCCTCGATCAATAACGTTAATTAACCTTGGCGCTGTTTATGGCGCGGTTCTGTGCAAATGACGCGAAGAACGCCTTTGCGCTTAATGATCTTACAGTTGCGGCAAATCCGCTTAACTGATGCGAGCACTTTCATGGTGGCCCTCTTTCTTTCAGCTTAAGGTTCTAAATACTGTTTATTTGGTACGGAAAACAATCCGTGCCCGGCTTAAATCATAAGGTGTCAATTCGACCGTCACCTTATCTCCTGGAAGGATACGGATATAGTTCATTCGCATCTTGCCAGAAATATGACCGAGGACGATATGTCCGTTTTCCAACTTGACTCTAAATGTAGCATTGGGGAGATTCTCTAGAATCTCGCCTTGCATCTGGATAACGTCGTCTTTTGCCATTCGGTCTACTGGTTCCTCTGGGCGCTCAATCCAACTTAACGCGTAGGAATTCCGCCCTTGAAATTTGCTTTACGAAGCAGCGATTCATATTGCTGCGACATCACATAATTTTGTACTTGCGCCATGAAGTCCATGGTGACCACAACGATAATCAACAGCGACGTACCACCAAAATAAAACGGTACTTTCCAGCGTGCAATCAAGAACTCTGGCAACAAACACACCAGCGTAATATAAACCGCACCTGCCAGTGTCAAACGCATCAAGATCTTGTCGATATAACGTGCAGTCTGGTCACCTGGTCGAATCCCTGGAACAAACGCGCCGCTCTTCTTCAGGTTATCTGCAGTTTCCTTGCTGTTGAATACCAGTGCGGTATAAAAGAAGCAAAAGAATATAATCGCAACTGCATACAACAAAGCATGAATCGGTTCGCCTGGTGCCAGTGACGCTGCCAGATCCTTCAGGAAACGGACTACCGGATTGGTAGTATCGCCCGAAGTAAACCAACTGGTAATCGTTGCCGGGAACAAGATAATCGATGAAGCGAAAATCGGAGGAATAACACCCGCCATATTAAGCTTCAGTGGCAAATGACTGCTTTGACCACCGTAAATCTTATTACCAACCTGGCGCTTGGCGTAATTCACCAAGATCTTGCGTTGCCCACGCTCGATGAACACCACCACGAACGTTACAGCTGCAACAATCAGGCAGATCAGAATCGCTGACAGCGCAGCCATAGAACCGGTACGCACCAACTCAAACAAACTACCGACTGCATTCGGCAAACCTGCCGCAATACCAGCAAAGATGATGATCGAAATGCCGTTACCAAGACCACGCTCAGTAATTTGTTCACCCAACCACATCAAAAACATCGTTCCAGTTACGAGCGTTACAACCGTCGTGAAACGGAACGCCAAACCTGCGTCAAGCACCAGACCATGTTGCGATTCGAGCGCTACCGCGATACCCAACGCCTGGAATGTTGCCAACAGCAACGTACCGTAACGTGTATATTGCGTGATCTTGCGTCGTCCCGACTCGCCTTCCTTTTTCAGGGCTTCGAGCTGAGGTGACACGATCGACATCAGTTGCATGATGATCGACGCCGAGATATACGGCATGATACCCAGTGCAAAGACGGTAAAACGCGATAACGCACCACCGGAAAACATGTTAAACATACCCAGGATACCGCCCTGGTTCTGCTTAAACAACTGGGCCAGCTGCGTCGGGTCAATACCCGGCACAGGGATATGCGCGCCAATCCGGTAAACAACCAATGCTGCAAGCAAGAACCACAAGCGGCCCCAAGGGAAACCGCTAGCAGCGCTCTTTGCAAGTTGGGGAGTAGTCGCCAATTGTTGCTCCGAGTCAGGATACCAAATTAAGCAACAGAGCCGCCAGCGGCTTCAATCGCAGCTTTAGCACCTTTAGTGGCGATCAAGCCCTTCAATGTTACTTTTCTGGTCAGCTCGCCGGACAGGATTACCCGTACCACGCGTGCCAGCTCGCCGATAACGCCAGCTTGCTTCAGAACCAAAATATCAATCTCAGTAACAGGCAATTGTTCCAGTTCCGACAAGCGAACTTCTGCTTTGTACGGTGTTGCCATCGACTTAAAACCGCGCTTAGGCAAGCGCCGCTGCAAAGGCATTTGACCGCCTTCGAAGCCGACTTTATGGAAACCGCCCGAACGGGATTTTTGACCTTTGTGACCACGGCCGGCTGTTTTGCCAATGCCGGAGCCGATACCACGACCGACGCGACGCTTGTAATGCTTGGCGCCATCTGCGGGTTGAATAGTATTCAATTCCATAATTTGCTCCGTTCGTAAGCCTAAGCTTACGAAACTACTTTCACAAGATAGGACACTTTATTGATCATGCCGCGCACAGATGGCGTGTCTTGCAATTCGGAAACCGAATTAACACGACGCAGGCCCAAACCGCGAACTGTCGCACGATGAGTTTCGCGCGTGCCGATCAAACCCTTGATCAATTGTACTTTTACAGTCTTTGTCATCTTGATCACCTTAGCCCAGAATGTCTTCAACGGACTTGCCGCGCTTGGCAGCAATTTCCGACGCAGTGTTCATTTTTGCCAGGCCGTTCAAAGTAGCGCGAACCAGGTTGTAAGGATTGGTGGAACCGTTGGACTTAGCCACAACGTTAGTCACACCCATCACTTCAAAAATTGCGCGCATTGGACCACCGGCAATAACACCAGTACCGTCTTTAGCAGGAGCCATCAACACTGACGATGCGCCGTGCTTACCGGTCAACGTGTGTTGCAAAGTACCGTTTTTCAGCGTTACCTTGATCATCTTGCGACGGGCTTCTTCCATAGCCTTCTGCACTGCAACTGGCACTTCTTTCGACTTGCCCTTGCCCATGCCGATACGGCCATCGCCATCACCAACAACAGCCAATGCTGCGAAACCCATGATACGACCACCCTTAACCACTTTGGTTACACGGTTGACCGCGATCATTTTTTCGCGCATGCCATCATCCGGCTTATCGCTTTGCATTTTCGATTGCATTTTTGCCATGACGATTTTCCCTTAGAACTTCAGACCGGCTTCACGTGCGGCATCTGCCAACACCTTGACGCGGCCATGGTAACGGAAACCGGAGCGATCAAACGCAACTTCGGTAACCCCTGCTTGCAATGCCTTCTCAGCAACGCGCTTACCTACCAGCGACGCTGCAGAAGTATTGCCACCCTTGCCGGATTGACCAGCCAGCTCTTGGCGTACTTCCGCTTCCAGCGTCGAGGCCGAAGCCAGCACTTTTGCGTCAGGGCCGATGATGCTAGCGTAGATGTGCAAGTTGGTACGATGCACTGCCAGGCGGGTCACCTTTAACTCTGCGATCTTGGCACGCGTTTGGCGTGAGCGGCGCAGACGTGATTGTTTCTTATCCATCGTCAACCCCTATTACTTCTTCTTGGTTTCTTTAAGGATTACCACTTCGTCCGAGTAACGAACGCCCTTGCCCTTATATGGCTCAGGTTCGCGGTAAGCACGAACTTCTGCAGCAACCTGACCAACACGTTGCTTGTCGATACCCTTGATCAGGATCTCGGTTTGCGTCGGTGTTTCACACTTCACGCCAGCCGGCATTTGGTGAGCAACAGGATGCGAGAAACCGAGCGACAAATTCAACTTATCGCCTTGCGCTTGCGCACGAAAACCAACGCCTACCAGATTCAGCTTCTTTTCGAAGCCCTTGGTAACGCCGGTAACCATGTTGTTGACCAGAGCACGCAAGGTGCCTGACATCGCATTGGCTTCACGGCTGTCGTTAGCGGCAGCGAAATTCAGCGTGCCGTTGTTGTTTTCGATGGTCACCAGACCGTTTAGGGACTGGGACAGTGTGCCCAATGGGCCTTTTACTGTGATCTGCTCTGCAGAGATGGTCGCTTCCGCGCCAGCTGGCAGTGCAATCGGCATTTTACCTACACGTGACATGTTGGGCTCCTTAGGCGACGTAGCAAATAACTTCGCCACCGACACCGGTTGCGCGCGCTTTGCGGTCCGTCATGACACCTTGCGGTGTCGAAATAATTGCCACACCCAAGCCGTTCATCACATTTGGAATGTCATCTTTGCCCTTGTAGACACGCAACCCTGGACGGGATACGCGCTCAATGCGCTCGATAACTGGACGGCCGGCGTAATATTTCAAACCGATTTTCAATTCTGCTTTGCCACCTTCTTCGGCAACTGCGAAATCTTCAATGTAACCCTCGTCCTTAAGGACGTTGGCAATCGCAACCTTGACCTTCGACGATGGCATTGCCACGGCGGTCTTTTGCACTACTTGCGCATTGCGGATACGGGTCAGCATATCGGCGATAGGATCGCTCATACTCATTGCATATTCTCCTATTACCAGCTGGCTTTAGTCATACCCGGGATTTCACCACGCATGGCGATTTCACGGAGCTTAATACGGCCCAGACCGAACTTGCGGAAAGTGCCACGTGGACGACCAGTCAAGGCGCAACGATTACGTTGACGGGTCGGATTCGAGTTACGTGGCAACGCTTGCAATTTCAAGCGAGCTTCGTAGCGCTCTTCTTCCGACTTCGATTGGTCATCAATGATTGCCTTTAACTCGGCACGCTTACCGGCATATTTCTTTACCAGGTCAGCGCGCTTTTGTTCACGGTTAATCAGTGCCAGTTTTGCCATGGCAACCTCAGTTTCTGAACGGAAATTTAAATGCGGCGAGAAGCGCTTTTGCTTCGTCGTCGGTCTTTGCAGTCGTCGTGATGCTGATATTCAGACCACGCAACACATCAATCTTGTCGTATTCAATTTCGGGGAAAATGATCTGCTCTTTCACACCGATATTGTAGTTACCACGACCGTCAAATGCACGACCGGATACGCCACGGAAGTCACGAACGCGCGGCAGCGCGACAGTAACTAGACGATCCAGAAATTCGTACATATGAGCGCCACGCAGAGTGACCATACAACCAATTGGGTAGCCTTCACGGATTTTAAAACCCGCAATCGCTTTACGCGCCTTGGTCACAACTGGCTTTTGACCTGCAATCTTGGTCAAATCGCCAACAGCGTGCTCAATGATTTTCTTGTCCGCAATCGCTTCCGACAAACCCATGTTCAGGGTGATCTTCAGAATGCGCGGAACTTCCATTACCGACTTGTAAGCGTATTTCGCTGTCAGATCAGCAACGACTTTTTCTTTATAGAACTCTTGGAGACGGGCCATGATCTCTTAAACCTTAACAACTTCGCCGCTGGACTTGAACACGCGAACTTTCTTACCGTCCACGTCTTTAAAGCCAACGCGATCTGCCTTGCCAGTTGCCGCGTTGAACAACGCAACATTTGACACATGAATTGGCATCAGCTTATCAACGATGCCACCAGTTTCACCAGTCATCGGGTTTGGCTTGGTCGCTTTTTTAGCAACGTTAATACCATCAACGACAACAAAGTTAGCATCAACGCGCTGCTTAACAACACCACGCTTGCCCTTATCCTTACCAGCCAGGACGATTACCTCGTCACTTTTCCGAATCTTATCCATCTCGACTCCTTACAGCACTTCAGGCGCGAGTGACACAATCTTCATGAAGCGCTCAGTGCGCAATTCACGAGTGACTGGTCCAAAAATACGCGTACCAATTGGCTCCAGCTTTGCGTTCAGCAACACAGCTGCATTGCCATCGAACTTGACTAACGAACCATCCGGGCGACGCACACCTTTTGCAGTGCGGACAACCACGGCGTTGTAGATCTCGCCCTTTTTAACGCGACCACGCGGCGCAGCAACCTTAACGGTTACCTTGATTACATCGCCAATGCTGGCGTAACGACGCTTGGAACCACCCAGAACCTTGATGCACATGACTTCGCGCGCACCAGTGTTGTCGGCCACTTCGAGCCGGCTTTCCGTTTGAATCATAATATTTTCTTTCCCAACTTAACTCGCGGCCGCACTATGCGGGTTTACGGTCAGTCTTGGTCCTGTCAGAAACACCCTGATGGGCGCACTGCTTAGGTGGACGACTTCCAAAACTTCTTGCTAATACCAACTTTCAACTGCAGAGTGTTCATTTCGCTCTTATCGGGAACCAACAAGAGCGAAGCCAAGCATTATTACATCAAAATGCTTGGCTCGCAACAATTACTTATAGAACCTGTGCCACTTGTACCACACGTGTCACGCTCCAAGCTTTAGTCTTGGAGATAGGACGGCCTTCCTGGATCTCAACCACATCGCCTTCCTTAGCCTGGTTGGCTTCATCATGCGCATGGTACTTGTTAGTGCGTACGATGATTTTGCCGTACAGAGGATGCTTGACGTGGCGTTCGATCAGGACGGTAACTGTCTTATCCATTTTATCGGATACGACCTTACCAACCAGCGTGCGCTTCAGCGCTTGTTTCACTTGATCGTTCATTACAGGGCGCCCTTCGAATTGATGACGGTCTTTACCCGTGCGATATCGCGACGAACTTTCTTCAATTGCGACGTATTGTTCAATTGCTGGGTACCGATTTGCATACGAAGGCTAAACTGCGCCTTCAACAATTCGTTCAGCTCTTTAGTCAATGCCGCTTGATCTTTGTCGCGGAGTTCAGATGCTTTCATGATTCACTCCAATTATTGGCCGACTTGACGCACGACGAACGTGGTCAATAGCGGCAATTTAGCTGCAGCCAAACGGAATGCCTCACGCGCCAGTGACTCATCGACGCCATCCATCTCGTACAGCACTTTACCCGGCTGAATTTCAGCCACGTAGTACTCAGGATTACCCTTACCGTTACCCATACGGACTTCGGCAGGCTTTTGCGAAATTGGCTTGTCTGGGAAAATACGAATCCAGATCCGACCACCCCGTTTGATATGACGAGTCATTGCGCGACGAGCCGCTTCGATCTGACGCGCGGTGATACGACCCCGGCCAACCGCTTTCAGGCCAAATTCGCCAAACGACACGGCGGTACCGCGCGAATGCGAAATGCCCTTGTTGCGGCCTTTTTGCTCTTTACGATATTTTCTGCGTGCTGGTTGCAGCATGATTATTCTCCTGCTTTCTCAGCCGGTGCAGCAGCACCTTCAGCAGCGCCATCCGGCTTCTTGGCACGGGCTGGACGCGCAGCTGGCGCACCTGGACCTGCCGTTGTAGTTTTAGGACGTGGACGGCTAGATGGCTTGCCATCGTCACGACGTGGACCACGGCGCTTTTTGTCATCGTCATTAGGGATGTCGACTACCGGTGTTTCACCGTTAGGCAGACGATCGCCTTTGTAAACCCAGACTTTGATACCGATAATGCCGTATGTAGTTTCAGCTTCGCCGAAACCGTAATCGATGTCAGCGCGCAGGGTGTGCAGTGGCACACGACCTTCACGATACCATTCGGTACGAGCAATTTCGATACCATTCAGACGACCGGACGACATGATCTTGATACCTTGCGCGCCCAAACGCATTGCATTCTGCATGGCACGTTTCATCGCGCGGCGGAACATGATACGTTTTTCGAGCTGCTGAGCAATCGAATCAGCGATCAGTTGTGCATCAGTTTCAGGCTTACGAATTTCTTCGATATTAACGTGAACTGGAACACCCATCAGCTTGGTCAACGCAGACTTCAGTACTTCGATGTCTTCGCCTTTTTTACCGATAACAACACCTGGACGCGAGCTGAAAATTGTAATGCGTGCGTTCTTTGCAGGACGCTCAATAACAACACGACCGACGGAGGCGTTCTTCAGTTTTTTCTTGAGATAAGCGCGAACTTTCAGGTCTTCGTTCAGCATGGTGGCAAAATTACTATTGCCAGCATACCAGCGCGAACCCCAGTTACGCGTTACCGCAAGACGAAAACCGGTTGGATGAATCTTCTGTCCCATCGTGACTCCTTAGTTTCCGACAGTCACGTAAATGTGACAGGATTGCTTCGAGATACGATCACCACGGCCTTTTGCACGCGCTGTGAAGCGCTTCAGGACCGAACCTTTTTCGACATAAATCGTCGTGATTTTCAGTTCGTCGATATCTGCACCATCGTTGTGCTCGGCATTCGCAATTGCGGATTCCAGAACACGCTTGATGATAGCCGCACCCTTCTTCGGACTAAACGCCAGAATGTGAAGAGCTTGATCAACTTTTTTGCCGCGAATCAGATCGGCGACCAGACGGCCCTTTTGGGCCGACAGACGCACACCGCGGAGGGTAGCTTTAGTTTCCATCATCGGACCTTATCTCTTAGCCTTTTTATCAGCTGCGTGACCTTTGAACGTACGGGTCAATGCGAATTCGCCGAGCTTGTGACCGACCATATTTTCGGACACATAAACCGGGACGTGTTGTTTGCCGTTATGCACAGCAATCGTCAAACCGATAAAGTCCGGCATGATGGTCGACCGACGCGACCAAGTCTTAATTGGCTTTTTGTCTTTGGCTGCTTGAGCGGCCTCAACTTTTTTCACCAGATGGGCGTCGCAGAACGGCCCTTTTTTCAATGAACGTGTCATGTGTTACCCCTTATTTCTTGCCACGGCGCGAGACGATCATTGAAGTAGTACGCTTGTTACGGCGTGTCTTCTTCCCTTTTGTCTGCTGACCCCATGGCGAAACTGGATGACGACCAGCTGCAGTCTTACCTTCACCACCACCGTGAGGATGGTCAACCGGATTCATAACCACACCGCGGACGGTAGGACGAACACCGCGCCAACGCATTGCACCCGCTTTACCAATCTTGCGCAGACTGTGTTCCGCATTGCCGACTTCACCGACAGTTGCACGGCATTCAATATGCACACGACGGACTTCACCGGAACGCAGGCGAACCTGAGCATAGATTCCTTCGCGAGCCATCAACACTACGCCAGCACCAGCGGTACGCGCCATTTGAGCGCCTTTACCTGGAAGCATTTCAACGCAATGCATGATAGTACCGACAGGAATGTTGCGAATTGGAAGACAGTTGCCGGACTTGATCGTCGCTTGCGAACCATTCATCACTTGATCGCCAACCGCCATGCCTTTAGCTGCAATGATGTAATGACGCTCACCATCTGCGTAGCACAACAATGCGATATTCGCAGTACGGTTTGGATCGTATTCGATACGCTCCACTTTCGCTGGAATACCATCTTTGTTACGCTTAAAGTCAATAACGCGATAGTGTTGCTTATGACCACCACCGATATGACGGGTAGTGATATGACCGTTGTTATTACGACCCGCTGTTTTCGATTTCTTTTCGATCAGGGCAGCGAATGGACGGCCTTTGTACAGGTCGGAGTTAACGACCTTGACCATACCACGGCGACCCGGCGAGGTCGGTTTAACTTTAACGAGTGCCATTATTTAGCCTCCTCGGTGAAGTTGATCTCTTGACCCGGCTTCAAGCACACGAATGCGCGGCGGGTATGATTACGCCGACCATTGAATTTACCGGAGCGCTTTTGCTTACCAATGCGGTTGGCGACTTGCACCGACTCAACCTGCACCTTGAAGAGCAATTCGACAGCAGCCTTAACTTCCAGCTTGGTAGCGTCTGGTGCGATACGGAAAACGACTTGCTCGTTTTTTTCCGCAACAAACGTCGCCTTTTCGGAAATTACTGGCGCCAACAACACTTTCATCAAGCGCTCTTCGCTATGTTTCACTAATGCGTTCATGCCAGCATCTCCTCAATCTTGGCCAATGCCAGCTTGGTGATCAGGATCTTCTTGTAGAACACCAGAGAAACTGGATCAGCATGACGTGGCTCACATACCAGTACGCCTGGCAGGTTGCGCGACGCCAACAACAGGTTTTCTTCCAGATTATCGGTAATCACCAACACGGAATCCAGACCCATGCTTTTCAGCTTTTGCGACAGCAGCTTGGTCTTTGGCGCTTCTACCGAGAAATTCTCGACAACGGACAAACGGCCTTCGCGTGCCAACTGTGACAGAATCGAGCAGATACCTGCGCGATACATCTTCTTGTTGACTTTGTGCGAGAAATTTTCATCAGGCGAGTTCGGGAAAATCCGACCACCCCCACGCCACAAAGGCGACGACGACATACCAGCACGAGCGCGGCCCGTACCTTTTTGACGCCATGGCTTTTTAGTCGTGTGATGCACTTCTTCACGATCTTTTTGCTTACGGTTACCGCTACGAGCGTTAGCCTGGTAAGCAACTACGACTTGGTGAATCAGCGCTTCATTGTAGTCACGGCCGAAAATAGTATCCGGCGCAGCAACATTCGAAGCAGCTTGACCTTGGTCATTCAGGAGCTTGAGTTCCATGAATTAGGCTCCCTTCTTTGCTTTGACTTTAACAGCAGGCATCACGACAACTTGGCCGTTCTTTGCGCCTGGAACCGCACCCTTGACCAGCAACAGTTGGCGCTCAGCGTCAACACGTGCGATTTCAAGGTTTTGTGTGGTTACAGTAACGTCACCCATGTGACCGGTCATACGCTTACCAGGGAAAACGCGACCTGGATCCTGCGCCATACCGATGGAACCTGGAACATTATGCGAACGCGAGTTACCGTGGGTAGCACGACCAGAGGCGAAGTTGTAACGCTTGATGACACCAGCGTAACCCTTACCGATCGAAATACCCTGCACATCGACCTTTTGGCCAACTTCGAACAGGCTGGCAGCGACTACGTCGCCAGTCTTCAATTCGGAAGCTTTAGCAGAATCGATACGGAATTCTTTGAGGATGGTACCAGCCTCTACACCTGCTTTGGCGTAGTGACCGGCTGCAGCTTTATTCACGCGTGATGCGCGACGCTGACCGAATGCAACTTGAACAGCGGTATAACCGTCTGTTTCAGGCGTTTTGATTTGAGTCACACGGTTGTTCGATACGTCCACAACAGTGACAGGAATCGAATCCCCATCATCCGTAAAGATGCGCATCATACCAACCTTGCGACCAACAAGGCCTAGGCTCATTGTTTTCTCCATTCCCACCTACGATTGGGCGGGGCTGATGTTTGTACTACTAAAATACGCGCAATTGCGAAAGCCGCAATTGCACCGAAGCCGGTGAGTATAACCGGGTAAGTTTTTATTTGCAAGACCAACTTTGTCGTGGTATGTAAATGCGACTACCCGGTTTCACCATATTTACAACACTTACCTGCAAATTATTGCAGCTTGATTTCTACATCAACGCCAGCCGGCAGATCCAGCTTCATCAATGCATCAACAGTCTTGTCTGTTGGATCAACGATATCCATCAAACGTTGATGCGTACGGATTTCGAATTGATCGCGTGAAGTCTTGTTGACGTGCGGGGAACGCAAAACGTCAAAGCGCTGAATACGCGTTGGCAAAGGTACCGGACCCTTAACAACGGCACCAGTACGCTTCGCTGTATCGACGATTTCTTGTGCCGATTGATCGATCAGACGATAGTCAAACGCTTTCAGACGAATCCGGATTTTTTGATTTGGAGCAGACATGATTTTCCTTTAAAGAACGACCCTTGAATGAATAGCCATCCACGGTATATTTTGAATACAACCTGCCCGGCGAACCGGGCAGGCACTTCTAATTACGCGTCAGGCAGGATTTTAGCAACAACGCCTGCACCAACAGTACGGCCACCTTCACGGATAGCGAAGCGCAAGCCTTCTTCCATCGCGATCGGGTTGATCAGCATGACAGTGATCGACACGTTATCGCCTGGCATGACCATTTCCTTGCCTTCTGGCAATGCGATCGAACCCGTCACGTCCGTAGTACGGAAGTAGAACTGGGGACGATAGTTGTTGAAGAATGGTGTATGACGACCGCCTTCGTCTTTCGACAGAACGTAGATCTCGCCTGTGAAATGCTTGTGCGGCTTGATCGTGCCTGGCTTCGCCAGAACTTGACCGCGCTCGACGTCTTCACGCTTGGTTCCGCGCAACAGAACACCAACGTTATCGCCGGCTTGACCTTGGTCCAGCAGCTTACGGAACATTTCAACGCCAGTACATGTGGTCTTCTGGGTGTCGCGGATACCGATGATTTCCAGTTCTTCGCCGACTTTCACAATACCGCGCTCGATACGACCAGTCACCACAGTGCCGCGACCCGAGATCGAGAACACGTCTTCCACCGGCAACAGGAACGCACCGTCAACTGCGCGCTCCGGGGTTGGAATGTAGCTGTCCAGTGCTTCCGCCAGCGCCATGATGGCCTGCTCGCCCAGAGGACCAGTGTCGCCTTCGAGAGCCAGCTTCGCCGAACCCTTGATGATTGGCAGGTCGTCGCCTGGGAATTCGTACTTGCTCAGTAACTCACGCACTTCCATCTCAACCAGCTCGAGCAACTCTTCGTCGTCGACCATGTCAACCTTGTTCAGGAACACGATGATGTACGGAACACCAACTTGACGTGCCAGCAGGATGTGTTCACGCGTTTGCGGCATTGGGCCGTCAGCTGCCGAACATACCAGGATCGCACCGTCCATTTGCGCCGCGCCGGTGATCATGTTTTTAACATAGTCAGCATGGCCTGGGCAGTCAACGTGCGCGTAGTGGCGGTTCGCCGTTTCGTATTCTACGTGCGCTGTGTTAATCGTAATACCGCGGGCTTTTTCTTCCGGAGCAGCATCGATTTGCGCGTAGCCTTTTGCTTCGCCGCCAAATTTCTTCGACAGCACTGTCGCAATCGCTGCCGTCAGCGTGGTTTTGCCATGGTCAACGTGGCCAATCGTGCCCACATTCACGTGCGGCTTGGTCCGTTCAAATTTACTTTTTGCCATTTTATTCTTCCTTCAAAAAGAGCGATTATTCAACAATATACTGAAACTATTTAAGCGAATGCCCAGCTCTCGCGAGCTGGGCACAAAGCCATATTACTTGGTCTTCGACGTCACGATTGCATCGATAATGTTCTTCGGCGCTTCCGAGTAGTGCTTGAATTCCATCGAGTAAGTTGCACGACCTTGAGTGGCCGAACGCAACGAAGTCGAGTAACCAAACATTTCCGACAACGGCACTTCAGCTTTGATGATCTTGCCGCCACCGCCAGCAATTTCGTCCATGCCTTGCACCATACCGCGACGTGAGGACAAATCGCCCATTACTGTACCGGCGTAGTCTTCTGGCGTTTCTACTTCAACTGCCATCATTGGCTCCAGAATGACTGGGCTGGCCTTGCGGCAGCCGTCTTTGAACGCCATCGAAGCAGCCATGCGGAACGCATTTTCGTTCGAGTCAACGTCATGGTACGAACCGAAGAACAGCGTGACCTTGACGTCAACCACCGGATAACCGGCCAAAACGCCCGAAGTCAGTGTTTCGCGAACACCTTTTTCTACTGCAGGGATGTATTCGCGTGGCACGGTACCACCCTTGATCGCATCGACGAATTCGAAGCCCTTGCCCGGCTCTTGCGGCTCGATCTTCAGAACCACATGACCGTACTGACCGCGACCACCCGATTGCTTAACGAACTTACCTTCGATCTCTTCACAAGTTTTGCGAATCGTTTCACGATAAGCAACTTGTGGTTTACCAACGGTCGCTTCGACGTTAAATTCACGACGCATACGATCGACGATAATGTCCAGATGCAATTCGCCCATACCAGCGATAATTGTTTGACCTGATTCTTCGTCAGTACGCACGCGGAAAGACGGATCTTCAGCAGCCAGACGATTCAGTGCCAGGCCCATTTTTTCCTGGTCTTGCTTGGTCTTAGGCTCAACCGCCTGCGAAATCACCGGCTCAGGGAATATCATGCGTTCCAGCACGACAATAGCTTTATCGTCGCACAATGTATCGCCAGTAGTTGTATCTTTCAAACCAACTACCGCAGCGATATCACCAGCCAGCATTTCCTTGATTTCTTCGCGCTGATTCGCATGCATCTGCACGATACGGCCAATACGTTCTTTTTTCTCTTTAACAGAGTTGTAAACTGTATCGCCTGAATTCAACGTGCCTGAATAGCAACGAATAAAGCACAATTGACCAACAAACGGATCGGTTGCGATCTTAAATGCCAACGCCGAAAATTTTTCAGTGTCTTCGGCTTTGCGCACCACTGGCTCATCGTCTTCATCCATACCTGGAACAGGTGGAATGTCCACTGGCGATGGCAAGTACTCGATCACGCCATCCAGCATTGCCTGCACACCCTTGTTCTTAAAGGCTGTACCGCACATCATCGGCACGATTTCACTTGCAATAGTGCGTTGACGGATCGCAGCTTTGATTTCCGCCTCTGTCAAATCGCCTTCATCCAAATATTTATTCATCAGCTCTTCTGATGCTTCAGCAGCGGCCTCGACCATATTTTCGCGCCATTTTGCCGCTTCAGCTGCCAGATTTTCCGGGATCTCACGGTAATCAAACTTCATACCCTGGGTTGAATCGTCCCAGTAGATCGCCTTCATTTTTACCAGATCGATGACGCCTTCGAAATGCTCCTCTGCACCGATAGGCACTTGCATAGGAACAGGATTGGCCTTCAGGCGCGCGCGCATTTGGTCGTAAACTTTGAAAAAGTTCGCGCCGGTACGATCCATTTTGTTGACGAATGCCAAACGTGGAACCTTGTACTTGTTGGCTTGGCGCCATACTGTTTCAGATTGCGGCTGTACGCCACCCACTGCGCAGTAAACCATGCAAGCACCATCCAGTACACGCATCGAACGCTCGACTTCAATCGTGAAGTCAACGTGTCCCGGGGTATCAATGATGTTGATGTGATGTGGCGCGAAGTTACCCGCCATACCCTTCCAGAAACAGGTGGTAGCGGCAGAAGTAATCGTGATACCACGCTCTTGCTCTTGCTCCATCCAGTCCATGGTGGCGGCGCCATCATGCACTTCACCAATCTTGTGGTTCACACCGGTGTAAAACAGAACGCGCTCGGTGGTGGTGGTCTTACCGGCATCAATGTGAGCGGAAATACCGATATTGCGATAGCGCTCAATGGGGGTCTTGCGAGCCATGATTTATTCCTAAGTCTTTTAATGCACGAAACCGAGCGCTATTTTTCAATGAAAATATGCGCTCGGCTCGAACAAATTTCAGATGCGGACAGCTGGTTCCACACAGGGAATCAACTGACCAGTCTATTAGAAGCGGAAGTGCGAGAACGCCTTGTTCGCTTCTGCCATACGGTGCACTTCATCGCGCTTTTTCATTGCGCCGCCGCGACCTTCTGCGGCTTCCATCAACTCGCCGCCAAGGCGTTGTGGCATCGATTTTTCGCTGCGCTTGTTAGCTGCTTCACGCAACCAGCGCATTGACAACGCCATACGACGGATAGGACGGACTTCAACTGGCACCTGGTAGTTTGCACCACCAACGCGACGCGATTTAACTTCGACCAGTGGCTTGCAGTTGCCGATGGCCAATGCAAACACTTCCAGCGGATCTTTGCCGGATTTAGTCTGGATGTGCTCAAAAGCACCGTAAATAATGTTTTCAGCGACCGATTTCTTACCGGACAGCATCAAGACGTTGACGAACTTCGCAACATCAACGTTACCGAATTTAGGATCCGGCAATATATCCCGCTTGGGAACTTCACGACGACGTGGCATTTCGATTCCTTTCAATCTTCAGTTGAGCGTGTGGAGTCTTGCTCCTACAACCCTCGCGGACAGCCATCATAGCTACCCACTTACTCGGCCCATTGGGGACCGACACCTGTTTCGTTTGGCCTGAGCCTGGCGAAAAATTATTTCTTTGCAGCTTTAGCGCGCTTGGTACCGTACTTCGAGCGGGCTTGCTTACGATCCTTGACGCCTTGGGTATCCAATGCACCGCGAACCATGTGGTAACGCACACCCGGCAAATCCTTTACACGACCGCCGCGCAACAGCACGACGCTATGCTCTTGCAGGTTATGGCCTTCACCGCCGATGTACGAAATAACTTCGAAACCGTTGGTCAAGCGTACCTTGGCAACTTTACGCAGAGCCGAGTTTGGCTTCTTTGGAGTTGTCGTGTAAACACGGGTACATACTCCGCGTTTTTGTGGGCTGTTTTCCAGCGCCGGCGATTTGCTTTTAACAACAGCAGAGACGCGTGGCTGGCGAATCAATTGATTGATGGTTGGCATCGTTTTCTATCCAACAAAATTACGACGTTAATAACAACAATCCCGAAATCGGTTGTCCGGGATTGGACAGATACTTGCACGAAAATCCCGCGCAGTTCGATTTGGCAATAAAGGAGGAAACGCACCGCAGCAAGCGAAAGCAGACTAAAGAACGTTCGAGACCAGTAAAACTTAGAATCGAGAACCCGCGAGTATATCCTCATGACTGCTTCGGGTCAACTTAACCGACAATATATGCACGAGTGTCCAATACTTGCAACACTTTCTCTAATCCGCCCTTCGAGAGCGGAGCTGGCGCGGGTTTCCAATCCATATGTCTGCTGGCGCGCCTGTCACGTGGCGCTGCGTTGGCCTTGATCGCTGCGGCGTGTCATGACATTAAATCTGTTCCCGAAATAACATCCGCGCTTGGCGGCCTTCTACACTTTATCTCGCGCACAGGTGCCCAAGCCTGTACCGTTACGGGATAATGCCTCCACTCCTATTTCGCTAGATGATAATGTCTTACTTGCTGCGCAGAAACAATCTGTTCGTACTGCTTTCCTATCTGATCCTCTCGCTGGTACCGTTTGCGCCCTTGCTATTTGGTCAAAGCGTTGACCGACCAGGCCGTATTATCGCCATGGAGTTTATTGCCTGGCTCGCCGTCTGGTCGCTATTCAAACGGCCAGCCCGATTTCATTGGTTATTGCTGCCAGCATTTATCGCGTTGCCGACCGAGCTGTATCTGCGCAAATTTTACGGGCAAGGGATATCCACCCATCACCTTGGCATCATCGCCGAGACTACGCCGGCAGAAGCAATAGAATTTTTAGGCGATAAAATCTGGCTGCTGGCGCTTATCCTCGTGTGCATCATCCTGTGGTGGGCACTCAGCTGGTTTGCCGCGGCCCGCACCCGCGACCTCGACTGGCGCGGCGGTTCGCGTTGGCTGATTTGCTTACTGATGATAGGCGCGTTCGGGCTCTGGCTCTACGGCGAGGAAGTTGGCATCAAGCCGGCGCCAAGTTCGACAGTTATCTCCATGCCTGAGGCCACTAAACCCATCAAGCATGCCATCCCGGCGGCAAATGCGGCGTCAGTCGTCAGTTCTTCTGCAAGCACTGCTGCCCTCCCCTTGCCCAATCCCGCTGCCGCATCGACAATTACCTCAAGCATTGCATCAATGAAACTTGGCAAGCTTCCTAGCTGGGCCGACATTCCATTCGAAGCTGAGCCGTTTGGACGCACCTGGCCGTTCGGCCTTGCGGTACGTGGTTACGATTTCTGGAAAGAGCGTAAATATCTGGACGATTTGCAGCGCAAGAATCGCAGCTTCGCGTTTGGCGCCCATCAGGCCAGCCACCACGATACGCCGCAAATTGTCGTCATGGTGATTGGGGAATCAGCCCGCTATGATCGCTGGAGCCTGAATGGCTATCAGCGCGAAACGAATCCATTGTTGAAGCAGGAACCTAATCTGGTCAGCTTTTCGGACGTGCTTACGGGGGTTGCAGCCACCCGTTTGTCGGTTCCGGTAATGCTCTCGCGCAAGCCGATCACGGAAAGTCTCAGCGCCGGGTTTTCAGAGAAATCCTTCATCACAGCGTACAAGGAAGCAGGCTTCAAAACCTACTGGATTTCAAACCAGATGTCGTTCGGTAAATTCGACACCCCAATTTCGGTGTTTGCGAATGAGGCCGATGTCACGCAATTCCTGAATCTGGGTGGTTTTACAGACACCTCAAGCTATGATCAGGCGCTGCTGGCGCCATTAAAAGCGGCCATGGATGATCCGAACCCGAAGAAGCTGATTGTGCTGCATAGCCTGGGCAATCACTGGAACTACAGCCATCGATATCCGCAGGAATTCGACAAATGGCAACCGTCGCTATTCGGCGTTGCCGATCCTGCGTACACCAATCTGGCGAACAAGCCGGCGCTGAATAATAGCTACGACAATTCCGTACTCTACACCGACTGGTTCCTGGAACAGGTCATCAAGACACTCAAATCGTCCAATCAACTCAGCGCCATGATGTACTTTTCAGATCATGGCGAGACCTTGTATGACGGTAGCTGCAAAATTGCTTTCCATGGCCACAATACGCAATTCGAATTTCATATCCCCGCTTTGATGTGGTACTCCGATTTGTATAAGGTCGCCTACCCGGAAAAGGTCGAACAGTTAATCCGCCATAAGCGCGCGCCCATCAACACCGAAAATGTGTTCCATTCACTATTGGATCTGGCGGATATACGCTATCCGGATGAACGGTTGGAGAGGAGCTTCCTAAGCCGCAAGCTGCGTCCGCATAAGCGCTATGTCGACAGCCATGGCTGGACCGACTACGACAATTCGACCTTTAAAGGTGATTGTCGTGAGGTGATAGATAACGGCAAACCGCTAGCCCAATTGAAAGATTGAAATCGCAACATGACATGGGCACCATTCTTGAGGTGCTCATGCAATGCTGATGCATGCGTTGCCAAAGCTTGATTAGTTGGCGTCGCACAAACAAAAACGGCACCGGAGAATTTCCCAGTGCCGTTTTTTATTGGAACAACTCTGACGAATTAAGCTTCGCCGTCTGTCGTTCCCAGGGTTTCAGTCGATTGCACTTCTGCTTCGGCCTGGAGGTTACGCGCCTGTTGCTCGGATTGCAGCAACGCAGTACGTTCTTCCGCTTCCCACGTGTCTTTTTCCTTACGTGCCCGGTGGAATGCCAGACCAGTACCAGCTGGAATCAGGCGGCCGACAATGACGTTTTCCTTCAGACCGCGCAGACCATCACGTTTGCCCATGATCGCAGCTTCAGTCAGGACCCGCGTGGTTTCCTGGAACGATGCTGCCGAGATGAACGAGTCGGTCGACAGCGATGCCTTGGTAATACCCAGCAACACGTTTTCGTATGTTGCCGGGATCTTGCCCGCAGCGACCACGCGATCGTTTTCGTCCAGCAACTCGGAACGCTCAACCTGTTCACCGGTGATGTAGTTGGCATCGCCGGCATCAACGATTTGTACCCGACGCAACATCTGACGGACGATCACTTCAATGTGCTTGTCATTGATCTTCACACCTTGCAGGCGATATACGTCCTGCACTTCGTCAACGATGTAACGTGCCAAAGCCTCGATACCCAACAGGCGCAGAATGTCTTGCGGATCGGCCGGGCCGTCAACAATCATTTCACCCTTGTTCACCACTTGGCCGTCATGTACCAGCACTTGCTTGTCCTTGGTAATCAGGAACTCGTGCTTGTTGCCGTCCATGTCCGTGATTTCCAGACGTTGTTTACCCTTGGTTTCCTTACCAAAGGCAACGGTACCGGTAACCTCCGCCAACATACCGGCATCCTTCGGCGAACGCGCTTCAAACAACTCGGCCACACGCGGCAGACCACCGGTAATGTCACGGGTTTTTTGCGATTCGGTCGGGATACGCGCCAGCACTTCACCAACGTGGACTTGCTGACCGTCTTTCACGGTAATCAGCGCACCAACCTGGAAACCAATCGTCACAGCGTGTTCAGTGCCGGAGATCTTGACTTCCTGACCTTGTTCGTTCAACAGTTTGACCTGCGGACGGACAATCTTGGTCACAGAGCCACGACGCTTGGCATCGATAACCACCAGTGTCGACAGACCGGTCACTTCATCGATCTGACGGGCAACGGTCGAACCTTCTTCAACGTTTTCGAACTTCACCGTACCGGTGTACTCGGTAATGATAGGACGCGTCAGCGGATCCCATGTGGCCAATGTTGCGCCAGCCTTGATCGTCAGACCATCGTTGACGATCATGGTCGCACCGTACGGCACCTTATGGCGCTCACGCTCACGACCGTGGTCATCGGTAATCAGTACTTCACCTGAACGGGAAATAACGATCAGCTCGCCCTTGCCGTTGGTGACGTAACGCATGGTTGCTGTAAAGCGCACCACACCGTTCGACTTGGCTTCAACACTCGACGCCACTGCTGCACGCGACGCCGCACCACCAATGTGGAAGGTACGCATGGTGAGCTGGGTACCCGGCTCACCAATCGACTGCGCAGCGATCACGCCGACTGCTTCACCGGCGTTAACCAGGGAGCCACGCCCCAGATCGCGACCGTAACATTGTGCGCACAGGCCGTAGCGTGTGTCACAAGTCAGCGGTGTGCGGACCTTTACTTCGTCAATGCCCAGGCGTTCGATTTCTTCGACGCCATCTTCGTCCAGCAAGGTGCCGGCTTCGTACAACGTGGCCTGGGTTTCCGGATTGACGATATCGTTAGCCGCTACACGACCCAGGATACGGTCACGCAATGCTTCGATAACTTCACCGCCTTCAACCATCGCCTTCATGACAGCACCGTTCGATGTGCCGCAATCATCTTCGATCACGACCAAATCCTGGGTAACGTCAACCAGACGACGTGTCAGGTAACCTGAGTTGGCCGTCTTCAACGCGGTATCTGCCAGACCTTTACGCGCACCGTGGGTGGAAATAAAGTACTGCAAAACGTTCAGACCTTCGCGGAAGTTCGCGGTAATCGGCGTTTCGATAATCGAACCATCCGGTTTCGCCATCAGACCGCGCATACCGGCGAGCTGACGAATCTGTGCTGCGGAACCGCGCGCACCGGAGTCGGCCATCATGTAAATCGCGTTGAACGATTCCTGTGTGCCCTTAGTGCCGTCGCGGCGTACCACGTCTTCAACCTTGAGCTGTTCCATCATGGCCTTGCCGACGTCATCACCGGCCTTGCCCCAGATATCAACCACTTTGTTATAACGTTCGCCGGCAGTCACCAGACCGGACGAGTATTGCTGTTCGATCTGCTTCACTTCTTGTTCTGCAGTGGCGATGATGGTGACCTTTTGTGGCGGCACCAGCATGTCGTCGACGCAGATCGAGATACCGGCGCGGGTCGCCAAACGGAAACCGGACTGCATCAATTGATCGGCGAAAACAACTGTCGCACGCAGACCGCACTTGCGGAACGAAGTGTTGATCAGCTTCGAAATTTCCTTTTTCTTCAACGCACGATTGAGTACGGTGAACGGCAGGCCCTTAGGCAGAATTTCCGACAGGATCGCACGACCGACGGTGGTTTCGTAACGCTTGATGGTCTTGACGAATTCGCCGGTGACAGCATCCTTTGGATACTCGGTAATACGCACTGTGACACGGGTTGTCAGTTCGACTTCCTTGTTGTCATACGCACGGATTGCTTCCGATACATCCGGGAACATCATGCCTTCGTTCTTGCCGTTGATCTGTTCGCGCGTGGCGTAGTACAGACCCAGCACGATATCTTGCGAAGGTACGATCGATGGTTCGCCGTTCGATGGGAACAGGATGTTGTTCGAGGCCAGCATCAGCGTACGTGCTTCCATCTGCGCTTCGATCGACAGTGGAACGTGGACCGCCATCTGGTCACCGTCAAAGTCGGCGTTAAATGCGGCGCAGACCAATGGGTGCAACTGAATCGCCTTACCTTCGATCAGGACCGGCTCAAACGCCTGGATACCCAAACGATGCAATGTCGGCGCACGGTTCAGCATGACCGGATGTTCACGGATCACTTCTTCCAGAATGTCCCACACCACGGAGGTCTGATTTTCAACTTCCTTCTTGGCAGCCTTGATGGTGCTGGCGATACCCATCACTTCGAGCTTGTTGAAAATGAATGGCTTGAACAATTCCAGCGCCATCAATTTCGGCAAACCGCATTGATGCAATTTCAGTTGCGGACCCACCACGATCACCGAACGACCGGAGTAGTCGACGCGCTTACCCAGCAAGTTTTGACGGAAACGACCGCCCTTACCCTTGATCATCTCAGCCAGCGACTTCAGCGGACGCTTGTTGGCACCAGTCATTGCCTTGCCGCGACGGCCGTTGTCCAGCAACGAGTCAACCGCTTCCTGCAACATCCGCTTTTCGTTGCGGGTGATGATTTCCGGCGCGCGCAATTCCATCAGGCGCTTCAGACGGTTGTTACGGTTGATGACGCGACGATACAGATCGTTCAGATCGGAGGTAGCGAAACGGCCACCATCCAGCGGTACCAGCGGACGCAATTCCGGCGGCAGCACTGGCAACACTTCCATGATCATCCAGTCCGGCTTGATGCCTGAACGCTGGAACGCTTCCAGCACTTTCAGGCGCTTGGAGTATTTCTTGATCTTGGCTTCGGACTTCGAGTCTTTCAAGTCTTGACGCAAGGTTTCCGCTTCGCGGTCGATGTCGATCGCGCGCAGCAGTTCACGGATACCTTCAGCGCCCATGAATGCGGTGAAGTCATCGCCGTATTCTTCGTACTTGGCAGCATAGTCGTCTTCCGACATGATCTGGCAACGCTTCAGCGGCGTCATGCCTGGATCAGTGATGACGTAGGCTTCGAAGTAAAGAACGCGTTCGATATCCCGCAAAGTCATGTCGAGGACCATACCCAGACGCGACGGCAGCGATTTCAGGAACCAGATATGCGCGGTCGGCGATGCCAACTCGATGTGGCCCATGCGCTCACGACGCACTTTGGCCAGTGTGACTTCAACGCCGCACTTTTCGCAGATTACACCGCGATGCTTCAAACGCTTGTACTTACCGCACAGGCATTCGTAGTCTTTGATAGGGCCAAAAATCTTGGCGCAAAACAGGCCATCGCGCTCAGGCTTGAAGGTACGATAGTTGATGGTCTCCGGCTTCTTGACTTCGCCATAAGACCACGAACGGATTTTATCTGGCGACGCGAGGCCAATCTTGATCGCGTCGAACTGTTCATTTTGCTGAACTTGCTTGAATAAATCGAGCAGTGCTTTCATGTATCACTCCAGGTTGGCGTGAAAAAACTAAATTCTTTTGTTAGTGCAGTGAGATGTTTCGCTAATCATTCACCAATTGCGAAACAACTTTCACCGACCTTTTAACTGCTAGCTGAATCAGTTGTGGGACAGCGTCATTCGGCACCCTTCGGAGCCGCATAAACGCTGTCCCACAATGGATCGACATCGAAACCGCGTTAGTCGCGGTCCAGATCCATATCAATACCCAGCGAACGGATTTCTTTCAACAGCACGTTGAAGGATTCCGGCATGCCGGCTTCGATAACATGATCGCCTTTGACCAGGTTTTCATAAACCTTGGTACGACCATTCACGTCATCTGATTTGACTGTCAGCATTTCCTGCAGCACATACGATGCACCGTACGCTTCCAATGCCCAGACTTCCATCTCACCGAAGCGCTGACCACCGAATTGCGCCTTACCACCCAACGGTTGCTGAGTTACCAGCGAGTACGGACCGGTGGAACGTGCATGCATCTTGTCATCGACCAGATGGTGCAGTTTCAGGTAATGCATATAGCCAACCGTGACACTCCGCTCGAACGCTTCGCCGGTACGTCCGTCATACATCGTGACCTGGTTCTTCGATGGCGTCATGCCGAGTTGCTTGGCAATCGGATCCGGGTAAGCCAGATTCAGCATGCGGTTGATTTCCGACTCATGCGCACCGTCAAATACCGGCGTCGCAAATGTCACACCTTTTTTCAGGTTGGTCGCCAAACGCATGATTTCATCGTCGCTCAGGTTGTCCAGATCCTCGGTCTTGCCCGATTCGTTATAAATCGTGTTCAGGAACTGACGCAACTCGGCAATCTTGGTTTGCGCCTTCAGCATTTCGCCGATACGCAGACCCAGACCCTTGGCAGCCCAGCCCAAATGGACTTCCAGAACCTGACCGATGTTCATCCGCGATGGAACGCCCAATGGGTTCAATACGATGTCAGCCGGCGTACCGTCAGCCATGTGCGGCATGTCTTCGATCGGCAGAATGCGTGAAACCACACCCTTGTTACCGTGACGACCCGCCATCTTGTCGCCAGGTTGCAGACGACGCTTGACGGCCAGGTAAACCTTGACCATTTTTTGCACGCCAGGCTGCAGTTCATCGCCTTGTGTCAGCTTCTTGCGCTTTTCTTCAAACGCCAGGTCGAACTGGTGACGCTTCTCGGCGATCGATTCCTTGATGGCTTCCAGAGCGATTGCGGTCGGATCATCGGATGGACGAATATCGAACCAGTGGTATTTGTCCAGGTCGGCCAAGTATTCCTTGGTCAACTTGGCACCCTTGGCCAGCTTCTTCGGACCGCCGTTGACAACCTTGCCGATCAACATCCGCTCCAGACGTTCAAAGGCATCGCCTTCAACAATCCGCAACTGATCGTTCAGGTCGAGACGATAACGCTTCAGTTCGTCATCGATAATTTGTTGCGCACGTTTGTCGCGCACAATACCTTCGCGCGTAAACACTTGCACATCGATCACCGTACCGACCATGCCCGATGGCACGCGCAGCGACGTATCTTTAACGTCCGATGCTTTTTCACCGAAAATCGCGCGCAGCAGTTTTTCTTCTGGTGTCAGTTGGGTTTCGCCCTTGGGAGTAACCTTACCGACCAGCGTATCGCCGGCTTCAACTTCGGCACCGATATACACGATACCGGCTTCATCGAGACGCGCCAGCTGATTTTCCGCGAGGTTCGAGATATCGCGGGTGATTTCTTCGGCACCCAGCTTGGTGTCACGTGCAACCACCGACAACTCTTCGATATGAATCGAGGTATACCGGTCATCCGCAACGACTTTTTCGGAGATCAGAATCGAATCTTCGAAGTTGTAGCCGTTCCATGGCATAAACGCCACCAGCATGTTTTGACCCAGCGCCAATTCGCCCAGGTCGGTCGATGCGCCGTCAGCGATCACGTCGAGTTTCGCGACACGGTCACCCACTTGCACGATAGGCCGTTGATTGATGTTGGTGTTCTGGTTCGAACGGGTGTACTTGATCAGGTTGTAAATATCCACCCCGACTTCGCCGGCCAACGCTTCTTCATCGTTGACGCGAATCACCACACGGCCGGCATCGACGTAGTCAACGATACCGCCGCGCAATGCCTGCACAGTAGTACCGGAGTCAATCGCGACCGTACGTTCGATACCGGTACCAACCAATGCCGTCTCCGGACGCAGGCAGGGAACTGCCTGACGTTGCATGTTGGCACCCATCAATGCACGGTTCGCATCATCGTGTTCAAGGAACGGAATCAACGATGCCGCTACCGAAACCACCTGGCCAGTCGCCACGTCCATGTACTGGACACGTTCTGGCGATACCAGAATTGTTTCACCCGCTTCACGCGCCGAAACCAGTTCATCCGACAGCTTGCCCGACTTGTCGATGGTCGCATTCGCCTGAGCGATGATGTAACGACCTTCTTCAATCGCGGACAGGAAATCGACCTGTTCAGTGATCTTGCTATCGACAACCTTGCGGTATGGTGTTTCCAGGAAACCGTACTCGTTCAGACGCGCATACAGCGCCAGCGAGTTGATCAGTCCGATGTTTGGACCTTCCGGTGTTTCAATCGGGCACACACGGCCATAGTGAGTTGGATGCACGTCACGCACTTCAAAACCAGCACGTTCACGGGTCAAACCACCAGGTCCCAGTGCCGAAATACGGCGCTTGTGGGTGATTTCCGACAACGGATTGGTTTGGTCCATAAACTGCGACAACTGCGACGAACCGAAGAACTCACGAATAGCGGCCGAAATCGGCTTGGAGTTGATCAGGTCATGCGGCATCAGGTTATCGGCTTCAGCTTGGCCCAGACGTTCCTTGACCGCGCGCTCGACCCGCACCAGACCGGCTCGGAATTGATTTTCCGCCAGTTCACCGACGCAACGGACACGACGATTACCCAAGTGATCGATGTCATCGACTTCGCCGCGACCATTACGCAACTCAACCAGAATCTTGATGACAGCCAGTACGTCTTCGTTCGACAACGTCATCGCGCCGGTCAGCTCGTCGCGACCGATACGACGGTTGAATTTCATACGACCGACAGCCGACAGATCGTAGCGATCTTCGTTGTAGAACAGTCCGTTGAACAAAGCCTCAACCGAATCTTCGGTTGGCGGTTCGCCTGGGCGCATCATGCGATAGATCGCAACCTTGGCCGCCATCTGATCGTTGGTGTCGTCGCTGCGCAGCGTTTGCGAAATGTAACCGCCTTGATCCAGATCATTGGTGTACAGAGTCTGAATATCAGTAACATCTGCCTCACGCAATTTAGCCAGCAATTCTTCTGTCAACTCGTCGTTCGCGTTGGCAACCACTTCGCCGGTGTCTTCATCGACAATGTTGCGCGCCAGTACGCGGCCCAACAGGTAGTCTTCCGGTACCGAAATGTGCTTGATGCCGGCCGCTTCGATGTCACGCACGTGCTTGGAATTGATCCGCTTGTCTTTGGCGACCAATACCTTGCCCGACTTGTCGGAGATGTCAAAACGCGCGACTTCACCGCGCAGGCGCTCAGCGACGAATTCCATCTCCGCGCCTTCGTTGCGCAAGGCGAAATTGTCGAATACGAAGAAGTTGGCCAGAATCTGCTCGACCGACATACCGATCGCTTTCAGCAAAATCGTGACAGGCATCTTGCGACGACGGTCGACACGGAAGAACAGGATGTCTTTCGGGTCAAATTCAAAGTCGAGCCATGAACCACGGTAAGGAATGATACGTGCCGAGAACAGCAATTTACCGGACGAATGCGTCTTGCCGCGGTCATGTTCAAAGAACACGCCAGGCGAACGGTGCAACTGCGACACGATAACGCGCTCAGTACCGTTGATCACGAACGAGCCGGTAGTGGTCATCAAAGGCAGTTCGCCCATGTAGACTTCTTGCTCTTTCATTTCTTTAACGACCGGCTTGGTTGGCGACTCTTTATCAAGAATAACCAGACGCACCTTGGCACGCAGAGGCGACGCGAACGTCAATCCACGTTGTTGACATTCCTTGACGTCGAACGGTGGATCGCCGAGGACATAGGACAGAAATTCGAGACGCGCAAAACCATTGTGCGAAACGATAGGGAAGATGGACGAGAAGGCAGACTGCAAGCCCTCATTTTTGCGTTGAGACGGTACTTTGTCCGCTTGCAAAAAGCCCAGATACGACTCGAGCTGGGTCGCCAGCAGGAACGGAACTTGATGAACGTTAGCACGTTTCGCGAAAGATTTGCGAATGCGCTTTTTCTCAGTAAATGAGTAGTGCATGGACACTCCGTGAGTGACAGGAAGGATAGAGAATTCAGGATTCGATAAGTAATACAGCCACTCAAAACAACTAACCAAAACAGTCAGCTAATCAGATAAACTATAAAACCCAACAGCTACGAAACCTCAAGTCTCAGCCCTTCAAGCTTGGCTGCGAAAGGAACTCTGTAACCCGGTCAAGAATCAACCAGATTGAAACGAAATACACCTGCAACAACAATAAAATCGAAAACGACAAAGGAGCCAAAGCCGAATTCCCACTTTCGGGGGATTCTGCACTTTGACTCCTGCGCCTGACCTTGCGGAAAGGCGCACTGGTAAACCAGAATTACTTGATGTCCGCTTTCGCGCCAGCTTCTACCAACTTCTTCTGGGCTGCTTCAGCGTCTGCTTTCGAAACACCTTCTTTAACTGCTTTCGGTGCACCGTCAACCAGGTCTTTAGCTTCTTTCAAGCCCAGACCAGTGATTTCGCGAACAGCCTTAATCACGCCAACTTTGTTCGCGCCGAATTCGGTCAGAACAACTGTGAACTCGGTTTGCTCTTCAGCAGCAGCAGCGCCGCCAGCAGCACCACCACCAGCAACAGCAACTGCTGCAGCGGATACGCCAAATTTCTCTTCGAATGCCTTAACCAGGTCATTCAATTCCAAAACGGTCAGGGCGCCAACTGCGTCCAGGATTGCGTCTTTGTCAAGTGCCATGTGAAACTCCTAAATTTATTTGATATTTACATCTAATTGGTACTAACGCTGAAAAAAGCGCCAAAACAGTGCCTGAACTTATTTAAAGTTAAGCAGCGACTTCGACTTCGGCTTCTTTTTTCGCTGCCAGAGCAGCCAAACCACGCACAAATCCTGAGATCGGAGCTTGCATCATGCCCACAACTTGGGCCAGCAGAACTTCACGGCTAGGAATGTTTGCCAACGCTACAACAGCCGCTTTATCAAGCGTCTTGCCAGCGTAGTTACCTGCTTTGAGGACCAGTTTGTCGTTGGTTTTTGCAAAGTCAGCGAGGACTTTAGCAGCAGCAACGGCGTCATCCGAGATCGAATAGATCAACGGACCGGTCATTTCACTAGCGAGGTCAGCAAAAGCGGTACCTTCAACAGCGCGACGAGCTAATGTATTTTTCAATACACGCAGGTACACACCTTGGGTACGCGCATTGGCGCGCAGTTGCGTCAAGTGACCAACCTGGATGCCACGGTATTCGGCCAGAACGATAGTCTGCGCAGCTTTCACTTTTGCAGAAACTTCGGCTACAACGGCCTTTTTGTCATTCAGATTGAGACTCAAGATCAACCTCCATAAATGATGCTCGGTAACGACATAGCCGCAAGTGGCTACTCACCTCACATCGGTTCGAACACGGCGTCCGAAGTTAGGAGTTCAGTACCAGCGCGTTGTTATTCAAAACGCAGCAGTGTTGAGACTACAAAACTTGCTCGGGTACACCATCTGCGTTGGGCACCAACATGATTTCTCACCTGGCATTTAACTTTGTGCACCAACTGGCATGCACGCCGCCCAACGGTCTTTGATTGTCTGAACCAGCATGATGTTGATTATGCCGATCCAGCCCAAAGATTCGCCTGATATCGCCAACACCTGTACATACTTGTACGGGTTGCGGCGCCATCAGGACTTGATTCAAATATTAAGCAACCAGGCTAGCTTGCTCAACGCGGATACCAGCACCCATCGTTGAAGACAGCGAAACCTTGCGCAGGTAAACACCCTTGCTGGTTGCCGGCTTAGCTTTGCTCAGCGCATCAATCAGTGCCAACAGGTTCGATTTCAATTCAGCATCGCTGAACGATTTACGACCGATAGTTGCGTGAATGATACCTGCCTTGTCAGTACGGTATTGCACTTGACCAGCTTTTGCATTTTTAACTGCAGTAGCGACGTCAGGAGTAACAGTACCAACCTTCGGGTTAGGCATCAGGCCACGTGGGCCGAGGATTTGACCCAGGGTACCAACGATACGCATAGTGTCTGGCGATGCGATAACGATATCGAAAGGCATGTTACCGGCTTTGATTTGCTCAGCCAGGTCTTCCATACCAACAATATCAGCGCCTGCAGCTTTAGCTTGTTCCGCTTTTTCGCCAGATGCGAAAACTGCAACACGAACGGTCTTGCCTGTACCAGCCGGCAATACCACTGAACCACGCACAACCTGATCCGACTTCTTCGCGTCTACGCCCAATTGGACGGACACGTCGATCGATTCGTTGAACTTGGCTGTTGCGCATTCCTTGATCAACGCAATAGCGTTATCAAATGGATAGGCCTTGGTACGATCAACTTTTGCTTTAAATGCTTTTACGCGTTTTGTTAACTTAGCCATTACAGACCCTCCACCGTGATGCCCATTGAACGAGCGGAACCGGCGATGGTACGCACGGCAGCTTCCAGATCAGCACCAGTCAGGTCGGGCTTCTTCTGGGTAGCGATGTCTTCTGCTTGTTTACGCGTGATCGAGCCAACCTTGTCGGTATGCGGCTTAGCGGAACCCTTGGTGATGCCGGCAGCTTTCTTGATCAGAATAGTTGCAGGAGGAGTCTTCATCACGAAAGTGAAAGACTTATCCGCAAATGCAGTGATCACAACTGGAATTGGCAGACCTGGCTCAACACCTTGAGTCTGGGCGTTAAACGCCTTGCAGAATTCCATGATGTTCAGGCCGCGCTGACCCAGTGCTGGACCGATCGGAGGGGATGGGTTTGCTTTACCAGCTGGAACTTGCAGCTTGATAAAACCAATGATTTTCTTTGCCATGATGGCTCCTACGTTGATTGAGTGTTAGCGCCTGTTCGCTCAGCTTGCTGAGCTAATTGGGCTCCTCTCTTACTAATAACAGCGGATTTGTGAGTCTTGAGGACTTACTGCGCTCCGCCGGGCGCACTTATTACCAACTCTTGCGATGTGTGAATACGGTCTAAATAACCGGGAATCAGACTTTTTCAACCTGGCCGAATTCCAGCTCAACCGGTGTCGCACGACCGAAGATGGTGACCGTCACGCGCACGCGCGATTTTTCGTAGTTCACTTCTTCGACGTTGCCGTTGAAATCAGTGAAAGGACCATCTTTGATACGTACCAGCTCGCCCACTTCATACAACACTTTCGGACGCGGCTTCTCGACGCCATCTTGCATTTGCTGCATGATCTTGTCGACTTCGTGCTGCGGAATCGGCGTAGGCTTATTCGACTTGCCGCCGATAAAACCGGTTACCTTGTTGGTATTCTTGACCAGATGCCATGTTTCATCAGTCATTTCCATTTCAACCAGAACATAGCCCGGGAAGAAACGACGTTCAGTTACAGACTTCTGACCATTTTTGACTTCAATCACTTCTTCAGTCGGCACCAGAATCTGGCCGAACTGGTCTTGCATACCGGCACGTTCCGCACGCTCAGTGAGTGCACGCATCACGCTTTTTTCCATACCAGAATAAGCATGCACCACATACCAGCGCTTCTTGCCCATAGGCGCAGACGCCGGTGTCGTTACTTCGACCGGCGTTGCTTGTGCGTCGTCTTGTGTGCTTTCGCTCATTATTATTTCCAACCCAAAATCACGTCGTACAACAGAACCTCGAGGAGCTTATCGGTGCCCCACAGGAAAATCGCCATTACCAGCACAAAGACAAAAACGATCGCAGTAATCTGCATCGCTTCTTTGCGGGTGGGCCAGACAACCTTTTTAGTTTCGCGTATGGCTTCCTTGGCGAAGCCCAGAAATTCACGACCTTGAGTCGAGGTCCATGCAAATGCAATCGCAACGATCAAACCGGCGACTAGCACACCCGCACGTACCAAGCCTGACTTGTCCGACAAAAAATAAAAGCCGACTATGCCGGCAACGACAGCTAAAACTGCCAATACTACTTTGAGCTTGTCGCCTGATGGGCTGACAGTTTGCACAGGGTGGTTAGACATACGTGGATTTACTTTCAGTACCCTACACCTGAATCGGTGGCAGGGGCGGAGGGCATCGAACCCCCAACCTCCGGTTTTGGAGACCGGCGCTCTGCCAATTGAGCTACACCCCTAACGCTTAACACTTAACACTTGATTGAGTTACTTGGCTTATTTAACTCACACTACACTTTTGCTTGACTACTGCTTGCTGAGACATCAACGCCGCGAGACGGATATATCCAGAATCGCGGCGTCTACAACCGATAAATTACGCGTCAGGCAGGATTTTAGCAACAACACCTGCACCAACAGTACGACCACCTTCACGGATAGCAAAGCGCAAGCCTTCTTCCATCGCGATCGGGTTGATCAGCATGACAGTGATCGACACGTTATCGCCTGGCATGACCATTTCCTTGCCTTCTGGCAATGCGATCGAACCCGTCACGTCCGTAGTACGGAAGTAGAACTGGGGACGATAGTTGTTGAAGAATGGTGTATGACGACCGCCTTCGTCTTTCGACAGAACGTAGATCTCGCCTGTGAAATGCTTGTGCGGCTTGATCGTGCCTGGCTTCGCCAGAACTTGACCGCGCTCGACGTCTTCACGCTTGGTTCCGCGCAACAGAACACCAACGTTATCGCCGGCTTGACCTTGGTCCAGCAGCTTACGGAACATTTCAACGCCAGTACATGTGGTCTTCTGGGTGTCGCGGATACCGATGATTTCCAGTTCTTCGCCGACTTTCACAATACCGCGCTCGATACGACCAGTCACCACAGTGCCGCGACCCGAGATCGAGAACACGTCTTCCACCGGCAACAGGAACGCACCGTCAACTGCGCGCTCCGGGGTTGGAATGTAGCTGTCCAGTGCTTCCGCCAGCGCCATGATGGCCTGCTCGCCCAGAGGACCAGTGTCGCCTTCGAGAGCCAGCTTCGCCGAACCCTTGATGATTGGCAGGTCGTCGCCTGGGAATTCGTACTTGCTCAGTAACTCACGCACTTCCATCTCAACCAGCTCGAGCAACTCTTCGTCGTCGACCATGTCAACCTTGTTCAGGAACACAATGATGTACGGAACACCAACTTGACGTGCCAGCAGGATGTGTTCACGGGTTTGCGGCATTGGGCCGTCAGCTGCCGAACATACCAGGATCGCACCGTCCATTTGCGCCGCGCCGGTGATCATGTTTTTAACATAGTCAGCATGGCCTGGGCAGTCAACGTGCGCGTAGTGGCGGTTCGCCGTTTCGTATTCTACGTGCGCTGTGTTAATCGTAATACCGCGGGCTTTTTCTTCCGGAGCAGCATCGATTTGCGCGTAGCCTTTTGCTTCGCCGCCAAATTTCTTCGACAGCACTGTCGCAATCGCTGCCGTCAGCGTCGTTTTGCCATGATCAACGTGGCCAATCGTGCCCACATTCACGTGCGGCTTGGTCCGCTCAAATTTGCTCTTTGCCATCTTGGAACTCCTAAAGATTTGATGAGAATGTTCAGGCACGCGCCCGACTGCATTACATTGAAAACTACAGATTGACTAATCAAGAAAATACAGCGCCGGCACCGCACCAAATCGGGCACTGCAAACAAACTGAATACTTGGTGCCCTTGACGTGGATCGAACACGTGGCCTCTCCCTTACCAAGGGAGTGCTCTACCACTGAGCTACAAGGGCTGTGCTGCTCGTGCGCCGACAAAATCCAGCGACACGCTCAACTTTATAAACTTGCAAAAACATTTTCACTTGCAACTCATGTGCAACTAAACTGGAGCGGGTGAAGGGAATCGAACCCTCGTCATAAGCTTGGAAGGCTTCAGCTCTACCATTGAGCTACACCCGCGAGATCATTTCTTCATCCACAACGATTTACTGCCTACACTACTTCCGATAATGGTGGAGAGGGCTGGATTCGAACCAGCGTACTCGTAAGAGGGCAGATTTACAGTCTGCTGCCATTAACCACTCGGCCACCTCTCCGCACGGAACCCAAAACTATAGTGAAAGACCTTGAGCTTGTCAATCATAACCGATGATTTTTCTGAAAATAATTTCGAGAATCGATCAAACAGCATTGTTGGTGAAGCCAAGCCCGACAGTATACAACGAAGATTTTCAAATAGACAAGCGCTTACGCGAAATTTAATCTAAAAACTTTCCGGCCGCTTGATTTAGAAACGTGTTTCGCGCGCAGCCCGTAAAAATCCATCGAGTATCGGGGTGCAATCCAGCAGTTGCGGGCCCCCGGCGCGATGAAATTCCGGATGCCATTGCAAACCCATGACAAATGGCGCTTTTCGATAACGAATTGCCTCAATGATATTGTCGGTGCCGGAAACCGCCTCCACCGACAGATCGCGACCGAGATCCTTGACTGCCTGGTGGTGTATCGAATTCACCAACCACTCCTTCCGGGCATCGCTATGGGAAGTAAATAGTCCAGCCAAGGACGACCCCGGCGGAAATTGGATCGCGTGATGCAGGCTGTCATATTCTTCGTTGACATGCGTGATCGAGGTCGGCACATCCGTCGCGATGTCCTGATACAAGGTCCCGCCCAGGGCAACGTTAATCAACTGGCAGCCGCGGCAGATGCCGAGCACCGGCTTGCCCGCCTCAATGAACTCGTGCAACAGTTCCAGCTCATACATGTCGCGGACCCGGTCACCCCCCCACTCCGGCCGGGTCGCGGCTTCCGCATAGCTTTGCGGCGAGACGTCCGCCCCACCTTGTAATACCAGGCCATCTAAATGCTTGGCATAGTCACGCAAGCGGATGCTGCTCGGATGGACCAAGCCGTTGGTGTTGACCGTCGGGATCATGAATACCAGTACGTCGCGCGACATCACCCACTGCGCAATCGATTCTTCGAGGTATTGCAAAGTACGTCCGCGCAAGCCTTTGGCCCCCTCTTCCGGATGAAAAATACGCGCCGAGATACCGATTTTCAGGGTCCGCTGCATCATCCGGCGTCCCGCCTTGTCCGACATCGCCCTGAAGCGGGCGGCAATCAGCTTCCAGGTCTGCGCCCAAGGCGCTTCATCTGCCCCCAAGCTGCCGGACTGGCCAATGCTGGTGTAGACCGTGGGCTGTTCTGGCGGTTTGATTGGCTGCGGTGCAGGAGCGGCGGGCGGAATAACGGATTCAGGTGACTGTGCGGAAGTGGTATCGGGACCAGTGGAGGGAGTAGGGACAGGATCGGAATTTTTAATATCGGCCATGATGTCGAAAATTTAAGAAGGAATGTAGGTAGACTGTTGTCATCGTAAAACTATCCGCAACAACGGAAATTCGCCAATCATCGTCATTGAATAATGCCGCCAGCCATCCGTTTTCACTAAAGTTGTTGGTTGAATTTACTTCATATGGATAAAAATTTTCTTGCCAAAGTATAGGCCTAGTTAGTTTAATTTAGCGCCGCTCTCTTTAAGCACATATGGAAAAGAACCTGCTATTCAACGCATTAATCTATCTGGCGGCAGCGGTCGCTGCGGTACCGATTGCGAAACGGCTGGGACTGGGCGCAGTGCTTGGCTACCTGCTGGCCGGCATGGCCATCGGACCCTGGGGCTTGCGGCTGATCGACGGCGTTGAGGACATTTTGCATTTCTCTGAATTCGGCGTGGTACTGCTACTATTTTTGATCGGACTGGAACTCGATCCGAAGCGTCTATGGTCATTAAGGCGGCCCATTTTCGGCTGGGGAAGCGCTCAGGTCGGGGCCGTCACGCTGGCGCTATTCGGTGCAGCCATCGGCTTTGGCGTCGACTGGAAAACCGCACTCATTGCCGCGTTGGGGATGTCGTTGTCATCCACCGCGATCGTCATGGCGACGCTGGGTGAACGCAAGCTGACCGCCACGCCGGCAGGCTCGGCCGGCTTTGCCATTTTACTGTTCCAGGATATCGCTGCGATTCCCATGATTGCGATTGTGCCGTTGCTGGGCGTGGCTGCAGCGCAAGGCAGCGGCGCCGGCTGGCTCCACGCCGGCAAGGCCGTGGCGGTCATCGCAATGCTGATTTTTGGCGGTCGTTTTCTGATCCGGCCATTGATGCGCATCATCGCCAAAACCGAACTGCGCGAAATCTTTACCGCGTTTGCATTGTTGCTGGTGATTGCTACCGGCTTGCTGATGGCGTGGGTTGGCATGTCGATGGCATTAGGCGCATTTTTAGCCGGTGTGCTGCTGGCCGATTCCGAATATCGCCACGCTCTGGAGACCGATCTGGAACCGTTCAAAGGTTTGCTGCTGGGCTTGTTCTTTATTGCGGTCGGGATGTCGGTTGACTTCGGCGTATTTCTGGCATATCCGTGGCGAATTCTGGCATTGGTTGCTGCCTTCCTGCTCATCAAAATCGGCGTGTTGTACGTTCTCGGCAAACCGTTCAAGATTGCCCGTGCGCAACAATTCTTGTTCGCGCTGCTGTTATCGCAGGGCGGCGAATTCGCTTTTGTGGTGTTTGGTGCGGCGGCCACCGCCAAGATCTTCACTCAGGAAACTTCTTCGATATTGGTGGTCGTGGTGGCGCTGTCGATGGTCGCCACACCGTTGCTGCTGATTTTTTATGACAAGCTGGTGGCCCCGTATTTCGCCGCGGCGCGCAAGCGTCCCGATGACAAAATCGACGACAACGAGAATCCGGTCATCATCGCCGGCTTTGGACGCTTCGGCCAGATTATCGGCCGTTTGCTGCATGCCAACAAAATAGGCTTGACGGTGCTCGATCACGATCCGGATCAGATCGACATGCTGCGCAAGTTCGGCTTCAAAGTATTTTATGGCGATGCCACCCGTATCGATTTATTACGGACCGCGGGCGTGGCCAAAGCGCGTCTGCTGGTGGTCGCCATTGACGATGTCGAAGGCAGCCTTAGGCTGATCGCGGCCGTGCGGCATGCCTATCCGCTGCTGCCAATTGCGGCGCGCGCACGTAACATCTCGCACTACTACGACCTGATGGATTTAGGCGTCACCGTGCTCGAACGCGAAACCTTCGACTCGGCCTTGCAACTGGGCCGACAGGCATTGCAGCAACTCGGCTTCGGCACGCATCGTGCGCATCAGGCAGCGCTGAAATTTCGCGTCCACAATGTGCAAACCGTGCACGATGTCTATCCGCACCATAAGGATCAGCAAAAAATGGTGTCGCTGGCAAAACAGGCACGCGAAGAGCTGGAAGAGATGTTTGCACATGACCAGATGCTGCGCGATGATGAACCGGCCGACGGCTGGGACGGCGCGTAATCTTATAGGCTGAAATTGCCTTCAGCTGTCGGCATCAGCCAGCTTTGGCGCACACCATGTGACTACCGCATTAGAGGAAACGGGCGATCAGAAACACCACGGTCGAGATCAATATCGTCGAGGCGAACGGTAGCGAGAACAACTTACCGAACAACGTGAAACGGATGTCGCCGGGCAGACGCCCGATGCCCAGCTTTTCCAGCCATGGCAAGGCGCTGGAAAATACGATTACGGCAAGAAAAATCACTAAAACCCAACGTATCATTAAGTGCTTTCAATTGAACAAAGACGTTTGCAAAGACGCTAGCACTTCGAATCGGCTTACAGCCGAATTACAGGCGATGACAACGGTCGTTACGCGCGAAGCGTTCTGGCAAAGTCGCCTGATTCCCCACCACCAACACCTTGAACAGCTCACCCATCTCGGCCGGCGATACCAATTTCTGCACGGCATTGGCTTGCGGCAGGTATGCCAAGACGTTTTCCGGCGGCGTTCGCAGCAACAGTTCTGCTATGCCGGCATCCAGCAAAAACGCCGCCTGACAGGTGTATCCCAACACTTCCAGACCGCCATTGACGGCGGCAAGCGCCATCGCAGTGAAGTCCACATGCGCGGTCACATCCTGCAAACCCGGCCAATAAAATGGATCGCTATGCGCGTGGTGGCGATAGTGACACATCAGCGTACCCTGATCGCGTTGCTCCAAATAATATTCAGAGGCTGGGAAACCATAATCAAATAACAACGCCGCACCACCGGTTCCCGCCTTCAGCATCGCTGCCAGCGAGTGCATGAAACCAATCGCTACCGGATGTACCTCAGTCAGGTAACCAACGGCCAACTGGTCAGCCTCCGGGATTTGCACCACCAGCGCTTGGTCTGCGGGTCGGTCGACATACACAAACCGTGGCTCAGCGTCTGGCTGAGAAGGTTCCGCCAGCCCGACCCCGCGCTGTAGCCAGTCCTGTTCGTCACGCACCACCAGCTCAACCGGCATCGCATCCAGCACTTCATTACCGATCACCACGCCGGAAAAAGCCGCCGGCAAACGATCCAGCCACTGCACTTGAGGAAAGCCGCGCAGCTTTTGTTCTTGCCGGGCGCGCAATTCGGCCGACAGCTCCACGATGTAATACGCCTCCAATACGGTGCCGCTGGCGTGCAATTCTGTCAGGATGTCAAACGCCAGCTGGCCGGTGCCTGCACCGAATTCCAGCATGCGCGATACCAACGGCGCATCCGGCGCGGCGATTAACTCGGTTGCCAATTGAGCGAGTGTTGCGCCAAAAAGCGGCGTAATCTCGGGCGCGGTTGTAAAATCACCGTCTTTGCCCAGTTTTGCCGCGCCGCCGCTGTAATAACCGAGGTCCGGCGCATACAGCACCAACTCCATATAACGCGCGAACGAGATCCAGCCATGGTGTTGACGGATCTCGGCAGTGATGAGATTGTGCAGCAAGCGCGAGGCGTGCTGCGCTTCGATGGAAGCTTCAGGTAGTTGCAGTTGCATGGCGATATTGTAGGAGATATCGCCGTTCCAATTAGCGATCTCGGTGCAATTCATGAAGTAAATCACGCGTTATCGCGCCAATCAGCGACAATCGCAGCAAAAATCGCCACGAAAGTTGCGACCAGGAAATACAACCGCACAACGAATACTAAGTTTATGAGCATGCCCTCCAACCGCCCGTCACCTGTTGCGCAAGTAGCGCTGGTCACCGATGCCGCCAGTTCGCTCGGCCGCATCATCGCACGCGCGCTGGCACAGCAAGGCTGGGATCTTGCGCTGCATTATCAGCAAGCCGAAGCCCCGACGCTGGCACTGGTCAAAGAGTGTGAAGCCATCGGTCGCCGGGCGCTGGCAATCCCGGCCAGTCTCAGCGACGAAGCCCAGGTCAGGTCGCTGGTGCCAAGGGTGATCGCGGCCCTCGGCAGCTTGTCGTGCGTGGTCAACAATGCGACCCGGGTCGAGCAAGATAGCGCCGCCGATTTTTCAGCAGCGCAACTTGCGCAGCATATGCGCAGCAACCTGGCGGCACCGATTCTGCTGGCGCAGGCGCTGCACGCCGCCACGCCCGAAGGTGCGCAAGCGGCGGTCATCAATCTGCTGGATCAGAAACTGTTCAGTCCACAGCCGGATTTTTTGTCCTACACGCTGTCCAAAGCGGCGCTGCACAGCGCCACCCAGTTGTTGGCCCTAGCCTTGGCGCCACGTTTACGGGTGGTCGGCATTGCGCCAACTCTCGACCTGAGCCAGCCCGGCATCAGCCCCGTATTAAGCGTTGCGGCCAGCGCCGACGACCTGGCGGCCAGCATCTGCTTTATCGCCGCCTCGTCCGCCATTACCGGCACCACATTGCTGGTCGATGGCGGCCAGCATCTACGCACTCGCCCTGGCAATCAGGTTGCTGTCGAGGCCGCCGGCAACGGCGGCCACCACCACCAACCATAACCCTATTCTCTTACTGACCGAAACCATGCTCTCCGCACTCATCCACCCCGACCTTAGCGATTGCCGCCGCCTGTTTCTGCGCAACTATGAAGTGCAGATCAATATCGGCGTCTATGAATTTGAGAAAAAAGGCGAACAGCGGGCGCTGATCAACGTCGACCTGTTCATCCCGCTGGCACTCTCCACTCCCAGTCACGATCAGATGGATGAAGTCGTGGATTACGACTTCATGCGCAATACCGTCGCCAGACGCATGGAACAAGGCCATATTCATCTGCAGGAAACCCTGTGCGATGATCTCGTCAGCGCATTGCTGGCCCATCCGAAAGTACGCGCAGTGCGCGTCACTACCGAAAAACCGGATGCTTATAATGACTGTGATTCGGTCGGCGTCGAAGTATTTCGGATCAAACCGAAAGCATAATAATTGTTGGAGTTAGCATGAATACCGTATTAAGAACCTTTCTCGACCCGAACTTGCTTGATCTGACGCCGCCAGCCGCGCATTCCGCCAGCCCGGCCAGCCAGGAGCCAGCCGCACCGAGCCTGAAACAAGCCGAAAAGATCGCCTACGAAAACAACAAGCTGCACAAGCGCTTGTGTCGTCAAGTCGGCCAGGCCATCGGCGATTTCAACATGATTGAAGACGGCGACAAGATCATGGTGTGTGTATCGGGCGGCAAGGACAGTTACGCGCTACTGGATATTTTGATCACGCTGCGCGAACGCGCACCGATCAATTTCGACATCATCGCGGTCAATCTGGATCAGAAGCAGCCGAATTTTCCCGCGCATATCTTGCCGGAATACCTGACCAAGCTGGGCGTCGCGTTCCATATCGAAAATCAGGACACCTACAGCATCGTCAAGCGCGTGATCCCGGAAGGCAAAACCACTTGCTCGCTGTGCTCACGCCTGCGGCGCGGCATCCTGTACCGCGTCGCCACGGAACTGGGGGCAACCAAAGTCGCACTCGGCCATCACCGCGATGACATCATGGAAACCTTCTTCCTGAATATGTTCTTTGGCGGCAAGCTAAAGAGCATGCCGGCCAAATTGCAATCGGACGATGGCAAGCAAATCGTCATTCGTCCATTGGCCTATGTCAAAGAAGCCGACCTGAGCCGCTACGCCGAGGTGAAACAATTCCCTATCATTCCTTGCGATCTGTGCGGCAGCCAGGAAAATCTGCAACGCAAGCAGATCAAGGGCATGTTGCGCGAATGGGAAAAGAAACATCCGGGGCGCGTCGATAACATCTTCGCATCGCTGTCAACGGCGGCGCCGTCGCACTTGATGGATCGCAAGCTGTTCGACTTCGTCGGACTGAAAGCGACCGGCATTGCCGATCCTGACGGCGATATCGCCTTTGATGATGAACCCTGTGCGGTGCCGACCGCCACCGTCTCCAGCATCATCCCGCTGCAGGTTGCGGATTAGGCGCCTGAAGTTGTCATGCCGCAGACGTAAAAAGGGACGCTTGAAGCGTCCCTTTTTACGTCTGCAGGGCAAGGTTTTTTAATTGTAAGCGATTACATAACGCATCCACGCCACATGTAAATTTTCAATTGAAGATGTCAGATCGAACTATATAATCAAAATCTCCACCTGACGGTTGTCCCGTGTCAGCGCTGATGTTGGGTTGGTTTAACGGGTGCGTATTTTGCTCTATTTTTGCTCTATTCTCGCTCTATAGATAATCAGGAAAAGAAACATATGCCCGCTTCCTACACCCTCAAAAGGGACGATGATGGAGAATTTTATTTCGTGTTGTACGCTGCCGACGGCGAAGTCGTCTTGACCAGTGAAACTTACGCAGCAAAAGCGTCCGCAGAAATCGGTATCGCCTCGGTGCAAACCAACAGCTCGCAAGATGATCGCTATAGCCGCAAGCAAGCGGCCAATGGCAAGTTTTACTTCAACCTGAAAGCCGCCAATCATCAGGTTATCGGCCACAGCCAGATGTACACCACCACCGTCGCCCGCGATGTCGGCATCGCCTCAGTCAAGAAAAATGGCCCAACCAGCACTGTCATCAATGAAACTTGATTGATCCGGCGGCATAACCAGCCCCTTAAAAATGCGGAAGATTGGCGAAAAAACAAGCAAAACGCAACGTTAGCGCTCGGACAACGCCAAACCGCGTGCTAAAATTTTGCACCTCTTTTCTACGCAAAGTGCTGTCTATGAACGTTGTCATCCTCGCCGCCGGTCTGGGCAAACGCATGCAATCGGCGCTGCCGAAAGTCCTCCATCCACTCGCCGGAAAATCTCTGCTCGCGCATGTCATCGACACCGCACGCAGCTTGTCGCCCACCAGATTATGCGTAATTTACGGGCACGGCGGCGATGCCGTTCTGAACCGCTTCACTGACAGCGACTTAGTGTTCGCCAAACAGGAACCGCAACTCGGCACTGGCCACGCCGTCATGCAGGCGCTGCCGCAACTGGACGATTCCGTGCCGACGCTGGTGCTGTATGGCGATGTCCCGCTGACTTCCTGCGCCTCGCTGCAACGTCTGGTGAATGCTGCCGGCAATGACAAGCTGGCGATCCTGAGCGTGCAACTTGACGATCCGACCGGCTACGGCCGCATTGTCCGCGAAGGCGGCGAGATCGTCCGCATCGTCGAACAAAAAGACGCCAGCGCAACCGAACGCGCGATCACCGAATGCAACACCGGCATCATGGTCGTGCCCACCGCCCAACTGAAGCAATGGCTGACCGGCTTGTCCAACAACAATGCGCAAGGCGAATACTATCTGACCGACATCGTCGCCAGCGCCGTTGCAGCTGGCACGCCGGTGGTCTCGGCGCAGCCCGACGCCGTCTGGGAAACGCTGGGCGTCAATAGCAAAGTGCAACTGGCTGAACTGGAACGCATCCACCAGCGCAGCATCGCCCATCGTCTGCTGGAACAAGGCGTGACGCTACTCGACCCTGCCCGGCTGGATGTGCGCGGCACGCTGACCTGCGGCCGCGATGTGACGATCGATGTCGGTTGCGTCTTTGAAGGCCACGTTACGCTGGAAGACGGCGTCACCATCGGCGCCAACTGCGTCATCAAAGACGCCCGCATCGGCCGCACAGCCAGCATCAAACCGTTTTGCCATATCGAAGACGCAACCGTCGGCGCAGCCTCGCAAATCGGTCCCTATGCGCGCCTGCGCCCCGGCACAACGCTGGGCGAAGACGTCCACATCGGCAACTTCGTCGAAGTCAAAAACAGTCAGGTCGCCGCGCACAGCAAAGCGAATCATTTGGCCTACGTCGGCGACGCCACCGTCGGCGCGCGCGTCAACATCGGTGCGGGCACGATTACCTGCAACTACGACGGCGCAAATAAATTCCGTACCGTGATTGAAGACGATGCATTTATCGGTAGCGACAGTCAGCTGGTTGCGCCGGTGACTGTTGGCAAAGGCGCGACGCTGGGCGCAGGGACGACCTTGACCAAGGATGCCCCGGCAGGCAAGCTGACCGTGTCGCGGAGTCGGCAGGTAACGATCGACGGCTGGCTGCGGCCGGTAAAGATAAAGAAATAAAGGCTGGCGTACGGTGCGCAAGGCGCATCGTACGCATCAAACCGCGATGCCAGTCTCAAACTTGCTCCGCAAAATCGAAAAATAAGCCTTCACATTGCGCACGTTTTTCTGTGCCGCGAACAACTGATGCGCCAACGCGTGATACGCCGGCATATCCGCAACCTGCACCACCAGCACAAAATCCGGGCCCGGCGAGACCCGGTAGCATTGCAGCACCGGCGCCACATTCGCCACCAGCGCTTCGAACTCAAGCTGGCGCTCGTCACCCTGATGATCCAGCGTCACTTCCACCAGCGCCGTTAATCCGGCGCCGACCTTTTCCGGCGCCACGATCGCGACTTGGCGCACGATCACGCCAAGATCCGTCAAACGCTTGACTCGCCGCAAGCAAGTTGGCGCGGAGGCGTGGACTTGCTCCGCCAACTGTTGATTGGTTTGCGAAGCATCCGCTTGCAGCGCGTTCAGGATACGTCGATCCAGCTCATCAAGAATAATATCCATTGACTCAAGTTGAAATAACTAGTTAATAATCACTTATAAATGAATTTATATTTCACACAAAAACAAAAAAGAAATAATACCTCAAATATACATATATTTAGACAATTTATTTCATCAACATCAGTCTAAGATACACTTATCTAAATTTCAACCAGAGGCCATCATGTGCGGTATCGTCGGCGCAGTTGCGCAAAACAATGTCACTCCTATCTTGCTCGAAGGCTTAAAACGTCTCGAATATCGTGGCTATGACTCCTGCGGCGTAGCGCTGCACGTTGATGGCAAGTTGCAGCGTGCGCGCAGCACTTCCCGTGTCGCCGACCTGGAAAAACAAATCGCCAATTCGGGATTAGCTGGCTTCACCGGCATTGCCCACACGCGCTGGGCTACCCATGGCGCACCGGCCACGCACAACGCGCATCCCCACTTTTCCGGTGACCGCATCGCGCTGGTCCACAACGGCATCGTCGAAAATCACGACGAACTGCGGATTGAATTGCAAGCCGCCGGTTATGTGTTCGCCAGCCAGACCGATACCGAAGTCATCGCCCATCTGATCAATCACATGTACACCGGCGACTTGTTCGAAACCGTACAACATGCCGTCAAGCGCCTGACCGGCGCCTACGCGATTGCCGTGTTCAGCGTTGACGAACCACATCGCGTCGTCGCCGCGCGCCAAGGCTCACCGCTGGTCGTTGGCGTAGGCGACGGGCAGAACTTCGTCGCATCCGACGCGATGGCGATCGCGGGGACTACCGACCAGATTATCTATCTTGAAGATGGCGATGTGGTCGATCTGCAATTGCAACGCGTCTGGATCGTCGACGCTCTCGGCAAGTCGGTCGAGCGTGAAGTCAAAACCGCGCACGCCTACAGCAGCACGGTAGAACTCGGCCCGTATCAACACTACATGCAAAAGGAAATTTTCGAGCAGCCACGCGCGATTGCCGACACGTTGGGAGGCGTCGCCAGCATCATGCCGGAACTGTTCGGCGACAAGGCATTCGGCATTTTCCAGCAAATTGACTCAGTCCTGATTCTGGCGTGCGGCACCAGTTATTACGCTGGCCTGACAGCCAAGTACTGGATCGAATCAGTTGCCAAAATCCCGGTCAATGTCGAGATCGCCAGCGAATATCGCTACCGCGACAGCGTACCGAATCCAAACGCGCTGGTCGTCACCATTTCGCAAAGCGGCGAAACCGCCGACACACTGGCTGCACTCAAACACGCGCGCGCGCAAGGCATGCTGCACACGCTCACCATCTGCAACGTCGCCACCAGCGCCATGGTGCGTGAATGCGTACTCGCCTACATCACCCGCGCCGGCGTCGAAGTCGGCGTGGCCTCGACCAAAGCCTTCACCACACAATTGGTCGCCCTGTTCCTGCTGACGCTGGCACTGGCACAGATCAAAGGCCGGCTCAGCGACGAGCAGGAGCTGGCACACCTGAAAGCACTCCGCCACCTTCCGTCTGCGCTGCAAAGTGTGCTGGCGCTGGAACCGCACATCATCGCCTGGGCCGAGACCTTCACCCGTAAAGAAAACGCGCTGTTCCTCGGCCGCGGCCTGCACTACCCAATCGCGCTCGAAGGTGCTTTGAAGCTGAAAGAAATCACCTACATCCACGCCGAAGCCTACGCCGCCGGCGAACTCAAGCATGGTCCGCTAGCGCTGGTAACCGAAGAGATGCCGGTCGTCACCGTCGCGCCCAACGACGCGCTCATCGAAAAACTCAAATCCAACATGCAGGAAGTCCGCGCCCGCGGCGGTCAATTGTACGTATTCGCCGACGCCGATTCCCGCATCAACTCCAGCGAAGGCGTCCACGTGATTCGCCTGCCGGAAAACTACGGTCTGCTGTCGCCGATTTTGCATGTGGTTCCGCTGCAACTGCTTGCATATCACACCGCGCTGGCGCGCGGAACAGATGTGGATAAACCTCGGAATCTGGCAAAATCCGTGACAGTTGAATGAGCGGTAACGCTTGATGAACTGTTGATCACAAACAATAAAGTCTGTCGGGTGGTAATAAAGTCAGTCGGGCGTATGCCGCTGACCAAAATTGAGGCAGGTGCGCGAGCGAACAATATCACTCGGCGTTTTTTCGAAATCAAGTTCGTAGGTGGGGCTCTTTCCGAATAAGGTTCGGAACACTGATCTATTAAAGACAGCCATCTTGGCAAGCGGAGGATTGAGAATCCTTGTGGCGGCGGTTCAATTCCGCCCCGGGCCACTAAGAATCTCAAGCGTTAGCGCCGAAGCAGGGGTAGTTCGACTCTGTTTACTCAAATTGCATTGCCATTTTCCCAGGCAACGGCACCTTCAGCCATTTTTGCACGATCGCGTTCAATTCGTTGTTCTTCTTCGCTTGTGTTAGCGCAGTATTCACCTTCGTCATCAGTGCCGGCTCTTCTTTGAGCAAGCCGACGTAGCATGCAGATTCTTGAATGATGTATTTCATTTGCGGTTTGTTGCTGACTGCTTTTTCGGCCAGTGCAACGGCAACGAAATCACCGGTGCCGACCAGTTGCACCTGACCCGACAGATACGCCGAGATCATGCCGTTGTTGTCCTCATAGCGTTTAATAACGGCGCTGGGTGGTGCAGTTTCGGTCAACTGGCTGTCCTGAAACGTTCCGCGTGCGACACCGATGGTTTTTCCAGCCAGGTCTACAGGACCTGAGACTTTCAAACTGGCAGGGCCAAAGACGCTGTTGTTATAGGGTGAATACGGTTGCGAAAAGGCGATGACTTTTTCGCGTTCGGCATTCTTGCCCAATGTGGAAATCGCAAGATCGGCCTTGTGTGTTTGCAGATAGGCGATGCGGTTGGCGCTCGTGACCGGCACCAGCTCCAGTTTCAGCCCAATGCTCTTGGCAATCAGCGTTGCGACGTCGATGTCCAGTCCCTGCAGTTTCATGTCCGCGGTGACGGATCCGAACGGCGCAAAATCCTGTGGCACAGCAATACGCAGGATGCCGCGTTTCTGGATATCAGTCAGGGCATCGGCCTGCGCATTTTGCGCTGCCATGATGCACAGATTGACGGACAGCAGCAAGAGTTTTGCAAATCTCATCAGATCACCTGGACGAAGATGTTTATGTAAGGGCTATCTCGGTGCGTTATACATCGAAATTAGCGGACATGCTTTTTTACGCAATAAATATGCCATGGTGTGAAGTAAAACCTGATGCATCGCCAAGCGGAAGACATGGCCGAGACAGCATTCTCGGCGGCGCTCATCTCGTTATTCCTGTCCGCTTTGTTTTTATCGTAGTGATTCCGGCCGGAACCGGAATCACTGCATGCCATAAGTGAAACGGCGCATCATCCCCGCATTATCCCTTTACGCACACCACCTGTTTCAAGGTATGCACTACTTCCACCAGGTCGCGCTGCGCTTCCATCACCGCATCGATATCCTTGTATGCCATCGGGATTTCATCGATCACATCGGCATCCTTGCGACATTCCACACCGCGCGTTGCGTTGATTTGATCGGCAATCGTAAAGCGCTTCTTCGCCTCGGTCCGGCTCATCGACCGTCCGGCGCCGTGGCTGCAGCTATGGAAACTTTCCGGGTTGCCTTTTCCGCGCACGATGTAGCTCTTGGCGCCCATTGACCCGGGAATGATGCCAAGCTCTCCTTCACGCGCCGATAGCGCACCCTTGCGCGTGACCAGCACATCCTTGCCGAAGTGCGTTTCTTTCTGCACGTAGTTGTGGTGACAGTTCACTGCTTCCACGTGCGTCTCGAACGGTTTTGTAATTACGGTACGTACTGCCGCAATCAAATTCTGCATCATCACTTCACGATTCATGCGAGCGAATTTCTGCGCCCAGCTCACCGCTTCGACATAATCGTCGTAATGCTGCGTGCCTTCCGGCAGATAAGCCAGATCCTGATCCGGCAAGTGGATGAAATGGGTCCGCATATCCTGCTTGGCCAACTCGATGAAATGCGAACCGATCGCGTTACCCACGCCGCGCGAACCCGAGTGCAACATGAACCATACGCAGTTGGCTTCATCGAGACACACTTCAATGAAGTGATTGCCCGATCCCAGCGTCCCCAGATGGCGATAGTTATTCGTGTTCTTCAGCTTGGGCGTCTTCAGACAGAGCACATCGAATGCATCCTTCAACTGCGCCCACACCGCATCAACCTGCGCCGGCGGCGTTTCCCACGACCCTTTATCCCGGCCCTTGACACCACGCGTCTTGGGCGACATGCCGTGCGGGATGGCTTTCTCGATCGCGCTACGCAACGGTCGCAGGTTATCCGGAAGGTCGCTGGCACTCAATGTGGTTTTCGCCGCCATCATTCCACAACCGATATCCACCCCAACCGCAGCAGGAATGATTGCTCCCAATGTCGGGATCACGCTGCCGATGGTCGAGCCTTTACCGACGTGCACGTCCGGCATCACGGCGATATGCTTGTAGATGAATGGCATCTTTGCAGTATTGCTCAACTGGCGCCTGGCGCCGTCTTCCACAGGTACGCCTCTGGTCCACATCTTGATATGGCTTCCGCCTTCCACGTTCAGTACGTCGTATTCTTCGTGCTTCATCATCTTCTCTTCATAAAATCGGGTGATGATAAATTGTCGACCGCCTCCGCATTCATATTGCGCTCAAGATTTGCTCTTCCCGCGCTGATCACCCGGTTCATCATATCCCCCTGAATAACACGCTGTGAAGTCTTGCTCTTTGCTAGAACAACCCAACTAAGACAGATCCGCTTATGCCTTATCCAGATATGCCTCGGCCAAGCGCACCCAGTAAGTGGCCCCTATCGGCAGCAAGTCGTCATTGAAGTCATAGCTTGGATTGTGCAGATTGCACGGCCCGAGCCCGTGACCCATGTCGCGATGGTCGCCCTCACCGTTGCCGATGAGGACATAACAGCCCGGTTTTTCCTGCAGCATGTAGGCGAAGTCCTCTCCTGCCATGGACGGCTCCACCTGCGCATTGACGTTCTGTGCACCGACAATCGATTGCATCACGTCGAGCGCAACCGCCGTTTCCCCGGCATGATTGATAAGTGGCGGATAGCCATAATCGAAACGAAATTCAACCGTCGCACCGAACGCAGCCGCCATGTGCTGTGCAATGTCGCGCATGCCCTGCTCAATCAGGTCCCGCACCTCAAGGCTAAAGGTGCGCACCGTCCCTTTCAGGGTTGCTTCATCCGGGATCACATTGGTCGCGCTGCCGGCATGGATTTGCGTGACCGACAGCACGCCTGCATCGATCGGGTTCTTGTTGCGTGCGATGATGGCTTGCCAGCTTTGTGCAATCTGCACTGCGATCATAATCGGATCGATACTTTTATGTGGCTGCGCGGCATGCGCACCTTTGCCTTTGACGACTACTTCAAACTCGCTGGAGGATGCCATCATCGCCCCTGGCCTCACGCCAAAACACCCTGCCGCCATACCCGGAAAGTTGTGCATGCCGAACACTGCCTGCATCGGGCATTTCTCGAACAAGCCATCATCCATCATCCGTTTCGCACCGGCCCCACCCTCTTCCGCCGGTTGGAAAATCAGATATACGGTCCCGTCAAAATTGCGATGCAAAGACAGGTAATAGGCTGCTCCCAACAGCATCGCGGTATGACCGTCGTGGCCACAAGCGTGCATCCTGCCCGCATTCCTGGAGCTATGCGGAAAACTGTTCAGTTCCTGCATTGGCAGCGCATCGAGGTCGGCGCGCAAACCGAGCGCACGTTCGCTGCTGCCGCTTTTGACAATACCGACTACGCCGGTCACACCCAAACCACGCAAAATCGGGATACCCCACTCCGTCAGCTTTTGCGCAACTAGCTCGGCAGTATATTTTTCTTCGTAGCAGAGTTCTGGATGCGCGTGAAGGTCGCGCCGAATTTGCTGTAATTCGGCATGGAACCGAATAATGGGGTCGATCAGCTTCAAGATAAGCTCCTTTAATTTTCGTGTTTTTTCTACACATTTCAACGGCAAAATCTTTGGCCGAAGCGACTGAGGCTGCTCGCTTGCGCATCTATCAACACCGACACGCAAGTTGCACTCACTTCAATGAGCCGGAAAGAAATTGCTTCAAACGGGGACTTGCGGGATGGTTCAGCACAATCCGCGGATCGCCCTGCTCTTCGATTTTTCCCTGGTGCAGGAAGATCACTTTGTTCGAGACATTGCGCGCAAAGCCGATTTCATGCGTCACGACGATCATCGTGCGTCCCTCTTTTGCCAGCGCCTGCATGACACGCAATACCTCTGTGACCAGCTCAGGATCAAGTGCCGAGGTCGGCTCATCAAACAACATCAGGTCGGGTTCCATTGCCAGCGCACGGGCAATCGCGACACGCTGCTGCTGACCGCCGGACAAGTGGGCCGGATAATACGCATCACGCTCCACTACGCCGACTTTGCCGAGATAATGACGGGCACGCTCGCATGCTTCTTTTTTGGAAAGACCCAAAACGTGGATAGGTGCCTCCATGACGTTTTCAAGGACGGTCATATGCGACCACAAATTGAAATTCTGGAACACCATCGCCAGCCTGGAACGCAGTTGCTGCAACCGTTTTGTGTTGGCGCAATCCAGATCGCCATCTTTTTTTCGCGTCAGGATCAATTTTTCATCGTTCACGAAAATGTCGCCCTCAGTCGGCTTTTCCAGCAAATTGATACAGCGCAAGAACGTGCTTTTTCCAGAACCCGAAGCCCCTATCATGCTGATGACATCACCTTTCCCGGCTTCTATCGAGACGCCTTTCAGCACCGCGTTCTGGCCATAAGCCTTATGCAGGTTTTCAACTTTCAACTGTGCCATAACATCCTTTACACGCTCTTCAAGCGCAATCGTCTATCAACACGGCCGACCTGCCGTGCTGCTGTCATTTAATTGATGGGGGAAATCTCGGGGCGCTAACAAATCACCTTAGCGCGCATGACTCATATCCGCCGTGGACGTCGATACGCCAGGTAGTGGCTTTCTGCGCCGCGAAACAGGCGCACGATGCCATAAGTCATTGCCATGTAGATCACAGCTGCAACCATGAAAGCCTCAAACGGCAAGTAATATCGTGCATAGATCTCATTCGCAGCACCGGTCAGATCGAGCAGCGTGATGGTGGTTGCCAGCGATGTACTGTGCAACAAGAAGATGACTTCATTGCAATACGCTGGCAAACTGCTGCGCAAGGCGGACGGCAGGATGATCCGGCGCAGGATGGTGAAGCGCCCCATCCCGTAGGCATAAGCTGCCTCGATTTCTCCATAGGGAAGTCCTCGGATTGCGCCGGCGAAAATCTCTGTCGTATATGCCAGCTCGTTGAGCGTAAACGCTAACAATGCACAGAACAAAGGACTCGACAAGGCAAACCACGCGGCACTCTCCCGTATGGTTTGAAACTGCCCCAGGCCGTAATAAATCAGATATAACTGCAGCAGCAAAGGTGTTCCGCGCACGACGTAGGTAAAACTCCAGACCGCGTTCTTCAACAGTTTGATGCGCGAATTACGTGCTATGGCCAGAGGAATAGCCAAAACAAAGCTAAGGAAAATACTGCCGAACAAGAGTTTGACGGTCAGCCACAGCCCGTTCAGATAGAGCTGCTGCGTGTCAGGATCGAGCATGAACTCAAAACTCATACGTGGCTCCCATACCGCACGCCGGCAGAATATTTGCGCTCGACGCGGCGCAGTATATACAGCGACAAACTCGTGATCAAAAGATACATGGCACCGGTGAATAGCAGCCAGGTGAAGGGCTCACGCGATGCAGCACCGGTCTGTTTCGCCCGATACATCATGTCTTGCAGGCCGATGACCGAAACCAGCGCAGTCGCCTTGGACACCACCAGCCAGTTATTGGTAAATCCGGGCAATGCAAAACGCACCATTTGCGGAAACAATATGCGCGTATTTATTTTGAAACCGGACATGCCAAGCGCATGTGCGGCCTCAGCCTGTCCCGGAGGAATCGCCAATAGCGCGCCACGAAATGTTTCCATGAAATAGGCACCGTAAATAATGCCTAGCGTGAGAACGCCTGCGGTGAACTGATTCAGTTCTATCGTGATGTCGAGGCCGGACCATGCAATCGCGTTATTCAAGGCGATTTGACCGCCAAAAAACAGCATCATCATCAGCAGCAAGTCAGGAATGCCACGCATCACACTGGAATAGCACCCTGTCAGTTTGCGCAACAAAGGGTTCCCGGAAATGGCCATCAATGCTGCACAAAACCCGATTAACGCCGCCATGATCAAAGAACTCAGCGCGATGTCGAGCGTGGTCACCAACCCGGCAAGTATTTGTCCGGAATATCCATTAAACATCTTGATCAAACCACGTTAGGTTGTTGAAACTGAACGCGATACCCAGCCGGCTCGCTGACATCAGAGACCAGGTATCGTACCGACTTTTGACTACTTATTTTCCGTAGCCATCAAAGTCAAAATACTTATCGTTGATCTTTTTATATACCCCGTTGGCGCGGATAGCTTTGATCGCAGCGTTAAGCTGATCTTTGAGTTTGGTATCTTGCTTGCGTAGCGCTATACCGGCACCGACGCCGAAAATGGTCGGATCATCGAAATCCGCTCCCACCAATTTAAATGCTTTGCCGGCTGGCTTGTCCAGCAACCCGAGCTTCACCTCGGGCACGCTGGCAACCACTGCATCGACACGGCCGGCTGTTATATCCAGGTAGGATTCCTGCGTGGTGTCATATCCGACAATGATGGCGCCTGCCTTTTCATAGACTTTCTTCGCATAAGCTTCTTGCGTCGAGCCCTTGACGACACCAATTCTTTTGCCCGCCAGAGAGGCAACGGAGCCGTCGATACCGCTGCCACTTTTGGCAACGACACGATTTGGCGCGCTCGAATACTTGTCAGTAAAAAGGACTACCTTTTTCCGATCTTCATTGATCGACAATGAAGAAATGATGACGTCAAATTTTTTCGACATCAAGGATGGGATAATCCCGGCCCAGGATTGCTCGACAAAAACACAGCGTCTTTTTATCTCGGCGCACATTGCATTCGCGAAATCCACATCAAACCCGACCAGCTTTCCATCAGGCAATTTGTATTCATAGGGCTCGAAGGTTGGGTCCATGCCGACCTTTAGCTCCTGTAAATCCGCCGCATGGGCCGTTGATGCCAACACAATGCCTAGTATTGCCAGGGAATGTCTGAATTTCATGCTGTCTCCTATTGGAAAATGGCATGCCAAGACTGCGTGGCAGCCTGGCAATTTTTGTTATAAGTGTGGATTGTTTGTCTTGACGTATTGCCGCACCGTCGGCTTCGGTACAATCAGTCAGTGCAATGATCTTAGCGTGCCTGACTTTAATTGAGCAGACGCAATTCCGTTATGCTGACAACCGGTAGTTGTCGCCCAGAATATTCATGAAAATACATCAGCTACAAGCACTCGTCACAATCGCAGAGACCGGCAGCATCCGCGCCGCAGCACGCATCCTTGGCCTTTCGCAGGCCGCCGTTACCAAAGCCTTGCGTGAACTGGAAACCGAGCAACAACTACCGCTGGTAATGCGCAATGCAAGTGGAATCAGCTTTACCGGATACGGTAAAACACTTCTGACCCACGCCCGGATCGTGGTCAGTCAGTTGCAGCGCGCGCAAACTGAGCTGGCGCAATGTCGCGGACAAGGAAAAATCCGGTTAAACATAGGCATTACGCCGTGGCTCATACAGACTTTTTTACCGGAAGTTGTGCTGCGATTTCGCCAGCAGAGGCCAGACGTCCAGCTAGAAATCTTCGAAGGTCTGATGGGTGTTTCACAAGCACGTTTGCGTGACGGCGACATGGACTTTGTGATCGGTCCGCATTTGCATGGCATGATGGCGCAAGAATTTTCCAGTGAAGAGATACTCAGCTATCAGGTGCGGGTGGCAGTCCGGCGTGGTCATCCGCTTCAGAACTGCAGCTCGATTCATGAGCTGCTTGAGCATGACTGGGTAGTAAATTATGCGGCAGACGGTCGTGACGCCTTCATGCATAACCTGTTCTGGCAACACGGCGCGCACATCGACGAAAACCGGCTCATCCTTGCGCACTCCGTCGGACTTCTTCAAACCCTGGTGGAGCAAGCTGGAATGATCAGTCATTACCCAGGCCCGCTGCTTGTTACGCTGCCGCTGCGCGAACGTATGGCAGTGCTCCCGCTAAAAGAGCAGTTTCAGCCGGCCAGACTTGGCATTATCACGCGTCGCAGTAACACACTCAGTAGTGCTGCACAGTGCTTTATTGACTGCCTGATAGCCGTCATTCGTCAGCATTCGCGCTCTGCAAGTAGCGAAGATCGCTTACTTTTCGACACGCTGGAGTTGCTGATCTGAAGCGGCGAACACTTATTTCGCCGCATCCGCAGAATGGTTCAAGCGATTTCGGCTGCCGCCAATTGCGCGCAAAGCGCGATCCCCGCAGCGGCCTTGGCGAGCGTATCGAGATCGACGTAGCTTGGCGAGATGCGAATGTTTGCGTCGCCGGGGTCGCGCCCGCCAGGATACGGGGCGCCGGCTGGCGTGAGTGCGATGCCTGCCTGCTGCGCGAGTCCTACCATGCGTTTGGCGCAAGCGGGCGTAACGTCGAGACTGATGAAATAACCGCCGGCGGGCCGTGTCCAGCGGGCGGCTCCCGCGTCACCGAATGCTTGCGCGAAGGTGCGATCGACACACGCGAATTTCGGTGCGAGCACGGCGCGATGGGCGCACATGTGCTGCGTAATCCCCTCGGGATCGCCGAAGAATTGCAGATGACGCAACTGGTTGACCTTGTCCGGACCGATGGTGCGATATTTGCGCCGCTCAAGCCACCATGCCAGATTTTCGGGCGATGAACCAAAGAGCGCCAGCCCGGCGCCCGGCAATACGATTTTAGAGGTCGACGCGAACAGAAAAGCGCGATTGGGATGCCCGGCGCACATGCTAAGACCGGTGATGTCCTGGTTTGCCGGACTGGCCTCGGTCAGGTGATGCACCGCATAGGCATTGTCCCAGAAGAGCCTGAAATCGGGTGCCGCGGCGGGCATCGCGGCCAACCTTTCGACGGTCGCGTCAGCATAGGTGACGCCGCTCGGATTACTGTATTTTGGCACGCACCACATTCCCTTGATGCCGGGGTCGGCGGCAACGAGTGCCTCCACTACAGCCATGTCCGGTCCGGTGTCCAGCATCGGAACCGGCAGCATTTCGATCCCGAACTCGTCGCAAATCGAGAAGTGCCGGTCATATCCCGGCACCGGGCAAATGAACTTGACGACAGGTTCCTGCGACCAGGGCCGATCGCCACCCGGGACGCCGCGCCGGAACGCGTGGCCGCATGCTTCGTGCATCAAGGCAAGGCTCGAATTTTCGCCGATGGCGACGCAATCGGCGGGGAGACCCAGCAGCGCTTCCGAAAATAACTCGCGTACTTCAGGCATGCCTTGCAGGCCCCCGTAATTGCGCCAGTCGATATTATCGCGCGAGACGAAATGCGAATCGCCGGGCAGGGAAAGAAAGCGCTTGGACAAGGCCAATTGCTCGGGCGACGGTACCCCTCGCGTCATATTGATCTTCAGACCTTGAGCGCATAGCTCGGCATAACGTGATGCGAGTTCGGCGCGCGACGCAAAGGCTGGCGGGCTTTCGATCTGAACAGGTGTATTCATATTTGAGGTCTCAGTGGAGGTAAAAAAGAAAATGCGTGCGTTCTTGGCGGGTCCGGCACCCATACGGTCTAGCGCCATGCCTGGAGCGCCATCCCTATGCCCAGCGTCAACAAAGTAGTTCCCATCAGCCAGCGCTGAACAAATAGCAGGCCGGGTCGGCGGGAAAGAAATTCCGCTACGCTGCCGGATGACACCGCCATGAAACCATTGACAGACGCAAACAGCACAATCAATGCCGAGCCGAGCACAAGCGATTGTTCAAGTACGCTGCCTTTTCCGTGGTCAATGAATTGCGGCAAAAGCGACAGGAAGATCATCGCCAGCTTCGGATTCAACAGGCTTGTCGCCGCTCCCATCACGAACAGCCTGCCTGGCCGTTCTGCAGGCAAATCGCGCATTTGCAATGGAGACCGGCCGCCGGGTTTCAATGCCTGCCAAGCCATGAAGAGAAGATAGGCTGCGCCACCCGCGCTCAGGACGCGAGTAGCGTAGGGCACGGTCAGAAAGAAAGCAGTGATGCCAAAGGCGGCTCCAAACATATAAAAAAGGTAGCCGAGCATCACGCCGGCGAGGGAGATCAGACCTGCCCTGCGCCCTTGCGCGATGGAGCGCGACATCACATAGACCATGTTGGGGCCGGGCGTTACAGCAAGCATCCCGCCGACTGCCAGAAATCCATAAAGCGATACAGGATCACGCATTGTTAGGCTTTCCATAAGTTAGTCGCTTTATTATCGAGTAGTGACATCCTTGAGTAAAACGCATTAAACTGAATCTATTATTCAGATTTTCTGAAAAGAAATGGGAAAACTCGATCTGGACGTGCTTGCCATGCTGGTCGCTGTCGCCGACGCTGGCAGCTTTGTACGCGGCGCCGAGCTGGTACACCGGTCTCAATCTGCCGTGAGCATGCAGATAAAGGCCCTGGAAACATCGCTTGGAAAGCCGCTTTTTATTCGCAACACGCGCAATCTGGCATTGACCCCCGAGGGGCAAACGCTGGTGGGCTATGCGCGCCGCATGCTGGTGTTGCGCGACGAGGCCTGGGCCTCGGTCGTCCACCCCGAGGTGACGGGACGCGTCACGATAGGCGTCCCCGACGACTACGCTTCTTCACTATTGCCGCCGGTTCTCAGAAAATTTTCTGCAACTTACCCGCGTGTCGAGATTCAAGTGATTGGCCTGCCGAGCATTGCGCTTGCGCCCCTGCTCAAAAACAACACGATCGATCTGGCGTGCATCACGCGAACCAAGGGGGTCGGGGGAGAGTTCATCCGATTCGAGCCGATGATTTGGGCCGGGTCGGCTGCGAGCCGGCAAGTGTGGAAGGAACGTCCGCTTCCGATTGCCGTTTTCTCAGACGGCAGTGTCGCGCGAGCCCACGCTATCAGCGCCCTTCAACGCGCAAATATTCCATATCGGATGTCTTACGAAAGCCCAAGTTTGCTGGGCCTGATCAGCATGGTCGACGCGGGGCTGGCGATTGCGCCTCTGGCGCGGTGCGGCGTGCCGGAGCGCCTGATTCAACTGGGGCAGGGTGAAGGCTTGCCGCGACTTGCGGAGCTTGAGGTAGTCCTGGCTCGCAGTTCACGATCCGCGCGACCGCCTTGTGATTTTCTCGCCGAACAGATTTTGGTTGAATTGAGGATTTGACCGGTGAGCAGAGGATTGCCTTACCTTGCATGGCTTGCGCCGTTCGTTTGGCTCGCTGGCAGAATGGACCGAGACACCGACTGGTGTGGTTGCTCAAATCATCGGACACAAAGCCAGCGCCATAGCTGAAAAGCATTACCGCCGCCGCCCTCGTGATGTAAACTATCTTTTAAATACACACAAATATACATATAATGAGCCTATGCGATACAGCTATGACCGATTGAAAAAGGCAGCTAATTTGAAAAAGCATGGCCTCGACTTCGATGATGCGCGACAAGTAATAGAGAGCGCGCAAACTGTCACGTTTGAAGATAACCGCTTTGAATATGATGAGCCGCGATTCATTACGATGGGAATGTTGAACGGCGCGGTAGTCGTTATCGTTACAACAGAATCGAATACAGAAATCCGCATTATTTCTATGCGAAGGGCAGAAAAAAATGAGCAAAAAATCTACTTCGGCAACCTTTGATGAAGATATGCCGATTAACCAGTCCGACATCAAAAGCGGCAAGCTGGTTTTGCGCAAGCGTGGCGCGACTGGGGCGATATTGCCCAACAAGCAGCGCGTCAATATCTACCTGGACAGCGCCATCGTTGAGCACTTCAAAGCAAAGGCGGGGGAGCGCGGCTATCAGACCTTGATTAATGACGCGCTCAAGCAGGCATTGCAAGCGGAAAGCATCGAGACAACGATTAAGAAAACGATTCGGGAAGAGTTGCGGAGGCATTAAAGGTTCAAAGCGCCAGATGCGACGGCACGACAAAAGCAACGATTAATCAAGCCACGAAGCTAGACGCGACTGTTTTTCGCACGCGTCCTGCCCGATCCTGCCGGGGTCGGCTGTCGCATCACCGGCGCGTCCCAGGATTGCAGCCGGTCTGCGCTGGGCGGGCAACCGAACTTGATCTTGTACACCCGGGCAAAATGTTCGAACGAATCGAAGCCGGTTGCCGCGGCCACCTGGGACACGCTCAGTTCGGTTTGCTGCAGCAGCTTGTGCGCCATGGCGAGGCGCAGGCTGACGTAGTAGCGGAGCGGGGAAATCGCGGTGAATTGTTTGAACTTGCGTTCCAGTTGCCGCCGCGAAAGGCTGACGGCGCCGGCTAACTCTTCGCAAGACATTGGCGCGGCGACGGACGCGTGCATGAGGCGGATCACTTCCCGGATCTGCGCATTCATCGGGGCCGCATCGAGTGCGGTCGGCGTGAGCTGGACTTCGTGGGTGCCGCGCTGACGTGCATGCAGCAGGTGCTGGGCGATCTCGGTTGCCAGATCTTCCCCCGCCTGCTGGCCGATCCACTCGAACATCATGTCGATGATGGCGGTGCCGCCCGCGCAGGTGATTAGCTGAGGTCCGATCGTGTACAGTTGCTGCGTGGCCTTGACGGCCGGGTAGGCCTCCTGGAAGCCCTCCAGATTGTCCCAGTGGACGGCCGCCGGCTGGCCATTCAGCAGTGCAGCGGCGGCCAGGATTTCCGTGCCGGTCTCGATGCCCCCGATCTGGGTGCCGAAATATCTCTCGCGTTGCAGCCAGGCGCTGACCTTGCGGTTTTTCGCATGCTTCTTCGCCTCGAAGCTGGCGATGACGAAGAGTGTCGAGAACGTGCCCGCTTCCGTGGGCAGGGCTGCGGCCGGCGTGGTCATGCCGTTGGTGGCCGCCACCGGCTGCCCGTCCATGGACAGCAGCGTCCATTCAAACAGCTTGCGTTTGCTCAGCCAGTTGGCAATCGCCATCGGTTCGATGATCATCCCGAGCCCGAGGTTGGAATACTGCGGCATCAGCAGGATGCCGATCCTGCGTGACGCATCGGCCGATCTGGCTCCCCTGTTGGTCGCTTGTGTAGCCCGGCCGGGTAGCGCTGTGGTTTCGGTTGGTATGCTCATTGCGTCATCCGCTTATCCGCTCGCTGCGCAGCTTATCAAAGGTCCAGCACGATCCGTTCCGAGCGGGCGCGCGATACGCAAACATAAATGGTCTGATTCTGTGTTTTTTCGTCATCGGTCTGAACGGCATCCCGATGGTCGACCTCTCCCGCCAGCAGGGTGACCGCGCAAGTGCCGCAGATGCCCTCACGACACACAGACGCGATACGCACCCCTTCCTTGCGCAGCACCTGGAGGATGGATTGGTCCGGCGCCACGCTCAGAACCTTCCCTGATCTTGCCAGTTCGACCTCGAACGCGGAGGGGCCCGCGACGCCATTTGCCGGTGCCGCGAATCGTTCGAAACGCACCGCGCCTGCCGGCCAATCCTGCGTGGCGTCGAGGATACCATCAATCAGTTTTCCGGGACCGCAGACGTATGCGTGCACGCCGTGCCGCCGCTTGCCCAGCATGGAATGCAGATCTGCCGCGCCGTGCTGGTCGCTGAAGTGGAGCTGGACCCGGCCCTTCAGTGGGCCACGTTCGATCACATCCAGCAAGGCCGCTCGATCACGCGAGCGGGCGAGGTAGTGGAAAGCAAACGGTTTGCCGATCGCAGCCAGCCGCCTGGCCATTGGCAGGATCGGGGTAATGCCGATGCCGCCTGCCACCAGGATGTACTCGCCGCTGCCTTCGTCCAGGGTAAAGTTGTTCCTTGGTCCGGACAACTGCAGCCGTGCGCCTTTCTGCAACTGATCGACGATGAACGCCGAACCGCCGCGCGAACCGGGCGCGCGCAGGACCGCGATCTGGTAGGACGCGCCGTCAGACCCGGTTTCGATCACCGAGTACTGCCGCGCGCTGCCGTCCGCCAGCCACAGGTCGATGTGCGAACCCGGGCCCGCCGGCGGGAGGACGCTGTGGTCAAGCGCGGCAAGCCGGATGCCTTTGATATCGGTAGCGATCATCGCCGCGTCGCTCACGACGACGTCGATTTTGTGTACTGGTCCGTTCGACATTGATTCCCTCCAGGTTGATGCTCGTTGTCCGCCGCTAGCGTTGTTGCGTGCGCCAGCCAGCATGCATCCAGACCGCTGCGCGGGACATCGGCAAAGGCTGTTTCCCCAGGACCAGGTCACTGCCTTTCTCCCCGATCATGATGGTTGGCGCATTCGTGTTGCCGCTGACGATGACCGGCATGATCGAGGCGTCGATCACGCGCAGCGCGTCCAGGCCGTGCACGCGCAGGTCCGGCCCGACCACCGCTTCCGGATCGCTCTCCGGACCCATCTTGCAGGTGCCGGCCGCGTGATAGCCGGTCTCCGTCACCGCGCGCGCCCAGGCGTCGAGCGCGGCGTCGTCGGTCAGCGCCGGACCGGGCGAAAGCTCCCTGCCGGCCAGTTCCCGAAACGGCTTTTGCGCGATGATTTCCCGCACCAGGCGGGCGCCGGCCCGCATGTCGGCGCGGTCGCGCTCGGTCTGGAGATAGTTGAACAGGATCCTCGGCGCTCTGCGCGGATCGTTCGATTTGAGCGTGACTGCGCCCAGGCTGGTCGGCCGCATCAGGTCGATGTGCACCTGAAAGGCGTGGGCCGGCACGCTGTCGATGCTGCCCGGCTGGACCGCCAGCGGCATGAAGGTCAGTTGCAGGTCCGGATGTTCAACGCCCGGTCGCGAACGGATGAAGGCACCGGCCTCGAAATGATTGCTCGCCGCCAGCCCCGACCTGCGCATGAACCATTGCGCACCCACCAGCCATTTGCGCGGAGCGACCGTCCACGGATAGATCGAGACCGGTTTCTTGCAGAGGTACTGGACGACGGTGTCGGGATGGTCGGACAGGCGCCGTCCGACGCCCGGAAGGTCGTGCAGCGGCGTAACGCCGACCGCGCGCAGTTCGTCGGCCGGCCCGACGCCGGACAACAGCAGCAGTTGGGGAGTATTGATCGCGCCGGCGGACAGCAGCACTTCACTCTCGGCATAGGCTTGGAAGACGCGCTCCCCCTCGGCGTACTCGACGCCGACGGCCCGACGGCCATCAAACAATACACGCAGAACCAGCGCCCCGGTGACAACGGTCAGGTTGGCGCGCACACCGGCCGCGGCGAGATAGCCGCGTGCCGTGCTCCAGCGCCGGCCGCGCCAGGTGGTGCGGTCGACTCGGCCAAAGCCTTCCTGCCGATGACCGTTGAAATCGTCGGTACGCCCGTAACCGGCCGCCACACCGGCCTCGAAAAAGGCACGGGTCAGCACGCTGTCGGTCTTTCCGGCAGTCACATGGAGCGGGCCTTGGCTGCCGTGATAGGCATCCTCCCCGAGTTCGTGCGCTTCCGCCCGGATGAAATAGGGCAGCACCTCGCGGTAGCTCCAGCCGACGCACCCCTGCTCCGCCCAGGCGTCGTAATCGCGCGCATGGCCGCGGATATACACCATGCCGTTGATCGACGAAGATCCGCCCAGCACCCGCCCGCGCGGCGTACCGATGCGGCGGTCGTTGAGATAGGGCTCCGGCTCGGACCGGTAGGACCAGTTGTAACGGTGGCCGCCCACCAGGATGCCCATCGCAGACGGCATGTCGATGGACCAGCTGCGGTCTTCCGGTCCGGCTTCTATCAGCAGGATGCGCAACTGCGGATCCGCGCTGAGGCGGTGCGCGAGCACGCAACCTGCCGAGCCGGCTCCGACAATGATGTAGTCGTAGTGATTACTGGACTTGCCATTCGACATGAGTCGCTCCCCAAGCCTGCTTCGGCCTACATAGATCGGCGCGGTCATGCGCCGTGAATGCCGTTGTGAACCAGGCTATGGAAGTGATGCACGAGGTGCTCGCTTTCGTTGCTGCGCTGTGCGTCGATCACGTAGCGCCCCTGGTTGTAGCCCATCGAGTGCAGTCCCTTCTGGACCGAAATGTTCAGACGGATGTCTTCCGGCCCCAAGTCGGTGTTCATCCAATTCATGCAGGCCTTGGTGACGTCCGATAGTGCGTCGCGGGTAGAGTAATACCCGAAACGGAGCAAGGTTTTTTCGGCTTCCAGCGGGATGATCAGAAAAGTCGCCAGGAAATCCGAATAGGGAAAGGTATAAAAGGTGTTATGCGGCCATATCCCGATATTGAAGAAACATTCATCGGGATTGCGCTCCTCCGAGAGCGGAACGCCATACGCGCTGTCGACCTGTTGATTGGCAGGGGCAATATATGTCCACCATTTGTCGCGCTGGGTGAGCTTATAGCCGTCAAAGTCAATCAGATCGGCGAGATCAACGTGACAAGGGCCGGACAGTGAAAAGTGATAACCCTCAATGGAGTTATCCATGATCACTTTCCAGTTGGCCGGCACGATCACATCTTTTTCTTCGAACAGTTTGTAGTCTCCCAGGCGCGGGAAGACGCGCTGCATTTCCGCATCGGCGCCGGGAAACAGTTCCGCCATCGATGCTGCATTCGGGTCCAGATTGAAGTAATAGAATCCGCCGAGTTCTTCTACCCTGATAGACGGGATATTGTAATTTTGCGCATTGAAATTCACGACCCGTTCGCTGCGCGGGGCACTCCGCAGGTTGCCGTCGAGCCCATAGCACCAGGAATGATAGGCGCAGCGGAACACACCCTTCTGCAGGCCGCGCCGCTCTTCGACCAGCCGGTTGCCGCGGTGCTGGCAGACATTGTGGAAGGCATGCACCTTGCCGTCCTTGCCGCAGGTGGCAATCACGCTCTGGTCGAAGATATCGGTCATCACGAAGCGGCCCGGTTCGCTCAGTTCGCTTTTGTGCCCGATCACATGCCAGGCGGACATGAAGATGCGGTCCCGCTCCGATTGGAAGATGGCAGCGTCGTAGTAATAACGGGAAGGCAGCGTCAGCGCTTCCTCCGGCGCTTGTTCCTGCCATTGATCCGGTTTGATGACATCCTTCTTTTGCCAGAATTCGACAGTGTTCATAGGTGCTTCTCCTCGCGCTGGGTAGTGGTCGTTGGTCGCCGGCAATCCGGAGGTGAATTGCTTGCGTCTGTAGCTCACTTTAGCGGCGGCAAAACCAGGAGACTTGATGGAATGCGTCGTGTTGATGTCGTATTTAATTGATGCGGCAGAAAGGGGGAGCTTGATATTTTGCGTCGCCGATACGTCGCGTTTCATCATGTTTCATCGGATTTGCAGCGTTACATTGGACCGCGTGTACTCATGGGCTGGTTCTGACCGCCTGGAAACGACCAATCAAAAAAAGGAGCGCCTGCCATGTTGCAACCTGCTGTTACCGAGATGGACCATCGTCAGGCCCGGATCGATCTCGCGTGTGCGTTCCGCTGGACGGCGCGTCTGGGAATGCATGAATCGATCGCCAACCATTTCAGCCTGGCCGTATCAGAGGATGGCAGCCGGTTCCTGATCAATCCCAACGGCCGCCACTTCTCGCGGATCAAGGCTAGTGACCTGATCCTGGTCGATGCGCACGACCTGCGGACGATCGACCGGCCGGATGCGCCGGACATCACTGCCTGGGCATTGCACTCCGAGATGCACAAACGCTCTCCGAACGCGCGCTGCGTACTGCATGTGCACGCCAAATTTGCGACGGTGCTGGCTTGCCTGCAAGATTCGGTGTTGCCGCCGCTCGACCAGAATTGCATGCGTTTTTTTGAGCGCGTGGCCATCGACACCGGCTTCGACGGCATGGGTTTAGGGGACGAGGCCGAACGGGTAAGCCGCTGCCTGGACGGTAAGCCGGTGCTGCTGATGGGCAACCACGGCGTGATGACGGTAGGCCGCTCCGTGGCGCAAGCGTTCGACGATCTCTACTATTTCGAGCGTGCGTGCGAAACCTACCTCACGGCACTCATGACGGGGCGGCCGCTTCGGATCGCATCGGCGGAGGTCGCCAGGAAAACCGCGGGGCAATGGATGGCGGACTACGCGGGTGTTGCCGATCGGCATCTGTCAGCGCTGAAGGGCATTCTGGATGAGGAGGAGCCCGGTTACGCACGTTAGGAGCCTGCGCTACTTGTCTTTGACTTCTTTAAAATCCGCATCCACCACATCGTCATCTCAAGCGCGTTTTTTTGTTTCTTGATCGATATCAACACCGCGCGTCGCTCAGTTTGAGTGGGACCCGCATTCGGCTGAATGCGTATACACGTCACTAACGCGACAAGGCAAAAAAAAATCGATGCGGCAGAAGTTGCCGCATCGACCCAGAATCCCATCAGCAAGATGGTGGTCACATCATAAAATTACAGGTCAGAAACGGGTACGCATGCCTACCGCGAGCTCGGTCTGGTTCTTGAAACCGTTGGTCGAGGCCACACGATAGTCATCGGTGAGTTTCATGTAATCGGCAGCCACATAAACCTCAGTGCGCTTGGACAAGTGATAGAAGGCCGAGCCGAACAGGGTGGCTTTCTTGCCGCTTCCGGTGGCGGTTGAAAAGCTGGCATTCGAGTACGCGTTCAGGGTACTGGTGCCAGCCACGTTGAAAGCGGCATTCGTGGCCTTCATGACCTGATAGCCGATTTCATAATCCATCGGACCTTGCGGCGTGAACTTGGCCGATACGGTATAGGCATTGTCCTTACGCTTGCCGAGTGCGCCCTGTTCTGCCGTGTAATGGAAATAGCCGGTGTTCAAGCGCACCAGGCTGTTCAGGAAATAGCTGCCGCCCAGCGAGTAGGACTTGTTCTTTTCGGTCGACTTGTCGAGCGAGTTGCCGACATCGGCTTCGTTATAGAAGCTGGCAACCGTGAAATTGCTGCCGTTGTAGCCGAGCGCGGCAGACTTGGTGGTGTTATTCGAAAACGCACCGGCGACTTCGCCAAACTGATAACCGAGGCCGGCCACGAGACCATTGTCGAATACTTTCTTCCAGACCACGCCATTGTCGTAGCGCGTGCCGGTAGCGCTGCCGGCGTAGAAAATCATTTGCTTGAAGTTGTTATTGTTGGTGAAGCCGCCTTCTTCCAGGCCGAGTTTTTCGGTGCCATACGCATCGCCGTAGACTTGCGCAAAATCGCGCGCCAGCGTGTTTTGGCGACCCAGTGTCACTCTGCCCAGGCCGTCGCTTTGCATGCCGACCCAGGCATCGCGGTTAAACAAGACGCCCGGGGTGTCCATTTCACCGGTGCCGACTACGAATTCGGCTTCCAGTTTGAACATGGCCTTGAGTCCGCTGCCGAGATCTTCCTGCCCCTTGAATCCGATGCGGTTGCCGCTGAACCAGGCGACTGGAATGCTGGTCAGGCGGTCGCCGTTGCTGTCGGCATGGTTGACCGTGCTGATGGTGGCGTCGATCAAACCATAGATCGTTACATTCGACTGCGCAAACGCAGTGCCGGTGCATCCTAGTGCGGCCAGACTAGCTAGCGCGAGTACTGTTTTTTTCAAAATTGTCTCCTGGTGGCGAAAGTTATTTTGCTTATTGCGCCGACCGATGTGCCCGATCGACGGTGTGCCGAGTATAGAAGCGCGAAGCTTTCTTCCAGCTTTCATCACTGCAAGTTTTGTGTTGTTTTGTGCAGTTACGCAACAGTTTTAAAGTCGGAGCACTGGACTGTGTGCGGGTGCGGCCGGGATCGTGCTGCAAACGGAATTGACCGAAGGGGGAAGAAGATTTTACGCAAGCGATACACAGTGTTTTATGTTGCACTGCAAACTAAAAAACGCAAAATTGGTAAGCTGGATGAAAGATACGCACGCCTAGAATACATCTGCGTTGATAAGTAATAAAGGAAGATCGCAGCCGTTATATGATTTGCTGCAGATCATAATCCCAAAACAATGGAGACATAAATAATGCGTAAGTTTATCCGCGGTTCAATGAACGCGACTGCACTATCGACCGTCATGCTGGCGGCACTGGCTGCCCCGACGCAGGCCATGGCTGCCGACTCCGCAAAAATCACCATCATGGTGGGCGGCATCACCAAGATGATCTATTTGCCGGCCAAACTGACTGAGCAGCTGGGTTATTTCAAGGACGAAGGACTGGACGTTGAGCTGCAATCGCAGCCGGCCGGGGTGGATGCCGAAAACGAACTGCTGGCGGGTGCGGTGCAGGCCGTGGTCGGGTTCTATGACCATTCGATCGATCTGCAAACCAAGGGCAAGGAAGTGACGGCGATCGTGGTGTTCGGCCAAGTCCCGGGCGAAGTCGAACTGGTGTCGGCCAAGGCCGCCGGCACGCTCAAGAGCATGGCCGATGTCAAGGGCAAAACCCTGGGCGTGACCGGCCTCGGTTCGTCGACCAACTTCCTGACGCAGTATCTGGCGGCGAAGCATGGCATCACGTCCAGTCAATATTCGGTGCTGCCGGTCGGCGCCGACAATTCCTTCATCGCGGCGATCAAGCAGGGGCGGATCGACGCCGGCATGACCACCGAACCTACCGTTTCGCAGCTGCTGAAAACCGGTGAGGCGCAGGTGCTGGTCGACATGCGCACGGTCGATGGCACGGTGAAGGCGCTCGGCGGCCTGTATCCGGCCTCCAGCCTGTATGTGCAGCGGGCGTGGCTCGATACCCACAAGGCCGAGGCCGGCAAACTGGCACGCGCATTCGGCAAGACGCTGAAGTTCATCAAGACCCATAGCGCGACCGAGATCGCTGCCAAGATGCCGAAGGATTACCAGGGCAATGACAAGGCCTTGTATGTCCAGGCGCTGCAAAATTCCCTGCCGATGTTTTCACCCGATGGCAGGATGCCTGCCGGCGGTCCGGAAACCGTATTGCAAGTGCTGTCGGGATTTAATCCGAACGTCAAGGGCAAGCACATCGATTTGTCCAAAACCTATACCAATGAGTTCATCGCCCAGGGCAAGTAATGCACTGCTTCAAACGAAAGAAATTTTAATGACACACTCCTCAAACAGCGCCGTCATTTCTGCCACGGCGGCGCCGACTGCACCGATTGCCCGCGATACGCCGGCGATCGAAATGCGCAACGTCTCCCTCCGCTTCATTTCACCGGACGGCACGGCGACGGTGGCATTGCGCGATTTCACGATGAGCGTGGCGCGTGGCGAGTTTTGCGCCATCGTCGGGCCGACCGGCTGCGGCAAGTCGACCACGCTTGGCCTGATTACCGGACTGCTCAAGCCGACGGTCGGCGAAGTCCGGATCATGGGCGAGGTGGTCAACGGCATCGACCCGCGCATCGGTTTCGTATTCCAGAGCGATGCCGTGTTCCCGTGGCGCAGCGTGCTCGACAACGTCGCCGCCGGTCCGCTGTTCCGCGGCAAACCGAAAGACCAGTCCTATGCGCTGGCAGAGCAATGGATACGCCGGGTTGGCCTCAACAAGTTCAGCAATCATTATCCGCACCAACTCTCCGGCGGCATGCGCAAGCGTGTCGCACTCGCGCAAACCTTTATCAACAGCCCGGAAATTCTGTTGATGGACGAGCCCTTCAGCGCGCTGGACATGCAGACCCGGACCTTGATGCAGGACGAGTTGCTGCAGCTATGGTCTGCCCAGTCCGGTTCGGTCGTGTTCGTGACCCATGACCTGGAAGAGGCGATTGCGCTGGCCGACAAGGTCTATGTGCTGACGGCGCGCCCGGCGACAATGAAGAGCGTCTACCACATCGACTTGCCGCGCCCGCGCGTGATGTCCGAGGTGCGCTATGAACCCGGGTTCATCGATATTTCGCGCAAGATATGGGCGGATTTGCGGGAAGAAGTACAAATCAGCTGAAGGCAGCTCCGCACACCGGGCTCTCGCGCAACACTATTCACACGTGGAAGATACACACAAGGTAATGAAATGAATCAAGCACACTCCCTCGACCAGCTTAACGCCGCCAGCCTGGCCACGGTCGAACAGGCGGCCAAACGGAAAATCAAGCTGCGCTATTGGCTGGTGATGTTCTTGCGCGTCGCGATTCTGGTATTCGTCCTCGGCGGTTGGGAGCTGGGCGCGCGATTGCACTGGATCGATCCGTTTTTCTTTTCCCAGCCGTCCCTGATCGTGATCCAGATCTATGACTGGATCGTCGACGGGACCTCGCAAGGGCCGCTGTGGGTGCAGGTCATGGTCACGCTGGAAGAAACGGTGATCGGCTTTTTGATCGGCGCGGCAGGCGGTGTCATTTGCGGTATTTTGCTGGGCCGCAACAAGCTGTTGTCCGACGTGTTCAGTATTTACATCCAGATCGCCAACTCGATTCCCCGGGTGGTGCTGGGATCGATTTTTGTGATCTCGCTAGGTCTCGGCATGGCATCGAAAGTGGCGCTGGCAGTGGTGATGGTGTTCTTTGTGGTGTTTGCGAATGCCTTCCAGGGGGTACGCGAGGCGGATCGCTACATGATTGCGAATGCGCAAATCCTGGGCGCCTCACGGCGTCAGGTAACGATGTCGGTGGTGATTCCCTCCGCGCTGAGCTGGATTCTGGCCAGCCTGCATGTCAGCTTCGGCTTTGCGCTCGTGGGCGCGGTGGTGGGCGAGTTCCTCGGTTCCAAGCAGGGGATCGGCTTGCTGATCTCGACGGCGCAAGGCGCTTTCAACGCCAGCGGCGTGTTCGCCGCGATGATCGTGCTGGCAGTGGTTGCATTGGCGGCGGATTATCTGCTGCTGAGAGTCGAGAAGCGCTTGCTGAAATGGCGTCCGGCTGCATTCTGAGTTGTTCTGCTTTAAGGGTTTGCGGCGCATTTCGGTGCGCCGTTTTTTTTAGCTATTTCAGAGTCCTGAAGGAAGACCACATGAAAAACACAATATTCCCCCAAATTCCCGCAACCCTGATCCCCGGAGACGGTATCGGTCCGGAAGTGGTCGAGGCCACGGTCCAGGTGCTGGACGCTTTGGGATCGCCCTTCTCCTGGGACGTTCAACAGGCGGGAATGGCCGGCGTCAACAGTTGTGGCGACCCGTTGCCGGCGGCAACACTCGCAAGCATTCGCAAGAACAAACTGGCTCTCAAGGGACCTTTGACCACGCCGGTTGGCGAAGGCTTCCGGTCCTCGAACGTGCGGCTGCGTGAAGAGTTTCAACTGTATGCCAACGTCAGGCCCGCACTGACTATTGTTCCCGACCGTTACGAGAATATCGACCTGGTGCTGGTGCGGGAAAACCTGGGCGGATTTTATGTGGCGCACGAATACTATGTTCCGGTCGGCGACGATCCACGCGCGGTCGCTGTCGCTACCGGCGTGAATACGCGCGATGGCTGTAAGCGGATTGCGCGATTCGCCTTTGAATATGCCGTAAAGAATGGCCGCAAGAAAATCACCATTGTGCACAAGGCCAACATCCTGAAGGCGCTGACCGGCATCTTCCTGGAAGCGGCCAGAGAAGTAGCGCGCGAATACGAGAATCAGGTGCAGATGAATGACATGATCGTCGATGCCTGTGCCATGCAGCTGGTGCTTAACCCCTGGCAGTTCGACATGCTGTTATGCACAAATCTGTTCGGCGACATTCTTTCGGATCAGTTGGCAGGCCTGGTTGGCGGGCTTGGCATGGCGCCCGGTGCGAATGTCGGTGACGACACGGCGATATTCGAGGCGGTGCACGGCTCCGCGCCGGACATTGCCGGCAAGGGCATCGCCAATCCCATTTCCCTGATGCTCGCTGCAGGTCTGATGCTTGAGCATGTCGGTCGGCATGACCTGGCCCAGCGACTGCGCACTGCGATCACTGCAACGCTGAACACGGACCAGGTTCGCACCGGCGATCTGAAGGGCACGGCATCCACTCGGCAGTTTGCCGATGCGATTGTGCGCCGGCTTGCGATGATCTAATTGTTACTCAAAAAAACCATCAGGAGATAACTGTGCTGCGCTTTTTACCCTTGCTATTGAGCCTTAGTCTGAGCAGTCTGAGCGCATTTGCCGCTACAGACAACAAGATCGTCATCGGTCAGTCGGTGGAATTATCCGGGCAGGCAACGGGTCGGGAAAACATGCTCGGCGCCCAGCTGTATTTCAACCGGATCAATGCCCAGGGCGGGATTTATGGCCGGCAAATCGCACTGATCAGTTACGACGACCAACGCGATCCGCTGAAAACCAAAGAAAACACGTTGAAGCTGATCAACGAGAACCATGCGCTGGCGCTGTTCGGCTATCGCAGCACGCCCACGGTGGAGGCGATCTTGCCGCTGCTGGAACAGAACAAGATCCCCTTGATCGCCCCTTTTTCCGGCGCGCAATCTCTGTACAAGCCACTCCATCCCTATGTTTTCAACCTGCGTGCCAGCTATCAGGAGGAAGCGGCAAAAATGGTGGAGTCGCTGGCCACCCTGCAGATCAAAAAAGTCGCCATCCTGCATCAGGACGACACCTTCGGCAAGGATGGCCTGGCCGGATTTGAAAAAAATCTTGCAGCGCGGCAGCTGAAACCGGTCGTCATCGCCGCCTACAGCCGCAAGGATTTAAACGTCGCTGCGGCAGTCGCCAGTATCGCCGCCGCCAATCCGCAAGCCGTGCTGATGGCTTGCACGCCGAGCGCCTGCGCCGATTTCATCAAGAAAATGCGGGCATCCGGTCATTCACCGCAATTCATGATGCTCTCGAACGTCAATTCGGAAGAGTTCTTTGCCTCCCTTGGCAAGGATGGGCGCGGCATCGGTGTCATGCAAGTCACGCCATCGCCGAACAACGTCGGTGTGACTGTCGTGCACGAGTTCCAGCGTGCGCTGAAGTCAGCAAATCATCCGCCACCCGCCACCGATGCCGTGGAGGAAGGGTTTATCGCCGCCAAACTGTTGGCCGAAGGCCTGCGCCGGGCCGGCGCCAATCCCAGCGCGGAAAAACTGGTGACTGCGCTCGAAGCCATGCACGATGTCGATCTCGGGGGCGTGCACGTCAACTATAGCGCCGGCAACCATGACGGTTCGCATTTTGTGGAGTTGAGCATTGTCGGCCAACATGGCAGGCTGATCAGGTAGTACCTCGCTGCAAATTGCTTAACCAAGCGTGGATTCGTAAGCATCTTCGCCATGCAGCTCTTCGTCCATGCGATCTTCCAGCGCGGGATCGACGCGCACCGGCGTAAACAGATTGATCAGCCACAGCATGCCGTAGGTGAAGGCAAACGCCCAGATACCGGAAATGATCACGGCGGCACATTGCGTGAAGAAGAAGGAGCTATTCCCCAGCAACAGTCCGTCGGCCCCGCCGGCGTTCCAGGCCTTGGACGCAAACACGCCCAACAGGATGGTGCCGGTAAGGCCGCCGACCCCGTGCACACCCCAGACATCGAGTGCGTCATCCCAGCCCAGGCGGTTTTTAAGCGCAACCGCGTAGAAGCAAATCAAGCCAGCCAACATGCCGATCAACGCGGCCGAACCGAGCGACACATAACCGGCCGCCGGGGTGATGGTGGCAAGACCTGCCACGCCACCTGTCAGCAGGCCGACAAATTTAGGTTTCTTATGATAGAACCATTCGATAAACAGCCAGGTAATCGCGCCAAAGGAAGCGGCGATGTCAGTGTTCAGGAAGGCCGAAGCAGTGACCGCATCCACCCGGAACTCGGAGCCGGCATTGAAGCCGTACCAGCCGAACCAGAGCAGACCCGATCCCAGTGCGATCAGCGGTACGTTGTGCGGCTTGAGTTCGACTTTTTTGCGGCGACCGACGTACAGCACCGAAGCCAGCGCGGCAAAACCGGCGGTGTTGTGGACGACGATACCGCCCGCATAGTCCAGCACGCCCCACTTGGCAAACAAGCCGTCAGGACTCCACACCATGTGGACAAACGGGAAGTACACGAAGATCAGCCAGCCGGTCAAAAACAGGAAGTAGGATTTAAAGGTCACGCGATTGGCAAATGCGCCGGTGATCAGTGCGGGCGTGATGATGGCGAACATCATCTGGTAAGCCACATGCACGATGAGGGGAATACCGGCATCGTTGCCGGTGTACATGGTCTCCAGCGTGATGCCGCGCAGAAAGGCATAGTAAGTCGGGTCGCCGATGATGCCGTGCCAGCTGGGGCCGAAGCTCATCGAATAGCCGAACGCAAACCAGAGTACCGTGGTCCAGCCCAGCGAGATAAAGCTCTGCATCATGATGGCCAGCACATTCTTGCGCCCCACCAATCCGCCGTAAAAGAATGCGAGCCCGGGGGTCATCAGCATCACCAGACTCGAACAGAGGAGCATGAATGCCGTGTTGCCAATATTAAGTGTCATGGTAAGGTCTCAGTATGTTGTTTTTCAGAAATATTATTGGCTAGCCGCCAAGATAGAGCTTGCGAATGTGGTCGTTGTGCATGAGTTCGGCGGACGGGCCTTCCAGCCCGACTTTACCGGTCTCGAGCACGTAGGCGTACTTCGAGATCTTGAGCGCCATACGCGAGTTCTGCTCGACGATGATGACGCTGACTTTTTCTTCGCGATTGACGTCGACCACCGCCTGGGCGATCTGGCGGATCATCATCGGGGCCAGCCCCAGCGAGGGCTCGTCGAGCAGCAAAAGCCGGGGGCGGGCCATCAATGCGCGGCCCATCACCACCATCTGCTGTTCACCGCCGCTCAGACTGCCGCCCAGTTGATTGAGCCGTTCCTTAACGCGCGGGAAGCGGCCATACAGCTTGTCCAGGTCGTCGCGGATGCCCTGGGTATCGCGGCGCAGATAGGCGCCCATCAGCAAGTTGTCCTTGACGCTCATGTGCGGATAAATGTGGCGCCCCTCCGGTACCATCGAAATCCCGAGTTTCACCACAGCATCCGGCGTCAAGCCATCGATGCGTTTTCCATCGAACCAGATTTCCCCTTTCTTGATCCTGGTCAGCCCGGTAATGGCGCGCATCGTGCTGGTCTTGCCTGCCCCGTTTGCGCCGATCAGCGCGATGGTGTCTCCCTGTTCGAGCTTGAGCGACACCCCCTTGAGGGCCGAGACCTTGTCGTAGTCGACTTCGACGTTGCGAAACTCGAGGTACATGATCAGACTCCCAGTTCTTCATCCTCGCGACCCAGATAGGCCTCGATGACGGCTTCATTGTGTTGGATTTCGGCAGGCGTGCCCTCCGCAATCTTGCTGCCGAAGCTGACCACCACGATCCGGTCGCTGATACGCATGACGGCGGACATGTCGTGTTCGACCAGGACGATGGTGATGCCCTGCTGGACGATCTTGCGCGTCATTTCCACAGCGGCGTCGGTCTCCTCCGGGTTCATTCCGGCATACGGCTCGTCGAGCAGCAGCACGGTCGGATTGGCGGCCATGCCCATCGCGATACCGAGCGCCCGCAGATAGCCGTGCGGCAGGCTGCCGGCCTGCTCATCCATGACCTTTCCCAAACCCAGGAATTCGAGGATCGCGGCGGCATTCTCGCGGAAGCGCAATTCATCCTCGCGGGCACGGCGGCTGCCAAAAAATACGCCCCAGTTGGTGGCATGGCATTGCAACTGGTGCGCCACCACCACGTTCTGCAATGCGGTCATTTCCTTGAAGATGGTGGTCTCCTGAAACGTCCGCACGATGCCACGCTCGGCAACCACGTGGGGCGGCAGTCCGGTAATGTCTTCCTCCTCGAACAGGACCTTGCCGGCGGTCGGCTTGACGAAGCCCGCAATCAGCTTGAACAGAGTGCTCTTGCCGGCGCCGTTAGGGCCGATGATGCTCAGAATCTCTCCCTTGTTCAGGTCGAAGCTGATGTCGTTGTTGGCGACCAGGCCACCATAGCGTTTGGTCAGATTTTGCACGCTCAACAGGCTGCTCATGTTAACTTCTCCCCCGTTTTGTCAGCTTCGGCAGCCGCTGCGAGCGTGCCCTTCCTTTGACCGGAGGTCCCGAACAAGCGCTCCCACACGGGCAGGCTGAGGATGCCGTTGGGGAGCCATAGCATGAATGCGATCATCAATATCGCGTAGATGATCGGTTGAAATTTCTGCAGCGGCTGCAGGGCCTCGAAGCTCACCACCAGAAGGAAGGCGCCGACTACCGGCCCCGCGATATAGTCCAAGCCACCGAGAAAGCAGTACAGCATCGATGCCATGGAGTCGTTCACGGTATAGGTGGCCGGGTAGATATTTTGCTGGAAGGCAGCAAAGAAAGCGCCGCCGACGCCGCCGATGAAACAACAGATACTGAAGGCAATGACCCGGTACTTCGCTACGTTCACACCGATACTCGCGGCGAGGTCCTCGTTCACGCGCATCGAGCGAAACGTCCAGCCGAGGCGGCTGTTGGCGATCCGCCACAAGGACAGCAGCGTCAGTATCAGCAACGACATCGCCAGGTAATAAAAGGGGAACGGCGACGCTCCGTCAAACGCTGGAATCAAGGTCATGCCGAACAGCGACAATGCATCCGGGCGCGCGACGTTGATGATGCCGCTGGCGCCGTGGGTGAAGTCACCGCCATTCAAGATGGCAAGCCGGACCGCTTCCGTGACGCTGAGCGTGATCATCGAAAAATACACACCCTTGAGTTTCAGAATTGCCCAGCCGATCACCACCCCGACCACGCTCGCTGCGATGCCCGCCAACGGCAGGCACAGCCAGAATGAGACGCCATAGCGCGTCGACAGGATGGCGGCGGTATAGCCGCCGATCATCGCGAAAGCGCCTTGCGCGATGTTGGTGCGGCCGATGGCGAACGTCACCCAGACCCCGGAAGCGATGACGCTGAGCGTGGCTGCGTTGGTCAGTACCTGGATCAAATAGGGAGAGTTCCTGAAAAGCAATGGAATCGCTCCCAGAAAAACCACCAGCAGGAGGACAAAGCCCGTCAGCCTGAATGCCTTTTGGTTCATCGAACACCTCGTCTTTGCGTGCTATGTGGTTAGGACGATCTGCCCATGATTCCCTGCGGCCGGATAACCAGGAAAATGATGATGCCGATGAATATCAGCAGATACGTGAGCGAACCCGGGAACACCTCGTAGCCGATCGCCTCTGCGAAACCAAGCGCAAATGCCCCGAGGATTGCGCCCGCGGTCACGCCGGCACCGCCGATCATCACCATCAAGAAAGCTTTCACTGAAACCGCCGTGCCGACCCCGGCATTCACCGCAAAAATCGTCACCAGCAGCCCGCCTGCCGCGCCCGCCAGCGCGGCGCCCAGACCAAACCCGAGCATGGATATCCGCGTCACGTTGACGCCCTGCAGAAAAGTGACCTCTTTATCCTGCGCCACGGCGCGCATGGCCCGTCCCGGACGTGTGTATTGGACGAACAGCAGCAACGCCACGATCAGCAGTGCGGCCAGCCCCATCACCAGCAATCGGCTCATCGGCAAGAAGGCATCGCCGATTTCCAGCACGCCGCTGACCACCTCCGGCACGCCCCGCTGTTTTTCGCCGAAGGTGACCAGCGCGCCATTTTCCAGCAGGAGCGCAGTGCCCATCGCGAGCAGCATTGAGTTTTCCTCTCTTTTCGCGATACGCAACACACGGCGGAACAGAAATACCTCGAACAGGACCCCGATCGCACCAACGCCGACAATCGCGGCCAGCAACGCCAGGAAGTAGTTCACCCCAAACACAACGGTAAGGTAGTAGACGATGAATCCCCCCAGCATGTACATCTGCCCGTGCGCAAAGTTGACGACACGCATAATGCTGAAAATCAATGTCAGGCCAAGCGCGATCAGCGCGTAGATTGTGCCGAGGACCAGGCCGTTAAGAAGCATCTGAGACATGATTCGACCCCGCTGCAAGTTGGTGCGCCACCTGCTCCGGCCGGTGACGCGCAGAAAAACTGAAAAATGCGGCGGCGAACGCGCACCGCCTCGCAGCAGGGGCTAGGAGCCTGTCGGACTTAGGGAGAATTCGATTCTGTAAGTCCGACAGGCTCCTAGTCTGCGACCGTACCGACAAACAGTGTCTGGAAACCGCCATTCCGGTATTCGGTGACCACCACGGGCACGCCGATCTGGCGCGGCTGGCTGAAATATTTCTTGCCGACATATTTCAGGACCGTTTTGTTTTTCAGGAACGGATTCGGCATGGTGAAGTCGGGGATGGCCTTCTTGAACTCGTTGACGTCGTTGATGGCCTTCGGGTTCTTCTGCAGCGTCGCGAGGATGATCTCGAGTGCGTATGCCTTGGTCCCCGCTTCGTCATTCCATTCACCGGCGATCTTCGTGTAGCGCTTGATGAAGTCCTCCATATAGGCGCTGCGGATCTCCGGCGTACTGGCGCCACCGACCGAAACAAAGCCATCGGCCCGGTTTCCTGCGACTTCGCGCAACACCTTTGCATCCTGTGCGGTTTCGGTACTGATCTGACCCTTGTAGCCAAGTTCACGCGCCGACTTGATCAGCAAAGGCGCGTCAGCCGGAGCGACACCGGCCAGCACGATCAGGTCGGCCTTACTCTTGACCACGCGCGACATCACCGGGAAGAAGTCTGTTGTGCCCGGCTCGTAGGTATCGTTGGAGGAGACAATCTGCAGGCCGGCTTCCTTCGCCGCCTTCAGGTCCTCTACGCGCTGGTTCAGGGGGTCGGCTTCGTTACGGGTCACGAAGCTTACTGTCTTCACCCCTTTCTTATCCTTCATGTACTTAAAAATCAAAGGTGCTGCCTGGTAGGAGGCCACCATGCCGAGGATCGAGTTGCCGGCCGGCGGCGTGTAGAGTTCCTTGGAGAATGCGTAGGGGAAATTAATCGCGCCCGTAGCCTCCATGACCGGCCTGATACTGGCGGCCGAGGTGTCGACGTTAGGCCCGATGATGTACTTGATGCCTTCCTGGCGGGTCAGCCGCTCTGCACCGGATACCGCGAGTTTGGGGTCGGCTTTCTCGTCGATGCTGACGAGCTGGATCTTGTAGGTATCGTTGCCGATCTTTACGCCACCCTTTTCGTTATACATCTGGGCCGTTGTTTCAGCCGAATACTTGTTGACCAGGCCCCACGAAGCACTCGGTCCGCTCATCACCCCGAGCACGCCTATCTTGAGAACCTTATCCGCAGCCCCCGCCGTGTCTGCCATCAGCCCGCCGGCCAGCACCGCAGCGACGGTGAATATGCGTAGTACCGCCTTTGTCGTTGTCGTCATGTTCAGTCTCCTTACTTTTTGTTTTAGGACAAATTATCGTTTAGGCATAGCCCTTAAGATAATTAACTGTTGATCACTGCCGAAGGCTTTCCGACAGAGGGGAAAAGATCCCCCATTTCCCCGGCAGCGAAGACTATGCGTAGCCTCAGTTAGAACACGTGACGAATGCCTAGTGCAACACTGGTTTGACTTTGGTTTGCAAAGCCGCCGCCCACCGCAGTCGAGTCTGTATTCACCAATGTCTCCGAGGCGCCATCTGCATTCTTCAGATATGCGACGTTGGCGATCAGACTGGTACGCTTGGACAGACTATAGACACCGAGCAAACGATAGACCTTGGTGTTATTCGCAAGTGTCGTGTTCTTGCGGTACAGGGCGTCGGCAGAGGCCGTAAAGGCAGGCGTCACGGTATAGTCAAGGCCGAGTTCGTAGGCATTGGCCTTTCTCGCGCCAAGGCTGGCAATTGACTGGAACGTACCGGGACCGCCGATATTGCTGTTGGCATAGCCCAGCCTTACGCGCGCGGGACCGAAGGTGTAGCTGCCGCCCAGCGTTGTCAGTTTGTAGGCATTGCCAGTGTTACCGATCGCTGCGCCATCCTTTTCATGGTCATAGCTTGCCGCAAAGAAGAATGGGCCGTGCGAGTACTGAACAGCGATGTCATACACACTGCCGGCGGAAGTATTGCCGGCAACTTCGCCCACCGAATACATCAAGCCGCCTTGCAACCCTCCGACTGCCGGCGTCACATATTTGATGGTGTTGTTATAGATTTCGCTGACCGCATCGAACTCGGAGAACTTGAAGATCGCCCCGGAGTTAAACCCGCCCTCGAACACATTGCCAACCAGCCAATCGTCATTGAAGTTCCATTGCTTGCCCACAGTCAAGGTACCGAAACCGCCGCCCAGGCCCACGTAGGCGTTACGTGAAAAAAGCTGGCCTGTGGCAGACTGCGTGCCGTTGGTAGGATTAAAGCCCGCTTGCAGGTTAAAGATCGCATTCAGGCCACTGCCCAGGTCTTCTTTGCCTTTGACGCCGATATTGGAAACACCCAAAATGCTGTTCACCGCGGACAGCTTCGATTGCGTGCCGTCACCGACATGGTTAACGGAACTCAGCCCGGTATCGATGACGCCAGACACCGTCACGCTCGTCTGCGCCATTGCCGGGTGGATAGCAATACCAAATAGTGCTGCCGCCATACTGCATTTGCATATTATTTTCATGTCTCGCTCCTTGGATTTATTATTAAAATACAACGTCCTGCTTTTGAGTTTTTATGTGGTCCGTCAGGTAGTCTCTAATTTATTGGGAGTCTCCTCATCAGACAAATTTGCCGATTTTTTCCACCACGGCATCCCGCACCGAACCGCTGACCACAAACGACTGCGCCATCAGGATGTCGTCATGGAACCAACGGTCGCCGTCCAGGCAAGCCGGAATCTGGCGCCGGATTTCCCGGTAAGCCGCTTGCGTGCCCTGACCCAGCACGAAGCCTGGCAGCAAGTCTTCGGTCATGGTCAGCGCCTGGGCCGCCAGCAACATTTCCACGCCGATGATGTATTGCGTGTTGGCCACCACGGTGGCGGCCTTGCGTGCGCACCAGGTCGAGTTGGACACGTGGTCTTCGCTGTTGCCCTTGGCCGGAATGCTGTCGACGCTGCCCGGCATGCACAGCGTGCGGTTTTCCATCACCAGCGAACTCAGCGAACATTGCACCACCGGATAGCCGGTATTCACCCCGCGCACACCGCTCATCAGGTTGCGCGGCAAGCCCCAGGACAAGGTCGGATCGATCAGGCGCGCGACGCGCCGTTCGCAGATGCTGCCCAGATCGGTGATCGCCATCGCCATCAGATCCATGGCCTGGGCCAGGTATTGACCGTGGAAATTGCCGCCGGAGATGATTTCGAAGCCGCCGCCTTCCTTGTCGAAGATCAGCGGATTGTCGGTGGCCGAATTGATTTCCTTGTCGACGATGTTGTCGATGTAGTCCAGCGCATCGAATACCGGGCCATACACTTGCGGCGCGCAGCGCAGCGAGTAGACGTCCTGGATCCGTGCGCTGTAGGGAATATCGGTGCGGCGCGACTCTTCCGGGAACTGCACCGCGCGTGCGACGTGCGTGGTGCGGGTCGAACCTTTGAGCAGGGTGCGCACCACTGCGGCGGTCTTGATTTGACCGGCGTGCGGGCGCGCTTGCTGGATGCGCGGATCGAAGGCGGCCATCTCGGCGCGCATCGCTTCCAGCGTCAGCCCCAGCGACAGGCAGGCGTCGGTCAGCAGATTGCGGGCATCGTGCGCCACCAGGACCGCGACCGCCAGCGAGGCGGTGCAGCCGTTGATCAGGGCCGACGCATCTTTGGCTTTCAGGTCGAACTTGACCGGGCCGATCCCGGCCTGGGTGATGGCTTGCGGCGCGCTCATGCGCTGACCTTGATACATCACTTCGGCTTCGTCGAAACCGGCAATCGCCGCGGCCAGGTAGGACAGCGGGGCCAGATCGCCGGAGGCGCCGACCGAGCCTTTTTGCGGCATGAGCGGATGGATCCCGGCGTTCAGGAAGGCCAGCAGGCGATCGACCACTTCGACCCGCGGCGCCGAGTAATTACTGGCGAAAGCATTGGCGCGCAGCAACATGGTGGCGCGGCTGACTTCTTCCGAAAACGGTTCGCCGATCCCGGCGCAATGGGCCTTGATCAGCTGGGTCTGGAACAGTTCGATGTGTTCGACCTTGATGCGGGTGTCTTTCAGCAGGCCGACGCCGGTGTTGAAGCTGTACATCATCGGCGCTGCGTCGTGCATCCAGGTCGATTCGATGTAATCGCGGCTTTCTTTCAACGCGGCGCGGGAAGACTGCGCCAGCGTCACCGGCAAATGGGGCGCGCGGGCCACGCTGACGACTTGGGCTGCGCTGAGGTTGAAGCCGTCGATGGTGATGGTTGTGTTCGTCATGTTTTTTCAATTCGGAAGTTGAGTGGCGGCAGTATTGAGCGCAACCGTCATTTTTTAAAATTCTCTACGAAAGCGGTAAAGACACGGGCAGCAGCTTCTGCATCCTGGGCGGTCATAGTCTCTAACGGATGGTGCGAGATGCCGCCGTTGCCGCAGCGGACAAACAGCATCGCGACATCGGCAATCGCAGCCATCGCCATCGCGTCATGCCCTGCGCCGGAAGGAAGGTGGCGCACCGGCAATGCGGTGGAGGCAATTGCCGTCGCCAATTGTTGTTGCAGCCACGGCGCACAAGGCACGCTGGGCGCCTCGTGCGTCTTGTGCGCCTGAATGGCCACGTTGCGGCGGTGTCCGATCCTGTCGATTTCGCTGAGTACGTCGGCCACCGCCGCCAGCCTTACCGCATCGTCGCCGGCGCGGATATCGATCGAAAAAACCGCTTGGCCCGGCACCACATTGGCGGCGCCGTTCGGAACATTGAACTGGCCGACAGTGCCGACCAGTCCCGGCGTGCCGTGACAACGCCGCTCTATATACAAGCCGATTTCGGCCGCCGCCATGGCCGCATCGCGCCGCATTTCCATCGGCACCGTGCCGGCATGTCCGGCCAGGCCTTCGACCTCAACCATGAAGCGTGAGGCGCCGGAGATGGCCGTGACTATGCCCAGCGGCAGATTCTCGTTGAGCAGCACCGGGCCTTGTTCGATATGGACTTCGACAAAGGCCAGCACCGATTCAGGCGCATACGCAGCTTTGGCCAGGCCAACCGCGTGGAAGCCGGACGCCGCCATCACTTCGCGCATGGTGTGACCGTCTTCATCCCGGTTGTCGAGTACCGCCATGTCGAAGGTGCCGGCGGCGGCACGGCTGCCGAGCAAGGTTGCCTTGAAGCGGACGCCTTCCTCTTCGGCGAAGCCGATGACCTCAAGCGCGAACGGGAAGCGCTTGCCTTCGGCATGCCATCGTTGAATGCAGCTGATCGGCAGCAGGATGCCAAGATTGCCGTCAAAGATCCCGCCATTGCGCACCGAGTCGAAATGCGAGCCGGTGACCAGCGCCGGGGCATCTGCGGTATTTGCCTCATAGCGGCCGATCACGTTGCCGGCCATATCGCGCCGGACATTCATGCCCGCCGCGCACATCCATTCGGCCAGTTGCGCCGCAGCACCGTGGTGGGCCGGGGTCAAATAGGTGCGCGTCATCATGCCCGCGGTTTCCGTATGCGCAGCCAAAGCTTTTGCATCGGCCATGATGCATTGCCCGATTTCGTCCGGATATCGTAAGGATGGTTGTGTGCTCATTTGGCGGACTCCGACATTAAGTTGATTGTGGGAATGTGCTGATCCAATGCTGGGCAATGTCGCTGCGACGGCAGATCCACACCTTTTCGTGTCCCTGCACGTAATCCAGAAAGCGCTGCAGGGCGCGCATTCGGCCGGGCCGCCCGAGCAAGCGGCAATGCATGCCGACCGACAACATTTTCGGCTCGGTTTCGCCTTCGGCATAGAGCACATCAAAAGCGTCTTTCAGATATTGAAAGAACTGATCGCCATTATTGAATCCCGCCTGCGTGGCAAACCGCATGTCGTTGGTATCGAGCGTATAAGGAACGACAAGATGCGATTTGCGGCTGCCATCGCTGAGCTTGACGTCGGTCCAGAACGGCAAATCGTCGCCGTAATAATCGGAGTCGTACAGAAAGCCGCCGTGCTCCACCACCAGTTTTCTGGTGTTCGGCGAATCGCGCCCGGTATACCAGCCTAGCGGCGCTGCTCCGGTCAATTTTTTGATGATCTCAATGCCGATGCGCATATGCTCGCGCTCGGTGGCTTCGTCGAAATTCTGGTAGTGGATCCAGCGCAAGCCATGGCAGCAAATTTCATGTCCCAGCTTGACAAAGGCTTGCGTCAACTCCGGATGCCGCTCAAGCGCCATCGATACGCCGAAAATAGTCATCGGCAAGGCGCGCCGCTCGAACTCCTTCAAAATGCGCCATACCCCGGCACGAGAGCCATATTCGTAGATGCTTTCCATGCTCATGTGCCGGTCTTCAAACGCCGGCCCGCCCACAATTTCAGACAGAAACTGTTCGGAACTGCGGTCGCCATGCAGCACGCAGTTTTCCCCGCCTTCCTCATAGTTCAATACGAATTGCAGCGCCAGCCTGGCATTGCCCGGCCATTGCGGGTTGGGTGGGGTGCGTCCATAACCGACCAGGTCGCGTGGATAATCATCTGTCATCATCAATATCACTCAAAATTAAAATGGCCTGACAAAGAATATGCAGGCAAAGAGTTGCTACTCAGCCTCGTGCAAAATTTTCCAGCAAGCCTGAATACGGTTTTATCGGAGGCGCGGCCCAGTCGCCGCGCTTGCTGGTTTTCAAACCAAGCTGCACCAGGCTTTCCACCAGTTTGACTGCGACCGTCACACCATCGATCACCGTGATGCCAAGCTCACGCCCGATGGCTTCACAGAGGTCGGACATGCCGGCGCAACCGAGCACAATGCTGTCGGCCTTGTCTTCGTCCATCGCGCGGCGGCATTCGTCGACGATAATCCGATACGCATCCGAACCGGGCTTTTCCAGATCGAGCACGCATAGCTCGCACGCCCGCACCTTGCGACAGAAACGGCTCATGCCATATATTTCGGCCAGATGCCAGGCGATTCCGCAGGTACGCTCGAGCGTGGTGACCACGCTGAAACCGGTGCCGATCAGGCTCGCCGCATGCATTGCCGCTTCCGCGATGCCGATCACGGGGCCACGTGCCGCTTCACGCGCGGCATACAGACCGGGATCACCGAAACAGGCAATCACATAACCGTCGACGCCATCGGCTTCGCCCAGCCGGATTTCATCGAGAATGCCAGGCACACTCAGCGCCTCGTCGTAATAGCTTTCGATGGATGCAGGCCCCATGCTCGGACTGACCGCCAGAATTTCCGTACCGGCGGCAGCGACCTGGCGCGCGCTATGGCCGATTTTCTCGGTCATGCTCCAGGTCGTATTGGGATTGATGATTTTAATTTTCATGATTGGACCTAAATAATTTAGGTGACTCGCCGCCGGGAAGAATAGCGGCGAGTCGGGGGATGAAGCTTGTCGCCAGGCGAGCGAGCCCCATCAGGAAGCGCCCTGACGCCCGCTGCACAACTACGCCTTATGCAGAATAAGGCTAGCATTCGATTGTGGTTTTACAAGGAATCCGGCAGTTCGCCCGCTAACCGTCCGGCCGCCGGCGCTGCCCGTTTGTCGCTGATGGTCCAGTAAATCGCCAAGCCGCAGCCCATGCCGATGAACCAGGTGAAGTTGGCCAAGCCGCCGAGAGCAGGGACCAGCACGCACAGGATCGGAATGATGGCCGACGGAATCAATGCCATGATGGCTTTGGGGTTGTAGCCATGGCTATACCAATAGGCGCCCTTATGATCCATCGTGTACAGGTCATCGACGATCACTCTTTGCTTCTTCACCAGATAGAAATCGGCAATCAGGATACCGAACAGAGGTCCGATGAAAGAGCCCAGGATATCGAGCGTGTAATGGATCACGTGCGGGTTATTGAACAGATTCCACGGTGTGATGAAAATAGAACCCACTGCCGCGATCATGCCGCCCATGCGCCAGCTGATCAGCTTCGGTGCCACGTTCGAAAAATCGAAGGCCGGTGAAACAAAGTTGGCGACGATGTTGATGCCGACCGTAGCAATCATGAAGGTCAGGCCGCCCAATACCACGGCAAAGGTGTTGTCGATATGGCTGACCATTTCCACAGGGTCCGTGATCAGCTTGCCGTAAATCGGCAGCGTTGCAGCGATACATACAACTGTCAGCAGCGAGAAGCCGAGGAAATTCACCGGCAGTCCCCAGAAATTGCCCTTCTTGACCGATTTGTAATCCTTGCCGTAACGCGAAAAGTCACCAAAGTTGAGCATCGGGCCGGAGAAATAGGACACTACCAGCGCGACCGCGTTAATCATCACCGGAAGGGCTTGCATGCCGCTGTACTTGATGCCGCCCAGATTCAGGTCGATCTTGCTCCAGCCAGCCTTCGAAATGAGCCAGACTGCCAACAGGATCATCACCACATACACCGCCGGGCCAGCCCAATCGATGAATTTACGGATGCTGTCCATGCCAGTCCAGAACACGATAGCCTGCAGTACCCACATCACCATGAAACCCAGCCATCCCAGATACGACAAGCCGACAAACCCATACAGTTTGACATCGGCATAGGGCGCCATTTGAGGGAAGAACTTTAGAACGATCAACAGGAAAGCGCTCGATGCAAGGTAGGTCTGGATGCCGTACCAGGCCACCGCAATCAGGCCGCGGATAATGGCCGGAATATTCGCGCCGAGCACGCCGAAGGTAGTACGGCAAATGACCGGATAAGGTGCGCTTGTGACCTGACTGGGTTTTGCCACGAGGTTGGTAAAGAACTGGACGATCATGATGCCCGTCAACAGCGCAACCAGCACCTGCCAGCTACTGAGTCCCAGGGCGAACAGACTGCCGGCAGTCACATAGCCGCCCACGCTATGCACATCGGACATCCAGAACGCAAAAATGTTATAGGTGCCCCAAGTCTGCTTTTTCAGCGGCGCCAGGTCTTCATTGGTCAGCCGATCGTCATACGACGGCTTGATAACTGCGTTATGCTTTTCCATCTTTGTCTCCTAAGGTTTGACATAGCAAGCTTTATTATTTTGTCTGCAAGGTGATGCTTTGCAGGCGTCTGCGTTCGTCAGTCGTGCACTGAATATGGCAGGACGCCGGTATTGCTTCATGCGCATTCGTTGCCTTCTTTGAGGCGATATTATTTTTTCTTCGACACTGCATTGAAAATCTTTTTTCAACCCGTGTCAAATCATTTTTTCACTTCGTGTAAAATATTTTTTCACTCAGCCGTATGCCAAAGATGCAACTCATGACTAAACCAACTTCTCCGGCAGCCAACCTGTCGATTCGCATTCAGCAGCATCTCGCCCAACTGCCGCAGGCTGAAAAGCGCCTGGCCGACATGATTCTGGAGTCGCCCGGCCACATGGCCAGCTACTCAGCCTCCGAAATCACGAAAATGGCGGGCGTGTCGAATGCCACGATGACCCGACTGGTGCAGCGCCTTGGTTATCAGAATTACGACCAGATGCGGCGCCTGGCACGCCAGGGCATGGACTGGGGCTCTCCGCTGTACCTGCTGGATCGCCAGGAACCGGGCACTGTTACCGATAGTTCGGACTTGTACGAGCAGCATATTGCCGCCAGCACACAAAACATCCGCGGCACTTTTGCCGGCATCTCGCCGCTGCTGGTCAGTGAACTTGGCGCCAAGATCGCCAAGGCTCGCCAGGTGAGGATTTTTGGGCAGCGCAACAATTATTTTTTTGCGGCCTATCTACACTGGCAGTTCATCCAGTTCCGCAGCAACGTTTATGTGCTGCCCCGCGCAGGAGAAACGCTCGCGGAATATCTGGTCGGGTTGGATCCGGAAGACATTTTTATCGTCTTCGGGCTGCGGCGGCGCAATCCGCTGCTGGCCGAATTGATTGCAGCGGTTAGCCGTTTCGGCGTGAAAACGCTGCTGATCACGGATTCCGCCAACCGTGGCGACCTGGGAGCGACCTGGGTGCTCAAATGCGATACCAAAAGCCCGATACCGCTCGATAACCACACCGCCGTGATGGCGCTCTGCCACGTTCTGTCCGCGCAGGTGATTGAAAAAGTCGGTACCGTGGGTCGACAGCGGCTGGTAAAAATTGAAGAGCTGCACGCAGCGTTGAAAGAGTTGTGAGCGATTGAGATTGCGCCACGCATGCGCTGGCGGCAACGATAGCGGGTGGTAATGAAGTCTGTCGGACTTAGCGAGGCGCAGCGAAACTCAGAATAGCCGAGTCCGCTGCCCGATAGTTAATGCGAAAGCCGGTAGCCGACCGAAGTCACGGCGCAATCACCTGCACGCCATGTTTAGCAAAAATCTTGGCCATCTCACCGGATGCAATCAACGCGTCGGTCGCGTCTTGCAATAATTTGACGAGCGCGATGTCATCCTTTTTCACCGCCATGCCAAGCACCCAGCCTTTGCGTGGCAAGCGCTGAAACGCGACCTCGCTCATTTGATAATTGGGATCTTTTCTCAACACCGATTCTATTTCCGATCGGTTGGCGACTACCCCATCCAGTTCGCCTGCCTTGAGTTTTTCAAGTGCTTCCGTTGCCGTCGGATAGATTTTCACGCCGTCCCGAAACTTGCCGTCTTCCGCACCAAGAAGCAAAACTGCGCCGATCGACACCTTTTCGACACCAATCTTCTTTCCGGCGATCGCATCGAGATGATCGAAGCGCGGCAGCTTGCGTATGTCCCGTACCAGACACACCGTCTCACGATGATACGGTGCGAAAATTTCCACCTTGTCATTCTGCTGCATCAGACTCTGATCGACCGGCACATGGAGTAGAACATCAGCCGGACCGTAGCCGAGATAGTGTCCCTTCCAGACCATGTTGCGCAAATCGTCGCTCAGCTCTTCGCCGGCAGGAAACGGCAGCAAGCTCAGCTTCAGTCCCAGCTTGTCGGCCAGTGCCGCCGCCAGATCGATATCAATGCCGCCGTCGCTCGCCGAAAACGGTGCAAAATCGTTATACACAGCCACCTTCAGCACACCGGACTGCTTGATTTTCAGAAAATCGGCATTCGCTTGCGCTTGCGCCGTCGACCATAGACATAGGCACGCGAGCGCTAACATCGCGCTCAGGACTCTACGAGAAAATTTATACATGGTGCAGCACCCTATTCTGTTTGCAAATGTCTCCGCTACCATGACATAGCCACGCCTGACTCACACACTTTGAAGCACACAATCCGCGTGGCTCTGCCGGCTTACTTGATTGCGCGCAAGGTCTCAAGGTAAGCCTTGATGGACCACATGGCTTCCTGATTCAGGACACCTTCGAACGGTGGCATGTAGACAGCGCCATTGCGCACCTTCCCATGACGAATGGATACCAGGAAATATTTATCCGTTTCCTTGTAGCAGGCTTGTTTTTTCGCTTCGCTTTTGAGATCCGTACAGTCGCGATCCAACAACCGCAAATCCGGCGCAATACCGCCGGATTGCGCCTGCAGTCCATGGCATCGTGCGCAATTTTCAGCGTATCCGGATGTTCCGATTTTCACCGCTTCCTTCTGGCCGCTATAGGGGTTTTCAGTGCGCCATGCCGGTCCAAGTGCAGGCAATGTTTTTGTATCTATCGGCTGCGGCGTCACATCGCCATGCGCAAACGCAAACGATGGCGTCAATACAGCGGCCAATAAAGAACAACCCGAAATGATGTGTCTAATATTTTTCATACAATCTCCTCGACAACGTTTTGACAGAATGAGGAGGTAGAGGCAATTGCCGTGCCAGGAAAATCAGGCGCACAGCGGTGTGGTTTCTGTTCCATTTCTGAACAGGTGGAATAGCAGGTGCCATATAAATGCACAGCCTGAAAACAAGGAATGGCATGCCGTCTGGATCAACGCTCCGCAGGAGACCGGGCCATGCGCCGGCAGGCAAGCGGCGCCACCGACGATAAAACGGCGTTGTGCGTGGCACGCTTTCTGCATGCAATACGCACATGATGATAGAAGAATCCCGTCTGCGCTCTATAGCGTATGGCTTGTCCGAAACGGAGAAGCCCGATTTCAGTCCCATAGAGCGGACTGATTTGTCGCTATTGCTGGAGCAAAACCGCATTCTGCATACGCATGCGTTGCCGGTGATGGAAACACTCTACGAACAAATCATCAATACCCACAACATGGTGATCCTGACCGACGTCAACGGTCTGATCGTGCACACCTTGGGAGACGACGATTTTTTGGAGAAGGCCAATCGGGTCGCACTCAAACCCGGTGTCACATGGTCGGAGGCCAGCAAAGGCACCAATGCGATTGGCACCGCGATCGCGGAGCAACTGCCGGTACAAATACATGCCAACCAGCATTATCTGGTGGCCAATCACTTTCTGACATGCTCGGCGGCGCCGATTCTCGATCATCAGGGCAATGTGATCGGCGTGCTGGATGTGACCGGGGATCAATCCAGTTTTCACAAGCATACGATGGCGCTGGTGCGGATGTCGGCGCAGATGATCGAAAATCATATGTTTTCGGCTGCGTTCCAGGATGCCATCACCTTGCACTTCAATACACGACCGGAATTCATCGGCACGCTGATGGAAGGGATTGCCTCGTTCACCCCGGGCGGAAGATTCCTTTCTGCCAACCGGACCGGATTGTTTCAGCTGGGCTTGTCGTTACCGGCACTGCGATTACATACATTCAGCTCACTCTTCGGCTTACCCATCTCCGCCTTGTTCGACCATTACCGTACGGCCGTACCCGGATTGCTGAATCTTTGCATGCCTAACGGCGTGCGCGTGTATGGACGTGCCGAACTGCATCTCGCCAATAATGCCTTCCACCATGCCGTGGAGTTGGTCCGCGACGCCGATGACGAAGACACCGGCACAAACCAGAGCTTGTGCTCGGCAGCTGGCAATCGCACGAACCAGACGGCCCGACGCATGTCCGGACTCCGCTATCTGAATACCGGCGATCCGCAGGTAAGCGCCCTGATCGACAAGGTTAACAAAGTGCTGGGACGCGACATTCCGATTCTCATCATGGGCGAGACCGGAACCGGCAAAGAATTGCTGGCGCAAGCGATCCACAATGATTCGCCGCGTGCCAACGGTCCGTTTGTGGCGGTCAATTGCGCGTCCATTCCCGAAACGCTGATTGAATCGGAATTGTTCGGATATGAAGACGGCGCGTTTACCGGTGCGCGTAAAAAGGGCGCCATCGGCAAGATCCTGCAAGCCAATGGAGGGACGCTGTTCCTCGACGAAATCGGCGACATGCCGTCCAATCTGCAGTCGCGTCTGTTACGGGTACTGCAAGAACGCATGGTCACGCCGCTGGGGAGTACCAAGTCAATCACCGTGAATGTCGAATTGATCTGCGCCACCAATCGCAATCTGCGCGACCTGATCGCCAAAGGCAGCTTCCGCGAAGACCTTTACTACCGCCTGAACGGTCTGGTAGTCAGGTTACCGCCGCTACGTGAGCGGACCGATATAGAAATCGTCGTCGAGAAAATACTCATGGCAGAGTCCGCCGGCGGACGCTATACGGTCACACCTGACATCATGCGGCTGTTCAAGCTGCATGGCTGGCCGGGCAATTTCCGCCAACTGACGAACTTGTTACGCACCGCGATCGTCATGGCCGATCAGGATCGCGAAATTCAACACCAGCATCTGCCGGACGATTTTCTCGAAGACATCGAACAGTCGCAAGCCCATGAAGCGAATCAGAATACCAATTTACTGGTTTCCAGCGGCGCCAATCTCGAACAGGTAGAGCGATCGGTTATCCAAAAGTCGTTGGCCTCCAATGGCGGCAACGTATCCGCCACAGCGCGAGCCCTGGGCGTGTCGCGCAACACCATCTATCGCAAGATTCTCTGAAAAAAAGCGTCGGTCACAGCACATTTCGCAGATCATGAATGGCCTGTTGCAGCGCGCTCCGGATGGCGGGATCGGACGGCGTATGGGTTCCCCCGGCCACCCATCGCAAGTCGGCATGCGGCATGAATCGTTGCAGGCGACAGGCATTCTCCGGCGGACAAATCCAGTCGTGCGTACCGTGAATCATGATGGTCGGCACGCTTGCGGCCTTGCGTGCAGAACGGAATAGCCTGCCCTCGGTGACAAAACAGCGATGCGACAGGTACTGCGCTTGCAGGATGTATTTCGCCAATCTTGCCGCGCTGCCGCTTGCCGGCATCGCTACCGCCACTCCCGTCATCGCCTGCAACACGGCATCTTCATAATCACTCCAACGCGCTGCGGCGTCGTGTTGTTCATCACATGTTCCGTTTTGCAGCAGCGCTGTTAAGGATTGGAGCACATCCTCTTTCTGGAAATGCGTCCATCCATGGGTCAGACGCCCCCATGCATCCGGCACCAAAGCCCGCAGCGACTGGAAAAACCAGGTCATCTCGCGAGGACTTGCCAGAAACGTCCCGCGCAACACCAGTCCGGTCAATCGGTCGGGGTGGCATCCGGCGTACAGGATGCCCAGCGTGGCCCCCCACGAGCCACCCACGACCAGCCACCGATCGATGCGCAAGTGCCGGCGCATATGCTCGATATCGAGGATCAGATCGGGCGTACGGTTATGCGCCAGCAAGGCGCTCGGGATGCTGCGTCCGGCACCGCGCTGATCGAACAGCACAACCCGCTGGCGCGACAAATCGAACCAATCCAGCATCCCCGTACTGCAACCGCTACCCGGCCCGCCATGCAAGACCACTGCCGCAGGCGCATCGATGCAGCCATATTCGGCGAAATACAGGCTATGCCCGTCGCCGACGGACAACCAGCCGGCGTGGAATGGCGCAGGAAAAACCTTCGGCATGGAACTTGCGTTTATCGACATGATTGCATCAGTTGTTAAGGCGCCTTATGGGCAATGCTTGCATGCAATCACAAATCGTACCTGGTATTTTTTTCTATTCAATGGAGTCAATCATGACCTGGAACAAACCTGCGTTTTCCGACCTGCGTTTTGGCTTTGAAATCACAATGTACATCGCCAATCGTTAATAGCTAATCAGCATCTTTGGACAGTGCGGCGATTGCAAAACGATCGCCGCACCTGATCCCGGGCTTAACCTACTCAAACAATGAAAATCATCGTATTAGGCTCTTCAGCAGGTGGCGGTTTCCCGCAATGGAACTGTAATTGCCGTAACTGCAGCGGCGTCCGCGACGGCAGCATCAACGCCCGGCCACGCACGCAATCGTCGATTGCGGTGTCGTCCAACGGCAGCGACTGGGTATTGATCAATGCCTCGCCCGACATCCTGACGCAGCTGCGCGCCACGCCGGCGCTGCAGCCGGGGCGCAGCGCCCGCGACACCGGCATCGCCGCGGTGATGCTGATGGATGCGCAAATCGACCACGTGACCGGACTATTGATGTTGCGGGAAGGCCGTCCGCTGCCGCTGTATTGCACGGCGGCGGTATGGGACGATCTCACCATCGGCTTGCCGCTGGTCCACGTGCTATCGCATTACTGCGGCGTGCAATGGCACGTTCTCGCCCCCAACCACACCATCGCGCCGGTGGAAGTGCCGGGGATAGACGACATCCGCTTTACGCCGTTGATGCTCTCCAGCAAAGCGCCGCCCTACTCGCCGCATCGGGAAATGTCGCAGCCCGGCGATAACCTGGGGCTCCTCATCGAAAACAAGAAGAACGGAAAGAAGATTTTCTATGCGCCCGGCCTGGGGAAAATCGAAGCGCATATAGAGGCGGCCATGCATGCAGCCGATTGCCTGCTGGTCGACGGCACCTTATGGACGGAAGATGAAATGATCCGGCTGGGTTTTTCCGCCAAGAAATCGGCCGACATGGGGCACCTGCCGCAGTCGGGCAAAGGCGGCATGATCGAGGTGCTGGATGCGATCGCCGGACCGCGCAAGATACTGATACACATCAACAACACGAACCCGATGCTGGATGAGGATTCCGCAGAGCGGGCAATCCTGACGCAGCACGGCATCGAAGTCGCATTTGACGGCATGGAGATCGATCTATGACTAAGCTGATACAACCCGCAGGCGACACTTCCCGCGCATGGGACCACGCCGAATTCGAAGCGCAACTGCGCGCCAAAGGCAGCGGCTACCATATCCACCATCCATTCAACGTCAAGATGAACAACGGTTTGCTCAGCCCTGAGCAGCTGCGCGGCTGGGTTGTCAATCGCTTCTATTATCAGATCAATATTCCGCAAAAAGACGGCGCCATCATCGCCAACTGTCCCGATCGCGCCATACGCCGCAAGTGGGTCCAGCGCATACTCGATCACGACGGCGCGGAAGGCAATGCCGGCGGGATTGAAGCATGGGCCCGGCTCGGCGCAGCCGTTGGCATTCCACGCAGCGAGCTATGGTCGTTGCAGCATGTGGTGCCCGGGGTGCGGTTTGCCGTCGATGCCTATGTCAATTTCGCGCGGCACGCACCATGGCAAGAAGCCGTCTGTTCCTCCTTGACGGAAATGTTTGCCCCAAAAATCCACAAGGACCGTTTAGCCAACTGGCCGCAGCATTACGCCTGGATCGAAGCCGACGGCTTGCAGTATTTCCGCAGCCGCATCTCGCTCGCCGAGCGCGATGTCGAGCACGGACTGCAAGTGACGCTAGCCCACTTCATCACACGTGCCCAGCAGGACCGTGCGCTGGAGATCTTGCAGTTCAAACTCGATGTGTTGTGGTCGCTGTCGGACGCCATCGAAAAAGCCTACCCTTAACCTTACTTCGTGGAGCACCCGATGACTACCCACCCAGACAAGCCAAAATTATCCAGACTGTTTCGACTGCAATGGGAAGATGCGCAAAGCAATTACGTGCTGCTCTACCCGGAAGGCATGGTGCAGCTCAATCGCAGCGCAGCAGAAATCCTCAAACTGTGCGATGGCGAGCGCGACGTGTCGGCCATCACGCACACCCTGGAGCGGGCGTTTTCCGTGAGCGGATTACGGGCCGATGTGGATGACTTTTTACGGACAGCCAATGAACGCAACTGGATTACCTGAGAACATGCGCGGACTTCACCATGCCAACGCAGCGCCGCCACTCTGGCTACTCGCGGAATTGACGTATCGTTGCCCGCTGCATTGCGTGTTCTGCTACAACCCGCTGAACTATGCGGAGAACAACAAGGAACTGAGTACTGCGCAATGGATAGACGTGATGCGGCAGGCACGCAGGCTCGGGGCCGCCCAACTCGGCTTCTCCGGCGGCGAGCCGCTGCTGCGCGACGATCTGGAAGAGCTGATCGAAGAGGGCCATCGACTCGGTTACTACACCAATCTGATTACCTCCGGCGTCGGTCTGACCGAAACCCGCATCGCGCGCATGAAACAGCTTGGCCTCGATCACATCCAGCTATCGTTCCAGGATTCGACCAGGGAAATGAATGATTTCCTGTCGAGCACCAAGACCTTCGATCTGAAATCGCGCGTGGCCAGACTCATCAAACAGTATGACTATCCGATGGTGTTGAACGTGGTATTGCATCGCTACAATCTCGATCACGTCGACCGCATCATCGAGATGGCGCTCGCCATGGAGGTGGAATACCTGGAGCTGGCGAATACGCAATACTACGGCTGGGGCTTGGTCAATCGCGCCCATCTTCTGCCTACCCGCGCACAGGTCGAAAAATCCGAAGCGGTCGTCAACGCATATCGTTCCCGTATCGGCAACAAGGTAAAAATCCTGTTCGTTGTGCCCGACTACTTCGAGGAACGCCCCAAGGCCTGCATGAACGGCTGGGGTTCCGTATTCCTCGCAATCGGCGCCGATGGCACCGCCCTGCCCTGTCATGCGGCAAGGTCCCTGCCTGGCATTGAATTTCCGAACGTGACGCAATATAGCCTGCACGACATCTGGCAACACAGCGATGCGTTCAATCTGTATCGCGGCGATGACTGGATGCAGGAACCGTGTCGCACTTGTCCCGAGAAGAAAAAAGACTTCGGCGGCTGCCGTTGTCAGGCACTCGCCCTGACCGGCGATGCCACCAATGCCGATCCGGTGTGCAGCAAATCGGCACAGCATGGCGTGATACAGAATATCGTGTTGCAGGCCGGACGCAAGAGCGACGCAAGCGTGCCGGAGCAGCCTGTTCTGTTTCGGACGGATGCCAATTCACGGCGTTTCTTTGACGGAAAATCCTAGGAGCCTGTTGACTCACTCAGCAGTTCGGTCGTCGTTATTTGAAACGGTCGCTGCTCCGTGGAAGCTAGTCGGGGGTGGCCCGACAGCCAGTCACTTTTCTTGCTTCGCCAAGAAAAGTAACCAAAAGAAGGCGACCGCAAAGCCACTGCCCTCCCGTTGGTCGGGTCCCCAAATGAGACGACTGGCGTTCGGGAGGGAAAACAAACTCGCTGCGCTCAGACAAGTTTTCCCTCTTTATCCGAACGCCAGTCGTCTCATTTGGCAGCGTCTCAATGCGGAAGATCAAAAGCAACGTCAACTGCAACCTCAACAGCAACCCCTCGGCGCTCCGTGGTGGGTTAAGCGGTGGAACAATGATGCGGCACGCTGCGCTGCCGGCAAATACAGTCCCCGATTCACTGCAGAGGCTGTGGGTTTTGACGTTGCTTTTGAATTCCGCATTGAGACGTTGCCAAATGGGGCGGGTGCCAGTCGGGAATTGTGGGGAAACTTGTCTGAGCGCAGCGAGTTTGTTTCTCCACCCGACTGGCGCCCGCCCCATTTGGGGACCCGCCAACGGCGGGCAACGGCTTTGCGTCGCCTTCTTTTGGTTACTTTTCTTGGCGAAGCAAGAAAAGTGACTGGCTGCCGGGCCACTCCCGGCTTGCCTCCACGGAGTAGCAACCGTGTTAGATACGCAACGACCAAATTACCTGATGCGCACAATAAAATATTTAAAAAAAAGCTGACGACCGTAGTCGTCAGCCAAAACGCCTCAGGGCGGGAAGAAGTAAGCTGTCTTCAATACCTTGACGACCTGGAAGCTGCTAACGTTACTGCGGACCGAGTTTGAAAACCCATACCGATCCACCTTGTTCAATGGCGCTGATTTTCTTGGCAACCTCGCCGCCCCACAACGGTACTGCGCCACCCCAGCCAGACACCACGGCGATATACTGGGTATCGCCATCCTTCCATGTCACCGGCGGCGCCACGACACCGGAGCCGGTCTGGAATTTCCAGAGTTCCTTCCCGGTCTTGGCATCGACCGCTTTCAGGAATCCTTCCGGTGTCCCGTAAAACACCAGGCCGCCGGCCGTCGTCATCACGCCACCCCAAAGCGGCGCGCTGTTTTTGATTTCCCAGACGATCTTGCCGGTCTTGGGATCGATCGCGCGCATCGCACCGATGTAATCGTCGTTGATCGGACGGATGGTAAAGCTGGCACCGAGAAAAGCACTGCCTTTCTTGTAGCTGACCGGCTCATTCCATATATCCATGCCCCATTCGTTGGCTGGAACGTAGAACAGCTTGGTTTGCGGACTGTAGGCCATCGGCATCTGATTCTTGGCGCCAAGGAAAGCCGGGGCGGCAAATACGGTCGCCCCTTTCTTGCCTGCTTCACCCTTGGTCGGGTCGCCGGGGCGTCCCTGCTCAAGGAAGTTAGGACGACCGGTTTTCAGATTGATGCCGGAGGCCCAGGTGATTTTCTTGACGAATGGAAAAGCGTTTTCCAGTTTGCCGTTTTTGGCGTCAATCACGTAAAAGAAACCGTTGCGATCGGCCTTTCCGCCATAGCGTTTCCCATCCATGTCGAACGTGACAAACTCGTTGACGCCGTCGTAATCCCAGCCATCGTGCGGAGTCGTCTGATAGCTCCATTTGATCTTCCCCGTGTCCACATCCAGCGCTACGGTGGACGCGGAATACAGGTTATCGCCCGGACGCAAATGACTGTTCCAGGGAGCGGGATTGCCGGTGCCGAAATAGGCCAGGCCGGTCGACGCATCGTAAGTCCCGCCCAGCCATGTGGCGCCACCGCCGGTTTTCCACAAATCGCCGGGCCAGGATTTGTTGGTCGTGCCGGTAATGCCGTTTTCAGTTGCCTTGCCGTCCTTGTCGTATTTGTAGCCCATGTGCCCCTCAATCATCGGACGCGACCAGAGCAGCTGGCCGGTCCGCGGATTGCGTGCCTCGACACGTCCCACGACGCCGAACTCGCCGCCGGACACGCCGGTCAGCAACATGCCTTTGGCAATCAGCGGCGCGGCGGACATGGAGTAGCCGGCAGCATAATCGTCGACCTTCTCTTTCCAGACGATCTTGCCGGTATCCTGATCCAATGCCACCAGTTGCGCGTCGAGCGTGCCGAAGATCACCAGATTGTCATACAAGGCTGCGCCGCGGTTGACAACATCGCAGCAAGGCATGATCCCGTCGGGCAAGCGATGTTCGTATTTCCAGAGCTTGGCGCCGGTCTTCATGTCGATTGCATAGATCCGGGAATACGAAGCGGTCACAAACATTTTGCCGTTATAGATCAATGGCTGCGATTCCTGCCCGCGTTGTTTTTCACCGCCGAACGACATCGACCAGGCTGGCGTGAGCTTGCTCACGGTGCTGGTATTGATTTGCGTCAATGGCGAGAAACGCTGCCCTTGCGTTCCCATCCCCCACGACAAGACATTGTTCGGCGCGTTGGCATCGTTGGCCAGCATCGCATCGGTGACGCCCGCTGCCTGGACAGCAAACGCACTGCCCGCAGCGATGCTGAGCAGAACTCCTATTAGCTTTTTATGCATGTCATCCTCCTGTTTGTGAATTGGATATTTCACTTCTCGTTTAAAAGAATCCCAGAGCGTTGGGGCTGTAGCTGACCAGCAGGTTTTTGGTTTGCTGATAATGATCGAGCATCATCTTGTGGTTTTCACGTCCGATGCCGGATTGCTTGTAACCGCCGAATGCCGCATGCGCCGGGTACAGGTGATAGCAGTTGGTCCATACACGGCCAGCCTGGATCCCGCGTCCCACGCGGAAAGCACGCGAGCCGTCGCGCGTCCACAGGCCCGCGCCCAGGCCGTACAAGGTATCGTTGGCGATTTCCAGTGCGTCGCTTTCATCCTTGAAGGTCGTCACCGACACCACCGGGCCAAAGATTTCCTCCTGGAAGATACGCATCTTGTTATGGCCTTCGAAGATCGTAGGCTGCACATAGTAGCCGCCCTGCAAGTCGCCCGGCAGCGTGGTGCGCTCACCGCCGATCAAGGCTTTCGCGCCTTCCTGGCGGCCGATATCCATGTAGGACAGGATTTTTTCAAGCTGCTCTTGCGATGCCTGCGCGCCGATCATGGTCGCCATATCGAGCGGATTGCCTTGCTTGATCGCGGCCACGCGCTTGACTGCGCGTTCCATGAAGCGGTCATAGATCGACTCCTGGATCAGGACGCGCGACGGGCAAGTGCAGACTTCCCCCTGATTCAGCGCGAACATCGCAAAGCCTTCAAGACATTTGTCGAAGAAGGCATCGTCCTGATCCATGACATCGGCGAAAAAGATGTTGGGCGATTTCCCACCCAGTTCCAGCGTCACCGGAATGATATTTTGCGCAGCGTACTGCATGATCAGACGGCCGGTACCGGTTTCTCCGGTGAATGCAATCTTTGCGATGCGCTTGCTGGAAGCCAGTGGCTTGCCTGCTTCCAGGCCGAAACCGTTGACGACGTTCAGTACGCCGGGCGGCAGCAAGTCGGCGATGAGCTCCATCAAGACCAGGATCGAGGCCGGTGTTTGCTCGGCGGGTTTGAGGACAATGCAATTTCCGGCTGCGAGCGCCGGCGCCATTTTCCACACCGCCATCAGGATCGGGAAGTTCCACGGGATGATCTGTCCGACCACACCGAGCGGCTCGTGAAAATGGTAGGCATAGGTTTCCGCATCGATCTGCGCAACGCTGCCTTCTTGTGCGCGAATGCAGCCGGCGAAATAGCGGAAATGATCAATCGCCAGCGGGATATCCGCCGCCATCGTTTCGCGGAGTGGTTTGCCGTTGTCGATGGTCTCGGCCGTGGCCAGACGCTCCAGATTGGCCTCCATCCGGTCTGCGATCTTGTTGAGGATATTCGCGCGTTGCGCAAGCGAGGTTTTGCCCCAGCTGGCTTTGGCCGCATGTGCCGCGTCCAGCGCCAGTTCTATATCTTCTGCAGTAGAACGCGCAACCTCACAAAAAACCTGGCCTGTAATCGGCGTGATATTTTGAAAATAGATGCCGTTGACCGGCGCCACGAATTTGCCGCCGATAAAATTATCGTAGCGTTGCTTGAATGGGCTCTCGACGCCGAGTTTGCTGATGTCTGCTAGATTCATGTCTTGCTCCTGTTGATATAGTTGTGGAATCGAATTCTTCCGAGTTGGCACCTTCGAACACTGCAGCTATTCAGCAATCGCCATGCCAGCCCGGTTTGCACGGGTCGCGCTCATTGAAACCGCCCTGCAGCGGCCTCGATCGGACACGGGATGCGCTGCGTTCTTCTCGTGACCAGAGGACAAGCAGACGACTTCCGGTCACGACGACACCTCTGCCAATGCCTGGCGCAGCTGTCATATTTCTGAACACCTGATAAATTTACTGTTCCAAAATGCGCATAACGCATCGATCAGAAGGCATGCTTGATACCCAACTCAACGGCGGTGGTGGTTTTTCCTGCGGTGGCAAGGAACAGATTATTATTTGCCACGCCGAACGGCGCACCGGCGCTATAGCCGCTGCCCGCGTTCACTCCCGAGACCAGGGCGTAAAGGGTTGTGCGCCTGGACAAGGCATAGTCATCGCTGAGTATCCACGTTCTGGAGGTATCGCTGACGCCGTCTTTGTTGGTCGAATAGTAGTACGCCAGGGTCGCGCTATTGGCTGCCGAAGTCCGGTAATTCAGGCCGGCGCCAACCACGCGATACTGCGCCAATCCGGCTCTCGACCCCGGATCGCTATTCTTGTTGTTCAGGTAGTTGAGCGTCACCGTCGCATCGCCCAAGGTATAGCCGGCACCGACGCTATATTTTCTGGTTTGGATTCCGCTTCCCCCGATCGCCCCGAGCGACTGCCCATTGTCCGACTGGTAAGCCGCCGACAGCGTGACCGGGCCGGTATAGGTCGCGCCCAGCGCAATGACGCGGTTCGCGGTATTGCTGCCGGCATTGCCGCCCAGGCTGACCGAGCCGCTCAAATTGACATCCGCAATTTTGGTGCTGAGGCCCACGGCATTCGCCACGAACACGTCGATGACGGCATTCGAATTGGCGGGTGCCGTCGCCGTGCCGGCATTCAAGGGGCTTTGCGTCAGCGCCCAGGAAATCAGGCCGGAAAAAGTTTCTTTCAAGCCGCGCGGGTCGGTTGCGGCAAATGCCAGTACCGCAGGCGAATATTGTTTGCCCAGCGTCAAGGTAGCGTAACTGTTGGAAAGGCCGACATTCGCCTGGCGGCCAAACAGACCGCCCCATTGACCGCCTGCGCCGGTGCCCGAAAAGAAGTGGCCCTCAAGATCGAAATTGGCTTTCAAACCGCCGCCCAGATCTTCACTCCCCTTGAAGCCAAAAATGCTGGGACTGGCGCCGCCGGTGTTGAATGCCGTCACGCTACCGGTCCCGCCGGTTGGTGTTTGTTGATGGTTGAAAAAGGCAACTCCGGCATCCACCACACCATAAATGGTGACTGACGATTGCGCGCATGCGCCACCGGCAATAGTGCCAAGCGCCATCAATGCCAATAACGATTTTTTCCGATGCAATATTTTTTTCATTAAGGTCTCCTCTATCCGTTTGATTTTTTCAATCGCATCAGCTATCGATGCATCGGGCTATGGGCAAAATGCATGCCTGCGGCAAACCGCTGCGTCGTCCGGGAGACTTTTCCATGCGCTCGCGCCTGCTGAAAAAGCGTGCTGGGCGCGCATGAAACACGGGAATTTGAAGGGGGCCAGGCCGCCTGTTTCCGACGCGCGAATGGATCGGAAAATAGCTGCTTATCGGCATGGATTAGCGATAATTCAGGACGCGCGGCATGCGTCAAAGCGGATCACATCGGCGTGCGCCTGTTCAGATTCTGATCGCCAATCCGATCCGTGCCATACCTGTCAGGGCTAAGGAAGCATGCGCTGGAACACCCGATCGCGATCGACGAGCAGATGCTTGAGCGCTGCCAGCACGTGCAGCGCGATCAGCACAGCAAACACGACGGCAACGGTCTTGTGAAAGCCCATGAACAGATCGCGCATCCGCGGGTCCTCCCAGGCCCAGTTTGGCAGGGCCGCACCGAAGAACCTGATGCCATACTTATTGAACGAAGACGACAGATAGCCGGTCGCTGGCTGCAGCACCATGCAAAGGTAGAGCAGCCGATGGCTCCAGCGTGCGGCCGCCGCGCTCCAGCCCGGCATGCTGGCCGGCAGCGGCGCGGCGGCGTGCGTCAGACGCCACCCAAGGCGCAGCAGGATCAGCAGGCCTGCCAGCACGCCCAAGGACTTATGCAGGTTGAAATACAACGCCCGGCCGGGTGCCCCCTTCGGGATCCCGGCCATGTAAAAGCCCAGCAGCAGCATGCCGATGATCAGGAGCGCAAGCGCCCAATGCAGGACGACCACCGTCAAGCCGTGGCGCCCGCTCCGGTTCAGCGCGACTCCGCTAAGTGCGCTCATCGGACCACGACGCCCCAAGGCAACGCACCCACGACGACTTCCTTGCTGACGGCATTGGTTGCGGTATCGATGACGGAAACGGAATTCGAGCGCCCGTTCGCCACATACAATTTCTTGCCGTCCGGCGTGATCGCCATGTTCCAGGGCCGCTTGCCGACCGGGATGGTCGCCACCACCGTATTCCCGGCGACATCGATGACCGATATCGTGCCGTCCTTACCGTTCGAGATATATACCCGGCTGCCATCCGGCGCCATGGTGACGCCGTTCGAATAATTTCCGGCCTTGATCTGCCCGACGACTTTTTGTGTCGCCACATCCACCGTGTAGACCATGCTGCCAAGTTCGGCGGCGATATAAGCCTGGCTGCCATCCGGCTTGAACGCAATGCCGCGCGGGCGCATGCCCAGTTTTACCGAAGCGACCTGCTGCCGTTTCGCTACATCGATGATGTCGATCGAGTCGGCCTCTTCGGCGCTGACATACAGCCATTTTCCGTCCGGACTGAATTCCGCGTGTTCGGGATTTTTTCCCTCGGTCTTGATACTGAAAACCTGTTTATTGGTCGCAGTCGAGATGAAATTGACTGAATTCGTGATTTCGCTTGCCGCAACGATCCAGTCTCCTGCAGGTGAAATGCCGACGCCTTCGGGTGACTCCCCCACAGGCACCGTACCGACTACCGCTCTTTTCCCCAGATCGACAATCAGCAATGCATTGGTCGGTTGATCGCTGACGTACAAGGTTTTGCCATCGTGGCTGAGCGCCACGCCGCGCGGCTTGGTCCCGGCCTTGATTTGCCCGACGACGGTATCGCTGGCGCAATCGATAATGGAGATGGTGCCGGATTTTTCGTTCGGGACATACGCGAACGGACTGGCAATCGACGGTAAAGGCATCAGCAATGCAAAAGATAAAGCCGCGCCGGAGGCGAACAATCCAGGTACATATGCAGCGCGATCGGAAGACCCGCCTGACGACAATGTCGGGCATTTTTTTTGCAAGAAATTTGGTTTCATGGCGTAGGAACCTTTCAAGGGTTGCGGCAGGTTATCGGTCAGAATTCTGACTCGGGTTGGCAGGTCGCAACACGCGGACGCGCCATCACAACATTTTTCAATCAATTCCACGCGTACCGCAAACCAACCCAGGCACCGCGCGGCGCGCCGGGAGCTACGAATTGCTCGTTGCTGACGTTGTCAGCGTCGAAGGAGTGTCCCGGCCCGTTGAAAAAATTCTGCCCGAGAACGCCAAAATTCGCATATTGCCGGTTGAACAAATTATCCACGCGCGCAAACACTTGCAGCTGCTTGGTCAGCGCATAAGTGGTATCGAGATTCACCACGGTATAGCCGGCGATCTTGCCGTTGGCGTCCTGATTATTCTCGTCGCCGCGCGCAAAAACCGCACTGCGATAAATCAGGTTGGTGCCGACGTTCCACTTTGGCGTCGCCGCATAGTCCAGGCGCAGCTTGAAAGTATTTTGCGGGATGCCCGGCAGCTTGTTGCCCGGACGCACGATCACGTCGCCGTTGGCATTGGCGCGCGAATTGCTCGCACTCTGTTCAACGAAGGCGGTCCGGTAGGTCGCATCGATATAGCTATAACTCATGGTCACAGCGAGTTTTTGTATGACCGTATGGGCTGCGAGTTCCAGACCCTGTCGGCGCGTCTTGCCGACGTTCTGAAAATAGCCGGTACTGGTCGATGCGCTATTGCTGCTGATGAATTGAATATCGTTGCCCAGCTCGGTCCGAAACACCGACGCGCTCCAGCTCGACGCAGCGCCCAGTTTGCCGCGCGCGCCGAACTCGGCGGTCTTGGCAATCACCGGCTTCAGCGCCGGATCGGCGATAAACGCATTCGGCAGCGAACATGGGGCGTCCGGATCGGCGCAAGCGAGCTCGATGGCGGTCGGGGTGCGCATTCCCTGGTTGTAGGTGGCATAGGCGGTCAGTCCCGGCTGCGGATTGTAGGTCACGCCGAACCCCGGATTGAAACGTGAAAACGCATGATCGCCATTCAGTAGCGGCTGTGCCCCGGTCTGGTCGCTGATCTTCACCCGCGCAGAATTGTAACGACCGGATCCGGTGACTGACCATAGTTCGTTCAGCGATAAGGTATCGGAAAAGAAAATGCCGAGGTTGCTATTGCGGGTTTTTGCATCGGTCCCAAGCGCATAGCCGCCAATGCCCAGCGTGTCGCGAGCGGCGGTAAATTGGGCATCCTGACTGAATTGCTTGAAGCGGGCCTGCGCGAAATCCCCGGCCACACCGACCACGAACTGATTATCCCTTGCGCCTAGTTTTCCCAGATAGCTCAGTTGCGACCCGAATCCGACACTGCCCTGATCAACGATAGAGCGCGCATTGTCAGCTTCAACCGGATCGGTAGCGCTGTAGTTGCCGTTGACGTTGCTGCTGGTATTCCCGTTGTGGTAATTGCGATAGTACGCATTGGCCGACACCTGCAACTTTTCGTTAAAAAAGTGGCTGCCGGACAGACTCCAGAGCGTGGCCCGGTTGACATTCTCGTCAGGAAAAGTGTAGGCCTGACGCCGGTTGTCGAGAAACGAACGCGGAATGGTTTGCGTGCCCTGCAAATCGTTATCCGCCGCCGTCAGGCTCATATGCACGGCCGTATCGGCATCCTGGTAGCCCACCTTGCCGAAAAACTGCTTGACGCGACTTGGATTGTGATCGGCCCAACCATGATCCATTGCATCGTTGGCGGTGACAAAGTAGTCCAGATTACCGACCTTGCCGCCTTGCTCCAGTTCGAGGGTCTTGCGGCCGAACGAGCCGCCCGACATTTCTACCTGGCCGCCGGGATTGGTACGCCCGTTCTTGGTGGTGACGGCCAGCGCCCCGCCGAGCGTATTCAATCCAAAGATCGGGTTCGACCCCGGCATGACCTGCAGGTTGGCAATCGCCGATTGCGGCAGCAAGTCCCAGTTGACGACATCGCCGAAGGGTTCGTTGATACGGACACCATCCTGAAATACCGACAGGCCCTGCGGTGTGCCCAGCAGCGGCGACGCAGTGAAGCCGCGATAGCTGACATCCGGCTGATACGGATTGCCTTGCGCCGCATTGATGGTGACGCTGCTCAGGTTTTGCTCCAGAAATTCGGTGATATTGCCGGCATGTTGCCGTGCGATCTCGGCGCCCTTGACTGTCTGCACATTCGCAGCCACGTCGCGCAATGGCAGGCCGAGACCGGGAAGCGGCATCGTGCCCGTCACGACAATCGCGGGCAGCTCCTGCTCGGCAACGGCCAGCGCGTCGGCTGCCAGTACCTGACCTTGGAACATGAGAAATACACCCGCCACTTCGGCGGCAGCTGCCAACATTTTCGGGCAAGACATGTGATCTCCTGGCTTATCGTTCTTTTTGCGTATTCATCGGTGCAGGGTGACATGTTGAAAAGGTCACCGGACAGATGCGCCGTCCGCAACAAGCGCCGGCAATAATCTGTATGAGGCAATAACCGTGCCGATTGCATACAGCGGTGCCGCATGCAGGTTCACGGGTGCTGTTCGAGATGTATTCGCCGCTGACGATGTGTTGCAAATACAGGCAACTCAAACGCGTTGATCCAAATTTGAACAGTTGTCAGGCGCGACGTGTTGCTCCCTGAGAGGAACAAGATCGTGTCGATCTGAAAGAATGGAATATTCCTGGTGCGGCCGGCCGGCGGTGTCACTCGGGTAAGTCTTTTATGTCAAAGTCCGAGGTCGCCGAGTCCGGGATGCTGATTTTCCCTGAATGCAATGAGATTGGGGAGTAGGACCGGAATATCGTCGCGAATAATGCTCCACAGCGTGTCATTGTCGATGCCGAGATATCCATGGATCAGCCTGTTTCGCGTCGCGATGATAAGCCGCCACGGTATCTGCGAATTGGCCAGCCGCACCGCGTCCGGCACATGAGTTGCCGCTTCGCCGATTAGTTCCAAATTACGTATCGTGGCGTCATAATTCAATGCGCAGGCGACAAACCCGCTCTGGTCCATTCCGTCGGTATAGGCGATGACTTTTTCGGCAAATCCGATCATGTCATCAAGGTAAAATCGCCATTCGCGCAGTGATGGATCAGACATGCACGGCCTCCTTTTCAATAAATGGACGCAGTTCCGCGCGCAGGGCTTTGTCCGTCACCAGATCGATTGCGCAACCAAACAGGTCTTCGAGATAGAATTGGACCCCAAAGTAACGTTCCGAGGTTGCAGGACCATCGAAGCTGACCAGTATGTCGACGTCGCTGTCGATACGGGCGTTGTCCCGTGCGGTGGAGCCGAACAGAGCCAGATCCGTGACCGCATAACGGGCCGTCAGTATCGGTTTGCTTTGGGTGAGTAATTCGATGGCATGCGAGCGGTTCATTAACGTCCCCCATTCAATCTTGTGATTCTACTTCTGTATTGTACCTGCGGCCTCAAGCAGCCCGACTCGCTCGTTGACGAGCAACGCGAGTTACGGCTGTCACTCCACTCTTCAGCCCATCTCTGCTCAATCTGTTTAACGGCCCGGAAGGCTGAATTGTCGCCGAGAAGAAATTTGCAGGCCGGGTATTGCAAAAATGCAGCATTCCTGCTCAACTGTTGCTTGCTGTAAATACTAAAGTAGCAACCCCGGCAACTTAAACGCAAGACACCTAAGGGAAACTATCATGGAAGTGTTTCTGGGCAGCATCATGACATTCGGCTTTCAGTTTGCACCTAGCGGCTGGCAAGGCTGTAACGGACAAACCCTCAGCATCCAGCAATACAACGCGCTGTTCGCACTGTTAGGCGTGACCTACGGCGGGAATGGGACACAAAACTTCATGCTGCCCAACCTGCAAGGGCGGCTGCCAATCGGTCAGGGTAACGGCCTTAGCCTGACGCCGCGCGTCATCGGCGAAGCTTCCGGCACCGAAGATGTAACGCTGTTGGTCAACAATATGCCGAGCCACACGCACGCGGCAGCGTTTACACCGTCAGGAGGCAGCGGCTATAACGTGTCCGCCAACACAGCGGGAAACACGATTGTGCCGACCGCCACCAATAATGTCCTGGCCGGCTCTCCCGGCGGACCATCGAGTGCCGCAATCTGGGCGACCTCATCGCCCGCCCCTGCGATCGCCCTGGGCGGCGCCAATGGCGGCTCCGGTGGCTCGGTAGTCAATAGTGTGACCGGGAATGGCTTGCCGGCTGCCATCATGAACCCGTTCCTGGTGCTTAACTTCAGTATCGCGCTGCAAGGCCTGTTCCCTTCTCGCAACTAAGTACTGTGTGCCTGCGGGCTGACCGCGCCATCAATGGTGCCGGTCAGCAGTGCAACCCCGCAGGCATGCGCCTTCCCGACAATCCATTTACCGATTGGTGAAAACCCATGCTAGAACGTGTTGAAGCCGTGCATTTCAATCCATTGACCGGGAAGGTCTGCGACTTGCATCTGCCCGATGGCAGCACACTGCCGGTCACAGTCGATAGCGTGACCAGCAAGCCGCTGTCGCGCAACCCGTATGCAGCGGACCCGCAACGCATGCCGTTTTCCGTCAGCCTGACCGCGCAGCGCGCTACCGGATTTATCGAAGGCCCCTGCGCGCTTGACCTCGATACCCTGGGGCGCGTGGATGGCCTGTACGTTTCCCGCGTGGCAGCGCTGGGGCGCGACCCGGCGGGTGCGTATTTTCAGATTATGTTCAATTAGCGTCAAACTTCAAGGCACAGCGGGTTGCGCGCCCGGATACCACACCAGCCGCTCGGCCAGCAATTGCGATTCCTCTACCCGGAAGCCCAGTTCCAGGTAGATCCGCTTGGCGCCGGGATTGTTGTGCCACACTACCGCGGCGACCGGGCAGTTCGAACTGGCTGCGGCCTGCTGCACGCCTTGCAGGATGGCCTTGCCATAGCCGAAGCCGCGCGCCGCCACGCTGAAGGCGACGTAGATCACGCGGACTTCGTTGTGGCCGAAATCGACTACCAGGGCACCGATGCTATGCAAGGTCTTTTCAATGATGAAATGCATGGCATTCGGATAAGTTTCCCCGGTACCTTGCAGTTGCGCACCGTACTGCTGCGCCATCACCGTCTCGACCAGATCCTGTTCGCCGTCGATCAGCTGCAAATCGGGGCGCGCGGACCGGTACAGGGTTTCCATGAACGGTTTGTCGGCGGCGCTGGCAGGCCGCACGGAAATCCCGATCGGCAAAGAAGAAGAGGCAGATAACATGCTGGAATTTTCTCGAAACAGTTTGAACAGAGTGCCACGCGGCGCAAGCCGCAGCATTGCCGCCGACAAGATTACAACATCTGGCGCGGACGTTATCGCTAAAATGCAATTTTCACAAAAATTCGGAGTCATCTGAATGCCGCATCTGCCGCTTGGCCTGATTTCCGCTATCGTCCTCTTCCTGCACGCCGCCGGCATTCTCGCTGCGGCACATGCCCTGATGCACACCCGTACGCCGCAGGGAACGGTCGCCTGGGTATTCGGACTGGTGCTGCTGCCCTACGTCACGCTGTTGCCCTATCTGTTTCTGGGTAGCAAACATTTCTCCGGCTATGTCGAACTGCACCACTCGCGCCGGGGCCGCATGCGCACCCTGGACGATCCGGGGCAGCTGGCATTGCGTGCGCAGTACCCGCCGCATGCAGGCGCGCAACGTTATGCGGCAATCAGCGCCATGCTCGGGGTGCCTTTCCTGAGCGGCCATCGTTTGCGTCTGCTGGTCGGCGGCGCGGCGACCTTCGAGGCGATTTTCGCTGCCATCGCTGCGGCCGAGCACTACGTGCTGGTGCAATTCTTTATCATTCACGACGACCAGCTCGGGCGTCGGCTACAGGCAGCGTTGCTGGAACGGGCCGCAGCGGGCGTACGCGTCTATCTGCTATACGATGGCGTCGGCAGTCACGACCTGCCGCGCGGATATGGAGATATCCTGCGCGCCGGTGGCGTGCAAGTGCATCCATTCGCCACGCGGCGCTGGCGCAATCGCTTCCAGCTCAACTTCCGCAATCATCGCAAGATAGTGGTGGTGGATGGCTGGCGCGGCTTTGTCGGCGGACTGAATGTCGGCGAGGAATATCTCGGGCGAAAACCGCCGCTGGCGCCGTGGCGCGATACACATATGGAACTGCAAGGCCCGGCAGTGGCCGATCTGCAACTGGCGTTTGACGAAAACTGGCATTGGATTACCGGCGACCAGCTGGCGCTGTTGGCGCCGCGCGCGGCAGACGGCCAGGCCACCAGCCTGATTGCCGCCACCGGTCCGGCCGACGCGCAAGAGACTTGCTCGCTGTTCTTCGTACAGGCGATTCACGCAGCCCGCCGCCGCGTCTGGCTGACCACGCCTTATCTGGTGCCGGATTCAGCCGTGATCGCAGCGTTGCAGCTGGCGGTGTTCCGTGGTGTCGATGCCCGCATCCTGATCCCGTCGCGCCCGGATCATCACACCGTTTTCCTGGCATCCACGCTGTACGCCCATGAGGCGGTGCGTGCCGGGATCCGCGTGTTCCGCTATCAACCCGGGTTTACCCACCAAAAAGTGCTGTTGATCGACGATGACACCGCCGCCGTCGGCAGCATGAATCTGGATAACCGTTCACTCCGGCTCAACTTTGAAATCGCCGCCCTGAACGTCGACGTAGCGTTCGCCGGCGAGGTCGAGGCGATGCTGCAGGACGATTTCGAACAAGCGATTGAAATCGGCGCACCCGACTATGCGCGCCTGCATTATCTGTACCGGGTCGCGATTCACGTCGCACGCTTGTTCAGCCCTGTGCTGTAAGCGTCAAACCAGCGGGCCTTGCCGTGCTGCAACGTCCCCCGCTGGCGGATGAAAAGTCAGACAGCAATTCGCGGCTTAGTCCGAATTTCAGCACGGGTCCGTACATTCTCCTTCCATTAACTGCTTTTAAAACATGCACTTAGAGAGAAGGCATCGCACCGCTTGCCGCAGGCATGCCCATTGCTACCCAACACGCTACCGCCCGTAAAAAAAGCAGGTCTTGCGCAAAGCACGACCGAGATAAATAGAACTGGAGACACCGCCGAGCGCATGCCAGCGGCATTGCCGCTGGGCAAGTTGACAGCGCTCGGAGTCAATGGCCATACTTCGACGGAAGTTCAGACCGATGCATGACACAGGCGACGACTATGCAAAGAAATAAAGTGATGTCTTGTATCCGTCGCATAGCGCAATTTTCCGGAAAAAGCGCGATTGCCTGGGGCACAGTTCTTATGTGCTATTTGCTGGTCGCTTCTGGCGCCTACTTCTGGGCCGAAAAAGCCGCCATCGGCAACCTGCGCGCGAGCGGATCGCACAAACTCGAGATGTATGCGGCCAGCCTGGACAGCACACTGGAAAAATACAGTTATTTGCCCAAAACCCTGGAACTGAATGAAGACATCATTCGTCTTTTGCTGGCCCCGGGCGACCCGAAGCTTGCCGTGCCGGTCAATCAATATCTGGAACAGGTAAATGCACAGGCAAAATCGACCGTGATCTTTATAGACGACTTGACGGGCATCACACGGTCTGCCAGCAACTGGCGCGAAAAAAACAGCTTTATCGGTGACAACGTGTCGTTTCGCCCGTATTTCCAGGATGCACTAAAGGGTAAGCCAGGAAGATTTTACGCGGTGGGGACGACCAACCACGAGCCGGGCTATTACTTCGCGCACGGCATTTACCGGAATGGCAAGATGCTGGGTGTAGCGACCGTAAAAGTGAATATTGAAAAGCTGGAAAAGACCTGGTCGCATGGGGCGGACCGGGTGCTGCTGGTCGATCAAAAGGGCGTGGTCTTCCTGACTTCGGTTCCCGCCTGGAAGTACCGGACCCTGGGACAATCGTCGCTCAATACACTGGATCAGCTCAGCGAGACGCGTCAGTACGATGCGCAAAATCTGGCGCCGCTGGAATTCGTCACCCAACGCAGTTTCAACGACGGATCGCACATCATTTCCATTCGCGGTGCGCCGGGCTTGAGCGGGCAGCTCGATAGCGGGCCGAGTCTGTTGACGCGAACCAGGGTGATTGCGCAACCGGACTGGCAATTCATCTATCTGTCCGACATGAGCCAGGCAAAATCGAATGCCCGTGTAGCGGCCGCTTTTTCCTGTGTGTTGTTTGGCTTTGCCCTGCTGCTGTTCTTTTATGTACGCCAGCGCCAGCATGCGGCTGCCCAGAATGTCGCGGCCAAAGAGGCGCTCCAGCATGCCTACGACAATCTCGAACAGATGGTCACCGAGCGCACTTCAGAACTGCGCGAGACGCAAAATGAACTGATCCATGCCGGGAAAATGGCGGTCATGGGACAGATGTCCGCCAGTATCACGCATGAACTGAATCAGCCGTTGACCGCGCTGCATACCATGTCCGACAACGCCTTGACGTTGCTGGACAGGGGCCGCACGGATGAAGCGAAAGCCAACCTTTCCACCATTTTGCAGATCGTTGAGCGCATGGGATCGATTACCGGCCAGTTGAAGGTATTTGCCCGCAAGTCCACGACCCGCATGACCTCAATACCGATCCGTCCCGCCATCAAGAACGCCTTGTTCCTGGTCGAGCGGCGGCTGCGACTGGAACATGTCGCCTTCGAGCAGCACATCCCCGATGAAGACGTGTATGCACTGTGCGAAAGCAACCGCCTTGAACAGGTATTGGTGAATCTGTTCAACAATGCGCTCGATTCGATGGCGGACTGTGCGGTGCGGCGTCTGACGGTAGACGTAGTCACGCAGAAGGAACGGGTACTGATACGGGTCCATGACACCGGATCGGGGATTTCGGAAACGGTCCGGCAACATCTGTTCGAGCCGTTTTTCACCACCAAGGCGCCGGGGCACGGGCTGGGACTCGGATTGGCTATTTCCGGGCAGATCGTGCGCGAGTTCGGTGGTACCCTGGCCGCCGAAAACTGCTTCGAAAACGGCGCAGTATTTACAATTGAATTACGCGTTTCGCCGCAGGAGGTCAACTATGTTTGATGGACTCAAGGTCTTGCTGGTAGAAGACGATCCGACCGTGAGAGTCGGCAGTGAGCAAGCCCTGCAACTGGCCGGTCTGGAAGTACTGGCATGCAATTCAGCGGAGCAGGCGCGCCGCTACCTGGTGCCGGATTTTCCCGGGATTGTGGTCACCGATGTCAAACTGCCCGGCATCAGCGGCCTGGAGCTGCTGTTGCAGATCAAGGCGCTCGATCCGAACCTGCCGGTCATCCTGGTCACCGGCCATGGCGATATCTCGATGGCGGTGCAAGCCATGCGTAACGGCGCCTATGATTTTATCGAGAAGCCGTATTCGTCGGGACATCTGGTGGAAGTCGTACAGCGCGCGCTGGAAACGCGCAGGCTGCTGCTGGAAGTCCACTCGTTGCGGCACAAGCTGGAACATCGCAGCGGTATCGAAGCCACTCTGCTCGGCAACTCGGCGGCGATCAAGGAGATCCGCCGCACGATCCTGGATATCGCCGATGCCCCTGCCGACGTGCTCATTTATGGCGACACCGGCGCCGGCAAGGAAATGGTGGCGCGCTGTCTGCATGAACACAGCCAGCGCCAGAAAAACCATTTTGTCGCCGTCAATTGCGGCGCGATTCCGGAAAGCATCTTCGAGAGCGAAGTGTTCGGCCATGAAGCGGGGGCGTTTACGGGCGCCTCGAAACGGCAGATCGGCAAGATTGAACATGCCGATCGCGGCACCCTGTTTCTGGATGAAATCGAAAGCCTGCCCTTGTCGCTGCAAGTCAAATTATTGCGCGTGTTGCAAGAGCGGTATGTCGAGCGGCTGGGTTCCAATCAAGCCTTGCCGGTCGACGTGCGGATTATCGCTGCGGCAAAACTGGACCTGAAGGAGCTGTCGAATCAGCAGAAATTCCGCAGCGATCTGTATTACCGCCTCAACCTGATCGTGCTCAATCTGCCGCCGTTGCGCGAGCGGCGTGAAGACATCCCGATGCTGTTCGAACATTTTCTCTTGCAGGCGGCCACCCGCTACAACCGCAATGCGCCAGTCGTGTCGTGTGCGCAAATGCGCGAGCTGATAGCCCATTCATGGCCCGGCAACGTGCGCGAATTACGGAATATCGCGGACCGTTTCGTGCTGGGGGTCATGCGAGGAAACAGTGGGATGTTGTCCGCGCATGCGGTGGCTGAGCTCCCCCTTGCGGAACAGGTGAATGGCTTCGAACGCGCCATGATTGAACAGGAACTGCGCAATTATTCCGGCAACGTGATGGAGGCCTGTGTCGCCCTGGGTCTGCCCAAGAAAACGCTGTATCACAAGATGCAAAAATATAACCTGGTGGCCGAAAAGTTCAAAACCGCCATGCAGTGAAGCGGTTCAGAGCGCTTCCTTCAATACGGAGCTGCGCTCCGTAGGGCGTAATAGCGCAGCGTATTGCGCCGAATGCGGCGGTTGATCACATGCGGCGCAATGTTATTGCGCCCTACGGGCTGAACAAAATTCGTCCATCGACGTCATATTTTTCGCGCCCAAACGGGGCTGAAAAGTCAGCCCGCAATTCATCCATCAGTGCAAGTTTCAGCACAGCCAAGTGCTGTCGATTCCATGCATTTCCCTGCGATCACTCATAGAAACAAGCACTTGGAAACAAGCTGCGCCGCCCCCTGCCGCTGGCATGCGCTTTGCTACCTATCGAGTAGCAGGCGAGCACAGCTTGTCACGCGTCCGAGCCTGTGAATTGTTGGCCCGGGCCGGTATGCCTTACTTGCCCGGATTATCTCCCGCTTAGTGTTAGCTGAAAAATTATGAAGCCTTTTGCAATCGCCGGTATCCAAATGGAAGTGTCCGCCTACGAAGACAACATCGTCGCGATGGCACGTTATGCGGCCCATGTCCGACAGCGTTTTCCGTGGGTGGACATGCTGTTGTTCTCGGAACTGGCAGCCTTCGGCCCCAACCCGTCCCACGCCCAGCCGATGCCGGGCAACGCCGAGCAACGCTTGTGCGAGATCGCCAAGCAGCACGGTTTGTGGCTGATCCCGGGGTCCCTGTTTGAACTCAGGGATGGCGCGCTGTTCAACACCACGCCGGTCATCAACCCGCAAGGCGAAGTGATCGCGCGCCACCGGAAACTGTTCCCCTTCACGCCCTACGAACGCGGCGTTTGCGCCGGTACTGAATTTGTGGTCTTCGATGTTCCCGATGCCGGACGCTTCGGGGTCTCCATCTGCTACGACATGTGGTTCCCGGAAACCACCCGGCAACTGGTCGCCATGGGGGCCGAAGTGATCCTGCACCCGACCATGACCGACACCATCGACCGCGACATCGAGCTGGCCATCGCCAAAGCCTCGGCGGCCACCAACCAGGTGTACATGATCGACATCAACGGGGTCGGGGATGGCGGTGCCGGCCAGTCGATCGTGGTCGACGCATCCGGCTATGTGTTGCATCAGGCGGGTTCGGCCGGCGCACAGATTATTCCGGTGGAAATCGATTTCGCCAAGGTCCGGCGCGAGCGCGAGCGCGGCATTCGCGGCCTGGGCCAGCCCCTGAAGAGCTTCCGCGACCGCCTGGTGGATTTTCCGGTGTATGGCAACGATCCCGCGCAGACGGCCTACCTGGATTCGCTCGGGCCTTTGGTAAAACCCGGCTCGGAAAACCGCCTCGATGATGTCAGCGGCCCTGGCTGTCATTGACCGGCGGCTGCGGATAACGATTCGAAGTGTTGCAGTTTAAAAATAAATAACTAGGGGAGCATACGCATGGCCAAGAAGTCGAATGGTGCTGACAAACTTTCACTCAATCGCTACCGCAGCGCGTGGGAAATGCGATCCGACGGCTGGATCAATTTAACCGACGATCTGGGACGCCTGGTTGAGTTGACCCACGTCGATACCGAATTTACCCAACGCCAGCAGAGCGTGGCAAACACGCTCAATCTGCTCAAGCCGATCGAAAGTTACTGGGCTTTCCCCGGGCGGATTCTCTTTGCCGAAATCTGCCAGTGGTTTGCCGCAGGCGATTTCAACCGCGTCAACGTGGCAGCCCGCCGCATCAACCGCATGCTGGCCAATCGCACCTACCGGCACCAGACCCTGTCGCTCGATGCCGATTTCGATCCGTCTTCGGAAATCGAGCAGGAAGAAGAGCAGCAAGCGCAGATTCAGCGTCCTTACTTCGAGGTCTTGATCGTCGAGGAAATATCGGATGAGGAAGAGTCCGCCTTACGCCGCCGCATCAAGCGCATGCGCCGCCCCGACGATTCCTTCGTGTACGACATCGTGGTGGCGCCGAGCTTTGAAGATGCCCTGATTGCGACCCTGTTCAACTTCAATTTGCAAGCCTGTGTGATTCGTCACGGGTTTCCCTTCAAGTCGGACTACCAGTTGAATGTCATCCGCAGCTTTCTGGAAGGACTGGACGAAGGCATCGAATGCCTGCCGGAATCCGAACGCGGCCCCTTGCTCGGCAACAAGATCGCCTCGGTCCGTCCGGAACTGGATCTGTACCTGGTGACGGACGTTTCCGCCGAAGAGATTGCGGCCAAGGGCGGCAACATTTTCAAGCGTATTTTCTTCCGCGAGGAGGACGACACCGAACTCTATATGTCGATCCTGAAAGGTGTCGGCGAGCGTTACCGCACGCCTTTCTTCAACGCCCTGAAAGAATATTCCAAGCAACCTACCGGCGTGTTCCACGCACTGCCGATTGCGCGCGGAAAATCGATCCTGAACTCCAACTGGATTCAAGACATGGCGCAGTTCTACGGCTTGAATTTATTCATGGCGGAAACCTCGGCCACGTCGGGCGGCCTGGACTCCTTGCTCGATCCGGTGGGGCCGATCAAGCTGGCGCAGGAATATGCCGCCCGCGCCTTCGGTGCGCGCCGCACCTACTTTGCGACGAACGGCACCTCGACCGCCAACAAGATCGTGGTGCAGGCTCTGGTGAAGCCGAACGACATCGTCCTGGTGGACCGCAATTGCCACAAATCGCATCACTACGGCATGGTGCTGGCCGGCGCGCGCGTGGCGTATCTGGACTCTTATCCGCTCGATGAATTCTCCATGTACGGCGCAGTGCCGATGGTGGAAATCAAAAGCAAACTGTTGAAATTCAAAAAGGCCGGCACGCTGAACCTGGTGAAAATGGTGTTGCTCACCAACTGCACCTTTGACGGCGTGGTGTATGACGTCGAGCGCGTGATGGAAGAGTGCCTCGCGATCAAGCCGGATCTGATTTTCCTGTGGGATGAAGCCTGGTTTGCCTTCGCCCACTTCCACCCGACCTATCGACGCCGCACCGGCATGGCGGCCGCCGCCAAATTGCGCGGCAAGTATTCCAGCAGCGATTACGAAAAGACCTACGCCGCCTTTAGCAAGAAATTCAGCGATGCCGACTGGGATAATGAAGAGAAGGTGCTGGCGACGCGCCTGATGCCGGACCCGAAAAAAGTGCGGATCCGTGTGTATGCCACCCAGTCGACCCACAAAACCCTGACCAGCCTGCGCCAGGGCTCGATGATTCATGTCTGGGATCAGGATTTCAAGGACAAGGCCGAAGAAGCCTTCCATGAAGCCTACATGACTCACACGTCGACCTCGCCGAATTACCAGATCATTGCCTCGCTGGATGTGGGGCGGCGTCAGGTGGAACTCGAAGGTTACGAGCTGGTGCAACGCCAGATCGATCTGGCGATGACCCTGCGCGAACGCGTCACCAACCATCCGTTGTTGAAGAAATATTTCAAGATGCTGCGAGTCGGCGACATCATTCCGGCGCAATACCGCTCGTCGGGCGTGGATGCCTACTACAGCGAGGACACCGGCTGGGCGAATATGGAAGACGCCTGGCGCAACGATGAGTTCGCCCTTGACCCGGCGCGTCTGACCCTGTCCATCGGCGCCTCGGGCATCGATGGCGACACCTTCAAGCACGACTACTTGATGGATCAGTTTGGCATTCAAATCAATAAAACCTCGCGCAACACGGTGTTGTTCATGACCAACATCGGCACTACCCGTTCGTCGGTGGCGTATCTGATTGAAGTCCTGGTCAAAATTGCGGAGCAGCTGGAAGAGCACACGTCGGACATGAGCGGCATAGAGCGGCGCTTGCACGAAAAACGCATCGTGTCGCTGACCCAGGACCTGCCGCCGCTGCCGAATTTCTCGCATTTTCATTTTGCTTTCGGCAGCGATAGCGCGCATGACACCCCGGATGGCGATATGCGCCGCGCGTTTTTCCTTTCCTACGACGAGGAAGAATGTGAATACCTGACCATGAAAGAAATCCGCCACGCGCAAACCAGGGATAGAGAAGTGGTGTCGGCCATGTTTGTCATCCCCTACCCGCCCGGCTTCCCGATTCTGGTGCCGGGCCAGGTGGTCAGCGCCGAAATTCTTGAATTTATGGAGGCGCTCGACACCCGTGAAATTCATGGCTATCGCCCCGAGCTCGGTTTCCGCGTGTTCACGGAGACCGCGTTGGCCAAGGTGGCGGAAGAGACCGCCTCCAAAACGGCCGTAGCGGTTGCCGCCAGAGCCGCGAAGAGCACTGCGGGAGAAGACCAGGCGGCAGAAAAATCGGCAGTAAAAACACTGGCGCAAAAATAAACATTACAAGAAGCAATTAAAGGAGAGATTCATGCAAAAAATTCAAAATGTATCGGACATGCGTTTGTTTTTTCACCGCAATGAACGGCCGATTTATTTCATCAGCGCCACCAATTTCAACCTGATGGGCATCGACCATTGGGTCAACCGCTTCAAGTACATCAACTATCTCGATTGTTTCGACGGCCGCCACCCGAACGTGTTTGTGCCCGAGAAAACGCCGCACGCCGAATTCGAATCGATTGAAGATATCAACAACCATCTGTTGCAGCACAAGGACGTGATCGACCTGATCGAACGGCGCGGCGGCAAACCGGTGGCCAGTTTTCTGATGTTCGACGAAAAAACAGAAGAACTTGCCAAAGAACTCGGTCTGGATGTGTGGTTCCCGCCCGCCGCCTTGCGCACCCGTTGCGACAACAAAATGGAAACCGTGCGGATCGGCAACAAGGCGGGCGTGCCGTCGGTGCCCAATGCATTGGAAAAAGTCAGCAGCTACACCAATCTGATGGAGATCGCCGAGCGCAATAAACTGGGCCGGGATCTGGTGGTGCAGTCAGCCTTCGGGGATTCCGGGCACACCACCTTCTTTATCTCCTCTCAGGATGATTTCGACAAGCACAAGGATGAAATCATCAACGACCCCGAAGTCAAGATCATGAAGCGCATCAATTGCCGTGGCGCGACGCTGGAAGCCTGCGCCACGCAATCCGGCACGCTGGTCGGCCCCTTGCTGACCGAGGTGGTGGGCGCGCGCGAGCTGACGCCCTATAAAGGCGGCTGGTGCGGCAACGAAATATTCTCGGGCGCGTTCAGTCCCGAAGTGCGTGAGAAAGCCCGTGACATGGCCTTTAAGTTCGGCAATCAATTGCTGGAAGAAGGCTATCGCGGCTACTTCGACCTGGACTTCCTGATCGATGCGGATAGCGGCGAAGTGTATCTGGGCGAACTCAATCCGCGTATCTGCGGCGCCAGCCCGATGACCAACCATGGCGCGTTTGCGTATGCCGACGCGCCCTTGTTCCTGTTTCACTTGCTGGAATTTTCCGGCGTGCCGTTCGACCTCAAGGTGCGTGAACTGAATGAGCGCTGGGCCCAATCCGAGTTTATCGATTCATGGTCGCAAGTCGTCATCAAATCCACCAGCGACAATGTGGACATCATCACCCATGCGCCCGCCTCCGGCATTTATCGGATGAGTGAGGACGGCTCCGTGTCCTACCATCGTTTCGATTATCACCGCCAGGCCATCGAATCCGAACGGGAAGCCTTTTTCCTGCGGATTTCCGGTCCCGGCGACTATCGTTATGAAGGCGCGGATCTGGGCATCCTGATTACCCGCGGCCGTTCCATGGATGACAATTTCCGGCTCAACCTGCGCTCGCGCGACTGGATACGCGGGATTAAATCCTATTACGCCGGCAAGCCGATCACGACCACCGGATTTGAACCGGCACCGGGCGCATTCAAAATCCTGTAAACCACGTCGACCGGACTCAGAACACTAAGGTCCGGTCATATTTAAAAGAGCCGTGCTCATGCAATGTACCTTTTCTGCCATCTCGGAAGCTCAGCCAGGCGCACGCTGGCAAGCCTTGTTCAATTACCACTGGCCGGCGTACCGGTCCTGGTTTTTACGGAGCATGCGTACCCATAACCCGAGTTTTCTGGAGTGCCGGCGGGCCTTGCGCACGTATATGCCCGAACTGGTGCCGACCTGGGAAAAACTGACGGCGCTGGCCGGTGGCGGCGATGTCGAAGCGCGCTTTTTGTCGCTCTGGTGTCCGCCGGCGTATATCGCCGGTTGTTCGCAGGCGATCTGGCAAAGCCGGGACGAAACCGTGTTGCTGCGCAATTACGACTACGCACCGGCACTGCTGGAGGGCGGCATCCTGTGCACCCGCTGGAACGACCAGGAAGTCATCGCCATGAGCGACTGCCTGTGGGGTGCGCTCGATGGCATCAATGCCAGCGGCGTGGCGCTGTCCCTGTCTTTCGGCGGCCGCCAGGAAGTCGGCGTGGGCTTCGGCATACCGCTGATCTTGCGCTATGTGCTCGAATTCGCCACCAGTACGCAGGAGGCGGTTGCCATGTTGAAACGCTTGCCGGTGCATATGACCTACAGCGTTGCGGTGTGCGACCGGCAGCACGATACGGCGATGGTGTTCATGGCGCCCGATCGCGCAGCGGAAGTCAGCCCGTTGCGGGTCGTGGCGAATCACCAGAATTGCGTCGAATGGCCGAAGCATGCCACGGCGACCCACTCGGTCGAACGCCAGGCGGCATTGAGCAATGCCCTGGCCTATGGGCCATCACCCGACAGCGTGACCCACAGCATGCTGGAAGCGCCGGTATTCCAGGACTCCTACGCCAAGGGATACGGCACCTTGTACACGGCGGTCTATCGCCCGCAAGACCTGAGCGCCACGCTGCTGTGGCGGGGAGAGGTCTGGCAACAACAAATAGGGAATTTTACCGACGGCACCCGAACCATCTTTTTCATCTAATCCGCAGTCTGTCCATCACCGCAATTTAACGGGAAGAATCATCATGAAAACGAAAACGAAACGTCCATTAACCCTCTACATCCTGTTTGCGATGATTCTGGGCATCCTGGTGGGATACGCCTGTCACCAATCTTTTCCCGACATCAAGGTTGCGACGCAAATTGCCGGTTACATCTCGCTTGCGACCGATGTGTTTTTGCGCCTGATCAAGATGATCATTGCACTGCTGGTATTTTCCACTCTGACCGTTGGTATTGCGCACATGGGAGACGCCAAGACCGTGGGCCGTATCGGTGCCAAGGCCATGGCCTGGTTTATCGTCGCATCGCTGGTATCGCTGGCGCTCGGGATGATACTTTCCAACTTCATGCAACTCGGCGCCAACCTGGGTCTGCCGTTGCCTGATGCCGGTGCCTCCACCAACTTGAAGACAGCGGCATTTACCTTGAAGGACTTCATCACGCACGTGGTGCCCAAGTCCCCGATCGAAGCCCTGGCGACCAACGAAATTCTGCAGGTCGTCGTGTTTTCGATTTTTTTCGGCACGGCACTGGCCGGTCTGGGTGAGGCAGGCAAGAAACTGGCGGCGGTGATCGACGAACTGGCGCAGGTCATGCTGCGTATCACCGGCGCCATCATGTTTCTGGCGCCGGTGGCGGTGTTTGCGGCGATGGCATCGGTGGTGACCACGCAAGGCCTCGGGGTACTGGCGACTTTCGCCAAATTCATGGGCGGTTTCTATTTCGGCCTGGCCTGCCTGTGGGTCATCATGATTGGCGTAGGTTTCTCATTCCTGGGCCCGCGCGTGTTCAAACTGGTTGGCTTGATTCGCGAACCGTTCCTGCTGGCTTTCTCGACCGCCAGCTCGGAAGCGGCTTATCCGAAACTGCTGGATGCGCTGGATAAATTCGGGGTGAATCGCAAGATTTCCAGTTTCGTATTGCCGATGGGTTACTCCTTCAACCTGGACGGTACCATGATGTATTGCACCTTTGCGGTGCTGTTTATCGCCCAGGCTTACGGCATTCACCTGGCCATCGGCACCCAGATCACCATGCTGCTGCTATTGATGCTGACTTCCAAGGGGATGGCGGGGGTGCCGCGTGCCTCGCTGGTGGTCATCGCCGCCACCCTGAATCAGTACAACATTCCTGAGGCGGGCCTGCTGCTGATCATGGGCGTCGATCAATTCCTGGATATGGGCCGCTCCGCCACCAACGCCGTTGGCAACTCTATCGCCTGCGCCGTAGTGGCGAAATGGGAAGGCGGCCTGATGACGGAAGAGGAAACGGCAAGCGCCAATAACGTCGTTGTGCCAGGAATTGCCGCATGAAAAAGGATCCGAAGCGATGGCTTCTGGCCTGCGCACTGACGATACTGTCCGGCCTGGCTGCCGCGCAAAGCAGCAATCAACTGAGCGGCACCTTGAAAAAGGTCAGGGATACCGGCACCGTGACCCTGGGCATACGCGCCTCTTCATCGCCCTTTTCCTACCTGAATGCGAAGGGCCAGCCGATCGGCTATTCAGTCGACTTGTGCCGTGCGATTGTGGATGAAATCAGCAACGAGATCGAAGGGAAAACGCCTTTGATCAAATATGTGGTGGTCACCTCTGAAAGCCGGATCGGAGACCTGGTATCGGGCAAGATCGATCTCGAGTGCGGCTCTACCACCAACAACCTTGAGCGCCAAAAGCAGGTGGCATTTTCCCCCGTGTTTTTTGTCGCCGGCACCAAGATATTGGTACGCAAATCCGACGCGCTCAAGAGCTACCTTGATTTGAAGGGTAAATCCATTGTCGCCACCGCCGGCACCACCAACGCGGCAACCATGCGCAAGCTCAATGAACAGTTCGGCCTGAACCTGACAGTGCTGAGCGCGAAGGACCACGCCGAGTCCTTCGCGATGGTGGCGAACGGAAAAGCCGATGCTTTCGCGCTGGATGATGTCTTGCTTTACGGTTTGATCGCGAAGAACAAGGCGCAGGCCGATTTCAGCGTGGTCGGCGATTTCCTGTCGTACGACCCGTACGGCATCATGTATCGCAAGGACGACCCGGAGATGGCGGTGCTGGTGAACCGTGTGTTCCGCAATCTGGCGGAGTCGCGCGAGCTGGAATATAGCTACAACCGCTGGTTTTTGCGCAAACTGCCGAATGGCGAGCAGCTCAACCTGCCGATGAGCGCGCAGTTGCGTGAGTATTTTCAGGTTCTGGGAGAGCCAGAATAATTCAGTTCATCAACCTCATCAGGAGACGTCATAAAAAAAACTTCATCAGCGCGTGCATACAAATGCGCATTAATTAATCAATAGATCCGGAGAAATCATGAAACAGCTTAAATTTACGCACTACGCACTGGCCTTATGCAGTGCTTTCCTTGTCTCGGCAGCACCGGCGCGAGCGCAAGACGCGCAGGCCAAGCTCCCGAATGTGATGATCCTGGCGACCGGCGGCACGATCGCCGGCAGCGGCGCAACCAGCACCACCACAGTCGGCTATACCTCCGCCACCGTCGGCGTGGAAAAACTGATCGCGGCGGTACCGGAGCTGAAAAAAGTCGCCAATGTCAAAGGCGAGCAAGTATTCCAGATCGCCAGCGAAAGCATGACCAACGACCACTGGCTGAAGCTGGCCAAGCGCGTCAATACCTTGCTGGCCCAACCGGATGTCGACGGCATCGTCATCACCCACGGCACCGACACCATCGAAGAAACCGCGTACTTTCTCGACCTCACCGTCAAGAGCCGCAAGCCGGTCGTGATCGTCGGCGCGATGCGTCCTTCGACCGCGATCTCCGCCGACGGCCCGATCAACCTGTACAACGCCGTACTGCTGGCCGGCAGCAAGGAAGCGATCGGCAAAGGCGTATTGGTGACATTGAACGACCAGATCAATGGCGCCCGCGAAGTAACCAAGACCAATACCTCAACCACCGACACCTTCAAGTCGACCGAACTCGGCATGCTGGGCTACATTCAGGGCAACAAGCCGTACTTCTATCGGCAGTCGACGCGCAAGAATACGGTCGACACTGAATTCGATATCAGCAAGCTCGATGTGCTGCCAAAAGTCGACATCGTCTACGGCTACGCCGATATGAATAGCGTCGCACTGGATGCCGACGTCGCCGCCGGCGCCAAGGGCATTATCCAGGCCGGCGTGGGCGATGGCAGCGTTGCCGCACAAATGAAGGCGCCATTGGTGGCAGCGCGCAAAAAAGGCGTGATCATCATCCGCGCCAGTCGCGTCGGCCAGGGCATTGTGGCGCGCAACGGCGAAGCGAATGACGATGAGCTGGACTTCGTGGTGTCGGACACGCTGAATGCGCAGAAAGCACGTATTTTGTTGATGCTGGCGCTGACCAAGACCAGCAATACGAAGGATATCCAACGGATGTTCTACACGTATTGATTCTGACAATGTGATGTAAAAATGGTGGATCAGGTCATGCCTGGTCCACCATTTTTTTTGCTGTCGCTTGTCACGTAAGTCAGATTGCTCGCCCCACGATCAGGCCATCGCCCTCACTCGCCATAGCGGATCTTCTGTAACAAGGCGTTCATCAGCGCGCCACTGGGCTGACCAAGCCAGCGCAGTTCGGTGCGATCGACGCCGAACGGCTCGCGCGCATGATTTCTGACAAACACGCCCCACGCCTCGCCAGTCCTGGCGTCATACAGCACCAACATCTCCTCGCTCGGGCAATCGTGCGGCTTGCAACCCTCAAGCAACTGCAACGCGCGGCCGCCCACGTTCACGCTCCCCACTGGAACGTTGGTGCCGCCGCCTTTTACCCACGGCGGCAACTTCTGCCCGCCAATGAGTTTCTTGTAAATCGCGGCGAACGGCGCCTTGTCAATGAGATCGGCGAAATACGGCGCTTCCGCGGCGACCGTGACCGGTGACACGATGCACAGACACAGGAACAAACCATACAGCCTTGTTTTCATGGCGACACTCCTGGCAAAGAAATAGATGGAATCTTATGAGGGGAGTGCCAGGACTGTATGTAGGAAATATCTGTTGAGCGTTGGCCGAGATTGCGGATTTTTTCGCAGGAAATAGGCCAAGCCATTGAATTCATTAGCATTCTCAGCTAATCGGCCACTGCTGCGCGGCGTGCTTCACCCGCAAAATTTCGACAATTTCTTTCCGCACCCGATAAATCACAATGTAATGCTGATGTGCCACTAGCTCCCGTGTGCCGCGCTTGCGGCCAACTCGGTACAGCTCTGGATGCTCGCGTAACCCTTTCGCCTTACTTTCGATGTCATCGGCCAACTTATCGGCAGCGTCCGGATTGTCTTCGGCGATATGTTCCACAATTTTGATCAAGTCGAGCCGTGCCTGTTTTTTCCATTCAAGCCGATGCACGTTTCGCCCTTGCGCGCTTGATTACAGCGCGCACGTCGCGCATTACTTCATCGTGTGGAATGGTCGGGCTAGGATCGTCAATCGCTTCCTGCACCTCTGCCTTGAGCCACTTCGTATAGGCGGCAGCGGCATGCGCGTCTTTCATCGCGGCGGACCGGTCCGGGCGTTTGGTGGCGTTGACGCTGTTCGGATCGTAGTTCACGGCGTCCACGTCGAAGCATGGGATGCCGACCCCTTTCAGATATTCGACCAGCGTTTCGAGCTTGCGGAAGATGCGTACCTGATGACTGCGCTGCGCCGCCAAGGCGCGCTCGGTCATGCCGTACTTCACCAGAATGCCCCAGCCGCCCGCTTGCCCGACAACGTGCGCGCTGCGCACGACGCCGGCCTCGGCCAGCTTCGTCAATGTCGTGTGGTCAATCGTTTCGGTCGCCATGCTTTCCTCCAGGTTTTGCGGAACTTCCAACTATTGAATTATCCGCATATTATAGAAGATTGCAAGTGGCATTTCCGATGCCTGCGCCGCAATTCAATAATCTCAACACTCAGCAAACGTAATACTGGAGCTTCCTCCGAGGCCAGGTAAATGATCAGTCGTAGGACGCAATAGCATTGCGCCGCATGCCGAAACACCACATACACCAGCATTCCGTCTATCAGAAGGTTGCGCTGCTTGAAAATCTCGCTCAATCAGCCCGATGCTACGTTTCTTACCTCAGCCAGCTTCTGGACCTTTGAAATCAACGGGCTTCATGCGATTGCCCTACCAGGCCACGGCAGCTTGATTCTTTCAAAGTGTTTTGGGGAGTACTGCAGAGGGTTGACCGGGATTGCCGTTTTTTCGCAGGAAATAGGCTAAGCCATTGAATTAATTAACATTTTCAGCCAATCGGCCATTGCTGCGCGGTATGCTTCACCCGCAAGATTTCCACTATCTCGCCCTGCACCCGATAAATCACAATGTAGTGGTGATGCGCGACCAGCTCGCGGGTGCCGCGCTTGCGCCCGACACGACCCACCTCAGGATGCGCGATCAAGGTGTCGGCATTCTGTTCGATCAGCGCATCGAGGTCGAGCGCGGCTTGCGGATTGTCCTGGGCGAGGTGATCCATGATCCGCTCGCGGTCGTTGAGTGCGAGCGGTTTCCATACCAGCATCAAGCCTTATCGGCCGCAATGCGTTTCCGCAGGGCTTCTCGTTTGCCGGCAAAGTGCTGTTTGACTTCCTCGTTCGGGATGCTAGGGCGTGGATCGTCGATCGCTTCCTGGATCTCCGCTTTCAGCCACTTGGTATAGGCGGCGGCTTCGTGCGCCAGGCGCATGCGTTCGGCGGAATCGTTGCGGACATTGCCTGCGATGGGGACATTGCTGTAGTTGGTCGCGTCCAGCGTGTCGAAACGGGCAATGTGCAGTTCGCTTTTCAGGTAATCGACGCAGCGGTCGAGCGAGCGCCAGATCCGCGGCTTGTCGCTGCGCTGCGCCCCTAGCGCCTTCTCGGTCATGCCGATTTTCAGCATCACGGACCAGCCGCCAGGCTGGCCGATGATGGAAGCGGTGCGGATTGCGCTGGCCTCCACCATGCGTTTGGCCACGGCGGTATCGATGGTGTTTTTGGGGATCATGATATTCTCACGGCATTGATGAATAAACTATAGCTAAATAATGCATGTTATTAGCAATAAATGCAAACGCTTTTAGCGCTATCAGTTTCTCCATTGGGCATAACGCTCGTTCCACGAAACGACGTTGTTGCACATCAAACACTTGTGGCACTTTCTGCGAAAAAAAACCGCAATCCCGGCCAACCCTCCTGTACGCACTAAAAAACGGCCCGGACGCAAATGCGAACGGGCCGTTCAGGCTACACCACAGCGTTATCCCATTCTCATTGCATGTGCTGACCGCCGTTGATGGCGATGTTGGCCCCGGTCACGAACGCGGCTTCCTCCGAGGCCAGGTAGATGATCAGGCCCGCCACTTCCTCCGGCTTGCCCAGGCGGCCGACCGGAATGTTGGGCAGGATTTTGGTGTTCAGCACCTCCTGCGGAATCGCCGTCACCATCTTGGTCCCAATGTAGCCGGGCGAGATCGTATTCACGGTCACGCTTTTCTTGGCGACCTCCAGCGCCAGGGCCTTGGTGAAACCGTGTACCCCGGCTTTGGCGGCCGAGTAGTTGGTCTGGCCGAAAGCGCCCTTGGAACCGTTGACCGACGACACGTTGATGATGCGGCCCCAGTTGCGCTCGACCATGCCGTCGGCGACCTGCTTGCTCATGTTGAACAGGCTGTCCAGGTTGGTGCGCAGTACAAGATCCCAATTCACCTTGTCCATCTTCTTGAAAGTCATGTCGCGGGTGATGCCCGCGTTGTTGACCAGCACGTCAACCGGACCCAGCTTGTCCTGCACCCGCGCCACGGCGCGCGCGCAGGAGTCGATGTCGGCCACGTCGCAAGGCACGGCCAGGATCTCGTAGCCGTCGGCCTGCATCAGAGCGACCCACTCGGCATGCCTGGCGTTGCCGGGCGAGTAGGTCACGGCCACCTTGTAGCCGGCGTCCACCATTTTGCTTGAAATCGTCTCGCCCAGGCCGCCCATACCGCCCGTTACCAGTACCACGCGTGTTTGTTGCATATTGTTTCTCCTTTAAAATCGTTCAGGCCCGCTCAACCGCCAGCGCCACACCCATGCCGCCGCCGATGCAGAGCGAGGCCAGGCCCTTGTTCGCGCCGCGCCGCTTCATCTCGTGCAGCAGCGTCACCAGCACCCGGCAGCCGGACGCGCCGATTGGGTGGCCGATGGCAATCGCGCCGCCGTTGACATTGATGCGGCTGGTGTCCCAGCCCATCTCCTGATTCACCGCGCAGGCCTGCGCGGCAAAGGCTTCGTTGATCTCCATCAGGTCGATATCCTGCGCGTTCCAGCCGGCCCGCTGCAGGCATAGCCGCGACGCCGGCACCGGGCCCATTCCCATCAAGGTGGGGTCGAGGCCGGCCGCGGCATAGGCACGGATCACGGCCAGCGGCTTGTAACCCAGCGAGGCGGCGCGCTGCGCGCTCATCACCAGCACCGCGGCCGCGCCATCGTTCAAGCCCGATGCATTGCCGGCGGTCACCGAACCGGTCTTGTCGAAGGCGGGACGCAGGCTGGACAGGATCTCGGCGCTGGTCTTCCGGTTGACGAACTCGTCGGCCGCAAACACGATGGGATCGCCCTTCTTCTGCGCAATCATGAAGGGCAGGATCTCGTGCCGGAACTTGCCCGCATCCTGCGCCGCAGCCGCCTTCTGTTGCGAGGCCAGCGCCAGCGCATCTTGCATCTCGCGCGTGATGCCGTACTTTTTCGCCACGTTCTCGGCGGTCGTGCCCATGTGGTACTGATGGAACGCATCCCACAGGCCGTCAGTGATCATCGAGTCGATCATCTTCCAGTCGCCCATGCGCTGGCCGTCGCGCGAGCCCTGCAGCACGTGCGGCGCGGCACTCATGTTTTCCTGACCGCCGGCGATGACGATCTCGGCGTCGCCGCACTTGATGGCCTGAGCGGCCAGCATCACCGCTTTCAGGCCCGAACCGCAGACTTTGTTGATCGTCAGGCCCGGCACGCCATGCGGCAGTCCGGCCTTGATGACGGTTTGGCGCGCCGGGTTCTGACCGGCGCCGGCGCTGAGGACCTGGCCCATGATGACTTCGCTGATCGCGTCGCCGGGCAGCCCGGTCTGGGCCAGCAGGCCGCGTACGACATGCGCGCCCAGGTCGGCGGCGGCAGTCCTGGCGAGGCTGCCGCCGAACTTGCCCACGGCGGTGCGGGCGGCGGCAACAATGACGATATCTGACATGAAAACTCCTTTTTCAGTAGGTAATGGTGAATAACAAAAGCGATCGGTTCAATGCAATTTCACACGCGGCTCGGTGCGCCGCACGATCAGGCGCGCAAGCGTGTCCAGCGCGACCTTGGGCAAGCCATGCAAGGCCAGTTCGTGCATCTTGTAGAGCGAGAGATACATCAGCCGGGCAAACAGGCCGCCGACCATCAGGCCGCCCAGCATGTTGCCCAGGGTGCGGAACTCGCCGAGCGAGACCAGCGACCCGAAGTCGCGGTAGCGGTAGTCGGCCAGCGGCTGCCCGGCGATGCGGCGCCGGATCTGCCCGAGCATGTGCGCGGCCTGCTGGTGCGCTGCCTGCGCGCGCGGCGGCACCTGGCCGCCCTTGCCCTGGTTGGCCTGGGGCCAGGCACAGGCCGCGCAATCGCCGATGGCGAAGATATTCTCGTCCCGGCTGGTTTGCAGCGTCGCTTGCACCACGAGCTGGTTGATGCGGTTGGTCTCCAGACCGGCAATCTCCCGCAGGAAATCCGGTGCCTTGACGCCGGCGGCCCACACCACCAGTTCGGCCGGCAACAGGCGGCCGTCGGCCAGGCGCACGCCGTCCGCCTGCACTGCCGCCACCCTGGCGTCGGTATGCACCTCGACGCCGATCTTGCGCAGCAGCTGTTCGGTGGCGTGCGACAAGCGCGGCGGCAAGGCCGGCAGCACGCGCGGCGCGGCTTCGATGAGCGAGATCCGGATATCTTTCTCGGCATCGACGCGGTCCAGGCCGAAGGCCACCACTTCGCGCGTGGTGCGGTGCAGTTCGGCCGCCAGCTCGACCCCGGTGGCGCCTGCGCCGATGACGGCCACCTGCAGCTGTTCAGGGCGTAGCGGCGTGGCCTGCGCATGCGCACGGATGCATGCATTGACCATGCGCGAATGCAGACGCAGCGCGTCGGCGGGCGACTCCAGCTTCAGCGCGTGTTCGCGCACGCCTGCGGTGCCGAAGTCATTGCTCTGGCTGCCGACGGCGATTACCAGCGTGTCGTAGCCGAAGCTGCGTTGCGGTGTGACCTGCCGGCCTTCGTCATCGAGATGGGGCGCCACCAGCACTTCGCGCCGTGCGCGGTCCAGCCCCACCATTTCGCCGACGCGGTAGCGGAAGTGGTGCCAGTGCGACTGCGCCAGGTAACCGACCTCATGCGCGCTCATGTCCATGCTGCCGGAAGCGATCTCGTGCAGCTTTGGCTTCCAGACGTGGGTACGCGTCTTCTCGATCAGCGTGATCTCGGCCTTGCCGCTCCGGCCGAGCGTGTCGCCCAGCCGCGTGGCCAGTTCCAGCCCGCCCGCGCCACCGCCGACGATGACGATGCGGTGCGGCGCGCTGGCGCAGTCGGCTGAAGCTTGCGTCGTGTCGCCCGGCGCCGGATGGCGTGGCCGCAGGGCATGCGCACGATCCATGCCGGGACTGGGCGCGGTCGTGGCAGCGCCGTGCCGGGAGGAGAGGTTAGCGGTCATGATGCGATGCCTTGGGCCGCTGCGCGCCGGCATCGACCGATGCCAACGCTGTCATGTTGACGATGCGCCGCACCGTGGCCGAGGGTGTGAGGATATGGACCGCCCGGGCGGCGCCGAGCAGGATGCCGCCGACCGTGATGCCGCCGCCGGCCGCGATGCGCAGCAGGTTGTAGGAGATGTTGGCGGCGTCGACGTTCGGCATCACCAGCAGGTTGGCCTCTTCGGACAGGCCCGAGTCGGGGCGTTCGTGCGCGAGGATGCTCGAAGACAGCGCCGCATCGCCGCGCATCTCGCCATCGACCGCCAGCTTCGGGTCGCGCGCCTTGACCAGCGCCAGCGCTTCGCGCATCTTCAGCGCCGCCGGGTCGTCCGAGCTGCCGAAGCTTGAGTGAGACAGCAGCGCGACGCTAGGCGTGATGCCGAAACGGCGCACCTCTTCGGCCGCCATCAGCGTGATCTCGGCGATCTGCTGCGCGCTGGGGTCGAGATTGACGTGGGTGTCGCAAATGAATAACTGACGCCCGGGCAGTATCAGCATCTGCATCGCGGCGAAGGTTTGGCTGCCGGGTTTCAGTCCGATCACGTCGCGCACGGGGCCGAGGTGGTCCAGGAAGCGCCCGACCGTGCCGCACAGCATCGCGTCGGCGCGGCCCTGTTGCACCAGCATCGCACCCAATAGCGTGCCGCGGCTGCGTATCTGCGAGTACGCTTGCACTTTCGATATGCCATGGCGCTGGGCCAGCTGATAATACCCGTCGGCGGTGGCGCTGTGGAGCGCGGGGTCCAGCGGGTCCACCAGTTCGCAATCGACGCCGGGTCGCAGGCGCAGACCGAACTGCGCGATGCGCTCGGCAAGTACCTCGGGGCGTCCCACCAGCAGCGGACGCGCTATCCCCTCGTCGACCACCACCTGCGCGGCGCGCAGCACGCGCTCGTCTTCGCCCTCGGCGTAGACCACGCGTTTCGGCGCGCGCTTGGCCGCGGCAAACACCGGCTGCATCGCGCCGCCCGACTGGTAGACGAACTGGCTCAGGCGCTGGCGATAGGCTTCCAGATCGTCGATCGGACGCGTGGCCACGCCGCTGTCCATCGCCGCCTTGGCCACGGCGGGCGCGACGAACTCGATCAGGCGCGGATCGAAGGGCTTGGGAATCAGGTACTGTGCGCCGAAGCGCAAGCCCGCAGCGCCATAGGCCTGCGCCACCACCTCGGGAATCTCGGCGTGCGCCAGCGCGGCAATGGCGAGCACGGCCGCCAGCTTCATTTCCTCGTTGATCGTGGTGGCCCCTACGTCCAGCGCGCCGCGGAAAATAAACGGGAAGCACAGCACGTTGTTGACCTGGTTCGGATAATCCGAGCGGCCGGTGCCGAGGATCGCATCGGGACGCACGGCCAGCGCCTCCTCCGGCAGGATCTCCGGGGTCGGATTGGCCATTGCCAGGATGATCGGGTCGCGCGCCATGCGCTGGACCATCTCGGGTTTCAGCACGCCCCCGGCCGACAGGCCGAGAAAGATGTCGGCGTCGCCGATGACATCGGCCAGCTTGCGCCCCGAGGTGTCCTGTGCATAGCGCGCCTTGTTCGGATCCATTTGCTCCTTGCGGCCCGCATACACCACGCCGATGCTGTCGCACACGAATACGTTGCGCAGCGGCAACCCGAGGCTGACGATCAGGTCCAGGCAGGCCAGCGCCGCCGCCCCCGCACCCGACGCCACCAGCCTGACCGCGCCGATGTCCTTGCCGACGTGCTTGAGTGCGTTCAGGATGGCCGCGGCGGCGACGATGGCGGTGCCGTGCTGGTCGTCGTGGAAGACCGGGATCTTCATGCGCTCGCGCAGCTTCTTCTCGATGTAGAAGCATTCGGGCGCCTTGATGTCCTCAAGGTTGATGCCGCCGAAGGTCGGCTCCATGCGGGCGATGGTGTCGATCAGAGCGTCGGGATCGTTCTCCGCCAGCTCGATGTCGAACACATCGATACCGGCGAATTTCTTGAACAGACACCCTTTCCCCTCCATCACCGGCTTGCCCGCCAGCGGGCCGATATTGCCCAGGCCCAGCACCGCCGTACCGTTGGTGATGACCGCCACCAGATTGTTGCGCGAGGTCAGGTTGCCCGCTTCGCGCGGGTCGTCGAAGATGGCCATGCAGGCCTCGGCAACGCCGGGGGAATAGGCCAGCGCCAGATCGCGCTGGGTCGCCATGGGCTTGGTAGGCATGACGGCAATCTTGCCCGGCGTGGGATAGCGGTGATAGTCGAGTGCGGCTTCGCGTAAGTTGTCTGACTTGTCTGACATGGTGTTCTCCGTGAGGTGATCTGGATGGGAAGCGGCGCGGTTCCTACTTCTTCTGCGGCGGCAGGTCGGTGCAATGGCCTGCGAAGACCTCGGCAGCCATCCCGATCGATTCGCCCAGCGTCGGGTGCGGGTGGATGGTCTTGCCAATGTCGGCGGGCACGCAGCCCATCTCGATGGCCAGGCAGACCTCGCTGATCAGGTCGCCGGCATGGGTGCCGACGATGCCGCCGCCGACGATGCGCTGCGTGGCTTTGTCGAACAGCAGTTTGGTGAAGCCCTCGTCGCGGCCGTTGGCGATCGCCCGCCCCGAAGCAGCCCAGGGAAATACCGCCTTGCCGATCTGGATGCCTTCGGCCTTGCACTGCTCCTCGGTCTTGCCGGCCCAGGCGATTTCGGGGTCGGTGTAGGCCACCGATGGAATTTGCCTGGCGTCGAAAAAGGCCGGCGCGCCGTGGGCGGCCTCTGCGGCCACATGGGCCTCGTGCACCGCCTTGTGCGCCAGCATCGGCTGACCGACGATGTCGCCGATGGCGTGGATGTGCGGCACATTCGTGCGCATCTGCCGGTCGACGTGGATGAAGCCGCGCTCGGTCACTGCTACGCCCGCCTTGTCCGCAGCGATCTTGTTGCCGTTGGGGCTGCGGCCCACCGCCACCAGCACCAGGTCGTAGACCTGCGGGGTCGAAGGTGCTTTCTCGCCTTCGAAGCTGACTTCGATGCCGGCCCTGGTCGCCTTGGCGCCCACGGTTTTGGTCTTGAGCATCACATGGCCGAAGCGGTGCGCATTCTTCTTTTCCCAGACCTTGACCAGGTCGCGGTCGGCGCCCTGCATCAGGCCGTCGAGCATTTCCACCACGTCGATGCGGGTGCCCAGCGTCGAATAGACGGTGGCCATCTCCAACCCGATAATGCCGCCGCCGATCACCAGCATGCGCTTGGGAATCGACTTCAGCAGCAGCGCGCCGGTGGAGTCGACGACGCGCTCGTCCTTGGGCATGAAGGGCAGCTGCACCGACTGGCTGCCGGCGGCGATGATGGCCTTGGCGAACTTCACTACGCGCTTGCTGCCATCGGCCGCCGCGACTTCGAGATGATGCGGATCGAGGAAGCTGCCGACACCGGTCACGACCTCGACCTTGCGCGCCTTGGCCATCCCGGCCAGACCGCCGGTGAGCTTCTTGATCACGCCGTCCTTGAAAGCGCGCAGCCGGTCGATGTCGATCTCGGGCGCGCCGTATTTGATGCCGTGGTCGGGAAGATGGGCCACTTCGTCCATCACCGAGGCGGTATGCAGCAGCGCCTTGGACGGGATGCAGCCCACGTTCAGGCACACGCCGCCGAGCGTTGCATAGCGTTCGACCAGCACCGTCCGCATGCCGAGGTCGGCGCTGCGGAAGGCCGCCGAATAGCCGCCCGGACCGGCGCCCAGCACCAGCATCTCGCAGTCGAGATCGGCCTTGCCGCTGTAAGCGGCGGCGTTAGGAACCGGCACCGCCGGGGCAGGCACGGCGGCGGGCGGCGGCGCCGACGACTGCGCCGCCGTCCCGTCCGCCTCGAGCAACAGGATCACCGAGCCCTCGCCGACCTTGTCGTTGACCTTGACCTTGATCTCCCTGACCACGCCGGCATGGGTCGATGGAATCTCCATCGAAGCCTTGTCGGACTCGACCATGATCAATCCGGTATCGACGGCAATGGTCTCTCCGGCCTTGACCATCACTTCGATGACGGCGACTTCCTTGAAGTCGCCGATGTCGGGAACTTTCACTTCTACAAAATTGGCCATGACAGCAAAATCCTCAGAACAGAACGCGCCGCATGTCGGCGAGCAGGTTGGCGAAATGGACGTTGAAGCGTGCGGCGGCGGCGCCGTCGATCACGCGGTGGTCCCAGGACAGCGATAGCGGCAGCGTCAGGCGCGCGGCCCAGTTCTTGCCATCGCTGGAGTGTTGTTTCCAGTAGCTCTTGCAGACCCCCATGATCGCCACCTCGGGCGCGTTGATGATGGGGGTGAAGTACATGCCGCCGATGCCGCCCAGCGAGCTGATCGTGAAGCAGCCGCCCGACATCTGATCGGGCTTGAGCTTGCCGTCGCGGGCCAGCCTGGCCAGCGCGTTCATCTCGATGGCGATCTCGGGCACCGTCTTTTGGTCGACGTCGCGGATCACCGGCACCATCAGGCCGTTGGGGGTGTCGGCGGCAAAGCCGATGTGGTAGTACTGCTTCAGCACCAGGCTGTCGCCCTCCAGGCTGGCGTTGAACTCGGGGAATTTCTTCAGCGCGGCGACGGCCGCCTTCAGCATGAACGGCAGCATGCTGATCTTGACGCCGGACTTTTCCAATTCCTTGTTCATCTGTACCCGGAACAGTTCGAGCTCGGTGATGTCGGCTTCGTCGTGCGTGGTGACATGCGGGATGACGACCCAGTTGCGATGCAGGTTGGCGCCGGAGATCTTCTTGATGCGCGACAGCTCCTTGCGCTCGACCGGCCCGAATTTGGCGAAGTCGACCTTGGGCCAGGGCAGCAGGTCCAGCCCTGGGCCGCCGGTGGCCGGTCCCGGAGCCGCCTTGGCCAGCGCCACGGCGGCAGCGCCGCCGCCGTTGGCAACGGCCTCGACATCCGCCCGGACGATGCGGCCATGCGCGCCGCTGCCGCTGAGCTTACCGAGATCGACGCCGAGTTCGCGCGCCAGCTTGCGCACCGCCGGCCCGGCGTAGGCCAGCACAAAGGCGGCCTGGTCGATGCCGCTGGCTGTCAGCGCGGCCGGCGCTGCACTCGGCGGCGCGGGTGGCGCGCCGATGGCGGGCTTGGTGGCATCGTTCGCGACGGCAACGGCGCTGGCGGCCGCGCCCTCGAACTGCATGATGACGCTGCCCTCGCCGACCTTGTCGCCGAGCTGGACGCTGATGGTTTTGACGACGCCGCCGCGCGGCGCCGGCACCTCCATCGTCGCCTTGTCGGATTCGAGCGAGACCAGCGGGTCTTCGGCCTTTACGGTGTCGCCGATCTTGACAAATATCTCGATGACCGGCACGTCCTTGAAGTCCCCGATGTCGGGTACTGCGATATCGATTGCTTGGTTCATATTCGTTTATTCCCTGTATATCAAACGGTCCACGGTGCAGCGCGCTCGGTATCGAGCCCATACTTGGCGATGGCCTCGGCCACCACCGCCGGCGCGATGGCGCCGTCGTCGGCCAGCGCCTTCAACGCGGCCACGGCCACGTAATGGCGATCGATCTCGAAGAAGCGGCGCAGCTTGACGCGGTAGTCGCTGCGGCCGAAGCCGTCGGTGCCCAGCACGACGTAACGGCGGTTGGCGGCCTGCACGTATTCGCGCACCTGGTCGGCGTAGTTGCGCATGTAGTCGGTGGACGCGATGACCGGGCCGGCGTTGCCGTCGAGACAGGTCTCGACCCAGCTCTGGCGGCGCGGTTCGGTCGGATGCAGCATGTTCCAGCGCTCGGCCGCCATGCCGTCGCGGCGCAGTTCGTTGTAGCTGGTGGCGCTCCAGATATCGGCGCTGACGTTGAAGTCGGCCTGCAGCAGGTCGGCGGCGGCGATCACTTCGCGCAGGATGGTGCCGCTGCCCATCAGTTGCACCCGCAGACCTTGGCTCTGGCCGCCGTCCTTGAGCTTGTACAGGCCTTTGAGGATGCCGGCTTCGGCCCCTCCCGCCTCCGCAGCCTCGGCCAGGCCGGGGTGCGGGTAATTCTCGTTCATCAGGGTAATGTAATAAAAGACATCCTCTTGCTGCTCGACCATCCGGCGCATGCCCTCGCGCACGATGGTCACCACCTCGTAGGCGAATGTGGGGTCGTAGGAAATGCAGTTTGGAATGGTGGCGGCGATGATGTGGCTGTGGCCGTCTTCGTGCTGCAGGCCCTCGCCGTTGAGCGTGGTGCGCCCGGCGGTGCCGCCCAGCAAGAAGCCGCGGGCGCGAATGTCGCCCGCCAGCCAGGCCAGATCGCCGACCCGCTGCAAGCCGAACATCGAGTAGTAGATGTAGAACGGAATCATCGGCACGTTGTTGGTGCTGTACGAGGTCGCCGCGACGATCCAGCTCGACATCGCACCGCCTTCGTTGATGCCCTCCTGCAGCACCTGCCCGTCTTTCGATTCGCGGTAATACATCAACTGATCGGCGTCCTGCGGCTTGTAGAGCTGACCGACCGACGAGTAGATGCCGAGCTGCCGGAACATGCCCTCCATGCCGAAGGTCCGCGACTCGTCGGGGACGATGGGCACCACATGCTTGCCGATGACCTTGTCGCGCACCAGCGTGCCCAGCATCTGCACGAAGGCCATCGTCGTCGATATCTCGCGTTCGCCGGTGTTCTCCAGCAAGCGCTGGAAGGTCTCCAGCGGCGGGATCGGGAGCGCGGCCGACGTGCGGCGGCGCTGCGGCAGGTAACCGCCCAGCGCCTCGCGGTGCGCGCGCAGGTACTGCATCTCGGGGCTGTCCTCGGCCAGCTTGACGAAGGGCACCTTGGCCAGATCCTCGTCGGCCACCGGGATCTGGAAGCGGTCGCGGAAGCCGCGCAACGCGTCCTGCGTCATTTTCTTGGCCTGATGGGCAATCATCTGGCCTTCGCCGGATTCGCCCATGCCGTAGCCCTTGACCGTCTTGGGCAGGATCAAGGTCGGCCCGCCGGTGTGCTTGACGGCCGCTGCATAGGCCGCGAACACCTTCTCCGGATCATGGCCGCCGCGCGTCAGGCCCCAGATCTCGTCGTCGCTCATGTCGGCGACCAAGGTCTTGAGTTCTTCGTATTTGCCGAAGAAATGCTCGCGCACATAAGCGCCGCTCTTGCTCTTGAAGTCCTGGTACTCGCCGTCGACGCACTCTTCCATGCGCTTGAGCAGCAGGCCGCTCTTATCCTTGGCCAGCAATTTGTCCCAGCCGCCGCCCCACAGGACCTTGATGACGTTCCAGCCGGCGCCGCGGAATACCGACTCCAGTTCCTGCACGATCTTGCCGTTGCCGCGTACCGGGCCGTCCAGACGCTGCAGGTTGCAGTTGATGACGAAGATCAGATTGTCCAGGCGCTCGCGCCCGGCCAGCGAGATCGCGCCGAGGGACTCCGGCTCGTCCATCTCGCCGTCGCCCATGAAGGCCCAGACCTTGCGCGGCCCGGTGTCGGCCAGGCCGCGGCCTTGCAGGTATTTCAGGAAGCGCGCCTGGTAGATCGCCATCAACGGCCCGAGGCCCATCGAGACCGTGGGGAACTGCCAGAAGTCGGGCATCAGCCAGGGATGCGGGTAGGACGGCAGGCCTTTGCCCTCGGTTTCCTGGCGGTAACCCAGCAGTTGCTGCTCCGTCAGCCGGCCTTCGACGAAGGCGCGGGCATAGATGCCGGGCGAGCAATGGCCCTGGATATAGATCAGGTCGCCGCCATGCTGCTCGGTCGGTGCGTGCCAGAAATGGCCGAAGCCGATGTCGTAGAGCGTCGCCGCAGACTGGAAGCTGGCAATGTGGCCGCCGAGTTCGGAGGAATCCTTGTTGGCGCGCAGGATGATCGCCATCGCGTTCCAGCGAATGATCGAGCGCAGCCGGTGCTCGATGTCGCGGTCGCCGGGCGACTTTTCCTCGTCCTCGGGCGCGATGGTGTTCTTGTAGGCCGTGGTCAACGTGTGCGGCACGTAGACGCCTTCGCGCCGCGCCTGGTCGACCAGGGAGTTGACCAGGCAATTGGTGCGTTCCGTGCCGCGGTGCTGGTGCACGGCGCTCAGGGCATCCATCCATTCGCCGGTCTCGATTGCATCGAGGTCGTCATGCATGTTCATCTTGTCTCCTTCTTGGTTTTGGTATTCGGCGTCGCATACGGCCGCGTGCCAGGGCGCATCGAACATGGCCCGGCGGGTCGTGTTCGATACGGTCATGCATAAGTGGAACGATGGAATGAAAGACTGGCGCGGCGCAGGTCGTACCGGGCGCAACGATGCCATCCCGAGGTCGGCGGGCCCGGTTTCACAGGCAAGCCCAAGACTGAACGGGAGGGCTTTCGCCGACGCAGCCGCAGCCGCTCCTTGGCTAGCGCATCCGCACCTGAAGCGCGGGGGCCTCCGGCATGCCATCCTGATCGGCAATGCGCGTCGCGCCCAATCCTCCCTCCCACTTGGCCACTACCGCGGTGGCGAGGCCGTTGCCGACCACGTTGGTCGCCGTGCGCCCCATGTCGAGGAATTGATCGATCCCGAGGATCAGCAGGATGCCGGCTTCCGGCAGGTGAAACATCGGCAGGATGGCGGCGACCACGACCAATGAACCGCGCGGGACCCCGGCCATGCCCTTGCTGCTCACCATCAATACCAGCAGCATGGTGATTTGCTGCGCAAACGACATGTCGATGTTGTAGGCCTGGGCGACGAACAATGCGGCAAATGCCTGGTACATCATCGAGCCGTCGAGATTGAATGAGTAGCCCAGCGGCAGCACAAACCCGGTGATCTTGTTATCCACGCCGAATTTTTCCAGCTGCTCCATCGTCTTCGGATAGGCGGCTTCGCTGCTGGCGGTTGAAAAAGCCAGCATGATCGGCTCCTTGAGCAGCTTGAGCAAGGTGAAGACCGAGCCGCCCAGGAACAGATAGCCGACGCCGATCAGCACCGCCCACAGCGTGGCGAGTCCTGCATAAAATCCGCCCAGGAACTTGGCGTAAGTCGTGAGTACGCCAAAACCCTGCACCGTAATGACGGCGGCGATGGCGGCAAATACGCCGACCGGCGCAAAGCGCATCACGGCATCCGTGACCTTCAACATGACGTGCACCAGGCCGTCGATGGCCGTGGTCAGTGTTTTTGCGGTTTCGCCTTTGAGGGATGCCAGGCCAAAGCCGAAAAACAGCGAGAACACCAGGATCTGCAAGATTTCGTTTTTCGCCATGGCGTCGACGAAACTGCTCGGGAAGACGTGCGTGACAAAGTCTTTCAGATGAAAGCCGCTGGTATTCAATTGGGTGGCGGCGCCCAGTTCCGGCAGCGGCAGGTTGAGCGCATGGCCGACCTGCAGGACGTTGACAAACAGCATGCCCAGGGCCAGGGAAATCAGGGAAGCGGTCACAAACCAGCCCAAGGCCCGCATGCCGATACGGCCGACCGAGCTGCTGTCTTTCATGCCCGCGATACCCGACACCAAGGTGCCGAACACCAAAGGCGCGATGATCATCTTGATCAGCCGCAAAAACACATCGGTGACGATCGAAAAGTAACCGGCGATTTCTTTCGCTGCCGCAGCGTTCGCAGCGCTGAGGTTGCAGAGGTAGCCGACGATAATACCCATGACCATCGCGAGGAGGATCCAGGTGGTGAGTCTATTTTTTTTCATGATGTTTTGTCTCCTGAGTGCTTCGGATTCAGAAACCCGGGGCGCTTGAGCGCCTCTGATCGGGAGTCTCGCCAGGCTGCAGCCTGGTCTATTTTCTTTGCTGCGCCGCTGAAAAATTACACCAGATTCAGAGGCGCAGGACGGGTCAGCACTTCCGGCTTGAGGATTGCGTCAAGCTGCAGCCTGGACAGCAAGCCCTTGCTCAGCACGATTTCATAGACGCTGCCGCCGCTGGAGTGCGCCTCCTGCGCCACCGCTGTCGCGTTGGCGTAGCCGATGTACGGGTTGAGTGCGGTCACAATGCCGATCGAGTTTTCTACCGAGGCGCGCAGGTGCTCCTTGTTGGCGGTGATGCCCTTGACGCAGCGCTCGGCCAGGGTCAGGCAACCGTTGCGCAGATGGCTCACGCTCTTGAACAGGCTGTGCGCGATGATCGGCTCAAAGGCGTTGAGCTGCAGTTGCCCGGCCTCGGCCGCGAAGCTGACGGTGATGTCGTTGCCGATGACCTCGAACGCAATCTGGTTCACCACCTCCGGAATGACCGGGTTGACCTTGCCCGGCATGATGCTGGAGCCGGCCTGCATGGCGGGCAGGTTGATCTCGCCGAAGCCGGCACGCGGACCGCTGGACAGCAGCCGCAAATCGTTGCAGGTCTTCGAGAGTTTGATCGCGACCCGCTTGAGCACGCCGGACAGTTGTACGAAAGCGCCGCAATCCTGGGTCGCTTCGATCAGGTTGGGCGCGGTGACCAGCGGAATGCCGGTGATCTCCTTGAGGCGCTTCAGGATCAGCGGCGCGTAATCGGGATGCGCGGTAATCCCGGTGCCGATGGCGGTGGCGCCCATGTTGATCTCGCAGATCAGCAGGGCGGCCTCGCGCAGCCGTTCCTCGTCTTCGCCGAGCATCACCGCGTAGGTGCTGAATTCCTGGCCAAGCGTCATCGGCACCGCATCCTGCAACTGCGTGCGGCCCATCTTGAGCACGTCCTTGAACTCTTCCGCCTTGGCTTCGAATGCGCCCCGCAACACAGCCATCGCATCCACCAAACCCAGGATGCCGAACCAGGTGGCGATCTTCAGGGCGGAGGGATAGACGTCGTTCGTGCTCTGGCCGATGTTGACCTGCTCGTTCGGATGCAGGTGTTGATACAGGCCCTTCTTGTGTCCCAGCAGTTCCAGGGCGCGGTTGGCGATCACCTCGTTGGCGTTCATGTTGGTGGAGGTGCCGGCGCCGCCCTGGATCACGTCGACCACGAACTGGTCGTGCAGCTTGCCGTCGAGCAGCTCCGCACAGGCCATGACGATGGCGTCGCAACGCACCTCGTCGAGCAGTCCGAGCTCTTGATTGGCGCGCGCTGCGGCCTGCTTGATGCAAGCCAGCGCCTTGATCAGTTCGGGGTAGATCGAGATCGGCGTGCCGGTGATCGGGAAGTTCTCCAGGGCGCGCAAAGTGTGCACGCCGTAGTAGACATCGGCAGGGACTTCGCGATCGCCCAGAAGATCGTGTTCGGTTCTGAATAGTCCGGTAGTCATCGTCATTTTCCTTGTGCAAGGTAAGGGAGGGGATGAGTACGAGCGTATAGAACAACTTCTGGCAGCGCGAACGGGATGCGGTTTTGTCATAACGGCACACGGTTTGAGCATACCCATCGCGGTCGATAGATTGCATGTTGCGAATTCGGAATAACGCGCCCCGAATTTTGCATAACGCGACGGGGTTTCGAGACCTGTCGCAGCACCGGGCGGGTGTACTATGTGCCATACACCACGCGTACTTTTAATGCTGATCCGACCGTCCTATGGAAACCAAATGGCTTGAAGATTTTCTGTGTCTGGCGGAGACGCGCAGCTTTTCCCGCGCTGCGGCGGACCGTCACATCACCCAGTCGGCGTTCAGCCGCCGCATCATGGCGCTGGAGGAATGGCTGGGCATGAGCCTGGTGGATCGCAGCGTGCATCCGCTGACCCTGACGTCGGCCGGCTGGCTGTTCCGCAAACTCGCCGCCGATCTGCTGCGCGACGTGTATGCGGCGCGCACACTGCTCAACGGCCATCAGCCGCTGGCCGACGCTACCAAGGTGGTCCAGTTCGCGGTCGCCCACACGCTGGTGTTCACCTTCTTCCCGAACTGGCTGAAACGTTTGCAAGACGGCTTCGGTCCCCTGACCGCGCGCGTACTCGCCGTGAATGTGCCGGAAGGCGTCCAGCAACTGGTCGATGACGACTGCGACATCCTGCTGGCCTATCACCATCAACAATTGCCGATTCTCCTCGACACCAACCGCTTTCCTTTCCTGTTGCTGGGCGTCGAGCGCATCCTGCCGTTCTCGGCACCGGACAAGCAGGGTCTCCCGATCTTTCGCCTGCCCGGCACGCGCGCCGATCCCTTGCCGCTGATGGCCTATTCGTCCGGTGCATTCCTGGGCAATGTGGTCGAAATGATGCTGCTCAACTCGCCTGTACCCTACAACCTGCGGCGCAGCTTCGAGACCCACATGTCCGAAGCGCTGAAGGCGATGGTGGTGGCCGGCCACGGCGTCGGCTGGCTGCCCGAGAGCTGCGTCATCGACGAGGTGCGGGAAGGCCGGCTGGTGATGGCCGGCCCCGCCGAGTGGGCTACCAACCTCGAAGTGCGCCTGTACCGGTCGTCGGCCAACACCAAGCCGGTTGTCAAAGAGCTGTGTTCCTTTATTAGCCGCGAACTGTCGAACTCACCGATGAGCTTCGGCACCGCGGCTTGAGAGCGCTGGTTCGGCATACCTGCGTTCGACGGTGTTATCGCGAGGCGCAGGTATAACTTTGCGCCAGGTTGATGTTGCCTGAGCCTTTGTACTTGGGCCATCCTGGGTAATCGCATAAGGGACGTGTACGGCCCGGTACGCCAGCGGTATCGGCTACGACCTGCTGCGGTGGGACGATTCCCTTTTCCACCCAGTTTTCAAGGGTGGTGAGCGAATCCCAAGCAGCATTGAACACACTGCTTGCCACATGGCCGTAGCCCGGAATCTCATAGAAGCGCATGAAATTGGCAACCTTGGCCGCACCCATGGTATTGCGGACGCGATCGTAGTATTGCTCAGTAGCTCTGGTGCTTACCAGCGCATCATGCGATCCATGCGCCATCAGGATCTTACCGCCTTTGTTCTGGAATGCCGACAGGTCGGTTTGGTTAATATCCTGGATGCCGCTCAGTTCGACAATCCGCGATTGCAACGCGCCGGGGTTCTGCGGATCCAGTTCCAGGGAATTGAAATTGGGATTGCGCGTCACAAAATACTTTATCCATTGGTCCCAGAAGGTGCTGCCGTATGGAGGACTGGTAGTTGCAGTGATCGGCGGCATCGGGTTTGCCGGCTGCTGCGTGCCCAATGATAGGGTGAGAACAGTTGGCTGTAGCGGGCTAGTCCCTGGAATGCCGAAATCCGTACCCCAGGTATTGAAACCCGGATACGTGGTTTCGCCGCTAGCCAATGGGTAATTCAGCACAAGCGGAGTATCGATAACATTGAAAGATGCGATCTGCGCGTCAGAAAGACAGGTATCGCCAGTGTCGGTACCATCGACGCAGCGTATTGGCACGCCGTTCAGGGTTGCCGTTGCAGGATTGAAGCGCTCGTTGCAGGCTTTCGCGTTGCTAATCAGGCCGTCGCTTACGCCATCGAGCATGTCGCATGCAGCAAGGGCCGCATCGTATAGCACCTTGCGCTTGGCCCGGTTAGGATAAGCGCCTGGCTGGGCGAGTTGTCGCGTGATCCGTCCGAATTGCAGATCCAAAGTGGCGGCATTCCAGGCCGGATACAGAACGATTGCACCATCAAAGTCTTGTGGCCATTTCTGCACCACAATCAAGGCTTCGCGGCCTCCTGTAGATCCGCCAGCGAAATAGGTTCTTTGAACGGTGTTGGCATAGCGAGTCTTGATAATTGCAATCGCTGTGTCGCGGGTTTTCTTTAAGGCATCCCCCGAAAAGTTTTTAAGTGCCTCTTCATTCACTCCGAACGTACCATCGCGGCTACCGTTCGCATTGGCCTGATGTCCGGAATCGCTGCCAAAGGTCGCATAGCCGCGCCCGAGCGGCACCTGCTTGTCTGTGGGGCCCGCTGGAACGTTACCGATGCCTTGAGCAATCGTTCCGTTGTATCCACCGCCTCCAAACATCATTGCCTTGCCGTTCCAATTCGCAGGCAGGTTTATCTGGAATTGGATTTTCGGCGCCTTTGTGTCAACGGGATTGATATTGCCAAGCACTTTGCAATATTCGCCGATTGCTGAAGACTCTGTTCCGCTCGCGGGAATGACTTGTGTGCCGGTAACTGAGGCTCCAGTGGTCGGTAAGCCAATTGATGCGGCGGGAATCGCCATGCCGTTCAACTGGTCGCAGGTCATGGCTGTTTGAATTGGCGGGAGAGGATTGTCATTGCGGACTGTCCCGCATCCAGTGAGGCCCAGGCCTGCGACTACAGCTACCGTCAAGAATGGCGCGGAAAATTTACTGGCGTGCATTTTCATCGATGCTTTCCAATATTTTAATTCTTGCCATTGTCGCATTTTTATAACACGGTAAGCCAGGACCCGGTCGGACTCAGGAATGCGTAGGATGCCTCATCATAGAAGGCTGGGATGCAATCCCAGCCTACATTTTTTATGTTTTTCGTCGATAAACTATTTGCTGCGGCCAATCACTACGCCTACCAGCAAGCCGATAGCAGCCGCAACGCTGACTGCTTTCCATGGATTGTCACCGACGTATTCATCGGTCACCTGCGCTGCATACTTACTCTTTGCGACCGCTTTTTGGGTGACTTTCGGCAGTTCCGATCTGGCTGTCTGCAACGTCGATTTCAATTTCTCGCGCGCCAGCTTGTAGCGGCCTTCACGGTTATCCTCTGTGGTGTCCAGCAAATTTTCAGCATCCTGGATAACAGCATTCAGGCCACCGGCCAGATTGTTGCGCGCTTCTTTTACGGATTCATTATTGATAGCCATGATTTACTTCTTTCAGGTGGGTGAACAAGTGGGAAAAAATGATGTTGTATTGCTCGCATAATGCATAGTCCAGCACCGCGCGATTACTTCCACGCCCTTATTGAATACGAAATCAAACATCCGCCAAAAATCAGGAATTTGCCTGGATAAACTCGCCAATTTTCGGACAAATCACTTCGCGCCAGCGACGGCCGGAGAAAATGCCGAAATGGCCGCAATCCGGCGCCACGAAATCCTGTTTCATCGCGTCCGGAATGCCGCTGCACAGCGCGTGCGCCGCTTGCGTCTGGCCGGGGCCGGAGATGTCGTCCAGCTCGCCTTCGACGGTAAACAGCGCAACGCTGGTGATGTCCTGCGGACGCACCAGCTTGCCGCCCACTTCCCAGGTGCCGCTCGGCAGGCGGTATTCCTGGAACACGGTCTGGATGGTTTCCAGATAATATTCGGCCGGCATATCGAGAACGGCATTGTATTCGTCATAGAACTTGCGGTGCCCGGCGGCCGATTCGTTATCGCCTTGCACCAGGTGTTGATAAAATTCCCGGTGGCTTTGTGCATGCCGGTCCGGGTTCATCGCCACGAAACCGGCGTGCTGCAGGAAGCCGGGATAGACCTTGCGCCCCTGCCCCGGATAGTTGCCCGGCACGCCGTAGATCACGGTGTTCTCAAACCAGGCATACGGTTTTTTCGTCGCCAGGTCGTTCACCTTGGTCGGCGATTTGCGCGGGTCGATCGGGCCGCCCATCATGGTCATTGTCTTGGGGAGTTGCGGATCGCCGGCGCTGGCCATCAGGGAAATTGCCGCCAGCACCGGCACCGTCGGCTGGCAGACCGAGATCACATGCAGGTCGGGGCCGAGCAGGCGGATGAAATCCTGCACATAGTAAATATAGTCGTGCAAGTGGAACGCACCGTCGGACAAGGGCACCATCCGGGCGTCGGTCCAGTCGGTAATGTAGACATCGTGGTGTGGCAGCAAACCGCGCACGGTATCGCGCAAGAGCGTGGCGTGGTGCCCGGACAGCGGCGCCACCAGCAAGACTTTCGGCTGTTGCAATGCGGCAGGCGCGCTATCGCTCAAGACCTTTTTGAAGTGAACCAAGGTACAAAAAGGCTTTTTGAGAACCACCTCCTCGGCGATCGCTACGGATTGTCCGTTGACGACGGCGGCGTCAATCTCGAATCGCGGTTTTTCGTAATCCTTGCCAAGCCGGTACATCAACTCGTACCCGGCCGCAATGCGCTGCGCAAACGGTGCGTGCGCCAGTGGCGAGAGCGAATTGGTCAATAATCTGGTGGACATTTCTGCCGCTTGTATCCATGGTCTCAGAAAAGAACGACTCAGTTCGTGCAATTGATACAGCATGGTGTCTCCTGTCAGGTTGTTCCGAGAATATGACTTGCCTCCATCTTCTTAGTTTTCTAGCAAGAAACTAATCGACAATCCAGCGCGGTCGGAACAATTAACAGCAAGGGACATGCCCGCTGCAGGCAACAGGGCGCATTCTTTCTAAGTACTTGTGTCAGCGAATATTTTATGGGAGGAAAATTGCGCCAACGGTCTTCGCGCGTCCCGAAATCGGGACAGACACGCTGATTTCAGTATGACTTTTCAGACCTTTGCTTGCCTTGCGGCAATACTTTCGAATACCTTGTGCGCCACTGACGGAAGGCTGACAATATGATGATCGGAACCCCGCATTACCGTTGAGACAGATCCCATCAGCAGCAGCGTCCGGATGCCAAGCAAAATGAAATCGCCATGCAGTTTTACCGACCGCGCAACGGCGGCAGTTGCACTCGCTGCAGCATTGCAGCGCTACCGTGGCCGCAATCCCTTGATTCTCGCGATACCGCGGGGCGCGGTGCCGATGGGAAGAATCATCGCCGGGCAGTTGGGCGGAGAGCTCGATGTGGTTCTGGTGCATAAGCTGAGCGACCCGTTTAATCCGGAATTTGCAATCGGTGCCATCGATGAAACCGGCTGGGCCTACCTGGCGCCCTACGCGGCGGACATACCGGATGCGACCGGCAGTTATCTTGCGCAGGAAAAACGCCATCAACTGGAAGTTCTGCAGCGCAGGCGGGTCCAATACACGCACTTGAAACAGCCGATCGATCCGGGCGGCCGGATCACGATTGTGATCGATGACGGCCTGGCGACCGGCGCCACCATGATCGCCGCCTTGCATGCCACGCGCGCAAAAAATCCCGCCAAACTGATCTGCGCGATACCGGTCGCGCCACCGGAAACCCTGGCTGTCATCAAGCCGCTGGCCGACGTCGTGGTCTGCCTGTGCGCACCCGACAATTTCATGGCCGTCGGACAGTTCTACGGCACGTTTCCGCAAGTCGACGATAGGGAAGTGATGCAGGCACTGGCCGCGCCCTGACTTGATTAACGCTGCATCCTGCAGGCCCGCAGGCAAAAGGAGTCGCCATGCATCCACGCATCAAAATCATCACGCTGGGCGTCAGCGATCTGGAGAAGTCGCTGGCCTTTTACCGCGACGGTCTGGGTTTGCCGACGGAAGGAATCATCGGCACCGAGTTTGAGGACGGCGCCGTCGCCTTCTTCAACCTGAACGACGATCTGATACTGGCGCTGTATCCGAAGATTGCGCTGGCCAAGGATGCAAAAATCCCGGTGAGTCCGCCGAGCCCGGCGGAATTCAGTATCGGCCACATCGTCAAATCCAGACAGGAAGTCGATGCTGTCATGCAGCAAGCAGAAACAGCGGGCGCCCGCGTCACCGACCCTGCGCACGAGCGCTTCTGGGGCGGGTACTCCGGGTACTTCCAGGATGTAGACGGCCACCTGTGGGAAATCGCCTGGAATCCCGCGTGGGAAGTGAAGGAATAGATGTCATAGCGCATCGTCGTTGGCGTGATCCGGCGCCGTATGTTAGTGGTGTGCGGCCACTTGGAAACTGACCCGGATGCCGCTGTCGGGCCGAGTCAGCCCCTCTGACAAAAGCCTCGCGTCAAAACGACGAGCACTGGAAGAAACCGTGATTCCCGAAACAGGTCGTCGTCGGGTAGCGTTCGACGTTGTTTTTCGTGTCCAGACGCAGCACGCAATCGCGCCACTGGTTGGATTCGGTTTTATATCCCAGCCGGTCACAGGCCGGGCCATAAACACGCATCATTTGATCGACATCGCGTTGCGCCTGAGCGGAGCGTTCGGCCTCGGTCGCGCAGCCGGCAAGCATGGCGGCCAGGACCAGGAACATGAGTGTGCGCATAACAGTCTCCTTCTTTTTCCGGTAACCGTTAGAGCCGTTCAGTGACCGCCAAGTTTTGCGCAAGGTGTAAGAAAATGTGTGCGCGGACTGGCCGGCTCATGCACAGTAATGCTTGCGCTGAGCTTCGACTATTTTTAAAGCCCCCTCCCAGGTTAACTGCACAATTCCCAATTCCTCATCTTTTTCAAATTGCTGCGCGACATGCTCGCAGATCTCCGGGATTGGGGAAATCAACTCTTCGCCCGTACTAAGAATCTGCATCTGGGCTTGGCATGCCCGCTCAAGCATGTAGATATTTTGAAAAGCTTCTGCCAGGGACTTGCCGCCAACGATGATGCCGTGGTTACGCAGGATCATGGCGTTTAGCTGGCCCAAAGAGGACACTAGTCTGGCACTCTCGGCCGCGTCATCTATGAGGCCGGCATAATCATGGTAAGCCAGGCGCTTATAAAATTTTAGTGCATGCTGGCAAATAGGCTGCAGTCCTCTTTTCTGAGTTGAGACTGCTATGCCGGCCGCAGTATGGGTGTGAATCACACAGTGAAGATCTTCTCGTGCGGCATGAATGGCGGAGTGAATGACGACACCAGGCGCATTGATACGATGCCCGGGATAGTGCTCATCTATTAATTCTCCTTGATAATTTACCTTGACCAGGTCGCTGGCCCGCATGTGCTCGAACAAAGCCCCATAGCGATTGATCAGGAAGATGTCTGGCGCATTCGGCAAACGCAGGGATATGTGCGTGTCGATCAAATCTGTCATGCGAAAATAAGCGAGCAGCCGATATAGCGCGGCCAACTCGCAGCGTGCTTTCCACTCTTCCAATGTCATGCTTTCAGGTTTATTTATCAGGAAGTTTTCGTCTGCTTCTGCCGTTAGTGGACTGGCCTGGTTCATGCTGCAATTCATTTTTCCGCTCCCGTAAAATTTGTGGCTGAGAGAGGATTCTGTTGGAAAATGTCCAACAAAAGAATCGCTGAAGGCAAAAAATCACTTCATCGTTTTATGAACTATCTTTCCCGTCGCTTCCGCCCCGCTTATTTGAGGTGGTTCTGACCGGATTGCCCCATCTGAATTTGCAGCAAGTCGAGAAACGCCTGGATCAACAGGTCGCGGGAGCGCGCTCTGCGCTGAACGAAACAGAACGGCGCTTGATAGCTAAAGGTCTCGGGCCTCAATGCCTGCAAGCGCGGGCTATTGACCCAGCTCTGCGCGTAGTGTCCGGGCAGGTAACCGATATAGCTGCCAGACAGAATCAGAATCAATTCCGCCTCCATGCTTTCGGCCGTGGCGCCGGCGTGCTTGAAGCCGTGTCGCGCCAGTTCCGCCTGACTCCAGTAGCCACGCCCGATCATGCGTTGCTGCGTGATGAGTTCGACTGGCGCATCCTTCAGGTCAAACAAGGGGTGCAGGTCACTGCAATACAACCAGTGCTGCTCGCGGTATAGCGGTCGATAAACGAGGCCGTTCATGCGGTGCGGAAAGGCGCCAATCGCCACGTCGAGCCGGTTTTCCAGAACGCCCATCTGCAGCTCGTGCGGGCCGTGTACCTGCAAATGGACATGCACGGCGGGGTACTCGCGACTGAATGCGCCGATGATCGATGCCAAAGGCAGCGCCGGGTCGCTGACCGTTGAGTCGAGTACGCCCAGGTTGAGTTTCCCGCGCAATTCCCCCTTCAATGCGGCGGCATAGTCTTCAAAACCCGCAAACTCCCCCAGTAGTCTCAGCGTCTCCTGATGGAACAACTGGCCCTTGCTGGTCAGGCTGAAGCCGCCGCGTCCGCGGTTGCACAAAGTCAGCCCCAGTTGGGCTTCCAGCTGCGACATATAGGTACTGATGGCTGAGGTGGACAGGTTCAGATCCTGCTGGGCGGCAGCAAACCCCTGGTGGCGCACCACGCTGACGAAGATGTTCAGCAGTTTCAGGTCGGTGAAGGGCGCAGGCATGGAATGACCTTGAGGCAGAAACGATGGGATAGATAGTTCAGGAAACGATGAAGTGATTTTTTACATTCAACGATTCTTTCCCGAGGAATTTTCCCACAAAATCCTCTCACTTCCACAAATTTCACAGGAGCAAAAAAATGAGAGTCAAGCTGAAGGTTCTGGTGGCACTGTCGGTACTCGCCGGGGTGTTCGCCGGAGTAGTCGTGCCGGCCCAGGCCGGGGAATGGAAGACGATCCGCTTCGGCCTGGAGGCCACGTATCCGCCGTACGAGTTCAAGACGGCCAATGGTGAACTGCAGGGATTCGACGTCGACCTGGGCAACGCGCTCTGTGCCGCGCTCAAGGCGCGCTGCGTATGGGTAGAGAACGAGTTCGACGGCTTGATCCCGGCGCTGCAGGCCAAGAAGTTCGATGCCGTCAATTCAGCGCTCAGCATCACCGAGAAGCGCAAGACGCAGATGGACTTCACCGATCCGCTCTATCTTGTGCCGAACCGCCTGGTCGCCAAGACCGGCAGCGCACTGCTACCGACCGCGGCCGCGCTGAAAGGCCGGCGGATCGGGGTATTGGGCGGCTCGATCCATGAGGAATACGCCAAGCACGACTGGGCCGGGCACGGGGTGGAGGTGGTTTCCTACCAGGATCAGGAGCAGATCTACGCCGACCTGATTGCAGGCCGACTGGATGCGACATTCGTAGACGCTGTATCCGCCGACAACGCCTTTATCAGGCAGGCGCGGGGCAAGGGCTTTGCCTTCGCCGGGCCGGCGGTCAAAGATCCGCTACTCGGCATCGGGCGGGGAATTGGCGTGCGCAAGCAGGACAAGGACCTGACCGCGGCGCTCAATCTGGCGCTGAAGCGCCTGAAGGCGGACGGCACCTATGATCGGCTGACGAAGAAATATTTTGGCGACGTGGATGTTTCTATCCACTGAATGCATGGCGGACCCCGGGCGACGTGATCGAATTGGAATAAGACGATGGACATGAAAACTCTTATCAAGGTCCGGGTAGAGGCCATTGTGGCCGAAACCGACCGCATCAAGCGTTTTATCCTGCGACCGGCAGAACGCGCGGAATTTCCGGACTTCGCCCCGGGCGATCACATATTCGTGGTCTTGCCGAACGGGCTGCGCCGTCCTTATTCCCTGTGTTCCGATCCATTCGATACCAGCCTTTGGGAGTTCGCGGTTTTGCGCAAGGAAGCGGGGTTGGGCGGTTCCGTTTGCCTGCATGATCGGATTCTGGCCGGCGACAGTTTGCTCGTGACGTATCCGCAACGCGGCCTGGGACTTAGCCGTAACACGGATAAGCACATCTTTGTCGCAGGCGGCATCGGTATCACGCCCTTCATCCCGATGGTCCATGCACTGGGTCGCGAGGGCCGGGCTTTCGAGTTGAACTATTGCGCACGGGCGCCTGAAGCAGCGACCTTTGATCGCGTCCTGTCAACCCTCTCTGCACATGGCGTCCTGCACCGTTGGTATGGGTCTGGCCACGGCGGCCACCTGGATCTTGTCGCCCGGTTTGCGGTGCCTGAACCGAACACGCATCTCTACTGCTGCGGCCCCGCAGGCATGATCGACGCTTTCCTGGCGGCAACCCGGGCCTGGCCGCCAGAGGCCGTGCATGTCGAACGATTCATTGGCCCGGAAGCGGAACAGGCCCGGCATGGGGACGCCTTCGACATCAAGGTCGCCTGGACCGGTGATCTTGAAGAACTTCAAGATCAACCTTAGCAATAAGTTGACCGTAGCATCATCGCCGGTAACACAACGGCTGCCCTCCCTTGCGCGAGTAGTTAACACGTGTGCGGGCCGCTTCAATAGGAGGATTTTATGTTGTTCGAAGGATATGGCTCGCTCATCGTGGCGGGCACATGGGTGACTGTCAAGCTTGCCGTGGCATCGCTTGCCGTGGCGGTTTTGATCGGGCTATGCGGTGCGCTGGCAAAGCTGTCTGCGAACCGCTTCGCCCGCCATGCAGCGGCTCTCTATACAACGCTGATTCGCGGCGTGCCCGATCTCGTATTGATGCTGCTGCTGTTCTATAGCCTCCAGATCTGGCTGAACCGTCTGACCGACTATCTGAACTGGACCCAGATGAATATCGACCCGTTCATCGCTGGCGTCACCACGCTGGGTTTCATCTACGGCGCGTACTTTACCGAGACATTTCGTGGCGCGTTCCTGGCCGTGCCACGCGGCCAGCTCGAAGCCGGACGCGCATACGGGATGTCCGAGAGCACCGTGTTTCGCCGGATCCTGTTCGCGCAGATGATGCGCTTCGCGCTACCTGGCATCGGGAATAACTGGCAGGTACTTGTCAAGGCCACGGCAGTGGTATCGATCATCGGCCTGGCCGACGTCGTCAAGGCTGCGCAAGACGCGGGGAAAAGTTCGTTTCACATGTTCACCTTCGTGCTGCTGGTCGCGCTGATCTATCTCATGTTGACCACCGTATCGACTCTCTTGCTGATGTGGCTTGAACGTCGTTATTCGATGGGCGTGCGGAGTGCCGAATTATGATGGATATCGTCAGCGAATACTGGAGGCCTTACCTGTTTTCGGACGGCTTTCACTTAGCGGGGCTCGTTGTCACGCTGTGGCTGTTGGTGGCGTCGATTGCCATTGGCTTCGTGTTAGCCCTACCGCTCGCAGTGGCGCGCGTGTCGTCGAACCGCTGGGTATCATGGCCGGTGTGGCTGTTCTCTTACCTGATACGCGGCACGCCGCTATACGTTCAGTTACTGCTGGTCTATACCGGCATGTATAGCCTCGATTTCGTGCGGTCGCACGACATATTAAGCAGCTTTTTCCGCGATGGCATGCATTGCACGGTATTCGCGTTCGCGCTAAATACTTGTGCGTACACGACCGAAATATTCGCAGGCGCGATCCGGGCCACGGCATACGGCGAGATCGAGGCGGCCCGCGCGTTCGGCATGTCGAAATTCACGCAATATCGACGCATCATCCTGCCATCGGCGCTGCGGCGGGCGTTGCCGGGCTACAGCAATGAGGTGATCCTGATGCTGCACGCAACCACCATCGCCTTCACTGCCACCGTGCCCGACCTGCTGAAGGTCGCCCGCGACGTGAATTCCGCCACCTATCAGCCGTTCCAGGCGTTCGGGCTGGCGGCGCTCTTGTATCTCACCGTATCGTTCGCATTGGTGTGGGCGTTCCGGCGGGCTGAACGGCGCTGGCTGGTGTTTTTGCAACCGCAGGGAAATTGAGTGCGATGAAGTAAGGAGGCAGCGCACCCGCATTCGGCTGCGCGCCGGCGCTACATGAAAAATGAAAAGGAATCGAAATGAACATGTTATGCGTGCAGGATCTGCACAAACGCTACGGCGACCATGCGGTCCTGAAGGGCGTGTCGATCGCGGCAAAGGCCGGCGACGTCATCAGCATTATCGGCGCAAGCGGGTCCGGCAAGAGCACTTTTTTGCGTTGCATCAATTTTCTCGAACAGCCGAACGCCGGCAAGATCATCGTCGACGGTCACGAGGTGTGCACTGTCGCCGACAAACGCGGCAATCTGCGGGCGGCCGACCCGAAGCAGTTGCGGCATGTGCGCAGCAAACTGTCGATGGTGTTCCAGCATTTCAACCTGTGGTCGCACCTGACCGTGCTCGAAAACATCATCGAGGCGCCCGTTCACGTCCTGAAGCTGCCGCGCGCCGAAGCCATCGAGCGCGCGCGCAACTACCTGGAAAAAGTCGGCCTTGCGCCGCAGATCGAGGGCAAGTATCCGGCCCATCTGTCAGGCGGCCAGCAGCAGCGGGTCGCGATTGCGCGGGGCCTGGCGATGCATCCGGAAGTGATGCTGTTCGACGAACCGACATCCGCGCTCGACCCGGAACTCGTCGGCGAGGTGTTGAAGGTGATGCAAAAACTTGCTGAGGAGGGACGTACGATGATCGTCGTGACGCACGAAATGCGCTTCGCACGGAATGTATCGAGTCAGGTGCTGTTCTTGCATCAGGGACGCACCGAGGAATCCGGCTCACCAGACGAGGTGTTCGGCAAACCCAAAAGCGAGCGCCTTCGACAATTCCTGTCCGGCAGCCTCAAATAGGCTCGTCCATGCCATGGGAACATCGGCGGGGTGAGCGCGAACGACTGTGACGGCCAGCTACCGGACGCATGGCAGACTCACTCAGCGCCAGTCATGTTTTCAGCTAATGCGGCAAAGGCCACGCAAGCCGCACTTTGATAAGCGCCCTTCCGGCGTAGCAGCGCAACGGTGCGATGCGGTAAGGCGGGCCTTAGCCGGACCTCCTGAAGCGCAGCGTTTTCACGTGTGATGGCATCGGGAAGTATCGTCGCAAGACTGCCACGACGGACAATCTCGACAATCGCATTGATGGTATTCGCTTCAATGACGATTTTTGGGGAAATCCCCTGCTTCTGAAGATACGCATCGACATAGGTCCGCGTTGCAAAATCAGCGGTTAACAGCGCCAGCGGTTCCCGTTCCAGGTCGCTGGGGGTGATCGCTGCCGAACGCTGCGCCAACGGGTGATCGACGCCGACCACAACGCTGAGCTTTTCAACAAATAGGGGATGGCAATCTATCTCTGCAGAGCGCACGTTACTGAAGGCAATACCAAGATCGACCTGGTCCGCGGCCAGTGCCGATTCGATGGTATCCAGGGGCATTTCAACGATGTGGAGAGCGATACCGGGATAGCGGGCGTTGAAACGCGCGATCAGCGGTCCTACCAGGTAAGACGTAAAGGTCGGCGTCGTTGCCAAACGGAGCGTGCCGCGCGTCAGGTCGCGCACATCATGGATGGCGCGCTCGCCCGCTTCCAGCTCTCTCAAGGCCCTGCGCGCATAGTCGATGTAGGCCTCGCCGGCATCGGTAGCGCGCACCGCTCTGCCGGTGCGATCCAGTAACTGCACTCCAAGCCCCTCTTCCAGCTGTCTGATCTGCTGCGACAGGGTTGGCTGCGAAACATGGAGCGCTTCGGCGGCACGCGTGAAATTGCGATGTTCTGCCACGGCGAGAAGGTAGCGGATATGGCGTAATAGCATGCTTGATAACTATAGGTATTTATTATGGAGTTGATTGTATATCGGTCTTGGACCCAATACCTGAATCGCTTCATCATGGCGTCATTGCTTCATCACACAAGGAGAAACGCCGTGAATTCCATCGTCGAAGGGGTCTTGAAATTTCAGCAGAATGCTTTCCCGGGAATGTCTGCCCTGTTCAAACAACTTGCCACCACCCAGAGCCCGAGCGCGCTGTTCATTACCTGTTCGGACAGTCGGGTCGTCCCTGAATTGCTGACGCAGCAAGATCCGGGCGATATCTTTGTGATTCGCAATGCGGGCAACATCGTCCCATCCTATAGCGCCGCGCCGGGCGGCGTGACCGCCTCGGTCGAGTATGCGGTCGCCGCGTTAGGCGTCACCGATATCGTGGTCTGCGGACATTCGGATTGCGGCGCCATGACGGCCATCGCCAGCTGCAAGTGCCTGGATCACATGCCCGCTGTGGCCGGCTGGTTGCGCCACGCGGACTCGGCCAAGGCAGTCAATGCAGCGCGCACCCACATCTCTCCTGCGGCGCGCGTGAGTTCGATGGTGCGCGAAAACGTCATTGCGCAACTGGCGAATATCAAGACCCATCCGTCGGTGGCGCTGGCGTTGGAACAAGGCCGGCTGAATCTGCATGGCTGGGTCTACGACATTGAAACAGGCGCCATTGTGGCGCTGGATGGCGCGAGCAATCGCTTCGTCTCATTGGCGGAATTTCCACACACTATTGCTACGCGTAGCGCTTTGGCCGTTCTGGCTGCTTGATCGTCTCACCCTCACTGAAAAAGGAAAATACCATGCAACAATCCAACGCTTATCAAGATCCCCGCCTTGCGCTCAGCGCCCGCGTGATCGCCGCCAAGGCGCTGAAGGACCTGTCCTGGAAGGAGCTCTCCACAGGTACCGGCCTCAGTATTGCGTATGTCACGGCTGCGCTATTGGGACAGCACGCGTTGCCGAAGGAAGCCGCTGCCATCGTGTGCGCACGCCTCGGGCTTGATGCCGTAGACGCAGCGCAGCTGCAAGCGATTCCAATGCGCGGCAGTATCGCCGGCGGCATTCCAACCGATCCGACCATCTACCGATTCTACGAGATGATCCAGATCTACGGCACTACCTTGAAGGCGCTGGTGCACGAAGAATTCGGCGATGGCATCATTAGCGCGATTAACTTCAAGCTGGATCTGAAAAAAGAAGAAGACCCGGAAGGCGGTTCGCGCGCGGTAATCACGCTGAATGGCAAATTCTTGCCAAACAAACCGTTCTAAGGAAGGCTCCCCGGCCCACGCGATTTTTTCCGCGTGGGCCGATTTTCGGCCAATCAGCCAACAGGCCTGTTTCAACAGTCCGCTGTATCGCAGCTTGTAATATGGACACTGGCTGACGGAAGCCGTTGTCGATCTATTGAATACGCCCGCATAATGGCGTCAGCACTGTCAGGCAACTCGGCAGCCCCCATGTGCGGCTTGATTTTTCGATCGGACTGCCATTCATGAAAATTCCCGCTCCCCACGCGCGCCAGGCAATACTGCTCGCACGCCGCAACCAGAAAATGGCGCGTTCACCGCACGCCTATGTACGTGGCAACACCGCCCGGTATTACGACTGGCTGCACAGCCAGCGCGGTCATGCCCTGCCGCATGGGCCTGCGATCTGGATTTGCGGCGACTGCCACCTTGGCAACCTCGGCCCGCTGGCCGACGCCGATGGACATATCGATGTGCAGATACGCGACTTCGATCAGACGCTGGTCGGCAATCCTGCGCATGATCTGGTCCGGCTCGGCCTGTCGCTCGCCGCCGCCGCACGCAGCTCGAACCTGCCAGGTGTCGTCACCGCACAGATGCTCGAACACCTGATGGAGGGTTACGAACTGGCCCTCGGCACCAGCGCAAAGCGCATCGCCATGCAGCAACCCGATTTGGTCAAGGTCGTCATGCGCGGCGCGGACAAGCGCTCATGGAAACAACTCGCCAGGGAACGGATTGTCAATACGCAGCCGAAAATTCCGCTGGGAAAGAATTTCTGGCCGCTGTCAGGATCCGAGAAAACCGGCATCGCGGCATTGTGTGAAACGCGGGAAATGCTGGCGCTGGTCACTGCACTGAAATCCCGCGATGACGATGCCAAGGTCGAGGTATTGGATGCAGCCTACTGGGTCAAAGGTTGCAGTTCCCTGGGGCTGCTACGCTACGCTGTGTTGTTAAGCGTGGACGGCGACGAGAATTGCCTTATCGACATCAAACAAGCCGTACATGCAGCGGCTCCCCGTTATCCGCACGTCAGCATGCCACGCGACAACGCCAGGCGTGTGGTGGAAGGCGCGCGCCAGATGTCGCCGGCGTTGGGCGAGCGCATGATCGCGCAACGTTTTCTGGAGCATGGCGTATTCATTCGGGAGCTATTGCCGCAGGACCTCAAACTGGAGATCGGCCAGCTGAGCACGGAAGAGGCGATTCGTATGGCGCGTTATCTGGCCTACGTGGTTGGCTGCGCACACGCCAGGCAAATGGATAACGGGACCCGTAACAGCTGGCGCCATGAATTGAAGCTAAACCGCAGCAAGACGCTCGCCACACCCGGTTGGTTATGGAACAGCGTGGTGCCGCTGATGGCCAGCCACGAGGCCGGCTATCTGGAACACTGCCGCAAATATGCGTTAGGGGTGAATGGCAATTGATGTATCCAACTCCTCGGAGCCCAAGTGCTTGCGCTACTTCTTGGCCTGTGGATCGTCCGCCGGATTCAGATAGTTGATGTCGAACGGACCATCCCCGTTAATTTGTACGACCGTCGCGGTTTTCGTGAATGCATAGTGGTGAACGCTTCCCGGCATGTGATGGAATCCGCCGACCTTCAGCACATGCGCCGATTTCTTGTCCACGGTATCGCTCATCCCCAGATATAGCGCGCCTGACAGTACGGTCAAATTCTCGTCCTTCGTATGAAAGTGCGGCGGCACGACATACCCCGCAGGAAACTTGACGCGGAACGCATAGGGGCCTTCTTTGGAGGGGTCGCCATACAACACCGCAAGCGTCGCGCCCTTTGGGACCGATGGTGGCGCAGCGCCCCATTTCAGATCTTGCGGGTTCAGCAACGTCGGCTCCTCGGCAAACGCTGTCATTGCCATCAAGAGCAACGCTGGAACCAGAAATATGTGCTTCATCGCAACCACCTCTTGTCAGTGATGATTCTTGGCCGAGCTTCGCGCGCGCGGAAATATCTACGCGCACGCTGCCCATCGCTATTACCCGTCGGCTAAAGACCGGTGCAATCCTTCGATCCCGCGTTGTTTCATAATAGGCATCGCCCTGCGGGATTGCAATCTCGTTAAACTTCACGCGGTCCATGAGCCAGGCCGGCCTAGGGCGTTCAGTCGGCGGCCGCTGCATGGCTGCTGCGCCACTCCGTGAAGGTTTTCCATTGCTGCTGCGTCGTCACGGTCATTGCCGTCGCCGCATCCAGCATCTCCGGCACCCAGTCGTCACGTTGGGCGAAGTCAATCAGCGCGTCAGCGCTGGCCGACCCCGAGCGGCCGGACGCGCGGAGTTGATCCCAGGCCAGGTTGCGCCCCATGGTGGCCACGACCTCCTTGAGCCGGTCCAGTTTCTTGCCCCATTCGCCTATGGCCACCCGGTCTTCCGAGGGTTGCAGTCCTTTCAGGATGCAGGGCAGTCCGGCGAGTGTCACCGGCTGGAGAAATGCGTGGTCTACCGCTTGCATCCGTTTCTGAACGGTGACCACCCGGCTGGCCTCGTCCGGCCAAGCCGGCTGCCGGATCCCAAGGCGGGCCAGGTGGGGCGCCAGCGCCGACGGCCTGGCTTCCTTGATGTCAAGCAGATAGTTGCCGTCCGGGGAGCCCTTACCCTCAACCAGCACCACAAAGCGTTCCACGCCAAGGCTGCCGGTGCCTGCGATGCGGCGGCCGACGTCGAGTACCTGGAAAAACCTTGGGTTCTGCTGTGTGGCGGCAAAGCGATCCATGAATTCGGTGACCGTCTGTTTCTGGGAATCAGAGGCTGGCAGCGCCTTGTCGCCATCCAATATCAGCCTGCGCCGCTGGCCTTTGCGGATCGTCCGCTTGTCCAGGAAGGCGGCGCGTTCGCGGCCTTGCAAGGTCGTCAACAGCGCATTCACGAGTCCGCTGCAGGTTTCCCGCTCAACCCAGAGAGGCTTGCCGATGACGAGCGCGCTGCGGTAGGCATCCAGGCAGCTTTGACTGACGGCCAACGCTTCGGCGCGGGTCGCATGGAGGACGTCGGCCCCGCACTGGATGCTGGTCAGCAGGCGCACCATGTCCCAGCTGGCGGGTGCCAGGGCGGCCTCATCGTAGTCATTGATGTCGAAATACACCAGCCGATTGTCGCCCTTGTAGCTGCCGAAGTTCTCGAAATGCAGATCGCCGCAACACCAGGTCAGAGGCGCCGCGCGGAACAGCGCTGTGTCCGGCAGCGCGCCGTAGAATAAATGACAGCTGCCGCGCAGGAAGATGAAGGCGTTCTGCGCCATCTTGGCGTACTTCATCGCCAGACGCTCGGCATCGCGGCCCGCGTTATTGCTATTTATGGCATCGATGATGGCGGAGGAGCGCTGAGAGGGGTGCTTGGTCATTTTGGCGATCCGATCAATAGGTGTCCGCAGCCAATCCTATACAAGCCGACGTCCTTTGGCTAGCTTGCCGGCGAGCAAATTCACCGGTTCCGGAGCTCTGGACACACCTCGCGAAAACGCTCATTATCCTAGCAGCCTGTTGCCCTCAGTGACCGGCGTACCAGGAAATACAATTGATTGAAGCCTGATCGGATGCTTGCGGAAAAGCAATCGCTTGCCATGACAGGCATATCCAAAAAAAAGTTTACTGACATTGTCGATTTGGCCGACGCTCGTTCGTCGTGTAGATAGAGCGTGAATTTACCCGGGGCAAGCCCGGCTCTGCACCACCAACCAAAAGGAGAACACCATGATCAAGTCACAAGTAAAACCTGTTCCAGAAGGAATGCGCACAGTGACGCCGCACCTGGTTTGTGCCGGCGCGGCCGAGGCCATTGAGTTTTACAAAAAGGCATTCGGTGCGGTGGAATCGGGACGCATGCCGGGTCCGCCGGGAAAACTGATCCATGCGCAGATCCGCATCGGCGATTCGGCGCTCATGCTGGTTGATGAATTTCCCGACTGGGGGTGCTTGGGACCGAAAGCGCTGAAAGGTTCGCCGGTCACGATCCACCTGTATGTCGACGATGCCGACGCGACCTTCGAACGTGCGGTCGCTGCCGGCGCGAAGGTCACGATGCCGCTGGAGGATATGTTCTGGGGCGATCGTTACGGCAAACTCGAAGACCCGTTTGGTCACCAGTGGTCGGTCGCCACGCACGTGCGCGACGTGAGTCCGGAGGAAATGCAACAGGCGGCGCAGAAAGCATGCGGCTAAACAATGAGTGGACTGTCCGACAGCTATCTGCGGATACCTGTCGGACACCGCAACCTTAAGGAGTCATTACCATGCGATTCATGTTATTGGTCAAAGCCAGCCAGGATTCAGAGGCCGGCGTGATGCCGAGCGAGCAACTGCTTACCGACATGGGGAAGTACAACGAAGAACTGGTAAAGGCCGGCGTACTGCTCGCGGGCGAAGGCTTGCATCCCAGTTCCAAGGGCGCGCGCGTCACGTTCTCCGGCAGCCAGCGGAGCGTGGTTGACGGCCCGTTCGCCGAGACCAAGGAGCTGGTCGCCGGCTTCTGGCTGATCCAGGTAAAGTCGAAGGAAGAGGCGATCGAATGGGTCAAGCGCTGTCCCAACCCAATGGCAGGGGAGTCCGAAATTGAAATCCGCCAGGTGTTCGAAGCGGAGGATTTCGGGGCCGCGCTCACGCCAGAACTGAGGGAGCAGGAGGAGCATCTGCGCGCTCGGGCAGCACAGCAACAGCAGCAGTAAACCCGAAACCACAAGGAGAGATGGCAATGCGATTCATGATCCTGCGCCGGGCCGACGCAAGCACGGAGGCGGGTGTGCTCCCGAGTGCAGACCTGTTGAACGCGATGGCGCGCTACCACAAGGAACTGGCGCAAGCCGGGGTGCTGCGTGCGAGTGAGGAATTGCATCCCAGCGCCAGGGGGGCGCGCATCGCATTTCCCGGCGCTCAGCCTGGCGTGACCGACGGGCCGTTCAGCGCGCCGCAAGAGCTGGTCGCCGGTTTCTCGATCATCGAGGTGAAGTCAAAGCAGGAAGCGATCGAATGGGCCAAACGCTGGCCGCTGGTCGACGGCAACGGCGAGGTCGAGCTCGAAATTCGCGAGACCGGATGCTCCGGCGGCGTGGCCGGATTCGACGAGCCGGAAACGGCCGCCGGCGCAAGCCAGAATCCGGAGGGGATCCGGTTCATGGTCCTGCTGAAGGCCGACAGAAATTTCGAGGCGGACGTTATTCCCGACCGCCAGCTGCTGGCCGCGATGGACAAGTACAACCAGGAAGGCGCGCAAGCCGGGGTAATACTGGCAGGCGAAGGATTGCAACCGAGCGCCAAGGGAGCGCGGGTCAAGTTCTCGGGAGGCAAACCGACCGTCATCGACGGCCCGTTCACCGAGGTCAAGGAATTGATCGCCGGCTTCTGGCTGATTCGGGTGAAGTCGAAACAGGCGGCCATCGAATGGGCCAGGCACTATCCGTATCCGCTCGGCCCGGAGGCAGAGGTCGAAATCCGCCAGGTGCTTGAGGCGCAGGACTGCGGCGCCGCGTTCACGTCTGAACTCAGGCAAGCACATCGCTGATTGCTCGCCGTGACGACGTCCGCTACCCATCGCGTGATCGAGGCGGTCTGGCGGATCGAATCCGCCAGGATCATCGGCGCGCTGGCGCGTATGCTGCGCGATGTCGGTCTGGCCGAGGAGCTCGCGCAAGATGCGCTGGTCAGCGCTATCGAGCGCTGGCCGCAGTCCGGCATTCCGGACAACCCGGGCGCCTGGCTGATGACCGTGGCCAGGAATCGTGCGCTCGACTTGCTCCGCCAAAGCAAGCTGCACCGCTGCAAGGAAGCAGAACTCACGCGTGAGATCGAGGCGCAGCTGGAGGCCGCCGCCCCGGATCTCGATGCTGCATTCGCCAATGACATCGACGACGACATCGGCGACGACCTGCTGCGTCTGGTGTTCATCGCCTGTCATCCGGTGCTCTCGCCCGAGGCGCGGGTGGCGCTCACGCTACGCCTGCTCGGCGGCCTGACCACCGATGAGATCGCCCGCGCCTACCTGGTGCCGGAGCCCACCGTGGCCCAGCGCATCGTCCGGGCCAAGCGCACCCTGGCCGAGGCCCGCGTCCCGTTCGAAATCCCCGGCGCAGACCAGCGCGCCAGCCGTCTGGCGTCAGTGCTCCAGGTGCTCTACCTGATCTTCAACGAAGGCTATTCGGCCACCGCCGGTGGCGACTGGATGCGCCCTGCGCTGTGCGAAGAGGCGTTGCGCCTCGGCCGTATCCTGGCCGAGCTGACGCCGCAGGAGCCGGAAGTCCACGGCCTCGTCGCGCTGATGGAAATCCAGGCCTCGCGCACACGGGCGCGGATCGGCCCGGCGGGGCAGCCGATCCTGCTGCTGGATCAAAACCGGGCGCGCTGGGACCAGCTCCTGATCCGGCGCGGTCTGGCCGCGCTAGCGCGCGCCGAGCAGCTTGGCGGCGCCTTCGGCCCGTACGCGTTGCAGGCCGCGATCGCCGCCTGTCACGCGCGCGCGCGTGCCGCCGCTGACACCGACTGGGCCCGCATCGCGGCACTCTACGACGCGCTCGCCCAACTCGCGCCGTCACCCGTGGTGGAGTTGAATCGTGCGGTCGCCATCGCGATGGCGTTCGGCCCGGCCGCGGGTCTCGAACTGGTCGATGCGCTGAACGCGGAGCCGGCACTCCAGGCCTACCATCTGTTGCCGAGCGTGCGCGGCGACCTGCTGGCCAAGCTCGGCCGCTTCGACGAGGCCCGCGTCGAATTCGAACGCGCGGCGGCGCTCACGCGCAACACCCGCGAGCGCGAACTGCTGCTGACGCGCGCACTGGCATGCGCGGGCGGCGCCATGCCGCCCGCGTGACGCAATTTGTGCGGCAATCTCAAGCCACGTTATACTGCCGTGTTCAAGTCCAATCGGTTCATCTCGTGTCCAACGACCCTCTAAAAAAACCTGACGTGCCGACAGAGGAATACGATTTCTCGGAACAGGTCGGCCATCTGTTGCGGCGCGCATACCAGCGTCATGTGGCCATTTTTCAGCAGACCATCCCCGACTCTCAGCTGACCGCAGCGCAATTTGTCGTGTTGTGTGCAGTACGCGACCGCGAACCGTGTTCGTTAAGCGACATCATCAAACCGACGGCAATTGATCAAGCCACGATCCGGGGCATCGTCGAGCGCCTGAAATTACGCGAATTGATCGCCGTCGCGCACGATCCCCAGGACCGGCGCAAGGTGCTGGTCACGGTGACGCCGACCGGACACGCGTTAATCGAACAAACGATTCCGTTCGCCCACCTGATTTCGGAGCGTACTTACGGCGGACTCAATCCGGCGGAACGGGTTGCCATCATGTATCTGTTGCGAAAAATGAGTCATTTCGATGGGAACGAGGCGGATTGACGGCGTTATAGTGATTTTGTAAAGAAATCGTAACTTGAATGGGCATCCGGATTTGGCTGTGTTTTTCCCATCCGGAACAGGCAAATGTTCAACGAGCCTAAAACCGGATTTCCGTGTTGCTAATACGACTCTGTTCAACTATGATAAATCCGGATTTCATTGTGGGAATTGCCCGTGAATCACATTGACCATGACACCGAGGAAGCCGTCCGCCGCTTCCTCGCCTTGATCGCCGACCGTTACGAGTTGGCCGGCGCGATTGTCTATGGCAGCCGGGCGCGCGGCACACACCGCCCGGACAGCGACGCCGATGTCGCGGTGCTGCTGCGGGGCGAACATCAAAGGATTCTGAGAACAGCGCTGGCAATGGCCGATGCCGCCTTCGACGTGCTGCTGGAAACCGGCGTCAACATCTCGCCGCTGCCAGTGTGGCTCGACGAATGGGAGCACCCTGAGAACTACTCCAATCCAGCCTTGCTTCACAACATCGCCAAAGAAGGGGTTCGACTGTGAAGGCGGACGATTTAATGGCAAAGGCCGCGCAGGCAGCCGCCTCGGCCAGGGTGCTACTTGATACGGGCGACGCCGATGGCGCATGCAATCGCGCCTACTACGCCATGTTCGACGCGGCTCGTGCCGCACTGCTGATAGCAGGCCGAGACCTTCGTTGCCGCCATGCGTGCCGAATTCATGCCGAGCAACTCCAATAACGACAACCGTGGGGTGAGACCATGAACAACGATATCTTTCTTTTCCTCCTTGCTGCGCTCGTCGTGCTGCCGGGATGGCTCATCGTGAGACTCGAACAGCGGCATCAACGTCCATTGTCGACCTTCAGAAAATCCGATATGGATGCCGCTTCAAGTTTGCGCCGAGGCACCGGCCGTGAGGCGATCAAGAAGAAACCGTAATACGAATTGCCGGTGTTCGAGTGGTCACTCGCCCGCCCGCCGAAGAACTACGGGGCGGACATATCCACACTGATCGCATTGCTGGAGTTCAGCAAGCTATGATCACTCAAGTACAGCCAAATCCGGATACCCTTTTGAATCGGGAGAGCTCTCGATGAGTCCAATCGCAATTTCAAGCTGGAATGAATTCGTCTCCCTGACCTCGGAACTTGACGGTTGGGCGTTCCGCGGCCAGCAAGATGCCGAATGGCCGCTGCAAAGTTCGCTGTCGCGCTATCTCGATGCCTTCATTCCCAACAAGGCCACCTGGCGCATGCGCGAAGAGCGGGCGATTCGCATCTTTCGCCGCAAAGCCCACAATTACCTGGATAAATCCACGGTGCTGGACGACGACCTGCGCTGCCTGGGATTGATGCAGCACCACGGCGCCCCGACGCGCCTCCTCGATTTTACGAAATCACCATTTGTCGCTGCGTTTTTTGCACTGGAAAGAGCGGTCACGGACGCCGCCGTTTTTGCCTTGAATACACCGGTTTTATGGGATGGCAACGCCACCCCCAAGGGAAAACCTGAATTGACCAGGGAAGCCATCGATCCGCGCAGAAAAGGGAACTTCGAGCGCTACTTCCTGCAGGACGACAACGAAATAATCTGGATCGGCGAGCCGTCTGAAATGGACAAGCGGCTGGTCGCCCAATCCGGCACCTTCGTCATGCCCGGCGTGCTGGATAAACCGCTGGACGAAATACTGAGCCAATATCCGTTCGAAAGCACGCTGATCAAAAAAATAGTCTTGCCGCAATCGATTCGACAGGAAGCGATGCGAGCGCTGTATCGGATGAACATCACGAATGCGACATTGTTCCCGGATCTGGACGGCCTGGCCAAGTCGATAGGGCTGGAACTGGAAGTCATCTGGCCGGGATTGATGGATGAATCCCTGAAACGGAATGGCTTTTAACGGCCTGCCTCCTGCCGTATACTTTGGCACGCTGTACTCAAACGCTCAATTCAAGCGACAATCGCGCATCTAATGAGTGTCGAACCACGCTGCATCGCCATTTTTCAGTCTCACCACCATCGAATCATTAAGGCCCCTCATGCCATTTTCCTCACTGGGTCTAGCTCCCTCCCTCATGCGTGCCGTTGGCGAAAGGGGCTATCTGACGCCAACGCCGATTCAGGCAGCGGCCATTCCGGCGATTTTGCGCGGCAATGATGTGTTAGGTTCGGCACAAACCGGCTCTGGCAAGACGGCGGCATTTGCTTTGCCGATTTTGCAACTATTGCAGGATGGGCGCAGCGAACGGCCGCGCCGGGTACGCGCACTGATTCTGGTTCCGACGCGTGAACTTGCGGTGCAGGTAGGCGACGCGATACGCAACCTTGGGCAATTTATTCCAGGGCCGCTGAAGATTGCTGCTTTGTTTGGCGGCGTATCGATCAACCCGCAAATGATGGAATTGCGCGGCGGGGCCGATATCGTGGTTACCACGCCCGGCCGCTTGCTGGACTTGCTCGACCATAACGCACTCAACATTTCGACGCTATCGATACTGGTGCTGGACGAGGCAGATCGCTTGCTGGACCTGGGCTTCGCCGACGAGATCGGGCGAATTCTGGCGCTGCTGCCGACGCTGCGCCAGAATTTATTTTTCTCGGCAACTTTCCCGCCGGCAGTGCAGTCGCTTGCTAACAAAATGCTGCACATGCCGACCCGCATTGCAGTGCAGCCGGCGCCGCTGGAGCAGCCGGCCATTTTGCAGCGCGCGATCGCGGTCGATCCGAAACGCCGGACCCAACTGCTGGTGCATCTGCTCAAAGAAAATGGCTGGAGTCGGGTGCTGGCTTTTGTCGCTACCAAATACGCTGCCGAGCACGTGGCTGAAAAACTGCACCGGGCCGGCATCAAAGCCGCCGCGTTCCACGGCGAGATCAGCCAGGGCGCACGCAGCCAGGTATTGGCGGATTTCAAGGCCGGTCAGCTGCAAGTGCTGGTGGCCACCGATGTCGCCGCGCGCGGCATCGATATTGCGCAACTGCCTGTCGTGTTGAACTACGACCTGCCGCGCTCGGCGGTTGACTACACGCATCGCATCGGCCGCACCGGTCGTGCCGGCGCAACCGGTGTCGCCGTCAGTTTCATCAGCGCCGACACGGAAGCGCATTTCCGTCTCATAGAAAAACGTCATCAGCTGCAGTGCCCGCGCGAACGGATCGCAGGCTTTGAACCTGTCGAAACCGGCGCGTCAGGTGCCGCATCGGCAGCCATGACGTCGGCAGAACCATCCAACGGCGGCATCAAAGGTAAGCGCAAGAGCAAAAAAGACAAGCTGCGCGAAGCGGCTGCACGCGGACCAGTAGATTAGCGGCGGAGGGCAGGGTTCGCCGACAGCGCAGCGCGATGGCTGTACGGCGCGCCGCGTCAAGCAAAGCGGGCCGGGCTGAGCGCCGCCGCGTCGACGCCAAAACCCACGATGCGTGCCGGCAGCGGAATGCCGCGCAGCAGGGCCGCATAGGCCTGACCTGCTGCGGGTGCGGTCTGAATCCCATACCCGCCCTGAGCGGCGGCCCAGAACAAACCCGGCACACGCGGATCGAAGCCACCGACGAATTCACCGTCGGCAACGAACGAACTCAGTCCGGCCCAGGCATGGCTGGGGCGCCGCACGCTCAATGTGGTGATGCTCTCGATACGGTCAATCGCGATGGCGATGTCCAGTTCCTCGGCTTGCACGTCCTGCGGCTCGACCGGATCGGCATTCGCCGGCGAACCGAGCAGCATCCCGGCCTCCGGCTTGATGTAGAACGACTCGTCGACGCACATCAGCAGCGGCCAGCGCGACGTATCGATTGCCACCGGCGGCTGGAAGAGGAAGGCCGAGCGGCGTTTCGGCACCAGGCCGATAGGATCGGCACCCGCCATCTTGCCGATCACGTCGGCCCACGCACCGGCGGCATTGATCAGCACCGGCGCATGGCAACAGCCGCGCGTCGTGCCCACATCCCAGACGTCGCCCGGGCGCGTCAGCGTTTGCACTTCGGCGTCACAGATCACGGTTCCGCCGCCGGCACGCATGCCGCGCAGAAAACCCTGATGCAACGCATCGACGTCGATATCGGCGGCATCGGCTTCGTACACTGCGCCGAGCACCTCGGAACGGCGCAGCACCGGCACGCGGCGGCACGCTTCGTCGGCATCCAGGCGCTCAACGTTGGCGGACGCCGATCGTACAATCGCTTCGTGGGTATTGAGTTGGGCGGCCTGACCCGTCAGCGCGAATGTCATCGCGCCGCGCGGCGTCAGCAGCGGGTGCTCGGAAAATCCGGCAGGCGGATGATCGAAGAAGCAGCGGCTGGCAGCCGTCAGTGCGCGCACCTGAGGCGGTCCGTAGCTTTCCATATACAGCGCCGCGGAACGGCCGGTGCTGTGATATCCGGGCTGCGACTCACGCTCAAGCACGATCACGCTGCCGAACGGCGCCAGCCAATAGGCAATCGAAGCACCGGCAATGCCGCCGCCGATGATGATGTAATCCGCACGCATGTCATTCAGGATGTTACCCATATCCCAATCTTTCAATCGTTGATATGCCGTTTCTAGGGTTACTGTACGCGCAACTGTAGTTGTTTGTAACTTCAGCTGATGCTGCGGGCCGGGGGACGTATCATTAGCGCCGTCTCTGCCCACTTTTCTCCTGTCTGCCGCCCTATGCCCTCGCTACCCGTTTCATCAAACGCCATGTTTTCCGCATCACGCCATATCAAAAAGATCATCTCCAGTTTGATCGTGATTGTCGTTACGATCAGTGCAGCAGGTTGCGCTATCGAACCGGTGCCGATGTCGCCTCAAACTGCCGAGCGCTTGAAATCCCAGCCGCCCATCCGGTTTCTGCTGACCTTCGACGACGGCCCGGCCAGACCACACAGTGACAATTCGACACTGTCCATCCTGGACACGCTGGCGCACAATCCGCAAGAACCCGGCATCAAAGCCCTGTTTTTTGTGCAAACCCGTTCGTCCGGTGCTGGCGAGACCGCCTTTGGGCGCAGCATATTGCGGCGTGAAACCGATGAAGGGCATTTGCTTGGTTTTCATACTGCCACCCCACGCCATGCCAACCATCGTTTCCTCAGTCCCGACATCTTCGAGCAATCGCTAAGCGATGGCATCGCCGACATTACCGCCATTCAGGGCGGCGCGCCGAAACTGGTGCGGCCCCCGTTCTGGAACTACGACCAGCGCACTTTTGGCGCTTACCAGCAGCATGGCATGCACATTTTGCTGACCGATCTGAGCGCGAATGACGGCAAGATATATGGCTTCAAGGCCAGCTGGAGAAGACGTTCCAACATGCTGCATCTGTTGACTGACGTGCGCGAGCGGATCGCCGCGGGCGAGTTGCCGGTGGTCGCTGGAAATATCCCGGTGGTAGTGACTTTTCACGATGTCAATAGCTACACCGCCGATCACATGGCGGAATATCTGCAAATCCTGATGGATTGCGCGCGCGCGGTCCAGCTGCCGACGGCAGCCAAGCCGTTTTACGACGATAAAGTCGAGCTGGAGCGCGCCGCCCTGGCAAGAACCGTCCGTGACGGCGCGCAAGCGGTGCGCTTGCCCGGGTTCTGGAACTGGCTATGGGCGTGGATATAGGCAAGCATTGTTGCGCGGGGAGGCAGCAACGGTTTACGATGGTTTAGCACATGGCTGGCGGAACGTCCGATCTGGCCAGATTCTGGTCGGAATCAGCAAATTTCACATTGCCCGAACTGCTTATCCTGATGGACAGTTCGTCCCGATACCTCACCGATTGTTCAACATGCCATCGCCTCTATCATGATTATTCCATTGCCTAACCCACGTCCCATCCGCAAACTGCTGGTCGCCAACCGATCCGAGATCTGCATCCGCGTGATGCGCGCCGCTGCCGAACTAGGTATTCGCACCGTCGCCATCTATGCCGCCGAAGACCGTTTCGCCCTGCACCGTTTCAAGGCCGACGAGAGTTATCTGGTGGGAGAAGGCAAGAAGCCGATCGCGGCCTATCTGGATATAGCCGACATCATCCGCATCGCCAGGGAAGCCAAGGTCGATGCGATTCATCCCGGTTACGGATTTTTGTCCGAGAACCCCGAATTCGCCGAAGCCTGCGCCAACAACGGCATCGCCTTTATCGGTCCATCGCCGACCGTCATGCGTACCCTTGGCAACAAAGTCGCGGCGCGCAATGCCGCCGTCGCCGCCGGGGTGCCGGTGATGCCGGCCACGACCGCCTTGCCGCATGATATTGACGCCGCGCAAGAACTGGCGGCCGCCGTCGGTTATCCGCTGATGCTGAAAGCCAGCTGGGGCGGCGGCGGACGCGGCATGCGCGTGATCGAAAGCGCCGCCGAACTGCCCGGCCAGCTGGAAATGGCGCGGCGCGAGGCCCTGGCCGCGTTCGGCAACGATGAAATGTATCTGGAGAAGCTGGTGCGGCGCGCGCGCCACGTCGAAGTCCAGATTCTGGGCGATACCCACGGCAACCTGGTGCACCTGTTCGAGCGCGACTGCTCGGTGCAACGGCGCAACCAGAAGGTGGTGGAACGCGCTCCCGCGCCGTATCTTGACGAAACCACGCGCACTGCGCTGTGTGACGCCGCGTTGCGCCTGGGCCGAGCCGTCAACTACACGCATGCCGGGACCGTCGAATTCCTGATGGATGCCGACACCGGCCAGTTCTACTTCATCGAAGTCAATCCGCGCATCCAGGTCGAACATACCGTCACCGAACAGGTGACCGGGATCGACATCGTCAAGGCCCAGATCCGGATCACGCAAGGCGCCGTGATTGGCGACCAGACGGCAGGCGTGCCCGCTCAGGCCGATATACGCCTCAACGGCCACGCGCTGCAATGCCGCGTCACCACCGAAGATCCGGAAAACAATTTCACCCCCGATTACGGCCGCCTGACCGCGTATCGCAGCGCCTCGGGTTTCGGCATCCGGCTCGATGGCGGCACCGCCTACTCCGGCGCGGTCATCACCCCGTACTACGATTCGCTGCTGGTCAAAGTTACCGCGTGGGCACCGACGTCCGACGAGGCGATTTCCAGGATGGATCGCGCCTTGCGCGAATTCCGCATCCGCGGCGTCTCGACCAACCTGCAGTTCCTCGAGAATGTCATCAACCACCCGCAGTTCAAGTCGGGCGAATGCATTACCCGCTTCATCGATAGCACGCCGGAACTGTTCCAGTTCGCCAAACGGCGTGACCGTGCCACCCGCATCTTGCGCTTCATCGGCGAGGTGGCGGTCAACGGCAATCCGGAGATGAAGGGACGGGTCCGCCCCAGCGGCATTCTGCCGCCGCCGCTGATCCCGAAGACCGACCGGCTGGCCCCGCTCGTGCCCGGCAGCCGCGACAAGCTGATCGCACTGGGTCCGGACAAGTTTGCCCAATGGATGAAGGAGCAGCCGCAGGTATTGCTGACCGACACCACCATGCGCGACGCCCATCAGTCGCTGTTTGCCACCCGCATGCGCACGGCCGACATGCTGGCGATCGCGCCGGCCTATGCGCGCACCCTGCCGAACCTGTTCTCGCTGGAATGCTGGGGCGGCGCGACCTTCGACGTGGCGCTGCGCTTCCTCAAGGAAGATCCCTGGGAGCGTCTGGCGCAACTCCGTCAGCGCGTGCCCAACATCCTGTTCCAGATGCTGCTGCGCGGCTCCAACGCGGTCGGCTACACCAACTATGCCGACAACGTGGTCCAGCACTTCGTTGCACAGGCCGCCAAGGGCGGGATCGACCTGTTCCGCGTGTTCGACTCGCTCAACTGGGTCGAGAACATGCGCGTCGCCATTGACGCCGTGCGCAGCTCCGGGGCGTTGTGCGAAGGCGCGATCTGCTACAGCGGCGATCTGCTGGATCCGAGTCGTGCCAAGTACGACCTCAAGTATTACGTGACGATGGCGAAAGAACTGGAGCGCGCCGGCGTCAACCTCCTGGCAATCAAGGACATGGCCGGCATCTGCAAGCCGCAAGCGGCGCGGATGCTGGTCAAGGCGCTAAAAGAAGAAGTCGGCCTGCCGCTGCATTTCCATACGCATGACACCAGCGGCATCGGTGCCGCCAGCGTGCTGGCAGCCATCGAAGCCGGTTGCGACGTGGTGGATGGGGCGATGGATGCGATGAGCGGCCTGACCTCGCAACCGAACCTCGGGGCCATTGCGGCGGCCCTGCGCGGCAGCGAACGCGATCCGCAACTGGACCCGGGCGCCCTGTTTGGCATCTCCCAATACTGGGAAGGCGTACGCCGTGCGTATGCGCCATTCGAAGCCGACATCCGCTCCGGCACCTCGGACGTGTACCGGCACGAGATGCCGGGCGGCCAATACACCAACCTGCGCGAACAGGCGCGCGCAATGGGACTGGCGCATCGCTGGACCGAAGTCTCGCAAGCGTATGCCGACGTCAACCAGCTGTTCGGGGACATCGTCAAAGTCACGCCGACCTCCAAGGTGGTGGGCGACATGGCCTTGTTCATGGTGGCCAATGACCTGAGCCCGGCCGATGTCAGCAATCCGGAAAAGGAAGTGGCGTTTCCGGACTCGGTGATTTCATTGTTCAAGGGCGAACTCGGGTTTCCGGCCGACGGCTTTCCGAAAGCGCTGGAACAGAAAGTCCTGAAAGGCGGCCAGCCGCTGGTCGGCCGTCCCGGCGCGCATTTGCCGCCAGTCGATCTGGACCTGGCGCGCATCGAAGCCGAAAAAGCCGTGGAGCGCAGCATCAGCGAGCAGGAGCTGTCGTCCTACCTGATGTATCCGAAAGTCTTCAAGGACTATGCCGAACATCGGCGGCATTACGGCAACGTCAGCGTGCTGCCGACGCCGGTGTTCTTCTATGGCTTGCAGGATGGGCAGGAAGTCTCGATCGACATCGATCAGGGCAAGACGCTGGTGGTGCGCCTGCAAGGCCAGACGGAAGTGACCGACGAGGGCCAGAGCAAGCTGTTCTTCGAACTCAACGGCCAGCCGCGCCTGATCCGCATCGATCGCGCCGGCGCCGTCAAGCTCGTCACCCACCTGCGCGCCGAGGATGGTAATCCAAAACACGTCGGCGCACCGATGCCGGGCATGGTGGTCACCGTCGCGGTCAAGCCCGGGCAGAAGGTGGAAAAAGGCGATCCGCTGGTCTCCATCGAAGCGATGAAGATGGAAACCATGATCCGCGCCGAGCGCAACGGGACGGTCGGCCACATCCATGTCAAACCGGGGGCGGTGATCAGTGCCAAGGACTTGCTGGTTGAGTTCATGGCCTGATAGTTATTCCCAGCGGACACGGCAGCGTGTCGTGTTCCGCGCATACGGCGTAGCCATAGTGGCTTTCCAGCAACAATGCCGGCTATGCCTACGCACTCCCCTGCACTTCAGCATCTTGCATACACACAACACTGGCGCAGCTGGCTACAATGGCGTAGCTGCCGGCCTGCCGACCAGAGTCCCAGGCTCCCGTCATCTACAGCTCTTACAACAGTGAATAAAAAGGGGAAATGTATGCGTTTGAAAAATTGGTTAAAGCCGCTGGCCGCATCAGCGCTCGCGCTGGCCTTGATCGGCAATCTTCACGCAGCTGGTGTGCCTGCGGTCGAGGCCAAAAACGGCATGGTGGTGACCTCGCAGCATCTGGCATCGCAGGTCGGCGTGGACATCCTGAAAATGGGCGGCAATGCAGTCGATGCGGCAGTCGCGGTCGGCTATGCGCAAGCGGTCGTCAATCCGTGCTGCGGGAATATCGGCGGCGGCGGATTCATGACGATCCATCTGGCCGACGGACGCGATACCTTTATCAACTTCCGTGAAAAAGCACCGGCCGCAGCCAGCGCCAATATGTACCTCGACGCGTCCGGCAAGGTCATAGGCGATGCCAGCCTGTACGGCTATCTGGCAGTCGGCATACCCGGCACGGTGCTCGGACTCGACACCGCACAGCGCAAATACGGCAAGCTGACCCGCGCCCAGGTCATGCAACCGGCGATCAAGCTGGCGCGCGACGGCTTCATCCTCAATCGCGGCGACACCGACATTCTCGACACTACCATCGAGCGTTTCAAAAAAGATCCGGAAGCCACCAGAATCTTCTTGCGCCGCGACGGCTCGCCGCTGCAGCCGGGCGACCGGCTGGTACAAAAGGATCTGGCGAAAACGCTGGAAGCCATCTCGCGCCACGGCCCCGACGCCTTCTATAAAGGTGCGATTCCAGCGGCGGTCGAACGTGCCTCCAAGAGCGGCCACGGAATTATTACCGCAGCGGATTTCGCCGACTACAAGATTAGCGAAAGCGCCCCGGTGTCGTGCAATTACCGCGGTTACGTATTCGTGTCGGCACCGCCGCCAAGCTCGGGCGGCGCCACCATGTGCCAGATCCTCAATACGCTTGAAGGCTATGACATGAAGGCGCTGGGTTTTCATTCTGCCGCCTCGATCCACGTGATGACCGAAGCCATGCGTCATGCCTACATGGACCGCAACACGTTTCTGGGCGATCCGGAATTCGTGAAAAATCCGCTTGAGCGCCTGTTGAGCAAACCTTACGCAGCGTCGATCCGCGAAAAGATCAGTGCCGACAAGGCAACCCCTTCGGCGGAAGTCCAGCCGGGCATGGCGCCGCATGAAAAACCGGAAACCACGCACTATTCGATCGTCGACAAGAACGGGAATGCAGTGTCCACCACCTATACCGTCAACGGCCGCTTCGGCGCTGTGGTGATTGCGCCGGGTACCGGCTTCTTCCTGAATGATGAAATGGATGACTTCACCGTCAAGATTGGCGTGAAAAATCTGTATGGCCTGGTACAAGGCGCCACCAATTCCATCGCCCCGGGCAAGCGGCCGCTGTCGTCGATGTCGCCGACCCTGGTGACCAAGGATGGCAAGACTTTCATGGTGCTCGGATCCCCAGGCGGCTCACGCATCATCACCATTACACTGGAAACGGCGTTGAATGTGATCGACTATGGCATGGCGCCGCAAGAGGCGGTAGACGCCCCGCGCATCCATCACCAGTGGCTGCCGGACGAGGTGTACTACGAAACCCGCGGCCTGTCGCCGGACACCTTGAAGATCTTGCATGACATGGGTTACAAAATGACCGAGCAAACGCCTTGGGGCGCCGCCGAACTGATCATGATAGGTTTGCCCGGCGCGGCCGGCGTGACCAGCGCGGCCAGTTCCGGTAACGATGCGGGCGTGTCGGGCAAGGTGCTTCCCGGCTTTTATTACGGTGCCAACGATGGCCGTCGGCCTTCCGGCGCGGCCACGGGGTATTAAACCATCCGGCCAGGTCGCAACGCTGACCTGAAGGAGATTGAAAAAAGGAGGCGCATGCGCTTCCTTTTTTCTATTCTGTGGCAAATAATGTCTAGGAGACTGTCGGCAAGGCTGGAATAAAGTTGCCTGGCAGACACAAATCACCAAAGTTGATTTAGCGACGGCGCCAGGCACACGTGGGTAAAATCGGTTTTATCACCGAACCCCACACCGCACCTCTTCCATGAAAAAGCGAGAATGACACCATGCCAACAGTACGCTTAGACGGCGCCGTCCTTACCAATTGGGATGCCTTTCATACCGAATCTCAAAAAGCCTTCGGCTTCCCCGACTTTTATGGGCGCAACATGAGCGCCTGGATTGATTGCCTGAGCTATTTGCGCGACGAGGACGGCATGAGTAAATTTCGTCTGAAGCCGAATGAAACCCTGACCATCGATGTATCGCATAGCGAACAACTGCGCCAGCAGGCGCCGGAAATCATGGAAGAACTTGAGTTTTGTGTCGGCGCCATCAACGAACGCTATGACGACTACGGCGAAAAACCGGCGTTGATATTGAAATTGAGCTAGTAGTCAGTCGAATAACACATTGTTGCATATTGGACACTTGAATCCGCCCTTGATGCGTGATATACACAATTCAATAAACATAAAAAATGGCTGGATACGTTGTGAACTATGACAGCGAAATAAGCTCACGGCTTGCAAGGGATGCCGCCGACGCAACAATGGTCGGCAGGATGCGGCTTGTGCTCTCCGCTTCGGCCTTATTAACAGTCTTTATCGACCCTCAAGGCATCAACGAGCCCACCAGTTTCGCCCGGCTCGTTTTTTGCGGTTATATCCTTCACAGCGTTGTCCTTTACATCCTTTCGCAGCTTGAACGGCCGTTCCTGCAAAGCAAGCTGATCCATTGGCTGGATGTTGGCTGGTATGCGCTCATCGTTTTCTTCACCGGCGGCAGCAACAGCTTTTTTTTCCTCTTCTTCTTCTTCGCAATCCTCACTGCGTCTTTTCGCTGGGGTTTCGAAGAAGGCGCGCGCGTCACCCTTGCTTCATCAGCGCTGTTCGTCGTCACCGGCCTGGTATCCGTGACGGAAGCCGAAATCGCCCGGCTGTTGTTGCGCACCACCTTCATTCTTGCGCTCGGCTACATGATCGCGTACTGGGGCGAATCCGACGTGGCGCAAAAGCGCCGGCTGGCATTGCTGCGCGATGTCAGCCAGTTGTCGAATCCGCGCTTCGGAGTTGATCGCACCATCGCCTCTGTCCTGGAACAGACGCGGACGTTTTTCAAGGCCAGCAGCTGCATTCTGGTGAAGTGGGACACTGAGGCCGCGACGTGGTCGCTGCGTACTGCAATGGAAGACCATGCAGGAAGAGCGATCTTTGCCGAGCCGATCAGCGCAGAAGCCGCGGTGCCGCTCATGGCTTTTTCGCAGGAGCAGATCGCCGTCTACAACAGCCCGCTCTTGCCGGCGCTGCCCCGCACCGGAGGAACCCGGACGCTGGACCCTGCACAAGTCAGATGGATCAAGCGCGTGGGCGAACCAGGCGAGAGTCTGGCCGAGCTGCTCGAAGCACGTTCCTTTATCAGCGCGCCTTTGGCGCTGAGAAAAGGCGAGGGCCGCATGTATGTCGTCTCCTCGAAAATCGGGTTCAGCAAAGCCGATGCACTGTTTTTGAGTCATATCGGAGCGCAGGCGTTTCCGGTCATTGAGAGCATCGAGCTTCTGGACCGGCTGGCTTCGGAAGCTGCCTTGCGGGAGCGCCAAAAGATTGCGCGGGATCTGCATGACACCACCATCCAGCCCTACATAGGCTTGAAACTCGGGTTAAGCGCCGTGCGCAATAAAGCTGCCGCCGATAATCCGCTGATCGACGATCTCGACAAATTAACGGCCATGGCAACGCAGGTGGTAGGCGATCTGCGCCGCTATGCCGGGACGTTTAACAACGGACAGGGGCTAAGCGAACCGGTGTTTCTGGTGGCCCTGCGCCGGCAAGCGGCACAAGCCAGGGAATTCTACGGAATCGATATCGCGGTCAGCACGGAGGGCGGGCTGGACATGAGCGATCGCCTGGCTGCGGAGGTGTTTCAGATGGTCAACGAGGGGTTGAGCAATATCCGCAAACACACCAGCGCGCGGCGCGGCTTCATCAAACTCAGGTGCGCAGACGGCAGGCTCCATATCCAGATCGAAAATGAATGCCTGGACGCGCAGCCAACCCCGTTCATGCCATGGTCGATTGCGGAACGGGCTGCCGCGCTGGGAGGGACGGCGCACGTAGAGAAAGGGGAGAACGGCGGTACAGCCGTACACATCGAAATACCGGCTTGAAAAGGGGAAAAATGATGCTGGCCGAAAAAACGATACGCGTGATGCTGGTCGACGATCACAAGACGATGCTGTGGGGATTGGCAAGATTGATCGAGGGTGAAAGCGCAAGGATGGAGGTAGTCGGGACGGCGGGCAGTTGCGACGAAGCACTGGCGCTGGTCGGCCAGCTGGTCCCCGATGTCATTTTGCTGGATCTCGACCTTGGCGGAGAATGTTCGCTCGATATTCTTCCCGCTCTCCTGGCGAACGGCGTATCGCGCGCATTGATTTTAACCGGCGCGCGTGACCATGCGACCCTGGATCTGGCGGTTGTTCGCGGCGCGCGCGGTGTGTTGTGCAAGGACGCATCGGCGGACATAGTCCTGAAGGCGATCGAAAAAGTGCATCAAGGCGAAATATGGATCGGCCATGAAATGCTCGGCAGGGTGTTCGGCGGCGTCGTGCATCCCATAGCAGCAAGCAAGCCCGACCCCGAAGCGGAAAAAATAGCGACGCTTACCGCCAAGGAAAGAAAAATTCTCGACATGGTGGTCGCAGGAAACGGCGCGTTGAATAAAACGCTGGCGCAAAAACTGTTCATATCGGAGCACACCTTGCGCAACCATTTGACTTCGATGTACCACAAGCTGGATGTCAGCAATCGGCTTGAGCTGTACGTGTATGCCATCAAACACCGGCTTGGAAGCCACCTTCCGGATGACAATTCAACGAACGCCGCCGTGCATCCCGCAATGCCGAGAGTGCATAAGCAGGTTTAGAAAGCGTGCTGCATGCGCATGCAATGATGCGACCCGATCAGTTCGCGTTCAATGCCAGACGCGACTCGGCGCCGGTTCCTTCAATCAGGGCCATAGTCGCGCCGGCGTCTTTGCCCAGCACCAGTCGCACATCGGAACGGCCGGATAAATTACTGGCGAGTACCACCACCGCATGGCCCTGCAGTGCGTTCTTCAACGCCTCGGCTGCCTGCTCGTAGCCAACCCGATACTGTATTTTCGTGGTCTGCTGCGTGTATGGAAGTTCATTGGTCAGCCGACTCACTGCGATGCCCTGCTGACCGAGCAGATGCCCTATCCGCTTGGCCATGCCGGTGATGCCGTTGCCGTTGGCGACTTCCACTCTGGATACTTTGGCAGCGCTCGCGACAAGCACCGCGGGAGCCGCAGGCGTGAATGGCACCGGCGCAAGCTGCCGTTGCGCGATGAGCGGCGCAATGGCGCTCTTCGGTTGCAGTTGATAGACGTTGGGCATGACTTGCACCAGCTCCATGCGGGTTTGCGGCATCGTGCGCTCGTATACCGGCGGCGCAACGATGGCGAAAGCGGCAGCCGCTGTTCCCGGTTCGGGGCCGGTCTGTTTTTGTGGCGGCAACAGCGCGTTTTCCGTTACAGCATCGGCTTGCATTCGATGCACAGTTGTCGCGTCGGATAACCCATCTTTCGGCGCGCTCGCAGCCGCCGCAAGCGCCTGCGAAATTTTTGCAAGCTCGCCCTGGGTCGCCACTGCCGCCTGCGCCAGTTTCAGATTATTGCGTGCCTGCTCGCTGGCTGAATCCAGCACCAGTGCGCGTTGCAGGGTAGTGATTGCTGTCTCGAAATCGCCCTGTAAATAGTAGACATAGCCGAGGTTGTTGTACGGGCGGGCGACCGCCGGGTAGTCGGCAACGAGTTGCAGCAGCATGGACTTCGCTTCGTCAAGCCTGCCTTGCCGGGCGAGGATCGCAGCGAGAGCGTTGCGCGGCTCCAGCGACTGGTCGGCGAGCGCGATCGAATGGGTATAGGCGGCGACGGCAAGATCGAGGTGGCCGCGTTCCTGCTGATATTTGCCGAGCTGGTAGTAGGTTGCCGCGCTTTGGTCGGACGAGTGGCTGATCCGCAGCAGCGGCTGCATCGCCATTGCCTGTTTGGTGGGCGCGGTCCCGCAGGCCTGCAGCAGGCAGGCGCCCAGGACGGAAGCGACGATCGGACGGAGTTTGCACATGATGGTTTTCCTTCTCAATTGGCGCCGCTAAAGGTGGGCAACAGCACGCGGTAAATCTGAATGAATGCCGGCCCCATCAGCACGACCAGCAAGGATGGGAAGATGAAAAATATCAGCGGAAACAGCAGCTTCAGCGCTATTTTTGCCGCCTGTTCCTCGGCGCGCTGGCGACGCTTGGTGCGCAACAGGTCCGATTGCACGCGCAGCGAATCGGCGATGCTGGTGCCGAAACGCTCCGACTGGATCAACATCGCTACCAGCGCGTCGACGTCTTCCACGCCGGTGCGCAGCGCCAGGTTGCGCAAGGCCTTTTCCTTGGAGCTGCCGGCGCGCAGCTCCAGCGTGACCAGGAGCAGTTCATCGCTCAGGACCGCGCTCTTCAGGCCGATCTCCGCGGCGACGCGGGCCAGCGCCGCATCCATGGCAAGCCCGGCCTCTACGCACACGGTCATCAGATCGAGGGCATCGGGAAAGCTCTCGAAGACTTCGCGCTGACGACGTGAGATCAGGTTCTTCAATAAAAGGTTAGGCAGGTAGTAGCCAATCGCCGCAGCGCTCAGCAGCCAGAACAGGAGCGCGTTGGTGCCGTACTTTGCGCTCGAGGTGCTCAGGACCAAAAACACCAGCAGCGGCAGGCCAACGGCCAGGGCGGTTTTGGCGGTAAAGAATATGGCCGGAGCGGAAGGATGGCGGAACCCGGCATTCATGAAGCGGGTCCGTAACAATGAATTTTCCCAGCCGTCCTTGGGGACCGAGAGTTTTGCCAGCGGGCCGGTCAGCTTGATGATGTGCGCCACCCATGGACTGGGTTCGCCACCGGCCGCCGCGGCCGACCGGCCGACTACGGCATCCAGGCGGTCCTGTACCGGGTTGCTTGCGAACAGGCGCAGCCCCAGCATGACGGCAGCGAACACGAGCAGGAAAATCAGCACTAAAAACCCAAGTTGAAAGGTGTTCATGACGCTTTCACTCCTGAAAAGTCTGGCTGGTTGATGTCACACCCGGATGCGGATGATCTTGCGCATGACGAAGATCCCGAACAGCATCATGACGCCGGCAGCGGCGAGCATCTTGCGGCCGCCGGGATCGGTGTACAGCACCTCGAGAAACTTGGGGTTGGTCAACTGGATCATCAGCGCTGCGCCGAATGGCAGCATCGACAGTATCCAGGCAGACAGCTTGCCCTCGGCCGACAGCACGCGCACCTGGCCCAGCAGCTTGAGCCGGTCCCGTATGATCGCGCTGATGCTGGTCAGCAGTTCGGACAGATTGCCGCCGGTTTCGCGCTGGATCAGCACGGCAATCACAAAGTAGCGCAGATCGGTGCTGGGCACGCGCGTTGCCAGGTTCATCAAGGCATCTTGCATGGAGATGCCGAAGTTCACCTCGTCGAAAGCCGCGCGGAATTCGCCCGCCAAAGGGTCGCTCATCTCGTCGCCGACCATCTTCAGCGCGGTCGGAAAGGCGTGGCCGGCGCGCAGGGCGCGACCCATCAGGTCCAGCGCATCGGGCAATTGCAGCTCGATGCGAATCAGACGCTTTCCCTTCGCTCGCTTTACGTAAAAATACGGCAGCATTGCGGCAACCCCGGCCAGCGGCAGCCGCAGCAGCCAGGGCACGGCAAAGTAACTGCCCGCAAAGAATGGCACCAGAAACGCCAGCAGGCTCATCGCGAACAGGTCGGCCACGCTCCAGGAGAGCCCCGATTGCTGCAGCAAACGGTCCACGACGCCGATGCGCGGAACCTGCAGCAGGATGCGCTGCAGGGCGGGGGTCTTGCTCAGCAGCCGTTCCTTGATGATGGAAATTTCCTGCTCGCCGCCGTGCCCGCCCGCCGACATCACGCGCAGGCGACGCGCGATGCGCTCGGCTTCAGGCCCCTTGGATGAGTTCCATGTGAGGTAAGCACCCTCGATAACGAGCACCACCGCGATGAAGATCAGCGTGCCGAAGATATAGTAGAGGTAGTCCATGGCGTCTAGTGATACTGCCGTGTAGGGTCGAACAATGTTTCGGATACGGCAATGCCAAAAGTGCGCAGCCGTTCGATGAAGCGCGGACGTACTCCGGTTGAGCAGAAATGCCCCAGCACCGCGCCGTTCTCTCCCAGTCCGGTCTGTTTGAAGGTAAAGATCTCCTGCATGGTGATCATCTCGCCCTCCATGCCGGTGATCTCCTGGATGGAGAGCACCTTGCGCTTGCCGTCGGTCAGCCGCGCCACCTGCACGACGACACTGATGGCCGAACTGATCTGCTGGCGCGTCGCCTTGGTCGGCAGGGTCGCCGCGGCCATGCTGACCATGTTCTCCAGCCGGGTGAGCGCGTCGCGCGGGGTGTTGGCATGAATGGTGGCCATCGATCCTTCATGCCCGGTATTCATGGCTTGCAGCATGTCCAGCGCCTCGCCGCCGCGCACCTCGCCCAGTATGATGCGGTCCGGCCGCATGCGCAGCGCGTTGCGCACCAGTGCCCGCTGCGTCACTTCGCCGTTGCCCTCGATGTTCGGCGGACGCGTCTCCAGCCGGATCACATGCGGCTGCTGCAGCTGCAGCTCGGCGGCATCCTCGACCGTGACGATGCGCTCAGCAGTGCTGATGAAACCGGAAATGACATTCAGCATGGTGGTCTTGCCGCTGCCGGTGCCGCCGGAGATCAGGATGTTGACCTTGGCTTTGCCCAACCCTTGCAGGATTTCCGCCATTTCAGCGGTGAGGCTCTTGTACTCGACCAGATCGGCCAGGCGCAGCGGCTCGGCGGCAAAGCGGCGAATCGACATGATCGGACCATCGATCGCAAGCGGTGGAATGATCGCGTTGACGCGGGAGCCGTCGGGCAGGCGCGCGTCCACCATCGGGCTCGACTCGTCAATGCGGCGGCCGACGCGCGAGACGATCTTGTCGATGATCTTCATCAGGTGGGCATCGTCGCTGAAGGTGACGTCGGTCAGTTCCAGTTTGCCGTGCCGTTCGACATACACCTGCTTGTAAGTGTTGACCAGTATGTCGGACACCGTGGGATCGGCCAGCAGCGTTTCCAGCGGGCCGAAACCGAGCATCTCGTTCTGGATGTCGCGGGTCAGGTTTTTTCGCTCGATATCGTTGATGACAACGACTTCCTCTTCCAGCAGGCGCTCGACCAGCATCCTGAGCTCATTGCGGATCTGCTCCTGGGACAGGCGCTGCATGCCTTCCAGGTCGACCCGGTCAAGCAGGGTTTGATGGACCCGGTGCTTCAGGTCCTGGTAGGCGCGATTATCAATGCCGCCCGGGCGCTGCGCGGCGAATGGTGGCTTGCCGTTGGCGTTGGCGCTGGCATTGCCGTTGCCGTTGCCCAAACGGTCCCTGATCGATATGTTCTCTGCTTTCATGGCGACATCTCCTGTGGCTGACTACTCCCTACATACCGCATATCAAGCGCGTTGAAAAACCCGCGAGAACCAGCCTTGCGATGCCTGGCTTGTATCTCCCGCCAACGACTTGGCAAACTCCTGCAGCGATTTTGAAATCGGGCTGGTCTTCGCCAGCTTCAATATCGGCACTCCCTGATTTACCGAAGCCGCCGCTGCCTCGTAGTGATTCGGAATGGTCCTGAAGACGCTGGCGCCGTAAGCGGCCTCCAGATCCTTCAGGCGGATTTCGCCGCTTTTTTCGTGGCGATTCACAACTAAATGAATCTTGTCTCTCGGGTAATCCAGCGAACGGAACGCGCCCAGCAGCCGCTTGCCATCGCGGATATACGGCAGCGTGGTCTGCAGGATCGGAAAGATCATGTCGGCCTGATCCAGCGCGCGAATGCTGACGGCGTCCAGGCTGCGGCCGACGTCGAGCAGGACGAAGTCGTATTGGCGCCGGGCCAGCTTGAGAAGCATCTCGACATGCTCCGGCTTGACGTCGTTCGCATGCGCCGGGTCGTCCGGAGAAGCCAGCACGCCATAGTTCGGCGTCACATTGAGCATGCTCGATGCCAGAAATGAAGGATCCAGCCTGTGTATTTGCTGCGCCACGTCGGCGAGGGTCGCCAGCGGCTTTTGATCGGAGACAAACAGCGACGCATCGCCGAACTGCAGATTCAGGTCGATCAGCGCCACGCGTTTGTTTTCCAGCGTCGCCAGCGCATAACCGAGGTTGGTGGCGAGGAAGGTCGCGCCGCTGCCGCCCTTGCAGGAAATGAATGCCAGCACACGGCCGTTGGCCTGGGATCGGCTGTCGAGCTTTTCTTCGATGCGCAAAATGGCTGGAAACAGGCTGTCGGCGCTCGCCGGAGACGGCAATACCTCGCGCACGCCGGCGCGCATGGCCTGGATCAGGAACTCGGGCGACTGCTGCCGGCACAGAAGAATGAACGCCATGCGCGGATACAGGTGGCTCAGGCGCTCCAGCCGTTCCAGATCGCCGCCCTCCACGGACGGCTGGTCGAGCACCAGCACATCCGGCGATGCGAGATCGGCGATGCCGGCCAGTTTTTCCAGCGTGCCGGAAACGGCGTCCACCTGATCGGACGGATTGCGCTCGCGCAGCAGTCTGACTATCTCCGCGAGGTGTTTGTCGTCTTTTGATACGGCTGCGATTTTCAATTTAGGTCCCCGAGCGTGATGTGATGGTGCTTAGCTAAGTTGGTATCCCAGGCTCTCAGCATGCATGGTGACGACAGATGCCGGCAGACCGATGCGCAGAAAATTGAACATGCCGACCATCGGGCTATAAGTCACGCCATCGATTGAAACGCGTACGCTGAAGATGCAACTGGCCGTTCGGGTAGCATCGCCGCAAGCGGATAGGTTATCGCCCGGGTCGGTTGGAAATGCCGTGACCACACTGCCGTTTTTAGCCAGGTATTCAATGGTGATATTGCTGCTCGTCACTTCGGCCCCCGCCGGTATCGATGTGCCGCCGAACAGTGCAAGCGTTTTAATGGTGTCCGTCTGATCGATCCAACGCACGACGGCTTCGCGCGCGCCGCGCCGGGTCACTTCCTGCATCGTGTTGTAGACAAAAAGCATTCGCCCGAAGTCAAGGATGGCAAACAGTATGGTGAAAAAGAGCAGCGAGACGAGCGCAAACTCAACTGCGGCAGCGCCGCGTTGACGATTGGGGAGCAATCGATGGAAGGTTCGCATTTGTTCCTCCTACAGCATGTACCGCATCGTTGTGTGCGGAGAGAGAGTGGCCGAGTATGACGAACTTGCCCCGATCAGGAACGGAATGAACTGACCGATGGTCATGGTGTAACCGACGATCTGGACCCGCACGCCACCCGGCGCTGTGCCGTCGGCGCAAGATGCATCCGCAAACGTAGCGTCGAGGCAGGTTACATCGACATTGGCGGTCACGAAATCCGGCACGCCCGCGCTCGTTACCGCATCCACCACAATTTGTTTCGCGGCCGGAACGCCCTGCGAGGCGATGGTTGCTTTGGCTGCGACTGTCATCGCCCGCGCCGCATCTCGTGTACTTTTCGTGAGCGCGTCGTAATACCAGAAAGCACGGCCGAATTCGAAAATACCGGCCAGGATGCTGATCAGCAAGGTAATGACCAAGGCGAACTCGACAACGGCGCCGCCATGCTGGTTTGCCGGACGCCTTCTTGAGGTGAATAGGTAAAGGATCATGTCGCTCACCGATATAGCTTGATTTCGGACGTCGGAACCGGCTCGATGAGCCCGGCAAATTCACCGTAAATAGATTTGGTCCCTCCCGTCAGGTTTGCTGCCGTCTGGAGGAAAAACCGCCCCAGTCCCTTTACCGGCAATGTCGCGCAAGACAAGCCGCCACCGCCGAGGCCGCTGCAATCGACGATCACGACGTTCATCAGACGACGGTAGCGCGTGCCGGGCGGGTGTACCGGCGGCGCCTGGAAATAATTGCCGGATATCTGGTCGTACGGCGCTGCCGGTGTTCCCACCGGGAACGGCGGGACCGCCGCCGCAGCGGGATACCCTATTGCATCTGCGGTCAAGCCAGGGTTATACAGGGTTGCCCAATCAGCTGGAACGAAGGGCGCTCCGGCCGTAAAGTTCGGTGCTGAACCAGTCCCGTGAACTGCGCGAGTATAGGACCACAAGACGCCGAAACCGGCTGCGGTTGGCGGGTTTGCCGGCCAGTTGAGCGGTTTATTCGTGGCTGCGTTAATACTGATCGACTGCTGAACCGGATCAGGATTCATCCAGGCAGCCGGCCGACCTGCCGGCGGAGACGCGGCGATGCCGTAGTCTTTTACGTTGGTATCTGGCGGAGCCGTCACCGGGTCGCACGCTGTGCCACCCGGAAAAGAGTCCATGCGGCTGTTGATTGCTTTTTCAATCGGTCCATACGAACCGCCGGTATTTGCATAAACCGTAGAGCCGCCGCCCACCGCAGAATTGCCCTGGCAAACGAACGGCGCGGTAAAGTTGGCGCTGGAGTGGCTCGGGTTGCAAGCTGTGGGTGGACTGTCCACGGGATTTAGCAGAATCGGAACACCACTTGCGCCCAATGGACCCAGGGATGGAATGTTGTAGGTAATCCCGCGGCGAAATCCCAATTCCATCAATTCGTTGGTAACCGGCATGACCGCCGTTGTGTGCAGCGGGTCTATGGCGCATACGCCCAGGGGTGTCACGTCCACGACAAACCGGCCCGCGACGGCAACACCCGATGTACTTACCGTATTGACGCCTGCAACCCGCATCAGATAAGTGTTGAGCACTTTCGACCCGGTATCGACTCTGATGAACGTCAAGCCTTGCGGGGCGGCCGTTGCGGCCGCTACACTAGACCAGGGGCCGTCCGGGCTTGCAGAAAACTCAATGTTCGACTGCGCAAGGGAAACGTTGGTGGAGAAATTGTATTTATTTTTCAGCGCTATTTTTTGTGCATCGCTGACCGCGTTGGTGATGCCGGCAGCACTTTCGTTGAGGTCCTTCGCCCCCGCAAGCGCCGCGCCATCGGCCGCATTTTGCAATTCCGCCTTGGCGATGTAAAGGTGCCCGAGATCCAGTACGACGCCGCCCATTGCCAACAAGACGACAATGGTTAATCCGAGCACGATGGCAATAGCGCCGTGTTCTTTGGGCAGCGTACGGTACGGTGATCTCATCGCAGTCTCCTGTTGTTCGTCGCAAGCTGGAACTCAGCGGCCGCCCACGCCAACGGTAAAGGCTCCTGGCTGCGGCTCGGGCGCTTTGTATGATTTCTGGTACACGTCATAAGCGCTCATGGCCGCCTTGCCATCCATTCCTGTGACGGGATCGGTATTGCGCGACGCCTCCGGATGCAGCGTTTGCTGCGACTTGACCAGATTCACGGCGTCGCCAAAATGGCTGTCCAGGTTCGGCGTCTGTGCGCAGCCTGCGACTGCGAGCAACGCCGCGCATAGCACGCCTGCGGTACGAAAGTGAGTGCGGTTCATGATTGCTCTCCTATTTGACGTCAAAGCCAGACGGCGGGGCCACCGGTTTCTTTTCTTCCGGCGCGGCCGAACCTTCCATTTTGCCCCCCAGGAAGAATTCGGCGCGGTTCGGCAGGACCAGCTGATCGGTCGGCAGCGGATAATCCGCCGGCAATGGCTTTACCAGGCGCGGTGTGACGATGAACACCAGTTCGGTCTTGTCGGTCTGGAAGCTGCTGCTGCGGAACAATGCGCCGAGGATGGGAATTTCACCCAGCATCGGAAAGGCGCTGATGTTCTGCGTAACGTTGTTTTTAATCAGTCCGGCAATGGCGAAGCTCTGGCCGTCGCGTAACTGCACCGTGGTCGATGCGCGCCGCGTGGTGATCAGCGGCACAACGGCAGTCAAACTCGTTCCGGGAGCCGAAATCGACGCTCCGGTCGTTGACAGTTCGGACACTTCCGGCGCCACTTTCAGATTGATGCGCCCGCCGTCCAGCACGGTTGGGGTGAAACGCAGGCCTACACCGAACTCTTCCTCTTGCAGCGTGATGGAGGTGACCCCCCCGGCGCCAGAGCTGGATTGCGGTACCGGGATGAAAATTTTGCCGCCGGCCAGAAAGCTGCCTTCCTGGCCGCTGATGGCCATGATGGTCGGCTCGGCCAGGATTTTTACCAGGCCGTGCTGGTTCTGCGCGTCGACGCCAAAGGTGTTGCCGTTGCTTTTGGTGAAATTCAATGCCCCGGGACTGCCGGTGAGGAAATTCGTCACCAGGCTGGCGGCCCAGCTGCCGCGGTGCAAGGCGGCGGAAAAATCCGCGCCAAGCTTGTCGAGAATGGTTTTATCGATCTCGGCCACTTTGACTTCCAGCATCACCTGCTGCGGCGCGGCGATAGTCAGCATGTTGACGACTTTGGTCGCATTCGACGGCTGGCCGCCCGCTGCACCGCCGGCGGCCGGCGCAGCGCCTCCCGGCCCTCCGTGCGCACTGCGCTGCGCGTAGGCGTTGGCCAGCGCCAGAACCTGATCGGCCTTGACCACATCGGAAACCTGTCCGGACAGGATCACGGTGTCCCCGGCGGTCGTGATCTTGATATCCTTTTCGTCGGCCAGCAGTTGCTCGAGCCGCGAGTGCAGCGCCGCGGTATCGACGCCGACGGCGATGTCGATGATGGTGGCATTATTGGCCCGGTTCCAGAGGATGAGATTGGTGGACCCGACCGATTTGCCGAGCATATACACCTCGCTCGGATTAAGCAGAATCACGTCGGCGATCGACGCGTCGCCTACCGACAGCCGGGTTGCCGGAGAGGGCAGGCGCATCAGCGTGGATTTCCCTTGCGAGAGATTGATCTGCGGCGCCAGTTCGACGTTGCCGGTAATCGGCGCCCTGAGTGGTACAACCGCTGGCTTGGGCTTGGCGGCCGCGCTTTGTTTTGCCGGTTTGGATGCGGCATTCGGCGGATTTTGCGCGGCAGCGGCAAGTACGCCGGCTTCCACTGCTGCCTGGCCATGCGCCAGTGATGCCGCCGTTGCCACGCCTGCCACAGCCAACGCCATGCGCAGTACCGCCGGTCTTGCCCCGCTGCAGAATGTGCTCATTAAAATTCTCCCTGGTTTTTTCTTGATTTTTCTTAAAACTGTTGGGTACTGCGGTCCAGCCCTTTAATAACCTCGACTTGCTCTCCAACGGCAGGCGCGCGCAGCATGGCCATGTGCTTCACCGCTGGCCTTGGCCTGGGCTTGGCCGCGGCTGCGGTCTTGACTTCCGGCACGGGGGCTGCCTTGACATCGAGCAGTGTGGACTTGGTCGCGCCGCCTGTGTTCACCGGTTCCGGATCGATCTGGTTCCTCAGCACCAGCGAGAGAGTGCCGACGCTGCGCGCCAGATCCAGTTTTTCCGCCTGATCCGGCGTGAGTTCGAGGGTCACGGCATTGACGACCTTGGGCTTGGTTTCGTCGCGGCTCGATTCCTGCGCTACGGCCAGTACCAGAATGCGCTCGAGCACGATCTTCGAAATGCTCTGGTCCTTGTTCGCATCGTTTTTCGCGCCTTCCCCCTGGGTATTGACCAGGATGTCGACGAAATTACCGGGCAAGGCAAACCCGGCGACGCCGACCACGTCGTTGACGCGCACGGTCATGGCGCGCTTGCCATCCGCGACCACCGCAGAAAGTCCACCGGTGGTGCCGGGCGGCGCAAGCTTGCTTTCCATGACCGGTTCGCCGCGCTGCATGCTGGTGCGTGCGACGCGCGTGTCGACCAGCTTGGCGTCGGTGAATGCGCCAGGCGGCATGGCGCTCGTCGGCCAGTCGACCATGCGCACCATTTCCGGACTCAGCCTGGCGCCGAGACTGATATCGACCTGTGCGACCGCCACCTTGTTGGTCGCGCCCGAAGCTTGAGCACTGATCCAGCGCGCAGCCACAACGACTGCCCCGGATGCGAGGACGACCGCAACGGCCATCATCATCAAAGCACGTGTATTTCTCATGTCTGATTCCCCCTGGTTGGCCCGACATTTGTATTTCAGGTCGGCCCTGTTAGTAGCGATCTGCTGCTGACGACTCCGGCACAGCTTCCTTCTTCTATAGCATCGGCGTCAGGAGCCGATGAAGTAGTTGTTCCACGCCCAATCCAGTACCTTTTCATCGAGACTCGCCGTCCTTCCTTCGTACAGCGCAAGATCGCGCACCTGCGCCAGGATGTCGCGCGGATAGCAGGCCAGCAGCGGACGCCCTTCCTTGTAATGGTGCTGGTGCAGCAGGTATTGGAAGGCATCGCCAGAATAGACTACTCCATATTCCTCGCACACCTGAGAAAATATGCGTTGATATTGCGGCTCCGCCAGCGGTCCGACGTGGATCTTGTAGCCAAGCCGCCGCAGGAAGGAGCCGTCGGCCAGTTGTTCCGGCGGGAAGTTGGAAGAAAACACGACGATCACGTCGAACGGCACCAGAAACTTGTAGCCGGTGTGCAGCGACAGATAATCGATATGCCGGTCCATCGGAACAATCCAGCGGTTCATCAACTCGGTCACAGAACACCGCTGGCGTCCCAGGTCGTCGATGATGAAGATGCCGTTGTTGGCCTTGAGATGCGGCGGCGCCTGATAGAAGCGTGTGCCCGGATCGAACTGCAGGTCGAGCAGGTCGAGCGTCAGCTCGCCGCCCGTCAGCACGGCCGGGCGCATGGCCCGCACCCAGCGGCCATCGAGCGGCATGCGCTTGTCGAACGCATCCGTTGGTTCTGCCGCAGCGTCAACCGGGCGATGCACGGCGGGGTCATAGATTTGCACGACCTCGCCGTCAACCATGATCGCATACGGCACCAATATATCGCCCTTCAACAATTCCACCAGACGCTCGGCCAGATAGGTTTTGCCGCTGCCTGCCGGGCCGTGGACAAGAATGGCCCTGCGTGAATTCATTGCTGCGCCGAGTTGATCGAGCACGATCGGGCTGACCACGATCCCGGCGAATGCGTTTGCCATGTCCGCGCGCACGACGCGCATCTGCGCCACGCTCTGCGCTTCCGCTTGCGCACGGTAAGCGGCAAGCGTTACCGGCGCGGGGCCGGCATACGCGTTGCGGCCCATGAATTCGGTCGCCCTGGTGCGGCCGGCATCGGTGAGGTTGTAGGTGAGATCGGCGTCGGTGCCACTGCCGCCGCGGCGGGTGACCTCGCACAGCTTTTCGGTGCGCATGAAGGTGATCAGCGGATCGAGTACGCTGACGGTCAGCTTGAGCTGCGCTGAAAGCTCGGTCAGCCGCACCTGGCCGCGCAGGAACAGCAGCTTGGCGACCAATTCGACCAGGAACAAAAACGGCAAACCGGTTTCCTCGACTGTGCGCGGCGCGCGCGGGATGGCTGTATCAGGAACCCCGATCCCGGTGACGCCCTCGTAATTTTCAGCAAACATGGTGGTACTCCCCTGGCTACGCTATGGACAGCTAGAAAATTGCGGGAATCACGCGATATCGAACCTGCCGCATGTATTCACGATATTGCGCGTCCATTGCGAGATGTTTTTCTTCTCTCAGGATGCGGACATACAGAAACCCCATCGTCATGACGTAGATCACAAAGTTCATCCATGTAGTGTTTGACAGGACGTACCCGGTGAATATCAACAGATAACTCGCATACAACGGATGGCGCACGACGCGATACATTCCCCTGGTCTTGAGTTCCCGTTGCGCGGCGACCAGCGCAAAGCTGCGATTGAGCGATAGCAAACCGAAAATCTGCAGCACGGTGCCGAACACAACAAGATTCGTGGCGGCCGGCAGGAGTCCCCATGATGCAGGAGAAAGAAGCAGAGCCGTGAAGGTTCCCGCTACGGCAAACAGCCAATCGAACGGATCCGCCGATACGCTCGCCGGTGCGCTGCGCATTACAAAAAAAACTGCGGTGAGCGTTTCCGAAACACACACCAGCAGGTACGCCCATTCCCCGCTGTGATGAAACGCAAGCACGTGGCGATAGGCAAACCATCCCCATAAGCCCGACATAAGAAGTCCGGTGCAAACGTGGATCATCTCCGAGTGCAGAAACCGCGGTGATTGCTTCATGTTTGACTCCTACCTGTTGCCGGATGGCCTTCATGGCTCACGAAAAAATGGCGTGGCCGTTGTGCGCCAGTAAAATTTGCACGACCGTGCCTGCCGCGATAGCCAGGGCATATGGCAGTTTGCCCGTGGCTGAGGCCGGCGGCGACTCCATCTGCGCGCCCTGGCCTGTGTGAAACATCATGAAGCGAATGTTCGCCAGCGTGCTGCGCAAGACTCCCTTCCACAAGGCCACCGCAAGCGCGAGGATGCCGCCGGCAAGGAAGGTCATCAGCACCGCGCCCAGAATTGAAGCAGGGCCAAGGAAAGCGCCGACCATTGCCATCAGCTTGACGTCGCCCGCCCCCATCGCTCGTAGCAGATAAAGCGGCAGCAGCGTGCCAAGCCCCATGCTGAACCCACCAAGCGCTCTCAGGAAACCGAAGCCCCCCGGCATGCTGCTGAACAGTCCCGATCCTTCTGGCAGAAAAGCGTTGAGCGCGAGACCGGTTAGCGTGCCGGCAAGCACGAGCTTGTTCGAGATGCGGCGGGTGCGAGCGTCGGTCCAGGATGCGGCCGCGAGCAGAAAACCGAGCCACACGGCGCAAAGGACGCTGATAGTGCCAGTGCCGATCTGTTCCATCTAATCCTCGCTTAAGTAAATCTGATTGCGATCTTCTGCGCCCAATAAGAAAGCTGTGCGCTCCCGGTAATGCCGTTCAGTTAAGAAAAATTTCAACTATCCGTTCGGACTGAGTAGCTGCGCCGCAGCGTATCGAAGGAGTGCCGACGTCTGTGCGCTTGCTTCGATACGCCCTGCAGGCTACTCAGCACGAACGTTTGTTTATCTGCACTAACTAAACAGCATTAGTGCGCTCGCGGTTCCTTGCCGGATCAGCTGGGGAGCGGCATGCTCACGCAGCAGCCGCAACAGCAAGGCTCACATTTGCATATAAGGCGCCTAAATTAATTCCCAGGGCTGCCACACTCACGACAATCGCTACTGCGATAAGCGAGGCCAGCAGGGCATACTCAATCGATGTGACAGCGGATTCGTCGCGCATGGCGCATAAGGCAGAGGCACGCATTTTTTCCTCGACTTGTGATAGGTTGGGTTGACGTTATCCGCACCAAATTTGTCTTTGTTGCCAGCTGGGTAAGGAAGGCCCAAACTGCGTATCGGCCAGTTTGGGTACCTTTCTTGACAGTGCCCTCAGTCAGACGGCGGTGGCCAAAGCAGTGCTAACGGCGCCGAAAACAAGCTGGAGATCTGTTCCGACCAGTTGCACTGAGCCGATGATTACCACGGCAATCAGCGCAGCGATCAAACCGTATTCGATAGCCGTCACGCCGTCTTCTTCGCGGATGAAGTTTTTGAGGAAGTTCATGATGTGTTCCTTTTAAAGTTGAGATAAGGTTCGCCAGATTTTTGCTGCAAGCACTGCTCAGTGGAGTGTTGACCGGAGTTGTAATTTTTTGGGTTACAGTTCCGGAAACCTTCCGCTACTTCACACCACCTATCCCATCGCCGTAGCGTGGAATTGGAACAAGCCTCACGTCCCCTTGCCCAACGCAAGTAGCGCAATGACGCACACTACAGCGATGAGCGCAGCCACTAGAGCGTATTCGGTAAACGAGACACCGGCCTCTTCCCTCAGGAAATGCACGAGGGAAGGTGGCGGATACGCGTCTGATCGCATACTTTTCTCCGAATAATTTCTTCATGGCCTTGTCCGGCTTGTCTCAGTCGGCAACAACTCCCGCGCTGATGACTGCACTATAGGCACGCCGCCGTTGCCATACATCGGACGAATGTCCTTTTTGTTCTAGTACGAATCGACCATTGTTGGTGGTGGCGAGCAGGACTTTTGTACCAGGAGCGAGTCGGGCTGCGGCTGTCGCCGTGCGAACAGGGCAGGCGATGAGATGGGAGATGCCAATAGGATGATCCGGTTTTGGCAAATTCAGGCTTGAGGGGGAACACAGTATCTATTCAGGGCGATCGCCCTGAATAGCGCAGCGTATCGAAGGGTACGCTGCTCGACTATCACAGCCGCAACTAGACCTTGAAAGCTTCCAGCTTCTTCGGCACGGCAAGGTTCTTCAGCGTCACATACTGCGGCAAACCGTTCTCGTATTTGGGATAGTCCTCGCCCTGAATCAGCGGCAGCAGATAGCGTTTGCATTTCTCGGTGATCCCATACCCATCCCGGCTGATGAAGTCCTTGGGCATGAACTTCTCGACGTTCGCCACGTCCTTCAGATCGGCCACGCCGATCCGGTATTTGTACGGCACGTCGGATAGGCGCTGAATGGTCGGCATCACGGCATTCCGGCCTTTCAGCGCCAGTTCCACTGCCGCCTGGCCCAGCTGGTAAGCCTGCCTGACATCGGTTTTGGAGGCGATATGGCGCGCTGCGCGCTGCAGGTAATCGGCCACCGCCCAGTGGAATTTATAACCAAGCGCCTCTTTGATGAGGTTGGCGACCACCGGCGCCGCTCCGCCCAGCTGGGCGTGGCCGAACGCATCCATGGTGCCCTGCTCTGCCAGAAACCTGCCGTCGGGATAATGGCAGCCTTCAGACACCACAACGGTGCAATAGCCGAATTTCTTGACATGTGCGTCCACCCTGGCGAGAAATTTCTTCTGGTCGAACACCACTTCCGGAAACAGGATCAGCACCGGAATATGCTGGTCGACCAGCAGCCCGGCGGCCGCAGCGATCCATCCGGCATGGCGTCCCATCACCTCGATCACAAAAACCTTGGTGGAAGTCTTGGCCATCGATTTCACATCGAACGATGCTTCCAGGGTCGATACGGCCACATATTTGGCGACCGAACCGAACCCGGGACAGCAGTCGGTAATGGGAAGGTCGTTGTCGATGGTCTTCGGCACATGGATCGCCTGCACCGGGTACCCGAGTGCCTCGGACAGCTGTGAAACCTTGAAGCAGGTATCGGCCGAATCGCCGCCGCCGTTGTAGAAGAAGTAGCCGATGTTATGCGCCTTGAACACCGCGATCAGGCGCTCGTATTCACGCTGATTGGCTTCCAGGCCTTTGAGTTTGTAGCGGCAGGAGCCGAACGCACCGGACGGGGTAAAGCGCAGCGCCGCAATGTCGGCCGCCGATTCCTTGCTGGTGTCGATCAGGTCTTCGGTGAGCGCGCCGATAATGCCGTTGCGACCGGCGTAGACCTTGCCGATCTTGTCCTTGTGCTTGCGCGCCGTTTCTATCAGTCCGCAGGCGGAAGCGTTGATGACGGCGGTGACGCCGCCGGATTGCGCGTAAAAGGCGTTCTTCTTGGCCATGGTTTTACCGTCCTCAAGGTTGTCGATGACTGCACATGACTAGTATTCCCACTTGCCTGATACTTTGCAATCGTTTCCAACAAGCGCGACATAATCGACGCTGCGCTAGCCGTCGATACGGGTCAGCCAACCGACTGCTATTACCTGGTCTCGTTTGCCTTCAGCCACTCTGTCAACGCGACCCGGCCAGTCGTGGAAAAATCCGTGAAGACGCCATCGATACCCAAATCGAAATACGCCTTGTATTCCGCTTTCGGGTCGCCGTGATAGGTTTTCGTCAGACGTGCAGCTTCGTCACGAAACGTAAACGGATGCACGAACAGGCCGAGCTTGTGCGCATCGGCGACCAGCGACGTTGGCGCCATATTCGCGGCCTGGTCCAAGCTCTTCACTGCGTTGCCGGCGGCGTCCACGCCTTGCGGCGGCAATATATACAGCTTCCATGGGCCGATGCCGTCGGCGTAGGTCTTGATTTCCGCCAGGCCCGCCGGCGTTACCATGGCCGCGAAAGTCCGCGGATCGTTGGCTTGCAGCCAGGAGAACGGCTTGGCGGTATCGGGTGAGCCATAGGTCATGACACCGGTTTTGAAGTCGGTGCCGTCGCCGTCGATCAATTGCACGACCTTGGTTTTCAGGCCCAGCTTGCGCATGTGCTTCAGGCTGACCGGCTCAAACGACTGTACGAAAACCGGTGCATCCGGGGTATTCCAGCCTTCTGCGTTGAGCATCGCCAGCAGCTTTTCTTCCAGCGGCACACCTAGCTGACGCTGATAAATCGGATTCTTGGTTTCAGGGTAAATATAGATCCTGCGCTTGGGATCTGCAGCCATGGCGTGCTTGGCGAGATCGATGATTTCCTGAAACGTCGCCATCGGATACAAACCGTCATATTGCTTGCTGCGCACGGCGATCGGCTGTTTCACCCGCAGCGTCTTCAGTTCGGCGGCGCTGAAATCACTGATGTACCACTCCGGTCCGGTGGCGACCCCGTCCACCATGCGCGATTTCTTCCGTGCTGCGAATTCCGGATGGCTGGCAACGTCGGTGGTATCGCTCAAAAACACGTTATGACAGGCAAACAGCACGCCGTCGCTGGACGATTGCAGATCCAGTTCGAGCGCATCGGTGCCCGCCGCTATCGCTGCCTGATAGCCGGCGATGACTTCTTCCGGATACAGGCCCGGCAAACCGCGATGTCCGACAATCAGGGGCGGATTGCCATCGAGCGTCTTGAAGTGGCTCGTCTGCAAGTTGCCATTGGTGCCGGCACATCCTGCGATGAAGAGCGTGGCGGCGATGAGTGAAGCGGTCAGTTGTCGTTTCATAGGTCCTCTGATAGGCGGCGTTTTTGCGAGATTTGCTGGAACCGAATTCGAAAAAGAAAAGCACGAAAAATCGATAGCGAAGTAAACCCGATTTATATGACCGGCTGATGACGCATGCAACGGCTATGGCGGCGCGCGTTGCCACGCTGCCGCTTGCCCGGAATCAGGCCAACGCGTGCTGCGCCAGCCATTCCGTCGGCGACGCCCCGATCCGCTGGCTGAACACGCGGGTGAACGCAGTCGGACTCATGTAGCCGACTGCGGGGGCCACCAGTTTCAGGGATTTACCCGCCTTGAGCAGCGCCTGGGCTACGCCGATGCGCCAGTCGGTCAGGTAATCGAGCGGCGTCATGCCGACTGTTTCGCGAAAGTGGACCGCAAACCGGGCTCTCGACATACCCGCCGACTCCGCCAGTTGCTCCAGCGACCAACTCTGCTCGGGGCGCTCGTGCATGGCGGTGATGGCTTTTGCCAGGCGCGGATCTGCCAGCCCTGCCAGGATCCCGCTGGCCATCAACCTGGTGCTCATCGCATGGCGCAGCAACAGGATCAGGAAGTATTCGGTGAGACGGTCGATGGCGGCCTGCCGGCCGCAATTCTGCGAAAAAGCTTCTGCAAACAGCAGCGCCAGCATCGGCTTCAACTCCGGGACCGACTCCAGCGGCACCACCATCGCCTCCGGCAAGGCCTTCATCACCGGGTTTTCCATGCCGCCGCCGAACTGGATGCTGGCGCACACCATTTCGGTGTTATCGCGCTCGTCGGCGTGCAGCCGATGCGCACTGGGCCGGGGGAAAAACAGTACCGACGGTTGATCGATCGTGATCGGCGCCTGGTGCGGGCGCGAGACCACCAGGCGGCCGCTCTTGATCAGATGGATATACCCGCTTCCCTCCGCCAAATCGATATCCGTGTTGCTGCATAGCGCGCCGGAATGAAACACTCGCGCGGAAGGGGCAAAGCGCTCGAACAACGGTGACAATCTATCCATTTTTTCCTCAATTCGATACTAACTGCAATCATCACAATACTATTGACGATAAATAGTATCACGTCCGATGGCATGATTCTACTCATGCACTCCGCACCTATTTGAAAGGAAAACCTCATGTCCGCTTTACCCGATCTGAAGGCCGATGCAGTACCTGCTTTCACCCAACACACATCCGGTATTTCACTGATTGATTTCTCGGCACCCTGGTGCGGCCCCTGCAAGGCGCTGGCGCCGACGCTGGATGCGCTTTCCGCGGAATTCGAAGGCCAGGTGCGGATGGCCAAGGTCAACATCGATGACGCCCCGGAACTGGCGCAAGCGCACGGCATACGCGGTGTACCGACGCTGATTTTGTTTGAAAACGGCAAACCCGTGTCACAGAAAGTCGGCTTGCAGAGCAAGGCCTCCTTGCAGGAATGGCTCAGCGAAGCCGTGCTGCAGCATCGGCAGCGCGCATCCTGACGGCCTGTTTGAAGCACTGATTTTGATTCTCCCTACCCACTATTCTTGTTAATACTGAAAGATTAAAAATGAACATCCAAAAATTGATTGTTACTACCGCCCTCGTCGTTACTGCTGCGGCTGCTGCCGGTTCCGCTCTGGCTGATGCCGTTTATCCGGTTGACGCACCGTTTGTCTCCACCAAAACCCGCGCCGAAGTCGTCGCGGAGTTGACCCAGGCTGGCGACCAGGCCCGTGTCAACTACAGCAATTCAGCTTCGCTCTATCCGGTACTGCAAGCCGCCGCCTCGACCAAAACCCGCGCTGAAGTGCGGTTGGAATTGGCTGCTGCCGAGGCCAATCACGAACTGGATAGCATCCGTCACGACGGCGGACGCTAATTTTGAGCTCCCCCTGCCCGGTAATCCAGCCAGGCAGGCACTATCCCGACATTATTGTTAATACTGAAAGATTAAAAATGAACATCCAAAAATTGATCGTTACTACCGCCCTTGTTGTTACTGCTGCGGCTGCTGCCGGTTCCGCTCTGGCTGATGCCGTTTATCCGGTTGACGCACCGTTTGTCTCCACCAAAACCCGCGCCGAAGTCGTCGCGGAGTTGCAACAGGCTCGCGATCAGGGTCTCCTGAGCTACAACGATGCGACCTATCCGGTGCTGCAAGCCGCCGCCTCGACCAAGACCCGTGCTGAAGTGCGGGCGGAATTGGCTGCCGCCGAGGCCAATCACGAACTGGGTAGCATCCCTTACAACCATGGTAGCTAAGACCGAGCAACGGGGGCGCGCAGGCCGCCTCCTAGGCGGTAACTTTCAAACCGTTTAAGATAACCGTCCTGGAGTTCAGCATGCAACCGGTCGGTCACGACTATGGAGAACCACAATGCCGTTTGATGTTGATCTGTTCGTGATCGGTGCCGGTTCCGGCGGTGTGCGCGCCGCGCGCTTTGCCGCCGGCTTCGGTGCCCGGGTTGCGGTGGCCGAGAGCCGGTATCTGGGCGGGACCTGCGTCAACGTCGGTTGCGTACCGAAAAAACTGCTGGTGTATGGCGCGCACTTCAGCGAGGATTTCGAGCAGGCCGGCGGCTTTGGCTGGCGCGCCGGCAAGCCGGAGTTCGACTGGGCCACACTGATCGCCAACAAGGATCGCGAAATTCATCGCCTGGGCGAGGTCTACCGCAAGCTGCTGGCAGGCAGTGGCGTTACCCTGCTCGAAGGCCACGCCCGGCTGATCGACGCCCACACGGTCGACGTCAACGGCCGGCGCTTGCGTGCCGCCAACATCCTGATCGCCAGCGGCAGCTGGCCGTACGTGCCGGACATCCCCGGCAAGGAACTGGCGATCACCTCCAATGAAGCATTTTTCCTGAAACAGCTGCCGCGCCGTGTTCTGATTGTGGGCGGCGGTTACATCGCCGTCGAATTCGCCTCCATCTTCCACGGACTGGGTGCGCAGACCACCCTGATGTATCGCGGTGCACTGTTGCTGCGGGGCTTTGACGGCAGCGTGCGGCAACATCTGCATGAGGAACTGCTGAAGAAGGGCCTGGCGCTGGAATACAACGCCGACATCGCCCGCATCGACCAACTGGACGACGCCAGCCTTGCGGTGACGCTGAAGGATGGCCGCGTGCTGGCAACCGATTGCGTGTTTTTCGCCACCGGCCGCCGCCCGATGCTGGACAATCTGGGTCTGGAGAACACCGCAGTCGAACTGGATCAGAAAGGCTTTATCAAGGTCGACGACGCATACCGCAGCACCGAACCATCGATCCTGGCGCTCGGCGATGTCATCGGCCGCGTACAACTGACGCCGGTGGCGCTGGCGGAAGGCATGGCGGTGGCGCGGCGCTTGTTCCGTCCGGAAGAATACCGTCCGGTCGACTACAAAATGATTCCAACCGCCGTCTTCAGCCTGCCCAACATCGGCACGGTCGGACTGACCGAGGAGGAGGCGCGCAGCGCCGGGCATAACGTCACCATCTTCGAAAGCCGCTTCCGCCCGATGAAGCTGAGCCTGGGGGAGTTTCAGGAGAAAACCCTGATGAAGCTGGTGGTGGACGCCGCTACCGACAAGGTGCTCGGCTGCCATATGGTGGGCCCGGAGGCCGGCGAAATCATCCAGGGCATTGCGGTCGCGCTGAAGGCCGGCGCCACCAAGCGCGTGTTCGACGACACCATCGGGATCCACCCGACTGCGGCGGAGGAATTCGTCACTTTACGGACACCGTTGCCGGGCTGACAAGGGCTTCGATGTCGGCGGCGTGAAATGCAAAGAGGCTCCCACTTGAGGAGCCTCTTCGCTTATCTTGGATCGCATTGCATCAGAAATGCAGTTTTATCACCTCGTCAAAGGCCACTTCCGCCGACTTGCCCTGCTTCATCAATGCGGTGATTTCCGCAGAGTATTCGCCGATGCTGGGTGGAAGCAGGTCGCGATGGAGCTTGAAATACTCGTACTTCTGGGAATCGATGACATCCTGCACTTTGACCGTTGCCGCACGGGTGCCGCCAGTGCTTCTGGTGCGGGTGGCGGCCGCTGCGCGCGTACCGACCCCGGCGATAGCGGCCTTGATTTGATCCAGCGTATATACCATGCTGCCGTTGCTGCCAACGAATTCGTCGGCGACCGGATGCAACAAGTGATTGTTGCTGTCGAATGCCATTTTTTTATCGGAACTGTTAATCACCTGATAATACGGACGCTGTCCGCCAGCGGTCAGTCCGAATTGCACGCGATCGCCATACGAGGCCATTTGTCCTGCAACATCATTCAGGTAGTCAACTGACAGAGTGTTAATCGTGCCGTCCCAGCGTTTGCTTCTTGTCGTCTTCAAAATACAATATATCCAATAATGATGGCCAAATCACATCACCGCAGGTGTTGATGCTTGCCGCTTTGCAACAAACTGCGCGTGATCCGTGCCGTGTATAGGTCAGGTCAGACCGACATTATCCCCCGACACGATTTATTCCGAACGGACTAGCGCAAAATATATTCGTGTTGTGCGCATGCATCGTGTTTCCGGGCGTCAAGGAATGGGTTACGGAACGATGGTGGTGAAAAGGTAGACCGCAAAAATCACCAAATGGACCGTCCCTTGCATCACGGTGGTACGGCCGGTGCCGAGCGACAACGTGGCGACGATGAAGGACAGCAGCAACAGCACGGTGGATTTTATGTCCAGGCCAAGGGACAGCGTCCAGCCGGTGCTGAGCGAGACGATCGCTACCGCTGGAATGGTCAACCCTATGCTGGCCAGCGCCGAGCCGAGCGCCAGGTTGAGACTGGTCTGAAGCCGGTTGGCGCGCGCGGCGCGTACCGCAGCCAGTCCTTCCGGCAACAGCACGACGGCGGCAATGATAATGCCGACCAGCGTCTTCGGCGCACCGACGCTTGCCACGGCGGTTTCCAGGGCCGGTGCCAGCGACTTCGCCAGCAGAACCACCGCTCCCAGGCAAACCAGCAAGAGGCCGCCGCTGATCCAGGCGACTTTGACGGAGGGCGGCGCCGCATGCGCTTCCTCATCGCTGACGGCTTCATCCGGCAGGAAGTAGTCGCGGTGCCGCACCGTCTGCACCAGCACGAAGGTCCCGTAGAGAACCAATGAGATAACGGCAATAAAGGCCAGTTGGCTGGAACTGTAGAACGGCCCCACAGCGCTCGATGTGTAGTTGGGCAATACCAGCGTCAGGACCGCAATCGCCGCCAGGGTGGCGAGCGAGGCACTCACGCCCAGCAAGCCGAAGGTTTGCTCCTTGTGCCGGCTGGCGCCTGCCAGCAGACAGATGCCGACGATGCCGTTGAGGATAATCATGATCGCAGCAAACACGGTGTCGCGTGCCAGCCCCATCGTTTCCGCACCGCCAGCCAGCATCAGCGAGACGATCAGCGCCACCTCAATCAGCGTCACCGCCAGCGCCAGCACCAGTGTGCCGTAGGGTTCGCCGATCCGATGGGCGACCACCTCGGCGTGATACACGGCAGCCAGCACGCCGCCGAGCAGGCCGACCACCAGCAATATTGAATAAGCAGCGCCGAGATGAAGACTCGCACCGGCAAGGAACAGCCAGCCGGCAATCGGAGCGACGATGGACCAAATGGGGAGGGAGGGGAAATTTTTCATGGGTCGATTGGACACGAGTCAGGCATTTTTGGCAAGTCAGCGCTGACCAGCGCAAGCTGGAATTCCTTTTTTTGAAACGCGTCCAGCATGGAGCCGAACGTAAGCAATCTCTCCCAAGGCTTGTTTCGCGTTCCTGGTCTAACGCTTTAGGGCAGTCGGACGTTTATTTAATTAGAGCGTCCTTAAATCTTTTCAGATAAATCACCCTCCTTTTTACGGGCACCTCCTATATACATGCACAGCATGTGATGCTTAACATCTTGACCAGATTCTATTTTTAATAAAACAGCCAACTGCTGACGTCCTTCACGGTCGATCTCATAGGGCAACAACCATACTTTAACCAAAGTAACTTTAATTTAAAAACCTGTAATTAACTTAGGGAAGGCTTACTCATGATCCATAATTTTGAATCTGGCAACGTAGTTGGACAAAAGCTATTTCGTAATAATGCAAAGATGATTGCAGCTTCTGAGATTGGTTATAGCATTGCGCAGGAACATAACATGATCGGAATTCGTGTTGTTGCCAACGGTGGTCAGAACCGGTTACGTGATATTTCGACTGGAAAGGAATTCGTAAATTTATGCTCCTGCTCTTATCTTGGGTTAAATAGCCATCCTGACGTGTTGCAAGGTGGGATTGATGCTTTGCAAAGCCAAGGCATTACCGGCCTTTCGATGGCAGAGTATCGGATTCGGTTAAGTGTGATGGAAGATTTAGAACAGCAATTGAGGGATCTTTTTAACGGGCCAGTATTACCAGCCATTTCATGCAGTACATTGACCGCAGGAATATTGCCACTGCTTGCCTCCGGGCATTTAACGGATGGTCAGCCAATGGTCATGGTGTTCGATAAGTTTGCGCATTTTTCAATGGCATTCATTAAACCAATCATCGCTGATGAAACACTGGTACTTACTTGTCCTCACAATGACATGATGTATTTGGAAGAAATCTGCAAGAAGTATTCCAGGGTGGCATATATCTGTGATGGCGTGTATTCGGTTGGCGGAGTAGCCGATCTTTCCGCACTTTTGTCACTTCAAGAGCGCTATGGTTTATTCCTTTACTTTGATGACTCTCACTCTCTTTCTGCCGAGGGTAAGAGCGGGGAGGGCCACATCCGGTCGCGGCTTAAGGAATTGAACGATAGAACGATTATCGTTGCCTCTATTGCCAAAGCATTTGGCAGTACCGGCGGTATTGCCATGCTTGGTTCGGAAAAACATTTCGAGTTCTTATATCGATCTGGACCTTTGGGATGGTCGCAAAGCTTGCGTACGGCTGCCATCGGAACCACTCTCGGCAGTATAAAAGTACATAAAAGTGCAGAGCTGAATAAACTGCAACGACAACTAAAACAAAACATTGCATTATTTGATGAGCAGATTAATACATTTCAGCGCGGCAATGGACTTAATATCAAGGTCGTAGAAGTTGGCGATCAGGGAAACGCCGTGCATTTGTCAAAAACCCTTTATGAGAGAGGATTCTATTGTTCACCTGTATTCTTTCCAATCGTAAGCAAAGATAGGGCGGGTATTCGACTCATGTTGCGCGGTGATCTGCCATCGGAAACTGTGCAGTCTTTTATTGACCAGCTTAAAGACGTATTGGCAGAGATGAATGTGCAGCATTGACGGCTGTCTTACGTGTTTTTATTATATAAATTTTCTACATGCTTGCAGCGAAAAATATCGATGTATGTTTTTTGAAAAGTCAAAATGGAACCTTGCTCTAAAAATGGCGTAACAGAAGTTAGCGGCAACAAATCGACTATGGCATGGCTTAGTTTCTTCGGAAGCGTCATTGCCGTTTTGATGAGCATTATGGACATTCAGATTACGAATGCGGCTATTGGTACAATTCAGGCGGCCATTCCATTTCCTTTGGAAAAAGGTTCCTGGCTTTCTTCATCTTATTTGATTGCAGAAATTGTTACCTTGCCGCTTTCGGGCTTACTTCTGAAAGCATTGGGAACAAAACGTTATGCTTTTACTTTTTGCATGATGTTCATGACTAGTTCGGTACTCTGCGCACACGCCTGGAATTTTTCCAGCCTGATTATTTTTCGCATTTTCCAAGGTGCCGCAGGTGGTGCGTTGATGGCTTTGGCCTATAACATCATCATTATCAAACTACCAGCATCGGAACACTCAAAGGCGAACACATTATTTGGCGCCACCGTTGCATTAGCTCCCACGATTGGTCCTATGATTGCTGGCGTAATGACGGAATCTTTCGGATGGCAATCATTGTTCTATATCAATCTTCCTATCGGTATACTTGCATTGTGTTTGATGATGACCGGATTGCGCGACGATATTAGCCGCTTCCAAGGAAAACTACGGATTGATTTTCTTGGCCTGATTACGATTTCGATTGGCCTGGGTTGCCTGCAAATCGTTCTTGAGGAAGGCCATAGTCAGGGATGGTTCGCGTCCAAGGGGATTTTTATTTTTTTTGCGACGGCACTGGTAGCACTAACAATATTTGTGGTGAATGAATTGCGCATCCGCGATCCATTGGTTAATCTTTTTCTCTTGAAAAACCATCAGTTATTGATTAGCTGCATTGCAAATTTACTGGCTGGAGCTGCTTTATTCGGCTGTTATTTCTTGATTCCTTATTTCCTGATCACACTAAAATCTTATTCTCCAATTCAGATCAGTAATATTATTTTTTTTGGTGGATTAGCACAACTGGCGGCGCTAGCATGCATGCCAATGATACTGAAGAGAATAAATATTTATGTATTGATAGCGGCAGGTAGTTCTCTCTTCGCGCTGAGTTCTATCACATGGAGTTATATTGCAACCAGTTTTCATTATGAATGGGTTGTGATTGCACAAATATTACGTGGCCTCGGCGGAACACTGATGTTGACACCACTAGGTATATTGGCAACAACGTCAATAAAAAAGACCGATGCTGCTTCTGCATCGATTTTGTTTAATGTATCTCGTACTCTTGGTGGTGCATTAGGGGTAGCCACATTGACGACACTGGTGAATTATCGACAAGAACATTATTACGCCATTTTTATACGAACGTATCAACATGCTTTGCCTGTCACATTTGATTCCTTGGTACACCAAAGTTATCAACTGGCGTTTCGGGATACGTTCCAGTTGATGTGTGTGATGCTGTTGATGACGGCATGTGTATTTGTCATTTTGCGTAGCAACGGCCTCTTCAACCGCAGTCAAAAATAACCCTACATCAATCCCATGGAAAGCAGCGACGAAAAGAACGTCGCCACGCTTAAGTTGGGTGGATTGCCTCCACGGCGAACTCGCCGGAGAGCATCCGAGCGAATTCCCCGTCATCGATCAGTCGCTGCAACTCGCTGGCCCCGCCTACCAGAACACCTTTCACGAACACCATCGGAAACGTGCTCCACCCGGTCCACATCTTGAGCGCGGTGCGGGGGCGCCACCCTCCCAGATAGCTGCCGTACTCCAGATACTTGTACGGCGTGCCAAGGGCATCCAGCGCCTTGCGCGCCTTGCGCGGAAACGGGTTTTGCGCCATCCCGACCACCACCACCGGATGGGCGGCGATTGCCGCCTGCACTTCCCGCACAATGCCGGCATTGCCGTTGGCAATTCTGTCGCGGATAGCTGGATGGATATGGACTTCATCGAGAATGCTGCGGCTCATGTCGGATTCCTTGGCTGGATAATTGCAGAAACGCAAATGTTGTAGGGTACGCGCAGCGACGAGATTTTGGAAGCCGCTCGCATGCCAGATGATCGACGACCGACGCCAGGACGTTGCCGGCATCGCGCAGGGGCTATTTCGGCTGTCCCTCAGCCGTCGCGGCCAGCGGTGTTACCGCGCCCGCCAGGGCGTCATGGATAATGATGCCTTCTATCGGATCCACCGGCCGGGTCCACGGCGCCAGATCCAGCATGCGCTGCGTATCGGCATAACCTGCCTGCCAGCGCGTGTGGATGCCGGCCGGCGTGAAGTCGATGTCCTTCATCTGGTCCTCGCTGGCGATACCCGAGGCGACGATTCTGGCGACGTGCATCGTGGTTTTGCAACCCCACCCGGCAAGCTCCTTGATTTCGGGAGAATTGCGCAGCTTCTCCGGCATCGCCTTCAGCATTTCGAGGATGATGTGCCGCAGGTGGTGAATCTGCTTCTGGCGTGCGATGTGGCTATTCGCGCGGCTCGCGTATTGAATGTCCTTTTCCCTGCCGGCGACTTGCCACAGCGATTCGGGCAGCGGGCCTTCCGGGTTCCAGACGTCCACGGCAAAGATCAGGGAATCGCGGCGCGGACGATCTTCCAGCACAGCCTCGATCGGGGTGTTCGAGTAGAGCCCGCCATCCCAGTAGAAATCATCATCGACGCGGATTGCCGGAAACGCCGGCGGCAACGCGCCTGACGCCATGATATGGTCCAGCGCGATGGCTTCTTTGCTGCTGTCGAAGTAGCGCATTTCGCCGCTGCTTATCTTGACCGCGCCAAGTGAAATACGTGTGTGCCGACCATTGATGTAGTCGAGATCCACCAGACTGGCGAGTGTCTGGCGCAGCGGTGCCGTCGTGTAATACGCTGCATGCTCGATGCCAACCAGGGCGTGCTGGCCAAACCAGGCTATCGGATTCGGGGTAAAGAACGATGGAATGCCTGCCGCCATCGTCATCAGATTCACCATGGCATTCCCGACCGACGGGAAACAGAATTCCGGCACATTGGCAGCGGCGTTCTGCTCGACACTGTTCCAGAATGTGTGCAGGCGTTCGAGCCGCTGCGCCGGCGGATTGCCTGCGATGAGAGCGCCATTGATGGCGCCGATCGAGGTCCCGATCACCCAGTCCGGTTCAATCCCCGCCTCATGCAGCGCCTGGTAGACGCCGGCCTGGTAGGCCCCCAGCGCACCGCCGCCTTGCAGTACCAGTACTACCTGGCCCGGAAGCGTCGCAGCGCTGCCGCGACGTGCGGTTTTTGTTGGTGATTTAGCCATTTTTCAGTCATCCTGAATGTGCCTGTTTTGCATTGTGGGCCCGTTCCGCTGAGGTGTGCAAGCAAATCCAGGAGGCGGCTGCGCTGCCGGCAGCGGATGATCGTGCCATGCAACATCGTCTCCACGGTAGGCCCTTGCGCCCGCATTAACCGATAACCGAGGGCTGCGCGTCCGCTTGTTGAATCAACCAGGTTTTAAGCGCCTGCACTGGCGCGCGAAGGATTGCTGCGCGAGGATGGATCAGGTAATACCCCATGGGTAAGGGCAAACGCAAGCCGAACAGCTCGATAAGCGTCCCGCCGGCCAGTTCGTCTTCGGTCAGCACGGCGCTGCTCAGCACCACGCCCTGCTCCCTTACGGCCGCGTCGATGGCAATCAGCGATTGATCGAAATGGATGCCCGGAATGGCGTTGATGCCGGCCTGCTCCAGCCCGCTGAAGTGCTGTAGCCAGGCCTCCCAGTGGGGGTGCAGCGTGTTGTGAAGCAGTGTGGCCCGCATCAGATCCTCGGGACGATCGAGTCCAATGCGCCTGGCGTAGCCCGGACTGGAATACACGCGGGCTTCGTCGGCATACAGCAGCTGTGCCGCTAGATCCGGATCGTTACCGTCGAAATAGCGGATCGCCAGGTCAATCGCATCGACTTCAAAATCCATCAGTGCGGTGGACGAACTCAGGTGCAGCGCTACTTCGGGATGACATTTAAGGAAATCCGCCATCCTGCGCGCAAACCACTTTGCCGCCAGGCTCGGCGGCATCGACAACCAGACGTCGTTTTTCTGGCTGAGTCGCAGCGCCCGGCTCGCCTGCGCGATCTGAGCCAACGCCGGCTGGATGCGCGCGTAATAGGCCAATCCGGCCGGCGTGGGCTGCACCTGGCGAATATGTCGGGTGAACAGCGCGATGCCTAGCCATTCTTCGAGCTTGCGGACCTGTTGCCCGATCGCGCCGGGCGTGACGTTGAGCTCGGCGGCTGCAAGAGAAAAACTACTCAGACGCATGGCAGACTCAAGCGCGACAAGGGATTTCAAAGGTGGCATGTCGTTCATGGCGTATTTTTTCTATCTCATCGAGGATAATTAATGATTTGTAACACGCCTGCTGCGGAGGGACAATCGACTATCGCTCAATATTATTCAAGGCTGCCTCACATGAAGAACTTCGCCTATCCCGCATTTGCCCTGCTTGGTCTGGTCTGGGGCACGAATTTCCTGTTCATGAAATGGGCCAGCGTCTGGATATCGCCGTCCCAGATCGTGTTCCTGCGCATTCTGTTCGGGTTTCTGCCCGTTCTGGCGTTCGCGCTGATGCGCCGCTCGCTAAGGTGGAGCCACTTCCGGCACACACATCACTTTTTGGTCATGTCCCTGTTGGCCACGGTTTTCTATTACTACGCTTTCGCAAAAGGCTCCTCCCTGCTACCGTCAAGCGTGGCCGGGATGCTGAGCGGCGCCATTCCGTTGTTTTCGTTCATCAGCGCGTGGGCGGTTCTGCGGCAGGAACCTGTCACTGCCCGGATGGCGGCGGGCATATGCGCCGGCTTCGTCGGCGTTTTGCTGATCGCCCGCCCCTGGGCAAGTGCCGCGAGCGTCAATTTCGAGGGTGTGCTGTACATGGTCGCCGGTTCGCTCAGCGTCGGCTGTTCGTTCGTCTATGCGCGCCGGTTCCTGTCCGATCTGGATATTTCGCCGGTGGCGCTGTCGACCTACCAGATCGGCGGGGCCTTGCTGATGATAGCGAGCGTCACCGACCTGCACGGCATCGGGCGCATCACTGCGGATTCCAGGGCGCTGGCCGGACTGGTACTCGGTCTCGGTCTGATGGGGACCGGGGTCGCCTACATTCTTTACTACTTTATCGTGCAACGCCTTGGTGCGTTCGCCGCCTCTGGCGTGACCTATATTCCGCCAGTCGTCGCGCTGCTGATCGGCTGGCTCCTGGCGCACGAGCCCCTGCGCTCGCTGGATCTGCTCGCCATGGCTTGCATCCTGGGCGGCGTGTATTTCCTGCAAAGCGGGAGAACGAGTGCCGGATTCCAGCGCAGGGGCAAAGCGCAACGCGCATAGACGTGCAGGTACAAAATGGACCTGGCCAGGCACTATGCACCCGCGTCTTCCTGAAATCAGCCTGCCGACCGGCGCAATGCCGGCACCTCCTGTAATGCGCCGCGCTTGCCCAGCACCAGTTGCACCACGACCGCCACCAGAATGTTCAAGACCAGCGCCAACAGGCCTGTGTACGCGGTGTAGCTGACAGCTCCCAGCACCAGCGTATGCACCGGCTTGATGCCGTCCGCAAACGCCAGCCAGCTGCCGCTGACTATGCCGGCCGCCCATCCGGCCAGCAAGGCAGGAGCGCGGAACCAGCTGAAAAACAGACCAAACACGACCGCCGGGAAGGTCTGCAGGATCCATACTCCGCCCAGCAATTGCAGATCGAGCGCAAACTTGGTCGGTACGAACAGGACGAAAACCAGCGCGCCTAACTTGACGACAAGCGATGCGATCTTCGCCACCTTCGCTTCGCCGGCCGGCGTCACGTCCGGATTCGCATACGGCTTCCAGAAATTGCGCGTGAACAGATTGGCAGCGCCAATCGACATGACGGCGGCCGGCACCAATGCGCCGATCGCAATCGCGGCGAAGGCAAATCCGGTGAACCAGCTCGGGAACAGCGCATTGAATAGCGCCGGCACCACGTCGTTATTGTTCTTGACCGTGATCCTGGCCGCATACGCCATGAAGCCCAGCAGCGCGATCAGGCCAAGCAGCACCGTGTATGCCGGCAGGAATACCGCGTTCTTGCGGATCGTATCGGCGCTTTTCGCAGCGAAGATACCAGTCAGCGTATGCGGGTACATGAAGGCTGCCAGGGCAGAACCGAAAGCCAGCGTGGCGAACGGCAGGATCTGCTGGGATTTGAGGGTCAGGCCGGTCGCTCCGCCCTTGACGGCAAACGCTTCGCTGGCCGATGCGAATACCGCGCCGTAGCCGCCCAGCTTCATCGGCACCAGCACGACCGCAACCAGCACGACGATGTAAATCATCAGGTCTTTAACGAAAGCGATCAAGGCCGGCGCGCGCAGTCCCGCTGAATAGGTGTACAGCGCCAGGATGATGAAGGCGGCGGTCAGCGGCAACTCTCCCGTCAGCCCGAGCGCCTGGATGACGACTTCCATGCCGATCAACTGCAGCGCGATATACGGCATGGTGGCGACCACGCCGGTCAGCGCAATGGCAAACTCCAGCGTGCGCGAACCGTAGCGCCCGTACACGACGTCGCCGGCGGTGACGTGCCCGGCGCGGTGGGCGCTATGCCAGAGTCTTGGCATGATGATGAAGACGACCGGGTATACCAGGATCGTATAGGGCAGCGCAAAGAATCCGTAAGCGCCGACTGCATACACCAGCGCGGGCACCGCAATCACGGTGTATGCGGTATAGAAGTCGCCGCCAACGAGAAACCAGGTGATCCAGGTGCCGAAGTTGCGCCCGCCCAGGCCCCATTCATCCAGGTGAGCGCCCGTGCCGGCTTTGCCGCTTTGCCAGCGCGACGCGCCGAATCCCAGCACCGTCACGAGCACGAAGAAAAACACGAAGACGGCGAGCGCCGTCCAGTTGATATGGCTTTCCATTATTCGACTCCTTTGCGTACGCCATGCCGATACACGATCCAGATTAACAGCGCGGTGACAGGCACCCAGGCAAACTGGTACCAGTAAAAGAACGGAAAGCCAAATAGCGTCGGCAGTTCGTGGTTATAGAAAGGAATCCATAACAAGCCAATGAAGGGCAAGACCAGCAAAATCCACATGAGATATCTCCTGAGAGTACCGTCAACTTGCGTAGTGCCAGATAATAATAATACTGCTTGATCAAGGCACCGTCATTGCCAAATGATCATTAACCATGGCGAAAATAATGCTGCAACGCATTGAAGCGCCGCAAAGCGGCGTGCAACCCGTCACGTTGTTCCTGTGTGGCGATGTCATGACCGGCCGGGGTATCGACCAGATACTGCCGCACCCGGGCAAACCGCATCTGTATGAGTCCTACATGCGCTCGGCGCTCGGCTATGTCGCGTTGGCTGAAGGCGCGGCCGGAGCAATCGCAAGGCCGGCGAATTTCGCCTATGTCTGGGGCGATGCGTTGGCCGCGTTCGCGCGCGCGCGACCGGCTGCGCGCATCGTCAATCTGGAGACCGCTGTTACCGCAAGCGAAGAAGCCTGGCCCGGGAAAGGCATCCACTATCGCATGCATCCCGCCAATGCGCCCTGCCTCACCGCCGCCGGCCTCGATTGCTGCGTGCTCGCCAACAACCACATGCTCGACTGGGGACGCAGCGGGCTGGCCGAGACGCTGGCGACGCTGCGGCAGGCCGGACTGCGCACGGCGGGGGCCGGATGCGACCAGGTTGAAGCCGCTGCGCCCGCGTCCATCGCGCTGGGCGGCTCCGGGCGGGTGCTGGTATTCGCCTTTGGCATGGAGAGCAGCGGCGTGCCGCCGGAATGGGCCGCAACCAAGAAGCGCTCCGGCGTCAACCTGCTGCGGGATTTGTCGGCGCATAGCGTCGCGGCCGTCGCCAAACAGGTGAGCGCACACAAGCGCAGCGGCGATATTGTGGTGCTGTCGATTCACTGGGGCGGCAACTGGGGCTACGAGATCTGCGCCGACCAACGGCGGTTCGCGCAGCGCCTGATCGCCAGCGCGGGCGTCGATGTCGTGCATGGCCACTCCGCACATCACGTGAAAGGCATCGAGGTCTACCAGGACAAACCCATCCTGTATGGCTGCGGCGATTTCCTGAACGACTACGAAGGTATCGGCGGTTATGAAGCCTATCGTCCGGATCTCGCACTGATGTACTTCCCGACGCTGGACGCAGCCAGCGGCAGGTTGCTGCGTTTTGCCATGACGCCGACCCAAACCCGCCACTTCCGCGTCAATCGTGCCCCGCAAGACGGCGTACGCTGGCTATGCGAAAGGCTGAACCGGGAGGGGAAGAAACTCGGCACCCGGGTCGCGCTGCAGCCGGACAATACGCTGTTGCTGCGGTGGAATTAGTCAGACCGGTTCCGCTGCAATTAACGCTGTCGGGCGCATGTCCCGACGCGCGCGGTTGAGGCTCCGCAGCATGCTAAGCGGGCCTGAAATACTGACCTATAATTCATGTGCAACATTCAATCCGGAATGGCTCGCGTACAACAGAAAACAGGCCTTGGCTGACAATGAAAACTTTGCTTTTACCATCGGGAAGGCCGATTCCCGTATTGGGACAGGGAACCTGGTACATGGGGGAAGACCCTGCGCAGAAACAGCGGGAGATCGGCGCGCTGCGACTGGGCATGGATCTCGGAATCAGCCTGATCGACACGGCGGAGATGTACGCCGAAGGGGGCGCCGAAGAAGTCGTGGGCGAGGCAATCCTGGGACACCGTGCCGAAGTATTTCTGGTCAGCAAGGTGTACCCGCACAACGCCGACCGGCGCGGCACACAGGCGGCCTGCGAGCGCAGCTTGCGGCGGCTAGGCACCGATCATCTCGATCTCTACCTGCTTCACTGGCCCGGCGCCGTTCCGCTCGCGGAAACGCTTGAGGCGTTCGAGTCGCTCAAGAAGGCAGGGAAAATACGCGATTTCGGCATCAGCAATTTCGACCGGAGCGGTATCCAGGAAGCGAGCGAACTGCCCGGCGGTAAACGGATCGCGGTCAACCAGGTGCTATACAACCTGATGCGGCGCGGCATCGAATGGGATCTGCTGCCCTGGTGCCGCGAGCACGCCATGCCCGTGATGGCGTACTCCCCACTCGAGTCAGCGCCGAGCGAGCAACGGCGCATGCTGGACAACCCGCGCTTGCAGTCGATCGCCACACGGCATGGGGCCAGCCCGGCACAGATCGCGTTGGCATGGCTGCTGCTGCAGGAATACGTCATCGCCATTCCCAAGGCCGTCGATCCTGCGCATGTGCGCGAGAACCGTGCGTCACTGGATATCATGCTCACGCCGCAAGATCTGACGGAACTCGACCAGGCATTCCCGCCGCCTCGCCGGGATACTCCGCTTGAGATGAGATAAGCCGCGCCGGTTTCGGCGGGTACAGACAATCCGGAAACGATCATCCAGGACGCTTTGTAAAGACGACTTGATGACAAGCTTTGCAGATTGCCTCACTATTCAAGTCCGCGCGATGAGGTGCCAAACTACTCCTTATTCAGATAGTTCTTTTCCAGGAATTCGGACCTGAAATTTTGTGGCGGAGTGGGAATGTCTGGCCGCCCCTCTGGCGTAAAGTCCATGAGATTCCAATACGGCCACACCGTGTCGACATGATTCGCCGACACTTCAGTTCCCCAGAAATGAAAAATCTTTCCCTCCTGCCTCCTGAATACATGCATCACTGGCCATTGCATATCATCAGAGTCTCCCTGGCATTTGTAATCTGCTTGATAGGCAGAGTCCGATCCGGAAACCAGCGCAATCTGCGACCATCCACGTTGTTTGGCCCACGCATTGATTTTATCGGCCGGGGCTTTGGCAATTGCGACAAACGCGGCGTCTTGAGCGACCTGATACCAGGTGCGATCAAACCCGTCGACCAGCGACGTACAGGAAGGACAGGGATTGTCCCAGTTCGGACCGTACATAAATGAGTAAAGCAGCAGGGTGTTTTTGTCTGCAAACAGCTCGGAGAATTTCACACTCTTCCCTACTTTCCCATCGTTGGCCCATTGGAAGACGTAGTCTTCTTTCAACTGCCCGCCGGGAGGGAGATTGCGGCGTCTTTCTGCCACGGATTTTACTTTGTCGACAAGCTCTTGTTCGTCTTTAAGCAATAAGTCACGCGCATCGCGATACTCCCGGCTTTCGTTTGGATACCGTAGTTCACTCATGTCCGTCTCCTCTTTGAAACCAGGATTCGAGTGTACTCCAGACGGCTGCTCGAGGCCGGCTCCGGCATATTGGCCGCGAAGCCTGACCGGCTGCAGTTTGCGATTGTCGAGTTGCACCGGTACTTTCCATAAATAGCGCATTTCAATCATTTATACTGCACTGATCGACGCGCCGCACACGGACGGAGGAATCATGCACCAGCGATACGATGCAATCGTCATTGGCACCGGGCAATCCGGCCCTTCCCTGGCGGTGCGGCTCGCGCAAGCCGGCCGCAAGACCGCCATCATCGAACGCAAGCGTTTCGGCGGCACCTGTGTGAATACCGGCTGCATACCGACCAAGACCCTGATCGCAAGTGCGCGCGTGGCCCACCTGGCGCGCCGCGCCGCCGAATTCGGCGTCATGCTCGACAGTCCGGTCCAGGTCGACATGGCGCGGGTCAAGGCGCGCAAGGATCTGATCGTCCGGCAATCCAATGAAGGCGTCGCCAACTGGCTCAAGAACACAGCCAATCTGACGGTGATCGAAGGACATGCCCGTTTTGAGAGTCCGCACACCATACGGGTCAATGGCGACCTGCTGGAAGCGGATGAAATCTTTATCAATGTCGGCGGACGCGCCTTGGTGCCCGCGCTGCCCGGACTGCAAGAAATTGCCTTCCTGACCAACTCCGGCATGATGGAGGTCGACTTCCTGCCGCAACATCTCCTGATTCTGGGCGGCAGCTACATCGGCCTGGAGTTCGCGCAAATGTATCGCCGCTTCGGCAGCGAGGTCACGGTGCTGGAAGCCGGACCGCGCCTGATCGGACGGGAAGACGAACAAGTGTCGGCAACGATCCGGGGCATCCTTGAGGGGGAAGGCATTCAGGTCAGGCTCGATGCCCGCATCGCGCGGGTCGCAAAACGCGGCGATGCGGTAGTCCTTACCCTGAATGACCACGCTACATTGCACGAAATCTCCGGCTCGCATCTGCTGCTGGCGGTCGGACGCGTCCCGAACACCGACGATCTCGGCCTCGACCAGGCCGGCATCCGGACCGATGAGCGCGGTTATATCGTGGTGGATGAGCAGCTTTGCAGCAGCGTACCGGGAATCTGGGCGCTGGGCGACGCCAACGGCCGGGGCGCATTTACCCATACGTCCTACAACGACTATGAAATCGTCGCGGCCAATCTGCTCGACCATGCAGCGCGCAGCGTCGCCGACCGTATCCCGGCGTATGCGCTGTTCATCGATCCGCCGCTGGGCAGGATCGGCATGACCGAGCGCGAAGTCCGCGCCAGCGGTCGCAAGGCACTGGTCGGCACGCTGAAGATGAGCGGAGTGGGCCGTGCGCGCGAACGCAGCGAAACGCAGGGATACATGAGCGTGCTGGTGGATGCGGAAACAAAAAGAATTCTTGGTGCCATGCTGCTCGGCATTGAAGGCGACGAAGTGGTCCATTCGATTCTTGACGTCATGTATGCCGACGCGCCATACACGGTGATCCAGCGTGCCATGCACATTCACCCGACTGTCTCGGAGCTGATTCCAACGCTATTCGGTGATTTGAAACCGTTGCCGCCGTGACCTATGTAAGACTTACGCAAAATTGTCCCAGCAACGAGTTTGTCAAAACCTGCCGACGAAGACAGTACGATTAGGTGGCTAGGAGGCGTAACGCTGATGGGGCGGTTTTGCGTAAGTCCTATTATGATTGTGGGTACGAATGAAAGCATGCCATGGTTACCGCAACATTTCGTTTCTACGAGGAACTGAATATGTTCCTGCCACCCGAACGGCGCAAACGCGCTTTCGACGCCGGGTACGCGCGTGCCGCCACCACCAAGCACATGATCGAGGCGCTCGGCGTGCCGCACACCGAGGTCGAACTGGTGCTGGTCAATGGCGAGTCGGTCGGTTTCGACCGGCTGCTGCAGGACGGCGACCGGGTTTCCGTCTACCCCAGGTTCGAAGCGCTTGATATCACCCCGCTGCTGCGCGTGCGCGACCGTCCGTTGCGCACCAGCCGCTTTATCGCCGACGTGCATCTGGGCGGCCTCGCCCATTTGCTGCGCATGGCCGGCTTCGACACGCTCTACGAGAATAATTTTCACGACAGCGCGATCGCCGCCATCGCGGAACAGGAGGAGCGGATCGTCCTCACGCGCGACCGTGAACTCCTCAAGCGCCGCATCATCACGCATGGCTGCTATGTGCGCGCGCTGAGGTCGACCCAGCAATTGAAGGAAATCTTCGAGCGGCTGGACCTGGCCCGCAGCGCGCGCCCCTTCACGCTATGCCTGCACTGCAACGCGCCTCTGCGCAGCATCGACAAGACCCTGGTGGAAGACCGCTTGCCGCCGAAGGTGCGCGCGCATTTCCAGCGCTTCAGCACCTGCGACCTGTGCCAGCGGGTGTTCTGGGAAGGATCGCATTGGCGCAGCATGCAGGCGTTGTTGGCCGAACTTATGCCCGATGCTGAGCCTTGACTTCCCTGCGCCTGCAAATACCCGCCTGCCTTCTCTTTTGCAGGGCGAGGAATCCGCGTAATAATCACTTTTCAAATGCCGAGTGCTTTGCCCAGTGCCGCTATTGCCCCATCAACATCGCCTTCCTGGCAATCGTAAGCAGCCAGTTGTCCCGCTCTGATGAGTGCAATGCCTTCCGGCGTTTTCGCCATCCTGTCCAGGACACTGAAAGTCATTGCGCCGTCCTGATGCGGCAAACCTGTGATTTCGACAAAAAATACCTCAAATGCGTCGTTGCATTCATCATCGGAAAGTCCGACTGCCGAACCGCAAAACTTAACGAACCCCTTGAAAAAAATCATGACGTCGTTAACTTTCTCATGGTACAACTCTTGCGATATCGCGTGGACAGACATTCCGAAAATAGTGGCGGCATACTCGGCGACTCTGGCGTAGTCTTTATTCTTCTTCGGTGCTCCCTCCAAACCTCGTAACAAAGCGCCCGCCAAATCACTCAACTCAGACTTTTCATTCATCTCATTCTCCTAAGAAATACATGCGTGTAGCGCATATCTGGCCGCTTCGACTTGGACCAAAAAGAGTCGCTTTCTTTTCAGAGCGTTGAAACCATATCACCGCAATAACAGTAGAGCAGCACGGTTGAGGATCGTCAAGGATCGTCCAGTTGAATTTCGACCGGTTATCCATTCAGCATTTTCATGCTTCCCTCTACGTAACGCGCGCCGCTTGCAGCACCGAATGGAAAGATCGCGTCGAGCTCTGCCAGGTCATTCTTACCGAGTTGCAGGCCGATAGCCTGCACGTTTTCCTCCAGATAGCTGCGGCGCTTGGTGCCGGGGATCGGAACGATGTCATTGCCTTGCGCCAGTACCCAGGCAAGTGCCAGTTGACCGGGCGTGCATCCGTTGCGTGCCGCGAGTTCTTTTACCTTGTCTACCAATGCCAGATTCTTGCTGAAGTTCTCACCTTGAAAGCGTGGGCTATGGCGGCGGTAATCATCCTCTGCAAATTGCTCCGGCCTGGTAATCGCGCCGGTCAAAAATCCCCGTCCCAACGGGCTATACGGGACAAAGCCGATGCCAAGCTTGCGACAGGTCGCAAGTACGCCTTGTTCGGGGTCGCGTGTCCAGAGAGAATATTCGCTTTGCAGTGCAGTGATGGGATGCGTCTTGTGTGCACGCTCCAGCGTTGCAGGCGATGCTTCGGACAGGCCGATGTAACGGATTTTTCCTGCTGCCACCAATGCCGCGAGCGCGCCGACCGTGTCTTCGATAGGCGTTTGCGGGTCGATACGATGTTGATAATACAGATCAATCGTTTCCACGCCGAGGCGTTTCAGGCTGCCTTCAACCGCATGTCGGATGTATGCCGGACTGCCATCGACACCGCGCGCATTGGGGTTGCTGCTATCGCGCACGATACCGAATTTGGTGGCGATGAAAACCTGGTCGCGCTTGCCCTTGATCGCTTTGGCGATGAGTTCTTCATTGATATAAGGGCCGTACATATCGGCGGTATCGAGGAAGTTGATGCCTAATTCGAGGGCGCGATGAATGGTGGCGATGGATTCGGCATCATCACGATTTGCGTAGAAATCGCTCATACCCATGCAACCGAGGCCGATGGCGGACACTGTCGGGCCATTAACGCCCAGTTGGCGTGTGCTTATGCGTGTGTTCATGTAAAGGTTCCTTAGCAAAAGATTGAGTGGCGGCGCTCGCATTCAATGTCGCTTGAATGTCGGCATACATGGCAATTTTCCTGTACATGACGGCGAGATTGGCTTGCAATTCTGCGAGCGTCGCTTCCAGTGACAGCGTGTGCTGTTCCAGCATCGCTTTCCGTTCCGACACACTTTCCCGTTGATTGCCGAGCCTGCGCAATTCGGCATAACGCAGCATTTTCCGGATTGGCAATCCAGTCGAGCGCAGCTTCAGCAAAAACTCGATCCACAGAATATCTTCCTCACGGTAGAGTCTGCGTTGATTGTTCTGGCGAGGTATGGCATCGATCAAACCAATGCGTTCGTAATACCGCAGCGTATGGACAGTCAGTCCGGTTGCTGCTGCAGCCTTTTGAATCGTCAGGGAAGTAGTCATGGGAATAAGTGTATTTGTTAGAGTGCGCTCGAAGTCAAGTGCACTTGATTACATTAATACACGGTGGCTTACTGATCAACCTAGTGCATATTTACTGGATTCGAACGAATTTCGACTAAGATACGTTCCCCAACCTTTAGCCGTGAGCGCCACCGTAATGACTGATATGCCGATCCCATCCGCAAAGATGTTCGATGATCCCGACCACGATGTCTGCGATGCCCACGATGCCATCATGCAAGAACCACGACTCTGGCGCGACGACGGCTGGACTGCGCGGGTCATCAAGAACGAGGACGATGAGGGCTGGGCGGTGGCGATGATCAAGGATGGCGAACCCGAACCGGCGTTGGTTGGTCCGTGGACCATGGGGCGCGACAAGAAGAACCCCAAGCCGCTGGACAGCGCCGCGTTCAACACCCTGGTCAAGACTGCTTCGGAAGTCCTGCGCCGGCACGAGCAACAGTTGCATGCGATGTTGCACAAGGAAGTCACAGTCGCCACGGCATCGGCCACACTCAGCGTCACACTGGACATCGTTCCCGACGACGATTTTCCGTATGCGCTGCTGAGCGCGCAGGATGAGGACGGCACCCGGCTGGCGCAGGTGCAGGTGGCGTCCACCTTCAAGCTGAGCAAGGGCAGTGCCGCCGCATGGATCGAGGCCGACTTCCGCAAGCCGGCCTGATGCCGAATCGGCAAGCAAAGTGTCTCAAATTCGCAACATAAAAATAAACAAACAACAATGAAACGCAAAAAACTTTCATCCATTTGACAGACTGGCTGAAATACGTTGTTGTTTGCTGACGAGTCTGCATAATTAGCTTGCCTCTGAGTCAACCGTCACCATATACGTCAAAGAAGGTGGTTCCTACGACATCGACTTACCCCTGGCAGTGGTGTATCCTCCTGCATCCGTTTCTGTAGACGATGCTGCAAATTAGCAACATTTTCTGAGCAGGTCATCAGAAATAGCAACGATCTCCCGATCGCCGTCATCAACGCGCGGATTCACCAAGATTCATCCAAAACGGGCCTAAGGACGTATGAAAGACTATTACGCCATTCTCGGCATAGACAGCAATGCGTCGAACAGCGCGATTAAAAACGCCTATCGCAAGAAGGCGTCGGAGTTTCACCCCGATAGAAATACGTCACCCGACGCACCTGCGCAATTTCGGCAAGTGCAGGAAGCCTACGACCTGCTATCGGATGCCACCAAGCGCAATGAATACGACGAAAACCGGCGCCGCAGTTTGCTGGAAAACCCGCTGGAAACAGCGCAACAAATCTGGACCACTTATATAAACAAGGTTTTGCAATGATGCTTTCCGCCTACTTTGAAGACTTGACCAAAGCCTATCAGGCCGAACTGGAAGACTTGCGCAGCGACTCCGAGGGTAACGACATCCTGAATTCCCGGCTGAAAAGCAAGCGCTCCCAGTTTGCCTTGATGATGCCGATGATCGACAGCGCCCCGGAAATGGTCTCGGTGGCTTTTCATGGCGGCGTGAGTTTCCCGAATCCGCATGCGATGGTCATGCTGTCGTCCAACGAGCCGGAGGAGTTTCCGGCGTGGGACCAAATTGCCGACATCGTGCAGTTTTCGCCCTGGGCGGAGAAACTGGCCGGCATTGCGCTCAAGGAGAGCGGCGGCGAGAACTTCCTGATTACAACGGTTTGCCTCGAATATCTGTACGAGAAAAGCAACGGTAATTATCACGGTGAGTACGCCAATCAATCCGGGATTGATGAGTCGGACGATAGCGTGGACGAAGTCGAACGGGACGAAGAGCGCGATTCCGACCTGGAAACAGAAGGCGCCGATTGGCTGGCGGAGCAAGGTTTTGATCGTCATTGATGAATAACCTTGCGCTCCTGCGTCAGTCGGCCGGTTGAGAACCGCACCCTTTCCCTATTTCTAATAGCCAATTTTTGACAAAGCAAGCCATGACAAACGCGCTCATAGTAAAAGCAGCCAGCCTGATCCGCGACGGTGATATCGCCGGTGCCGAATTCGCGCTGGTCAGCCTGGCCGAAACCGAAGGTGATTATGCCCTGGTCGCCGTGCTGGAAGAGATGCCGCCGAAAGACTTGCTGGCCGTGATCCGCGAATACGATACCTCGAAGGAATCGGTCGTCAACTTGCTGGTAACGCCGGAGCAATTCGCGCGCGCGGTGGTCATCGAAAAACTGTACGGCGACAACACCCATGTGCGTCTGCGCGGCATGGTGAATGCCGTGCTGTTTCGCGACGACACCAAAACCGGCGCCTTCATCGAGGCCATCGCCGAGCTCGATGGCGGCTATGAAGCATTCATCAATTACCTGGCCGACCGCGATGAGGAAGTCACGCACTTCGCCGAATTCGACACCTTCAACGTCAACTTTACGGAAGAACGCGATGCCGTCGAAAAATCCGAAGTGGCTGATCGCGATTGGAAAGAACTGACCTGGTTGCTGAAGCACGAGCACGAAGACATCTTTGAGCAAGTCTGGCCGACGCTGAAAAAGCGCAGCATAGAGCGCAAACGGCGCGAAGCCGAGCTGGAACGACTGGAACAACTCGAAGCCGAGCAGGAATACGACGAGGACCAACCGACGCCAGTAAAAGCGCCGGTCAAACCCGCGATCGATCCGTCCGAGGAATCGGCGCTGTAACGCTTCCGCTGCCGTAAGTGGCATTGACCGACTTCTGCGAAGCGCCGGCACACCGGCGCACCGGCAGAAAGCACTGCGCTTTTCCGCCCTGCCACTGCGCGTTCCACACTCTAATCCTATACGTCCAGCCATGTCCGATAACAACCGCACTATCGCCACTGTCGATAAGCGCCCTTTTTTTGAAAAGGCGCTCAGCTATGGCGTCCGGAACGGCATCATCGATCACGCGAAATGCCAGGCGATGATCGGCGACGGTGCGAAAGGATCGGTGCAGATCGCGAATTTTTTCGGCACCAGTCATCTGCACACCGACCTGGAGAATGCGCGCAAACGGATGGTGAATCTTATCAGCCTGTTCCTTGAAGAAACCTACAACGGCAATCTGGATAAAGCGGCGGAATCACTGCGCGACAATACCTTTCTGTCGCATTCGCGCGGTGGCAACGAGATGCTGAAGGCACTGCATGCGCTGCCGGACTGTTCGGTGTTCGGCGATGTAAAAAGCCAGGATCTGAAGGATTTCCAGGATGAGCGGACACTGGTCAAACCGTATTCGTTGAGCGCCTATCGCAAAGAACGCCAAACCCGCGAGGAGGATGCCAACACGCTGGCTGCCGCCACCTGGTTTGCCAAAAGCATGGAACTGCCGCGCTCGGCGCTCGAATTCACCAGCGCGGAAACGGTGATCCGCAGCGCCATCCTGGTGCGTGCCGCCGGTGCCGACAGCTTCCCTAACCGGAACGCTTTCGCCACGCTGCTTGGCACCGTCCAGACCCAGGCAACCGCTGCCGGCAAGCTGAAAATAGCCAAAAGCCTGTTTGATGATGTCCCTGAAGAATATCGAAAAATCAGCGACAAAATTCGCCGCGAGATTGAAAAGCATGATGCGCCGCTGATCTTGAACAGCGCCGTTGCGCTCGACGAATTGCGCAATACGGTCGAGTTGCGTTACTTCGTGCGCGAGAGCGGATTGGACGACGTCGATGAATTCGATACCCTGATGTCGCAGGCATGGCTCCAGGTCACCAACGGCAACGAAGATCCCTACTCGCGCCTGACGGCGTTTCTGTGTATCGCCTCCGGTGTGAAAATAAAAACCACCATTTCAGAAACGGAAGCGAAAGCCATCATTCGCCAGGTGCGTCAGCATGGCTTCAATAGCGCAGCGGTGGCGACATTCATCGCCACCTCGGCGCCATTTGAAATGAAAGAGAACTTATTGTCGCTGTGGGAGGATGAATTCCTGCCGGAAGCAGAGGCCTATTTGCTCGACGAAGACGATATCAAGTACGACAGCGCGATGAAGTTTTTAAAAGAGAACTGCAACGTCAAACTGAAACCGGCGAGCGTGCAAAAGAAAAAAGCCTAGGCATCATTTCAACGCCGCCAGCGGCACATCAATCACCAGATTTGATTCTGCATGGGCGACGCAAGGAAGAATATAGCCGTCGGATTTTTCATCTGCGCTCAGCCCCGGCCATGCAATGTCATATCTGACACGCCCGCTGACCATGCGACAGATGCAGGTGCGGCAAGTCCCGTTCCTGCACGAGCTTGGCAAAACGATGCCGGCGTTTCTGGCGGCTTCCAGCAATGGCACAGCATTAGTCGATTCAAATGCGTAGGCTTTGGGTTCGACGACTACCAGAAACACATCATTCATAAGGCGTATTCAGTAACGGAAATAAGAGAAGGGAATTTATTCCGGCCCGCCGGACGGCATTTGATACCATTCGCAATCAAGATCATGCTTCTGATAGTTGTCGTACGATAAATAACTGGACCCAACTATCATGATGGTCATGACGAAGCCGATGAGCATGTTTTTCATAATGTACCGCCGTCTCTTTGTGAGATAGATCAAAGATACGATACACCGTTTTACGCTGAAGACGCTGCCAGCCGCCTACCCGCCTCCACCTGATGCAGGCGGGCCGACATGCAACTCATCAAGGATATCGAGGAACAACTCGACGCGACGCGTCAGCGGGCGCGATGCTTCAGTGATCGCGCAAATCGTGTTGTGAAACGCCGGGCCCTCCGGCAGAGCCTCGAGTGCATAGCGCTGCGGTACCAAGCTCGCGTAATGCTCCGGGAGCAGGCCAGCGTATTTCCCGGTTGCCGCCAGTATTCCAATCGCTTCCAGGCCACCAGCATCGGGACCGCGTTCGAAGCCGTGATCGGCGAGCGTTTGCTCGACGAAGGGATGAGGGCGGTAGACCAGCGGAAGCTGGCTGCGGGATGCGCGCGCGGCCTGCAACACGACATAAACGCGATGAACTTCAACAAACAGGGTGCGGTAGTTGAACACGCGGTCCCTCTTATACATCCCACTTATAGCCACATCAACCCGGCGCTCGCGCAAGGCCTGACTGAGGTTTGCGAAGGTCATCACGATAATCTCCGGCTGCACACCTGGCGCGCGCCGTTTCAGCTCGGCCAGCGCTTCCGGGATTCGGGACCCATGGTGCGTAATCAGATGCTCGACCATGCCGATTGAAAGCGTGCCTGACAACACTCCTCGCACCGAGTCGATCTCTGGCCGTATGCGCTCCAGGTATTTGAGCGCGTTCGACGCCAGATCCAGAGCGACGACACCCGCAGAAGTTAGCTTGAATCCCGCTGGCCCTCGCTCGCACAGGCGCACGCCCAGCCGCTCCTCAACCTCTCGGATGTGTCGGCTGATCGATGCTTTCGACATGTTAAGCCGGTGCTCTGCCGCGGCGAATCCACCCGCCTGGGCGACGGTGCAGAAGATGCGCAGCGAGCGCAGATCACGCTCATTGAAGTCAAGTTGGCTCATGATTTAAAAGGTATCGATTTTTGAAACCATACCACTAAAAGAATCATTTTTCATCTACTTCCACGTCTACTAAACTTCATCTCACACCTACCTACTACAAGGAGACGACATGAACATCAAACTGAGTCGGCGCAGCACGATCAAGGCCGTCATCGCGACTGCGATCATCGCTTGCATGCCCGTCCTGGCGCTGGCCGAAGGCGGTACCTTGGCAGACATCAAAGCGCGCGGCCAACTGACAGTCGGTACTGAGGCTGCCTACGAGCCCTACGAGTTCGTGGAGAACGGTGTGGTCGTTGGTTACGGGCACGACATTCTCGAGCACATGGCGAATAAGCTGGGCGTAAAGCTGGTGCAGCTGAATCTGCCGTTCCAGGGCCTGCTGCCTGGGCTGTTGTCGCACAAGTTCGACTTTGTCGCCACCAGCGTCGGCATCACAGAAGAGCGCGCCAAGCGCTTCGCTTTCAGCCGTCCGGTCGGCATCGTGCATTCGATGTTCGTTATCAATTCGACCAACAAAACGATTACTAAGCCCGAAGATGCAGCTGGCAAGACAGTTGGTACGCAGATGGGTTCGTCGGCCCAGCCGATGATTCAGGAGTTTGAGCGTCAGCTGAAAGCGAAGTCCGGCAAGGGCTTTGCCGAGCTCAAGCTGTTTCAGGCATATCCCGACGTGAGCGTGGCGCTGAGCAATGGCACGCTGGACATCGGCGTGATTCCGTCGAACGTGTTGTCGGTGCAAAGTCGCCGCCAACCTGGGGCGTTTAAGACCATTGGCGAGGTTGGTGAGCCCAAACTGTTAGCTTGGGTCGCCAACCCGCAGGATCCTGCGGTCCGCACTTTCATCAACCAGACGCTGGAGGAAATGCGCGCCAGCGGCAAGTTGGCCGAGCTTCAGAAGAAGTGGTTCGGCGAAACGCTGAATCTACCGACCTCGGGATACCTCCCCAAAGGCGCACTCTGAGCGAGGCAATCATGATGATCGAGTTGTTCACCGCGCACGGCGCCCTCAAGCCGTTCTTCGACGGCGTCGTGCAGGGAGCCGGCATCACCCTCTACACGAGCAGTTGCGCGTTCGTGATCGGACTCGTGTTCGGGGTGATGCTGATGGTGGCACGGGTGGCCGGTGGGACGATCACGCGGTCCTTGGTTATCGTCTACGTCAGCGCGATGCGCGGCACGCCGCTGTTGATCCAGTTGCTGATCGCCTACTACGTATTGCCGGCTCTGCTGGGCATCAACATCTCGCCGATTGCGGCTGGTGTTCTGGCGCTGGCGCTCAACACGACGGCGTATGTCAGCGAGATCATGCGCGGTGCGCTTTCGACCATTCCGCGTGGTCAGGCTGCCTCGGCGCGTGCGCTGGGCATGCGGCCTTGGCAGGTCTGGCGTTATGTCCTGCTGCCGCAGATATTCCACCGTGCCGTGCCGCCACTCACTAATGAATACACGGTGTTGCTCAAGGCGTCGTCGCTGCTCTCAATCATTGCGGTCACAGAACTGGCGACCGTGGCGCGCAATGCCTCGCTACAGAGCGACTTGCCGCTGCAAGTGTTTGCAGCGACCGCGGCGGTCTATTTCGTCATGCTGTGGTGTGCCTCGTCTATATCGCGACGCATTGAGCGTCATTTTTCTGGATTGCTTCCCAATGTTCATTGATCTCGACATCGTCGAACGCGTAACGCCAGTATTGCTGCAAGGTTTGAAGGTCACGGCGACTGTCAGCGCCATCGGTATCCCGCTGGGCATTCTGGCGGGCACGATTGCCGCCTACATGGCCGACGCTAGGCAGAGACTATTGCGCGCAGTGGCGCTTGGCTACGTCGAAGTGGTACGTAACATACCGTTCCTGATATTGGTATACCTGTCTTTCTTCGGGCTACCCAAACTGGGTCTGCACGCGTCGGCGTTCTCCATCGCGATCGGCTCTACGGCGTTCTATACGGGCGGTTACTTTTGCGAAATCCTGCGCGCGGCGTTTCGCAGCGTTTCGAAGGGACAGGTGCGCGCAGCACTGTCGCTGGGTATGTCCGGCTGGAAGATCCAGCGCTACGTGGTGGTGCCGCAGATTTTCGGTTTCCTGATCCCGCCGACCGTCAGTCTGACGATCATGATGTTCAAGGATACGGCGGTGTTCTCCGTAATGAGCCTGCCGGAATTGACCTACCAGAGCAATCTGATGACCGCCGACACCTTTGCCTATCTCGAGGTGCTCGGCACCACCGCGCTGATCTACTGGGGATCTAGCGTGGTTCTGGATGCCTTCGGGCAAGTCATGGAGAAGCGCGTGCGCCGCTGGAGCCACCACTGACCCCTTTTTTTTACGACTTTACAGCTTCACAAATTGGAGAATTCGATGGAAAAACTAACTGTCGCCCCACGTACCGGGCATGCAACGCTACTTTATTCCGAGCTGGTGACCGACCTGGAAAACCTCCAGGCCGATATCGCGGTGCTCGGCATGCCGTTCGGCTCGGCCTATGGCGCCAGGTCCTTCACCAACGACCAGACCAACGCACCGCAGGCGATCCGCGACGTGACCGACCGCATCGTGCGCGCACCTGATCACTATGACTTCGACATCGACGGCCCGTTGCTCCAGGGGCGCTCCGACATCCGATTCGTCGATTGCGGCGACGTCATCCCCGACCTGAATAAGCCTGGCGATCATTATCGACGCGTCGAACTGGCGGTACGCCAGATCCTCAAGGGCGGCGGGCTACCGATCGTGCTCGGCGGCGATCACGGCGTCACCACGCCGGTGTTGCGCGCGTACAGTGAGACGGGGCCGATCACGCTGGTACATGTCGATGCTCACCTCGACTGGCGCGACGAGGTCAATGGCGTCAAAGAAGGTTTGTCCAGCCCCATCCGTCGTGCATCGGAAATGACGCATGTGACGCGCATCGTGCAGATCGGCCTGCGTGCGCAGGGCAGCGCGCGGCCGGAAGATCTCGAAACAGCCCGCCGCTACGGCGCGGAACTCATCACTGCGTACGAATTGCACGACGTGGGCATGGATGCAGTGCTGGCGCGCATTCCCGATGGTGGCAACTACTATCTGTCGTTCGACGCCGACGGCCTGGATCCGACGATTATGCCGGCGGTCGATGGCCCCGCACCGGGCGGCATGAACTTCGTGCAAGCCCGCAAACTGATCCACGGACTGGTGAAGAAGGGGCGCGTGGTCGGGATGGATATCGTTGAAATCCAGCCGTCCAAGGACAATGCCAGCAAGCTGACCTGTGTGACTGCCGGGCGGCTGATCGTCAATCTGATCGGCTCGGCAATCAGGGCCGGCTACTTCGACAAATGATGTCGACGCCGCCTCACGCCAGTTCACTACCATCATCTTTTGACCGGGACTCGCCATGATCGATATAAAAAACGTCTCGAAGTGGTACGGCAACTTCCAGGTGCTAACCGACTGCACGACCACTATCAAGAAGGGCGAGGTGGTGGTGGTCTGCGGCCCGTCCGGCTCGGGCAAGAGCACGCTGATCAAGACGGTGAACGCGCTCGAGCCCTTCCAGAAGGGCGACATCCGCATCGACGGCGTCAGCATCGCCGCCCGCAAGACCAATTTGGCCAAGCTGCGCTCGGGTGTGGGCATGGTATTTCAGCACTTCGAGTTATTCCCGCACCTGTCGGTCACCGAGAATCTGACGCTGGCGCAGGTCAAGGTGCTTGGCCGCAGCAACGACGATGCCAAGGTCCGCGGCCTGCAGATGCTCGACCGCGTCGGCCTGATGGCGCACAAGGACAAGTTTCCTGGGCAGCTCTCGGGCGGGCAGCAGCAACGCGTGGCGATCGCGCGTGCGCTGAGCATGGACCCGATCGTGATGCTATTCGACGAACCGACATCGGCGCTCGACCCGGAAATGGTCGGCGAAGTGCTTGACGTCATGGTACAGCTCGCCAACGAGGGCATGACCATGATGTGTGTTACGCACGAGATGGGCTTCGCCAAGAAAGTCAGTCATCGAATAATCTTCATGGATCATGGAAAAATTGTCGAGGACTGCGGGAAAGACGCGTTTTTCGGCAGCCCCGGCGCCCGCTCGCCTCGGGCAGGAGAATTCCTGTCGAGGATTTTGCAGCATTGATTCGTAAGCTGAGGCCGATCCGATCGCGCCCTGCCCTGTTTTCCTGACCTGATTTCCGTTTATCCATTAAAGTGACGGTTCTCGAATGTAAGCCAATACTTAAAAATCTTGAATATCAATCAACCACAAGGCAGCACCATGCAAGACGCCGATGTCAACCCGAGCGATACGCATCCCGAACGGCCATGGATCGCGTTGAATACGACCTACGACATCGAAGCATGGATAGACAGTTACAACCGCGATCTGCAGTACGCGATGAAAAAGACCAATGCGACCGGCTACGGGATCTGCTTTTTTCTGGAATTGGGTGGAGAAATTTTCTTGCACACCACCCAGGAAGGCGATGTCATGCTCGACGTCACGCCCGAGGCCGCATGGGTGGCGCCGGTGATCACTGCCGCAACCCAGGTTCAGGCACCGGGTTCGCAGATCTGGGCATTGCCCGGCGACACATTGACACAACTGATCCTGGGCTTGAGCAACCTGATCTCGTCCACCAGGATCGTGCTGGATCATCCATTCAAAGTGTCGAAATACTAACTTAGCAATTCATCAGTAATGTGGCGGCCGCTCATGCGCAGTCTGACCTTGCGCACTGTGCTCCCGCGCATCCTTGATCATGCGTGCCAATGCCGAGCATAGCGTTTCAAGCTGATCGATCTTTTGCTGCTGGCGATAGACCAGCTTGTTCAGCTCATCCAGCAAGTCTTCCTGACGCGCGACTTTTATCTCAATTTCGATGATGCGATCTTCTGGATTCACTTCTGCTTCTCCTGAGCAATTTGGCAGGCCAGATAGTAGCGCACCTCAATCGTTCAATGCCGCTTTGGCCGCCTGTTCCGGTGTCAGGCCATCATAAAACTGGTCGGTGAACCACTCAACCTGTTCTTCAATATGCTCCTGCGCCTGCTCCAGCGTTGCACCGCCCGCAACCAGGAATCCTTCTACCTCGATACACCAGTCGATCAGGGCCAGTGTTTCAGGATCCAGTTCGTTCTTTTTTGCCATTATCATTCCCCTTAAGCAACTTCGCATTCTTTTCCGTTCAGCACAAAGCATAAGCTAAGAGCACATGCTTTGCGAAGACAGACGGATGCGCAGAGGTCCATTTTGTTGGGCGCCAACAACGATGCTAATCGGTCAATCCAAGCGCTTTTCCGTCAATTTCAGTGCTTCGAATTCAACTGCCAAAAAGTCAATTAGCTGGCGCACTGAGGGCAGCAATCCGCGCCGCGAAGGAAACACCGCATGCACAATCCCGTTGCGCGGATGCCAGCGCGGCAACACCTCCACCAACGCCCCCTGTTCCAGGTCTTTACGCACCATCATGGCCGGGAGCTGCACCACGCCAACACCTTCCAGCGCGGCCAGGCGCAGTGCCGTCATATCGTCGGTGACCAGACGCGGCGCATGCGGCACCATGGCCGAAGCGCCCTCGGGTCCTTCAAGCGACCAGATATGCTCGCCCTGGGCCGGCCCGAGATCCAGGCTCGGCAAGTCGTTCAGATCCGCCGGCACCAAGGTTCCGGCGTAGCCTTCAAGCAGGCGCGGATGCGCCACCAGACGCTGGCTGCTCTCCCCCAGTACCCGCATGACCAGGCCGGTATCTTCAAATGGCGGGAAGCGCACCCGGACCGCAATGTCTATGCCTTCACGGACCACGTCCACGCGCCGGTTGGTACTCTCTAGGTGCAGCTGAACCCGTGGACAGCGTGCCATGAACTTCGCCAGCATCGCGCCGACCTGATACGAGAGCAAAGCGGTCGGACAACTCAAGCGCACGATGCCCTGCGGCTCCGACAGCGTCCGGTCTATCGCCTCCTGCGCAGCGCCGGCCTCGACCAGCATCGCCACGCAGTGCCGGTAGTACTCCTGGCCGATTTCGGTCACCGTGAAACGCCGCGTCGAGCGTTGAATCAGGCGTACCCCCAGGCGCTCCTCCAACAGCGCGATGCGGCGGCTGAGTTTTGACTTGGGTGCGCGTAGCGCCCGCCCCGCCGGTGCGAATCCGCCATGGTCGACCACCTGGACGAAGAAAAAGAGATCGTTTAGGTCTTGCATGAGACTCCCTCATCGTTCATCAAATGGAACTGTGATGGCAAATTATCCCCTCTACTCGTATTACTGTCCCGCTTGTATTATTAATTCCTTGGCAGAACCCTGAAAAAGCAAGCAAAAGGAGAAATACGATGAAAAAGATTCTCGGTGTCTACAGTGCTCCCCGGCCGCACTGGGTGGGTGACGGCTTTCCGGCACGTTCGCTGTTTTCCTTCGACACGCTGGGCGGTCACCTGAGCCCGTTCCTGCTACTCGATTACGCCGGACCGGCGCAATTTACACCAACCGAGGGACGGCGCGGCGTCGGCCAGCATCCGCACCGCGGGTTCGAGACGGTGACGATCGTCTACGAAGGCGAAGTCGAACACCGCGACTCCACCGGCAACGGCGGCGTTATCGGTCCCGGCGACGTCCAGTGGATGACTGCGGCATCCGGCATCCTGCACGAGGAATTCCACTCTGCCGAATTCAGCCGTAAAGGCGGTGCGCTGGAAATGGTGCAACTGTGGGTCAACCTGCCGGCCAAGGACAAAATGACTGCGCCTGGTTATCAAGGGATACTCAGTCAGAACATTCCGGTCGTGAATTTGCCAGACGATGCCGGTACGTTGCGCGTCATTGCCGGCGGCTTTGGCGGAGTACAAGGCCCAGCCCGCACCTTCACGCCGATCGAGGTGTGGGATATCCGTCTGCACCAGGGCGCCAGTACTACCCTGCCAATTCCGCCCGGCCATGCGGCGGCCGTGGTGGTCCTGCGCGGGACGGTGCTGGTCAACGGCAGTGAGGTGGCGCGCGAGGCACAGGTGGTCTTGCTGGACCGTGACGGCGATTCAGTGGTGCTGGAAGCAAACAACGACGCCAAGCTGTTACTGCTGAGCGGCGAGCCTATCAACGAGCCGGTGGTCGCGCACGGTCCGTTCGTGATGAACACCCGCGAAGAAATCGCTCAGGCGATGCAGGATTTCAACAGCGGCCGTTTTGGCGAGATACGGCATTGAGGATTGGTTTCCGGCACGCATAGAACGCGTACGGAAACCTCTGCCCCGCCGCTGCACAAGGAATAATACAATGCACGGTATAGCGCAGGATATCTTGCGGAAACCACTTAACGATTCTTCCTTGCCATGCCGCAACGCCCGAGCGACGCCGCCCCGGCTCCTGTCCCGCCAGTCCGGCCAGAGATGGATGACTGCTGCCGCAGCGGTTGCGACCCGTGTATATTCGATCTCTATGAGGACGCGATGGAGCACTATCGGGTTCAGCTGCAGGCTTGGGAAGCAAGAAGAACCGGAATGCGCGTCAAAACGCCTAAAAGTAGTTTGAAAAAATAGCAATTCATCACTTCACACACAGGGGATCTGCCATGCGGATGAGCGACGAAGAGTATTTCCGGAGTTGCGTTGCCAAAGAGCGACGTTTGGCCCAGCTGCTGGGTTATCAGAATATCGAGGAATGCTACGAGCGGGCCGGTACCTTACTGGTCAACACCGAGCCGCTGCCGCAGTGGACCCGTGACTGGAAGGCCTGCGGGCCGTTGATGGCCGAGTACCGCATCCCTATTCACTACGGCAAAGATCCCGCACATGAGCATGGCGACGCTGTCATCAGCGGCACAGTGAATGTGCCGCTTTCAGACCACCCGACCAAAGATCGCGCCATCATGTACGCGGTCGTGAAAGCGGTGATTGTGTTGCTGGAACATGCCGCCCACCATCATGCCAAATGATGGGCGTTAACGGGCCGGCACCAGTCGCAGAAGGGTGATTTCGGATGGTGCCCAGAGCCGTTTGGGCGGCCCCCAGTAACCGGTGCCGCGGCTGGTATACACCCAGAGATTGCGCAGCTTGTTCAGGCCGGCGGTATACGGTTGCTGCAAAGGAACAAAGAAATTCCACGGAAAGAACTGGCCGCCGTGCGTATGGCCTGACAATTGCAGATCGAAGCCCGCATCGGCCGCAGCCGCTGCCGAGCGCGGCTGATGCGCCAGCAGCAACTTCACGCCGACATCGGGCGCTGCCCCGGCCAGTGCCAGATGCGGATCGCTGCGGTGCGCTGCATCGAAATGATGCGCACCAAAGTCTGTGACGCCAGCCAGCAACATCGACGCACCCTGATGACGCAGCACCACGTGTTCATTCATCAACACGGTCAAGCCAAGCCGCCGCACTTCTGCGATCCAGGCGTCCGCGTTTGAGTAATATTCATGATTGCCGGTCACAAAATAGGCGCCATGCCGCGCTTCCAGGTTGGCCAGCGGCGCGGTGTGGGGCGCCAGCCGGCTGACGCTACCGTCGACCAGGTCGCCGGTCACCGCGATGAGATCGGCGCGCAAGCCATTCACGCGCTCGACAATGGCATTCAGGTAACCACGCTTGATGGTCGGGCCGACATGAATATCGCTGATCTGGGCAATGGTAAAACCATGCAAACCAGCCGGTAGTTGTCTGATGGGCACATCGACTTCGACCACTCGCGCCAGCCGCCTGGCATTGATAAAACCGATCAGCGTACCGGCTGCAGCCAACAGCGGCACTGCCGCTGCGGTAAAGGAAGCAACATGGTCGACACTAAGGCCCAACCATGGCGCTGCCAGCAGAACGATCTCGCGCAGCAGTGTCAGCATCAGCAGCGAGGAAAACATTCCCATCGCCAGCATACCGGCCCAGGCCAGCCGATCCGCCAGCGGCTGGCGCTTGATCACCGATGCCAGCAAGCCGGCGGGAATCAGCAGGAACGACAGCACTAGCCACAAGCCTCCCAGCCACTGCAGCAACGCTGCTACCGGCAGCGCCGGCAATACTCGCCAACCGATTAATACATGCAGAGCGGCAAGTATGCAAAGAACAAATGCAACAACCTTACGCGATGGCATAAAGATTCCAATACAGAACAGAGGGTGCTCGTGAAAAGTCACGGCTGGTTATATATTGGTACTGGAACGAGAGTTTCAATGGAGCGGGCCGGTTCTCTGCGGCGTCGAAGCCGGATCAACTCTGTGCAATGATGTCTTCCAGACATCGCTGGTCCCGCGGCCCAACAGTGGGGATGTTTAAGTCCGCTTTCGATCGTATCAACCGTATACGCGTTGGCGCTACATTGGCTATTGATAAAAAACCGCATCAATAGTATGGTCCGCGCCACTACACCTTCTTTGGAGCGACATGATGAATGAACAACCGAATGACCAACCGGCAACAAACTTTTTTTGGGATGACTGGAAACAGGAAGCGTTGGCAGCCGGTGTTGCCGCGCCGCTGGCGGAGTTGGGGTGCGAAGTACTGCGCCTGCATCGTCAAAATCGCTGGGGCGGGGATTTTTTGGGCACCTTTGAGGACGCGCCGCATATGCTGGCCATGTGCCTGGAAGACCCGGTCGAGACCGAGTTGTTTTTTATTGAAAACCTGCATCCTTACGACACCGCGCTGATCGCGGCGACCAAGGTTCGTCTTGGCTTGAAATAACAGCGCTCCCGGCAGCATCTCATTGCAATTAAGCGCTCGCACCAATTGCCAACCCGCCCATGGCCGGATCGCTGATTGAATCCCGGCCTGTTTCAACCCGGCCGGCAAAGCGTCGGGAATAGTCCGGCAACTCCGTCACCTTGACGCTGAAGTCATACCATTGCCCGCTATCGTCAAGCGGCCAGGCCGGTTCGGCCTCGCTGTCCGGCGCCACCCGAACGGTCAATCCGGCGTTGCTCCGGTAAGCGTTGCTGCTGACCACAAAGGTACAGTCGCTGCTGCCGCTGTTGTGCAGCCTGACGGAGAGCTTGCCGTTGGCGGCGTCGTAACAGACCTGGATTTCCGGCATTGCCGCTGTTGCACTGGCGCTGACCTTACCGGCGAACAGGCGATGAAAGCCGTTCGGTCCCAACACCCACAAATCGTAGCAGCCGGCGTCGTTGCCGGTGAGCCAGCTACCTGTCAGTTGCTTGCCGGCTTCCACCGTGTAGCGCCTTGGCACCTGGTCCAAGTGCCGACGATCATAGACATGGAACACGGCAGCGGCCGTCCCGGTATTCGAAAACACCAGATCGATCGAGGCCGTATCCGGCTTGACTTGGGCGCTGACATGCAGCGCGTACGGCAACGCGCGCGAAGGACGGGTGCCGCGCGCCTGCGTCGGCAGTTCAGGCAATGCCGGCGTCGGTGGCGTTGCGGTCGATGGCAGCGCATGCGCTCTGGCCGCTGCCGCTACCGTGTCCGGCAAGGTATTCAGAAAGGCGGCGCTATCCGGTCTTACAAAATCGAAGGCACTCGTCAGGTCACCGCACACCGCCCGCCGCCACGGCGAAATATTCGGCTCCATGACGCCGAAGCGTTGCTCGACAAAGCGTATCACCGAGGTATGGTCGAACACCTGCGAATTCACCCAGCCGCCTTTGCTCCACGGCGAAATGACATACAGCGGCACGCGTGGTCCCAAGCCATACGGCCTGTGCAGAAACACGTCGGCATCCAATCCCTCGTTACTCTTGCGCTGATGATATTCGGCGGCGGTATCGACGGTGGAGGCACCGGCCAGCAGCGCCTGAGCCGGGTCGGCATCCCAGGTCAGGTAAGTTGGCGCAGCCGGTGGCGGCACATGGTCGAAAAAGCCGTCGTTTTCATCAAACATCAGGAACAATGCCGTCTTGCTCCACACCTCGGGATTGGCAGTCAGCGCATCCAGCAGCGTCGCGGTATATTGCGCCCCTTGTGCCGGACTGGACGGGCCCGGATGTTCCGAGCCTTCTGCGCTGGCCACGATGAAAGATACCTGCGGCAAAGCAGCGGCGATAACATCCAGCTTGAGCTGATTCAGATCGCAGGTACTCAGGCCGCGCGCTGCCAAGGCCGGGTCCGCGCCGGGCACACCCGCATTGGCGTTGCGAAACTGCCTGAAGCCCGCCAGCGGATTGTCGGTAAAGTTATCGTTCATATCCTGATACACCTGCCAGCTGATGCCTGCTGCCTGCAGTCGTTCCGGATAAGTGGTCCAGACATAACCGCCGCTTGGATCGAAATTCAGATTGTCGTAGGCATTCCCGAGCACCGGGCCGTTGCCCAGCTTGAACGGATCGTTGCTGCCGCTCCAGGCGAACACACGATTCGGATTGCTGCCGCCCTGAAACGAAGAATGGTAGGCGTCGCAGATGGTGAACGCATTCGCCAGCGCAAACTGAAACGGAATATCGGCTTGGGTGAAATAACCCATCGAATGATTATTCTTGTAGCGTGGCCAGCGGTTCATGTTGCCGTTCGACCATGCATTCTGCGCGTCTGGCCAGGTGTGAGGCGTACCGGTTACCCGCATCGTGTCAAACGCCTGCTCGGTATTCAGGCGGAACGGTGCAATCACGCGCGGCGCGCCGGCATTGCTGTCGTTTAGCTGGTACCAGACGGTTTTTTTGACTGCATGCGCGTGGTCCGGCAGCGGTATCGGGAAGCGGTCGGCAAAACCGCGCACGCCTTGCATCGTTCCAAAGTAATGATCGAAGGAGCGGTTTTCCTGCATGAAAATGACGATATGTTCAACGTCCCTGATTGAGCCGGTGGCGTTGTTCGCCGGTATCGCCAATGCCTTTCTGATCGATGGCGGAAAGACAGCCAAAGTCACTGCGGCGCCAGTGACGCCTGCCGCCTTGCGCAGAAAATTGCGTCTGCTGTTAGGGCCTGTTGACATATATTTGGCGCTTTCAGCTGACGGTGTGCAAAGAATGCCGGATGATATGGCGCCCTATAACCAGCCTACGCGTGTCAGGCGGCGGTACAACACAACGCAACCGACCACGATACCGATCAATACAGCCGGATAGCCCCATTCCCAGTTCAGTTCGGGCATGACCTTGAAATTCATCCCATACAGACTGAACACCATGGTCGGCACCGCCAGAATCGCCCCCCAGCCGGCCAGCCTTTTCACTACTTCATTCTGGCGTATTGTCACCTGCGCCAACTCGACTTGCATCGCGGCGTTGATCATTTCGCGCATGCGGTCACTGGTATCCGTGACCATCCCCACATGATCCAGAATATCGCGATAGTAAATCCGGTTTTCCTTCGGAATAATTTCGCCGTGAAAGCGCAACAGCTGATTACAAATATCATGCAGCGGGACTGCTGCCGCACGCAACTTCAGCAATTCACTTTTAAGGCTATAAAATTCCTGCAGGCTATCTTTCTGTACGTCCGGATTGAACATTTTCTGTTCAAAATCGTTAAAGCGCGCCTCCAGGCTATCCATGATCGGCCGGTAGTGATCGACGACAAAATCGATGATCGAGTACAGCACATAGCCCGGTCCTTTCGCCAGGCGTTCCGGCGTTCCTTCACATTTTTCACGCACCTTTTTATAGCTGCTGGAAGCACCATGCCGGACCGTGACAATGAAATGCTGGCCCAGAAATATATGGGTTTCGCCAAACAGGATTTGATCCTGCACGAACTCGGCGGTATGCAGCACCACAAACAAGGTGTCGCCATATTCTTCCAGTTTCGGCCGCTGGTGGGCGCTTTGCGCATCTTCCACCGCCAGATCATGCAAACAAAATTCCTTTTGAACCTTGCGCATCAGCTCATGATCCGGCTCCAACAGGCCGACCCAGACAAAAGTATCCGGCTCAAGTAAAACATTGCTGATGTCGTCAATCGTGAAATCGCGAAATTTTTTACCGTGACAATAAGCAGAACAATTCACAATGGCGCTTTGGGCATTCATCTTACGCTCCTTACCTTCTTATCGGCATGTGCGGCGGCCGGCACCGGTATCGATCCGGCTTCGACCAGCGCGGGAATTCTTGCATTTGAAGCGAAGGGTTTCAAGACGCTTACTTTACCCCGAACTTATCAATAGCGCATCTTCCTCGCCCTGACGGCTTAACCCCGCGCCTGCCGGGCAAATCCGCTCGATGGATTTGGTATAGACTGAGCACCTGCGCACCATTCAGCCAAGAAATCACCTATCAAAAAATAATGCCAACAGATCACTCCCCAGAAACAAGCGACGAGCAGGTATCGGCGCGCATCCGTGCGCGCATCGAGGCCGCCGGCGTCCGCTTTCACGCTAACGACAATATTGCCTCGTTCATCAAGGATGGCGAGCTGGAAGCGTTGCAGGCCGAAGTGCAAGGCAAGTTATCCGATGTTCTGCAAAGCCTGGTGATTGACGTCGAGAGCGACCATAACACCCAGGACACTGCGCGCCGCGTCGCGAAAATGTACATTCAGGAAGTGTTTCGCGGCCGCTATCAAACGCCGCCGCCGGTCACCGAGTTCCCGAATGCGGAACAGTTGAACGAGCTGATGATCGTCGGCCCGGTCACCGTGCGCAGCGCCTGTTCGCATCATCTGTGCCCAATCATGGGCAAAGTCTGGATCGGCGTGATGCCCAACGAACACTCCAACCTGATCGGGCTGTCGAAATATGCGCGGCTGATCGAATGGGTCATGAGCCGGCCACAGATTCAGGAAGAAGCCGTGTCGCAAGTCGCGGAATTGCTGATGGAAAAACTCAAGCCGGACGGTCTCGCGATCGTGATGGAAGCCGATCACTTCTGCATGAGCTGGCGCGGGGTCAGGGATACCGACGCAAAAATGATCAATAGCGTTATGCGTGGCTCGTTCTTGAGCGACGCGAATTTACGGCGCGAATTTCTAGCGCTGATAACCAAGCGAGGATGACATGCTAGTCCGTCTGATTTACGCCAGTACCGCCAGCGAAGTGATCAATCACGATTTGATTGAAGAAATTCTTGAGGCGTCCCGTAAAAACAATACCGCCCATGGCATTACCGGCGTGCTCTGCTACAGCGACAATGTGTTCGTGCAGGCGCTGGAAGGCGGACGCGAGCAGATCAACATCTTATACGGACGCTTGCAGCAGGACCCGCGCCATACCAAGCTGACCTTGCTGGATTACTCTGAAATAGAAACACGCCTGTATCCAGGCTGGACCATGAGCAAAATTCGTCTGGACCGCGTCAATCTGTCGCTCTTGCTGAAATATTCCACTACCGCATCACTCAATCCGTATGCGGTGTCCGGTAACACCACGATGGCATTGCTGGAAGAGCTGGCCGCCACCGGTTGCTTCTCTTCGCGCGAGTCGTAGCTTAATTAGTGCTGCCAATTTCCTTCGCCCCGCCAGGAACGGTAAAAACAAGGCGCCCGCTGCAGGCGGCCTTGACCTCAACCAAGCAGGTCATACAACGCATCCTCAAGTTTTACATGCAAAAAACGATAACCCAATGCGGTTATCTTGACCGGCATCACCTTTTGTCCGCCTAGCAGCAAGTACGCCCGCTCTGCGAGCGCCAGCCGCATCAGCCAGGCGGGTGCGACGAAGAACGAGGGACGGTGCAGGGCGGTGGCCAGTTTGGCGGTGAAGGCGCGGTTGGTGACCGGTTCCGGCGCCGTCATGTTGAAAGGGCCGGTTGCATTGGCGTTGTGCAACAGCACGAGTACCATCGCCACGTAGTCGTCTATGTGGACCCAGCTCATCCACTGACTGCCATCTCCCAGCCGCGCGCCCAGGCCCAGCTTGAAAGGCAACAGCATTTTTCCCAATATGCCGCCGGAGCGATCCAGTACCAGGCCGGTTCGCAGCAGGCACACCCTGACATTCTGTGCCATGGCTTGTTGTGCCGCCTGTTCCCAGGCATGGCATAATTTCGCGCCGAAATCGGCAGCGCTTGGCGCCGACTCATCCAGCGCCCGCTGACCGCAATCGCCGTAGTAACCAACCGCCGAGCCGCTCAGCAGTACGTTCGGCTTGTGACGACTGGCTTCGATCCGCTTGACCAGGGTTTCGGTCAACGTCACGCGGCTACGCCATAACAGTTCTTTGCGTTGTTCGCTCCAGCGCGCATCGACAATCGGCTCGCCCGCCAGATTGATGACGGCGTCGAACACCTCGTCAATTCCCCATTCATCCAGCGATCCGAAGGCGCGCACGGCGCTGCCGCATTTCCCTTTGACCGATGCCGGCCGGCGACTCAGTACGGTTAGGTCATGGCCGGCCTTGAGTAGCACCGGGCACAGGTGCCGGCCAATCAGGCCGGTGCCTCCGGTCATCAGAATACGCATGCTGAGATGCTCCTATCCGGGTTGACAATCGACTTCAGACAGATGAATTGCACAATGAAATGGTTAAAACGATGACATCAGAATACTCTCTAATCGGGCTTACGCAAAAGCTGGGTTTTGCGTAAATCCTATCTAATTTTTCTTGTCACTCGCATTCGCCTGGAACTCCAGCAAGACTTGTTCGGCCCGCATCGCCTGTGCGCCTTGCGCCACCAGACGCCGTACGAAATCCAGGTATTCCGACTCGAAGCCGGTCACCGGACTCATGCAGTCGGTAATCAATATCAGCCTGGCGATATTTGCCGGGCCGACATGTTCGGCAATGTGTTCGGTCGTGGCTCTGACGCAATGGCTGCCCGCTTCGCCGGCGATGTAAATGCGGTCGGCCGGCGCCAGGCTGGCGAGAAAGGATTGATTCGCCAGCGTCGACGCGTCCTCGGGATCCGGCACATCAGCCTGCACCGCCGAATAATGCTCGGTCCAGGGATTGCTACCCTTGCCGATCTTGTTGACGCTGCGCAGCGTGGTTTCTTCCCACTGGTTGTAGGCGCGTCGAATCTCGGCATGCACGTTGTGCCCCCACGATCCGATCTCGCAATGTACCGGCCAGACCATCAGCCGATAACGACCTGCGGCTTCCAGTTGGTCCAGATAGGCGAGCACCCGCGGCAACGCGTTGGCAAGCCGCGGAAGATATTTTCCCGCGCGGACTTGCGCTGCTGAAATTTGCGTAAATGGCGCCACCGCGCCGCCTGCGGCATCGCGCCAGAAAGTCGGATGAGCGACGTCCAGACGATGGTGGGAATCGAGTGTCACACTGATGTCGCTGATGCCCGCAGCGCCACGCTCGATCAATTGCGCCAGACGCAGCATGTCGGCGTGCGCGCCCGGCACCGGCAACGCAGGGGCCAGCCTGGCGCCCGCTGGCTGCGCTGGATCAGGCGGCAAGTAAGCGCTTGGTAAATCACAAAAGTCATTTTGCGGATCGATGATCAGCAAGTGCAGAATGGCGCGCATCCGAGCTCCTTGGTAAAGCGGTGATCGATCCCAACACTCTGCAGACGACGGCTGCCTAACGACGCCGAAACCAGCCGGTCAGCGACAAGCGCTCACGCGTTGCCGACAAAACTTCATGCGGCATGTCAGCGGAAAGAAACAGCGCCAGACTGCCGGCCAGCGGCAAAATATCCTGTTGACGCCGATCCTCCGGATGCAGGCGCAAAGCGCCGCCATGTTCCGGCAACCAGTCCTGATTCAGATATATTACGGCCGATACGGTACGGCGGTCGTCGTCGCGAAAACGGTCTATATGCTTCTGATAGAAAGCCCCGGGGGGATACATGGCAAAGTGCGTTTCATACTCTTCCAACCCGAGATAAAGTGCCTGATTCAATTCCTGCCGGAGCGTCTCCATGATCCGCAAATAGCGATCGCAGGCAGATGATTCACCGGCTTCCAGCCATTGAATATGATCGCCGCGCACCTGTTCGCGTACCGCCTGGCCAGCGCCGCGGCCGACCCCGGCAGGCGCCAGCGCACCTTGGGCTGCGCGTGCACGGCACTCGGCGGCAAGTGCAAGAACCAGATCCGCGGGTAAAAACTCGGCTTGCTGCGACCAGCCGCGTGCGACCAGGTCGTCGGCGATGTGGTGCGGCTGCTGGTGGAAGGTAGGCGTAGGCATAGACATGATGCGGGGATTTTATCAGTATCTCGATTGCCGAATACCACCATCACCGCAATTGCCGGGCGGCAAGCAGACCGGGCCAGCGGCGTTAGAGCTCCGCCTCGTATTGCGCGCGGCGACGCTCTTCCTCTTCCTTGCGGGCAAGCGCAATTTCACGCACCACCGCAGCAACGTCGACGATCTTGTGATCGACGGCGATGCGGCCAGTCAGTGGCACCTCCGGATGCAACAGGCCCGCCAGATACAAGGCCCAGATTTCCTTGCCGTATTGGGTGCTCAGCAGTTGTGGCGCGAAGCGGCCAAAATAGGTCGCCAGATTATCAACATCACGCTCCAGCATGTCGGCCGCGCCGGTATTCCCGGCGGCATCCACCGCTTGCGGCAAATCGATAATCACCGGGCCATGTGCATCCACCAGAATGTTGTACTCCGACAGATCGCCGTGGATCACCCCGGCGCATAGCATCAGTACGACCTGACGCAGCAACATTGCATGAAATTCCAGCGCCTGCGTTTCGCTCATCTCTATATCGTTCAGGCGGGCGGCGGCGTTGCCGTCCGCATCGGTCACCAGTTCCATCAGCAGCACGCCTTCAAAGCACACAAACGGCTGCGGCACGCGCACCCCGGCGGCGGCCAGCCGGTACAGGGCGTCGACTTCGGCGTTCTGCCACACTTCTTCCTGCATCTTGCGGCCATAGCGGGTACCCTTTTCCATGGCCCGTGCCTGACGGCTATTCTTGACCTTGCGGCCTTCCTGATACGACGCGTTCTGGCGGAAGCTGCGCTGCTGCGCATCCTTGTATACCTTGGCGCAACGAATTTCCTCGCCACAGCGCACCACGTAAACAGTTGCCTCTTTACCACTCATCAGTTGGCGTATCACCTCGTCTACCAGGCCCTCTTCTACCAGCGGTTCGATTCTTTTCGGGGTTTTCATAGATAAATTGGTGGGCGATTTGGACAACGCATACTAAGGCATAAAGCGGCAAGTATGACGTAATACTGCCAAACGACTGGCAAGAGACCCCATTCGCGCCGATGGCGGGCTCAAATGTCGTGGCGGATGGCGCTGCGCATGTAAATTACCGCCCGCCGAACCCGCCCTAAAAACAACAAGCGACTGCTCCAGGAGCCTGCTGATTAAAAAAGTAGCTGCGCCGATCACGTCCGACTACGCTTTGCGCTATGATTACGCCCGTTTTTATATTTAAGGAATACCCATGTCGAATGCTTGCGGCGTAGATTTCGGCACGTCTAATTCCACCGTCGGCTGGAGTCGGCCCGGTCAGTCCGCTTTGCTGCAACTGGAAGATGACAAGGTCACCTTGCCGTCAGTGGTGTTCTACAACGCCGAAGATGAGGTGTTCAGTTTTGGACGCGCGGCGCTGGCCGGCTATCTGGCTGGCTATGAAGGTCGCTTGATGCGCTCCCTGAAAAGCCTGCTGGGATCGGCCCTGATTGATGGCCAGACCGAGGTGGGCGGCCGGGCGCTGCCTTTCCGTGCCCTGTTGGGGCAGTTCATCAGCGAACTTAAAAGCCGCTCGCAGCGGGCCGCCGGCCGGGAATTCGACAGCGTGGTGCTGGGTCGTCCAGTGTTCTTCGTCGACGACAATCGGGCCGCGGATCAGCGTGCGCAAGCGACGCTGGAGGAAATAGCCCGCGCCGCCGGTTTCAAACATATCGCCTTTCAGTACGAGCCGATTGCCGCCGCGTTCGACTATGAATCGACCATCGAACGTGAAGAACTGGTATTGATCGCAGACATCGGCGGCGGGACTTCCGACTTCTCGCTGGTGCGTTTGTCGCCTGCTCTGGCCAAACACCAGGATCGTCGCAACGACATTCTGGCAACCGGCGGCATACATATTGGCGGTACCGATTTTGATAAATACCTGAGTCTGTCGAGTGTGATGCCAATGCTGGGTCTGGGCAGCCGGCTGACGAATAATAGCGAGGTCCCGTCCAGCTATTATTTCAACCTGGCGACCTGGCACACCATTAACCTGATCTACACCCGCAAGATGGCGGAGCAACTGAAAGACGTGGCACGCGATGTGCGCGAACGCGACAAGTTCGATCGGCTACTTGATCTGGTCGAGCAACGTGCCGGCCACTGGCTGGCGATGAAGGTTGAAGAAGGCAAGATCGCACTATCGGACGCCGAGATGGTGGAACTGACGCTGGAAAAATTATCGACTAGCGAATCGATTCGACTCAACCGCGGCGAATTTAACAGCAGCATCTCGCATCTGGTGTCATCTGTGGAAGAGACAGTCGGCAAGCTGTTGCGCGATGCCGGTGTCAAAGCAAATGCGATCGATACGGTATTTTTTACCGGTGGCTCGAGTGGCGTCGGTTTGTTGCGTCGGCAAATTGCCGCCGTGGTGCCGACCGCAAAGGCGGTGGAAGGCGATCTGTTCGGCAGCATTGGCGCCGGGCTGGCGCTGGATGCGGTGCGCAAGTTCTCTTGATCGTCCGTAGCGCTTGGTGTGGGGCTGCGCCAGGCGTCACGCTTTTAGCCGCCTCTTTCTTCGGCGGCCTTATCCTTCTTCTCCGGCGATTTCTCCGGCGCGCCCCTGCGCAAACCCGGGATCGCCGACAACCGTATCCCCTCAGGCATCCGCAAGCGTTTGCCCTCGCCCACCCGCTGTGCATGATAAATCCCGGTATGGCCCGAAAACAAATAACTCACAACACAGGCCAGCGCGGCCAGTGTCCCGATCTCCGGCCCAAACAGCTCGATGGCCATGATGGTGGAAGCAATCGGCGTATTCGCGGCCCCCGCGAACACCGCGACAAAGCCCAGTCCGGCCAGCACCGGCAACGGTAACGCCAGCACATAACTCAACGCATTCCCCAACGTCGCGCCGATATAGAACAGCGGCGTCACTTCGCCGCCTTTAAAACCTGACGCGAGCGTCACCACCGTAAACATGATCTTTCCGAAAAAATCATACGCGGGCAATGGTTGCGAAAACGCCTCGACAATGGTGGGGATTCCCAGCCCCAGATACTTATCGGTCGCCAGCAAGGTGGCGGCAAGCGCCACCACCACGCCGCCAGCGAACGGCCGCAAGGGCGCATACGCGATCCAGCGTTTCAGCGTGCGCGACAGCCCATGTGTGGCTTGCGCGAACAGCATCCCGGTCAGACCGAAAACGATGCCGGCGACGATCGTCGCGCCAAACACCAGCAGACTGAGATGCGGCACAAACGGAACCGCATAGTGGGTGTGATACACCCCCAGCAAACCGGGTAGCTGGTCGGCGACGATGGCGCCAATGAAACACGGCAGAATCGCGTCATAGCGCAAGCGCCCGATCGCCAGTACCTCCAGCCCAAACACCGCACCGGCGAGCGGCGTCCCGAATACCGAAGCAAACCCGGCACTGATACCGGCCATCAGCAGGATGCGCCGATCTTCCTTGTCCAGTTTGCAGATGCGCGTCACGAAATCCGCCAGCGCGCCGCCCATCTGTACCGCCGTCCCTTCGCGACCGGCCGAACCACCAAACAGATGCGTCACGACGGTACCGATCAGAATCATCGGCGCCATGCGCTTCGGCACGATGCGTTGCGGGTCGTGGATTTCATCGATCAGCAGGTTGTTGCCACCCTCGACCGATTTGCCGAAGTGGTGATAGACCAATCCGACCGTCAGGCCCGCAAACGGCAACAGCCATAACAGCCAGGGGTGCGCGCTACGCGTGCTGGTCGCCCAATCGAGTGCAGCCAGCAATGCGGACGAGGCGGCGCCGGCCAGCACGCCGACAACCGAGGACAGCAGCAGCCAGCGGCCCAGATACAGCAGCATCGCAAATTGCTCGGGAATTTTATGGTGTTTCATCGTTTCCAGATTTGAAGGAGACAAACCTGGACCGCAGGAGGCTGCACTTTCATAACACAGGCCTGCAACTTCCCGGTCCGGGAACATTCAGGCATCATCAGCGGCGTAGTGCCTCGGGAGCAATGCCATCTCCGATATGCCTTGCATTCTGCCGCAAAGCGCCTGCTGTCGCAACAAGCGCCTTGGAACAGGCCGCGTTCATAAAAGAAGCTGGCGAGGTCGTTATCGATGCCGACCGGTCACATGGTTGGAGCAGCAGGTAAGAATAAAATCTTAAAAGCGCGAAGCTACGCCCCAAACAAAACGGGGCCAGAGTAAACACTCTGACCCCGCTCAATTCAATCCGCCATACAGCGAATCAAGTTATTACATCATCCAGCAGCAACTCTTAGAACTTGTGACGGATTGCTACGCGCACGGCAACTTGCTTTTCATTGTTGGAAATGTCGGAGGCACCAGGGATGTAGGCTTGATCAAGTGTCGATCCAGTCTGATCGCCACCAACTTTTTCGTAAACGGTTTGCGCATATACGTCAGTCCGCTTGGAGAAGCTGTAGTCCGCCATCAGACCAAAGGTCGACCATTTCGGTTTGGCAGTGCCAACCGTTGTGTCGTACTTGGCTTTCGTGTAGGTGTACATCGCACCGGCGTAAAACGCTGGCGAGAAGTCATACTTGGCATTGATTTCGTAGTTCTGGAACCTGAGCGAATTCAATGTGCCGACGGCTGGTGCAAACGAGCCAACGTAAGCATTCACGCCAGTTGGACTGGTCAGATTAGTACCGGTATACACGAACCCAAGCGTCGCCGGACCAAACGCGTAGTTGATACCCGCGCCGAAGATCTTTTGCTTGGCAGCCAGGAAGTTGGCATCGGTTGGCGTGATGGAACCGCTCGCAGTAGTACCGACACGACTCAGATTCATGTATCCCAGGCCAGCCGACAAGGGGCCGTTCGCGTAGCTCGCACCCAGACTGTAGGTACGGTTTTTAGTACTGTCGCCGGCTGTTTCGCCGAAGCCATACAAGCCGCCGAACTGGAAGCCGGCGATAGTCGGGCTGGTGTACTTGACCGAGTTATTGATGCGGAACGAGTTATCGGTGTTGTCGTTATCCAGCGGATGCGAGAACAGGTAACCGGCCCAGTTGCCGTTCGCGGTCATTGGCGCGAGGAAATCGACCACGGAGTCGTATTGACGACCCAGTGTGACGGCACCGGCAGTTTTGCTCGACAAACCGACCAAGGCCTGGCGTCCGAACATCAAACCGCCTTGACCCAGCTTGCCGGTATCTGCGGCAAAACCGTTTTCAAGCTGGAACACCGCGCTCAGGCCACCACCCAGGTCTTCGTTACCTTTGAAACCCAGGCGGCTGCCTTGTGCGTAGCCACTGTCCATTGACACCACACTTTTACCACCGGTGCTGGTGTGCACATTGTTGGTATAGTCCAGACCCAAATCGATCAGACCATAAATTGTGACGTTGGTTTGCGCTTGCGCCATGCCAGCAATACCACCCAACAAACCTGCAACCAGAATAGCTTTTTTCATGCATTACTCCCAAGGGTTGGAAAAATCTGTTTTTTTACGAATGCCGGTAGTAACCGCACAGTGATGCGCGCCTTACTACGACTTGCTCTTCTCAGCAATTACCGATCAACACTACGCCGGATAATTGATAGCAGTGGCCAGAATGCCACAACACAACATGCATGACTAGTTGCCTGGACTTAACCTGTTGTAGATCTGTCGCAATAGCTTAAAATTTGTCGCAAAACAGCTGATTCGTGCGGCAAAAAAACAACAGAAAAGCGCCAGACCAACCCGATTAAGCTAATTTGGCGACCTCGTCTTTACTTAAAACGACACTCAGAAAATCTCGGTGCTCAGTTTCACCACTCGCCAAATTCCACACCGGAATCTGCGCGGGCGCTGCTACCACCGACAATTGAGATACGGGCATTCAGGTTGAATCCCAGCGCGCGAATTTCTGTCCGAAGTTACCGATGACTACGCAAGCGGAACCGCACTGGAGGCCGCTGCAAGGCTGGTGCCACAGCTGTTGCAGCAGTGTCAGACGACCTCCAGCGACAGCGCCAGGGTCTCCTTGATTTCTTCCATCACGACATAACTTTTGGACTGCACCGCACCCGGTAATTGCAGCAGCATATCGCCCAGCAAGGTACGGTATTGCGCCATTTCACGGATGCGGGCCTTGATCAGATAATCAAAATCGCCGGAGACCAGATGGCACTCGAGCACTTCGGGAATGCGCAAGACTTCGCGCCGGAACTGTTCAAAGGTACCGGCCGATTTATGGTTGAGCGTGATCTCGACGAACACCAGCAGTTTTGCGCCTACCGCAGCCGGATTGATGCGCGCGTAATAACCGTCGATGACGCCATCGCGCTCCATCCGTTTCACCCGCTCGATACAGGGGGTGATGGACAGACCGACCTGTTCGCCCAACTCTTTCATCGACATGCGGCCGTCTTGTTGTAACAGGCGCAGGATGTGGCGGTCCAGTTTGTCCAGGGACCGGGTGGATTCTTTTTGGGTTCTCATATCAGGGCCTGTTGGTATATAAATTGGGTGTGCAAATGGCCGGCCTCGCAAGCGCAACCCAAGCTACCGTCGGCAGTCCGGAACAGCGAAAATCGCGCAGTTCAGCTACGTGGATTTTTAGCATTATTTCCTGAATTTCTATATTTATACAGTAACAAAAACTGGCAAATATTAAATAGCATAGCGCTAATTAACATAAATCGACAATTATTCATGTAATTGGTCTGAACACTCCGCTGTTGCCCCTAACAAGAGTGTTTTTTCAAGTATTCAGGAGATAGACATGCGGGTGCTTATTTTGGGCAGTGGTGTGGTCGGCGTGACGACTGCGTATTATTTGGCAAAGGCCGGACATGAGGTGACCGTGGTCGATCGTTTGCCGGGGCCCGCCGAGGAGACCAGTTTCGCCAACGCCGGCCAGATTTCTCCGGGTTATGCATCGCCTTGGGCGGCACCGGGAATTCCGTTGAAAGCACTCAAGTGGATGGTGCAGAAGCACGCGCCGCTGTCGATTACGCCGGATGGCACGCTGTTCCAGCTACGCTGGATGTGGCAGATGTTACGCAACTGCAATGCTGCAAGTTATGCGGTAAACAAAGAGCGCATGGTGCGGCTGGCGGAATACAGCCGCGACTGTTTCAAGGCGCTGCGCGCCGACACCGGGATCGCCTATGAGGGTCGGCAACTCGGCACCACGCAGGTATTCCGTACCGAACAACAGATGGCGGACGCCGCCAAAGACACGCAAGTCTTGAAAGATAGCGGCGTGCCGTTTGAGCTGCTGACGGCGGAAGAAATGGCGCGCGCGGAGCCGGCACTGGCAGCGGTCAAGCACAAACTGCACGGCGGCCTGCGCCTGCCAAACGATGAAACCGGCGATTGCCAGTTATTCACGACACGTCTGGCACAGATGGCGGAACAACTCGGCGTGAAATTCCGCTACAACCTTCAAATCGACGCGCTGACATTCTCCAATGGCGAAATCGCCGGCGTTCAGTGCGGCCACGAACATCTGCAAGCCGACAGCTACGTGGTCGCGCTGGGAACCTACTCGACCAATTTTTTACGGTCTGTCGTCGAGATTCCGGTGTATCCGCTCAAGGGTTACTCGATTACCGTGCCAATCACGAATGCCGCCGCCGCACCGGTGTCGACCATCCTCGACGAAACCTACAAAATCGCCATCACCCGCTTCGACAATCGGATCCGCGTCGGCGGCATGGCGGAAGTCGTCGGCTACAACAAAACCCTGAACCCGAAACGCCGCGCCACGCTGGAAATGGTCGTCAACGATCTGTTCCCAGGCGCCGGCGACACCAGCCGGGCCAGCTTCTGGGCCGGCCTGCGCCCAATGACACCGGACGGCACTCCGATTGTTGGAAAAACGGCGATTCGCAACCTGTTCCTCAACACTGGCCACGGCACACTAGGCTGGACCATGTCCTGTGGGTCGGCGGCTCTGCTGTCCGACCTGATATCCGGCAAATGCCCTGCGATTGCCGCCGATGATTTGAGCGTCAGCCGCTATGGCAGGAACGGAAGCCAGGCAGCGGCACACGCTTATGCCTGATTGCGCGCAAGCAATGACAGCAACACCGGATCGGCGCAACGCTTGATCCGGCGCGCATGGTGCATCACTAGGAGCCTGTCGGACTTGGTGATGCGCCGTGTCGCTACCAAACCCTATCTAAATTTCAGTCCGCATCCCACAAATCAAACCCAAGCGGCCGCAAAGACGTAGAATAATTCGAACTCACTCCCCGACGATCGGCCCCGACAATCATGGTCACACCACAATTCCCCACTCAGCTCTCTGCCTGGATCGATGACCACTTCGACGAAGAAATCGCGTTCCTCCAGAAAATCATCCGCATCCCCACCGACACGCCGCCCGGCAACAATGCTCCGCACGCCGACGCCGTAGCCGAATTGATGAGCGCCATGGGCTGGCAAGTCGAGAAGCACCCGGTGCCCGCCGCGACGGTGAAAGACTACGGCATGGAAAGCATCACCAACCTGATCGTGCGCCGACAATACACAGCGCCGGGGCCAACCGTCGCGCTCAATGCCCACGGCGACGTGGTACCGCCCGGCGATGGCTGGAGCAAACCGCCGTACGGCGGCGCAATCGAAGACGGCCGGATATATGGCCGCGCGAGCGCGGTGTCGAAATGCGATTTCGCCACTTATATCTTTGCCGTGCGGGCACTTGAAGCACTCGGCGTGCCGCTCAAGGGCGCGCTGGAATTGCACTTTACCTACGACGAAGAGTTCGGCGGCTTGCTCGGCCCGGGCTGGCTGCTGGAAAATCAGCTGACCAAACCCGATTACGTGATCGCGCCCGGATTCAGCTACAACATCGTCACCGCACACAATGCCTGTCTGCAATTTGAAGTCACCGTACACGGCAAAGCCACCCACGGCTCGGCACCGGACACCGGTCACGATGCCTTGCAGGCCGCCAGCGCGATTCTGCAAGCGATCTACGCCAAGCTGCCGGAACTGAAAACGATCACGTCGGCGATTCCCGGAATCACCCATCCCACCATGATCGTCGGTCGCATAGACGGCGGTACCAACACCAACGTGGTGCCGGGCAAGGTCGTACTGAAAATGGACCGCCGCATGATCCCGGAAGAAGATCCGACCCAGGTCGAAGCCGATGTGCGTGCGCTGATCGAGGGCGCAGTCGCTGGCTTGCCTGGGATCCACGTAGAGATCAAACGCCTGTTGCTGGCGCGTGCGTTACGTCCGCTGCCAGGCCACGAGCAATTGCTGAACAGCCTGCAGAAAAATGCCGAAGCCGTATTCGGCGAGTCGATCACCAGCAACGGCTCGGCGCTCTATACCGATGCCAGACTATATGGCGAACAAGGCATTCCGGTGGTGTTATACGGTGCCGGTCCACGCACCTTGGGCGAATCGAACGCCAAGCAAGCCGATGAAAATCTCGTGCTCGAGGATTTGCGCCGTGCGACCAAAGTGGTGGCGATGACCTTGCTGGATTTCCTGCAGGCTTGACGAGATGATGGCGCGTTAGCGCGCCAACATCTCCGTCATCACATCAGCCGGCACCGGCGCACTAAACAAAAACCCCTGATACTGGTCGCATCCGATCTGCCGCAAAAACTGCAACTGCTCAACCTCGGCAACCCCTTCCGCCACCACATTCAACTGCAGACTATGTGCCAGCGTCACAATCGCCCGCACAATCGCCCGGTCTTCCTGATTGGTCTGCAGGCCCTGCACAAAAGAACGATCGATCTTGATCTCGCTTAACGGAAAGCGCCGCAAATAACTCAAGCTCGAATAACCCGTACCGAAATCGTCAATCGAGACCCGCACACCCAGTTCCGTCAACTCACGCAGCACATCGATGGCGTTCTCCGGATTGCTCATCAACGTGCCTTCGGTCAGTTCCAGCACCAGTCCGGCTGCCGGCATCCGATGCTGCTCCAGCATGGCAACAATGCTCTCTACCAGATCGCGTTGCAAAAACTGATGCGCGGAAAGATTCACCGAAATCGACGTCCGCATCAAACCCATGTCTTGCCACTGAAGACTTTGCCGACACGCCGCTTCCATCACCCAGTTGCCGATGGCCACGATCAAGCCGCTTTCTTCCGCCAGCGGGATAAATCTGGACGGCGACACCAGTCCATATTCCGGATGCTGCCAGCGCAACAGCCCCTCTACGCCGACAATTTTTCCAGTCGCGATATCGACCTTGGGCTGGTAATACATGCGGAATTCATTTTTGCCCAGAGCTGGTCGCAAACCACTTTCCAGATCGACCCGGTCGCGATTCCGGGCGTGCATTTCCGGCGTGAAGAACTGGTAGTTATTCCGGCCATGCTGCTTCACATGCGACATCGCTGTATCGGCGTTTGCCAGCAGCGCTTCCGCCGTATCGCCATCGTTCGGGTAGACGCTGATGCCAATCGATAACGTCACGTGTACCTCATGCGACGGCACATGCAACGGCCGTCCCAACAGTTCAATCAGATTTTCGGCGATACGCCCGGCATCCGCAGTCTGCTCCAGCTCAGCGAGCACCACAAAATTATCGCCGCTCAGCCTGGCCAGCATGTCGCGTGGACGCAGCGTCTGACGTATCCGCAGCACAAAAGCATTCAGCACCTGGTCGCCGGCAGTACGTCCGAGCGCCTCATTGACCGTTTTCAGGCGGTCGATATTAATGTGCAGCACGGCAAATAGCGTGGAGGCTTCCTCTGCTTCGGCTATCGCTGCGGCGATTCTGTCGTTGAGCAACGAGCGATTCGGCAAACTGGTCAATACATCGTGGGTACCGAGATATTCAAGTTTGGAATGCACTGATTTGAGCGACGCTCTCAGCGCATCGGCATGGCGGCGACTACGAATATCGATAAACGACAACAGCAATACAAATGCCGACGTAACCAGCGTGAAGCCGGCCACCGAGAGCGCCAGCCAGTTGTGGTCCAGACCGTCGTTAAAGCTGCACAGCGAATTCGAGGCAAAGCGCGCCGCCGCCATCCCTGTGTAGTGCATGCCGGTAATCGCCAGACCCATGATCACTGCGGCCGCGAGACGCGTCAGATTGGTGTGCCAGGAATCGCCGCCACGCAAATGAAACGCCAGCCACAATGCGACTATCGCGCCCACTATCGCGACCGCAACCGAAGCCATGAACAGGGCCGGATCGTAACTTACCGGCGGCGCGATTTCGATCGCTTCCATGCCCAGATAGTGCATCGCTGACAGGCCCAGGCCGATGATGATGCCGCCGAAAACCAGACGCTGATGGCCCAGCCTGCTGCCCTTCACCAGAAATAGCGCAAAGCACGACAGCGCTATCGCAATCAGCCAGGAGAGTACGGTTTCCTCGACATCGTAGCTGATCTTGATCGGCAGATAAAACGCCAGCATGCCGATGAAATGCATGGCCCAGATCCCGGTCCCCATCGCCATGCCGCCGCCGATCAGCCAGGCCCGGGCTTGTCCGCCACGCGCGCGACTGACCCGTCCAGCCAGCTTCAGTGCCACATAAGAAGCAAGCACTGCGACCGCGAAGGACAGCAGCGCAAGTGCGGAGTTATAGGTTCCGTTCATCAAATCCAATAGTTAAACAGATCAACAGGCGGTGCTGGCGGAATGTGGTCTCACGATCATAATGGGAATATTTTTTAGATGGTTAACTTTTGTTGATCTGATCGCCGCCGCTATCACCGGCAAACTTGCGCTGCGGAACCATGCATGCGTCTGACGGCGGAAAATCGGTGAATGCCAGAAACGTTTGCCGCACACTAAGTGTGCGGCAAGCATCAAAAATCTTCGTCAGTCTTCGTGCGTAATACTCCGCGACCCGGTGACTCGACACGACATCATTTTCTTTCTACGGATCAACTGCCAACGCAGACATCCGCACAATTCAAAGTACTTCATGACAAACAATAATGTAACGGCAACCCAGGAAAAAATGCTGCCGGGCTGGCGCATCTTGCTTGGCACGCCAAAAGCCGTCGGCCCACTTTCGATTGACATGTACCTGCCGAGTTTCACAACCATTGCAAAAAATTTTGCGGTCGGCAGCAATCCTTTATCAACCCGAATGCATCGGCAATTGCCTTGTCGCAACAGGGCCGGCAAGCCATCCGTTTCAGACCCGCGAAAAACGTCGGCAACTTTTTTTGCGTAAAATACGCCTGCTTCCAGGCAGCGCCCGCCCCGTCCACCCTCTCCCAGTCAGCTCACCACCATGCAAGCAGGTATCTTCTACGCATTCGCCTCCTACGTCCTGTGGGGACTGTTCCCGGTTTACTTCAAAGCGTTGCAGGACATCCCGCCGGTCGACATTGTCATGCACCGCATGCTGTGGTCGTTCCTGTTCCTGATGCTGGTACTGGCCTTCCGCAAACAATGGGCGTGGATTGGCCCGGTGCTGCGCCAGCCGCTTGTCATCGCCGGCTTTGCTGCCAGCGCAGTGCTGCTGGCGGCCAACTGGGTGACCTACGTTTGGGCCGTCAACAACAATCACATCGTCGAAGCCAGTCTGGGTTATTTCATTAACCCGCTGGTCAGCGTCGCGCTGGGCTTTGTGTTTTTGCGCGAGCGCCCAAGATTCGTTCAATGGCTGTCGATTGCCATCGCGGCGAGTGCCGTCCTCTGGCTGACCTGGCAAAGCGGTCATCCGCCGTGGATTGCGCTGACGCTGGCGCTCTCTTTCGGCGGCTATGGTTTGCTGCGCAAAACGGCCAGCCTTGGCGCGTTGCCCGGTCTGGCGCTGGAGACCACGCTGGTGCTGCCATTGACGCTGGCCTATCTGGCCTTCACCACAGTGCAAGGCCACAACAGTTTCATCGCGGCATCGGTCTCATCCAGGTGGCTGCTGGCCGCCGCCGGCCCGATCACCTCGATTCCACTATTGCTGTTCGCCGCCGGCGCGCGCCGCATTCCGCTGTCGCTGCTCGGCCTGTTGCAATACATCACGCCGTCGCTGCAATTGATGCTAGGCGTCTGGCTGTACCACGAACTGCTGGATGGCACCATGCTGACCGGCTATTCCATCATCTGGGCCGCGCTGCTGCTGTATTCGGCGGAGGGCTTGTGGCGCGCCTGGGCCGATCGTGCGGCGACCGCCTGACGCCGCAACGCACTTCGGTTATGCTTGTCGGTCTGCGCTTGTTATCCGCGTTATTCCCACTTTTTTACCCGCTTATTTAGCTCTTTCTCCAACTTCAACCAGAAGACTCCATCATGGCGCAATACGTATACACAATGAACAAGGTCGGCAAGATCGTGCCGCCCAAACGACAGATTCTGAAAGACATCTCGCTGTCGTTTTTCCCCGGCGCCAAGATCGGCGTGCTGGGTCTGAATGGCTCCGGCAAATCGACCCTGCTGAAAATCATGGCCGGGATCGACACCGAGATTCAGGGCGAAGCGACGCCGATGCCCGGTTTGAACATCGGTTACCTGCCGCAGGAACCGCAACTCGATCCGGAGCAAACCGTGCGTCAGGCCGTTGAAAGCGGCCTCGGTGAAGCCTTCGAAGCACGCGCCAAGCTGGACGCGGTGTATGCCGCATACGCTGAGCCGGACGCCGACTTCGACGCGCTGGCGGCCGAGCAGGGCCGTCTGGAGGCGATCATATCGACTTCGGCCGGTGGCAATCTGGAACTGCAACTGGAGATGGCCGCCGACGCGCTGCGCCTGCCGCCATGGGATGCCAGGATCGGCGTCCTGTCCGGCGGTGAAAAGCGGCGTGTCGCGCTGTGCCGCTTGCTGCTGTCGAAGCCGGACATGTTGCTGCTCGATGAACCGACCAACCATCTGGACGCCGAATCGGTCGAGTGGCTGGAACAATTCCTGCAACGCTTCCCCGGTACCGTGGTCGGCATTACCCATGATCGCTACTTCCTCGACAACGCCGCCGAGTGGATACTGGAACTGGATCGCGGCCACGGTATTCCGTGGAAGGGCAATTACAGCTCTTGGCTGGAACAAAAAGGCGACCGTCTGAAACAGGAAGAAGCCACCGAATCGTCGCGCCAGAAAACCATCGCCAAGGAATTGGAATGGGTGCGCCAGAATCCCAAAGGCCGCCAGGCCAAGAGCAAGGCCCGTCTGGCACGCTTCAATGAATTGAGCGAACACGAATACCAAAAGCGTAACGAGACCCAGGAAATTTTCATTCCGGTGGCCGAGCGTCTGGGCAACGAAGTCGTCGAATTCAACAACGTCTCCAAATCCTTCGGCGACCGCCTGCTGATCGACAACCTCAGCTTCCGCGTGCCGGCAGGCGCGATTGTCGGCATCATCGGCCCTAACGGCGCCGGTAAATCGACGCTGTTCAAAATGCTCACCGGCAAGGAACAACCGGACAGCGGCGAAGTCGTGATCGGCCAGACCGCCCGCATCTCCATCGTCGATCAGAATCGCGATGCCCTGTCCAACAGCAAAACCGTGTTCGAAGACGTTTCCGGCGGCGCCGACATCCTCACCGTCGGCCGCTTCGAAATGCCATCGCGCGCCTATCTGGGCCGCTTCAACTTCAAAGGCGGCGACCAGCAAAAAATCGTCGGCAACCTGTCGGGTGGTGAACGCGGTCGTCTGCATCTGGCGAAAACGCTGCTGCAAGGCGGCAACGTATTGCTGCTCGATGAACCCTCCAACGACCTCGACGTGGAAACCCTGCGCGCGCTGGAAGATGCATTGCTGGAGTTCGCCGGCAGCGTGATGGTGATTTCCCATGATCGCTGGTTCCTGGATCGGATTGCGACCCATATCCTGGCATTCGAAAGCAATTCGCAAGTCACGTTCTTTGACGGCAACTATCAGGAATATGAAGCGGATAAACGCAAGCGTCTGGGTGAGGAAGGTGCCAAGCCTAAGCGGATCCGGTATAAACCAGTCACGCGTTAAGTTGCCCGGCAGGGCGGATGCGCGCAGCGTTATCCGCCCTGCGACATCCGGCCGACTGCCCTAGCTTATTGTTTGACTTCCCGCCGGCGCGGCTTTCAGAATCCGCGGCAAGGTCGCCCACAGCGTCGCCGCCACAATCAAGGCGCCGCCGATCCAGGACAAGGTGCTGAGTTGCTCCCCCAGCCAGAGCGCCGCAAACAGCGCGCCGAACAGCGGCTCGCTTCCCATCAGCAACGACACCCGGGTCGGGCTGCTGCGACGTACGGCGTAGGTCTGCGCGAAGAAGGCAAAGATCGTACAAAACAACACCAGATAAGCGGTGCTGCCCCAAAATGCCGACGCCCTCGGCCAGGCCGGCAATCCGCCTGGCAGGAAACATGCCGCGACGATCAGACTGCCAAAACCGACCACGCCGGACTGCACCGCAGTCAGCGTCAGCGTCGCCATTTTCCTGCCTGCCGTCAGGCGCTTGGTCAGGCACATCATCAGCGCTCTCAAGACTGCCGCCGCCAACATCAAACCGTCGCCGAGATTGAAGTTCAGGTTCGCGCCGTAGGTCAGCAACCAGGTCCCGGTCAATGAGATAAACGCCACCACAACAGCACTCACGGACGGCCGCTGGCCCATCACCAGCCATTCGACAAATGGCGTGAAGACAATGCAAAGACTGATTAAAAAGGCGGCGTTGGACGCTTGCGTCAGGGCGATGCCGAAGGTTTCGCACATAAAAACCGACAACAAAATCAGCCCCAGCGGCAGTCCGGCCCAGAATGCGGCGCGGCCCTCGGGCTGGGTCAACTGACGCAGCGATGGTAATAGCAGCACGAATGTGAGGCAGAAACGCAGCGCCAGAAAGCCGAGTACCGGATAAAACGCCAGCGCCTGCTTGGCGACGCCGTAACTGGTTCCCCATACTATAGCGACCAGCAGCAGCATCAGGTCGGCGATCCAGAGGGCTCTTAAAGAATGGGTGCTTGAAATTGACACGCGTTTGGCTCCAGCAGCGACGGCAAAAGTAAAATCGACTGGAAGCGATTATGTTTTATTCCGATAACTGCGATAATCCATTCATTCGGAACAATACTTGTACCGGTAGGGAATAAATTGCGCACGCATGGGAAATAATCGCTTCATCAAACTGATGCCCGATATGGCGGTGTTTGTCCGGGTGGTGGAAACCGGCAGCTTCTCGGCCGCCGCGCTGGAATTCGGCATGACGCCATCGGCGGTGAGCCGCCAGGTATCCCGACTGGAACAGGCGTTATCGGTCCGTCTTCTGGAGCGAACTACGCGCAAATTGCGCCTCAGCGAAGCTGGCGCCGAAGCTTATCAGGATTGTCTGAAAATGGTGGCGGCGGCCAGAGCGGCGCTTGACGTGGCCAACAAATTCGTCGCGCTGCCGCAAGGCCTGCTGCGGGTCAGCATGCCGAAAGCCTTCGGCAAGACCGTAGTCAGCCCGCTGATGCCGGCATTTTTACGGCAATACCCGGAAGTTGACGTGCAATTGATCTTGACTGATCGTCGGCTCGATCTGATAAACGACGATGTCGATCTGGCTGTTTACATCACCGACCGGCCGCCGGATGGGGTGGTCGCGCGCGCCTTAATGCAGATCGACCAGGTGTTGTGCGCAACGCCGGAATATCTGGCCGAACACGGCACGCCAGCCCATCCGCAAGAGCTGAGCCGGCACAATTGCATCTATCTGGGCGAAACCGCGGACGATGCCGAATGGCGCTTTCGGCGCGGCGCTGAAACCAGCGCCATCACAGTACACGGACGGTATATCGCCAATCACAGCGAAGTGCGCCTGGAAGGCGTGCTGCAGCATCTCGGCATCGGCTGCCTGCCTTATTTCACCGCGCATACTGCACTGGCGCAAGGGCGAGTGGTGCCGGTACTGGCCGACTGGGACTTCCTCGCGGCCTATCAGGGCACGGCGTTCATTCAATATCTGCCGAATCGTTATCTGGCACGCAAGATGCGCGTCTTTATCGATTATCTGGTGCTGCATCTGCAAGGTAGTTCAAACTAAGCCGCGCTGTCTTGATAATCTGCTCTGACAGCGCCTGCGTCAACGGCGTCTGGATATTCCACGCATGCCAGACCAGCGGAACCTCTATCCCATCGTCCGGCGTCAGATCCACCAGGTCCCCGGCCGCCAGCGCATGATCGATCTGTAACGTCGGCAACATGCCGTAGCCGAGGCCGCCGCGCACAAACTTCTCAAACGCTTCCGACGAGGCGATCGAATGATGCGGAAAGCCGGACTGCCACCCTAAGCGCCGATCCAGATAACGTGCATGCAGCGCATCTTTCTGGTTGAACACCACTGCCGGCGCCTGCGCCACTGCCGCTGAGGTAAAGCCGGCGCTGAACCAGCGTGCCGCAAACTCCGGCGACGCCGCACAGACATAGCGCTCCACACCCAGCGGCGTTGCGGTCGTGCCCGCCACCGGTTCGGTCGAACTGGTTACGCAGGCGAAGACGCTGCCTTCGCGCAGCAATTGCAGCGTGTGATCCTGATCGTCTATCAGTACCGTCAACTGGCATTGCGGCGGATTCAGTACCGGCGCGAGCGCATCCAGCAGCCAGGTCGCCAGGGTATCCGCATTCACCGCGATAGCGATATCCGGCAGGCTGCCGGGTTCACCGACGTCGATCTCCAGTGCCGCCTCCATCAGCTTGACCTGACGATAGTGGGCAATCAGCCGTTGCCCCAGCACCGTCGCAAACGGCGGTTGTGCGCGCACGATCAATAACTGGCCGGTCATGTCTTCCATGGTCCGTATCCGCTGCGATACCGCCGACTGGCTGATATGCAGCGCCAGCGCCGCCTTGTCGAAACTGCCCAGCGCCACGACCGCGTCGAGTGCCGCCAGACCGCGATAGTCCAGATTCTTCATGCCACCCCCCAACATAAGAATTACTTATTTATCAGTAGATACATTCATTGTACTTATATATTACCTCCCGGTACGCTGGCATCATTAATTAAGGAGAGCTATGGAAAGCGCAGCATTTATCAAAGGAATGGGGCTCGGCGGCGGGTTGATTATCGCTATCGGCGCACAAAACGCTTTCGTTTTGCGTCAGGGCCTGCAACGTCAGTATGTACTCACGTCGGCATTGATCTGCAGCCTGTGCGACGCCATGCTGATCGCGCTCGGCGTGGCCGGGGCTGGCGCCCTGATCGCCGACAATCCGGGTTTGTTCGCCTTCTCGAAATGGGGCGGCGCCGCATTTTTGGTCTGGTACGGCATCCGTTCCGCCCTGGCCGCATGGAAACCGGCGGCCCTTTCAAGCGCCGCCAAGCCGCTCGCGCCTCCGCCCCATGCGGCGGTCATCGCCAGTGCCCTGGCATTTAGCCTGCTCAATCCACACGCCTATCTAGACACCGTCGTATTGCTGGGATCGGTCGGCGGGCAAGAGATAGGCGTGGGCCGCGTACTGTTTGCCGCCGGCGCCATGCTGGCGTCGTTGCTCTGGTTTTTCGGGCTGGGATTCGGCGCACGTTTTGCCGCACCGGTATTTGCCAAACCGATCTCGTGGCGCGTGCTGGATGGCGCGATCGCGCTGGTGATGTGGACGATTGCGGCGTCGCTGCTGCTTTAGGGACTGTTTTCAACGACGCTGTCTCCATACACAGTTCCGCCTGATAGTTGATACCGCTTATGCATAGGTTTATGCATATATTGCATTAGATTTCTGCGTTCAACCTCCCTAGAGTGCGAATCCGTGACAGCGCTTACTATCGGCATCGTCGGCATGCGTTAACAAGTCACGCGATCGGCTTATCGCAATGTAAGTCGACTCATAACAATCACTATCCATCAGGAGACGTACGACCATGCACAAATTTCACTCTCGTTTTCAGCCTTGTCTGCAGCTGATGTTCGGCGCGCTGCTGTTGTCGGGTTCGTTGGCAAGCTCTTTGGCGCAAGCGCAAGACGCTCAGGCCAAACTCCCGAATGTGATGATCCTGGCGACCGGCGGCACGATCGCCGGCAGCGGCGCCACCAGCACCACGACAGTCGGCTATACCTCCGCCACCGTCGGCGTGGAAAAACTGATCGCGGCGGTACCGGAGCTGAAAAAAGTCGCCAATGTCAAAGGCGAACAGGTATTCCAGATCGCCAGCGAAAGCATGACCAACGACCACTGGCTGAAGCTGGCCAAGCGCGTCAATACCTTGCTGGCGCAACCGGATGTCGACGGCATCGTCATCACCCACGGCACCGACACCATCGAAGAAACCGCGTACTTTCTCGACCTCACCGTCAAGAGCCGCAAGCCGGTCGTGATCGTCGGCGCGATGCGTCCTTCGACCGCGATCTCCGCCGACGGCCCGATCAATTTGTACAATGCCGTACTGCTGGCCGGCAGCAAGGAAGCGATGGGCAAAGGCGTATTGGTAACATTGAACGACCAGATCAATGCTGCGCGCGAAGTGACCAAGACCAATACTTCAACCACCGACACCTTCAAGTCGCCCGAACTCGGCATGCTGGGCTACATTCAGGGCAACAAGCCGTACTTCTACCGGCAGTCGACGCGCAAGAATACGGTCGACACTGAATTCGATATCAGCAAGCTCGATGTGCTGCCAAAGGTCGACATCGTCTACGGCTACGCCGATATGAATAGCGTCGCCTTGGATGCCGACGTCGCCGCCGGCGCCAAGGGCATTATCCAGGCCGGCGTGGGCGATGGCAGTATCGCGGCGCAAATGAAAGCACCGCTGGTGGCGGCACGCAAGCAGGGCGTGATCATCGTCCGCGCCAGCCGCGTCGGCCAGGGCATTGTGGCGCGAAACGGTGAAGCCAATGACGATGAGCTGGACTTCGTGGTATCGGACACGCTGAATGCACAGAAAGCACGTATTTTGTTGATGCTGGCGCTGACCAAGACCAACAATACCAAGGACATCCAGCGGATGTTCTACACGTATTGATTCTGACAATGTGATGTGAAAAATGGTGGATCAGGCAATGCCTGCTCCACCATTTTTTTTGCTGTCGCTTGTTTAGCTTATGAAAAGCGGCGCGCCTATGAAACCGCCTGACTCACACTCTGCTCGCGCAGCAACTGACGCACTGGAAACGGGATCGAAAAGCCAATCGCATCCAGCGTCGGTTTCAGTTGCTGGCAAATATCCCAGCGCACCGCCCAATAGTCGGACGTCTTGACCCAAAACCGTATCTTCAGCATCACTGCGCTGTCCGCGTGATCACTCACGACCACCAGCGCTGCCGGGGTCTTAAGTACCCGCGGGTCGGCATTGATCAACTCGGTCAACGCGTGAATCGCAATCGCCGGATCATTTTTATAATCGATCCCGATCGGCAGATCCATACGACGCCGCTCGTGACGGCTATAGTTGGTCACCGCGCTGTTCCACAGCTGGTTGTTGGGCACAAACAGACATAGGCCATCGGCCTTGGTCAGCTTGGTAGCGAACAGCCCGATTTCATCCACCGTGCCTTCCACGCTGCTGTTTTCAATGTATTCACCGACCTGAAACGGCCGCAGGAACAACAGCATCATGCCCGCCGCAATGTTTTGCAGCGTGCCCTGCAACGCCAGGCCTATCGCCAGACTGGCCGCGCCGAGCACCGCGATAATACTCGCGGTCTGCACCCCAAACTGGCCCAGCACCGCAATCACTGTGATCAGGCGCACCAGCCACAGCAACACGCTGCGCAATACCGGCCGCAAGGTGGCATCGACGTTGGAGCGGATCAGCAGACGCTCGAACGCATTCGATAACTTGGATGAAAACCACCAGCCCAGCAGCAATATGATGATCGCCAGCAAGGCATTCACAGCGTAATGCAGCGACGACGTTATCAGGAAAGTCCAGAGCGAGGTTAGATGGTCGATGGCAAAAGTATTCAAGGGCAGACTCCTGTTTCTGTTACACACAAGCGGTTTGATCGCCGTTTGGCGGCCGGTATGTGGCCGGGCAACGGTTATCCAAGCGCTTCTGAAGTTGGGCAATTTTTAAGATGAGCGTTAGGTGTGCATTCGCGCAATTAGTTGCAGCATGTTAGCAGCTGGGACGCCAGGGCAAGCCTTGCGCGCCGGACACACGATCCAAAATTCGACAACAGGCGTGCGAACCTTGGCGGGTTTGCTACTATATCGGGTTACGCACCACCCACTTGAGCGATCCCCATGAGCAAATACTGGAGTCCCATCGTCAGTCGCCTGACACCTTACACCCCAGGCGAGCAGCCGAAGATCAGCAAGCTGATCAAACTCAATACCAACGAAAACCCGTACGGCCCGTCGCCGCTGGCAATCGAAGCGATCAAGCGCGAAGCCGCCGACACTTTGCGGCTGTATCCGAACCCGGACGCCGAACCACTCAAGCTCGCGATTGCCGAACAACATGCGCAACATGGCATCACCCGTGCACACGTGTTCGTCGGCAACGGTTCCGATGAAGTCCTGGCGCATGCATTCCAGGGACTGCTGCAACACGATGATCCGATTCTGTATCCGGACATTACTTACAGCTTTTACCCAACCTATTCCAGCCTGTATCAGATCGCCTACAAGACGATCCCCCTGGCTGACGACTTCACGATTCAGGTCGATGATTATCTGAGCGCAGGCAAGAACGGCGGCATCATTTTTCCGAATCCAAACGCACCCACCGGCTGCCTGCTGCCGTTGGCGGAAGTCGAACGACTGGTCGCCGCACAGCCGGACAGCACGGTGATTGTCGATGAGGCTTACATCGACTTCGGCGGCGACAGTGCGATTCCGCTGGTAGCGCGTTATCCAAATCTGCTGGTGGTGCAAACCCTGTCAAAGTCGCGCTCGCTGGCTGGCCTGCGGGTCGGCTTTGCCATCGGCCATCCGGATCTGATCGTTGCACTGGAACGCATCAAAAACAGTTTCAACTCCTATCCGCTGGATCGCATGGCGATTGTCGGCGCCACCGCCGCGATCCGGGATCAAGCCCATTTCGACCACACCCGCCAAGCCGTCATCAGCAGCCGCAACCGGCTGGTTGCCGGTCTGAGCGCACTCGGCTTTGAAGTATTGCCCTCCGCCGCCAACTTCGTCTTCGCCCGCCATCCGCAGCACGATGCGGCGCAAGTCTCCGCCGGATTGCGCAGCGACGGCATCATCGTCCGTCACTTCAACAGTCCGCGGATTGCACAATTTTTGCGCATTACGGTAGGAACGGATGCCGATTGCCAGGCGTTGCTGGATGCATTGCCCAGGCATTTGCAGAATTAACGCAGGTCGGATGCACCGATCGTTATCCGCCGGAGCCTGTCGGACTTGGGGAATCGAAGCGAAAAAATAGCTGGGCGAGGACAGATTTTGCCGGATTCGAAGTGTCAATAGCGAGCTATTGACCGAGAAGGCGGTGAAATATGGACCGTCCAGATATTTTTGCAGCCGATTACTCCCAAGTCCGACAGGCTCCTAGGCATGGTTTGAACCCGGACCGAATCGGTCTGCGACACCGCATGGCGTTGTTACAGAGCGATTCGCACACGCAATTTATATGTCGACAAGCCCTGATCAACTCACCGCTCCCGCCCTCTCCATCAGCCGCATGCGTCAAGCTGCGCTACCGCTGCTGTTCATCTTGCTGGGCGTGGTCTACGCGACCTGGGCCGCACGGATTCCGGCGGTGCGCGATGCCTTGCAACTTGACCCGGCCGAATTGAGCCTGGTCTTGCTGTGCGCAGGGATCGGCGCGGTTGGCTCGTTTCCGCTGGCAGCGTGGCTGACCGGCCATTACGGCGCCCGTCACAGCGCCTGGTATGCCGGGCTGGCTTTATTGCTGACCATGCCGGCGCTGGCGCTGGCGCCGAATATGGCATTGCTGATGGTCGCGATGACCAGCCTCGGCATTTGTTCCGGCTGTTTCGATGTCGCCATCAACGCGCTCGGCGCCGCAGCGGAAAAGATCGCCGGCCGCTCGATCATGTCGCTATTGCACGCGTGGTTTTGCGTTGGCACCTTGTCTGGCGCGTTAATCGGAAGCGGGCTGGCGGGTATCGGTATTTCGACCCTCTGGCACTTCGGCTTGCTGGCGCTGGTATGCGCGCTGCCGTTACGACTTTGCTACAACGCACTGCCAAACGATCGGCCGGAACCGATTGCCGGGAAAAAACATTTTGCCTTACCGCACGGCCCGCTGATTGCGCTCGGCGTCATCGGATTTTGCGGCGCCATTGTCGAAGGCTCGATTGCCGACTGGAGCGGGGTCTACATGAAAGACTGGCTGCAGGCTAGCGACGGTATCGCGCCGCTGGCTTTTGCGGCCTTCGCCGCGATGATGCTGGTCACCAGGCTGATAGGCGATCGCCTGAAGGAGCGTTTCGGCGCGCGCAAAGTCGTCACCGCCGGCGCCTTGACTGCCGGCATCGGCATTCTTGTCGCGCTGATCGCCGCCAATATTCCACTCTCCATCGTCGGCTTTGCGCTCACCGGCGTCGGCGTGGCTACCGTGTTCCCGTTCATGTTTAGTGCAGCCGGCCGCCATGGTTCAACCGCGTTGGCGGGTGTCGCCACCCTGAGTTATGGCGGCGGCCTGATTGGCCCGCCGATGATCGGCTTTCTGGCGCACGGCTTTGGCTTGCACGCGGCGCTGGCGCTGGTTGGGGTGCTGTGTCTTGCGGTTGCGCTGGCAGCCAGTCAGGCCAAATGGCTGGAGTGAGCGGCTGGGCAGGCAAGCACCCGGGAGGGAGTCCCGGTTTGTCGTTAGAATCGTTGTTACTGCTATAAAATACGCCGCTGAAAAAATAACCTGACAATGCTTCGGAGCCCACATGACGCCTACCCTCTCTTCCGCTTGCCGTTTGACGCTCATCCTCGCAGCGGGTGCGATGCTGGCAGCCTGTGCCGGCCCGGCGCCGGAAAAACCGGTGGCCGACGACCCTCAGCTCCTGTCATCGCGCTGGGAGCTCACCAGCTGGCCCAACCATGTGATTCCACACGGCGACACCGGCGAGCCGGTGATTCTGACTTTCAGCCACGAAAAAGGCCAGGGACGCGTCAGCGGTCGCGCCTGGTGCAACCAGTTTTCGGCGCCGTTCTCGATGCGCGCTCCAGGCCGGCTGACGATTGTTGAAGCGGTGACGACGCGCATGGCGTGCCCGGAACCTGCAATGCGTTTCGAGGCGGACTTCCTCGAAAAGCTGCAGGCAGTGAATAACTACAACATCACCGGCTCGGTACTGGAGATGCAGACCGTCGACGGCAAGACCATGACCTTCCACGCACGTGAAAAAGCCGGCGCCACCGCCCAGATAAAATTCGTCTACGTTGCCGCCGGCAAAGCGCCATGCAATGCCGGTACGATGAAGACAACCTGCTACCAAATCCGCGAAGACAAAAAAGCCCCCTGGCAGCTCTGGCACGGCGACATAGTCGGCTTCAAACCTGAACCCGGCATTGAATATCGTTTGCGCATACTGGAAGAGCGCAACCCGAATCCGCCGACCGACGCCAGCGCACTCAAATGGACGCTGGATCTGGTGGTAGAACAGGAACTGGTCAAATACCGCAAGTAAATTCCAATGGCTCCAATGGCAATCACATCACCGGGAAAATCCGCATGAAGCCGGATCTGTTGCTCTTACCGGGCTTCATGCTGGACGCCACTTTGTGGGATGACATGCATGCTGGCCTGGCACAGCTGGGCCATTTGCATTTTGGCGATCTGGGGCAGGACGATGCCATCGCGAAGATGGCGCTACGGGTGCTGGAAACAGCGCCGGATCGCTTCATCCTGATCGGTTTTTCGATGGGCGGTTATGTGGCGCAAGCCATCGCTCTGCAGGCACCGCATCGCGTAGTCGCACTGGCGCTGCTGAATACCTCGGCACGCCAGAACAGCAGTGACGAAGTCGCACGCAACCGGGCCCAGGTTGAATTGGCCAAACGCATGCCGTTCAAGGGCCTCACCACGCGCGCGCTGGCATCCTCGGTGCATCCCGAACGTGCCGGCGACCGGGGTTTGCTGGAGCGCCTGCAAGCCATGGCGCTAGGCAACGGCAAAGACGTCTTCATTCGCCAGTTATCGGCTTTGCGCAGCGATGGTTATGGCGATCTGCACAACATCGCTTGCCCGACGCTGATCGTTGCCAGCCGCAACGATCAGTTGCGCAGCGTGGACGAGGCACAACAAATGGCGCAGCGGATTGCGTCGTCCACGCTGGTGGTGATGGAAGACAGCGGTCACATGACGCCGCTCGAACGTCCGACCGAATTGCTGCACATCCTGTCGGACTGGATCGGCCGGCTCGGGCTATAGCGCAAGACGCAACGTATTCGATATTATGAGCAGATTTACGGTTTTGAGCAGAGTTTAAAGTCAACGGCGATGATTATGAGTCGATTTGATGAGAATCAACTCATAATATTGAAATTATGAGCGGACTTCGGTAGTATCGACTCAAAATTCAAGTTATGAGTCGAAACGCAACGAATCGCCTCAAGAATGCGCATACCACTACCCGCGGATACCCTGCCATGGCAAGAAAGCAATCAATCACCGACGACGATGTACTTCAGGCCATGACGAGCCTCTGGAATGCCGGTACTTTATCGACCACATCTCGTTTGCTCGCAGAGTGGCTGAACTCCAGCACGCAGACCATTAATCGCGTAATCGAACGTCTGGTATCGGCAAGCAAAGTCGAACGCGAAGGGCGCGGACGAGCGACACGTCTGCGGCTCGCAAATCCACCTACACGCGAGGTCGCGACCACGCCCATTGCGGGACAGCCTACCCCTCAGCCAGCCACAGCTATCTCTGCTAGCTTTGCCGAGCAGGCCGCTGCGCTGCGGGAGGCCTTGCGTCAACCGCTTGGAACCCGCCAGCCAGTCACCTACCGTCGGGATTTTGTCGATGACTACGTGCCAAATTCTACCTTCTTGTTGCCGTCCGGGTTGGCCGACGAGTTGGCGAACCTGGGGCGGATGAAGGGCCAGCAGCCAGCGGGAACATATGCAAGGAAGGTCTTGGAACCTTTGCTTATCGACCTTTCCTGGTCTTCTTCTCACCTTGAAGGTAACAACTACACCCGATTAGATACGGAGGAACTCTTCAAGAGTGGGATTGCCGGTGAGGACCTCGACGCAGTCATGCTGTTGAACCACAAGAACGCCATCGAGTTTCTCGTAGATGCAGTTCCGGAACAGGGGCTCAATGGCAGTGTCATTCGCAACTTGCACGCGCTGTTGATGCGAGACCTTTTGCCAGATAGCGACCAGCTTGGCGCCATCCGGCAGCGCGTGGTAAATATCAGCGACACCGTGTACCTGCCCTCGCAGGTCCCCTTGCTCCTCGAGGAAATGCTTGGGCATATCGTCGCGAAAGCTTGCCTGATAAAGAATCCCGTCGAAGCTGCGTTCTTTCTTTGGGTGAACCTTGCCTACTTGCAGCCGTTCGAAGACGGGAACAAGCGGGTAAGCCGCGTCAGTTCCAACATCCCCCTGATGCTCTACAACTGCGCCCCATTGTCCTTTATGGACGTGGACCGCCAAGCATATGCAGAGGCAATGCTTGGTGTGTACGAGAAACGCGACGTAACGCTCGCCATCAAGCTTTTTGATGTCACATATCGTCGCTCGACTGAAAAATATGCCGTGATTCTCGAGGCAATGGGGAAGCCGGACCCTGGGCGCCTTCGCTACAGGGAATCGCTCAATGATGCCATTTGCCTTGTCGTCCGTGAGCGAAAATCGCGCTCGGATGCGCTTCAAGAATTGCACCTCACCGCGGATAAGGCGCCGGGCTTTGAAGAGCTTCTGACAAACGAGCTGCAGAAGTTAGAGGAGTTCAACTGCGCACGCTATCGGTTGACGATGAATGCTACCAAGGACTGGATTGCTGCTGGACGGCCGTCTTGATAAGGGTTGGCCTCGGTGCCGGTCCTGAGCGAGCAGTGTAGCGGGTGAGCTACAGAAACGTTTCCTTATGGAAAGTACCAACCTCTTATTTTGAGGTGGTTCGAGTTGCTGCGTCGCAGCACTTTGTCGTAAATCTTTGAATTCCCGCCAGATTTCGTCCTTTGGGCCAACTGCTTATTAACACCCGCAAGTGATGACGGCGGCAAAAAAAGCGCCACCGTCAAAAATTCAGGCAAGTAGTTACAGCGCCAATCGTCGCCGCGCAGCCTGGTATTCCGTCTGCAGGCGATCCACCATCGCCGCTACCGTCGGCACGTCGTCCATCAATCCGACGCCCTGACCCGCACCCCAGATATCGCGCCAGGCCTTGGCGCCGCTTCCGCCCGAGCCAAAATTCATCTTGGATTTATCCGCTTCCGGCAAATTGTCCGGATCGAGGCCCGCATTGAGGATGGATTTTTTCAGGTAATTGCCGTGGATACCGGTGAACAGGTTAGTGTACACAACGTCGGCCGCGGACGATTCGACGATGGCCTGACGATACGCCTCATCGACATTCGCTTCCTTGGTCGCCAGCCAGCGCGAACCGATGTAGGCCAGATCGGCCCCCATCGCCTGCGCCGCCAGAATCGCGTCGCCGGTGGCAATCGCACCGGACAGCGCAATCGGACCGGAAAAGAATTTGCGGACTTCGCCGACCAGCGCGAACGGCGACAGCGGACCGGCATGGCCGCCCGCGCCAGAGGCCACCAGGATCAGGCCGTCCACGCCGGCTTCCAGCGCTTTTTCGGCATGCCGAATCGAAATCACGTCATGCAGCACGATGCCGCCATAGCTGTGGATCGCATCCATCATCTCTTTCGGCGGCGCGCGCAGACTGGAGATGATGATAGGCACCTGATGCTTGACGCACATTTCGACGTCGTGGGCCAGACGGTCGTTGGACTGATGGACGATCTGATTGACCGCGATCGGACCAACTCTGGCGGCGGGATGGGCGGCCTGGTAAGCCGCCAGTTCAGTTTGCAATTGTGTCAGCCAGACGTCCAGCTGCTCGGCCGGACGCGCATTCAATGCCGGAAACGCACCGACGATACCGGCCTTGCATTGCGCCGCAACCAGGGCCGGACCACTGGCGATAAACATCGGCGAACCAATGACGGGAAGGCTCAGGTTTTGCAACACGGCGGGCAGTGCCATAACGACCTCTTGAAATGGGATCAAAGAATTGATTATAGGGCGAAACACCGCATAAAAAAGTACGATCGTGCTAGATTTTATCTTCTAAACTGAATTCGCCAACCGGGTTGTCCTGCGGTCCGTGTAGTTTGCCATCTGCAGCCAGATGAAGATTGTTATTTCAATCGCAATTCAGCAACATCTCGCCATCCAGCCTGGCCGCACCGGCACGCACCAGTTGCGCCACCAGCCAGGCGGCCAGTTCGGCGTCGGAGCGTTGCAAATAGCGTTGATTGGTGGAGACCATCAACGGAATCGTTGCGGTCATGCTTGTCACTTCCGCCAGACTCAGCTGTTGCCGTTCCAGCAGCAAAAATTTCAGCAGGACCTTGAGCGCATGTTGCGCATTCCGGACCGGCTCGGCCGCCAGGTAGTCAAGCCGTGAGAAAGCGTTGGCAAGCGCGCCGGCAACATCGGTAAATGGCCGGCCATGTCCGGGAATCACCAGCGCCACGTCCAGGCCGGCAATCATTTCCAGCGTCGCCCGCGCTTCGGCAAAACCCGACTCGCCATCGAGTTCCGGAAAAATCACCCCAAACCCGTTTTCCCACAGCGCATCGGCGGAAATCAAGATCCGCTGTTGCGGGGAATAGAACATCAGCGCATGCGGATCGTGACCGGGGGCCGCCAGAACTTGCCAGCCGATATCGCCAAGCGTTATCCGGTCGCCGCCTTGCAAGGTCGCATCGCAGTCAAAGCGCGCGCATTGCTGCCCGGTGGCGCGGTAACTCAGCGCATCCTGATCCCAGGCGCGCACTTTGGCCGCCTCGGCCGCCGGAACAAAGGTGCGGCAGCGATACGTTTGTTGCAACGCGGCGTTGCCGCCGCAATGGTCGGAGTGGGTATGGGTATTGAGCAACCAGTCGAGCGCACGCCCCTGCAAAATTTGCGCTACCAGCGCCACGGTTTGCGGCGCGTGCGTCAGATAGCCGCTGTCGATCAAGGCGGTTTGCTCGCGCCCGAGAAACAGAATGTTGTTCGACGATAACCAGCCGCGTTGCAGTATGTGCATGGCCGGCGGCAACAACGCGCGCAAGGAGCCGCTCATTGGCGACCTGCCCGCTGGCGCCGTTGCGCAATAGCGCGCCAGATTGCCCGTTTCCGATCGTCAGCGGCATCCGGCCAGGCAGAAATTTCATCCAGCGTGCGAGCGCAGCCTTCACATAAGCCGCTGTCATTGTTCATCCGACATACGCTAATGCAAGGTGAACGGGTGATATCCGGTTCGTCCGGTTCGTCAACATCCTGATGAAAAGAGAAAGCGTCAGCCAACTCAGGCCCGCAATGCCACATCAGCAACCGGTGCTGCCGTCATGGCAACCAGTTGCTGCGGCGTCAGGTTGAAAACGGCATGCGGATGGCCGGCCGCGGCCCAGACGCTGTCGAGTTCCAGTAAATCCTGATCGATCAGCATGACGGTCTTGCCGACATGCCCGATCGGACAGACCCCGCCGATGGCATAACCGATGCGTTCCCTGACGAAGCGTGCATCGGCCTTGCCAAGGGCGCCGACAATGGCCGCCACCTTGCGCTCATCGACCCGGTTGCTGCCACTGGCCACCACCATCACGGCAGCGTCATCGCTGAGTCGCCGGAAGACGATCGACTTGGCAATTTCGGCGACGCTGCAACCCAGACCGGCGGCGGCCTCGGCCGAGGTCTTGCCGGTCTCCGGCAACATCACTACCAGCTTGTCATGGCCCAGCGCTGCCAGCAGATCGGCGACGCGTTGGGCGGTATCGGGAAGTTTGGTGTTTTCCATCGGGATATTGTTCGCTGTGTGTTATTCCGTTGCCAATGCCTTGGTCAGCAATTCCGCGACCAGTTCATTTACGCCGCATGCGCGCTGCTGCGCCAGGGCCTGCACCTGTTGCACCAGATCGCTATTGAGTTTGACGGCAAACGGTACCAGCCCCAGCGCCTGATCCAGTTTACGCTGCTCGCGCCGATCCAGCGCCACCGGTGCGACCTGACCGAAGGGGGCGGCGCTACCCGGCTGCTGCATCTGGCCGGTAATTTTCATTGCTTGCTTCTTTGCCAGACCGGACTTTTTCATGATTTCACTTCCTGATTAAATTAAGTTGGTCATTCTACGCAGTCGCGGCGCCTGCAAGCGGTTGTATTCAAAGTAAAGAGACGTCCAACCCGGCTGAGGTGCTCAGGTCGATGCCCGCTTGGCAGCAATCGCATTCCCGGCACGGCTGGCCGCCTTGCGCCCAAGATGCTGCGAGATGAATTGCCCGGCCGTCACTACCGCATCAAGATCAATGCCGGTGTCGATGCCAAGTCCCTGCATCAGATACAACACATCCTCGGTCGCAACGTTGCCGGTCGCGCCTTTGGCATACGGACAGCCGCCCAGACCGGCGACGGACGCGTGATAAATGGAAATCCCGACCTCGAGGCTGGCGTAGATATTCGCCAGTGCCTGACCGTAGGTATCATGGAAATGGCCCGACAGGCGCTCGATCGGGAATTCCTGCACCAGCCGTTGCATGACCGCTTTTACCTGGTTGGGGGTGGCGACCCCGATGGTGTCGGCGATATCGATCTCGTCGCAGCCGAGGTCGCGCAGGCGCTGCAAAACATCCACCACCGAATCTACGCCGACCTCGCCCTGATACGGACAACCGAAAGAGCAGCTGATGCTGCCGCGCAGGCGCTTGCCGGCCTGTTTGGCCGCCAGCGCGACGTCACGGAAGCGTTCGATCGATTCGGCAATCGAGCAATTGATATTCTTTTGCGAGAAGGCTTCGGATGCCGAACCGAAAATCACCATTTCATCGGCATCTGCCGCCAATGCCGCCGCCAGGCCCTGCATGTTGGGTACCAGCGCCGAATAAATGACGCCCGGCTTGCGGGTGATGCCCGCCATCACCTCGGCCGAAGTGGCCATCTGCGGCACCCATTTGGGCGACACAAACGAGGCTGCTTCGATGTTGACGAAACCGGCCGCCGTCAGTTGATTTACCAGCGCGATCTTGATCTCTGCAGGAATGGTTTCCGCTTCGTTTTGCAAGCCGTCGCGCGGACCGACTTCAACGATTTTGACTTTGCCTGGGAATGTCATCTCAAACTCCTTTTAATATCCGGTATTCCGGTCCACTATCCCACTCACCGCAGCGCCACGTTGCAACGCGCGTATCTTGTCGCTGATCTGCCGGATGGTATCCTTGTACACGGATACCGCTGCCACATGCGGCGTCATGCTGATGCGCGGCTCCTGCCAGAACGGATGCGCGGGCGGCAGCGGTTCCTGCGCAAAGACATCCAGGGTTGCCGCGGCCACCTGTCCGCTATTGATCATGGCCAGCAAATCGTCTTCCACCAGATGACCGCCGCGGGCAACATTGATGACGTACGCGCCAGTGCTGCCCTTCTGCAGTTTCTGCAGATTTTCGCGGTTCAGGATGCCATGGGTATCAGGCGTCAGCGGCAGTATGCAGACCAGCACCCGGGATGCCCGCAGGAATGCATCGAGTCCTTCCGCACCGGCATAACAGCGCATGCCGGGCACTTCTTTCCGGCTTCGGCTCCAGCCATTCAGCGGAAATTCAAAATGCCGCAATGCCTCGGCAATCCGCGTCCCGAGGACGCCGAGGCCAAGAATGCCGACACTGAAGTCCTGCTTTTCATTGCACGCCAATGGTAGCCACTGGGCGCGCGCGGTCTGCTGCTGATAGATGTCGAAGCGCCGGAAATAGCCGAGTACGGCGTGCGTCACATATTCCGCCATCTGGATCGCCATGCCACCGTCATCCACCCGGATCAGCGGCACATCCGCGGGGAGCGCGGCACCCAGCTGCAGAATCGCATCGACGCCGGCACCGAGGTTGAAAATGCCTTGCAGATCGCGGCGCCCCTGGAGCATGGCTGCCGGCGGTCGCCAGACCACGGCGTAATCGGCGGGTGCCGTATCGCCCTCTTGCCAGAACCGGCATTCCGCCTCGGGTAAAGCCGTAGCGAGATCCGTCAGCCAGCCGTCCATGCCACTGTCCGGCGGCGCATAAAACATGACCTTCATTGCATCACCCTCATTCCATCAGCTTTTCAACTACATCGAGTTTGAATGCCAGCAATTGTGCCGCTTCCGCGACCTGATCGCCGACCGCATACAACAGTTCTTCCACCAGGCCATCGGCCGGTGCCGCAATCGTATGCTCCATTTTCATGGCTTCCATGATCAGCAGCGGTGCGCCTTTTTTGACCTGATCGCCCTGCGTTACCAGTACCGCGACGATCTTGCCCGGCATCGGCGCGGTCAGGCGGCCGCCTTCGGTTTCGCTCTCGCCGGCATGGGCCAGCGGGTCGAGGTAACCCAGCGTATGCTGGCGGCCGCCGGTAAACACCTGAAACAGCTCGCCCTCGCGCACCACGGTGCCACGCACGTCGCGATCGCCGAGGCTGATTTCGTAGTCGCTCCCAATCTGCCGCAACAGCGTCATCCGACTGAAATGTTGCGCATGCTCCAGCAACCAACTGCCCGACTGATACAACACGGCAATGACAGTGGTCTTGCCGTCGTCGACAAACGTCAGCTGGCGTTGCAGATTACCGTTCAAACGCCAGCCGCCGGTATGCGTCCACGGATTGCCGAGACTGGCGGTGGCGCTGCGTTCGGCGGCCAGCAGTGCCGCCGTCGCCAGTGCCAGCACCGCCACATCGACCGGCTGGGCCGGCGGGAACAAAGCGTCTTGATGACGCTCGATCAAACCGGTATCCAGATCCGCCGTGGAAAAAGGCTGGCTGGCGATCAGCCGTTGCAAGAAGTTGATATTGCTGGCCAGACCGACAATCTGATATTGCGCCAGCGCACTTGCCATACTCACCAGCGCCTGCTGGCGATCCGGGGCCCAGACAATCAGCTTGGCGATCATCGGATCGTAAAACGGCGAGATGGCATCGCCTTCGCGGACCCCGGAATCGATCCGCACCACCGCCCCGGCTGACTGCGTCACCTCGAATTCACGCGCCGGCGGCGTGCGCATATGACGCAGGGTGCCGATCGACGGCAAAAATCCCTTGTCCGGATTCTCGGCATAAATCCGCGCTTCAAGCGCATGGCCGTGCAATCTCAGGTGGCCCTGCTGCATCGGCAGCGGTTCACCGGCCGCGACCCGCAATTGCCATTCGACCAGATCGATGCCGGTGATCATTTCCGTCACCGGATGCTCGACTTGCAGACGGGTATTCATTTCCATGAAATAAAACGAACCGTCTTGATTGGCGATAAATTCGACGGTGCCGGCACCGACATAAGCGACCGCCTTGGCAGCCGCAACCGCCGCCTCGCCCATGGCACTGCGGCGTTCCGCCGTCATGCCCGGCGCCGGTGCTTCTTCCAGCACTTTTTGATGACGGCGCTGCACCGAGCAGTCGCGTTCGAACAGGTAAACGCAGTCGCCATGGCTGTCGGCGAATACCTGGATCTCGATGTGCCGCGGCCGCGTCAGATATTTTTCGACCAGCACCTTGTCATCGCCGAAGCTATTGATGGCTTCGCGTTTGCAGGATGCCAATGCCGACTTGAAATCGGCACTTTGCTCGACAATGCGCATGCCCTTGCCGCCGCCGCCGGCACTGGCCTTGAGCAGCACCGGATAGCCGATCTTGTCGGCCTCTTGCTGCAGCAGATCGGGATCCTGATCGTCGCCGTGATAGCCGGGCACCAGCGGCACCCGGGCTTTTTCCATCAAGGCCTTGGCGGCGGACTTCGAGCCCATGGCAAAAATCGCGCTGGCCGGCGGGCCGATGAACACCAGCCCGGCCGCCGCGCAAGCCTGCGCAAATTGCGCGTTTTCCGACAGGAAACCGTAGCCCGGATGGATCGCCTGGGCACCGGTGGCTAATGCGACTTCGATAATCTTGTCGGCGCGCAGATAGCTTTCCCTGGCTGGCGCCGGACCGATCAGGACCGCCTCGTCGCAGACCGCGACATGCTTGGCGCCGGCATCCGCGTCCGAATACACCGCGACCGTCTTGACCCCCATGCGGCGTGCCGTGGCGGCAACCCGGCAGGCGATTTCACCGCGATTGGCGATCAGGATTTTAGTGAACATGGCTCCTCCATTTGTATTTGTTTTGTTTTGCTTAAAAACAATGACATCAAACTGCTGCGTCCATCAGCTTATGGCGATGGACGCGCGAAGATTGATCCGCGTCGTTTGACCGCGCCGTTTGACCGATTCAGGCCTGCGTCACTTCGCAACGCGCATCGATGGCGGTTGAGCGTGTGTGCATGCCCAGCTTGGCCAGCAAGGCGCGATCTTCTTCGACTTCCGGATTACCGGTGGTCAGCAATTTATCGCCGTAGAAAATCGAGTTGGCACCGGCCAGGAAACACAGCGCCTGGATCGCCTCGCCCATCTGGCGGCGACCGGCGGACAAGCGCACCCGCGCCTTCGGCATGGTGATCCGCGCCACCGCGATGGTACGCACGAACTCCAGCAGATCGAGTGCTTCGATCCCGTACAGCGGCGTGCCTTCGACCTGCACCAGATTGTTCACCGGCACCGATTCGGGATACGGCGTCATGTTGGCCAGTTGCGCCACCAGACCGGCACGTTGCAGGCGCGATTCACCCATGCCGACGATGCCGCCGCAGCAGACTTTGATGCCGACGCTGCGCACGCTGTCGATGGTGTCCAGACGGTTTTGATAATCGCGGGTGGTGATGATGTCGCCGTACAATTCCGGTGCGGTATCGAGGTTGTGATTGTAGTAATCGAGACCGGCCTGCTTGAGGCGCTCGGCCTGACCTTCGCCCAGCATGCCCAGCGTGGCGCAGGTTTCCAGGCCGAGGGCCTTGACTTCACGGACCATTTCTTCGACATGTTCCAGATCCCGGTCTTTCGGCTCGCGCCATGCCGCGCCCATGCAGAAGCGGGTAGCGCCATGCGCCTTGGCTTGACGTGCCGCTTCCAGCACGGTGTCCAGCGGCAGGATTTTTTGCGCGACCACGCCGGTGTCATAGCGCGCGGCCTGCGGGCAATAACCGCAATCTTCCGGGCAGCCGCCGGTCTTGATCGACAACAGCGTGGCCAGCTCGACTTCGGTCGGATCAAAATTTTCTCTATGCACTTGCTGGGCGCGGAACAACAAATCGTTGAACGGCAAATTGAACAGTTCCAGCACTTCTTCGACGCGCCACGCCGCATCGGCTAACGGTGTGGCTATTTGCTGGGCGATGCCAGGCTGGAAGGTCATTGGTTGGGATGAAGTCGGTTGCGAAGACATGGTCAGATTTCCTTTGTATTGAGGGAATTTGTTACACCGGCAGGCCAGCCCGGCAAACTTGAAAATTGGAGATAAGCGGCGGCGGCGGCGGCCAATTCCGCAGCGGGTGCAGACAACCGCGGCACCCGGCCCAGCAAGGGCGCATCGATGCGCGCTGCCAGCGCATCGACCGTGGCATTGCTGTTGAGCATGTCGGGATCGACGGTATTGACGACCCAGCCAGCCAGTGGCAAGCCGCGCGCAGCAATCGCTTCCACCGTCAGCAGAGCATGGCTGATGCAGCCGAGGCGCAGGCCAACCACCAGCAGCACCGGCAATCCCAGCTGCTGCGCCAGATCGGCCGTGTCTGTGGTGTCATTCAGCGGCACCCGAAAGCCACCCACGCCTTCGACCACCACCGCATCCGCCAGCGCCGCTATCTGCCGATAGCAAGCCAGAATATGCGGCAGTTCTATGGTCCGGCCTTCCAGCGCTGCGGCGATATGCGGTGCGGTCGGCTGGCGGTACAGATACGGCGTTGCCAGCGCGCTCGGCAATGCCACACTGGCTCGCGCCGCCAATGCATCGGCATCGTCGTTGTGCCAGACACCGTCGCGCAATTCGGCACCGGCGGCGACCGGTTTCATGGCGGCCGTGCGGACGCCGGTTTTGGTCAGCGCATGCAACAGGCTGCTGGCAATCAGTGTCTTGCCGATTTCGGTATCGGTGCCGGCCACAAAATAGGCACACGTTAATTTATTCATCGGCGATCACGCTTTCGAATACCGCGGCGGTGCGGGCCGCCAGCGTGTCGCATTCGGCATCGTCGAGGATGTACGGCGGCATCAGATAGACGGTGCGGCCTATCGGCCGCAGCAGCAATTCATTTTCCAGCGCCTTGCTAAAGAAGCGCCGCGAAAAAGTCGCTGCGACTGCCGGATCGTCTATCGCCGCATCAAACGCCCAGATCATGCCGCGCTGGCGGAAGTTGCGTACGCGCGCGTGCTGCGCCAGCGGTTGCAATGCAGCCGTTATCCGTTCTGCTTTCAAGCGGTTGGCATTCAGCACATCGTCTTGCTCGAAAATTTCCAGCGTTGCCAGCGCAGCGCGGCAGGCCAGCGGATTGCCGGTGTAGGAATGCGAGTGCAGAAAGCCGCGCGTGACGTCGGCATCGTAAAAGGTCTGATAGATGGCATCCGTGGTCATCACCAGCGACAGCGGCAGATAACCGCCGCTGATGCCTTTCGACAGACAGACGAAATCGGGCCAGACCGGTCCGGCTTCGGTCCCAATGGCAGTCGCCTGCTCGGACGCAAAAAATGTCCCGGTGCGACCGCAGCCGACCGCGATTTCATCAAAGATCAGATGCACCTGATAACGATCGCAGAGTGCGCGCACTTCCGCCAGATAGACCGGATCGTGCATCGCCATGCCGCTCGCGCATTGCACCAACGGCTCGATAATCACGGCGGCGATATGGCTGCCGCGTTGCTGCAACAACAATTCCAGCGAGTGGGCGGCGCGGCGCGCGACGTCGGCCGCGCTCTCGCCCTCATGCGCGGCGCGGGCATCGGGCGACATGACGACATGCGCCTGGCGCAACAGCGGTCCATAGGCATCGCGGAACAAGGCCACGTCGGTGACCGCCAGCGCACCGATGGTTTCGCCGTGGTAGCTGCCCTTCAGGCAGACGAATTCCTGCTTGGCGCTGTGGCCGGCATTGCGCCAGGAGTGGAAGCTCATCTTCAGCGCGATTTCCACCGCCGAGGCGCCGTCCGATGCATAGAAGCAATGCCCCAGCACGTTGCCGGTGCGCGCCGCCAGCTGTTCGGACAAACGAATCACCGGCTCATGCGTAAACCCCGCCAGCATCGCGTGTTCCAGCTTGTCCAGCTGGTCTTTCAACGCCGCGTTGATGCGCGGATTGGCATGCCCGAACAAATTCACCCACCACGAGCTGATGGCATCCAGATAACGCTTGCCATCGGCGTCATACAGCCAGGCGCCGCGGCCGTGGCTGACCGGGATCAGCGGCACGGTTTCATGCTGCTGCATCTGGGTGCAGGGATGCCAGACGCTTTGCAGGCTGCGTTTTACCCAATCGGATTGTGTGTTTTCTTTCAAAATGCTTCCTTGGCAGGCAGGGTGGCGGAGTCGATGCCGCTGCCCGCCCCGTATTTTTTCGCCGCTGCATGTAACGCGGCGATCAATTGATCGACTTGTTCCGTGGTATGCGCCGCCGACAAGGTCATGCGCAAACGCGCAGTTCCCTTGGGGACCGTCGGCGGCCGGATCGCCGGGACCCAGATGTTGCGCTCCAGCAAGTCGGCCATCAGGTCCAGCGCGAGTTGATTGTCGGCCACGACCAAGGCCTGGATCGCGGTCTCGGAAGGCAATAAAGGCCATGGCAGATCCGCCAGTCCTTCCCGCAATTGCCGGACCAGCTGACGCAGATGCTGCTGGCGCCAGTCTTCGGTTTGCAGCAAGTTCAGCGTGGCCAGCAGTGCGCTGGCCAGCAGCGGCGGGCTGGCGGTGGTGAACACATACGTGCGCGCCCGCTGCAACAGCCATTCGATCAGCGTCGCATCGCCGGCGACAAAGGCGCCCGCCACACCGGCCGCCTTGCCCAGCGTGCCCATGTATAGCACGCGCGGCGAGGCCAGTCCGAAATGCGCCAGACTGCCGCGTCCCTGCGGACCGAGCACACCGAAGCCGTGGGCATCGTCGACCAGCAGCCATGCATCGTATTTTTCACATAACGCCAACAGTTCAGGCAGTGGCGCGATATCGCCATCCATGCTGAATACGCCGTCGGTCACGATCAGCTTGCGCGGGCTGCTGCTTTTGGCCAGCTGTTGCGCCAGGCGCACCACATCGTTATGCGGATACACCCGGAATTCGGCACCGGAAAGACGCGCACCGTCGATCAGGCAAGCGTGATTCAGGCGGTCGGAAAGCACCATGTCGCCGGGGCCGACCAGCGCCGGAATGATCCCCAGATTCGCCATGTAGCCATTCGAAAAATACAGCGCCCGCGGCATGCCGACAAAAGCCGCCAGCGCCACTTCCAGCTCCTCGCACACGCTGCTATGGCCGCTGATCAGCGCCGATGCAGCGGCACCGACGCCGAAACGTTCAAGTCCGTCGCGCGCGGCGGCGATCAGCGCCGGATGATTCGCCAGCCCGAGATAATCGTTGTTGCAAAATGCCAGTGTTTGCCGGCCGTCTATCGTCAGCAGCGGGCCTTGCGGGCCGTCCACGATGCGGCGTTGGCGGAATAGTTTCTGCTCCTGCAACTGGAATAACTGCGCGCTGATTTCATCCATTAGATCAGGCATGCTGAATCTCCTGCGACGGCGCTGTCGTTGGCGCAGGCAAAGCGCAATGGCAATGCGTTGAGGCTGCGATACACGGCGTTGCGCCCCCATGACTGGGTAGCGCCAGCCAATGCCAATGCCGGCAGACGGCGTATCACGCTGCGCAGCGCAATCTCCGCCTCCAGATAGGTCAGCGTCGCGCCGATACAGACATGCGGGCCGTAGCCGAACGACAGGTGCGCGCCCTGATTGCGGCGGATATCCAGCACATCCGGGGCGCTGAATTTGGCGGGATCGCGATTCGCCGCGCCGATCAAGGGAATCACCAGATCCCCTTTTTTCATCCGCCGGCCATGCATCTCGACATCGACTTTCAGGCGGCGGCCGGTGTATTGCACCGGGCTGTCGAATCGCAACAACTCCTTCAATGCCGATGGCAACAGCGCCGGATCCTGTTGCAAGGCCTGCCATTGTTGCGGATGTTGCAGCAGCGCCAGCATGCCATTGCCGAGCAGGTTGCGGGTAGTCTCGTGCCCGGCAAACAGCAGCGTGCAGCATTGCGCCAGCAATTCCTTGGTCGTGATAATGCCGCCGCTCGCCTCCGCCAGTATCAGTTGGCTGATCAAATCGTCGCCGGGCCGCAACCGCCGCTGTGGCAGCAGTGCGCGGAAATATTCGTTCATCGCCACCAGGCTGGTTTGCGCACGGCGGGCAATCTCGATGGTCGGTGTCGGGCTGCCGATGAAGTCGGCGATATCGTCCGACCAGGCCACAAATTCGGCCCGGTCGGCGCCGTCTATGCCCAACATCGCGGCAATCACCAGCGCCGGCAAGGGCCGGGCGAAATCACGCATGAAATCGAACGTCGCGAAAGTCGTCCCAGTGCCGGCCGCAGTCACCTTATCCAGCAGGCGATCGACAAGCGTTTGAATCTGCGGCGCCAGCGACTGCAACGCCGCCGGTTTGAAACCGGCATTCATGACCTGGCGCAAGCGTGTGTGCTGGGGCGCATCGACAAACAGCAGCGAACGCGAAAATATGCGCTTGAATTCGCGCAGCTCGGTCATCGCCTCAGGGCCGCTACTATTCGCCCAGCCGCCGGCACGCCGTACCGAAAAGCGCGGATCGCGCAGCACGCTGGCGACATCGGCGTATTCGGTCAGGAGCCAGGCACCGCCGCAAAACTCTTCGTTCCAGTGCAGCGGCCCGGCCTGACGCAGCGCATGATAGGTCGGATAGGGGTTGCTTAAAAATCCATTATTTATCATCTGTTAACTTTTAAAACTGACAGGCCTGCGCCCGCCATACTGCAGGAGAACCGGGATTGTATATGTATCGCTGCAGCGGCATCAAAGCAGCCACGACGGTGAGCGTTTTTCCAGAAACGCGCGGACGCCTTCGCGGCCCTGGACGGAGGCGCGACTTTGAGCGATACCTTCGACCGTGGCGGCAATCAGCGCCGCGCTCAACGGCTGACCGGCAACCTCACGCACCAGGCGCTTGGCGTCGGTCACGGCATCCGGACTGGCTGCCAGCAAGGCTTTCAGCAACGTGCCGACGGTCTCATCCAGATCCGCGTCCGCCACCACTTCGTGGACTAGGCCGATCCGCTGTGCCACCCTGGCCGCAAAGCGCTCGGCGGTGATGAAATAGCGGCGCGCCGCCGACTCGCCTATCGCCTTGATGACATAAGGTGAAATGGTGGCCGGAATCAAGCCGATGCGGACTTCCGACAAACAAAAATGCGCCGCCTCCACCGCCACCACGATATCGCAGGCGGCAATCAAGCCCAGGCCGCCGGCATAACAATCGCCCTGCACGCGCGCAATCACCGGCTTCGGGCAGTGATAAATCGTCTGCAGCATTGCCGCCAGCTGGCCGGCATCGGCGCGATTCTGCTCCGGCGTGTAATCGGCCATCGCTTTCATCCAGTTCAGATCGCCGCCGGCGCAAAACGCCGCGCCGTTGGCCGCCAGCACGATCGCCCGGATTTCCGGGTCTGCACCCAGTTCGGTAAAGGCCCGGGTGATTTCTGCGATCGCGGTCTGATTGAAGGCGTTCCGGACTTCGGGACGATTCAAGGCGATAGTCGCGACATGCGCATTCTCGGGTGCGCGCTCGACTACGAGGGTTTGATAGGTCATTGTTTAATCTCCAATGGCAGTTCTTCACGCACCATATACATGAGATCCAGCTCCGGGCAGGCATGGCGCATACCGGTCAAGGCCGCGCTGAGCTGGCCGCGATGATGGGTGCCGTGATTGAATACATGCGCCAGCGTCGCGATGAATGGTGTGATCGCCGGTGCGCCGGACACCGTGTTGTAATGCAGATGCGTGTCAAAACGTTGTGCCTGCAAGCCGCTGAGGAAGTCGCTCCAGCGTCCGACCGCCGTGCGCAATGCGACGTCGAGCGCCGACCGCTCATGCACGGCCTCGGCATCCAGTGCCAGTTTCAGCGGCGCGCCATCGGTGAAACGCGCGTACCAATGCAGGTCACCGACCAGCATATGATTCAGCGTGCCGTGGATCGAGTGGAAAAACAGGCCGCTGTCACGGCGATAATCTTCCTCGCTGATGGTAGCGATCTGATCGAGTATTTTCTCCGTGGCCCAGACATGGTAGCGCGCTAGCAATTCGAAATAACTTTGCATTTTCTTTCGATTCTCTTATAAGTCGGCTGGGATGCAATCCCAGGATTTCGGTCGTCGTTAATTGAAACGGTCACTACTCCGTGGATGCTAGTCGGGGGTGGCCCGACAGCCAGTCACTTTTCTTGCTTCGCCAAGAAAAGTAACCAAAAGAAGGCGACGCAAAGCCGTTGCCTTCCCTTCGGTCAGGTTCCCAAATGGGTCGTCTGCCAGTCGGGTGGGGAAACAAACTCGCTGCGCTCAGACAAGTTTCCCCACAATTCCCGACTGACAGCCGCCCCATTTGGCAACGTCTCAATGCGGAATTCAAAAGCAACGTCAAAAGCCACAGCCTCTGCAGTGAACCGGGAACTGTGTTTGCAGGCAGCGCAGCGTGCCGAATTGCTGCGCCCTGCTGAACCCACCACGGAGCGCCGAGGGGTTGCTGTTGCTGTTGCTGTTGACGTTGCTTTTGATCTTCCGCATTGAGACGTTGCCAAATGAGACGACTGGCATTCGGATAAAGAGGGGAAACTTGTCTGAGCGCAGCGAGTTTGTTTTCCCTCCCGAATGCCAGTCGGCTCATTTGGGGACCCGACCGAAGGGAGGGCAGTGGCTTTGCGGTCGCCTTTCTTTGCTTACTTTCTTTGGCGAAGCAAAGAAAGTGAGCGGCCGCCGGGCCGCCCCCGGCTTGCTTCCACGGAGTAGCAACCGTTTCAATTAACGACGACCGAACTGAACGCCACAAATCGCACCGAAAAAACATAAGTCGCCTATATCTAATATCGCAAAAAACCGTTAACAATCAGTTACTAGCCATATATTGCTTAATATCCTACATCCTGAAAACCCCAAACCTGGTATCGGCAATCGGCGCGTTCAACGCCGCGCTCAAGCCGAGTCCCAGCACCATCCGCGTATCCGCCGGATCGATGACGCCGTCGTCCCACAAGCGTGCCGAGGCGTAATACGGATGGCCCTGATGGTCGTACTGGTCGCGAATCGGCGCCTTGAAGGCCTCTTCCTCATCGGCACTCCAGCTGCCGCCTTTGGCTTCGATACCGTCGCGTCTGACCGTGGCCAGCACGCCGGCCGCCTGATCGCCGCCCATCACCGAGATCCGCGCATTCGGCCACATCCACAGGAAGCGCGGCGAGAAAGCGCGGCCGCACATGCCGTAATTGCCGGCACCGAAACTGCCGCCTATGATCACGGTCAGCTTCGGCACCGAGGTGGTCGCGACCGCGGTCACCATCTTGGCGCCATTGCGTGCGATGCCTTCATTTTCATACTTGCGGCCGACCATGAAACCGGTAATGTTTTGCAGGAACACAAGGGGAATCTTGCGTTGCGAACACAGCTCGATGAAGTGCGTGCCTTTTAACGCCGCTTCCGAAAACAGAATCCCGTTGTTCGCGATGATGCCGACCGGCATGCCGTAGATGTGGGCGAAGCCGCAAATCAGCGTAGTGCCGTAACGCGCCTTGAATTCATCGAACTCGCTGCCGTCGACCACGCGGGCGATCACTTCACGGACGTCGAACGGCTTGCGCGTATCGAGCGGGATGACGCCGTACAACTCATGGGCCGGATATTTCGGTTCGACCACTTTACGCAATACGGGGCCTTCGGGTTTTTTGCGGTTCAGGTTGGACACAATAGTGCGTGCCAGCGCCAGCGCGTGCATATCGTTCTGCGCCAGATGATCGGCGACGCCGGACAGCCGGGTGTGCACATCGCCGCCGCCCAGATCTTCCGCGCTGACCACTTCGCCGGTCGCCGCCTTGACCAGCGGCGGCCCCGCCAGAAAGATCGTGCCCTGATTCTTGACGATGATGGACTCGTCGCTCATGGCCGGGACATAGGCACCGCCAGCGGTACAGGAACCCATGACGACCGCGATTTGCGGAATGCCTTTGGAGGACAAATTGGCCTGGTTGAAGAAGATGCGGCCGAAGTGATCGCGGTCCGGAAAGACCTCATCCTGATTCGGCAAATTGGCGCCGCCGCTATCCACCAGGTAAATGCACGGCAGATTGTTTTGCTCGGCGATTTCCTGCGCCCGCAAATGTTTTTTGACGGTCAGCGGATAGTAAGTGCCGCCTTTGACGGTGGCATCGTTACAGACAATCACGCATTCCTGTCCGGCGACCCGGCCGATCCCGGTGATGACCCCGGCTGCGGGGGCGGCGTCGCTGCCGTCCTTGTCTTTATAGATGTGGTACGCCGCCAGTTGCGAAAACTCCATGAATGGCGTACCCGGATCGAGCAGCATCTGCACCCGGTCCCGCGGCAGCAGTTTTCCGCGCGCGACGTGCTTCTTGCGCGCGGCATCGCCGCCGCCTTCGGCAATCTGCGCCACCTTCTGGCGCAAGTCGTCGACCAGCAGATTGAGCGCGCTGGCATTTTGCTGAAAGTCTTCGCTGCGTGTATTAAGTTTGCTTTCCAACTGGGGCATTTCAACGTCCTTTTAGTTTTTTGAACCGGCTACTGCTGCCGCATGCGCGCCTGGTAAGGCGGCATGCGCTACGTTCTTTTCCCTTTCAGGTACTCAGGCGGTGTTGACTTCGCTAATGTGAAGCTCGTCTTTCATCGCTTCGCGGATTTTGAATTTCTGTATTTTCCCGGTCACCGTCATGGGGAACGCATCGACAAAACGGATATACCGCGGCACCTTGTAATGGGCGATCTGAGCGCGGCAAAATGACCGCAAGGTTTCTTCATCGACGCTCTGGCCGGGCCGCAGAATCACCCACGCACACAATTCTTCGCCATATTTGACGTCGGGTACGCCGACCACCTGCACGTCCTGGACTGCCGGATGGCGGTACAGGAATTCTTCAATCTCGCGCGGATAAATATTTTCGCCGCCGCGGATCACCATGTCCTTGATGCGGCCGACGATGTTGACATAGCCTTCGCTATCCATCGTCGCCAGATCGCCGGTATGCATCCAGCCGTCGGCATCGATTGCCTCGCGGGTTTTCGGCTCGTCGTCCCAGTAGCCCTGCATCACCGAATAGCCGCGGGTGCAGAGTTCACCGGTGCTGCCGATCGGCACGATCTCTCCGGATTCGGCATCGATCATTTTCACTTCCAGATTCGGATGGACCTGGCCGACCGTCGAGACGCGTTTTTCCAGCGGCGTATCGGTCTGGCTCTGGCAACTGACCGGACTGGTTTCGGTCATGCCATAGGCAATCGTCACTTGCGCCATGTGCATGTCGCGCACCACCCGCTTCATCACCTCGATCGGGCAGGGTGAACCCGCCATGATGCCGGTGCGCAAGGTCGACAGATCGAATTCGGCAAAGCGCGGGTGGTCGAGTTCGGCGATAAACATCGTCGGCACGCCGTGCAGGCCGGTGCAGCGTTCGTCCTGCACTGCCTGCAAGACGGATAGCGCATCGAAACCATCGTTCGGATAGACAATCGTTGCGCCATGCGTCAGACAAGCCAGATTTCCCAGCACCATGCCGAAACAGTGATACAACGGGACCGGAATGCACAGCCGGTCTTGCGCCGTCAGGCGCATGGCTGCGCCAATGAAGAAGCCGTTGTTGAGGATATTCCGATGGGTCAGCGTCGCGCCTTTGGGGAAGCCGGTGGTGCCGCTGGTGAATTGGATGTTGATCGCATCCGTGGCTTGCAGCGTCGCGCCGATTTCGGCAACCTGCGGATCGTTGCTGTCGCCGCCGGCGATCAGGTCGGCAAAGCGCAGCATGCCCGGCACCGCCTGCGAACCAAGGTGAATGACGGTTTTCAAGGTCGGCAGGCGCGCCGCCTGCAACGCGCCTGGCGCGCAATCCGCCAGTTCCGGCGCCACGCTCTGCAGCATTTCCAGATAGTCGCTGGTCTTGAAACGCGTCATCGTGACCAGCGCCTTGCAGCCGACCTTGTTGAGTGCGTATTCAAGCTCGCTGACACGGTATGCCGGATTGATGTTGACCAATACGATGCCGACACGCGCAGTCGCCAGCTGCATCAGCAGCCACTCGCTGTTGTTGTGCGACCAGATACCAACCCGATCGCCGCGCTGCACTCCCGCCCTCAGCAATGCACTGGCCAGCCGCTGCGATTCCTGCTGCAGCTGACGATAGGTCAGGCGGATGTTCTGATGGCAAGCCACCAGCGCTTCATTGTCGGGAACGCGTTCCACCATCGCATCGAAAAATGCGGCGATGGTCTGTTCGATCAGCGCCGTATCCTGGCTGCCGACCGCCATACTCATGGTTAAATCGCTACTCGTTTGCATGATGTTTCGTCTCCTGTTGTTTGCCGCCGGCGTCGCTTTTTTACGGCGCGCCAAACGGATTCCAGCGGGTCACTATGGTTTTCTTATTTTTTGATTCAACCAGTTCCTTACTTGGTCCCTGGCTGTTCCGGAAAACTGCCGTCCACGTAAAACCAGCGGCGCACCATTTGCTGGTCATCTTCCGCCTGCTCTCTTACAAAATGACTTATTTCATGCAAACGATGGGCGCGGCCGGCTACCTTGTAGCGCGCAACAAACTCCACTGTTGCCTGCTCGCCTGCGGCCTGATGGCTGCGGACTTCCAGGCCCATCCAGCGCATGCCTGCATCATCGGCCGTAATGCCGCCCGCCGCCGGCCTGGTGCTGCGGTGCCAGGTCGCATACAGATACGCATCGTCATGCAAGGTGTATGCGGTGTAACGCGAACGCATCAATTCCAGCGCCGTCTGCGGCACCGCCTGCTGTCCGATGAAGCGACCGCAGCAGGCCCGAAACAGGCCGCCACCGCAAGGGCACAACGCTGCGTCAGCTGCTTTGTTCATTGCTACTGTCCATTTAAATCTTGCCGTATTTCAGCATCGCCTCGACCTGCTCGAAACGGTCAAATCCCCAAAACGATTCGCCGTCAACGATCACAAACGGCGAACCGAATACGCCACGCGCCATCGCCAGATCCACTTCCGCTTTCAACTGATTCTTGATCCCCAGGCTGTTGATGCCTTCGGCCATACCGGTAGTGTCGAAACCGTGCGTCCGGGCGATATCGAGGACATGCAAGGGTTCGGCGATATTCACGCCGTCGACGAACATGGCCTGGTAAATCAGCTTGGCGAACTTGATCGACTGATCGGCGCCATACCTGCTCTGGATCCACAACATCGCACGCGCGGCAACCTGGGTTGGCAATGGAAATGCCGGTGGCCGGTTATACGAAATGCCATGAAAGCGCGCACTACGGTCGAAATCGTGTAACGCGTATTTTCCCTTCATGGGCAACTCAGTCAGCGGTGCCGAGCCGGTGGTCTTGAAGACGGCTCCCAGCAAAATCGGATGCCACTCGACATCGCGACCGTATTTGGCTGCCAGCTCGTCAATCCGGGCGGCGGCAAAATAACCGTATGGGGAAGAAAAATCAAAGTAAAAATCGATCGCAGCGCTCATCTACAGGCCTTTTACAGATTGGAAACAACGTTAATTTTGTATTCAGTTCTGTCGTCCAATTAAACCGGGGTCAGATTTTCTCGCGTTCTTCGATTACGAAAAAACATGACCCCGGTTTTGTTCATGCCTATGCTATTCCAGCGTCGTGGCTACAACACGGTTATAGCAACTCCAGCGCGAGTGCCGTCGCTTCGCCGCCGCCGATGCACAGCGACGCCACGCCACGCTTGCCGCCGGTCGCTTTCAAGGCCCCGAGCAGGGTGACGATGATGCGGGCGCCGGAGGCGCCGATAGGATGGCCCAGAGCACATGCGCCGCCGTGCACGTTGACCTTTTCATGCGGAATATTGTGCTCCTTCATTGCCGCCATCGGTACCACTGCAAACGCTTCGTTGATCTCGAACAGATCGACATCGGCGCTGGTCCAGCCGGTTTTTTTGTAAAGCTTTTCAATCGCGCCTACCGGCGCGGTGGTAAACCACTCCGGCGTTTGCGAATGGCTGGCGTGCGCGACGATTCTGGCAAGCGGCGTGCAGCCGAGTTTCTTGGCAGTCGATTCACGCATCAGCACCAGCGCGGCGGCGCCGTCGTTGATTGAGGATGACGCTGCGGCAGTGATGGTGCCGTCTTTCTTGAAGGCCGGGCGCAGCGATGGGATTTTGTCGACTTTGGCTTTGGTCGGGCCTTCATCCTTGTCGATCACGACCTCGCCGGCGCGGCTGGACACCGTTACCGGAGCGATTTCCCACTTGAACAGGCCATCGGCTGCGGCCGCCTGTGCGCGCTTGACCGAGCTGATCGCAAAGTGGTCCTGCTGTTCACGCGTGAAATTGTATTTGGCCGCGCATTCTTCGCCGAAAGTACCCATCGAACGGCCGCCGCCATTCTCTCCTTTGGAATACGCATCTTCCAGACCGTCCAGCATCATGTGATCCAGGATCGTGCCGTGGCCGATCCGATAACCGCCGCGTGCCTTCGGTACCAGATACGGGGCGTTGGTCATCGACTCCATGCCGCCCGCCACCACCACCTCATTGGTCCCGGCCAGCAATGCATCATGGGCAAATATGGTGGCCTGCATCGCCGACCCGCAGACTTTGGATATCGTCGCCGCGTTGGTCGAAACGGGCAAGCCGGCCTTGATGGTGGCCTGGCGTGCCGGTGCCTGGCCCTGACCCGCCTGCAGCACGTTGCCGAACAATACGCCGTCGACTTGCTCTGGCTTCAGGCCGGCGCGCTCGACTGCCGCTTTGATCGCTACCGCACCCAGATCGCTGGCGGTCAACGACGAAAAATCGCCTTGAAATGCGCCCATTGGGGTACGCGCTGCACCGACGATAACAATTGAGTCACTCATGTTGCTTCTCCAGATAAAGACGGCTGACGCCGCCGGGTTGTGATCACTTACGTTAACTACTTAGCTTGCATCTGTTCCAAATCTTGCGGCGTTGCGGCCGCGGATTTTGCTGCGTTTCTAAACCGACATTCTTGCGGATAAGGAAAGACGTCGTCGAAATGGCCTTCCAGTATGTGCTGTTTGCGTTGCTGCCAATACTGTTGCGTCAATAAATCTGCGTGGTGTTTCAGAAAATATTTCCTGACGCTCGGGTTGCCCAACAGGAAAACCCCGAACTGCTCCGGGAACACGTCATTTTTGGCGATCGCGTACCACGGCTCGGCGGCCATTTCCTCTTCTTCATTGTGCGGTTCCGGAATCTTGCGGAAGTTGCACTCGGTGATGTATTCGATCTCATCATAATCATAAAAGACGACGCGATTGTGACGCGTCACGCCGAAATTCTTGTACAACATGTCGCCGGGGAAAATATTCGCCGCCACTAGCTCCTTGATCGCGTTGCCGTATTCGACTATGCCATGCTCAAGCGCCGCCTGATCGTCACTTTTTTCCGCATTGGACAGATAAATATTCAGCGGCACCATGCGGCGCTCGATATACAGATGCTTGATGATGATCTGGTCGCCGTCTTCTTCGACTACCGAGGGCGCTACCTGTTTGAGTTCCGCCAATAACTCATCGGCAAAGCGCGCACGCGGAAACGCTACGCTGGAATATTCCAGCGTGTCGGCCATACGGCCCACCCGATCATGGCATTTTACTAATAGGTATTTTTCCTTGACCAGTGCCTTCGTGGTTTCCTTGGGTGCCGGGAAATAGTCCTTGATCACTTTGAACACGTACGGAAACGACGGCAGCGCGAACACCAGCATCACCATCCCGCGGATCCCCGGTGCAATTTCAAAGCGATCCGACGAATGCCGCAGATGGCGCAAGAAATCCCGGTAAAACAATGCCTTGCCGAGTTTTTGCAAACCCAGAATGGTGTAAATCTCGCTGCGAGGCTTTTCCGGCATCAGAGTGCGCAAGAACTGCACGTAGGCCGATGGGACTTCCATGTCGACCATGAAATACGCGCGGGTGAACGAGAACAGGATGGCCAGCACCTTGCGCTCGAACAGCACCGCGTCCAGTACCAGTTGGCCGTTGCGGTTATGCAAGATCGGGATCACGAACGGATATTCGTTGCTGCCGTTGATGATCTTGCCGATCATGTAGGCGCCCTTGTTGCGATAGAACAGCGTCGACAACACCTGAATCTGGTGATTCGGCTCAAGCGCTGCGGCGCTGAAGGTTTGTTTGATGCGTTGCTCTGCCAGCGTGACGTCGCGCTCCAGGTCGGCGAACGGCCGTTGCAGCTGAAAGTTCGTGATGATGCGCTTCAGCGTGGCATGCATGCCGTCCCGCATCGGGTAATACACCCGAAAGGTCGGCAGCACGTCGTCGGTATCCAGATATTCCGTCGAGACCGCCGGCCGCACAAAAATGAAATCGTTATGAAAGTAGGTCCGATGCAATATGTTGCAGCAGACCGAATTGAAGAACGTTTCTGCCAGTTCCGGTTGCTTGTGATCGATCAACAAGCCGATGTAATGCAGTTTGACCTCGCGCCAGACGTCATCGGTGAGGTCTTCCTCGTCGTATTCGTCTTCCAGCGTGCGCACGCATTCGCGTACCCGCTGGTCATAAAATGCAATCCGTTCGCGGGCCTCGTCCTGAGCGGTTTTCCAGTCAGCGCTTTCGAAATGGCATTGCGCCGCCTGGCTGGCCTGGCGAAACAATCGGTAATGCTTGTCGAAGCCATCCAGTATCGTGCGCGCGGTATCGAAGGCGATCTGCGACGAGAGCAATTTGGGGAAAGCCGGCGTCATGCTCACAATAAAAACTTCTCCTTCCAGCCGAGCAGCGCTTCCAGACTGACGCCGATGCCGCCGCAGACCACAATCAGCGGTCGCTTGAACGGCGCCAGCACCGGCAATTGCTGATAGGCCACCGCCAGTGCCGCACCGCAGGCAGGCTCGACCAGTGTCCGCATGTCGTTCGCAAACGACACGCAGGCAGCAATCGCCTGGGCATCGCTGACCGTGACGCTATGCACTGTATGCCGGCGGGTCCAGTCAAATGCCGCCGCGGCGACCCGGGTCGCACCAAGCGAGGTGGCGATCGAGGTAATCGCGGGCAGCGCCGCCGGTTCGCCGGCTTGTACCGCAGCCTGCAACGATGCGGCACCGTCGGTTTCGACAGCAATCAACGGCACCTCTTGCATGCCGTTGCGATGCATGCCCTGTAGCACGCCGGACATCAGGCCGCCGCCGCCGACGGAGCAAATCACCACATCGAAATCGGTGCCCAGCGCCTTGGCCTGCGCCGCGGCTTCGTCGATCAGGGTGGCGTTGCCATCCCAGATATCGGCGTGATCGAACGGCGGAATATAGATTGCGCCCGCTTCCTGGCAAAGTTGCAAGGCATGCTGGTTGGCCCGATCCCAGACATTCCCATGCACAATCACCTCGGCGCCGATATCGCGTATGCGCTGAATCACTGCGGCGGCCGTCGTTTCCGGCACGACGACGGTGGTTCTGACGCCCAATGCGGCACCGGCAAACGCCGCAGCAAAACCGGCGTTGCCGCCGGACGGACAGACCAGGCGCGTGGCGCCGCCGGCCACCGCGCGCTGGCATAGCAGGCCGATCCCACGCAACTTGAAAGAGCCCGACGGCTGGCTGCTTTCCATTTTCAGCCAGACCTGTTTGTCCAGGGCTGCGGAGAGTTGCGGATGCGCCAGCAAGGCGGTTTGAATATGCAGAGAAGTCATGGTTGGATGTCGCTATCAGCAAGTCTCGGCAAATAATTCCCGGCCGATCAGCATACGACGGATCTCGCTGGTGCCGGCGCCGATTTCATACAATTTTGCGTCGCGCCACAGACGGCCGACCGGATATTCGTTGATGTAGCCGTTGCCGCCCAGCGCCTGAATCGCTTCACCCGCCATCCAGGTCGCTTTTTCGGCGGAATACAGAATCGCCCCGGCAGCATCTTTGCGCACGGCGCGCACCGCTTCCGGCGTGTTGGCGCGGTCGCAGGCCTGGCCGACTGCGTAGACATAGGCTTTGCAGGCCATCATGGTCGAATACATATCGGCCAGCTTGCCCTGCATCAATTGAAATTCGCCGATCGCCTGGCCGAACTGCTTGCGGTCATGCACGTATGGCACGACCACATCCATGCACGCCTGCATGATGCCGAGCGGGCCGCCCGACAATACGGCACGTTCGAAATCCAGACCGGACATCAGCACATTGACGCCTTTGCCAACGCTGCCGAGGACGTTTTCGGCCGGGATTTCACAATCCTGGAACACTAGTTCACCGGTGTGCGAACCGCGCATGCCGAGCTTGTCGAGTTTTTGCGCGACGCTAAAACCTTTGCATGTCTTTTCGACCAGAAAAGCGGTCATGCCACGCGCACCGGCGTCGATATCCGTCTTGGCGTACACCACTAGCACGTCGGCATCGGGGCCGTTGGTGATCCACATTTTGGTGCCGTTCAGGATCCAGCGGTCACCCTTCAACTCGGCTCGCAGCTTCATGCTGACCACATCGGAACCCGCGTTCGGTTCGGACATGGCGAGCGCACCGACGTGGTCGCCGGAAATCAATTTCGGCAAGTACTTGGCTTTTTGCTCCGCAGTGCCGTTACGGCTGATCTGGTTGACGCATAGATTCGAGTGCGCGCCATAGGAAAGGCCGACCGAAGCCGAAGCGCGCGAAATTTCTTCCATCGCGATGATATGCGCCAGATAGCCCATCCCGATGCCGCCGTATGCCTCGTCCGCGGTAATCCCGAGCAGGCCCAGACCGCCCATTTTCTTCCACAAATCCATCGGAAACTGATCGGTACGATCGATTTCCGCTGCGCGCGGCGCAATTTCGGCGGTCGCAAATTGCTGAATCGTTTCCCGCAGGGCGGCGATATCTTCGCCATGATCGAAACTCAAACCGGGTAAATGGACCATCTTGTCTCCTCCGTTTAATGAAATATCAACCAGGATAAGTTTTTGCTTTTCACACTGCCTTATCCGGGCTGACCTTTTGCTGACTGAACTGATCGGTTTTTAACAACCGCGTGCATTCGACTTCCTGTACCTGAATCTCTGCCAGCGTCAGTTCGATGTCCTCACGCTGCCGTTCCAGCAATTCGCGATGGCGCGCCAATACCGCCAGAAAGCGCTCCAGTTGCCCAGCGGAATCTTTCGGCGAATCGTACATATCGACCAGACTCTTGATTTCCAGCAACGTCAGTCCCAGCCGTTTGCCACGCAGCGTCAGCTTCAGGCGGGTGCGCTCACGCGCCGCGTAAACCCGATTCCGCCCGCCGGCGCCATCGCGCTTGGGACTCAGCAGGCCTTGATCTTCATAAAAACGGATCGCCCGTGGCGTAATGTCGAATTCGCGTGCAAGTTCGGTGATGGTATAGGTCGGCATATGCGGTGCGGCTTAGTTGGCTGAGTTACAAAACGACGGAGAAAGCATTGGCAAATGAATTTAAGGGCCTAAGTTATCCGCAGTTAACGTTAACGTCAACCATATTCTGGGCTGACTGGTCTGTGTTGCAGAAATAAATTGGTGACCGCGCGTAAAGTGACACAGAAGATGAGATTAGCGCCACGGTATGTTCCGGCCCTCGTGATCGCTAACCGGGACCTGCCCGAAACAACAACGTGACTGGCGTTTGACAGTTGTGGTTACGTCTAGGATACTTGGCTCCCGCGGTTGATTTCCCATCCGTACACCCTCTAATGCCCATTACTCTTCCCCAATTCGAATGCCATCTCTCATGGACGACCTCCTCACCGGTCACGCCCGCGTCACGCCGCTGCTCGATCCGACAGGCACTCCTGTATGACCCCACCACCTTTACCCCCGCGTGAATCCCTCACGGTCGAGTTCAAGAGCGACCGCAAGCGCCTATCGGACAATGATCTGGTGGAGGCGGTGATCTGCCTGGCCAACGCCGAGGGCGGCCAGTTGTGGCTGGGCGTGGAGGACGACGCCACGCCCACCGGGCTGCATACCGAGCATCTGCAACTTGCCGGTCTTGCGGGACTGGTTGCGGCGCGCACATCGCCGTCGCTGGCGGTCACGGTATTGCCGGTGACTCTGGGTGGCCTGACCGTTGCGTGCATCGTGGTACCCAAGGCACAAGGCGAGGTGGCCACCACCGGCGGCGTGTACCTGCGCCGGCGACTGAAAGCCGATGGCCAGCCTGAATGCGTGGCGATGCTGCCGCATGATCGCGCCAGCCGCGCCACCAGCTTCGGCTTGATGGATGCCTCGGCCCAGGCCGTGGCCGGCGCCAAGCTGACCGATCTGGACCCGCTGGAGCGCGAGCGCTTGCGCCAGAGCGTGCAGCAATATGGCGGCGACCGCGTGCTGCTGGAGCTTGACGACGAGGCGCTGGATGGCGCGCTTGGCCTTACCGCACGCCAGGGCGACGGCACGCGCGTGCCCACGCTGACCGGTCTGCTGCTGGTGGGCAGGGAACCGGCGCTGCGTGAGCTGGTACCTACGCATGAGTTCGCGTTCCAGGTACTGGCGCGTGAAGCGGTGGGCTTCAACGAGTTCCGCCGCTTTCCGCTGCTGAAGGCGCTGGACTGGCTGGAGACGAATTTCCGCCCCTATAACCCTGAACGCGAGATCCAGGTGGGCCTGTTCCGCGTACCGGTGCCCAAGGTGGATATGGGCGCCTTCCGCGAGGCCGTGGCTAACGCGCTGGTGCACCGCGACTACCACCGGTTGGGCGCTGTGCATGTGCGGATGGACGATGATGGCCTGACGATCAGCAACCCCGGCGGTTTGGTGGATGGTGTGACGCTGACGAATCTGCTGACCACCGAGCCGCGCCCGCGTAACCGCGCGCTGGCCGACGCGATGAAACGCATCGGCGTGGTCGAGCGCTCGGGTCGCGGGGTGGATACCATCTACCGCGGTATGTTGCGCTACGGGCGGCCCGAGCCCGACTACCGGCGCACCGATACGCAGAACGTGGTGCTGAGACTGGCTACTGTGGACGCGGATGAATCCTTCCTGCGGCTGGTGGTAGAGGAAGAAGGCCGACGCGGTGGCGCGCTGCCGATCGACAGCTTGATCGCGCTGGCTGCGCTGCGCGAAGCCAAGCGACTGACGGCTGACGAACTGGCGCTGCACATCCAGCGCGACGCCATCCAATCCAAGCGCACACTCGAAGCCTTGGTTGAAGTGGGCCTGATTCAGGCGCATGGCAGCACGCCACGTACTCGTAGCTTCACACTCACTCCAGCTCTTTACGGCACGGCACGCACCGATAAGGCGGCATACACGCGGCAAGCCGGTCTATCAGCGCTGCAGCATGAGCAGATGGTTCTCAGCTTCGTCCGCCAACATCGGCGGATCAAGCGAGCCGACGTGATGGAGCTGTGCCGGTTGAACGACGAGCAGGCGAAAATGCTGCTGCAGAAGTTGAAGGCGGCAGGCCAACTCAAGCAACACGGTGCAAGGGGTGGAGCTTACTACACAGCAACCGACGTGGTCTAAGCTGGTTTTTGGGGTGTTTTTGGACTTCTTTGGCGCGAAGCCAAACTGCTGACTCCTTATAAATCAATGACTTGGCAGTGTTTTGGAGAATTTTGGTGGTTTTTTGGAGGTGTCGATGGGTTGGGAATTGGATGAAGTCGAACGCCCGTTTGTCGAGCAACTGGTTGCCATGGGCTGGCGTTACATCGAGGGCGACCTGGACCAGCCAACCCGGACCGACCGCACCAGCTTCACCGAAGTGATGCAGGAGGCCATGCTGCGGCGCCAGCTCCACGCGCTAATCGCGAAGGACTCGGCCTCGCTGCCGTCGGCACGCGTGATTCGCAGCCTCGATCAAATCATCGAATGACGCAGAGGCCTTCTGCGAGCGATTTCAGCAAAAATCCCATATAAATTCAGAGAGTACTCCTATAGCCATGACAGGCTGAATCCTATCAATGCTGATAGGTAGTGCGCTGTTTTCATACAAAGTATTGTGAACTACGCTGACAAAAAATGAAAACAGGCATTCAAGCAAGGCCTGATCGAGCGTCAACATCAATCTGAGGAGCGTTGCTAATGAGTACACGTCGCGAGTTTCTCAAGACCGGTGCCGCCGGTCTTGGTGTGGCCCTTGCCGGCAGCTATGCGAATTTGACGATCGCGGCGCCCTCCCCGCCGCTGATTAATGCGGTCGAAGCGTTGTGCCGGCGTCTGGGCCCGGCGGGGTGGCGCGACATGTTGCTGGACGTGACCGGAGGGGGATTCGATATCCAGGCCGCCAATTTGAAGGCGGAACTTGTCAAGCCGCTGGGAATCGACCGTCGTTATCCCGGGTTCGGCGACTTTGGCGTTGCGGGCAACAAGGCTATCGAACCGGGGCAGCCGGACTACAGCCTGCTGTATCACGCGCTGGCGGCGCCGTCGGTGCTGACCGGCCGCAATGGTGTGCCGTTGAGTGCTTTTCCGACGCTGGCCGAGATCGACACGATCGAGAACTACATCTACGCGACCAGACAGGTGTCGCTGAGCGCCTTGCGCGCCAATTTCACACTGCCGGTAGGTATCGTGATGTTTGCCACGCAATACCGCAATGCGCCCATGGCGGTGGGCGGCAAGCATGCCCAGTTGTGCTTCGCGCGCGCCGGGATCGGCCGGATCGGCAATCTGGGCCCGCGCTACGATCCGCGCCTGCGCAGTTTCGTTGGCACGGACGACGCCAGGGTGTTTGATTTTCATGTCGTGCCGCGCCGTTTCTCGCCTTATCTGGCGGTACAACTGCCGGTGCGCGCAGGCGCCCCGACCTTCTTCGGGCCTCAGGATCGGCAGCCAATCGACGACGGGCGCCAGTTCTGGGTGCCGCTTCACAAGCTGTTCAACGGTCCGGAATGCCTCGCCGGCATGGACTTGCAAATCGCATTGAGCCGGGGCATGTTGAATGACGAACTGGCCAGTTTCCATCGTTTCCTGGACGCCAAGAACTTGCAAAACAACTGGACCGGACAGCATCTGGAGCAGTACCCGTTCGCGATCAGGGATGAGAGAATCGCGTCGCTGTCGTCGGACGGGGAATTCGGCCCCGGTGTGCTGGTGCCGCGGGCCACGCCCATGGTGGAAGAAGCCCGCTACCAGGGGGCGCGGCTGACCTTCCCGGTGGATGCCAGCTATTCCGGCGACCACACCAAGATGCAAATGTCGTCTCTGTTCGTGCTGCCCGACGGCGCGCCGCCCACCATCCCGCAATATCTGGCGGATGCCGAGCAATCGACCGCGCGCCCGGCGCCCGAATATATCAACATCCGCCATCGCGTCGTCAACGGCGAGATCGACAACCTCAACAACCGGCCGGACTTGATGCAGATCCTGGCCGGCGGCAACTTCAATGCGCAGCATTACATCGATTTCAGCGGCGACGGCTGGGTTGCAGCGGCCTGCCCCGAGTTGGTGAAGGCTGGCATCAGCATCTCCAAGCCGGCGTTCTGCATGGTCGGCTTGCCCGATTTCCTGCCCAAGGTGGGGCAGCGCGAATTGATGCTTTGGTGGACCAACGAGGTTCCCAAGGGATTGCGCGAGGCGCTCTGGGCCACGCCGCCGTTCGCCTTGTCGCAAACGCGGATTGCCGCGAATATCGAGCTGCCGATCGGCTTCAGTATCGATGACGACACCGTCAGCGCCATCGTTTCACAGCCCCAGGTTTTTGATGGCGCGACGATCAGCAGCACCGCGCAGATACCGAACGGCTTGCTGCGTTTCGACAAGGTCGGCCTGCCGGACGGTTCGCCCGGCCTGTTCGATCCCGGCTGGGACAGCAGCATGGGCGTGCGGGCAGGAAAGGACGGGAAGCTGCAGCGCTTTCTGGTGAGTCACGGGCTAGGCTCGCCCTTCATCGAAGACGCCAAGCTGTGCGCTGCGCTCGGCAGCTACTGGCCCGGCGTCGCGCCGGACGCCACCCGGCAATATGAGCCCGACAAGCAACTCAGCGGGATCTCCTATCCCTGGCCCACGGCGGTGCCGTTCACGGACGAGGAAATCGGCATGGTGCCGGTGGCGGAGGGGCCGCTCAAGGGAAATTTCCTGCCGTGGGACGGTGTGCCCGGGCCGCGCCGCAGCACCTACCAGGGCCGGCCGGTGATCGAATACGAGGATGAGCGGCGGGTCGATTACATCGATCTGCTGGGCCGGATGACCGCGGCATTGACATCGCGCATCGATATCCAGGACTACCAGGCACGCACCCTGTCCATGGCGGCCGTGTATTGGAGCCTCGGCATTCGCGGCAACCAGGGCAATGTGAACCAGGTGCTGCGCGACAAGGCCTCGTGGGCGGTCCTGTCGTTCCGGGTGATTCCGGCGAACGATCCGGAACTCGTGAAAATCGCCGCGCAGACAGGCGCGAGACTCGATCCGCGGCGGCACCACTATCGCTTCGAAGTGTTTCGCTGGGGGCAGCACTATCCCAACCCGGCGCGGCTGAGAAGCGTATTGGTGGATATCCAGGAAGAGGCCATGGCCTACTCCGACGGCAGGCAGGTCATACTCAAGCGCGGCGGCTCGTGGAAACTCGACACTACGATACCGACCTAGCCGTCATCGGCGGCGGGCCTGCGGGCAGCGCGACAGCGATTGCATGCGCCGCGCGCGGCCTGCGCGTGCGGGTGTTCGAGCGCGAGATATTCAGCGGCGAGCGCCCCGGCGAGACATTGCATCCGGGCATCGAGCCGCTGCTCGCGCAACTCGGCATCGACGGCGAGCGTCTCGCCGCCGTCATCGGTGCGCGCCACGAAGGCGTCTGGATCGATTGGAACGGCACGCGCCGCTTTGAACCGTTCGGTGGCGACGCACAGGGTCCGTGGCGCGGCTTTCAGGTGCGCCGCACGGCGTTCGATGCGATGCTGCTGGAGCGTGCCCGCGAGGCCGGGGCCGAGCTGCGCCAGCCCTGTGCGGTGTCAAGCCTGCTGATGCAGGGCAATACCGTCGCCGGTGTCATGACAGCCGACGGGCCCGTCACGGCCCGTATGGTCGTGGATGCAAGCGGCCGGGCGCAATGGCTTTGCAAGCAGCTGGAGATCGAGAGGCCGGCGCGCTCGCCGCGTTTGATTGCGCGCTACGGTTATGCTGACGGCGCCTATCCGGAGCGCAATACCGCCCCGCAAATGCTCGGCGACAATGGCGGCTGGCTATGGACCGCCATGGTATGGCCCGGCACTTATCAATGGACGCGGGTTCTGCTGGATGGCGACAAGATACCCGCCGACTGGATGCCCGAGGAGTTGCGCCACCTCACGCCCAAGGGCCCCTCGCGCGGCGCCGACGTCACCTGGCGCATCGCCAGTGCGGCGGCCCGCCCCGGCTGGTTCATGGTCGGCGACGCCGCCGCCGTGCTGGACCCGACCTCATCGCACGGCGTACTCAAAGCGCTGCTCTCCGGTATCACGGCGGCACACCTGATCGCCGCCGTCCTTGCCGGCACCGCCTCCGCCGCCGGAGCGGCCGAGGCCTATCATGATTGGCTTGCCGGCTGGTTCGCCAACGATGCGGCGCAGCTGGCCCGGTTCTACGGCGAACTTGGGGTCAAGGGGTTCGGGTAAGAAATGTTGCTGCGCGTCATCTATCGACGAGAGCCGGCTGTTCATGCCGTGACGTAGTATTCTTCGTTCATCGAATCGACTATTAAGGACGCCTTGAATGAATGCCCTCGAAGCCCAGCTGGACTATGCATTTGCCGACATTTTGCCGGTGACAGGACACACGTTTGAAGTTGCGCCCGGCGTGCGCTGGCTGCGCATGGGCCTGCCGTTTGCGCTTGACCATATCAATTTATGGTTGCTGGAAGACAGCATGGAAACCGCAAATGGCACGCAAAAAGGCTGGACCGTGGTCGATTGCGGGATTGCCAACGACGCCACCCGCAGCGCCTGGGAAAAAATCTTTGCGACCGAATTGAATGGCTTGCCGGTGCTGCGTGTGCTGGTCACGCATTGCCATCCTGACCATGTCGGTCTGGCCGACTGGATTTGTCAGCATTGGCAGGCGCCGCTGTGGATGAGCAGCGGCGAATATTTTTCGGCGCGCATGATGTCAGCCGCGTTGCCCGGCGCCGATGGCAGCGCCATGCTGCCGCATTTCGAGATGCACGGCATGCGGGACCCGGAAGTGATTGCCAAAGTGTCGCAACGCAAGTCGTATTATCCGAGCATGGTGCCGGCGGTCCCGCACGCTTATCACCGCTTGCATGATCGGCAAAGCTTCCGCATCGGCGCGCATGCCTGGCAGGTCATCACCGGCTTCGGCCACGCGCCGGAGCATGTGGCGTTACATTGCGCCGATCTGAATCTGCTGATTTCAGGCGACATGGTATTGCCACGGATTTCCACCAATGTGTCGGTATTCGCGATCGAGCCGGAATCCAATCCGGTGCAGCAATACCTCGATTCACTCGAGAAATTCCGCGATCTGCCAGCCGACACGCTGGTGCTGCCTTCGCACGGCAAGCCGTTCCGTGGCCTGCAGACACGCATCGACCAACTGGATCAGCATCACCGCGACAGACTGGCGGAAGTGCTTGAGGCATGCGCTGCGCCACAGTCCGCCAGCGATATCGTGCCGATCATGTTCCGCCGCCCGCTGGACGCGCACCAGATGACGTTTGCACTCGGCGAGGCGTTGGCGCACTTGCATAAATTGTGGTTTGAAGGGGTTCTCACGCGGCGGCTGGATGCGGACGGGGTCTACCGCTTTCAGGCGCATTAAATTTCTAGCTGCATCGCTGCGTCGCATGGTTTAATTTCTTTGTGGAAACAAATTTAGCTGGTAGAGTTACTTTCTGTTTCCGGCCGGTTCAACGGCGCGGATGTTTGCATTCGACGCCGCCATCATCTCCAATGAAAATCCTGCACCGGGCCTGCGCACTCCTTCTGACGATCGTTGCCGGCGCATCTTTTGCCGGTCCGGCCGACTACGTGTACCACAGCTACGACAATGCCGGGCAGCGCACCGTCGCCCTGAATGCCGGCAGCACCGCCATCGAAGACGCGCCGCGAGCCAGCGGCGCTTCTCTGGCGTTTGGGTATGGCATCAGCGCATCCTGGTTTTCAAATCTGTATGTCGAGTACGAGCGCGAAGATGGCAGCGGCACCAGGTTGGAGGGCTTGGAATGGCAGAATATTTTCAGGCTGACGCACGGTCAATACCCAGTCGATGTCGCCTTGTTTACCGAGTTGGCACGTCCGCAGGAACGCGATGAGGGTTATGCGCTGACCTTCGGCCCGCTGCTCGAGACCGAAATCGGCCGGACCCAGCTTAATTTCAACCTGCTGTTGTCGCGCTCATACCGCGCCACCGGTGACAATCCGATGAAGATGGGTTACCAGTGGCAAGTCAGGTATCACTGGAAACGGCTGTTTGAGCCGGGCCTGCAAGGATTCGGCGACATGGGGCAATGGAATCATTGGGACCCTAAGCGCGACCAATCGCACCGATTCGGTCCCGCGCTGTTCGGCACCTATGTGCTCGATGACCGCCGCGCCATCGAATATAACCTGGCGTACCTGTTCGAAACCACCAATGCACGGCAGCAAAACACCATAAGACTGCAGACGGTGCTTGAGTTCTGAGGGGATTAGCGATTCAGACCGCAGTGGCCGGCTGCGGCGCCTGGCAGTGCCGGATCCAGTCGAGCAATTGATCTGAGGGCATCGGCCGGCTGATGAAGTAGCCTTGCCCCTGTTCGCAGCCCATCGCGACCAGCAGCTGCAAGACCTCGACGCTTTCGATGCCTTCGGCAACCACGCGCAGCCCCATGTTATGTCCGAGGTCGATGGTTGAACGTGCGATCTTGCAATCGTCGGCATCGCGCGCCATGTTCTGAACGAAGGATTTGTCGATCTTCAGCTCGTCGACCGGTAGCCGCTTCAGGTAGGCCAGCGACGAGTAGCCGGTGCCGAAATCGTCAATCGACAGTTCGAAGCACATCGCGTGCAGTCTTTCCAGGGTTTGCTGGGCGCGCACCGGATCGTCCATGATCGAGCTCTCGGTGATTTCCAGGCAGAACGACGATGGCTGGACCTGGTGCCGCATCAGAATGTCGGCAAATTTTGCCGGCAATTCCGCATCGACCAGGTCACGGGTTGACAGATTGACCGACACTTTCAGATAGTGTTGATGCGTATTGAGTTCACTGCACAGCGCAGCCGATTGCTCCAGCACCCAGCGCGTCAGGGTGCGGATGAAGCCCGTTTTTTCGGCGAACGGGATGAAGTCATCGGGGCCGATGAAGCCGCGATCCGGATGCACCCAGCGGATCAGTGCCTCGACACCGACGACCTTGCCGCTGTCGAGCGTGATTTTGGGCTGCACGTACAGCCGGAATTCACCGTGATCGATGGCACGGCGCAGCTCGCTTAGCAGCGACAGGCTTTGCTGGCTGCCGTGGTCGATCGCCGGATCGTACACGACCGCACCGTCTTTGCGCTGTTTCGCTGCGTACATCGCGACTTCGGCGCGGCTGAGGATGGTTTCAGCGTCCTGGCCATGCTGCGGGAATCGGGCGATGCCGACACCGGCGCCCAGATCGACGGTCTGATCGTCGAGCGAGATCGGCGTCTCCAACGAACGCAGCATCTGGGCCGCGATGTCCTGCGCTTCGTCGAGGCGGATGTCCTGCAGCAGCACCGCGAATTCATCACCGCCAAGCCGGGCGAAGCGGTCCTTGTGCCGCCCCAGTTGCACCTTGAGCCGGCTTGCCACCTGATGCAACAGCGCATCGCCAAAGCTGTGGCCCAGCAGGTCGTTGACATGCTTGAAACGATCCAGATCCATCATGAGGACGGTGCAACTGCCGTTGCTATCCTTGGCCAGCCTGATGGCATCGTGCAGCAGACCGCTGAACTGAGCCCGGTTCGGCAGATTGGTCAACGTATCCCAGTAGGCCAATCGCCGGATTTCGAGCTCGCGGCTGGAGATGCGGTCACGCATGGTTTCAAACGATTTTGCCAGCGCACCGATCTCGTCGTCGCCCCGGATCGGGATCGCTGCACGGTAATCGCCGTCGCCTAGCTGGCGCGCGATGCGCGTCAACTGGCGCAGCGGACCGGTAATACGCCTCGCCATGACGATGCTGCCGATCACCGCCAGCACGATCCCCGCCGCCGTCAGGATCAGCAAGGTAAGCTGCAGCCGGCGATAGGGCGCAATCGCCTCACTGACTGAACGCTGCAAGACCGCGATCGCGGTCTGGCCCGACTCCCGGGTCAGCTGCAGTACCCGGGCGCTATACTCGCTGTCGGCGATTTTCAGGTCCGGCAACAAGGTCGAGCCGGTCGGCATCCCATGCAATTGGGCCGCCAGACTGGCGCTGTCGGTGGCAGTCAGCGTCGAGATGCCGGGCCGCCAGCCGCCAGCCGCGCCGCTGGTCAGGATCGCGACCTGCAGCGAGGATAGTTCGCGCATGTCGGCGATCAGCCGCTGGTCGATCGGAAACGCCATGACGACCCAGCCGATCACCACCGGCGCCTTGACCGGCACCACCACGATCTGATACGGATGATTGTCGACGATCCGGATATCGGTCGCGCTGCCGCTTCGTTCTGCGGTCTGGACCAGCGCCAGGATTGCGCGCTGCAGGTTGCCGGCCGGATTTTGCGTGGTGCTGGCCCGGATCCGGTGATCGGTGCCGACCAGCATCGTTAGTGCGGCACCGATGCGCGCGCCGTGATTGGCTAGCGCCGACGAGATGGTGGCCTGGTCATTGCTGCCAACCGCCTGGAGGAGACCGTAGTCGGCCGCCAGCAAACGTGCACCCTGGGTCAATTTTTGTGCGTTCAGATCGAGCAAGCGGCGAAACACGTGTTCGCCGATCACCAGTTCTTCATTGATCGAGGCGCGTGCATTTTTTTCCATGCCGCTGCGGATCGCGAAAAAACCGGCCAGCTGCACCGCCAGTATCAGGAACAGGAAAAGAGCGACGATCCGGCTTTCGAGGCTATGCAAACGCATGGGGGCGGCTCCTACGGCTTGATGCCCGAGGTGAAATTCGTTTCAAGATTCAGCTTGAAGCCGGTATTCAGGTCGGCATCCTTGGCCAGCGTGATCGCCTGCTCGGGTATTTCGGCGCCTTGCGGCGACTGATAGTACCAGGCCTTCAGGGTGTATTTGCCGGGCGGAAGCCCTTCCAGCGTCAGTTTGCCGGAGGCGTCGGTCTTGCCGAAATAGGGCGTATCGACCACCTGGATGTAGGCCACCATCTGGTCATGGATATTGCAGCCGACCACCACGGTGCCAGGCTTGTCGAATACGATTGGCTGTCGCGGCACGCCGGCATACAGTTTCAGTTCAAACGGTTTGGCCGGGGAGAATGAATAAGCATGATGGCGCACGGTGTCGTTATTGGGAAAAGAGATCGCGCTGCCGGTCTGGACCACGGTCACCAGCGGCAGGAATTTGCGCTGCCTTTGCTCGATCCGGGCGCCTTGCGGTGTCTTGTGCAAACTCACCCCCTCAGCCGGCTCGGCGTAGATCGCGACGTCCGGCAGCGCAGTTCCGGCCGCATCGGTGACCGCTGCGGTGATGGTGGCGGCATTGACCGGCCCCACACCCAGGATCGCAACCAAGAGCACTGCGACGTTGCTCATCGTCATCGGTAGAGCTTCAAAATTCTGCATGGAATCGTCCCCCGCAGTGCGCTGCATCGGCTCATAGTATCGCATTTCAGAACATTGCCTGATAGAACTATTGTATGGGAGAAGCGAGAACGCGGAAAAAATCATGCGCCAAGGCAAAAACTGTCAGTTCGGGGTGATTGACGTTAGCATTGACGATTATCACCGGCCAGCGTCAACTGCCGTTTCCAGGTTTAAGCCGGCTTGCGCGCCTTGTGCGGCGCCCGGGCGAACGCCAGGTCGTACAACCAGTTCGGCAATGTCCGCAACAATTTGGCCACCACGCCCATCTGCCAGGGAATCACCTGATAACTGCTGCCTCTGTTGATTGCGGCGCTGGCTTTGGCGGCGAAATCGGCGGCCGACATCAGAAACGGCATCCGGTAATGATTGATCTGCGTCATCGGGGTGTCGATATAACCGGGCACCAGCGTGACGACCTTGATACCGCTGGCGCGCAACTCAACCCGCAACGATTCGCAATAACTCATGACGGCTGCTTTCGAACCGCTGTAAGCGCCCGCCCCCGGCAAGCCACGGATGCCGGCAACGCTGCCGACGCCGACCAGCCGCAAGCCGCGCCGACCGGCTTGCGCCTGTTGCTTCATCCCCGCTATGAACGGACTGAAGGTGGCAACGGTGGCCAGCATATTGGTGGCAAACACGCGCTCGAACACTTCCTGATCCTCGGCATATTCGGTCAGCGTCCCCTGTGAAATGCCGGCGCTGGCAATCACCACATCAACGCCGTCGCCGGCAGCGATAAAATCGGCGGCGGCGGCGCGTAACGCCGTGTGATCGTTCACGTCCAAGACGTACAAGCGATGGCGCTCAGGATGCGGCAAGCGCTCCAGCAATTGTTGCAACAGCTGCCGACGGCGGCCAACCAATCCCAGCGCGGCACCTTGTGCGGCGTATTCTTGTGCCAGTGCTGCCCCGATGCCGCTGGAGGCACCGGTAATGAATATACGTTGCATCTGCATCCCAAGAAAAAAGCCCGTCCTCTACCGGTATGGAGGAGGAACGGACTATCTGAACAGCTGTCCGGCAACCTTTGGCTGCCGCACGCAACGCTTTTATTTTTTGCTGGCTTGCGCCGGCGGTGCAACACTTTTACTTTTTTCTGCAGCGGCTTTGACAATCAGCGCATCCAGCACTTGCAGTGTCGCAGCAAACAATGCCGGCTCTGAAGCATTGCCCATTGCACTGGAGACAATCGATGGCGCCGTGATGAAGCGGCCGTCGACGGCAATCATCGGCACGCCGTCGATCTTGTAAGCATTTTGCAGTTGCGCCGCGCGGGTCGCCTTGGCTTGCACGCCAAACGAGTTGTACACATCGGCGAACTTGGCTTTATCCAGACCTTGCTTGACAGCAAAATCGAGAATCGTCGCATCCGTATCCACGCGCTGACGCTGTGCATGAATCGCGCTGAATACTTTCTTGTGCAACGCAGGCACCTGGCCCAGAATTTCTAGCGTGTAGTACAGTTTTTGCTGCGGCAGGAAGCGCGGATCGAAAGCCACGGGCACGCGTTTGAAAACGATCTTGTCGCCTTGCTTGGCGACCCAGTCTTCCAGCGCCGGTTCGAGTGCACTGCAATGCGGGCAGCTATACCAGAAGAATTCGGTGACTTCGACTTTCTTGCCGGAATCGGTGGATTGCGGCGTGTCCAGAACCTTGTAATCCGTGCCGGCAACCGGATTCGCGGGAGAGGCGCCGGCCGAAGCTGCCACGAGACCGAGGCTCAGGCTAAGACCGACGATGGCAAATGCACGTTGAAAAAAACGCATAAAATTTCCTTATTCGGGTTAAATAGTTTGCCGAATGCCTGTTGCCAGGTATTCGGCCAAAGGGTTGCTGCCAAACCGCCGCCAAGTTTCACTGGCAGCCACACCATTATTTTGCTGAGCGCACTACCGCTGCGTTGATGCCGTTATCTGACAACTTGCTGCGCATCCGGTTCATTGTTTCGAGGCTGCTAAATGAACCGATACGGACCCGATACAACGAACCGTTGTCGGATAGGCGCTCGCTGATCCGCGCTTCGAAACCCAGCAAGGCTAGTTTGGCACGGGCGTTTTCAGCGTCGGTCTGGTCGCGGAAGGCACCGACTTGCAGGTAGTAAATCCAATGATCGTCCGCATTTTCCGCCTTGGGATTGGCGGCTTCGGCGGCGGCTTTCCTGGCCTTGTCCGGGCTTGACTTATCCACGATCGGCGCTTTGGCTTCGCGCTGCTTCTCCTCGATCTTCTGGCCGATCAGGTCAGGTTTTTTCTGAGCACTGGCCGGGGGAGCGGCCGGCAACTCCGGGGCCGGCGCCGGTGTCGACGGAACGGCTGCGGCCGGTGCTGGCGCGGTCGGCACCGGCTCCTTGATCTGTGCGCGGTTGCCGTACAGCGCCTTGTTAGGATCGGTAAGCTGTTGCGGCGTGGTGATCGCCTCGGGGGCCTTTTCGGCCTTGGGCGCCTTGTTGGTGAACGGTGTCGGCGTTTTGGTGATCATGATCGCCACGACCACCGCAATCGCCAGACCGACGATGAGGCCGAGAATCAGGCCGAGTAAGGTACCGCCAACTTGCTTGTTTTTGTATTTACCTGGTTTGCTCATACTTCCCAATTCCCCTCGTTACACACGTATTGATGCTCCTGGGCCGAACCGCGCCTGAATGCATGCCGGATTACGCCTCAACCTCAACCGGATCGCGCCGCATGCGGTTAGGCGCCGAGACACCGATCAGCGCCATGCCATTGCGCAGCACCTGGCGCGTTGCCACCATCAGCGCCAGCCGCGCCATCTTGAGCGCAGTGTCGTCCACCAGCACGCGCTCAGCATTGTAGTAGCTATGCAGTTCGCCGGCCAAATCACGCAGATAAAATGCGACCTGATGCGGACCGAGCTCTTCCAATGCGTGTTCCAGCATGTCCGGATAAGCCGCCAGCTTGGCCATCAACAAGGCCTCGCGCGGCGCAGTCAGCGGGCTCAGATCAACCGCACTCAGGGTCGACTCGTCACCGTCCCATTGCGCCAGCACCGAGCAGATCCGCGCATGCGCCATTTGTACGTAATACACCGGATTTTCATCCGATTGCGCCAGCGCCAGATCGACATCGAAGACGAATTCAGTGTCGGCTTTGCGCGAAATCAGGAAGAAACGGACGGCATCGCGGCCGCGCGTCAAATCGCGGGTGCCGTCTGCCGCCACGACATCGCCAGCCGACCACTCGATCAGGTCGCGCACGGTGACGTAGGATCCGGCACGTTTGGAGATTTTCACTTCCTCGCCATTCTTCATGACGGTCACCATCTTGTGCAGCACGTAATCCGGGTAACCTTGCGGAATACCCATGTTGACAGCTTGCAAACCGGCGCGCACGCGCGCGATGGTGCCGTGGTGGTCGCTGCCCTGGATGTTGATGACTTTGCCGAAACCGCGCTGCCATTTGACGATGTGATAAGCGACATCGGGGACAAAATAGGTGTAAGTACCGTCGGTCTTTTTCATCACGCGGTCTTTGTCGTCACCGTAGTCGGTGGTGCGCAACCACAGTGCGCCGTCCTCTTCGTAGGTCTTGCCTGCAGCGATCAGCGCCTCGACCGCGCTGTTGACCTTGCCATCCTTGTACAGCGACGATTCGAGATAGTAGTTGTCGAACTTGACGCCGAACGCCAGCAAGTCCAGATCCTGCTCACGCCGCAAGTAAGTGACCGCAAACTTGCGGATCGATTCGAAATCGTCCGGATCGCCGCTGGCGGTGGCCGGCTCGCCGTCGCTGGCTTCGACGGTCTTTTTAGCCAGAAAGTCGAGTGCGATGTCGGCGATGTAATCGCCGTTGTAGGCTGCTTCCGGCCAACCGGCATCGCCCGGCTTCAGGCCTTTGGCGCGCGCCTGGACTGAAGTTGCCAGCGTCGCGATCTGGACGCCGGCATCGTTGTAATAAAACTCACGGGTGACGTCAAAGCCCTGCACCTGAAACAGTGCCGACATCGCATCGCCCAGCGCACCCTGACGACCGTGACCGACATGCAGCGGGCCGGTCGGATTGGCGGAGACAAACTCGACCAGTACCTTCTTGCCGGCGCCACGCGTGCTCTTGCCGAACTCGGCACCTTGTTGCAACACCACTTTGACCACTTCCTGCTTGGCAGCGGCAGTCAGACGCAGGTTGATGAACCCCGGACCGGCAATTTCGGCGGCGGCGATCAAATTGCCTTGTGAAGTATTCGCCAGCACCGCTGCGACCAGCGTCTGCGCCAGTTCACGCGGATTCTTTTTCAGCGGTTTTGCCAGTTGCATGGCGATGTTGCAGGCGATATCGCCATGCGCCGGGTCGCGTGGACGCTCCAGCGTGACTGTCGGTTGCAGGTCGGTACCGGCAATAATCGGCTGCAACGCAGCCTCGAAAAGGTCGATGATCTGTTGTTTTTGTTGCGCAAGCATGAGATTTCTGTCCAGTGGTACGGCTAGCCGTCCGAAATGATGTGGATTATTTATGTGAATTAAAAAACAATTAACTCAGAACCTAAGTCGTTCGATTATACCGGCTTAGCGCCGGAATCCACCTCTGCCCGTGATTGACATTAGCCGTTGGCATGACAAACCCGGCGCGCGCTGCAAGCATTGAAAACTGCTGCGCGCAAATGCCCGGATTGGTGCGACGCACCAAGTTTGAGCGATCCGGGATGGCGCATCTGGAGCGCCCGGTGTGCTGTCTGCAAGTAGAACGCCGTGGCATAAATAATGCTTATAGTTATCGATCAGCAATGATTTTCATCTCACGACGGTTAATTGTCTACAAGGGAAATTTTTATGCGCGCAAACGCTGTATTGGCCCGGCTAATATTTGTTGGTTGTTTTGTTGGCCTGATTGTTCCGGTCGCTGCCCAACAAGCCAGTGTCCTGGTGACTGCAACGAGCGACGCAGCCACGGCAACAGCAAATACCGGTAAGCTGGAAAGTTCGCAGCCTTTACCACCGCTATCCCAAAATGTGCCGGTGGCATCGCAAGCATTGACGCCTGCAGTTGCTGGCGAACCTGCCATCACGAGGCCAACGCTGATCGATGTCGCGAAAATCAGCGCTGGCGACACGGCATGGATGTTGAGCGCTACGGCCTTGGTGCTGCTGATGACCATCCCCGGCTTAGCGTTATTTTATGCTGGCATGGTGCGCAAGAAAAATGTGCTGGGCACAATGGCCCACAGTTTTGCCACCACCTGTATTGTGACGATTTTATGGGTAGCCGTCGGCTACAGCCTGGCTTTTATGCCCGGTTCGCCGTTCATAGGCAGCCTGGATCGAGTCATGCTGCACGGAATGGCGTTTCTGAAAGACGCCGGCAAGGTAACGGTGCACCATGTTGCGCCGTCGATACCGGAAAGCGTATTCATGATGTTTCAGATGACGTTCGCGATCATTACCCCGGCGTTGGTTACCGGAGCAATTGCCGAACGCATGAAATTTTCAGCCTTGCTGTTGTTCATTGCCCTATGGTCGCTTTTTGTCTATGCGCCGGTGGCCCACTGGGTATGGGAGCCCGCCGGTTGGCTTGCAGCACGTGGCGTGCTCGATTTTGCGGGCGGCACCGTGGTGCATATCAACGCTGGCGTATCCGGCCTGGTTGCGGCGCTCATTCTCAAACCGCGTTCCGGCTTCGGCAAGGAATCCATGGCGCCGCACAATCTGGTATTGACAGTGATTGGCGCGTCGTTGCTTTGGGTGGGGTGGTTCGGGTTTAATGCCGGCTCCGCCGGTGCCGCGGATGGGCGCGCCGGAATGGCGATGCTGGTGACCCAGTTTGCAACGGCAGTCTCGGCCCTTGCCTGGATGCTCGCCGAATGGATCAGACGCGGCAAGCCCTCTGTCTTGGGACTGGTATCGGGTGCGGTGTCTGGATTGGTTGCCATTACCCCGGCATCGGGGTTCGTCGACGTCACCGGTGCTCTGGTGATCGGCGCGGTGGCTGGCGTGACTTGTTATTGGGGAGCCACGGTATTGAAATCAACATTCGGCTATGACGATTCACTGGATGTATTCGGGGTGCATGCCATCGGCGGCATCGTCGGCGCACTGCTTACCGGTGTGTTTGCGCTGAAAGCGATTGGTGGCGTGGAGGGAAGTGTCGCGGTGCAGGCGTTGGGGGTGTTAGTGACAGTCATTTATTCAGGTGTCATGACCTCCATTATTTTGGGCATCGTGTCGATGCTGGTTGGATTGCGGATTAAGCCGGATGAAGAGCATGAAGGTCTCGATCTCGCACAACATGGGGAGCAAGCATAATGCAAGCGAATCAGCAACCTGCAACAGCCACGCTGAACAACCAGGCGTTTTCACTGATGACCAGGCTGCACGTCATCCTGCGGCGACAAAACCAACGCATTACGGATATTGAGTATATGCAGGTAAGTCCAGTCTACTGCCGCCATGTTTTGGCATTGGCGACGCAATCACCACTCCCCGATTTACAGGAAATCGGTGCGAAGCTGGAAGCGTTCTATTTTGGTCAGGATGGTCTCTTTGTCCGCCCTTCTGAAAGGCCTTCGCTATTGATAGAGGATGCCGGCATCAGCGATGCGACGTCGCCAACTTCGGTGCTTCCATCACTACCTATAAAAAAAGCCAGTTTCGTGGAGCCGCCCGATGCTGCATACGTTGGGAGGTTACGCTGACGCTGATTGCAGGCCGCCACCCTCGTTCGCCGCCAGTTCTGCCTTGGGCTATAACTGGGGCGGCAAGCGCACCTGTCAGGTCAGTGCCGATTCACCATCACGATCCCCGCCAGCACCAGCCCCGCCCCCGCTGCAAACGGCAAACCCACCGGATCGTTGAGCAGCAACACGCCAAAACCGACGCCAAACAACGGCGTCAAAAACGAAAACACCGTCAGGCGCGATGCCAGATAGCGACGCAGCATCCAGAACCACGTCAGAAAACTGGCAAAAGCGATCACCACCGACTGAAACAGTAAGCTAAGCCAGGCAACGTCCGTCATCGGCCCGATGCTCGCTCTTCCCGTGGCGATGGCAAACACCCATAACAACAGCGCCCCGATCCCGAGTTGATACAGCAATGTCTTGCTGGGTGCGGCGGTCGACAAGCGGGTGGTCTTGACGACCAGCGTCGTCGCCGCCCAGAAGACCGCGCCCATTAATCCAAGTGCATCGCCCAGCAGACTGGCGGCGCTCGCTTCGCCCTCCAGAAAACCACCGGCAAACGCCATCACAATCCCACAAAACGCCGCCAGCACGCCTAACCACTGCGTCGGCCGCAGACGTTCGCCTGGCACCAGCCAGTGCAAAGCCAGTACCGTGAAAATCGGCGAACTGTAAAGAAACACCGAAATATGCGACGCAGTGGTGTAATTCAAGCCGATCGACACACACAGAAAATCACCGGCAAACAGCGCGCCGGCAGCCATTCCCGGCCAAAAAGTACCATCCCGCACCGAAAAGCCGGTCCCCCGCCACAGCATGAACAAGCCGACCAACAGCGCCGCAACGCCTGAGCGCAGCGCGATCTGCAACGTCGACGGCATGCTCGGCAACGCCATCTTGACCGCCACCTGCTGCAAACCCCAGCAAACGCACAGCAACAGCATCAAACTCATCGCAACGCCGTCTAGCGGTTTGTGGGTAGTGGACATATTGGTCTTTCAGAAATCGGGGGGATAGTTGCCGTGCGGAATTTTACGCCGCCGAAATTCATCGCAGTTGTCTGACTCCGGCGCCTATTCGAGCTTTTTCGACCGATCGTCGACAACCCGATTCTCTGTTTTTTCACATTCCTGACATATACCGCAGGTAAGCTCAAAGTCTAACTGACGCAAGAAACTCCACCGAGTCTGCAGCATACAAACCGATAGCCCGGAGTTCACCATAAATAGCACCACGTACGCCACCAAACAACGCAAGATATTGTTATTAAGCGTCTCTGCCGGCGCCGGTCACATGCGCGCCGCCGAAGCATTAAAAGCCTATGCTGCAGAATTCCCCGGTATCGAAACCGTGCATCTGGACGCGATGGCTTACGTTTCCGCCGGTTTCCGTGCGGTGTATACCGACTTTTATCTACACCTGGTCAATCGTCATCCTGCGGTATGGGGTTACGTTTACCAAAAAAGCGACAGCGCGCTGCCCAACGCACCGATGCAGAAACTGCGGCGGGCGATGGAACGCCTCAGCACCCGGACCTTGCGTACCGCCATCAACGCCTATGCGCCGGACGCCATCATTTGCACCCATTTTTTGCCGGCCGAAATGCTGGCGCGTGAAATCGGCAATCAGCGCCTAGTCTGTCCGGTGTGGGTGCAGGTGACCGATTTTGATCTGCACAGCATGTGGCTGCAGCCGCAGATGCAAGGCTATTTTGCCGCCAGCGAAGAAATCGCGTTCCGCATGCGCAGCAGAGGCGTGGCCCCCGCGTCGGCTCACGTTACCGGCATCCCGGTGATGCCGGCGTTCGCGCACGCGCTGGATCGGGCGCACTGCGCGGCGACCTTCGGACTGGATCCGCACCGGCCGATCATTTTGCTGATGTCAGGCGGTGCCGGTATCGGTGGGCTCGATAAGACGGTGCAAAGTCTGCTGACGATAGAGGGCAATTTTCAACTGGTGGCGCTGGCGGGTAATAATCCGGAATTGCTTAACAAGCTGCAGCAACTGGCCGCCAGGCATCCGGGTCGCCTGAGGGCGTTCGGATTTTCCAATCAGGTTGCGCAATTAATGGCATGCGCCGACCTGGTGATTACCAAACCCGGCGGCCTGACGTCTTCTGAATGTCTGGCGATGGGGGTGCCGATGCTCATCCATTCGCCGATCCCGGGACAGGAAGAGCGGAATGCCGATTATCTGCTGGAGCAAGGCGCGGCGCTGAAGGCGATTGATCTGACGGCGCTCACCTATCGCCTGCAAATCCTGTTGCAACATCCGCATCTGCTCGCCCAGTTACGCGAGCGCAGCCATGCGCTTGGCCGCCCGCATGCCGGCCGGGCGGTATTGCAAATCGTGTTACAGCAACTTGCCAGCCGCGCCGAACACCCGCTCAATCCGTCCTGTTTTCAAGTTCAACAACCATGCAACTGACGCAATCCCGCCGTTTGATAGGCATGCTGCTGTGGGCAATGCTCATGGCTTATTTTTTTGCCAATGTGGAAATCCAGATCGAAGGCGGCGCCGGCTGGGCCGCCAACTTGCCGACCTGGCGCATCGAGCATCACCGGCTACTCGACATCTTCTGGGGCGGCCGCGCCATGACCGGTTATCACGCCTGGGTATTCCCCTTCATCGGCCTGGTGTTTCACTACCCGATCTGGTTCAACGGACGCTGGGACTGGCGCGCCGAAGCCCGGATTCTGGCCTCGATCATGGTGTTCTGGATCACCGAAGACTGGCTGTGGTTCCTGATTAATCCGGCCTTCGGTCTGGGCCGCTTCAATCCGCTCGACGTGCCATGGCACAAACACTGGCTGGGGCCGGTGCCGGTCGATTATTGGCTGTTTTCAGCTGTGGCGCTGGTGCTGCTGTGGCTGGCGGAACGCAAGGCAGGCAGGCAATCAAGCGGTTCTGGACCGCAGGCTACCGCAAATTCCTGAAAGCGCGGATAAAAACGAAAGAAGCCGGCACACAGGCCGGCTTCTTTTATTTGTTGGCTGTTTAGCAGCAACGTCCAGTCCCGCCGCCATAGCGCGCTTCTTGCCGCTCCCGGAAAAACTCTGCGTAAGTCATCACAGTTTGATCCGGGTGCGTCTTTTCCATATGCGTCACGTAGGTGCTGTACTCGGGCATGCCCACCATCAAGCGCATGGTCTGACCGAGATAACGGCCTGCTTTGGCGATTTCATCCAGCATGGGCATTCCCTCGAAAAGTTAGCGGCAACTTAGCCTAGAAACGGTAGTTGGACCGGCACGAGTGTGCGTTTTTCCGGCTTTCTGGCTAGGCGCGACGACGCGGCAGACTGCATTCTGCAAGGAGGAGCAACGACGCCAGGGAGCCGGAAAAATGTGCAATCGTGTCGGTAGCGTGGTCACCATACAGGTGACCGTATTGATTGATGAAACAGCCAATTTGTTCAATCTCTTATAGGTAACTTGAAGCGGTCAACTGCCGTTTCTAGGCTTAGTTTGCACCAGGCAATACACCGGCTGGAAATGCTTCAAACGGTGTTTCCCGGGTGCTCGGCTTGTGGTTGGCGCGTGCCAGCAGAATGGAGCGGATGCCGAATACCAGCACGCTCAACACTACCGCGATGAAGAAGCCCGCCAGCGCCGCATCGATGTAGTCATTGAAGATAATCTGGCGCATCTGGTCTATCGATTTAGCCGGGGCGAGTATGTTGCCATCTACTAGCGCGGCCTTGTACTTGGCGGCATGCGCCAGGAAACCGACGCGTGGATTGTCATCGAACATTTTTTGCCAGCCGGCGGTCAGCGTGCAGATCAAAATCCAGACGGTTGGCAAAATCGTGACCCAGGCGAAACGCTCGCGCTTCATCTTGAACAGCACGCATGTACCGAGAATCAACGCAATCCCGGCCAGCATCTGATTCGCAATCCCGAACAGCGGCCACAAGGTGTTGATGCCGCCGAGCGGATCCACCACGCCCTGATACAGGAAGTAACCCCAGCCGGCCACGCACAGGCCGGTAGCCACCAGGCTCGCCGGCAAGGAATCCATGCGCCGCATCGACGGTACAAAAGTCCCCAGCAAATCCTGCAGCATGAACCGGCCGGCGCGGGTACCGGCGTCCACCGCCGTCAGAATAAACAGCGCCTCGAACAGGATCGCGAAGTGGTACCAGAATGCCATCATGGCCTGACCGCCGCCGACACGCGACAGGATGTGCGCCATACCGACCGCCAGCGTCGGCGCGCCACCGGCGCGCGAAATAATGCTGTGCTCGCCGACATCCCTGGCGACCTGCGTCAGCATTTCCGGGGTCACATGGAAACCCCATTGCGAGACCGTTGCCGCGGCCGATTGCACCGTGGTGCCGATCAGCGCCGCCGGGCTATTCATCACAAAATACACGCCGGGCTCAATACAGGATGCAGCGATCAGCGCCATGATGGCGACGAAGGATTCCATCAGCATCGCGCCATACCCTATGAAGCGCGCGTGGCGTTCATTTTCCAGCAATTTCGGGGTGGTGCCGGAGGCTATCAGCGCGTGGAAGCCGGACACCGCGCCGCAAGCAATGGTGATGAACAGGAACGGGAACAGGCTGCCGGACCAGACCGGGCCGGAGCCGTCCATGAAGCGGGTGAAGGCGGGCATTTTCAGTTCCGGTGCGACAAAGATGATGCCGAGTGCCAGGCCGAGAATGGTGCCGATTTTGAGAAAAGTCGACAAATAGTCGCGCGGCGCCAACAATAGCCAGACCGGCAACACCGAAGCGATGAAACCGTAGCCGATCAGCATCCAGGTCAATTCCTTGCCGGTGAAGGTGAACAGCGCGCTCAATACCGGATGATCGTGGACCGCCTGGCCGCCGAGCAGCGCGCCCATCAGCAAGACAAAGCCGATGATGGAAACCTCGCCGATGCGGCCCGGGCGAATGTAACGCGTATACACGCCCATGAACAACGCGATGGGAATCGTCGCGGCGACCGTGAACGTGCCCCATGGCGACTCGGCCAGCGCCTTGACCACGATCAGTGCCAGCACCGCCAGGATGATCAGCATGATCATGAAGGTGCCCAGCAAAGCGATCACGCCGGGAATCGGACCGAGTTCGGATTTGACCAGGTCGCCCAGCGAGCGGCCATCGCGCCGGGTGGAAATAAACAGCACGATGAAATCCTGCACCGCACCGGCAAACACCACGCCGGCCAATATCCACAACATGCCGGGCAAATACCCCATTTGCGCCGCGAGTACCGGGCCAACCAGCGGGCCGGCGCCGGCAATCGCGGCGAAATGATGACCGAACAATACGTTCTTGTTGGTCGGCACGTAGTCCAGGCCATCGTTGTATTTATACGCAGGCGTCATCCTGGCCGGATCCAGGCCCAGGACTTTTTCGGCAATAAAGAGGCTGTAAAAACGGTAGGCGATCAGATACACGCAGACTGACGCAATCACGATCCAGATGGCGCTGATGGATTCTCCGCGCTTCAGGCCGATGTAAGCAAACGCGAAAGCACCGAGCAGGGCCAGCGCAAACCAGCCCAATTTAGCTATAAGGCGATTCATTGTTCTCCTCCCAGACGGGAATAAGGTTGTGAAATATTATTGTTATTAGATCGTCAACGCGCCCATGCATACCGGTTGGCGGATGGGCTGGTCGCAGTATTTGACATATGTGGTGCGCTCACAAGCGCGGAACTACGTAAAACCGTTGCGTAGTACTACGTAGCTGGTGCACAAACGGTGCGAATACCGGTCTTTTTGGTGCAAAGCCGGGGGCTACTTTCTAGGAAGTTCGGTCCGGCAAGAGTAAAGTAGCGTCCATGAAACTCCGGCAAAAAATCATTTTTCTCGCCATCGCGCCCCTCATCCTGGCGCTATGCGCGATCGCCATCGCGGTCCGCCATCAGGCCATCGCGCTCGGCCACCAGCAACGCGCCTCGATCGAGGCGGCCTATCTGGCCAGCAAAGAAGCCGAACTGAAACACTATGTGGGGCTGGCAACGCGCTCGATTGCCCATCTGTACGACTCGGGCCGCAGCGATGAAGCGACACTGGGCGAGGCCAAAAACATTCTGGCAAAACTGGACTACGGCAATGACGGCTATTTCTTTGTGTATGACCAGCAAGGCAAGAACCTGATGCATCCGCGCCAGCCGGAGCTGGTAGGACAAAATCTGTGGGAGTTGAAAGATGCCAACGGCAATCTGACCGTTCAGCATCTGATCAATCGCGCCAACAACGGCGGCGGCTTCGAGCGCTACCTCTGGCAGAAACCGTCCAGCCGCAACATTGCGCCCAAGCTAAGTTACGTCGTAGCGCTGCCCAAATGGGGCTGGATCGTCGGCACCGGCCTGTATCTGGACGACATCGATGACGCGCTCAATAAAATCGACACCCAGGTCTCCGGAAATATCCGCAATACCATGCTGTGGATTGCCGGTATCGCGATTCTGAGTTCGATCGTGGTGGCGTTGTCGGGATTGGTCCTGAACATTTCGGAACATCGGGTCGCCGACGCCAAGCTGAAAGTGCTGGCGCAACGCGTGGTGCGTTCGCAAGAGGACGAGCGCGCGCGCTTGTCGCGCGACCTGCATGACGGCATCAGTCAATGGCTGGTATCGATCAAACTGCAAATCGAAGCCGGCATCATCAAGCTCGGCGGTAACGCTGAACAGGTGGCCTCAGCACGCAGCGCTTTTGAGCGCACCGCCGGCCAGTTGAATGACGTGCTGGGCGAGGTGCGGCGGATTTCGCATGATCTGCGCCCGGCGATTCTGGACGATCTGGGACTGGCGGCGGCACTCGACCACCTGGCGCACGAGTGGGAAGAACATGCCGGCATACCGATCGCCTTCGATGCCGCCGGCAACACCGATGGCATGCCGGATGTCGCCAATACCGTATTGTTCCGCATTGCGCAGGAAGCCCTGACCAACATCGCGCGCCATGCCAAAGCCAGTCAGATCACATTGCAACTGGACGGCACATTGCACGGCAATAAACAGCAAGTCAGCCTTACCGTGCGTGACAACGGCGTCGGCTTCGATGTCGATAAAATCGATGGCAATCCGCAGCGCGGCATTGGCTTGCGGAATATGGTCGAACGGCTGGAAGCAGTCGGCGGCCAGCTGAAACTCAGCTCTTCGGCGGCCGGCACCACCGTGCTGGCGACGATTTCCCGCGACGACTCTCATCTCCCCGATCATGTCTGAATCTATCCCGGCACCTGCGCCAGCAGCTACCCACATCATGCTGGTCGACGATCACCCGCTGGTGCGCGACGGCCTGCGGGCCCGACTGGAAGCGGTCGCCGGTTTTCAGGTGGTGGCCGAAGCCGGCTGCGCCGACGAAGCACTGCAACATGCGCGCACACGGCACATCGACCTGATCCTGATGGACATCAATCTGCGCAGCGGTGCCAACGGCATCGACCTGACCGCCCAGTTCCATGCGGCGTTTCCCGAAATCGCGATATTGATACTCAGCATGCACGATAAGGCCGAATATGTGATGCAGTCGATCCAGGCAGGCGCGCGCGGCTACGTCCTGAAAGACGCACCCGGACAAGATATTGTGCATGCCATCGAAACCGTGATTTCAGGCGGGATCTATTACAGTGCGGCGCTGGCAAAAACCTTGTCGCGGCCGATGCTGCCAGGATTCCTGCTGACGTCACGGGAGCGCCAGGTGCTGCAGCACATCGCGCATGGCGAATCCAACAAACAAATTGCCCGCGCACTGGATTTAAGCGTGCGTACCATCGAAACGCATCGCCTGAACATCAAGCGCAAGCTGGGAATCGATGGTCAGGCTGAGCTGATCAAGTTTGCGGTTGAGAATCATGTTCAGTGACAAATAAGCGATGTTACGCAGAGACGGCTGGATGCAATAAGCGCTGTAATTGCCAGCGTCAGCTCAAATCTCGCGGTGATTCTGCACCACCGTTTTCAGCAATGACTGAAACAGATTCTCGACAAAATCCGGATCGAGCCCGGAATCGGTCGCCAGCTTTCGCACTTTTTCAATCTGCAAACGTTCCCGTTCAGGATCCCTGGCTTCCAGCCCGGTTTCTTTTTTCAAGACACCGACCTGGGCGGTCAGTCCGAAGCGTTGGCCGAGCAGGCTCACCAACTGCGCATCGACAACATCAATCTGAGCGCGTAACTGTAATAACTGCGGGTTGGTTGTGGTATTTGACATGGCGACTCTCAAATTTTTTCTACAAACTTGTTATTTCAAAAGTGGCGATTAACTTGCCGGGCCGACGGCTCAGCCGAGCGCGCCGGCTTCGGCCAACTCACGAATCACGCGTATCGTGTCGATATCGGATTGCAAGTAGGCGGAACGACGAAATTCGTCGTACATCTCCTGGTCGCTGTCGGCGTCGTCTTCTGCTCCAGCGGCCTCGTCCGCATAGGAAAACCGCACGAACAATAGTTCCGGCTGCGGTTGTTCAATGGTCATGGTCAGGCTCGATCCGACGATGTCCTGTTGCGGCGGCACTTGATAACGTACCTGCAATTGCGGCAAATAACTGACGATGTCGCGAATCACCACTTTGCCATAACGCAATTCACGCGTCACCGACTCCATGGATTTTTCCAATAGCCGACACTCGTCCAGATGCTCGACGAACAGCATCGGCTGTTCGGCGCGCATGACCAGCCCGCGCCATAGCTGTTCGGAGGTCAAGGAGTCGATCAACGGATTGAGGGGATCGTTGATTTCGATCAGATGGGTAAATTTCATAAATAACTCGGTGGAAGTGAAAGCCGAAAGGCGGTAAACGAATTCTCCCATATTAAGCGGACTGGCAGCAGTCCGGACCCGGACTGTTAAAATAGCCGGCTTCGCTTCTTCCTGGTCCGCCGCATGTCGTCCACTCCCAATTTCGGTCTCAACGTCCCGCAACGCGAAGCCGTCAAATACATGGACGGCCCGTGCCTGGTGCTGGCCGGTGCCGGCTCGGGCAAAACCCGCGTGATCACGCAGAAAATCGCCCATTTGATCGAGGATTGCGGCTATGACCCGCGCCATATTGCCGCGCTGACGTTTACCAACAAGGCGGCAACCGAGATGCAGGAACGGATTGCCAAACTGCTAAAAGAGCCGAAGCATGCCAAACACATCACGGTCAGCACCTTTCACTCGCTGGGCGTCAAGATTTTGCGACAGGAAGCACGCGAACTGGGGCTGAAAGACCGCTTTTCGATCATGGACAGCGACGATTGCTTTTCCATCGTGCAAGATTTGGCGATCACCACCGACAAGCAGTTGATACGCCGGATTCAAACCGCGATGTCATTGTGGAAAAATGGTCTGGTCGATCCGGATCAAGCCCTTAAACAGGCGGTCACCGAGGACGAGGCACAGGCCGCGCGTATTTATTTGAGCTATGTCGCGACGCTGAAAGCCTATCAGGCGGTCGATTTCGATGATTTGATCCGGTTGCCGGTGGAACTGTTCCGCAGCAACGAGGCGGTGCGCGACAAGTGGCAGCGCCGCCTGCGTTATTTGCTGGTGGATGAATATCAGGATACCAACACCTGTCAGTACGAACTTGTCAAACTACTGGTTACCGGGGTCGGCAAAAAGCCGATGTTCACGGCGGTGGGCGATGACGATCAGGCAATTTACGCCTGGCGCGGCGCCACCATTGAGAATCTGAAAACCCTGCAGGTCGACTTCCCCGATCTGAAAGTCATCAAGCTGGAGCAGAATTACCGGTCCTCGACCCGTATTCTGCAAGCTGCCAACGCGGTGATCGGGAATAACCCTAAACTGTTTGAAAAATCGCTGTGGTCGGAACATGGTTTGGGCGATCCGATCAAGGTCATGGGCATGGCCGACGATGAGCAGGAAGCCGAACAAGTGGCCATCATGCTGTCCGCGCATCGCTTTGAACGCCGCGCCAAATTTGCCGATTACGCAATTCTGTATCGCGGCAATCATCAGGCCCGGATTTTTGAAAAAGCGCTGCGCCGCGAACGTATTCCGTATGTCATGTCAGGCGGCCAGAGCTTTTTTGATCGCGCCGAAATCAAGGACATCATCAGTTATCTGCGCCTGATTGCCAACGAAGACGACGATCCGGCCTTCATCCGCGCCATCACCACGCCGAAACGCGGCGTTGGCCAGGCCACGCTGGAAGTGCTGGGCACCGTCGCCGGGCAATGGCAATGCTCGCTGTTTGAAGCGGTTTTCAAAGGCGGTATCGAAGCCAAACTGACCGATCGGCAGTTGTATCCGCTCCGTGAATTCGGCAACTTCATCAATCAGCTGGAAGCCCGTGCGAGCCGGGTCGGTCCGGCCGGCAGCGGCGAAAATGCGGCGGCGGTGCTCGATGACATGATGAAGGAAATCAATTACGAAGCGTATCTGTACGACAGCGTCGACGATCGCCAGGCCCAAAACAGGTGGCAAAACGTGCTCGACTTCACCAACTGGCTGAAGGAAAAAGGCAATGGCGGCAAAGATGGCGCGGGCGAAGAAAAGAATTTGCTGGAACTGACGCAGATGGTGGCATTGATGTCGATGCTGGACGGCCGCGACGAAGAGCCTGATGCGGTCCGCATGTCAACGCTGCACGCCTCCAAAGGGCTGGAATATCCGCATGTCTTCCTGATCGGCGTAGAAGAAGGCATACTGCCGCACAAGGGCGATCCGGACGCGCCGATTGAAACCGTGGCAGCGCGTATCGAGGAAGAGCGGCGCCTGATGTACGTCGGCATCACCCGCGCCCAGCGCAGCCTGCACGTCAGCTGGTGCAAAAAGCGCAAGCGTGCCGGCGAAAGCGTGCATTGCGACATGTCGCGCTTCATCAAGGAAATGAAGCTCGATGAAGGCGACGCCGTACCGACCGAGGAAGAACAGATTACACCGCAAAACCGGCTGGCAAATTTGAAAGCGTTATTGCAGAAGCCACGAGCGGCGTGAGATGATGACTCATAAGATTTCAAAAAATGCAGATGACGAGCACGCGGAACTGATACCGGCCACGCGTTTCTAACCCAGTAACATTTCAGCAAATAAGAGAAATCATCATGACCATCGACAACCTCAAAGAATCACTGCAGCAACTGCACGCCACGCTGGACAGCGGCGCATCTGTCGATCCGGAAATCAAAGCGCTGCTGCAAACGCTGGATAACGATATTCAAAAATTACTGGCCAAGGATGCCAGCCCAACAACTGACGTCCCCGACAACGACTCCAGCAGCGACCTGGTCAAGCAGGCACAGAAAATCTCCGCGCGCCTGGCGATCCGCCATCCGCATCTGGAACCGGTATTTCGCGAAATCGCCGATACGCTCACCAACATGGGGATTTGAATAGCACATCGCTATTCTCCAATTTTCAGCAAGCGGGGCGGATGCGCATGGCGTTATCCGCCCCATCCGGTTTTTGCGCAGGCTTGGTACCGATTGAAAAGCGCCTGACGCTTCCCCCACTAATTTTCCTTGCGCCACCAAACCCACGGCAACGGGTTCGCCCAACGTTGCCATGTAAAATGGCGCCTCACTTTTTTCTAACGGCATACCATGTGGTTTAAAAATCTACAGATTTATCGCATTCCCGCCCCTTGGGCTATCTCCTCCGAACAACTGGAAGGTTTTCTGGCGAAGCAGGCCTTTGCCGAATGCAGCAGCCTGGAAATGCAAAGCCAGGGCTGGATTTCACCGCGCGACAACGGCATGCTGGTGCATACCGTCAATCGCCAGATGATGCTCGCGCTGGGCACGGAAAAAAAACTGCTGCCGGCCACCGTCATCAATCAGGTGACCAAGGCACGCGCCACTGAAATTGAAGAGCAGCAAGGCTTTGCGCCGGGTCGCAAGCAGCTTAAGGATCTCAAGGAACAGGTCACCGATGAACTGTTGCCACGCGCCTTCAGCATCCGCCGCACCACCTGGGTCTGGATCGATCCGGTCAATGGCTGGCTGGTGGTCGATGCTTCAAGCCCGGCCAAAGCGGAAGAAGTATTGAAGCTGCTGCTCGCTTCGGTCGACAAATTGCAGGTAGCAGGCTTGCGTACCGTGCATTCGCCGCTCACCTCGATGACCGACTGGCTGGCCGCGGACGAAGCGCCCAGCGGCTTTACAGTCGATCAGGACACCGAATTGCGCGCCACCGGCGAAGGCAAGGCCACCGTGCGCTACGTCCGTCACACGCTGGAAGCCGACGATGTCCGTCGCCACATCGCGGCCGGCAAACAGTGCACGCGCCTGGCGCTGACCTGGGCTGACCGGGTTTCGTTTGTATTGACCGAAGGACTCGCCATCAAGCGCATCGCGCCACTTGACGTGATCAAGGAAGAAAACGACGTGACCAGCAAAAACGACGACGAACGTTTTGATTCCGACCTGGTGCTGATGACCGGCGAGCTGAACAAACTGCTGGGCGACCTGGTGTTTGCATTGGGCGGCGAGCCTGCCGCCTGATCGGCGTACCGTTTAGTCAGCAGCGCTGATGGAAGTGTCAGTGCTGCTAACGCTATCATCCCAGTCAGTGTTGGCCACGACCCGGTTACGACCAGCCGATTTAGCTGCGTACAAAGCGATATCAGAACGCTGAAAAGCCGACTCAACCGTTTCTCCGACACGAAAATCGGTGACGCCAACCGACGCCGTCACGGCAATCCCGAGCCCGAATTTGCGCCAGTCAAAGCGCGCTGTCTCGGCACAAATCCGCTCCAGCGCGACCACCCCATCGCTGACTGTCGTGCCGGTCAGCACCAGTACGAATTCGTCACCGCCATAACGGGCAAAATGGTCGCTCAGGCGCATTTCATTGCGGACGATCTGGACAAAGGTTTTCAGGACTTCATCGCCCACGGCATGGCCAAAGCTATCGTTGACGGCCTTAAACCCATCCAGATCGAGCATGGCAATGCAGAACGGCGTGCCGCCACGCTGAAAACGCTTTTGTTCAACCGCGAGAATTTCACTCAGCGAACGGCGATTTTCCGTGTTCGTCAATTCATCGCGCGTTGCCAGTTCCTGCACACGCTGCATCGCCAGCAACAATGCGCGGTTTTTTGCTGACATGCGGTGACGGCTGCGTCCCAGAAAATCGGCGATGTGAGCGCAGCGCCCCAAGGTCAGGATGAACGACAGATACACTAACAACTGCGTACCCTGACTACCAACCGGCAGGCCAAGCTGAGGCCCGACCAGATAGAAAGCGCCTCCCAATGCCGACGCACCGATCAACCAACTCATCAGATAGCGGAAAGTGGGGAGGGCGACGACACCAAACGCGTACACCGTAAAGAGGTTGATCAAAAACAGATAGCCGACCGCGGGCGCCAGAACCATAAAACCGATTTGTCCGAATGCCGCCACCACCACCTGCACGAATGTCATGCCGGGATCTTTTAATGTGCGGTTGAAGCCGCCCTTGATCAACAGGTAGTAGCTGCCATTCACGACAAGCGCCATCGCGCCGTACATCAGCACGATGCCAACAGCAAGTAAATCAAGATGCGCAAATGCCGCCAGCAGTATGACGTCCAGCGCATAGCTAAACATCACCCAGCCCAGCATGCGGCAGGTTAGCGCATTAATTTTCTTTAGTCGTTGCGGTTCCATGACCTGACGATTGGTTGTACGTCTTTGTTTTTCTGATCCGGTCAGTGCCACTCAAGTACAGCTGACATCAACGACTTATTGCGGACAAGTGAATAAAACAGACAACAAGATTTTCCAGCATAACGACAATAGCGCGATGTTGCGATCCTGGCAAGCAAGACAGGATTAAAATTCGGCTGGCAATAATCGGGCGCAATGACTTGCAGGGCATGGCAAAACATGGCGCAGACGATCGGATCGACTGGATACGGATTTGAAATCCGGGTGAACGGCTGACAGGCGAAAAAAAAGACGCACTTGCGTGCGTCTTTTTTATGTTCTTGGCGGAGTGGACGGGACTCGAACCCGCGACCCCCGGCGTGACAGGCCGGTATTCTAACCAACTGAACTACCACTCCTAATACTGCATCTCTTTTACGACTGTTCGACCAACTGGTGGGTGCTGAGAGGCTCGAACTCCCGACCTACGCCTTGTAAGGGCGCCGCTCTACCAACTGAGCTAAGCACCCAAATGCTTATTCAGCCGAACTTCCGTGGCATCTGTCACAACGCCTAAGAGAGGCCGAATTATACATGAGTTTTTTTGTGCGTCTAGCATTTCGTAAAAAATTCTTTAACATTTCGAAAAACACGTTTTTGGCAGGTACCGGACAAACTGTCAGCGGCCAATAATCATCCCGGCTTTTCGTTCAGTACGACAAGACTGACATCGACGCATTCGCAATGACTCTGCTATTCTTTCGCACTGAATCGGAATTTCATTGCGGCGTTCAAAAATGAGAACGCGATTCACGCTGACGCTATTTTTGGTCAATGTCTGATGCGGTTTGGTCTGGGCGGTACGCCGCAGGGCTGAATGCCTTGTGACCAACCTATCGTCCCCATAGGAATATACAATTAAAGCTATTGCTTACTTGTGTACAATTAAATTTTACTATCGAAAGGAATCACGATGAAAACAATCGGACAATCACTCGCCCCATTTAAAGTCGAAGGCGTCAAGCCTGGCTTCAATCTGCCTGAAGAAAACGGCGTATCGGCATTTGAAACAATTACCGAAACATCTTTCCCCGGCAAATGGAAAGTCCTGTATTTCTATCCAAAAGACTTCACTTTCGTCTGCCCAACAGAAATCGTCGCTTACAACAAGCTGGCACGTGATTTCGAAGACCGCGATGCAGTTTTGCTGGGCGGTTCGTCGGACAACGAATTCGTCAAGCTGGCATGGCGTCGCGAGCACTCGGACCTGAGCAAACTGGGACACTGGCAGTTCGCCGATACTACCGGCGCACTGATCGACCAACTCGGTATCCGTCACGAAGCCGGCGTTGCGCTACGTGCAACCTTCATCATCGATCCGAATAACGTGATTCAACACGTCACCGTCAACAACCTCGACGTTGGCCGCAACCCAGAAGAAACCCTGCGTGTTCTGGACGCGCTGCAAACCGGCGAACTGTGTGCTTGCAACCGCGCTCCTGGCGGCGAAACTCTGTAAGGAATAAACAATGGATATGCTTCAACTGCGGGATGCCTTCCCATCGTATGCCAAGGATGTCTGGATTACCCTCGATGGTGCTTTGAACAAATCCGGCCTGACGCCGGAAGTCGCTGCCGGTGCAGCAATTGCTGCGGCAATTTCGGCCGGTAGTCCGGAGCTGGTTGAAGCATTCCAGGGTTTGACCTCGGAAATGGAAGCGACCGGTGCCAAAACCGCCGCTGCCATCATGGGTATGACGAACATCTGGTACAGCTACCTGCACCTGGCGGATGACGCCGAACTGAAAACCCAGCCGCCGCAAATCCGGATGCAGGGCTACGCCACACATGGTGGCGTCGAAAAGAAACATTTCGAGATCTACGCCTTGGCGGCATCGATCGTCGGCAAATGCCAAGGTTGCGTCGTTGGCCACATTGCGGAATTGAAAAAACTCGGCATCACGGCGGCTGAGTTGCGTGACATCGGCAAACTGGCGGCGGCGGTTAACGCCACTAGCAAAATTCTGAAGCTGAAGAAGGAATACAAAGAAGTAGAAAGTGCCGCAATCGGCTGACACGGCGGTTGTCGCAATGAGAGCCACCTGCCTAGCGCCGGTGGCTTTTTTCTTTGAGGGCGCGTGTGCGCCAGCCTTGCCGGCCAGACGACGCCGATAGCCGCGCAAATACCCGGCATGACATCCTCATGACGTTGCCCAGGTTGCGCTCGCTATACTGGCGACCGGTCACCAAAAACCAATTCATGGGAATTTACTATCTCTACATTATTCCGCCGCATCCTCCATGCCATTCTGTTTGAAGTCGGCGCACTGGTCATTCTGGTGCCGCTAGTGTCGTACGGACTGCATATGGAAATGTTTCACTTTGGCGCGCTGGCGCTGATCCTGGCGCTTTGTGCCATGGCCTGCAATATGTTCTATAACCACGTTTTTGAATGGTTCGAAACACGCTACGGCTGGATCCGCACCATCCCGGTCCGGATTGTCCACACGCTTGGTTTCGAGCTATGCTTCATGGTCGTAGCGCTACCGCTCACTGCCTGGTGGCTGGACGTCAGCCTGGTCAAGGCACTCATGCTGGACCTGGTGTTTTCCGTGTTTTTCATGCTGTACGCGTTTTGCTTTAACTGGATCTACGACATCGCCCGCCAGCGCCTGAATATGCGTATCGAGTAAACCAAGGCAGCCGCCAAGTGCTAATATTTAGCTGTGATTTTTGCTCAACAATTTCGATCTCTGGGGTGGGCCATGAAAATCAAGGCATCGGCTTTTCCGATTTGTATGATGGCACTCCTGCTGACCGGCTTAGCTGGTTGCGTCGGCAACCTTGTCAACAAAGTCGGGAATAACGCCCCGATAACCACAACAATTACTGGCACTTCAAGCGCCAAGACGCTGGATAGCTACAAACGCGATCTGGCGCAACGCATAGTTGAGGTCAACTCAACCAACGTCTTTGTCGGTCGCCCGCAAGCCTTGTTGCGCGCGGTGATCGTGTTGAAGTATTACGTCGATGCCGACGGAAAATTGCTGCGCACCGAGATCCTCCGCTCCAACAAAGATCGTGCGGCGGAAGCAGTGGCCTTGTCGGCAGTCAAAAGCGCGGCTCCTTTTCCCAAGCCGGAAAGCCATTTATTGCGCAGAGGACAGGTCGAAATTTCAGAAAGCTGGTTATTCAACAATGATGGACGGTTTCAATTACGCTCTCTTGCCGAAGCACAACTGGGTGAGTAGCGATCCGTTGATGCAACAATAACAGCCATCTTTATCGCTAGCGGGCAACATCCCGGGGTGACTTGCTTCTGCTACGCTTCTCGCCTACCATCGGACCTCGTCGCGGAATGTCACTGACAATGCCGGTATCTCTGCAGCAACAGGTCGATGCGTTCCGGCTGCGCTTTTTTTATTCGCTTATTTTTACGAGAAACAACAATGGAAGTTAAACCGCCAATCACCCTGTCCAGCTTCGACCTCGATCAGCCGGAAGCCAGCGGCGAACTCCATCTTTAACATTTCAGCGCATTTTTAGTTAGCGCTTTCACCTTGCAGGCAAGGTCGCTCGCCACTTGATGTGCACTGAGCGTCCGTCTCAACAATAATATTAGGTCATCATGTCAACCGCAGATTATCAGCGCCCGCCCAAACTTTACCGTTACTCCGAACGACAATGGCTGGAGCGCGCATTAACGCTCGGAGAATTCCGTTTGCGCCCCCCGGTCGAAAGCCTGCAAATTAATCATCTGCATAATTCCTCACGCGCTGCTTCGCAGTTGCTCACCTTAAGCATGAGCAGCATTTGCGACGATGCACTATATGATGAATTTGCGCATAGCGATTGCTGTCTGGTGATCAATGATCCGGAAGAATTCGGCGAGCGCATCCATCGCGCAGCGCAACGCGTGCTGCCAAGCTGGACCGGTATCGACGGCGCCATTTCTTATGGCAAGCAAAGTGTGCTGGGCGCAGCGTTCACGAAAAATCAGCGCAATGCCTCACAAAGGGAATGGCTGTTTGCCTGGCGCCCGACACAGCCGACGATGGCCTTACGTCCAATTGTTATCCAGATTGGTAATATCGAAGCAATTGCCGAGCTACGTACCAAGAATCATTAGCAAGGACTTACGCTCCGTCTATTCGGTGGTGCGCAGAGCGTGAACGCTTCCTCGACCAGCAACGCTTGAATATTGACGATCATGCGATCGAGGCCACGGGGCGTTTGCGCGATATCCAATATCGGCTGAAAACTTCTCATATCCGACCAGTTATTGCGTTCGGCTTGGAAATTTACGTCGTTGCCAAATAAATATTGCAACCAAATGCCGTTGTGCAGATCATATTGAGCCATCTTTGGGAATCCACAACGACAATAACGCGGAGTCGATGCCACGGCAGGCAGATTTTCAGAAATCTATTCGTTATACTGGTATTTTATTAGCAAGGAGTCCAATGATGCGTAAGTCCAGCATTAGAACCACCCGTGGCGACATCGGAACATTGGTGAAAGACGCGCAAGACTTGTTCCACGAAGCAGCGTTGAGCACCGGTGAAAAAGCAGAAGAGTTGCGCGTTAAAGGTTTGGAATTACTCGATGCCGCCGTCGTCAAGGCACAAAATGTGCACACTGCGGCGATCGAAACCGGCAAGGAATTTGCCGCCACCACCGACGACTACGTGCACGAAAATCCCTGGGGTGCTGTCGCAGTGTCGGCCACCATAGGCCTGCTGCTCGGCCTGATCATCTCCCGTAAATAATCGCAACGCAACCTTCAGGCTAGCATGGACCAACAACAATCCAAGCATTCCACTACAAAACATACTGCACCTCCGCAACCGAGCCTGATAACCGGCCTGGTCGGCACCGCCAAAAACATGTTTGCACTCGTGATCAGTCGCATTGAACTCGCCGCACTGGAGTTCTCTGAAATCGGCACGCATGTCGTCAAGCTGCTCCTGGTGTTTTCTCTCGGCATCCTCGCATTATTATTTGCATTGGCGTTCTGGAGTGGACTGGTGGTCGCTCTCACCTGGGATGCATTGGGCTGGAAAATACTGCTGATTCTGGCTGCGCTATTCACTCTGGTAGCCATCGGCATGGGCCTATATGTGCGCGCCATTTTATGCCAGGGCCGGATCGGCCTGCCTGAAACCATGAACGAACTGCGCCGGGATCGAGATGCGTTACTTTGACTACAAGGCCTGACATGACCCATCAATCCAATTTCGATCGGAAGCGTTCCCTGGCCGAACGCAAACTGCGTCTGCTGCAGGAAGGCGCGACATTTCGCGCTGAAATGATCAGGTGTCGCGATATGGTCAGATCCAGCATGAATGGGGGCCTGACCAAAAACCTGTTTGGGCGCGTTGCCGGCATTGCCTACTCAATGATTACCAAACATCCTGGCCTGTTCAAGGCATCCCGCCTGCAATCGCTAACGCCCTTGTTGGTGACCGGGGTGTCGTTGTTATCAAAGCGTTCTTTACGCAAATCACTGGTCGTTGGTAGCGTCCTGATTGCCGCCGTCGGCGCCGCCACATACTTTAGCGGTAAAAATAATAAAGCTGTGGATGAGGAATAATCGCACACCGCAGCGAGGGAGATGGTGCTGTACCCTTTGAAGACGATGCCTTAACTTATTAGGAAAACAAAATGAATAAATTCAAGCTTGGTACCGTGGCATTGGCTGTAACTTTGGCGACCGCCGGTTGCGCTAACATGTCCGATACTCAACGCGGCACTGCAACCGGTGCCGGTATTGGCGCTGGTGTCGGTGCGCTGCTTGGCGCGGTGACTGGTCCAGGCGGTGGCGGTCGTGCGCTCGGCGGCGCAGCGATTGGTGGCGCTATCGGTGCAGTTGCCGGGAATATCTGGTCCAACAAGATGGAAAAACAAAAGCAGGCGATGGAACAAGCTACCCAGGGAACTGGCGTGCAAGTCAGCCAGACTGCGGATAATCGTCTGAAACTGGCGATTCCAAGCGATGTTTCGTTCGATACCGGCCGCGCCAATATCAAATCCAACTTCCGTCCGATCCTTGAACGATTTTCTTCGACCCTGGCAGAGAATCCGGCAACCACTGTCACCATCATTGGCCACACCGATAATACCGGCAGCGATGCAGTCAACGATCCATTGTCGTTGCAACGTGCCGCAAGCACCCGTAACTATCTGACCGCACGCGGAATTGCGCCAAATCGTTTTGGCATCGAAGGTCGCGGTTCGCACGAGCCAGTAGCGTCCAACGATACCGATTTCAATCGTGCAAAAAACCGCCGTGTTGAAATTTACGTCGCTGAGCAGCAGCACCCGCAATAATGTAGTGTTGCAGAGTGACCGCTGCCTCTGCGTTGATACCAACAAAAAAGCCGACTCAACGAGTCGGCTTTTTTGATCCAAATTTACTGCGCTTGTTTCCAGTCTTATTTGGCTGAAGCTGCCGGGGCGGCGGTTGCACTCGCTGAAGTATTGGCCGATGCAGCTGGCGCTGGAATTGCCGGTTCCTTGAACTTGCCGCCAGACGCGTTAACCATGAAGACCACTGCTCGGGCAACCTCTACATCGTCCAGATCAGGATTACCGCCTTTGGCAGGCATCGCGCGCAAACCGTTGAGTGCGTAGCCAATCACTTTGTCTTCGCCATCGCCAAGACGTGGGCTCCAGGCACCGGCATCACCAAATTTAGGTGCGCCAGCGGCGCCAGTAGCATGACAGGCCGAGCAAGTCGACTTGTAGACTTCTTCGCCGGTCAGAAATACGCGCGGTGCATTGACATCTTTAAAAGTAAAACCGTCATCGGCGACCGGCTTCAATCGCGCCGCAATCGCTTCCGGTGTCTGACCTTCTGAACCAGCGCCGGCTTTCTGGGCATTGGTTACATATTGAACCAGCAATACGATACAAATGATCGGGACTAAAAAGCCCGCCAGAATAGCGACGATCAGTTGCTTTGGCGTCTTGATTGCGGATTGTTCTTCGTTGTGTGCGTCGCTCATGATTCCCTCAATGCAATTTTCAAAACCGGTGGGCAGATACTGATGCGCTTAAAAAGCCCGAACAGCGCACGATCCCTCGCCAAACCCTTGATTATAGTCGTAATAATCCCTATTTGGAACGACAAAGCAATACATTACATAGACGTGCACGCAGAAAAACGGTATCCTTCATGCCTCTTCGTTGTTGTTCTTATGCGGCTGTAGCTCAGTGGATAGAGTATTGGCCTCCGAAGCCAAGGGTCGCTGGTTCGATTCCAGCCAGCCGCACCAGTAAAATCAAGGCTCTCCGCCGGATTTCGGTAATTCGTGTTGCCCAAAATTAAGTCATTGCAAAAATTTGTCAAAATGACGTTCAATTGACACAAAATAATATTGGTATCCTATCCAAACGTGGCGAACAGCAAGGTAAGCGCGTTGTTCGTCAGGGCTTTTCTGCCCAAGTAAAAACTTTTAATACAAAATTTGTATGGCGATCCCATCGCCATACAGCCACTCGCTATCGTAAAAGATAGATCAATCTACTTGGATCACGCAGAAAACTCGCCCAAAATTAACAGCGGATATGCACAAACCCGCATGAATATGTAGGCATATTTTCCCGCTTGGTTTTCCCTACAACAAAAGACGATCTTCATCAGGCCGGTCTTCTCCGTCGCCTCAAACTCCGCAACCAGTAGCACAAATCCCTCGTAGTGGTCATGCACGCTTGAACTGCTGCCAGGGCCAACTGCGACCCCGCGCACTGTCTGGGCAGTTCCTTCAGTGCTCAAAAATATCTTGTTATAAAAGAATCCAGAATTGCGAATCACGGCTGATCGCTTATTACCACTATGACAATTCATTATTGTTAAAAATGAACTAATTAAATGTCAATCCCACGTTGTCGACGCGCCATGTGTTGTACGAAGACAACTATTAACAAAAATTCACAAACAAACATCTAATTGTTATGCGTCTGCCATCTTTTTTTTCAGCAAGCTTATGGATAATCGGCTGCCATGTAAAAAAAGAAATCCCCTTAACTTTTACGACCTCTCCGTGGCTTCTCTTCATCTGTAGTTTCACACGACGTTGTTCCTGTCAAAGCCGAGGCGAGAAGCTGGAGGGCGATGAAGGGCGCTGAGTGAAACCGCTGCTGGCTGTACGCGTGACTGACCTGACAACTACTTTTATTGTTGTCTTTGAGCAAACACAGTACCGCGCACGGCGATGCACCAGGATGGGGGTTGGCTGTGCAGGTAAACTTTGATTGTGAATGCTCATGAAACAGCTTTTTGTTCTTTGTATCGTCGCAGCCAGCCTGACCTTGAGCCAGGCTGCGTTGGCCCAGACCCCCAGCGTCACCTCCAAACTGACAGTTAGCCGGGTGGAGCTGGTCGATGGCAAAGCGGTGCTCAAGCCCGCTGCGCAGGCCAAGCCGGGTGATGTGGTGGAATACAGCGCAACCTACTCGAATGCGGGTAAAAGTGCCGTCGATCACCTTCAGGCAACGCTCCCCATACCCGTGGGCACCACCTTGCTGGCTGACAGCGCCAAACCGGGCAATGCCCAGGCATCCACAGACAACGTGAACTTTGCCCCCATGCCACTCATGCACAGCATCAAGCTGGCGGACGGCACAACCCGAAAAGAGCCGGTTGCGCTGGCCGATTACCGTGCGCTGCGCTGGGAGGTCGGCACCATCGCCTCAGGCAAGGACGCCGTGATCAGCCTACGCGTGCGCGTCAATCCGCCACTCGGATCTGGCGCGACAAAGCCCTGAATATCGTTTTTCACCCAACCCGCCGATTGAAGCAAAACCTTTTTTGAAATCACGAGAGGATTACCCCACTATGCGCGCCACCTATCCGAGCCTCCAAGTCGCCTTGCGGCCGCCCGGCTCCATCATCCACTGGCTTGTCGGTCTGGCCCTCGCGTTCTTGCTGGCACTTGCCGGCAACGCGGCGTTCGCCACCCCTCCCGCTGCTGGCACTTCCATCGGTAACCAGGCCTCCGCCAGCTACACCGACGGCTCGGGCGCCAGCCGGACCGTTACATCCAATACGGTGCAGACGGTGGTGCAGCAAGTCGCCAGCCTGACCTTGACGGCCAATGGCACCAAAACCGCGTCGGTGGGCAGTACCGTGTACTACCCGCATATCCTGACCAACAGCGGCAATGGCGCGGACACATTTGCACTGACTGCTGTGAACGCAGGCGGCGGCGCCTTCAACATGACCGGTATCACGATCTACGCCGACAACGGCTCGGGTCAGCCCACCGGCCCGGCAATCACCTCCAGCGGTGCGCTGGCGGCTGGCGCGACGTTCAAGTTCATCGTCGCCGCCACAGTGCCGGCCACGGCCACCTCGGGGCAAAGCAACAGCCTGACCGTAACAGGAGCCAGTAGTTTCACCCCTGCTCAAAGCGCCAGCAACACCGACACCACCACGGTCACTGCCAATGCGGTGATCAGCCTCACCAAGTCGATGAGCGCGAGTTCGGGTGCCGCAGGCAGCGGTCCCTACACCTATACCCTGACGTATACCAACACGGGTAACAGCACCGCGACCAGTGTCAAGGTCACGGATGCGATCCCGGCGGGGTTGACCGAGGTAGCCAATTCGGGCCTGTGGAGTGTCACCGGGGCGACCGCCCTGACCGATGCCAATCATATATATGGCTCGGCACCGAATCAAATCACCTACGACTACGGTGTCACCACCGCGGGTACGGTGACGGCGATCATCAGCAACGTGGCGCCCGGCCAATCCGGCACCATTAGCTTCAAGGTCAATGTAGCCGCCGCAACGTCCCCCGGAACGATCAACAACACCGCTTTGGTATCGTACAACGACGGCTCCGGCAGCACGGCCAATGGCGCGTCGAATGCCGTTCCGTTCAGCGTGACCCAAACCGCCAACGTGACGATCACGGGCGCCACCGTGGCCAGTGCCAATCCTGGTAGCACGGTCACCTTCCCCAACGTAGTCACCAATACCGGTAACGGCACCGACACGTTCAACATGAGCTTGTCGGCTGGAAACTTCCCGTCCGGCACCAGCTTCGTGCTGTACAAGAGTGACGGCGTCACCCCGCTGGTCGATACCAATGGCGATGGCATCGCGGATACCGGGCCGTTGGCTGCGGGTGCAAGCTACACCGTCGTGGTCAAGGCTGTGCTGCCGGCGAGCGCCTCGGGCACCGGTCCTTTCACCGTGAACAAGACTGCCACGTCGACAGTCGATTCGACCAAAGCTGCGGCTGCGGTCGATACACTGACGGCCGTGACATCCGCCTCGGTCGACGTGACCAACACCGCGCCGCTTGGCGTCGGCCCCGGCCCCGAAGGCTCAGCGGTGGTGACCAACGCCACCAACCCGGCCACTACCACCACCTTCGTAGTGGTGACCAAAAACACCGGCCCGATTCCTGACACCTACAACCTGGGCGCCAGCACGTCATCCATCTTCGCCAGTCAAACCCTGCCGGTCGGCTGGACGGTGAATTTCAAGGCCGACGGCGGTTCGGGCAACTGCTCCACTACCGGCGCCAGCATCACCAATACCGGCACGGTCAACATCGGCAGCAGCGCCACCGTCTGTGCGGTGGTTTCTGTGCCGGCGGGCTTCGCTGCAGGCACCGCCGATCTGTATTTCCGCGCCTTGTCACCGGCCACCGGTGCGCAGGATACCGTCCACGACGCAGTGACCGTGAACGCCGTGCGCTCGCTCACCTACACGCCGAACAATACCGGGCAAGTGTTCCCGGGCGGCGCGGTGGTATTCAGCCATACCCTGACCAACACCGGCAATGTGCTGGAAGGCAACGGTACGGTGTCTACCATCACCTTGCCTGCGACCAACTCGCAAGCCGGCTGGACCTCGGTCCAGTATTACGATGCCAACGGCAACGGCGTACTCGATAGCACCGACCCGGTGATTCCCGCGACAGGTTTGCAGGGCGTGTTGCCTGGCGGTCTGGCGCTGGGGCAATCCATCACCATTTTTGACAAGGTGATCGCACCTTCAGGTGTGGCGGCAGGCGTGGTCAACACCACCACTGCGACCGCGACCACGGCCAACGGCACCTATAGCAACAGCGCGCCGACTGCTGTTCCGGCAACCGACAGCATTACGGTGATCGCCGGCAATGTCACTCTAGTCAAAACCCAAGGTCTGGATCCGACCTGCTCGGGCACTCCGACCGGCGGCGTCTACAGCACGGCCACTCTCACTGCAGGTGCGGTGCCGGGGGCGTGTATCGACTACCAGATCACGGTACAGAACGTGGGTTCAGCGGATGCCACTGGCGTGACGGTCTCTGACGCCACCCCGGCGTATACCGCGCTGAGTACCGCGCCGGCCACCTCGGTGGGCGTGATCACGCCGCCGACACCCGCAGTCGGCGCGGCCGGCACCGTCACCGCCACGATCGGCACGCTGGCTCCGAGTCAGAGCGCCGTAGTTACCTTCGGCGTCAAGATTCAGCAGTAATCCTCAGGGGCCAGGCCCCTGGTGCAGGGAGGGCGCAAGCCCTCCCTGATGGCTGCGCATTGCAATTCCACAGTGCGCAGCCATCAGTTACGCATCCCGATTTCTTGCGTTCACAACTATGGCATCCGCGCATGACCCGTCTGTTCGCCTCCATCGCCCGCAACCTGAGCGCCTTCCTGGCGCTCTTGCTGCTGGCTGGCTGGGTACAGGCGACGCCGCCACCGGCGGGCAGCGCAGTGACCAACACTGCAACGGGTTCCTTCGTCGACAGCGCCACGGGCCTGAACGTCCGTCTCACCTCCAACACGGTGGCCACCATCGTGCAGCCGCTGGGGGCCGTACTGCTCACGAGCAATCAAAACGTTAGCAGCGCTCCCGGCACGCGCTTTACGCTGTCCCACCAGATCACCAACACCGGTAATGTCGGTACCACTTATGTGCTCAGCCTGAGTAGCGCAGGAGGCAGTTTCGTCCCCACTGGCCTGACGATTGTTCAAGATGTGAACGGTAACGGTGTGGCCGACCCGGGCGAGCCGGTACTTGCCAGCGGCGGCACCGTCACGCTGGCGCCCGGGGCGATCTTGAATGTGCTGGTAGTGGGCACGGTGCCGGCATCGGCCAGCGTCGGACAGGCCGCCCGGATTCTCGTCACCGCCACCGCCAGCCAGATCCGGAGGGGCATCAGCCAGAACCAAGCAGCCTCCTCCGCCAGCAATACAGACACCATCAACATCGTTAGCGGTCCGGCAGTCAGTGTTACCAAAAGCGCTTCCACCTCCACACCGGTGCGCGGCGGTGCGCTGGCGTATACCCTGACAGCCAGCAACACTGGCAATGGCCCTGCCGGTCCGGTTCTGATCACCGTCGACGGCGCCCAGGCCAGCTGGTTTGTGCTGCACGACCCGATCCCCGCCAACACGACCTTTGCCAGCCTGAGTTCCAGTACGCCCGGGGTGCAGCTGCTGTATCACCGTTTGGGCGATCCCGCCGGCAGTTATGTGACGGCGCTGCCGCCCCCTCCGAGCCCGGATGCCGTTGCCTGGGCCATCCCTAGCCTGGCTGGGCTGGGCACCCCGGCGGTTTCTAACGTGCTGGTCGGCAGTTTCAGCGTGACCGTAAACAGCAATGCCTCCGGCACGCTCACCAACACCGGCTATGCCGACTTCAGCACGCAAGGAGCGAACTTCACGGCGGCGTCCAATCAGGTGCAATTGCCGCTGTCCGCGCTGCCGCCCGCTATCACCTTTTACAGCAGCAATACCTACAGCACGCCGACGCAGCAGGCTGCGCTGGACGCACCGCTGTTTGTGCAGATCAATGCTGCGCAGTGCAATACCGCTCCGTCGACCATCCTTACCCATCCAGTCACGCTCACCAGCCAGTTGACGGGCGACTCCGAAACCTTCACGGCCACCGAAACCGCAGCGAATACCGGCATCTTCCGCATCCAGCCGAATGTCCCGACGGCAAACGCGGCAATCCATGTCGTGGCCTCGGGAGACGGCATTCTGGAGTTGCTGCGCAACGACCGCGTGACCGCCAGCATGGCTGGATGCGGCAGCAGCACGGTCACCACTACCGTGTTGATCGACCCCTCCGGCGTGGTGTTCGACAGCAAGAGCAATGCCGCGATTGCGGGCGCCACGGTGCAACTGATCGACACTACCGGCGCGGGCAACGGCGGCAATCCCGGCGGTCCGGCCAAGGTATTTCAAGCCGACGGCGTGACGTCCGCACCTAGCACGACGGTCACGGGGAGCGACGGCAGCTACAACTTCCCCTTCGTTCCCGCCAGCACCTACCGGCTGCTGGTCACGCCACCCAATGGCTATGCTTTTCCATCCAAGCTGCCGGCTGGCCTGCTGCCGGCCGGGCGCAGCATCAGCGTCACCGGCTCGTATGGCGGAATGTTCAGCGTGACCGGCAGCAGTGGGCCGGTGACGGTGGACGTCCCGCTGGACATCGGTGCGGCAGGCGGCTTGTTCATCCAGAAAATAGCGTCCAAATCCGTCGCCGAGGTGGGCGATTTTGTGAACTACAGCATCAACATCAATGCCAGCAGCATTACCGGCAGCGGCCTGACGGCTGCTGTGGTCAACGATAACCTGCCGGCGGGCTTTGCCTATGTCAAGGGCAGCGCGCGTCTGAACGGCGCGCCGCTGGCCGACCCCGTCGGCGGCGCGGGCCCGGCGCTGGTGTTCGGTATCGGCACCATCGCGTCCAGCAGCCAGCCCGTGCTCACCTACCGCGTGCGTATCGGCCCGGGCGGGGAATCGGGGAATGGCATCAACACCGCGCAGGTGGTCAGCGGGGTCACGCGCTCCAACCAGGCGACCGCCAAGGTGCAGGTCAGCGGTGGCGTGTTCTCCAACAAGGCTTATGTGTTCGGCAAGGTGTTTGCCGATTGCAATGCCAGCCGCGTCCAGGACCCGGGCGAGCCCGGCATTCCGGGCGTGCGCATCTTCCTCGATAACGGTATGTACGCCGTGACCGATAGCGAAGGCAAGTACAGCCTGTATGGACTCACCCCGCGCACCTATGTGGCCAAGGTCGACAATACGACAATGCCCAAGGGCGCGACCCTGGAAATTCTGGACAACCGCAACGCCGAAGACCCGGCCAGTCAATTTGTCGATCTGCAAAACGGCGAACTGCACAAAGCCGACTTCGCCGTCCTCGAATGCTCCCAGCAGGTCCGCGCACAGATTGGCGCGCGCCGCAAGGCGATGCAAAACCAGCCCACCGAAATCACCCAAGCCGCGACTGCGCACATCAACCTCCAGCCTGCCGCCGTGATCGACGCCCGCACATTGTTGTCGAGTGGCGTCATCGGTCAGCAGGCTGCGCCACGGTCCGGCGCGGTGGCGACGGCAAGCGCAGCACTGACCGCTGATACGCCAGTCGCACCGGCCGCACCAACCCCACCGGCCACGCTCGAAAGCCTGCTGCCCACATTGACCCCGCAAGTCGGTTTCATCGATCTGCACGACGGCCAGGTCATGCCTACCGATCAGACCCGGGTGCGTGTCAAAGGTCCGTTGGGCGCGCAATTGCGGCTCACGGTCAACGGGCGGGAACTCAGCCTCAAGCAGGTCGGCGAGCAGAGCGGTCTTGAAAGCCGGGGCGTCACCGCCTGGGACTATATCGGCGTCGACCTCAAGCCGGGCGACAACATCCTTGCCGTGGCGACAGTGGACGCCTTCGGCAACACCCGCGGCGCGACCGCCATCCACATCATCGCTCCGGGCAAGCTGGCGCAAATCAAGATCGAGGCACCGCTGCAAGCCAGCGCCGACGGCCAGACGCCGGTTGAAGTCACCGTGCAGTTGCTGGACGCTCAGGGCGTACCCATCACCTCGCGCACAGCGCTGACGCTCGAATCCAGCCAGGGCGAATGGCAGACGCCCGACCTCGACCTCAAGGAGCCCGGCACCCAGGTATTTGTCGAAGGCGGGGTCGGCCACTTTTCCCTGCAGCCACCGTCCAGCCCCGGCAAGGCAACGCTGCGCATCAGCAGCGGCGCGGTGCGGGCCGAATCCGAGCTCACCTTCCTGCCCAATCTGCGCCCTATGGTCGCCGTCGGCATCGTGGAAGGCTTGCTCGGTTTGCGCAATATCAACGCCAACGCCCTGGCGCAGACACAAAGCGGTGACACTTTCGAGCGCGAAATTCAAAGCGCGTCGCGCAGCTTTGCCAACGGCAAGGACAGCGCCGCGGCGCGTTCCTCGCTGTACCTCAAGGGCAAAGTCCTGGGTTCCAGCCTGCTGACCCTGGCCTATGATTCCGACAAGCCGAGCGACACCGCGCTGTTCCGCGACATTCAGCCCGACCAGTTCTACCCGGTCTACGGCGACTCCTCCGTGAAAGGCTACGACGCGCAATCCACCGGCAAGCTGTATGTGCGCCTCGACCATGGCACTTCCTACGGCCTCTACGGCGACTACAGTACCCAGAGCGATAACCCGGCCCGCGTGCTTACCCAGTACAGCCGCGCCCTGAACGGCGCCAAGACGCACATCGAGGAGGGAAGCCTGACCGTGGACGGCTTCGCCAGCTATACCGACTCGACGCAGGCGATCGACGAAATTCCGGCCAACGGCACTTCCGGCCCTTACCGGTTGAGCAAACTCAACGGGGTGATCAACAGCCAACAGGTGAACATCATCACCCGCGACCGCAACCAGCCGTCCATCGTCCTGACCGCCGTGCCGCTGACCCAGTTCACCGACTACGCTATCGAGCCCGTCACCGGCCAGATCCTGTTCAAGGCGCCGGTTCCCAGCCTGGACGCCAACCTCAACCCGATCACTATCCGCGTTACCTACGAGATCAGCTCCGGCGGTCCGCGCTTCTGGGTCGGCGGCATCGACCTGCGCGAAAAACTCAATGACGGCTTCACCTTGGGCGGCACCTATATACGCGATGCCAACCCCACCAACCAGCAAAGCCTGCGCGGTAGCAACTTCTTGTGGAATCTCACCCCCGACACCACCCTGGTCGGCGAGTTGGCGCAGTCGCAATCCGATCTGCTGGGGACCGGTGACGCGCGTCGCATCGAATTGCGCCACACTGACCCGCGGCTGCAGACCCGGGTGTATGCAGTGCAGACCGACCCCACTTTTAGCAACCCCAGCTCCACTTACACGGCAGGCGCGGCGGAATACGGTGCCAAGATCGGCTACGCCATTGACGACAAAAACCGTCTGGTGGTCGAGGCCCTGAAAACCACCACGTCGGGCGGCGTGATTCAGACGCCATCGAGCATTCCGCTGGCGGGCGCACCGACCAGCGTTGCCGGCGGGGCCTCGCGTGAAGGCGAGTCGATCGGCATCGAGCATAGCCTGCCGCTGAACGTCAAGCTCACCACCAGCCTGCGCCATGTCGACGCCAATGCGCAGCCGACTCAGCCGTTGGCGGCCGGCGCAGTACCGAACGCCTACACCAGCGCGCGCGCGCGGCTGGACAGCCCGGTACCCGGCGTGCCCAAGGCCAACGCCTTTGCACAATACGAGCAGGCGCTGGACGACGGCAACCGCAAGGCCACCACCATCGGCGCGACCTATCAAGTCGCGCCCGAGACCAAGCTCTACGCCACCCACCAAACCAGCAACAGTCTGAGCGGCGACTACGGCCTCAGCCCCAGCCAGCAGAACTACGCCACCGTAGGCGGCATCGACACCACCTACATGAAAGACGGTCAGCTGTTCAACGAATACCGGGTCGGCAACGGCATCGATGGCCGCAGTGCCGAAGCCGCCGTCGGCCTGCGCAATCTCTGGCATCTGGCCCCCGGTCTGGGCCTGAGCACCAGCATTCAGCAGGTGCATCCGATCTCTGGCGTGGTAAGCGACAAAGCTACCGCCCTGACCGGCGCGCTGGAATACACTGCCAACCCCGACTGGAAAGGCTCTACCCGCCTGGAGTGGAGCAAATCGGCCACCTCGCAAACCTGGTTGTCCTCCGTGGGTGTGGCCGCCAAGCTCAACCCGGATGTCACCTTTCTGACCCGCGGCAGCTACAACCAACAGACCAACGCCGTCGCAGCCAGCGGTGCGATACGCCTCAGCCAGGCACAGTTCGGCCTGGCTTACCGTCCGGCCGACAGCGATGCCTGGAATGCCCTGGCACGGGTGGAGGTCAAGCGCAACCGGAACAGCACCCTGGGTGTGGGCCAGAATATCGACGAAGCGGCGAACATTTTTTCCATGCACGCCAACTACCAACCCAACGCCGACTGGTTGCTCAACGGCCGCTATGGCGTCAAGTTGGCGACCGACTATAGCGGCGGCATCACCAGCAGCTACACCGCGCAAATCCTCGGCGGCCGCTCCACCTGGGATCTGAACAGCAAATGGGACGCCGGAGTGCAGTACTACATCGAATGCGGCGGCAATGGCGGGTCCAGCCGCCAGCAGGCGGTCGGCGCCGAGGTTGGTTACCTGGTGATGAAGAATCTGTGGCTGTCGGTGGGCTACAACGTCAAGGGCTTCACCGACCGCGACCTCGCTGGTGAGGACTATACCCAGCGCGGCTTCTATCTGCGGCTGCGCTTCAAGTTCGATGAAAACCTTTTCAAGCCGCGCAACAACGCCCAGCCGCTGCAGGCCAGCCCCGTGACAATGCAATGATGAACACATCTTCCATGACCCGACTCCCGTCCCAAGCTGGCACGCCTGTTCGCGCTCGCCTCGATCAATCACGGATTCAGGATTCAGTAATGATCTATTTTTTTAAAATTAGCTATTTTTCATATTTTTATAACGTCATTTGTTTTTTGAAAAACATTAAGACGCATTTAAGCATTTCAAAAAATCATGACACCAGAAAAAGCAGCGAGCGAAGAGGAATAGTTCAGGCGCTTGGTTTGTTGGTTTTGTTGCTGGGTTCTTCTTCGGTTTTGGCATTCACTACCGCGGCAATAAAAGATCTCTCATGCGTGGGCTTTCGCTCGGGCAACACCACTTGCACAGCTGGTGAATTCACTGTGGCCCCTGTTTTCAGCGCTGCGCCGAGTACGCCGGCTTTTTGCGTTGCAGGTAGCGCTTTCAATTTTAAAGTGGAGTTGGGACTTTCCGGTACTAATGCTCAACGCATGAATATCGGTTTTTTTGTGGGTCAGCAAGGTAACGATCCACGGGCTACCACAGCGGGCAACATTTGTTCAGTGGCAACATTTCCGAAAACGCCATCGCCTTGGAATGACGTTGACGGTGATAGCTGTGGTGATTTTCAAGCTGGCGGTGTGGCAACAACAACTATTGATGAAATTAAGGTTCTCTGTGCTGGAGATACTGCAACAGGTGAATTGACAATGCCTTATGTGGTTACGTACTGGCAAAATCAAAGCAGTGTCTGTACAGGACCCGCCGATGTCTCAAATGGCGCTCCTTCCAAATGTAATGCTGGCACAGCACGGATCAGTGGAATAATTCCTGTTAAGGTCGGCGCTTATGTTGATGTGACCAAAGCAACCTTGCCTGCGGGTAATACCGCGCAGTCTTTTACCTACACGGCAACTGGACCCGTTGGTTCTAAAGTAGCTGCATTGGTTGGTACCACTTATACACCTGACAATAGTTCAGGAAATCAGCCAACCAATACGGTGACTGTCTCTATCACAGGAGGTCAAACCGTACGCTTTTTCATTAATGCAACCACGGCTGGTCAAACGCTAACGATTACCGAAGCAGCAACAACAGGTTGGGAGTCTACAGCCAATGCGATTAATTGCTCATCTGTCACGGGTTCCCCTTCGATCACAACCAGCCTGGCAAATCGCAGTATTGCTGCCAATTTAAGTCTTGCCAATAGTGCAGCAAGCTGCACATTGACCAACAAACAAAGCGCAAGAATTACGCTGAATAAAACTGTCGGCGGACGCGTGAGCAGTGGGGATCAATTTACCGTGAATGCAAGCGGTGGCGGTACTTTGCAAGGAGCTGCATCAGCCACGACTTCCGGCACAGGCACAAGTGCAAGCACAACTTTTTACAGTAGCCCTGGAGCAGTATTGACTTTGGCGGACGTAGCTGCCGGCACCACTGCATTGAGCAATTACGCCACTGTCCTGACATGTACCAATGCCCTGTCCGGCACGACGGGCTATACGCTCAATTCCAGCTTGCCCAATAACGCAAGCACCACCAGCTCCAGCATTACACCCGTTGCGGGCGATGATATTACCTGTACTTATACCAATACGCCAAAGCCCAGGGTCAGTTTGAGCAAAACCATCAGCGCTGCGGGCGGCGGACGTGTTAACAGCACGGATCAGTTCATCCTGGCGATAACAGGAACCACTTCGGTGACCACGACGGGCGCCGGAACATCGGTAACATCGACTCCCGTATCGCTGGTTGGGACAGCGGGCACTGCGATAACCCTGTCGGAAACAGCGGCATCCACCACACCGGCAACGAATTTAGGCAATTACACGACTACCTACGCCTGCACCAACAGCGGGACAGGCGGCACGACCATTACTTCAGGCACAGGCACGAGTGTTAGTTTTACGCCAGTCAATAATGACGTTATTGCGTGTACTTTCACCAATACCCGAAAAAGCGCCACTTTAATTTTGAGAAAAACCTGGGTTGACGCAGTCAGCGGGGACACTGCGACCATAACCAGTTCCGGCCTCACCAATAACGCTACTTCAGGTCTTTCCACGAGTAGCGGAAATAACACGGGTACGGGCAGTGCAACAACTGTTTATGCCGGTGAAACAGGAACCGTCATTGAAACCTTGGGGGCAGGTACGAGCAGTGCCAATTACACCTCCAGCTTGTCTTGTAGCGGTAACACCACGCCACTTTCAGGAGTCAATTTGACGATTAATCCTGCCGATACCGCGATCATTTGTACCTTTAGCAACTTTGGCGTGCCGCCACCCAACAGGCTAGCCCCCAATGGCGCGCAGACGGCGAAGCCCGGCACGGTCGTGTTCTACGCGCATACTTTTTATGCCGGCAAAGGCGGGCAGGCCGCCTTCGCACTGACCAACGCCGCCATGCCCACCGGCTGGCCCTGGAGTCAGGTGCTTTACCGCGACAGCGACTGCAATGGGGCGCTTGATGCTGCGGAGCCGATTATCACCGCAGCCCTCACGCTCACAGCCGGGCAGACGGTTTGCCTTGTCGTCAAGCAGTTCGTTCCGGCAGGAATTGCGCCGGGGGCGCAGAACACGACCACGCTCAGCGCTACTTACACCACTGCCAGCGCAACTGTGTTGCTCACCGTCATTGATGTCACTACAGTGGGTGAGTCCAGTGCGCTGGCGTTGACCAAGCGCGTGAGCAACATCACGCAGGGTGGACCAGCCGGCACAACAGTCAATGCCAACCCGAACGATACCCTGCAGTACACACTAACGGCCGTGAATAACGGCAGCGTGCCGCTGTCCACGCTGGTCATCAACGACGCTACGCCGGCCTTCACCACCTATCTTTCGGCGGCTTGTCCGGTTGCATTGCCAGACGTGATTACTGCCTGCAACGTGAGCGTGCAGCCCGCCGTGGGCGCGCCGGGTACTGTGGAGTGGACCTTCACCGGTGTGCTGTCCCCCAGCGGGCAGCTGCCCGTGACCTATCAGGTCAAGGTCAATAACTAGTCGGCCCTGCAGAACCCCCGTCAACTCGCATGAATGCAAGTTTTTTGGTGACAGCCTGGTGTCAGATTGGGACCGAATGTGTAGCTCACTGTGCGAGCGCTCATCCCCCTCCAGCCCATCAACGCCATCGTGGCCCCCAAATGCACCTGAAGGCTCGCGCGGGCGAAACCGCGCCGCGGGCACGCCTCTGATCGCCGCCCAAGACGATCACTCGGCAGTGCTGGCCTGGCCCGGCTCCCGCCTCGCTGCCGACCGGGCTGACAGCCTGCAGCGTAAATACGCAGCCCGCGGTGGGCGGGCAGGGTAGCTTACAGTGGACGTTAACGGGGACGCTGGCCCCGGGCAGTCAAACCGCGTTGACTTTCCAGGTGCAAGTTGCGCAATGAGCACGAGGCAAGACCGCCTCAAAACAAGGTAGTGGTTTGTTAATGGATGGTTGCTTATAACAGGGCTTACGCAAAACGGCCCAGCAGCGTTGCGCCGCCTGGTCGTACTAATCTGACAAAGCCCCATCGGGCTCCATAATATTATCGCTTGGAACTCAGAACGGGCGCCTAAGCGCCATTCAGGTCCCGCCATTGGCGCGGGCCACCGTCACCATAGCGATCGTCGAAACGCTTTAATAAGGCTTCACGCACAGAGTCGGAAAGACTTGGGTACTTATCGCCCTGCTCGATCGCTGCATAATCTTCCCCGGCTTTGGCAAGGTCATCGGAAATGTGGAAACCGGCAACGAAATCCTGCTCCCATTGCTCGGTGACTTTCTGGATCAATGCTACACGCCCGGGATGACTCAGCAGGCCGAATTCGTCGGCACCCGCCTGAATTCTCTGCACCGTCTCGGTCAAGCCTTCTTCGGTCAATGGGGCTTTAGTGAACTCTTTCACTGCATGTGAGCCGCTTGCCTTCGTCATTTCGCTCTCCTTGGTTAGGTTGTACGATGGTAGACGCCCGCTGCTACGAAAAAATGTGATGCGATTCTGCGAGCGGTTATTGGGTGACGCCATATGTGACGTCCCTCTCGAGACGTCCCATCCTGCTAATACCGGTTCAAACTCTTGCGACGTCGGCGACTACGCCTACGCGTCAGGCGCAGTAAAAAATCGCGCCTGCATTTCTTCGAGACCAAGAGTGTGCAGCACTTCCCGCAAGCGTTCGGTAGGCCGTTTGCGTGGTAAATCCTTGTAGGTAGCGATGATTAATTCGTTTTTCATCGAATGTTCCCAACCTACCAATTCCGTCACGCTGACCTGATATCCGTGCGCTTCCAATTGAAGACACCGTAACACGTTAGTGATCTGGCTGCCGAATTCACGCGTATGCAGCGGATGCCGCCAAATTTCTGTAAGCGCTTCTTTGGTCAGGGATTTTCCCTTGTTTTTCTTCAATACCGATGCTACTTCTGCCTGACAGCATGGCACCAACACCATGAAACGGGCCTGCTTTTTCAAGCCGAACTGTATCGCATCATCAGTGGCGGTATTACATGCATGTAATGCCGTCACAACGTCAATACGTGCGGGAAGCAAAGCGGACTCAGTCGAATCGGCGACCGACAAGTTGAGAAACGACATGCCAGGGAATTCCAGCTTATGCGCCAACTCCTGCGATTTTTTGACGAGCTCTTCGCGCGTTTCAATGCCAAAAATATGCGAGCCATCGGTCAGCGTCTTGAAAAACAAGTCGTACAAAATAAAACCCAGATAGGATTTTCCGGCACCGTGATCGACCAGCTGGACGCCGGCGTGCTCTTGCTGGATTTCCTGCAATAAGGGTTCGATGAACTGATAAAGGTGATACACCTGCTTGAGCTTGCGACGACTGTCCTGATTCAGCTTGCCGTCACGGGTCAGGATATGCAGCTCCTTTAACAGTTCAATCGATTGGCCGGGCCGAATTTCGTGCTTGGACTGTGGCAGGCTGTTGGACGCGGCGTCTTGCTTGATGCTGTTCATTTGATTCTAACTTCCTGGCTGCCTGATGCGGCGATTCCTCCAAGTATAGCGACTTCAGTCGGTTTTTAGAGGATTTTGCCGGCATCAGCAAGGCGAAATCAGCTGGGAGGTGCCAATAAATTAATCTCGAGAGGTTCGATGCCGCCACGTGAGTAACGCCCAAGTTCAATGTCATTCTTCAGACCCATCTTTTTCATCGCCGCAGATTTTTGCAAACCAACCGTTTTGACGCTTTTGTTCAGGCGGGTGGCGATTTCATGCATGCTGTGGCCGTCTGCATACATTCTCAATACTTCGGTTTCCCGTGGTGTCGGCATTTTTCCCAGCGGGCCGGAACGCAAAATCTCGCGCACTGACGTGCCGATGTAGCGTGAATTACTTGAGGCGCCTTCAATCGCATCCCTGATTTCGGCAATTTCATCATTCATGTGCAACAAGCCGTCTACGCCGCATTTGATGATCTGATACAGCACGGCGGGCATCCTGTTCATGGTGAGGACAATCAAACACACATCCGGGTAACGTCGTCTGACGTACGACAGCAGGGAAAAGCCGTCGCACATGCGCTGCATCGGCATCGAAAAATCAGTTATCAAAACATCACATCTGGTATCCGCCAATCGGGCCACTAACTGATCGGTGGAAGTTGCGATAGCCGCAACTGAAAGATTTGGAACCCGGTCGATATACGCGCGCACACCAGCAATAATAACGGGATGCTCGTCGGCTAAAATAATCTTTCGCATGCCCCTCCCTAAAATAAAGTGATGAGGATCAAGGATCAAACGATCACCTCAATTCATATCAAATGGATACGATTTCCAATCGGGCTTCGTTTCCGCCTTAACGATCTGTTGTCATGGAAATCAGGTTAGGCGAATCGTGCGGCTCATGGCTGTAGGAAAATTCTTAAACTAACGCTCCAATTTCAAATATCAACCGGATCGACTTCCAGCGACCACTTGGCACGGGTCTTGATCGTCCGCAATACCGCCATCCAGTCGGTTAAGAATGCCTGCAATGCCGGACGCGATGGGCACTCAATCAGCAGCTGCGCGCGATCCACGTTGGCGACCCGGGTCATGGTCATCGGAATTGGATCGTTCATCGTAATGCCACCATGTTCGAGGCAGGTTGCCGCCTGTTGCAGGAAGTCGATGGCGGTTTCCAGTTCTTTGGCTTCAGCGCGCAACAGCGCCTGATAGATATACGGCGGTAAGTGCGCTTGCTGCCGCTCTTCCAGCAGCGCGCTGGCAAAGTGATCGTAATCGTGCGCGATCACTGCCGAATACAAGGGATGCTGTGGATAACGCGTCTGAATCAGCACTTCGCTGGCGCTACCGCCCTCCTTTTGTGCAGCACGGCCGGCGCGCCCGGCGACCTGCATCAGCTGCGCAAACAGACGCTCGCTGGCGCGATAATCGTGCGAAAACAGCGCGGTGTCGGGATTCAGGATGCCAACCAGCGTCAGATTTTTGAAGTCATGGCCTTTGGCCACCATCTGCGTGCCGATCAGAATATCGACCTCGCCCCGATGGACGCTGTCGAACGCCGTCTGGGCGCTGCCCTTGCGGCGCGTCGAGTCTGCATCAATGCGCAACACCCGCGCCTCCGGAAACATCGCCTGCAACCCTTCTTCCAGACGCTGCGTACCACGGCCCAGCGGTTGCAAATCGACATTCCCGCAGGTTGGGCAGGATTTGGGAATGCGCAATTCCAGGCTGCAATGATGACAACGCAGACGGCTTTCCGGCTTGTGCAACACCATGAACGACGTGCAACGCGTGCAGTTGCTGACCCAGCCGCAGGCATCACAGGCGATCACCGGCGCGTAACCGCGACGGTTCAGGAATAACAGCGATTGTTCACCGCGCTGTAAGCGCAGCTTCAGTGCGCTGATTAGCGTTGAAGTCAGCCCTTCGGTCGGCTTGTCATGCTCCATATTCACCAGTCGTACCACTGGCAACACCGCATTCCTGACCGCACGTTCCCGTAATTCAAGTTTGCGATAACGACCGGACTGCGCGTGGTGCCAGGTTTCCAGCGACGGTGTGGCCGAACCCAGGACGATAGGAATACCTAACTGGTGCGCGCGCCATACGGCCAGATCACGTGCCGAATAGCGCAGGCCTTCTTGCTGTTTGTAAGATGGGTCATGCTCTTCATCGATGACGATCAGCCTTAGGTGCGGCAGCGATGCCAGCACCGCGAGCCGGGTCCCCAGTATGATGCGCGCCTGCCCCAGATGCGCAGCCAGCCAGTGCCGCATGCGCTCGCCCTCGGCCAGACCGCTGTGCAAAGTTGCCACCATGACACCGGGGAAACGCGCGCGGATGTTGCCCTCCAGTTGCGGGGTCAGGTTGATTTCCGGTACCAGGATCAGAATTTGCGCAGGGTTGATTTCGTCGCCGCTATGCGCCAGAATTTTTGCAGCCGCCTGTAAATAGACCTCCGTTTTGCCACTGCCAGTGACGCCATACAATAAAGTCGGCACAAATCCGGTAGCGCCGGCGATGGCATCGGCAGCTTGTTGTTGCGATGGATTGAGTGGCGGTACGTCGATTGGCGTTGCGTCATGCGCCTCGCCGACTTGTTGCAGTTTTTTCAAGCCGCGATCAAGTGCAACCGTGGTTAGCGCACGCAGATTTTTTGGCAAGCCCGGCAACGTCACCTCACCCAACGGGCGCTGGTAATAATCGGCGGCGAATCGGCACAAGGCCAGCCACTGCGGCGATAGCGGCAGCAACTGATGACGCACTGCCTGAACATCTTTTAACTTGGCGGCCGGCACATCGCTGTGCTGACTGCTGCCGACGATCATGGCCACCACCTCGCGCCGGCCGAACGAGAGTTGTACAAGCTGCCCCGTTTGAGGGATAGGCTCCGCCTCATCGGTTGTCTGCCAACGATAGTCAAAGCTGCTGTCAAGGGGGGTGTCGAGGACGACCTGGAAGATGCATTGTTTCACGAAGTTAAAGTGAATCCTGAGGAAAGAGGCTAACTGTCGGTTTCATAAGCGCTTTTAAAGCTATCCACAGCTTCTGTGGATAACTTTGTGGATAACATCGACTTGACAGGCGGAAACGCACTATTTACGCGGGGCTCGATGAAATGCACAAATGAACGGCAAAAAATATCTTATTTAAAATCAATGACTTACAAAACACTTTGGTCACAAAAAATATATTTTATTATTTTTCTCCGAGCGCCACCGTAAAGTTAAATTTGTGCACAAGTCAAATTCTGATGCCCCAAAAAGGATCAGGCTTGAAGAAAAATTGCAAGTAGAAATCCTGCATAGTGAAATTCGATTGCACAGGGAAAATTGGCCTGACTGAAATGTTAATAACAAGAAATGTTAAACAGCCGATAATTGACATCCAGACCACCTGCCCCTTTACTTAAAGTAAAACATTAGGAAATGCCATAAGTGCAGGTTTCATAAGTACTTTTCAAATTGCCCACAAAGCCTGTGGATAACTTTGTGGGTAACCCCCTCCGGATACACGTTAGCGCCATATCTGACGCCAGTTCCAACATCTTGCCCAAAGTAAATGCAAAAAATAAATCGTTATAATTCAATGGCTTATAAAATTCAAAATGCAACAAATAATAACTATGGATATGAATAATTTCTGCATTGCAATGGATTTATATTGTGCATAACTGAAGCAACAAGGCCGGATTAGTATGCTAAGGAAAAGGCTGTTGGCAGTTCGGAACTCACCAAAGCAGTGCAATCAAGCCAGATGCGGCTTAGCGCCGCACCACCGCCTCATGAGCAAAGCAACATCATCAGCTTGGTATGCGGGACACTTCCGGCCTGTCAATCAACGCTACGCATCTTGCGGCTAATGTCGTGTACCGCTTCCACCATCACCGCAACCGCTTCGGGCGGGGTGAACTGGGAAATGCCATGACCGAGGTTGAATACATGGCCGTTGTCAGCCGTCGGCGCACCATAGGCCGCTAAAAGCCGCCCCACTTCGGCGCGAATCTGTTCCGGATTCGAGAACAACACCACCGGATCGAGATTGCCCTGCAGTGCCACCTTATGACCGACGCGCGCACGGGCCTCGGCCAGGTTGACGGTCCAGTCGAGTCCGACCGCATCGGCGCCAATATTCGCAATTTGCTCCAGCCACAAGCCGCCGCCTTTGGTGAATACGATTGCCGGAATTGGCACGCCATCCTTCTCACGCTTCAGTTGCCCCATTACCTGACGCATGTAATCCAGCGAAAAGTCCTGATATGCGCCGTCAGCCAGAGCGCCGCCCCAGGTATCGAAAATCATGACAGCCTGCGCGCCGGCGTCGATTTGCGCATTCAAATACGTTGCCACTGCCGCCGCGTTGGTGCTGAGGATGTGGTGCATCAGGTCCGGACGGTTGTACAACATGGTTTTGACCGTGCGGAAATCATCCGAACCGCCGCCCTCGACCATGTAGCATGCCAGCGTCCACGGGCTGCCGGAAAACCCGATGAGCGGCACGCGGCCATTCAACTCGGTACGGATTTGGGTGACTGCGTTGAAAACGTAGTCGAGACTGCCCAGATCTGGTGCGCGCAACGCCATCACCGCCTTTTCGTCGCGCAGCGGGCGCTCGAATTTCGGCCCTTCGCCGTCTGCAAAGTACAGTCCCAGCCCCATCGCGTCCGGTACCGTCAAAATGTCCGAAAACAGAATCGCCGCATCCAGCGGGAAGCGCTCCAGCGGCTGCAATGTGACTTCGGTAGCGTAATCCGGATTCTTGGCCAACCCCAGGAAAGACCCGGCGCGGGCCCGCGTTGCACGGTACTCAGGCAGATAGCGACCGGCCTGGCGCATCAGCCACAACGGGGTGTAATCAGTCGGCTGGCGCAGCAATGCGCGCAGGAAAGTATCGTTCTTGAGAGGAGCAAATTGGGACATGGCAGGCGATCCGAAGCTTTGGTGAATGCCGTATTATCTCATTCAAATCAAAGCCTGAGCCACCCATGCGCAGCGATCAAACCAAAGCGGCGGGTCTTGCACGAATAGAAGTAGAGTCCCGAACTCAGCCATCCTGATGCGCTGCCACCAGATCCTCCAGAAATGCCTGTAGCACCTCGCTGCGACTGGCTTGACGACGGATCACCATATGCAATGTGACATGATATTGAAGCAATGCCGGATTCAGCGCTGCCAGCAAACCTTGCTGTACCAGCGGCGCGGCAAAATGCGCGGGTAAAAACCCCAGATGTTGTCCCGACAAAATCAATACCGCGACCGCCTCCATGTTGTCAGCCAGCGCCGTCACCTGGCCCGGCGCCAGCGAACCGTCGGGGCCGTCCGCTTCCGGTAACGGATAACTGCGCCAGACCCAGTCATAAGCAGCCAGTTGCGCCGGGACCAGCATCCCGGCCTTTGCAAACAATGGATGCTCGGCAGCGCAATAGGCAACCTGATGCTCGGTATATAGCGCGACGTATTCCAGGCTAGGCAGTCGATGCCAGAAATAGCCGATCCCGGCATCCAGCCGGCCATTGGTGACCTCTTCCTCCAACTGCCCTGGCGCCAGCACCGCCAGCGACAGCGTAACCGCTTCGTCGCGCTGTCGAAAACGCGCGATCGCCTGACTCAAGCGCGCATTGGCGCTGATCGCGGCATGTCCAATCAATCCCAGCTTCAACTGGCCGACCAGCTTATGCCCCATCTGGCGCGCATCCAGACAAAAATGATCGACAGTCTGCAGCAAACCCCGGCTAGCCTGGACGAACTGGACACCCTTCGGCGTCAGCCGGAAACCGCCGCGGCCACGCTCGCACAGGCGAAACCCGAGCCTGGTTTCCAGCGTCGACAGCTGAGTGCTGATCGTTGATTGATTGACATTTAATGCGGTCTGCGCGGCAGAAATACCACCGGCATCGACCACTGACAGAAAAACCCGGATCAGGCGCAGATCGAGATCGGATAAGGTATTTAGCATGCTAGTCGCAGCGGTTTATTGGGCAGAGTGAATAACAACGATCTTACATCGAAAAATATCAATGTGAGTATTCCATTACACGCATTTTTATTGAAGTGTTTAGCGGCTACATTACTCTGACAAACACCCATCCCTTCCTGGAGCCTGTCATGTCAGAAACCCCTCACTATCAACCGCTAGGCGGCAACGATATGCCACGCTTTGGCGGTATCGCCACCATGATGCGGCTGCCGCACGTCACCAGCAGCGCCGAACTGGATGCCTGTTTTGTCGGCGTGCCGTTCGACCTCGGCACCTCGAACCGCTCCGGCGCCCGCTTCGGCCCGCGCCAGATTCGTACCGAGTCGGTATTGCTGCGTCCCTACAACATGGCGACCCGCGCGGCACCGTTTGACGCGCTGCAAATTGCCGACATCGGCGACGTCGCAATCAACCCGTACAACCTGATGGACTCGATCCGCCTGATCGAGAACGCCTATGACGGCATCGTCGCATCCGGCTGCAAACCGATCACCCTGGGCGGCGATCACACGATTGCGCTACCGATCCTGCGCGCCTTGCATCGCAAATACGGCAAGATCGGCCTGATCCACGTAGACGCGCACGCCGACGTCAACGACACGATGTTCGGCGAGAAAATCGCCCACGGCACACCGTTCCGCCGCGCCGTCGACGAAGGTTTGCTGGATTGCGATCGCGTCGTCCAAATCGGCCTGCGCGGTACTGGCTACACGGCCGAAGATTTCGACTGGTGCCGCGATCAGGGCTTCAAAGTGGTGCAGGTCGAAGAATGCTGGGGCAAGTCAATGACGCCATTGATGGAAGAGATTCGCACCCGCCTGGCCGGTGGCCCGGTGTACCTGAGTTTTGACATCGACGGCATCGATCCCGCCTATGCACCGGGCACCGGCACACCGGAGATCGCCGGTCTGACGGTCCCGCAGGCACTGGAAATTATTCGTGGCGCCTGGGGCCTGGACATTGTCGGTGCCGATATCGTGGAAGTCGCGCCGCCGTACGATGCACACGGTACGACCGCGTTGCTGGCGGCCAATCTGGCGTTTGAGATGTTGTGCGTGCTGCCGGGCGTGCCGCGACGTTGATAACACTTATTCGCCGGTCGCCTTCCCTCTCAGGGGAGGCGGGTCAGTTTGAAGGTAATGGGCTAGCACGACGTGGCTGATTTACTTACGGTTGCTAACTGTCATGCCCTGCATTTGAAATAGGCCCAGCCAGCATTTGACGCGATTTTGAGCCAGGAATAGCTGCATCAATCCGCCCTGCAAAGTTGCATTTATCCGCGCCGACCAACATACCATCGCGTTCGACCAGGATTAACTCCAACTGACACCGAGTCCGGAACTCCTTCGATAAGTTAAGTTTCTGGAGTATTTCTAGCATCCAATTGTTGTACTAGACTAATTATCACTCTTATCTTTGAGAGTGATATTTATCATAGGAGCAATAAAATGAAAAAAATCATTATTGAACCAGTGTTGAAAAATCAATCAAACGATGCGTACCTGCGACCAATGTACTTTGACCCGATTACCGCCCTTCGTCCCTGACAACAATCGTTCCTCAGAAAAGTGAAATTAGTGAATTTTTGTGATCTTACGAAGCAGATTTAGCCCCACAGCAAGAGGGGGAGCGACAAATGATCGCCCCCCTCTTAATTTGGAGAAAAAATTTGATGCAAAGTAACTCAAACAACGTTCATTGGCTCGATCATTGTCATTTCCTTAAAATTCATGACGGAAAATTAATTTTCTGGAACTACAAGTCTCACAGCCAATTTGAACTCGAACAAGAACACCTCGCAAGGCTGATTGAGTTCTCGACTGGGTCAGTACTGACCGACGCACCGGTTGACCAGGAAATCCAGGAAGCTGGGGTACTAACTGAGGAAAAAATAGCTTCTCAATGGGGTTGGGACTGGCTTTCTCACATTTTTCACTTTGGTACATGTCATCCATCGCCCCCAACGACTGGGAGTAACGAAGCGTTATCTTTGGAATATTCGCGCAGCTATATAGAGTTCTGCGAATCCTTGGCATTCAACGAGCCGGAAATCGAGGTAGTGAACGGTGGTCGCATCATAGAACTGCCAACGCCGGACTTGAGAAAGTTCCAGTCAATCTCTCTTTGGGATGCGCTGGCACGACGTCGCACCTGTCGCGATTTTGACCGGTCAAGCGTAGATCTGTCGGAAGTATCGAATCTGCTGTTCGCTACATTCGGCGATCAGAAGTCGCCGGATACTACATTGGTAAAGGGAATGAGAAATTTTGGTTTCCGGCGCACATCGCCTGCAGCTGGCGGGCTTCAATGCACGGAACCGTACTTGTGGGCCATCAATGTAGATGGCCTTGCCCCCGGTATTTACCACTATTTATCTTGTCGGCATCAACTTGAAGTCGTGACGGATGACGCTCCAGAACACCGGATTGGCACCTATATGTGCAACCAAAACTGGTCCAATGACATGGCGTTCGCCGTGTTAATGACATGCCGGCTCGACAAAATGTGGTGGAAATACTCACACTCGAGAGCTTACCGTCCAATGCTGATGGAAGTTGGTCACCTGTCGCAAACATTGAACCTCTGCATCACGGCCGCAGGCCTGCATCCGTGGATAACCGGGTATTTTCATGACAATGAACTTGCCACTTTATTGAAATGCGCCCCTGAGATCGAGCATCCGATACTTGTAGTTGGCGCAGGAAAGGGAACTGGCAGCTCTCTATCGAGAGTAGATCGGGCAATTTTTACCGCAAAGAGTAAAAGCGCAGAGTAATGGTCAAAAAATCGAAAAACAATTTAGGGATATTGGGTATTAAACCTGGTCACGATGGGGCGATTGCATACATCTCAAACGGAGAATTGAAGTTCTCCTTCGAGAGTGAAAAAGATAACGGGAACCGGTACGCGGAAATCAACGCTGAGACGTTTATGAAGGCTTTGTCTGCCTGCGAAAAAATTCCTGATGTAGTCGCTTCTGGTGGCTGGAGTGCTGGCGCGCGCCCTGCTGGAGATCCTATTGGGGCCGGTTACTGTGGGCTTGAATCCGGATCAGAGCGTCCCATGGAATTTATGGGAAAAACGATTTCCTCGTTCACATCAAGCCACGAACGCTCTCATATTCTTTGCGCATATGGTTTGTCCCCATTTAAACAAGGCATACCTTGTTATGCCGTTGTATGGGAGGGCCAGATCGGCGCATTCTATTTTGTGGATGAGCAAGTTACGATCACGAAATTGGATGACATCCTTATTGATCCCGGTATGCGCTATGCATTTCTTTACGCTTTGGCAGATCCATTATTCAAGATGGGCCGTGGAGCGATACGACTTAGCGATGCGGGCAAGTTGATGGCAATTACCAGCTACGCAACCGGTAAAAAAATTTGCAAAGAGGATGTTGTACTCATTGATCGCCTTCTTGATCCGGACCTCAAAGCTCAGGATCTGTGGAAGGAAGACTTTATGGATAACAGGTTTTATAACTGTGGAGTCACTGACCCTGACTTCGCAGAAGTTGCCAAGCTGTTTTCTGACCGTCTATATGCGCTCTACGAGTCCGCGGCCCGTTCTCTGGTTAAGGATAAGTACCCGCTTCTTATCGCGGGTGGGTGTGGTTTGAATTGCGAGTGGAATTCGCGCTGGATCAATAGCGATCTTTTCAGTAATGTATTTATTCCTCCATGCGCTAACGATAGTGGATCGGCAATCGGGACTGCCATTGACGCCATGCTCTATTGGACGGGAACGGCAAAGGTAAGCTGGTCTGTATATGCCGGTGAACTACCTGTAGCGGATATAGACTCTTGCCCTGGCTTTGTTGAGAGCCCATATGATGAGGCGCAAGTGGCTATGGCCCTAAAAGACAGCAAAGTGCTGGGCTGGATGAAGGGACGTTATGAAATAGGGCCGCGGGCGCTTGGTGCCAGATCTATTTTGGCTTCTCCTGCATCTGCCGAAATGATAAATCGCCTGAACGACATTAAGCGCCGGGAAGAATTCCGCCCCATTGCCCCTGTCTGCCTGGAAGAAGACATGGGAATATATTTTTCTCCCGCCACACCAAGTCCTTACATGCTCGAGTTCAGAAAGGTGATCTCTGAAGGGATACCGGCAGTTACACACGTAGACCGATCCGCTCGACCGCAGTCGGTGTCAACCCGTCAGAACAAATATCTGCACCAATTGTTGATGCGATTCCGGGAAATATCAGGCCTCTCTGTCTTGTGCAACACATCCCTCAATTTCAACGGTGGAGGTTGTTTGAACCGCCTAAGTGATCTGTACAAGTTTGGCATGCAACACGGACTTGATGGATTTGTATTTGAAGATAGGTTGTTCTTAAGAGGGAAGCCGTAATGGCGCCGAAAAATAAATCTATCGATGATATTCGGACCATAAGACATTTACTTGCAACGCAGACATTATCAGGACTCGCGCAGTGGATAGACATATTTCTGCTTTTCACCGTGCCGTCCTTCCTGTGGAAATCAAGTCCCGCAGAAATAGCTTTCCTGGCGGCTTGCTTCGGTCTCCCCAGTCTTTTTCTTGGCCCGTTTATTGGCGTCCTGTTAGATAGAGCAGATCCCGGAAAAGCGATGATGATCGCAGCCCTTTCCAGAACTGTACTGACCGCGATGATCGCTTTTGCGCCGGGGTTCCAGATTTTTGCAGTCCTGACGCTATTTAAAGGGTTGGCTAATTTGCTGTATTGGCCTGCCAGCGCAATTTTGACCAATCGAGTTGTTTGCGCACCGGTACGTGTAAAGTACTTTAGTAGCTTGAGTGCATTGGATCAAATAACAAAAATTGGCACTCCCTTGGTGGCTGGCACCCTGGCATTGACCATGAATTCACAACTGGTTTTTATTGTTTCCGCAGCCTTAACGTTAAGTTGTGCGGCCATGTTGCCATTTTTTGGGCGCGTGGGAACACGCATGCATTCTGTACATAAGCGATCCGTTAATGGCCTGCTAAAAGATCTTTTCTTTGGATTTCGGTCTATTAAGACCTTACCGAAAAGTCTCCTGTTTAGCATCGTTCTTGGCATAGGCATGTCCTTGGGATTGGCAATTTATGACCCTCATTTGGCAGCATTTCTCTCTTCAAAGGGATTTAATGCCGGCGTTTTCTCGATGGTCATGTCTGCAACAGGGGGAGGTGCTGTCGTTGGTGCGGCACTGATCCGTCTTATCTTCAATAAATCCTCTTCGATCAAGCTAATTCGTATTGGCGTGACAATGTTCTCGATTGCTGTTTCAAGTGCGGCCGTAGTCATAAACTTCGCCCCTGAACTGCTCGGACGCAGTACCTTGATTGTTCTATGGTTCCTAAACGGCTTAGGGTACGAGGTGTTCGCTATCGGATCCAGTGTCAACACGCAAAATCTGTGTCCACAAGCGCTACTTGGCCGCATCAGCACATCGGTGCGTAGTCTCCAAATGCTGGCCGTAGTGTCGGGGCCAAGTATCGGGGCTTGGCTGATCACGACTTATTCACGGACAGCACCATTCATCGTCTCTGCCATGTTAACTTTGTTTCTGTCAGGAATCGCAGTCACCTTTGGCCGATCATTGAAACGCGCAGTACCAGGAGGCGTTTTAAAAAACGAAAATCAGTGAATGATTTTCGCCAGGAAGTCACGCGCACGCTCAGAGCGCGGAGCACCGAAGAAGTCCTCTTTCTTGCAATCTTCAACGATCAGGCCCTGATCCATAAAGATCACGCGGTTGGCGACTTTCTTGGCGAAACCCATTTCGTGGGTCACGACCATCATGGTCATGCCTTCTTGCGCCAGGCCAACCATGACGTCCAGCACTTCGTTAATCATTTCAGGATCGAGCGCCGACGTCGGCTCATCGAACAACATCGCAATCGGGTCCATCGACAATGCGCGGGCAATCGCGACGCGCTGTTGCTGCCCACCGGACAATTGGCCCGGGAATTTATCTTTTTGCGCAATCAGGCCCACGCGATCCAGATACTTCAAACCCTTTTCAGTCGCTTCGTCGACGCTGCGCCCAAGTACCTTGATCTGGCCGATCGTCAGATTTTCACGAATCGACAGATGGGGGAACAGTTCAAAGTTCTGGAACACCATGCCGATGCGCGCGCGCAATGTCGACAGGTTGGTTTTTGGATCGCCGACCGAAATGCCGTCAACGGTGATATCGCCCCTCTGGAACGGCTCAAGACCGTTGACGGTTTTGATCAGCGTCGACTTGCCGGAACCGGAAGGACCGCACACCACCACCACATCGCCCTTGGCAACGCTGGTGGCGCAATCGGTCAACACCTGAAATTGACCGTACCATTTGCTGACGTTATTAAGTTTAATCATGACGTTTTATTTCCCTCTTAAAAAAGAGGAGTGTTAACTAAAAGAGCATTGATAAAAAATGCCCATTCAAGTACGAATGGGCAAAACTGGGGGTCTCCCAGGGACGTCTCGCTACTGCCGCTAATCGGCAAAATGACAGGATATTGCAGGTTGGCGCGCCGCGACAACCTGCAATATCCGAATGCTACTTAGAACTTGTGACGGATTGCTACACGCACGGCAACTTGCTTTTCATTGTTGGAAATGTCGCCGGCACCAGGGATGTAGGCTTGATCAAGTGTCGATCCAGTTTTGTCGCCACCAACTTTTTCGTAAACGGTTTGCGCATAAACGTCAGTCCGCTTGGAGAAGCTGTAATCCGCCATCAGACCAAACATCGACCATTTCGGTTTGGCAGTGCCAACCGATGTGTCGTACTTGGCTTTCGTGTAGGTGTACATCGCACCGACGTAAAACGCTGGCGAGAAGTCATACTTGGCATTGATTTCGTAGTTCTGGAACTTGAGCGAATTCAATGTGCCGATGGCTGGTGCAAACGAGCCAACGTAAGCATTGCCACCATCGGGATTGGTCAGATTGGTGCCGGTATACACCAGCCCAAGCGTCGCCGGACCAAACGCGTAGTTGATGCCGGCACCGAAGATTTTTTGCTTGCTGTTAACGCCTGTGAAGTTAGCGTCAGATGGCGTGATGGAACCATTGCCGGCACCAGTCGAACCCGGAGCACTCAGATTCATGTACGCCAGGCCGGCCGACAATGGGCCGTTAGCGTAGCTCGCACCCAGACTGTAAGTACGGTTCTGGGAAGTAGCGCCGGCTTTTTCGCCGAAGCCATACAAGCCGCCGAACTGGAAGCCGGCGATAGTCGGGCTGGCGTACTTGACCGAGTTATTGATGCGGAACGAGTTATCGGTGTTGTCGTTATCCAGTGGATGCGAGAACAGGTAACCGGCCCAGTTGCCATTCGCTGTCATTGGCGCGAGGAAATCGACCACGGAGTCGTATTGACGACCCAGAGTGACGGCACCGGCAGTTTTGCTCGACAAACCGACCAATGCCTGGCGTCCGAACATCAAACCGCCTTGACCCAGCTTGCCGGTATCTGCGGCAAAACCGTTTTCAATCTGGAACAAGGCGCTCAGGCCACCACCCAGGTCTTCGTTACCTTTGAAACCCAGGCGGCTGCCTTGTGCGTAGCCACTGTCCATTGAAACCAGATTTTTACCACCGGTGCTGGTGTGCACATTGTTGGTATAGTCCAGGCCCAAATCGATCAGGCCATAAATTGTGACGTTGGTTTGCGCTTGCGCCATACCAGCGATACCACTCAACAAACCTGCAACCAGAACAACTTTCTTCATGCATTACTCCCAAGGGTTAAAAAAATCTGTTTTTTTTATGAATACCGGCAGTAATGCCCACAACAGCGTGCGCATTGCTGCGGCTTGCTCTCCAAACCACTACCTACGCAAACTCAGCTACGCACCGCAGAAATCACATGCTTGATTTCCTGAAACGCGTGCAATCCCCACGGCCCCAGCTCGCGGCCGATGCTGCTTTTTTTCATGCCGCCCCACGAGGTTTGCGGAAAAATCACTTGCCCGCTATTCACCCAGACCAGCCCGACCTGGAGTGCCGCCGACACCCTGGCTGCGCGTTGTTCGTCGCCGGTCAATAGCGTTGCGACCAGGCCGAACTCGCTGTGATTGGCGCTGCGGATCGCATCGTCTTCGCCATCGAAGGTATTGATGCACAACACCGGCCCGAAGATTTCCTCGCACCAGATGGCGCTATCCAACGGCACATCGGTGAACACGGTAGGCGTCAGGAAATAGCCTTTTTCAAGGCCTGCCGGTCTGCCGCCGCCGGTTAACAACTGCGCGCCGCTCGCCAGCCCTTGTTGGATATAGTGCTGCACACGCTGATATTGCTGGGCGCTGGTAATCGGCCCCATCTGGGTTGCCGGCGCCAACGGATCGCCGACGACGATGGTTTCTATGCGTTGTTTGAGGCGCGCGATGAAATTTTCAGCGATGCTTTTTTCGATCAGCAAGCGCGACGTTGCCGAACACATCTGGCCGCAGTTGAAGAAGATGCCGCCGCACACGATATCGACCGCCTGTTCGATATCCGCATCGGCAAACACCAGCGCGGCCGACTTGCCGCCCAATTCAAGACTGATGCCTTTCAAGTCGTTCGCCGCGGCTTTCATCACGGCGCTGCCGACGGCGGTGCTGCCGGTGAACGAGACTTTGGCTAGCGCCGGGTGTGCCACCAGCGCGGCACCAACTTCGGTGCCGCTGCCTGTCACCAGATTAAAGACGCCCGCCGGCAACTTGATCTGATCGATGATGGCGGCCAGCGCCAGCTCCGGCAACGGCGTGATTTCCGATGGCTTGAGTACCACGGTGCAACCGGCGGCCAATGCCGGCGCGACTTTCCAGGCGGTGGTGACCATCGGGAAATTCCACGGCACGATCAATCCGACCACCCCGCACGGCTCGCGTCGCAAGGTGGCGCGATAGTCGGCAGTCGGCAGCGTCACTGGCTGATTCTGCTGCGCGTCCAGTTCTGCCGCCAGATCGGCGTAATAGTTGAAGGTGGCGATCACATCTTCGACATCGATCATGGCCTCGCTCAATGGCTTGCCATTGTTCGCCGTTTGCAATTGCGCCAACTGCTCGCGTTGCGCAGAAACACCCTGCGCAATCGCCCGCAAATATCCGGCGCGGGTCTGGCCTGAGGTAGCGGCCCACGCGGCTTGGGCGGCAACGGCGGCGGCGACTGCCGCATTCACATCGGCCGCGTTGGCCATCGCCACCTCGCCTAGCAACTCTTCCGTTGCCGGATTGATGATACTGGCCCGTTGATCGGACTGCGCGTTGCACCATTTGCCGCCGATGTAGATGTGCGGCTGGACTTGCTGTGTAGGATTTGACATGAATATTAAGCGTCCTGTTGATGCCACTCGGATTCCAGAATTTCAATCACCGTCGGTACCCTGGATTGCGTTGCCAGCTGTAACGCTGCGGCCAGTTCGGCATGGGTCGCGACATGCTTGGCGTGGCAGCCGAAGCCGCCTGCAATTGTGAGGAAATCCGGCGTGTAGATATCGACGCCGACCGGCGTGATATCCCGATTTTCCATATATTTCTTGATCTCGCCATAGCCCAGATTATTCCAGAGCAAGACGATCACCGGCACCTTGGCCTCGACCGCGCTCGCCAGTTCCGGCATGGTAAATTGCAGGCCGCCGTCACCAATCAGACAAATCACCGGCGTTTCGGCAGAGCCCAATTTGGCACCGATCGCTGCCGGCAAGGCATAGCCCAGCGTGCCATAACCGGTCGATGAATTAAACCAGGTGCGTGGCGTATCGGCGTCAAATGTAATGTTCCCGGCATACACCGGCTGAGTCGAATCGCCGACATACACCGCATTCGGCAACGTCGCAGCCACGGTCTGCAGGAAGCGCTGCTGCATCCGGGTCGGACGATCCAGTTCGGCATCGATTTTTCGACGCAAGACCGCCACGCGCGCGCCGCCCCAGTCGTCCACTTGCTCCGCTGCGGTGGACGGCAATTGCTGCAATAGCGCCTTGAGCGCCGCACCGGCATCGGACACCATGGCGATCGACGCCGGATAATTACGCGCGATCTGTTGTGCATCGATGTCGACCCGGATCAGTTTGCCGGGAATCCGGAAACCGCCGTCGAATACGGTGTCGTAATCTGTTTCGCCCAGCTCGGTGCCGATCGCCAACACCACGTCGGCCTCGCTCACCAGCGCGCGCGTGACGGCCGTGGATTGGGTCGAACCAAGCAATAACGGATGCTGCGCCGGTAACAAACCCTTGGCATTGATCGTCAATGCCGTTGGCGCCTGCAGGCGTTCGGCCAGTTGCAATAATTCGGCACCGGCATCGACGGCGCCGCCACCGGCCAGAATCAACGGCCGGCGTGCCTGCTGCAACAATGCGGCAGCTTGCAATATGCTGTGCTGATCCGGCCCCGGACGGGATGAACGGGTCGGCATCGCGGTCGAAATATGGTCGGCTGGCGCGACGATCACATCCAGTGGAATTTCAATATGTACCGGCCGTGGACGCGCGCTGTCAAACACCGCAAACGCCCGCGCCAATACCTGCGGCAAATCTTCGGCGCACATCAGCGTATGCGAGAACGCAGTGAATCCGGCGAACACATTGCGTTGCGATGGCAGCTCATGCAAATTGCCGTTGCCGTTGCCCAGTTGATGACGCGCATTGACACTGGAAATCACCAGCATCGGGATCGAATCGGCATACGCCTGCGCCATCGCGGTGGCGATGTTGGTCATGCCCGGGCCGGTGATGATGAAACAAACGCCGGGCTTGCCGCTGACGCGCGCATACCCGTCGGCCATGAAACCGGCGCCTTGCTCATGCCGCGGCGTGACATGGCGCAGGGTCGAAGCGGCGAGACCGCGATACAGCTCAACCGTATGCACGCCGGGGATCCCGAATACCAGCTTGACGCCATAGTTTTCGAGTAATTTCACCAGTACTTCGCCGCAGGTGGCGGTCCTGGATGCCGGCGCCGACGCTGCGCATGCTTCGGGCATATCAATGCGGGGATTTTCGAGAAGATTCATTTTATGTTTTCAACGAGAAGAGTTATTCCGATGCCGCTGCTCCAGCGCGCGCGCATACCAGGTCAAAGGGAAACACATGGCGAAATACAACAGCGCCACCATGCCGTAGATCGGGAAAGGGCGGAAGCTTGAATTGGTCAGCATATTGCCGGTTTTGGTCAGCTCAATGAGGCCAATGATAGAAGTCAGTGCCGTGCTTTTCACAACCTGCACCAGAAAACCGACGGTCGGCGCGATCGCAATCCGCAATGCCTGCGGCAAGACGATGTAGCGTAGCTGCTGGATATAGGTCATGCCCAGGCTGGCACCTGCATTCCATTGACCGCGTGCAATGGCGCTAACGCAGCCGCCCCATATTTCGACCAGATAAGCACTGGTATACAGCGTCAGCGTCACGCTCGCCGCGAGCCACGGCGAAACCTCGATGCCCATCAAGGGCAATCCGAAAAACACCATGAATAGCTGCATCAGCAACGGTGTTCCCTGAAAGATTTCGATATACCAATCGATGCCTTTCTCCAGCCACTTGTTGCCGGAAATACGCAATACCAGCAGCGCCAGGCCAAGCACGCCGCCGCCAACAAACGCAATCAGCGACAGCAACACCGTCCAGCGTGCCGCCAGCATCAGATTGCTGCCCATGTCCCACAAGGTAAATTCGTTCATCGCACCCGTCCTGCAAAAAGCCCGCGCGCCATCCGGTTCATCAGGCGTCGCAAGACGATCGCCAAGACCAGATAGATTGCGGTGATGATCAAATAAATTTCAAAAGAGCGGAAATTGCGCGACTGAATATAGTTGGCCGCATAGGTCAGATCGGTGACCGAAATCTGCGATACCACCGCCGAACCGAGCATCACGATCAGCACCTGGCAAGCCAGCGCCGGGAACACGGTGGCGATGGCTTGCGGCAACACGATTGAGCGAAACGCCTGACGCCGGGTCAGCCCTATCGCCAGCGCCGCCTGATACTGCCCATGCGAGACCGCTTCGATCCCGGCGCGCACGATTTCAATCGTGTACGCGCCCAGATTGATCGTCATCGCCAGCACCGCTGCCTGCATTTCAGTGATCTGAATACCCATGCTCGGCAGACCGAAAAACACAAAGAACAACTGGACGATAAACGGCGTATTCCGGATCAGCTCGACGTAACCGGCAATCACCGCACGGCTCCACTTGCCGCCCATCCACTGCAGCGCAGCGCCGCCAATGCCGATCAGCGCGCCCAGCAAGGTTGAGATCGCGGTCAAGCCGAGCGTGATCGCAATTCCTTTTAGCAACATGCCGGAATACTGTTGTAAATCGCTGAAATCCAAGACATAACTCATGACGGCCTCTGTGCTGATGTTGTCAGTGCTTATTCAATACGACGCGATCACAAATCGGCCGGCAGCGAAACCCGCAGCCACTTCTTCGAAATCTTGTCGAGACTGCCGTCTTTTTTAGCCTGGACGATGGCGTCGTTGACTTTCTTCATCAAGCGCGGCTCGTTCTTGTTTTGGCCGACATGATCCGGAGAGCTGAACAGTTGGAACTTTTGCTCCAGGCTGGTGGACGGATTTTTTGCCATGATGGTGGCGCCGACATCATTGCCGACCACCATCAACTGGGCCTGGCCGGAGAGGAAAGCGGAGATCGCGCCATTCGGATCATCGAAGCGCTTGATGGTGGCCGACGGCGGCGCAACCTTGGTGATGCTCAAATCTTCTAACGTACCGCGAGCGACGGAAATGGTTTTTCCGGCCAGATCGGCATCGGCTTTAACCGCCAGTTTTTTCCCGCCAAACACCGCCAGGTAATACGGCGCATAGGCATTGGAAAAATCGATCACTTTGTCGCGCTCGGGTGTTTGTCCAACCGATAGCAGCAAATCCACTTTGCGGCCGGCCAGATAGGCCATGCGGTTATCACCGGTAACCTGCACCAGTTCGACTTTGGCATTCAATGCCTTGCCGATGATGGCCGCCATGTCGATGTCATAGCCGATTGGTTTCATATCGGGGCCGATCGAACCGAACGGCGGGTAATCCATGAATACGCCGATTTTCACGGTGCCGGATTTGGCGATATTGTCGACGACGTCGGCCTGGCTGGGCGCGGCATGCAGCAACCCGGCACACAGCAGCATGGCGCTGCTGGCTTTGAAGAAACGGCGGGCGGAGTGAGTTAAGGCAAACATGGCAAAGTCCTTTTGAGTGAATTTGAGAGCGAGTGTGAAACGATTAAATTCCGAACAAAACGGTGAAAATTAAATAAACAATTTATTACTGACGCGGGCTGGCGTCGATCAACTTGCAGGAATGCGGCGGCAGTCGCGCCACCACCGGCATGCCGAGCATCAGGCCAGGCACATCGCGCGGACTGGCGGCGATGGTCAGTTCAAAGCCGCGGCAATTGATCGTGGCTTCCAGCGATGAACCGACGTCACGGATAAATGTGACTTCGCCTGGAATGCAGTTTTCTGCGGCGTGGTTTTGCTGATCCATTTGCAGGCACACATCTTCCGGGCGTATCAACAGCCGGATTTCCTGGCCTGCAGCAAAGCTGCGAGCGGGCTTGCCCGATGACCGCACCTGAATCTGCTGACCTCCGGCCAGTTGCACGCTATCCGGCCCGGCCGCTTGTGCCGGCAGAATATTTCCCAGGCCGATGAAATCAGCGACGAATTCATTCACCGGATCGCGATATACCTCAAGCGGCGTGCCGATCTGGGCAATCCGGCCATGCTCCATCACCACGATGACATCGGCCATCGTCATGGCTTCGCGCTGATCGTGGGTGACCATGATGGCGGTGATGCCGAGCCGTTGTTGCAGCTGACGGATCTCGACTTGCATCGCTTCGCGCAATTTGGCATCCAGTGCCGACAGCGGTTCATCCAGCAGCAGCAGCTTTGGTGCCGATGCAAGCGCCCGCGCAATCGCCACCCGCTGGCGCTGACCGCCCGACAACTGTGCCACCGGACGATGGGTCATGTGCTGCAACTGAATCAACTGCAGCAACTCGCCGACACGTTTTGCCTGCGCTGTCTTGTCCATGCCGCGCAGTTTCAGCGGATAAGCGATATTCGCAGCAACGGTCATGTGCGGAAACAAGGCCAGCGATTGAAACACCATGCCGAAATCGCGCTCGCAGGCAGGGACTTCCGTCAGATCGCGACCCGCCATGCTCATCCGTCCGCTGCTCGGTATTTCGAGTCCGGCGATCATGCGCAGCAAGGTGGTTTTGCCGCAGCCCGATGGCCCCAGAAAGCACACCAGCTTGCCTTCGGGAATGGTCAGGTTGATATTCTTGACGACTTGCGCGACGCCGTGTCCGGTGCCGAATTGTTTGCAAATATTCTCGATGACTAAACTATTGCTCATGGTGTTTCTCCGTGCATTATTTAAAGGTGTTCCATAGCGCGCTATCGGTCCGCGCTGTCAGTCCGACTTAAATCGCCACACCGTCATCGCCAACCAGTTTTTCCAGCAGCCAGATCAGGACAAAGTCGATCAGGACAATAAACACCGCAAACGAAAACACAGTCGGATCCAATGACGATACCGTGCGGCTGTACAACCAGACCGGCAACGTCATGCTGTTGATGTCGTACAGAAAAAAGGTCACGGTGAATTCATTGAACGAGACGATAAAGGCGAACAACATGCCGGCCAGTATCCCCGGACGCATCAGCGGAAACACGACATCGAACATCGCCCGCAACGGGCTGGCGCCCATCAGGAAAGCCGCTTCTTCATATTCCGGGCCGATACCGACCAGCGATGCGGAACAGTTTTTGACGGCGAACGGCAACGCCAGAATCACGTGCGCAATCACCAGACGGAACAAGCCCAGTTCAACCGGTAAATAGTTAAACACCAGCAGCAGCGAAATCCCCAACATCACCAGCGGATACACCATCGGCAGCGCGATGAATTGCTCGACGATGCTCTTGCCGGGAAAATCGAAGCGATGCAGCGCGTACGCCGCAGGAATCGAAATCGCCGCTGCGATGAACATGGTGGCGACTGCCACCATCAGGCTGGTACCGAGCGCCTGCCCCATCGACAACACATCGCTGCTGTCCGGCGAAACAAAGGTCTGCCAGGCCGAGCGATACCATTGCAGACTGTAGCCGGACGGCGGAAACGCCAGTGTGTCCGAGGCGCTGAAGGACATGACGATCATGGTCATGATCGGCAGCGCGGCCAGCAGCAGCACGGTAGTCGCCAGCACGCCGGTCAGGCGGGTCAGCTGACCGGGCAGGAGACGATTGGTGAAGGACATGACTTTCATTGCGCGCTCCCTGTGATGCGCTGTGAACGCTGGACTAATTTTTGCGAGAAAGCCATCACGGCCAATGTCGCCACCATCAATGCCACACCGGTGGCCGAAGCGCCCGACCAGTTCAGCAAGGGTGCGATCTGATCGCGCACCAGCACTGCCAGCATGTTGACGCGGCGTCCACCGAGCAACAGCGGTACCGCAAAGGCACTGGCGTTGTAAGCGAATACCAGCAAGGCGCCTGACAGAATGCCTGGCATCGCCATCGGCAACAGAATGTGCCGCATAATTTGCCAGCGGCTGGCGCCCAGGGTCGCAGCAGCTTCTTCATAGGTACTCGACACCGCTTTCATGGCGCTCGCCATCGGCAGCACAGCTAATGGAAAGGCGGTCTGTATCAGGCCCAGCAACACCCCGTTTTCGCGATACAACCATTGCAGCGGCCGTTGCACGATGCCAAGGGACAGCAAGGTATTGTTAAGTACCCCGGCCGGACCGAGAATGATCAGCCAGCCGTAGCTTTGCAGTAACAGATTGACCAGCAACGGCAATAACACACCGGTCAACAGCAGGCGCCGGGCCAGTTTCGATTTGGCGCGTGCCATCGCGATCGCTACCGGAATCGCCAGCAGCACTGCCGCCAGCGTGCTCTGGAACGCCAGCCGCATGGTCAACATGGCTGACTTCACGTAATACGGCTTGATCAGGTCGGCATAGCTGGCCAGCGAAAAACTGCGCCATTCGTCGCCGTTGGTGCCGACGCTCATGCGCAGCACTGCCAGCGCCGCCGCCGCCAGCACTGCCAGGAATAGCAGCACTGGCAACAGCAGCAGCCATGCCCGGGTATGGGAGTTGCGTGCCAGCATCACGATTACGCCGAAAACATTTCGGTATACCGACGGACCCACTCGCTCTGCACCACGGACAGTGCTTTGTCGTCATGGACCAATGCCTTGTCGGCAATGTGACGCGCACTCGGGACAAAACGGGCGCCGTCAGCCGACACGATGGCTTTCGAATTCACCGGACCATTGAGCACGTCGGCAGCCATTTTTCCTTGCACCACCGGATCCAGCGAGTGGTTGATGAAGGCATGAATCAGGTCCAGATCGCCCGGATGCGTTTTCGGAATCACTGTGTACATCAGCTGCGCCGCAAAACCTTCCTTCATGTCATAGGTGACGCCCATGTTGTATTCAGGCTTTTTGATCGCGACAGGGAAGAACGCCGGCGAATAAATACCACCCAGATCCAATGCCCCGGTACGGAATAGCTCGGCAACCTGATTCGGATTTTCGCCGAGTAACATGATGCGGTCCTTGAGTTGCGCCAGCTTCTTGAAGCCTGGCTCAATATTCTTTTGCGAGCCGCCCGACATTTGCGCCGCAATGATCGCCAGATCGACGGCTTCGACCCAGCTCGGCGGCGGCAGGAAAATGCGGCCGGCATATTTAGGGTCCCATAGCGCATCGTGGGAGGTCGGTGCGGCCTTCATGGTCTTGGTGTTGTAAATCAGGCCGTCGGTCCATAACAGGTAACCGACACCGAAGCCATTCGCGCCGCTGCGGTACTGCTGCGGCACATCCTTCAGATTCGGCAAGCGCGCCAGATCCGGTTGCATTAACAATCCGGCATCGCCCAGCCCGGAAGCGCCAACGCCCGCCAGGGTGATCACGTCATATTGCGGCTTGCTGCCGGCAGCCTTCAGCTTGGCCACCATGCCGGAAGTACCGTCGGCACGGTCGGCGATGATTTTGGCGCCGGTTTTGGCGGAGAAGCTGGCCGCGATATTGCGCAATGCCGCCAGTCCGGTATCGTCCGACCAGGTAAGGAAACGTAGCGTTTTGCCACTGAAGTTCTTTTCCTGGGCACGCACGTTCACAAATGGTGCGGCGATGGTCGATGCGGCGATGGATGCGCCGATTGTTTTAATGACCTGACGGCGTTTGATATTTTTGATAGTCGTATCTTGCATGGCTGACTCCTGCTTATTTGAGTGGAATACTGAGTGAAAACAACTTGGCAATCTCTTGATAATGAATAAATGTGTGATGCAGGACGCTGCAAACACACGCAAAGGCATTAGCTTTCCTAATGGCTTTGATGCAACAAACGGATGCTTTGGTATTCAGCTGAAGGCGCCAGACAAGTTAGTCGTCACGCGGGTTTCCCCTCGCAGGAGCGTGCGCAGGGTATGGTGGGCGGGTGTTACCGGAGCGGCCTTGGCCCAAGGCCGGTTAGATGTGTCTCGCATCTTGTTTCTCTCTAATATGAGGAAATTCATTGGTTGTGTCGTCTGTCACCGGGGTGGCCATCGCACGCTTTTATGGATCGTATTCTTATCGTTTACCAGGTGGCTTACAATCGAAATATAATCATGTAACCCATGCATATTGCTGATGGGTCGACTTGGAGCCACTGATGCGCAGATTGCCACCGCTGAATGCATTGCAAGTATTCGAAACCGTCGCCCGTCATCAAAACATCACGCGCGCCGCCGACCACCTGTGTCTGACCCAGGGAGCCGTCAGCCGTCAGATATTGATGCTGGAGGAGTACTACGGATTTCCGCTGTTTGTGCGGCATGCGCGCGGCCTGACCTTGACCGCCGAAGGCGAGTCATTGCTGCCGACGGTACGCGAAAGCTTTTCTCGCCTGGAGGATATTTCGAACCGCCTGACACGTCAGCGCACCGATCTGGCACTCAAGGTGCCAACCTGCGTGATGCGCTGGATTTATCCAAAAATCATGTCGTTTCAAGCCGAATACCCGGATATCCAGCTGCAAGTGACGACCGCCTTGCAGCACAACGTGGATTTTCAGCGCGAGTCGTTTGATGCGGCGATTGTATATGGCGCGCCATCCGGTAAAGGAACCCATTCGCTGTTGCTGTTTACCGAGCAGTTAACGCCCATGTGCGCGCCATCCATGCTCAAGGATAAGCCGCAACTGCAGCCGGAGGATTTGGCGCATCAGACCTTGTTGCATCCCACCCGCGATCATCGGGATTGGGAAATGTGGTTGCAGCATGCCGGCGTCAAGAATGTCGATGCGAATAGCGGTCAGAGTTTTGACACGCTGGATCTGGCCGTCAACGCGGCGGCGCAGGGATTCGGCATGGCGATCGGCGATTGCATGCTGGCCAGCGATGATCTGGAAATGCAGCGCCTGGTCAAGCCGTTCGACTGCGTCATGCCCGGCGAGAGCTACTATTTCGTGTACCCGGAAAGCGTCGCCAATCAAGAAAAAGTAGCCATCTTCCGGGCCTGGATCAGTCAATATTGTGGCGCTGGAACAAGCTAGGCGGCGCCTTTACCCACACCCAGAGCCTTCACACTGCGCGCGCTGAATGCCAGATGCCGCGCACCCTGGCCTTGAACGCGAACGCCCCAACCCAAATCACCCTTACAATTCCGCTCCTCCCCTGCCCCGCATGCCGCAAAAAGAGCATGATATTTTCACATGGCTACCATCAGAAATTTTCGATTGTTGCCAACCGGCACCGGCCAATACCATGTGGCAAGGCCCGGATTGACCGCAGCTGCGGTTGATGCGCTAAGTTGCTAGCTACATGGAGTGAAAATATGTCGGAACTGATTTCGACGCTGCGCGAGTTGGTGGGCGCAGCCGGTGTGCTCACAGGCGATGCCCTGGCCCAGCGCACGCATGGTTTTTGGGATGGCCGCCCGATTCAGGCGCAGGCACTGGTCTTGCCCCGCAGCACTGACGAAGTTGCCGCCATCCTGCGCCTGTGCAACGAACAGGGGCAAGCGCTCATCCCGATTGGCGGACTGACCAACCTGGTTGGTGCAACTAGCGGTGAAGGGCATGAAATACTTTTGTCGCTGGCCCGCATGCAGGGAATTGAAGCGCTGGATGCTGCCGGCCGCACCCTGACTGTGCAGGCGGGAGCGACGCTCGAAGCGGCACAGCTGGCAGCAGCGGCAGCCGACCTGATGGTGCCGGTGGATTTTGGCGCGCGCGGCTCCTGCACGATCGGCGGCATGATTGCGACCAACGCCGGCGGCAACCGCGTCCTCAAGTACGGCATGACCCGCGACATGGTGCTGGGGCTGGAAGCGGTGCTGGCCGATGGCAGCGTGATCGGCCGGCTAAGCGGCTTGACCAAGGATAATACCGGCTATCCGTTGCACCAATGGATGGTCGGTAGCGAAGGAACACTAGGCATCGTGACGCGTGCGGTGCTGCGGCTCCACCCGCAGCCGCAACAACGCCACACCGCATTCCTGGCGCTGAACGATTTTTCCGACGTATTGCATGTCCTCGATTATTTGCAACGTGCCGGCGGCGGCATGTTGTCCGCCTTTGAGTTGATGTGGGATGCGTTTTATCGGCTCAATACCGATCCGGAGCTAGGCTGTCGGCCGGTATTGCCGCACGGCTACCGCTATTACGCATTGATCGAAGTGGAGTGTTTTGATGTGACAGGTGATGCGCGTTTCGAGGCATTGATTGCCCATATCTGGGAGCAAAACTGGGTCGCCGATGGCGCGATCGCCAGTTCCGAGCGCGAACGCAATGCTATGTGGGATATCCGTGAAGGCAGCGAGGCTGAGCGACGCCGGTATGCGGCGACGGAATGCTTTGATGTCAGTTTGGCGCTGACGGCGATGCCCGCGTATGTCGAACGCATCACGCAACGATTGGCCGCCCTGGATCAGGTTTTACATGTCTTCGGGCATGTCGGGGACGGCAATTTGCATCTGCTGGTCGGCTATCAGGGAGACACCTTGTCGCATCCGGCGGCACAGCTGCGGAGTGCGGAAATTATCTATGGCGAACTGGCGGCAGTACAGGGCTCGATTTCAGCCGAACATGGTATCGGCACGCATAAAAAAGCCTGGCTGCACTACTCGCGATCAAAGGCGGACGTAGACGCAATGCGCGCCGTGAAAAATGCGCTTGATCCGCACGGCATTCTGAATCCCAACAAGATTTTTGATCTCGCCACTGAAGCCGCGGCTCCGGCACGCCAGATCAACGTTGCACCCTGATCGTCGGCGTAGTACCGTGTATTGGCGAGACCCGTGACCGTCGCCAGGCCCGTCTATGCGGGGTTGCAGTGTGCGTCTTTTCGCCATGCATAAAACTGATGCCTTTTATGAGAAATGATCGCTATCACGGCCAGGGGTAATCTGGAAAAATCACACTGCGACTTAATCCGATTTATTCTAAAAAAGTAGGAGACAACATGAAAAAGATCATTTCTTTATTGGTTTTGGCTGGCATATTGATTGCGCCGATGGCGCAGGCAAAAGAGTGGAAGGAAATCACGATTGCAACGGATGCCACGTATCCGCCGTTTGAATCGGTCGCTCCCGATGGCAGCGTGGTGGGTTTCGACATTGACCTGGCCAACGCGCTATGCGCTGAAATGAAGACCAAGTGCAAGATCGTGAATGCCGGTTGGGATGGCTTGATCCCCGGTCTGGTCGCGAAAAAATACGATGTGTTGATGACGTCCATGAACATCACTGACGAACGCAAGAAAGTCATCGACTTCACCAATAGTTATTACCGCATGCAGAATCGTTTTGTGGCCAGGAAGGGCGCTAACATCAAGATCAGCAAAGACGGCCTGAAAGGCAAAACCATCGCGGTGCAAACCGGCACGCCACAAGACAACTTCGTGACCGAGCAATTCGGTGACGTGGCAACGATCAAGCGCTATGTCGGCGCCGGCGAGCCGTATCTTGAATTGCTCAACGGTCGCGCCGACCTGCATTTCGGCTTCATCGTACAGGTGAATAACGGCTTCCTGAGCAAGGACGGCAACGACAAGAATTTCGAATTTACCGGCCCGACTTTCACCGGCAAAGACAACAGGAAACTCGGCGAAGGCGTCGCGATTGCCGTGCGCAAGCAGGACACGGATCTGCGCGACATGTTCAACAAAGGGCTGGTCGCCGTGAAGCAGAACGGCACGCTCAAGAAAATCAACGACAAATATTTTCCATTTGATCTTTCTGCCGATAAATAAAGGCTGATTGTTCGGCCCATGAGGCGGCTTATTAGCCGTCTCATGGGCTGCCATTTATTTATCGCGGGAGATTTGATGATACTGGAATACGTCATGACCGTCGTTGCCGCAGGCTGGGTGACGCTGCAAGTGGCACTTTTATCGCTGCTGTTTGCCGTCCTGCTGGGATTGCTGGGTGCGATTTGCAAATTGTCTGCCAACCGCTTTTTGGCGCGTGCGGCAGAAATGTATACCACGGTGATTCGCGGCATTCCCGATCTGGTCATGATGCTGCTGATTTTTTATGGCGGCCCGGCGGTGGTCAATCATGTCATCGAGATGGCCGGCTTCGATGCCAACTTCGACTTGAACCCGTTCGTCGCCGGCACGATGACCTTGGGCATCATATTCGGCGCCTACCTGACCGAAACTTTTCGCGGCGCCATCATGGGGATTCCCAAGGGGCAGATTGAAGCCGGCCTGGCATTCGGCATGACGAACATGCGCGTGTATCTCCGCATCGTTTTTCCGCAGATGGTCCGCTTGGCGATTCCCGGCTTTACCAATAACTGGCTGGTCTTGGTAAAAACCACGGCGCTGGTATCCATTATCGGCCTGGAAGACATCATGTTCAAAGCACGCGGTGCGGCGGAAGCCACGCGTCAACCGTTCACTTTTTATCTGGTGACTGCGCTGGTGTATCTGGCCATCACTACGGTATCCATGTTGTTATTGCGCTGGCTCGAAAAGAAATATTCGGCGGGCGTGATAAGAGCAAAATTTTCGTAGGGGCGCAGGATGAATTGGGATGTGATTCTCGAAAACCTGCCCATGTACGGCAAGGGCATATTGATTTCCCTGTTCCTGACGGCGGTCTCCGTTTTGTTCGGGCTTTTCCTGTCGGTTCCGCTGGCGGTCATGCGTACTTCACACAAGCGCTGGGTATACGGGCCGGTAGCGGCCTTTACGTTTGTCGTGCGCGGCACGCCCGCAATGGTGCAGCTGTTCATGATTTACTACGGTTTGTCGCAGTTTGAGACGGTACGGGCAAGTTTGTTGTGGCCGTGGTTTTCAAGCGCGACCTTTTGCGCCATTTTTGCTTTCGTGCTGAATACGACGGCGTATACCACCGAGATTTTCGCCGGCAGCCTGCGCAATATTCCATCCGGAGAAGTGGAAGCGGCGCAGAGTGTCGGCATGAATCAGTTCACCCTGTATCGGCGCATTCTGCTACCTTCAATGCTGCGCCGCGCGCTGCCGCAATACAGTAACGAAGTGATCATGATGCTGCATATGACGTCGCTGGCCAGCCTGGTCACGGTGCTCGACATCACCGGCACCGCGCGCTTTATCAATGCGCAGTTTTATCTGGCCTTCGAGCCCTTCATCACGGCAGGCGCCATCTATCTGGTGCTGACCCTGGTCCTGGTCAAAGGCTTCAGGATGGCCGAAGGAAAGTGGCTGGCGTATATACAGCCGCGCCAGGTTTAAACGTAACGCCTACAAAGAATAGCGCAGGGACAAAATGAGTCAGTTAATCGTTGAAAATTTATTCAAACGCTACGGTCAGCACGAGGTGCTCAAGGGCGTCTCGCTCAAAGCCGATAAAGGCGATGTGATCAGCATCATCGGTTCGAGCGGTTCCGGAAAAAGCACTTTTTTACGCTGTATCAATCTGCTGGAAAAGCCCACCGAAGGCCGGATTCTCGTCGATGACGTGCCGCTGGAGTTAAAGCGCGGCAAAGACGGGAATCTGGAAAGCGCCAACGCCAAGCAATTGCAGCTGGTGCGCTCCAAATTGGCGATGGTGTTCCAGAGTTTCAACCTGTGGGCCCATATGACGGTGCTTGAGAATGTGATCGAAGCGCCGGTGCACGTATTGGGCGTGCCGAAAGCCGAGGCGCTGGAGCGGGCCAAGGCTTATCTGGAAAAGGTCGGCCTCTTCGAGCGGCGCGATTATTATCCCGCCCATTTGTCCGGCGGCCAGCAACAACGCGCAGCGATAGCGCGGGCGCTGGCGATGGAGCCCGAGGTGATGTTGTTCGATGAGCCGACGTCGGCCCTGGACCCGGAACTGGTGGGAGAAGTGCTGCGCGTGATGCAGAACCTGGCGTCCGAAGGCCGCACCATGATTGTGGTGACGCATGAAATGGGCTTTGCCAGGAGCGTGTCGAACCACGTGATGTTTTTGCATCAGGGCTGCGTGGAAGAACAGGGTAATCCGAAACAGGTATTGACCAACCCGACCAGCGAACGTCTGCAGCAATTCCTCTCCGGTTCCCTGAAATAGCCGGACGACTGACTGCTGCCTGCGGTCGTGTTGTTGCACCTCAGTGACGATTATTCGTCGTCACGCCAAGGAATAGTCCACTCCTCGCCGCGTACCGTCGTAATGTATTCCGGCCAGCGATATTGATGCGGCACCTTGAAATCCTTGGGGAGCAACGGCGCCTGCCATGCGCTGCCGCCGATGCCGCCACCGGTGCGCTGCTGGAACTCGGCAGTCGCGGCTTGCAGTAATTCCGGTTTGGTCAACAGGTCGATCAAGGTCGCGCCGATGGTCCTGGCGGCCGACAGAATCATCGGATCGATGGTGGCAGGAATCCCTCCCAGGGCGTTCGCTACCCAGGCCGGATACACAACCCCCGCTGGCGCATCCAACATCGGCCGCGCGACATACAGGCGCACCGTCGGGCAATGCCAGGTGTAATCGGTGTAATCGTCCGAAGTCAGATATTTTTGCCAGGCGGGCATTTGCTTGCGCAATTCGCGCTCGCAATCTTCCGGATCGATCAGTGCTTCGGTGACTGCCAGGAAGGGCTTTTCCAGCGGCACATGACCGAGGTTCTGCTGAATTTCCCGAGCGACGGCGATCGCGTCGCCGCCCCACTTCGGCGGGCCCGCAAGCTGCATATTCTCGTAGGTGGCGCGCGCCATGACATGGTTGGGCAAACCGCCGCGCGATTTGGTGACCCAGGTTTTTTTCCACTTGCAAAAAGTGGCCTGGGCGGCGGCGGCGGCGTTGTTGTCCATCACCTGGCTGATGATGTCGGCCTGCTCAATGGAATCGGTGCGCAGCATGAAATCGATTTGCGAAACATGCGGCGTCAGATTGTCGGCGGTCGCCTGGCCGGCACACAGGATGGCCTCGTTAAAACTCCACAGCCCGGTCGCCGGCAACATCGAGCGCCGCAAACTTTCATTCAGGTTATAAAACAGGATCAGCGCATCGCTTGCACCCGGCGCCCTGGCGGCCAGATGGTTTTGCGGAATCGGGCTGAACTTGTCGGCGCCGATCCAGTTTTCCGGATCGTCGCAGGTAAAGGTGTAAATGTAGTTGTAGCCGACGCCGCAATGGGCGTCCCAGACCGTCGTGTTGCACAGCGGAAGCATATAGGTCGGATGGAAACTGACCGCCGCGTCCAGTGTGTCGTAATAACCTTTGGCGGCATGGATGGCCTTCGATGCGCGCAGTTTTTCAGCCGGTTCGCCGAATATCTTGAGCGTGCCCTGGATACCGAATTTCAGCATCGCGCTCTGGGCCGCCAGCGCGCCGCCCAGCGCACTGATGCCCAACGCCGAATGCGGATCGGTGTGGCCCGGCGCGTATTTCGACAAGCCTGTGCGCGGCTCTTTTTTGGTCGAAGCGGCCTGGCAATTACCGGGCACCGCATCATATTCGGCATAGGTGGCGATCGTCGGGCCATCGCCATGCTTAAAGGTCGCGACGAACGCCGTTGGCATTCCGGCGCTGCCGACTTCGACCTCGAAGCCGTATTCACGCAACTTATCCACATACCAGGCACTGGATTTGTATTCGCGAAATGCCGGTTCTGCATAGTGCCAGATGACTTGATGCCAGTCGGACAATTGTTGGGCATGATCGCTGACCCATGCGAATACGTTTTGTTTTTGTGCGGTGTTCATTGCGTGGTCTCCGAAAGATGGTTCGATGCGGGCGCAATACTTTTTTCACGTAGTTTGGAACACATTATGCTCTGCAACGAATATTAGTCAGAAAAGCGTGGATCTGCTCCGCAGCAAACAAGATCCGCTTCTCGCAATGCAGACTACTCGCCGGCGTTCAGCGCCAAGCCGCCTGCGCGGCCCATGGATGCCGACCACAGCGTCAGGCCCAGCGCCAGCAAGACCATCAGCACGCCAAGGTAAGGCAATACGGTCAACTGAAACCCGGCACCGATGGCGATACCGCCGAACCAGGCGCCGGTCGCATTGCCAAGATTGAAAGCGCCCTGATTCAGGGTGGCCGCCAGATTCGGGGCTGCGCTGGCACGATCGACCACCAGCGTCTGCAATGGCGGCACGATGGCGAAGGCCAGCACACCCCAGATGAAAATCGTTATCACCGCCGCAATCGGCGTATGCATGGTGACGGAAAATACCGTCAGCACGATCGCCAGTGCAATCAGAAAGGCAATCAGCGATGGCAGCAAGCGCCAGTCCGCCAATTTGCCGCCTAGCGCGCTGCCCACCGTCAACCCCACGCCGAACACCAGCAACACCAGCGTCACCGCATGCGGCATCAAACCGGTGACGTCTTCCAGGATCGGCGTGATGTAGGTAAATACCGAAAACAGACTGGCCGAGGCCAATGCGCTGATCGCCAGCACCAGCAACACCTGACGGTCGGCCAGCACGCGAAACTCCTGCAGCAGGCTGGTCTTTTGCATCGCGATCTGTTGCGGCAGCCAGGCCGCCAGCGCGATTGCCGCCAGCACCCCGATCGCCGTCACCGCCCAGAACGTCGAACGCCAGCCCAGCAACTGGCCCAACGCGGTGCCGAAAGGCACCCCCAGCACATTCGCCAATGTCAGTCCGGCAAACATCAGGGCAATCGCCTGCGCCCGCCGGTTCGGCGCGACCAGGCCGGCGGCCACCACCGAACCGATGCCGAAGAACGCGCCGTGACAAAATGCCGTCACCACCCGCGCCATCATCAACACGGCGTAATTCGGCGACAGTGCGCATAGCACGTTGCCGACGATGAACAATCCCATCAGGCTTAGCAAAGCAGTACGGCGCGGCATGTTAGCGGTAATAATTGCGACGATAGGTGCGCCGATGGTGACGCCCAGCGCGTACCCCGTGACCAGCATCCCGGCGGCCGGAATCGACACGCCCAGATCATGCGCCACATTCGGCAACAAACCCATGATGACGAACTCGGTGGTACCGATACCAAAAGCGGCGACGGCAAGGGCAAATAAGGGCAAGGACAGCATGTGGGGATCGATCCGGAAATGGCCTCGCAACAGTGATTGCAAGCGCCGCAGACACAAAATGGTGCAAAGCAGCATTATAGCAATGCAAAATGATTTCCGTTGGCCGCAAAAACAACACTTATTGCCGTCCCGATAAAGCAAAAGCGGGACCAGATTTCGGTCCCGCTTTTACGCTTATCTATTCCGCCGGAATCAGATTCCGCCCATGCACAAATACTTGATCACCTGATAATCCTCGATCCCGTATTTCGATCCTTCGCGCCCGAGGCCGGATTGCTTGACGCCGCCGAATGGCGCGACTTCATTCGAGATGATGCCGGTGTTGATGCCGACCATGCCACTCTCCAGACCTTCCGCCACGCGCCAGATGCGACCGATATCGCGCGAGTAGAAATAGCTGGCGAGCCCGAATTCGGTATCGTTGGCCATTTCGATGACTTCGTCGTCGGTCTTGAAGCGGAACAATGGCGCCATCGGGCCAAAAGTTTCTTCACGGGCAACCATCATCTCGGCGGTTACATCGGCCAGAACCGTCGGCTCAAAAAAGCTGTGGCCCAGGGAATGGCGCTTACCGCCAGCCAGCACGCGCGCACCCTTGCCGACTGCATCGGCAATATGCTGCTCGACTTTTTCGACCGCCTTCTGATCGATCAGCGGCCCCTGGGTAACGCCTTCTTGCTGGCCGTCGCCAACCTTCAGCTTGGCGACCGCGGCCACCAGTTTCTGCGCGAACGCATCGTAGACGCCATCTTGCACGTACAAGCGGTTGGCGCAGACACAGGTCTGTCCGGCATTCCGGTATTTGGAAGCCATCGCGCCCTCCACTGCCGCATCCAGATCGGCATCGTCAAACACGATAAACGGTGCGTTGCCGCCCAGTTCCAATGACAGTTTCTTGATGGTCTTCGCGCATTGTTCCATCAACAAGCGACCGACACCGGTGGAGCCGGTAAACGTCAGTTTGCGGACGATCGGGTTGCTGGTCATCTCAGCGCCGATTTCGCGGGCCGCACCGGTGACCACACTGAACACGCCGGCCGGCACGCCGGCACGCTCTGCCAGTACTGCCAACGCCAGCGCCGAGAACGGTGTCGATTCCGCCGGCTTCAACACCATCGGACAACCTGCGGCGAGCGCCGGACCGGCTTTACGGGTGATCATCGCCGCCGGGAAATTCCATGGCGTGATCGCAGCGCACACCCCGATCGGCTCTTTGATGACGACAATCCGGTTGTTCGGCGATGGCGACGGAATGGTATCGCCACCGGCGCGCTTGCCCTCTTCTGCAAACCATTCAATGAACGAAGCGGCGTAGGTGATTTCACCCTTGGCTTCGGCCAGCGGTTTGCCTTGTTCCGTGGTCATGATCAGCGCCAGGTCATCGGCATTGGCCAGTATCAGGTCATTCCATTTGCGCAATACCACGCTACGTTCTTTGGCGGTCTTGCGACGCCATTGTTTCCAGGCGTCGTTGGCAGCCGCAATCGCGCGCCTGGTTTCTGCGGCGCCCATCAGCGGCACAGTACCGATAGTCTCTCCGTTGGCCGGATTGGTTACCGGGTGCGTAGCGCCGCTGTCGGCGTCGCACCATACGCCATTGATATAAGCTTGCTGGCGAAATAAAGATGCATCTTTCAATTGCAACATGAGGAACTCCTGTAAGAAAATTTGAGGGCACGCATATCAGCACAGCATATGGTGGTGTCAGTGCGGCAGCGGTACTAAAACTCCCGGCTGCGTTATATTTTGGCCAACGCCTTGCTACGGCCGCGTATCCATTCCAGCGTCAGCAACAGGCAGGTCGAAAACACAATCAGAATAGTTGCCAGTGCGGCGATCGTCGGGCTGATATTTTCCTTGATGCCGGTAAACATCTGGCGCGGCAAAGTGGCCTGCCCCGGACCGGCAACAAATAGCACCACCACGACATCGTCGAACGAAGTGGCAAAGGCGAACAACGCACCCGAAATCAAGCCCGGCGCAATAACCGGCAGCGTGATGCGAAAGAACGTCGTCAGCGGATTGGCGCCCAGGCTCAGGCTGGCGCGCACCAGATTGTGATTGAATCCCTGCAGCGTTGCCAATACCGTCGTCACGACAAACGGTGCGCCCAGTGCCGCATGCGCCAGGATCAGGCCGGTGTAACTATCGGACAAGCCGATCGTTGCGAAGAACAGATAAACCCCGACCCCGGTCACCACCACCGGCACCACCATCGGCGAGATCAGCACCGCCATCAACAAACCCTTGCCGCGAAAATCCGCCTTGTTCAAGCCGACTGCCGCCAGCGTGCCAAGCACTGTCGCCAGCACGGTGGCGCAAGGCGCCACGATAAAACTGTTCTTGGCAGCGCTGATCCACTCATCCGAATGCACCAGATTGTGATACCAGCGCAACGAGTAACTGGGAATCGGATACACCAGGAACGTGCTATCGCTGAACGACAATGGGATGATCACCAGGATCGGCAGCAACAGGAACACCAGCACCAGCACATTGAACCCGCGCGAAAAGAAAAACCAGACACGCTCGGTGAACGAGAGATAGGGAGGGAATTGCGGAAATATCTTCATGATCATCATGGCTTAGGCCATGCTCACATCAATTTTGGTAAAGCGGCGATACACCGTATACAGCACCAGCGTGGCGGCAAACAGCAACGCACCGAGTGCGCAAGCCATGCCCCAGTTGATGGTGACGTTGGTGAAATAGGCGATGTAATAACTTACCATCTGCTCGTTCGGTCCGCCCAGCAATGCCGGCGTAATGTAGTAACCGACCGACAAAATAAATACCAGCAATGCACCCGCGCCAATCCCGGGATAGGTTTGCGGCACATATACACGCCAGAACGCGGCAAACGGATGACTGCCGAGCGATACCGCGGCGCGCAAATAGGTTGGCGGAATGGCTTTCATCACGCTATACAGCGGCAGAATCATGAACGGCAACAGGATGTGGGTCATGGCGATATACACGCCGATACGGTTGAACAGCAGTTCCAGCGGCCCCTGCGTCAAGCCGATTGCCATCAGCGCCTTGTTGACCAGCCCCTCCGATTGCAGCAAGACAATCCAGGCTGCGACCCGCACCAGCACCGAAGTCCAGAACGGGATCAGGACCAGGATCATGAACAGATTGGCGCGTCGTTCCGACATGGTGGATAACCAGTAGGCCAGCGGATAGCCGATCGCCACGCAGGCCAGCGTCACCACCAGGCTCATCCAGAAAGTACGCCCAAAAATCTTTTGATATACCGATGCGCTAGCGTCGACTTGTTCGATATGGCCGTAGGCATCCTGCTTCAGGTCGAGCGCCGCCAACAAGTAATACGGCGAATACGGCGCGCCGTTCTTGGCGATCGCCTGCCAGTAATCCAGTTCGCCCCATTGCGGATCGAGCTCGATCAGGGCCGGCTTGATTTGCGTGGCCGGCAAAGGCTGACCGTTGGCATCCTGCAGCGGCAATGCCCGCGCCGTTTTCATGATGATGGAACGGGCGCCGGAGATTTCCGAATTCAGGCGACGTGCCAGCCCTCCGGTCGCGCTATCCTGTTGCGCTTTCTGCAAATCGACCGCCAGCGCGGCATAGGCGGCATCCGGCGGCGCGCTCTTGCGATCCCAGCTAGCCAGCGCTGCGACGGTATGCGGGAGCGTCGTGGCAATTTCCGGATTCTCCACCGCGCGCTTGAGCAGCATGGCAATCGGCACCAGAAAGGTCAGCAGCAAAAAAATCGCCAGCGGCGCGATCAGCGCCAGCGCGGCAGTACGCTTGCGAAACATGGCCTGGCGCAACTCCCGCTTGAGCTGTATATTCGGCTGCGGCGGAGTAGAAGGCTGCGTCGTCATGGGAGGGACGCCGGCGCCGGATGCAATAGAAGTCATAGTGATCTGGTGTTACCAAAAAAGATGCCGCCACGATTTAGGCAATGGCAAAAAGGCGACCGAAACCTGGCGCGCGGTGGTAACAGGATGCCAGTCGCTTCCTCTGAAAACCACTCCCCCGCCACCTTTCCTCGAAGCTTAAACAGCTGCGTCACGCGCATCCCTTGCAAGGGATGGCTCTTGCCCTACTGGGCAAGAGCCGATAACAAAGTACGCGTTTGATACAAAAATCGAATTACTTGGCAGCCCACGCAGTGAAGCGTTGTTCCAATTCTTCACCGTGGTCGGTCCAGAACGACAAACTGAGTTGCAGCGCATCCTTGGCATTCGCCGCAGACGTCGGCAGGTTCGCCAGCGTTTTGGCATCCAGCATCTTCAGCGCTTTGTTGTTCACCGGACCGTAGGCAATGTTGCTGGCGTAATTTTTTTGCGATTCCGGGGTGCTGGCAAACGCGATGAATTTCTCGGACTGGTCCTTGTTCGGCGTTCCCTTTGGAATGACCCAGAAATCGAGCGTGTAAATACTGCCGGTCCAGCTCACCTTCAGGTTTTTGCCTTCGCGCTGTGCGGCGTCGATCCGGCCGTTGAACGCGGTCGACATCACGACGTCGCCGGCCACCAGGAATTGCGGCGGTTGTGCGCCCGCTTCCCACCATTGAATGTTCGGCTTGAGTTCATCCAGTTTCTTGAATGCGCGATCGACACCGGCCTTGGTGCCGAGCACCTTGTAGACGTCCTTAGGCGCCACGCCATCGGCCATCAGCGCAAATTCCAGCGTGTACTCGGCGCCCTTCTTCATGGCGCGCTTGCCAGGAAATTTCTTGACGTTCCAGAAATCGGCCCAATCCTTCGGCGCCACTTTCAGCTTGTCGGCATCGTAGGCCAGCACAGTCGACCAGACAAACGCGCCGATCCCGCATTCGTGAATTGCCGACGGCAGGAGGTCGGCTTTGTTGACCAGTTTTTTGACGTCGATTTTTTCCAGCAAGCCTTCTTCGCAAGCGCGACCGATATCACCGGCATCCACTTCCACTACGTCCCAGCTGACTTTCTTGGCTTCGACCATGGCTTTGATTTTGGCCAGTTCGCCATTGAATTCCACCACCGTAATCTTGTCGCCGGTGGCCTTGGCAAACGGTTCGATGTAAGCGACTTTTTGCGCGGCGCCGTTGGCCCCGCCGAAATTGACAATCGTCAGGTTAGCGGCCTGGGCCATGCCGATTGCAGCCAAAGACAAAACGATGCCGGTCAGAACAGGTTTGTATAACAATTTCATCACGTCTCCTGGTGGGTGCAAGTGTGGAAGTGCTGGTATTGCCAAATTCAAGGTATCTCAAAAAACCGTAGCTTCAGCTAACGCTGACCTTGCCCAAGGTCGGAGTAAGAAGCGCTGCCACACCAATCGTACGGCCGCGCGCCATCCCGTCCTTGCAGCCCGGAGATTGGCGCATTTGCCAATGCCCGCAGGCGGCTTTTAGAGATGCCTCAAACGAAAATACGCAAATGGTCGGGATTTATATCCAGTACCACTTGCGTTCCTTCTTGTAAGCCGGCCAAAGCCGGGTCGTTCAATGTGAGTTTGACGAAACAGTCTGCCTGTTGCGGAATGGCACAGCGCACGCGCACGTGATCGCCGAAATAGATCAGGCTGGTGACATTCGCACGCAGCGCACTCGCTCCGGCACTGTCCAACGGCAGCAGGCGTATGCGTTCTGGCCGGATGCAGGCGACTACCGCCTGATTGGCGCTGGCCTGGTTGGCATTGACGCCGGTCAGTAGCGCGCCGTGCGGCAAGCGCACCGTGCCGAGTGGTCCATCGGTCGATGCGACGATGCCGTTGAAGCGATTGTTATCGCCGATGAAACCGGCGACGAATTGATTTTCAGGATATTCGTACAAGCGGTCGACCACCGCCAGCTGCTGGATGATGCCCTGATCGAACACCGCGACCCGGTCCGACATCGTCAGTGCTTCGCTTTGATCGTGCGTCACATACACGAAGGTCACCCCGAGCCGTTTATGCAGCGCTTTCAGTTCGAGTTGCATGTGCTCGCGCAACTGTTTATCGAGCGCGCCCAGCGGCTCATCCATCAGCACCAGTTTCGGATCGAAGACCAGCGCCCGGCCCAATGCAATACGCTGTTGCTGACCGCCGGACAACTGGCCCGGATAGCGGTCGCCGAACTTGCCCATCTGGACCATATCGAGCGCCTTCTTGACCTTGTCGGCGCGCTCGCTGCCGTTAATGTTGCGCACCCGTAGCGGATAGGCGACGTTTTGCGCCACCGTCATATGCGGAAACAGCGCGTAGTTCTGAAACACCATGCCGATATTGCGCTTGTGCGGCGGTACTTTGTTGAGCAACTGGCCATCCAGCCGAATCTCGCCACCGGTCGGAAACTCAAATCCGGCCAGCATCATCAAACAGGTTGTCTTGCCGGAACCGGATGGCCCCAACAACGTCAGGAATTCGCCACGCTGGACATCCAGGTTGAGATTCTTGACCACCAGGTTTTCGCCGTCATAGGTTTTCTTGACGCCCGTAAACTGCACCAGCGTATCCGCACCGTTACCTGCGAAACCGTCTAGATGAGGGGCAAAATCTTCTTGCTTCAACTTGTTCTCCTGCCTACAGATGGAATGCCAACGGTGCGCCGCATTATTGGTATGATCATTTTTATAATTTTTCCCCATGCGATCGGGCTTGAGAACCCGATCTACCACCCGCCGCGCTGCCGCCTTGGCGGCACGCGGGCGGCGGTTCAGCCTGCCACTGCGCTGCGCATTGCGGCGTCGAGAATATCCAATGCTTCATCCATCAAGGCATCCTGAATGGTCAATGGATACAGAAAACGGATAGCGTTACTGTAGACCCCGCAGGTCAACAACAGCAAGCCTTTTTTAAGGGCCTCGGCTTGTACCCGCTTGGCAAAATCGGCATCCGCATCGTTGGTTCCCGGCTTCATGAACTCGACCGCCACCATTGCCCCAAAGCCGCGAATATCGGCGATCTGCGGGACCTCGGTACGGATCGTTTCGAGCCGCTGCTTGAGCTTTGCGCCGAGAACATTGGCGCGCTCCACCAGTTGCTCTTCTTCAATCACATCCAGCACCGCCAGCGCCGACGCCACCGCCAATGGATTCCCGGCATACGTACCGCCGAGACCGCCGGGTGCTGCCGCGTCCATAATTTCGGCACGCCCGCAGACCGCCGACAACGGCATGCCGCCAGCCAGGCTCTTGGCCATCGTCATCAGGTCAGGAATCACATCGTAATGCTCGATGGCAAACAACTTGCCGGTACGGGCAAACCCTGTTTGCACCTCGTCCACGATCAGCAAAATACCCAACTCGTCGCATAACTTGCGCAATGCCTGCATGAACGCGAGCGGCGCCGCATAAAAGCCGCCTTCGCCTTGCACCGGCTCCAGGATGATGGCTGCGACGCGCTTCGGATCGACATCCGACTTGAACAAGGTTTGCAATGCCGCCAGCGAATCTTCAGTGCTGACGCCATGCAGTTCCACCGGGAACGGCACGTGATAGACTTCGGCCGGGAATGGTCCGAAACCGACTTTGTACGGCACCACTTTACCGGTCAGCGCCATGCCCATCATGGTGCGGCCGTGGAAAGCGCCGGAAAAGGCGATCACGGCGCTGCGGCCGGTGGCAACCCGCGCAATCTTGACGGCGTTTTCCACTGCTTCAGCGCCGGTCGAAAAAAACGTGGTTTTCTTGGCGTGCGTGCCCGGTGTAATCGCGTTGATGCGTTCGGCCAGTTCGACGTAGCTTGCGTACGGCACAATTTGATACGCGGTATGAGTGAATTTTCCCAGTTGTTCCTGGATTGCGGCCACCAGTTTCGGGTGACGATGGCCAGTGTTCAATACGGCGATACCGGCGGCGAAGTCGATAAACCGACGGTTTTCAACATCCCATATTTCCGAATTCAATGCATGTGAAGCATAGAAATCGCACATGACGCCGACGCCGCGTGGCGTTGCAGCATTCTTGCGTTGGTGAAGTTCGGCGTTGGTGACTGGCTTCGCGGTGGCGTTCTGACCATCGTTTTTCATAGGGGAGCTCCGTAGTATGTGTTTTTCGCATTTTCTAATGCATCTCACATACTACGACTGTCGTGGACCTATAATATAGTGCCACTCTCAGTTTTCTAATGGAGCCACTTTGCGCATCGCCTCCCTCTCCGAATTTCTGCTGATGCGGATTGAGCGTCGTCCGGACGGCAGCTTGCTGCGTCCGCTCACCACGGCGAAATCCGGGTCCTCGAGCGCTGCTGCGCCCCTGAACCGCCAGATTTATCAGGCTATTCGCGAAGCCATCCTGTCACAGCTGCTGCCATCCGGTTTGCAACTGCCGTCGACGCGCGATCTCGCGCACGAACTGGCAATATCCCGCAATACCGTGACTTACGCCTATGAACAATTGATCGCTGAAGGTTATCTGGAGACCCGGGCAGGCTCCGGTACCTTCATCGCCGATACCACGCCGGATCAAATTCCCGGGGCGCGCTTGAACAAAGCGCCGCTGACCGATCCCAGCGGTCAATCGGAACTCTCCGCGCACGGCGCGCAATTGATTCAACAAGCGGGCGTCAACGATTTGCAATGGGGCGCATTCATGCCCGGCGTGCCGGACGTGACGCTGTTCCCGCACAAGATATGGAGCCGCCTGCAAAACAAGCACTGGCGGCGCGCGAGTGCGCATTTGTTGACCTACGGCGAAGCGGGCGGCTATATGCCGCTGCGCGAAGCGATCGCCGAATACCTGCGCATGGCGCGCTCGGTCAACTGTCATGCCAACCAGGTCATCATTACCACCGGCATCCACCAGTCGCTGGATATCGTTGTCAAATTGCTGGGCGAACATGGCGATAGCGCCTGGGTCGAAGACCCTTGTTACTGGGGTACCCGCAGCGTGCTCAACTCGCTTGGGATCAAGCCGGTCGCCATCCCGGTGGATGCCCAGGGCATGCGCATGCGCCTGGCCAACCTGCGTCAGCCACCGCGTTTTATCTGCACCACACCATCGCATCAATATCCGCTCGGGATGGTGATGAGCCTGTCGCGGCGGCGGATGTTGCTGGAATATGCGGCAAGCCGCAAAGTCTGGATTATCGAGGATGATTACGACAGCGAATTCCGCTACGGCAGTCGCCCGCTGGCGGCCTTGCAAGGGATGGATACGCATGGCCGCGTACTCTATATGGGGACCTTTAGCAAAACCATGTTTCCCAGTATGCGGATCGGCTTCATGGTAGTGCCGGAGTCACTGGCGGCGGCATTTGCCACCGGCGTGTCCGAACTATATCGCGGCAGTCAGGTGTTTTTGCAGGCGATCATGGCAGACTTCATGACCGAGGGCCACTTTGCATCGCACATCCGACGCATGCGCATGCTATATGCGGAGCGCCTGCAACTGCTACAGGATGCGATCGCACGCCACTTCGGCGATCGCATCACGCTGACCGGCGGCGAAGCCGGTTTGCATCTGGCGCTGGGCTTGCCGCCGGAATGCGATGACCTGGCCATCAGCCGTGCAGCGCGTGAGGCCGGTATCGTCGCCCGGCCGTTATCGCGGTATTACATGGATCCGGCCTCTGCACACAACGGCTTGTTGCTCGGCTACGCTTGCGTACCGAGCGAACAGATTCAACCTGCTTTCGATAAGCTGGCCGCAATTATCAAGGCGCACTGGAAGTAACTCGCAGTCTGCCCTTGCCGGGGATTTTTCCGGAGATCCCCGGCGAATAACAACCATCGGAGAATCCATGAATAAGCTGTTTTTTTGCGCACTGGCTGGCTGCGCGGCCGTATCGCTGTCAGCATCCGCGCTGGCAGGTAGCGAGACCTCGGCCTCCCGTCTCGACCAGGTCATCCAGTCCGGCAAACTGCGCGTCTGCATGACCGGCGACTACAAGCCGTTTACGTTCTATAAAGCCGACCAGACATTTGAGGGAATCGATGTCGATCTGGCGCAGTCGTTAGCCAAGGCGATCGGCGTTCAGGCGCAATTCGTCAAAACAAGCTGGTCAACCCTGACCAATGACTTCCTGGAAAAATGCGATATCGCGATGGGCGGCGTTTCCGTTACGTTTGATAGGCAGAAAAAAGTCTCGTTTTCAGTACCGCACATGGTCGATGGAAAAGCAGCAATCGCACGCTGCACCGATGTGGCGAAATTCCAATCACTGGCAGCCATCGACCAGCCAGGCACCCGCGCCATCGTCAATCCGGGCGGCACGAATGAGCGCTTTGCCAAGACCCACTACAAACAGGCCCAATTGATTGCGCATCCGGACAACCTCACCATCTTCGATCAGATCGTCACCGGCAAGGCCGATATCATGGTGACCGACGCCAGCGAGACGCTATGGCAGTCGAAACTGCACCCCGAACTGTGTGCGATCAATCCGGACAAGCCACTCCAATTTGCGGAAAAGGCCTTCATGCTACCGCGCGCTGATGTGCCCTTCAAGGAATTCGTCGATACCTGGATGCATCAGCTAAAGGCGACCGGCGACTACGATCAAATCTCGAATCACTGGCTTAAATAGTTTCAGAGAATGATCCGATTAACGCGGTTCAGTCACCGCTGGCGGCGCCTTCTTCTTGCGATATTTTAATAAGGGCGCCACCGCGGTCGCCAGCTGGCGTCCCCACATCGCGGCCCCGGCAGCCGACGGATGATAGCCATCCGAAGCCATCAGCGCCGGCTCCGTAAGGTTCTTTAGCATGGGGACCCGCGTCACATGCATCTGATGTGACAAATCGGCAACTACCTGTTGCGCCACAGTATCCAGTTCCCGCGCTTTCAGGCCCAGCACATAGCGCAGGGGTTGCGGCAACACTGGAAATAAATCGAGCGGCGGCACGCCGGTAACCACGATCAGCCGCGGAGACAAATGCAGTTGCAATTGCTGCAATAGATATTTCAGTTCAGCGCGATAGCGGCGACGGGATCGGAATGCGGTACTGTCATTCACACCAAACGCAAGCAGCACCACGTCAACATGTTGCGGCGCTGGTTTATCCATGATTTGCGGGAGCATGGTCTTGATGGCGCTATGCAGCGTCGCGCCATTCTTGCCTATCGCCTGCCACGCTACCGGCCGTCCCAAACGCGCCGCCAACGCATTCGCAAACTGACCGGTAATCGCTTCGTAATGGGTGGCCACGCCAACGCCCGCCACCGGTGATTCGCCGATTGTCAGCAACTGCAAAGGCGGCTGTCCAGGTTGCTGCGCGCCGGCAATCGCCTGCGGTCGTGTCATGCCGCTATTCGGCCCCACCGCCTGCGGCAGGCGCGGTGTCATCCTGCGTACACGCCGGCCTTGGATAAGCAGCCAGGGCAGTAACGACAATGCGAGTAATTCGGGTAACCATCGACGCACCTGCATTCTCCTTGAGGCGAACCACTTAAACTATTTTTACACCAGCCAATTCCGGATTGGCCGCCGGAGGTGTCAGTTTCAAATCCTGCAGCGTTTCCAGTACGATACTGGCAATCGCTAAATTACGGTGCGTCTTGGAATTGGCAGGAATCACATACCATGGCGCGTGGTCGGCATCGGTGGCCTGAATCGCCCGGGAAAACAAATCCTGATAGACGTCCCAATATTTTCGCTCCACCAGATCCTGTGGATCGAATTTCCAGTTTTTTTCGGGATCGTCGATGCGTTCTTGCAGGCGACTGGCCTGCTCATCCTTCGAGATATGCAGCAGAAACTTGATGATGGTGGTGCCGGTTTCGGCCAGCATCCGCTCAAAATCACAAATCTGGGCATAGCGCCGCGCGCATTCGTCTTCATCGATCCAGTCATGCACCCGCGTCACCAGGACGTCCTCATAGTGACTGCGGTTGAAAACCGTCATTTCGCCGGATCGCGGCACCTGTTGATGGACCCGCCACAAGTAGTCATGGGCTTTTTCGATCGCCGTCGGCGCCTTGAAACCGGCGATGTTGATCCCCTGCGGATTGACGCCGCAAAATACGTCTTTCACCGTGCCGTCCTTGCCGCTGGTATCCATCCCCTGCAACACCACCAGCAATTTGTGCTGTTGGCCGGCGTACAACAGATCTTGTTGCACGCCGATTGCCGTCGCCAATACGACTACCTGCGCTTTATCCTTAAGCTTGTCGCCGCTCGACAGCGGCTTTTTGCTCGCATCGGCATCCTTGATTTTGGCTTTTTTTGTGGCCCGGAACTGGCTCTGCGCTGACATGAGGAACTCCATTTATTGCTGCAACAATTTATTCCAGATCGCTGCTGCGACACAATGCAAGTCGATACGTTGCCGACAACCACACATTTCGCCCTTGCAATAGTTGTCGATTTTAGCTCAGCGGTATGCATGGTGGGCTGACCGTTTGCAAGAATTTGCAGATATCCGAATGCGATGGATGACGCGAGAAAATTACAGCACGCCGTGCAGGTCCCCTCGCGCATGTTCAATCTTGATGCAGAGATCCATCACGACCGTCAATCCGGCTTTAACAGCCTTGTCTGCCGCATCCTGGTTGACGATCCCAAGTTGCATCCAGACGCAGCTGGCGCCGATCATGATCGCTTCACCGACTATGGGTGGAATGTCATTCGCCTTGCGAAAGCAATTGACGATCTCGATTTTCAGATTATCCACGGCCAACACTTCAGCGGCTTGATACAGATCTTTGTAGCAATGCTCTCCCAGGATGTGAGTACCTACATGCATGGGATTGACCGGAATAATCCGATAGCCATGCTCTTGCATATAACGCGCAACACCATAACTTGGCCGCTCAGGTCTATTTGATAAACCGACGACCGCAATGATAGGCTTGTCCGATTGATTTTGTGTGGCGGATGGTGTTGGCATGGAGAATTTTCCTATCCAGGTTAGCGCGCTTCTTTACAGGAACTGGGAGTGATGCTGGTATCTTACTTGACTCTGTCCGACATTATTTCAATCATTCCAGAGTGCAACAGCACAATTTGAGCGCAGCTATAAGCGACTAAAAATCACCATATTCGAAGATAACAAAAAAGCAGCCGAAGCTGCTTTTTTGTTATCTTCTTTTCAAGGCGAAGTCATCATCCAAACTGCTGGATTAACGGCCTTTTGAACGCAATTTATGGATCGCTGCCAACTGCGCAATTGCCGCAGACAATTCCGCCTGCGCTTTTGCGTAATCGATTTTCGATTCCTGATTGGTCAACGCTTCTTCTGCCAGACGCTTGGCTTCAGTCGCTTTCGCCTCATCCAGATCGGCGCCGCGGATCGCGGTGTCGGCCAGGACCGTAACGTTATCCGGCTGCACTTCCAGCAAGCCACCAGCGACGAACACAAATTCGTCCTGTGCCTGACCTGGCACCTTGATGCGTACCGCACCCGGCTTGATGCGCGTGATCAACGGCGTGTGGCGAGGAAAAATCCCCAACTCGCCCGACTCACCCGGCAACGCGACGAATTCGGCTTCGCCGGAGAAGATCAGTTCTTCTGCCGAAACCACGTCAACGTGAATAGTGTTTGCCATGTTAGACCCTTATTTATCCATTCAATCAATTCTGTATAACGGCTGCATTGTGCGTTGCGGCGGTGCGGACACTAACCATTGGCAGTGCGTCCGCGCCGCTGTGATCACCCTGCAGCGCTACGCATTAATTGATCTTCTTGGCTTTCTCGATTGCTTCTTCGATCGTACCGACCATGTAGAACGCTTGTTCCGGCAGGTGATCGAGTTCGCCGCTAGCGATCATCTTGAAGCCCTTGATCGTGTCTTTCAGCGAAACGTATTTACCAGGCGAGCCGGTAAACACTTCTGCAACGTGGAATGGCTGCGACAGGAAACGTTGCATCTTACGTGCACGCGCTACCAGCAGTTTGTCTTCCGGTGCCAACTCGTCCATACCCAGAATCGCGATAATGTCGCGCAATTCCTTGTAGCGCTGCAGAGTACCCTGAACAGCGCGTGCTGTTTCGTAGTGCTCTTGACCAACGACTAATGGATCCAGCTGACGCGAGGTTGAATCGAGCGGATCGACCGCTGGATAAATACCCAGCGAAGCGATGTCGCGTGACAACACAACGGTGGAGTCCAAGTGAGCAAACGTGGTTGCCGGCGACGGGTCGGTCAAGTCATCGGCTGGAACATAAACCGCTTGAATCGAGGTAATCGAACCAGTCTTGGTCGATGTAATACGCTCTTGCAGACGGCCCATTTCTTCAGCCAGTGTAGGTTGATAACCCACAGCGGAAGGCATACGACCCAGCAGCGCCGAAACTTCAGTACCGGCCAGTGTGTAACGGTAAATGTTATCGACGAAGAACAGCACGTCTTTACCTTCGTCACGGAAGCCTTCGGCGATCGTCAGACCGGTCAAGGCAACGCGCAGACGGTTACCCGGCGGTTCATTCATCTGACCGTAGACCATCGCAACTTTGGAGTTCTCCGGATTTTCCAGATCAACCACTTTTGCGTCAGCCATTTCGTGATAGAAGTCGTTACCTTCACGAGTACGTTCGCCAACACCGGCAAACACCGACAAACCACTGTGCGCTTTAGCGATGTTGTTGATCAGTTCCATCATGTTGACGGTCTTGCCGACACCCGCACCGCCGAACAGACCGACTTTACCACCCTTGGCAAACGGGCAAACCAGGTCAATAACCTTGATACCTGTTTCCAGCAACTCTTGCGATGGCGACAGTTCGTCGTACGCAGGTGCTTTACGGTGGATGGAAGCGGTTGTTGCGTGGCTTACCGGACCGCATTCGTCGATTGGGTTACCCAATACGTCCATGATGCGGCCAAGTGTTGCCTTACCGGTAGGCACCATGATTGGCTTACCGGTGTTCTTGATCATCATGCCGCGACGCAGACCGTCGGAAGTACCCAGCGCAATAGTACGAACGATACCGTCGCCCAGTTGCTGTTGTACTTCTAGCGTCAGTTCCGAACCTTCCATCTTCAAGGCGTCGTAAATCTTAGGCATCGCGTCACGTGGAAATTCAACGTCCACAACAGCGCCGATACACTGAACGATTTTGCCATCAGCCATTTTCGTTCCTTCAATATATAAAATTAATTTCAGTTGAACGCAATTACGCGTTATGGTCGTTGAGAGCGCTTAAGTGCGCTACACCGCAGCCGCACCGGAAACGATTTCCGACAATTCCTTGGTAATCGCCGCCTGACGAGTCTTGTTGTACACCAGCTTCAACTCACCAATCACGTTACCGGCGTTGTCGCTTGCCGACTTCATTGCGACCATCCGCGCCGATTGTTCGGACGCCATGTTTTCCGCAACCGCCTGATAAATCAGCGTTTCCACATAGCGCAGCAGCAGATCATCGATCACGCTTTGCACATCCGGTTCATAGATGTAATCCCACGCAGGGGCGCCATCTTTTTCAGCCTCGATATGCCCGTTCGACAGCGGCAGCAATTTCAGCAGCGTCGGTTCCTGTCTCATCGTGTTGATGAACTTGGTATACACCAGGTAAACCGCGTCCAGACGACCTTCTTCGTAGGCGTCCAGCAATACCTTCACCGGGCCGATCAACTTGTCCAGATGCGGTGTATCACCGAGGTGCGTGACGTGCGATACGACTTTAGCGCCGACCCGGTTCAGAAAACCCAGGCCCTTGTTACCGATTGCGACTGCTTGAACCTTGTTACCCGCTGATTCCAGCTCACGCATCTTGCCGGTCAGCAGACGCAAGGAGTTGGTATTCATCCCGCCGCACAAACCTTTGTCGGTTGTGACGACAATGAAACCAACCGTCTTGGCGCTGTCCTGCTCGGTCATGAACGGATGCGTGTATTCCGGATTCGCTTGCGACAAGTTGGAAGCCATATTACGAATCTTTTCACTATAGGGACGTGCCGCCAGCATCCGCTCTTGCGCTTTGCGCATTTTGGATGCCGCGACCATTTCCATCGCCTTGGTGATCTTCTTCGTATTTTCTACGCTCTTGATCTTGCCGCGTATCTCTTTGCCTGTAGCCATGAGTTGTTACTCCTTATAGCCCCAGAAAATTAATGCGCGTAGGATTTTTTGAAATCAGCAACTGCAGCAGACAATGCGGCTTCAGCATCTTTGTCGAGTTGCTTGGTTTCTTCGATCTTTTTCAACAGCGGTGCGTGGCTGGTTTTCATGAATTCATGCAGAGCCGCTTCGAATGGCAGCAATTTCTTCACTTCAACATCATCCATGAAACCCTTGTTGACCGCGAACAATGTCACTGCCATCAGCGAGATCGGCAATGGCGAGTATTGTGCTTGCTTCAACAGTTCGGTCACACGTGCACCGCGATCCAGCTGTTTACGGGTTGCCGCGTCCAGATCGGAAGCAAACTGCGCAAACGCGGCCAATTCACGATACTGTGCCAAATCGGTACGAATACCGCCGGACAGGTTCTTGATAACCTTGGTCTGGGCAGCACCACCAACGCGCGATACCGAAATACCAGCGTTAATCGCAGGACGGATACCAGCGTTGAACAGCGAAGTTTCCAGGAAGATCTGACCGTCCGTGATCGAAATCACGTTGGTTGGAACGAAAGCGGAAACGTCACCGGCCTGGGTTTCAATGATAGGCAAAGCCGTCAATGAACCAGTCTTGCCCTTGACTTCACCTTTGGTGAACGCTTCGACGTAAGCAGGATTGACCCGTGCTGCACGCTCCAGCAAACGGCTGTGCAGGTAGAACACGTCGCCAGGGTATGCTTCACGACCTGGTGGACGACGCAGCAGCAGCGAGACCTGACGGTACGCAACAGCTTGCTTGGACAAATCGTCATACACGATCAATGCATCTTCACCGCGGTCACGGAAATATTCACCCATGGCGCAACCGGAGTAAGGCGACACGAATTGCATCGCTGCCGACTCGGAAGCCGACGCTGCAACAACGATGGTGTATTCCATCGCGCCGTGTGTTTCCAGCGAACGCACGATGTTTTTGATCGACGATGCTTTTTGACCGATCGCGACATAGATACATGTCACGTTTTGGCCTTTTTGATTGATGATGGCATCAATCGCTACCGCGGTCTTGCCGGTTTGGCGGTCACCAATGATCAATTCGCGTTGACCGCGGCCGATCGGCACCATCGAGTCAATCGACTTGATACCGGTTTGCATCGGCTCGGAAACGGATTGACGCGCAATCACGCCCGGTGCGATTTTTTCGATCGGTGCTGTCAACTTGGCGTTGACCGGACCTTTACCGTCAATTGGCTGACCCAGCGCATTGACGACACGACCGCGCAGCTCAGGACCGATAGGCACTTCCAGAATACGACCAGTACATTTCACTGTATCGCCTTCGGAGATGTGCTCGAAGTCGCCCAAAATAACGGCGCCGACGGAATCGCGTTCCAGGTTCAGGGCCAGACCGAATGTATTGCCTGGGAATTCCAGCATCTCACCTTGCATCACGTCAGACAGACCATGGATACGGCAGATACCGTCGGACACGGAAATAACCGTGCCTTGATTACGAATCTCAGCGGTATCGCCAAGGCCTTGAATCCGGCTCTTGATCAGTTCGCTGATTTCAGACGCGTTGAGTTGCATACTAACTCCTAAAAATTTTCTCTTTGGCTTACGCTAAGGACTCGGGCCACTCAGTTCGACGCAGTTGTTTAAGCCGTCAAAGCGACATGTAACTGTTGCAGCTTGGCGCGTACCGATGTGTCCAGCACTTCGTCGCCAACCACCACGCGCACTCCACCAATCAGCGTACTGTCCACTTTGACAGTAGGGTTGAGCTTGCGGCCGAATTTCTTTTCCAACGTGACCAGCAGTTCTTGCACTTGTGCTGCAGACAGTTCAAAGGCGCTGGTGATTTCAACATCGGCGGCACCTTCCTCGGCATTTTTCAGCGCAAGGAATTGCTCGGCGATTTCCGGCAGCGCTGTCAAACGACCATTGGCAACCAGCGTGCTGACAAAGTTTTTGGCTTCGGCAGTCAGCGGTGATTTCAACAGCGCAAGAAAGGTGTCAGCAACCTGCTGATGTGTCAATACGGGATTTTGCGCCAGCGCCTGAACATCCGGATGGGCAGCCACCTGTGCCATCTCAATGACCAGCTCAGACCACGCAGCCAAGTCTTGCGACTTGGCCACACGGAACAGCGCGTCTGCATAAGGGCGGGCAATCGTTGCGATTTCAGCCATGATTACAGCTCTGTTTTCAGTTGATTCAACAAGTCGGCGTGTGCCGCTGCATTGACTTCGCGCTTCAGGATCTGTTCGGCGCCTTTAACCGCCAGGGCCGCAACTTCGCCGCGCAAACCGTCACGCGCTTTGGTTACTTGCTGGTCCGCATCGGCTTTGGCAATCGCAATGATACGTGCAGCTTCATGGGAAGCTGTTTTTTTGGCTTCGTCGATAATCAGCTGAGCGCGCTTTTCAGCCTCGCCAATGCGCTTCTGGCCTTCTTCGCGCGCGCTTGCCATTTCTGCCAGTACCCGCTTTTCAGAGGCTGCCAGATCTGCCTTGCCGCGATCAGCGGCTGCTAAGCCGTCCGCAATCTTCTTGGTGCGCTCATCAAGCGCTTTCATCAACGGCGGCCACACGAATTTCATCGTGAAGCCGGCGAGGATAAAGAAGACCACGAACTGCGCAAACAATGTTGCATTTAAGTTCACGGTAATTTCCTTCTCAGAATAACGTGTGCTGAAATAATTTCAGCAAAATGAGAATCTGTGCCGCCCGAATTACTTAGCGATGAACGGATTTGCGAAAGCGAACAACATGGCGATACCAACACCGATCAGGAACGCAGCGTCGATCAAACCAGCCAGCAAGAACATCTTAGTTTGCAAAGTGTTCATCAATTCTGGCTGGCGTGCGGATGCCTCAAGATATTTACCGCCCATGATAGCGATACCGATACAAGCACCGATAGCACCCAGACCGATAATCAAACCGCAAGCCAAAGCAACAAAAGACAGATCCGTCATGACAATTCCTTCAAAGTTAAAGTTAATACAAAAGGCAAATCAAAAAATAAAACCACCAAACCTACCATTACTGATGCGGGTGCCGCTTAGTGCCGGCTTACATCCCCAACCTTAGTGTTTCTCGTGCGCCTGACCGATGTAGACCAGGGTCAGCATCATGAAAATAAACGCTTGCAACAACACGATCAGGACATGGAAAATCGCCCAGACCGAACCGGCAATCACGTGTCCGACGAAACCGAATGTGGTCGCAGCGGAACCCAGCAATGCAATCAACAGGAACAACAATTCGCCGGCATACATGTTGCCGAACAGTCGCATCCCTAACGACACGGTTTTTGCAGCGAATTCGATAAGATTCAATAACAGATTGAAAGGCGCTAACCAGATACCGAACGGTGCAGTCAGCAATTCATGCACAAAACCGCCGGCGCCCTTGATCTTGATGCTATAAAACAGCATCAGTGCCAGCACACCCAGTGCGATCCCCATCGTGCCGTTCAAATCGGCAGTCGGTACCACGCGGTGATGCGAAATCACGCCATCCAGTCCGACCAGCTTGAAGAAGGTGGCAAACATATCAACCGGCAGGAAGTCGAGCGAGTTCATCAACGCGACCCAGACAAACACGGTCAGTGCCAGCGGTGCGATGAAACTGCGGTCACCGTGGACGATTTCCTTGGACTGGTTTTCAACCATTTCGACCACCATCTCGACGAAAGCCTGAAAACGCCCCGGTACGCCAGGTGTGGCTTTACGCGCTGCCAGATACATCAGCAGGCAGCCGAGCACGCCGGCAAACACCGACCAAAAAATGGTATCGATGTTGATGATCGAAAAATCAATAATCTTGGATTGGTGACCTGTCGAAAGATGCCCAAGGTGATGGACAATATATTCTGAGGGGGTAAGTGGTGCGTCGAGTACAGCTGCAGTCATGATTGGCGTCTAAACAGTAAGATAAAGTAACTTTTCAGCACCACGATGAAGCTGACGATAAAAGCCAGCCAATTGATACCGTGGTACAACCATACAACTGCGCCCAAGAGCGCAACCGTCGTAGCAATTTTGACAAATTCGCCGATAAAAAATGATATCGGATCAGCGCCGCCAGGTTTGCGAGCGCTGAAAAAAAGACGGAGTGCAAACAATCCGTTAGGAACTGCGCAACAGATGCCGCCGAGCAGCGCAGAAATAAATCCGGACATGCCGCCCAATAACCCTGCCACACCTGCAACAACGACCGTGACGATAAATTGCAGGAGCACAATACGTAACATACAGATCCCAAATTGGGCAGAACCGGGCGTCCAGAAGAGTGCGCTTGCGGCAGTTTTAGAAGCCCGAGGATTATACGGTCAGCGTGTTGTTTTCGTCAAACTTTTGCAAGCGAATCATCAGCTTATGCGCGCTATACAACAGTTACGACGCCGCCAAGTTGCGCCAGCCATTGCCTTCCCTGGCGCCAATCGCCAAGACCGCTGGCAGCATTCACATGGCCATGTGCACCAATGTTGTGAAACGCTGCCTGCCAGTTGGCGGCAAAGGGCTGTGCTTTTGATTGTTCACACCCTGGATCGTCGGCAGAAGCGGCGACCGTGCTGCCGAACGGCAAGAGCATGCGTCGCATCGGCGCAAAACCATTCACGTTCACAATGGCAGGAAAATCAGCGCGCTCGACATTCGCCGGAAAACCGCCGTGACATCTTGATTATTCCGGCCCCTTCAGGCGAGTAATCAAACCGTCCAGCGTATCCAGATCGGAAAAGTCGATAATCAGCTGACCGCGATTTTTTGCACCGGTCTTGATCGTCACCAATGTCGCCAGTAAATCCGACAACTCTTCTTCCAGCCGTGCGATGTCGCGCGACTTTGCCTTATTTTTGTCGGCTGGACGGGTGACTGCATTCTGTTCGGCAGTGGTGCGCGTCACCAGCTTTTCCGCATCGCGCACCGACATCCGCTTCGCCACCACCTGATTCGCCAGCGTGATCTGGGTTGCGCCATCAACTGCCAGTAGTGCGCGCGCATGACCCATGTCGATATCGCCGGCCATCAACATGGTTTGTACCGGCTTGGCCAGGTTCAGCAGACGCAACAAATTTGATACCGCGCTACGTGAGCGGCCAACCGACAGCGCCGCTTTTTCATGGGTGAAATCGAAATCGGTAATCAGGCGATGGATACCCTGCGCCTCTTCCAGCGGATTCAGATCTTCGCGCTGGATATTTTCGATCAGGGCCATTGCTGCGGTGGTCTGGTCATCGACGTCCTTGACCAGCACCGGCACTTCGGTCAGACCGGCAATTTGTGCCGCGCGAAAACGTCGTTCACCGGCAATGATTTCATAGTGCTGGGCGCCGTTGTGCAATGCAATTGGCCGCACCAGGATCGGCTGCAGCAACCCTTGCTCCCGGATCGATGCCGCCAACTCGCTCAGGGCCCCTTCGTCCATGCGGGTACGCGGCTGATATTTACCGGCTTGCAACACCGTTACCTGCAACACCGATGGTGCGCCGGCGATGGTGGGTACCGCTTCAGTAATATCGGTCGAACCGCCTAACAACGCATCCAGACCGCGACCCAACCCTTTTGATTTTTTCGTAGCCATATTTATCTTTACATTGCCAGTTACAGTGTCTTGTCACATTGTCTTAATGCGTTCGACCATCTCGGCGCCAAACGCGATGTAGGCCTGCGCACCTTTGGAGGCAGGGTCAAAACTGACGCCGGGCATGCCATACGATGGCGCTTCCGCCAACCGCACGTTACGCGGGATCACGGTCTTGAAAACCTTATCGCCAAAGTGTTGCTCAAGTTCCGTCGACACCTGCTGCGACAGCGTCATGCGCGGATCGAACATGACGCGTAGCAAGCCGATGATTTTCAAATCGGTATTCAAATTTGCATGGACTTTCTTGATGGTGTTTACCAAATCCGACAAACCTTCGAGCGCATAGTATTCGCATTGCATCGGGATGATCACGCCATGCGCCGCACACAGGCCGTTCAAGGTCAGCAGCGATAGCGCCGGCGGGCAATCGATCAAAATAAAATCGTACTCATCGGCTATGCCGGTAAATGCATCTTTGAGACGCTTTTCGCGATTTTCAAGCTCGACCATTTCGACTTCGGCACCGGCCAATTCGCGATTCGCCGGCAGCACATCGAACTTGCCGGTCTCGGAGACAATCCGGACACTCGGGATATCCGACATGCCGAGTAATACTTCGTAGATCGATGCAGTCAGCGTCCCTTTGTTGATGCCGGCGCCCATCGTCGCATTCCCTTGCGGATCGAGATCGGCCAGCAATACACGCTGATTGAGTTGAGCCAGGCCAGCGGCCAGATTAACGGCGGTAGTGGTCTTGCCGACTCCGCCTTTTTGATTGGCGACGCAGAATATTTTTGCCATATGTTGATATTTTTATAGTGTGTGTTAGTTCGTCGTCAGTTTAATGCCAAAACCGATCAGGAAAATTCCCGCGGCTTTAGAGGCGAAAGCAGCGATGAGGCGGTGGCGCGCCAGATGTTTAGCGGCAGCATTTCCAACCAGCACAAGCAGACTACCGTAAAACAAGGCGCAGCTGGAGATGATTCCGGCCATGGTCAGAAAAGTGATGCTGCCGCGTTGCGACACCGGATCGATAAACAACGGGAAAAAGGCCATGTAAAAAATGATCGCCTTCGGATTGATCAAGGTCACAAAAAATCCGCGGCGCCAATCGGCAATATTCGAAAAAGGCACCGCGGCGCCGGCCCCCTCACCTTTTGTGCGCAGCAGTTTGAAGCCCAGGTACGCCAGATAAACGGCACCAAGATATTGCACGCCTTTGAACACGATCGGATTCGCGTGCAACAAAGCGGCAACCCCGATCGCCGCCAGAAACATCAGCACAGCGTCGCCCATCATGATCCCCGTCAACGTGACAAATCCGCTACGCAAGCCTTTCTTGCTGGCACTGGTCAAGACGCAAAATGTGCCGGGTCCGGGCAACATCAAGAACACCATCGTCGCCGCAATCAATTGCCAGACGTCGGTGATGCCTAGGGTGTGAAAAAATGTGCTCATGACATGCTCGCTCTTGTGTTGTGTTAATTAGCTTGCTGATATCAAAACCTGGATTACCGGGCTCGCCTGATGTAAATCAAATGGCGTTCCGCATCCAGGCCGGGAACGGCAATCGGCCGCACTTCAGTGACTTCCCATCCCACCGGCAAACGCGCCATTTCAGCGTCCGGCTGCACGCCTTTGAGCGCAATAAACCGGCCATCCTCAGCCAGTAAATGTGCCGACCAGTTGATGAAGTCGGACAGCTCGGCAAATGCGCGCGAGGTAATCACATCGAATTTATGCGGCACTTGCAACTGTTCGACACGGGCAGTGTATACGCTGACATTCTTCAGGCCGATTTCCGCCTTGACCTGGGTGAGAAATGCTGTTTTTTTATGCACGGTATCAATCATCGAGACGCGCATTTGCGGCGCCGCTGAGAGTGCCCAGATCGCCAGTACCATCCCGGGCAAGCCACCGCCTGCGCCGACATCCAGGACGTTCTGCGCGCCGGAAAACGCCGGGACCACCGCCAGTGAATCGAGCAAGTGATGCGTCATCATCTGCGCCGGTTCACGAATCGAGGTCAGGTTATAGGTCCGATTCCATTTCGCCAGCAAAGTCAGATAAGCCAACAATTGGCTCTGTTGCACTTCGTTCAGATCAATTCCCAATACCTGGGCACCATCGCGCAAGGCGGCGGCCAGCGAACCGTCCGCGCTGGTGTGTACTTGACTCATGCTGCTATTCCTTTGCTATCCCGGCAATGACCTTTGAGGTCGTTAACCATTCTCCAAAACCGGCTGCGGCGTCTGACGTTTGCGTCCTTGCCCAGCAACGCCTGGCTCCCGCCCGCTACCTTACCATCATGTATTTCGGCCATGCGCCGGCCCGTAAAATTGTAGCAACTACCTTAAGCAGCCTGATCGTTGCTGTCAGCGAGTTTGTCCAACTTTTTCATGCCACCTTTTTTGAGGTGTACCAGCAGCAACGACAACGCAGCCGGCGTCACACCGGCAATCCGGGAAGCCTGACCGAAAGTTTCGGGACGATGCTGATTCAATTTTTGTCGCACTTCCATCGACAGCGCCTGCACATCCAGATAATCCAGGTCGGCTGGCAATTTCAGGTTTTCGCTATGTTCATGGCGCTCTACTTCGCGCGCCTGACGGTCGATGTAACCGGCGTATTTGACCTGGATTTCCACCTGCTCCTTGACGGTCTCGTCTGGTACGCCCGGACCGCCGAGGTCCTGCCCGTCAATTCCCTTGAGCGTCATCAACTCATCGTAGGTGACATTCGGACGGCGCAACAAATCGGCCAGCGCATACTCGCGCTCAATTGCCTTTCCAACAACTCTTTCAGCTTCAGCATCCGACAACATGCGCGGGTTGACCCAAGTCGAGCGCAGACGCTCCATTTCAAGCGCCACTGCTTCGCGCTTTTTCTCGAACTGCGCCCATTGCGCATCGCCGACACAGCCCAGCTGCCGACCGATTTCCGTCAAGCGCAAGTCGGCGTTATCTTCGCGCAAACTAAGGCGATATTCGGCACGGCTGGTGAACATCCGGTACGGTTCCTGCACGCCCTGGGTAATCAAATCGTCGACCAGCACGCCCAGATAAGCCTCGTCGCGACGCGGGGTCCAGGCGTCACGTTCCTGTGTCTGCAAAGCCGCATTCAAGCCGGCCAGCATGCCTTGCGCAGCCGCCTCTTCGTAACCGGTGGTGCCATTGATCTGACCGGCAAAGTACAGACCGCCGATCAACTTGGTTTCCAGCGATGCCTTCAGGCCGCGCGGATCGAAATAGTCGTATTCGATCGCATAACCAGGACGCAAAATATGCGCATTTTCCAGACCGGCCATCGACCGCACCAGCGCCAGTTGCACATCAAACGGCAAACTGGTGGAGATGCCGTTTGGATAATATTCGTTGGTAGTCAGTCCTTCTGGCTCCAGGAATATCTGGTGCGAATCCTTACTGGCAAAACGATGAATCTTGTCTTCAATCGATGGACAATAACGCGGACCGACACCTTCAATGACACCGGTGTACATCGGGCTCCGATCGAGGCCGGCGCGAATGATGTCATGGGTCTGCAGATTGGTGTGCGTAATCCAGCACGGCAATTGTGCCGGATGCATTGCAGCGTTACCCATCACCGAAAATACGGGAGCCGGATCGAGATCACCCGGTTGCGGCTGCATGCCTGAGAAATCGATGGTGCGGCCATCAATCCGTGGCGGCGTGCCGGTCTTCAAGCGGCCTTGCGGCAGCTTCAATTCTTTCAGTCGCGCCGACAGCGAGATCGCCGGGGGGTCACCCGCCCTGCCCGCCGAGTAATTATTCAAGCCAACGTGAATTTTGCCGTCGAGGAATGTTCCTGCGGTCAAGACCACTGCACGACTAAGGAAGCGAATACCGACCTGTGTCACTGCACCAACCACACGGTCCCCCTCGACGATCAAATCGTCGACGGCCTGCTGGAACAGCCACAAGTTAGGTTGATTTTCGAGACGCGAGCGTATCGCCTGCTTGTACAGGATACGATCGGCCTGCGCACGAGTTGCGCGGACCGCCGGTCCTTTGGAAGAATTCAGAATCCGGAACTGGATACCGGCCTCGTCGGTAGCTATCGCCATCGCCCCACCCATTGCATCCACCTCTTTTACGAGATGGCCCTTGCCAATCCCACCTATCGATGGATTGCATGACATCTGACCCAGGGTCTCGATATTGTGCGTTAGCAGCAGGGTTCTTTGGCCCATGCGCGCAGAGGCAAGAGCAGCTTCGGTTCCGGCATGGCCGCCACCGACAACGATTACATCAAAATTTGTAGGAAAGAGCATAGTGCGCCTCGATGAGACGGTGAACAGAGGCGTGATTATAAATCCAATTCAGATCGACCGCCCGCTTGTCCGGCGCACTTGTGGTATCAGTGCAGCATTCACGATTCAAGTTTTCGGAAGTAACAAACTTACTATCAAGATATTTCGGCAGAAAATAGTTTCACGTGAAACATTCAAACTATTTTCTCGCGCTGCAAAGATTCTGCGCAAAAAAATGCTGGTTGTTTCACGTGAAACAACCAGCTTCAAAACAATCCGCTCAATAACCTTATTTCAAGAATGCATCGTAACTAGTCTTCAATATCAGTGCCGATACCACGACCAGGAATAATTTACGGACAAATCCACTGCCATGTTTGATTGCCAGACGCGTACCGACTAATGATCCCGCCACGTTACAGATCGCCATCAGTAAAGCAAGCTGCCAAAGAATGTGCCCGCTATAACCGAACCATAACAGCGCTGCAAGATTTGTCGCCACATTGATTATCTTCGATATTGCAGATGCCGCCAGAAAATCGAAGCCAAAAAATCGCACAAACAGGAAAATCAGGAAGCTACCTGTACCAGGGCCAAAAAAGCCATCATAAAAACCAATTCCGCCGCCAATCAACACGGCAATCAGTTTTTCTGTCGAACCGGTATGCAGCGGCGCGTGGATACTGCCGAAATCCTTTTTCTTAAACGTGTAAACCGCTACCGCTAATAAAATGAACGGTAAGGTCTTGCGGATAGCTTCGGTTGGAATATGCGTGACGGTATAGGCACCTAGAAATGCAAATAAAAACGCCGCGCCTGCCGCCGGTACCGCCGCACTCCACGCCACTCGCACCCGTCGGCCATAATTAACCGCTGCCGCGCTGGTGCCGAATATGCTCGCCAGTTTATTGGTGCCGAAGATGGTCGCCGGCGCGGTATTCGGCAGCATGGAAAATAATGCCGGGATCTGGATCAACCCTCCCCCACCCACCACCGCGTCTATCAATCCGGCCACGAAACCGGCCGCAGCCAGGAACGCATAATTGAATAAAAGATCAGGCATGCTGCCGCCCCCGCTGCACTGGGGAAATATTGAGGTACTGAATAAGAAATATCATCAGGGAAATATGGGATCAGGTTGAATATTGCGGTAGCGATTAATACACAATGCAATCGGGCCTCAATTCTACCTATTGCCGACACGTAATGCCGTATTAATCGGGCAAAGGAAATGGCGGTGTATTGTGCCTTGGCGACAGGCAATTAAATTGCCTTTTAGGTATTATTATTTATCGATAACGATTAGCCGGTACTAACCCAATGCAGAATGGATAAGAAAAAAAGCCCGCACAGGCAAACTGTACGGGCTTCCATTCACGCAATTACCTATCGGCCGCTATCCCCTCAGCTATCAGCCGCACGCCTTTTAAACAGCGCGCCAATCTCCCCTACAATCCCGCGCCGGAACGCCAGCACACAAACGATGAAAATAAACCCGGTAACAATGGTCACCGATTCGCCCAGGCTGTTAAACCATTCGATATGCGTGACTGCAGCCAGCCAGCCGCCAATGTCGCCCAGCTTGTTTTCGAGCACGATAATAATCACCGCGCCAACAATCGGCCCCGTAAGGGTGCCAAGGCCACCCACAAGCGTCATCAATACAACCAGGCCAGACATGGTCCAATGGGCGTCTGTGAGCGTCTCAAAGCCCAGTACCAACGCCTTGGTGGCACCGGCAAGACCGGACAGCGCCGCCGACAAGACAAACGCCAGCAATTTGTATCGATCGACGTCGTAGCCGAGTGAAATGGCGCGCGGTTCATTTTCCTTGATGGCCTTCAGCACCTGACCGAACGGCGAATTGATGGTGCGGACGATCAACGCAAATCCAAGCGCCGCAATTGCCAGCACGACGTAATACAAGGTCAGGTCATTTTCAAGACCGATCAGCCCCAGCAGCTTCCCGCGCGGCACGCCTTGCAAGCCATCCTCGCCGCCGGTAAACGGTGCTTGCAGGCAGACGAAATACGCCATCTGCGCCAGCGCCAGCGTGATCATCGTGAAATAAATCCCCTGGCGGCGAATCGCCAGGCTGCCCATTACCAGTCCAATCAGCGCACCGGCCAGCATGCCGAGTATCAGTCCCAGCTCGGTTGGCAAACCAAGCTTCGTCAATGTAAAACCGGCGACATAACCGGCGCCGCCAAAGAACGCTGCATGACCGAACGACAACAGGCCGGTGAAACCGATCAGCAAATTGAAAGCGCAGGCAAACAGCGCAAAACACAACACTTTCATCAAAAACACCGGATAGATGCCAAACGGCGCCGCCAATGCCGCGATCAATATCAAGCCATAGAGAATTTTTTTATTCATGCCGCTCACCTTTTTCTATTTCTCTTTACCGAACAAACCGGCTGGACGAATCATCAACACGATCGCCATCACAATGAAGACCACGGTGGCCGATGCTTCCGGATAAAACACCCGCGTCAATCCTTCGATCACACCCAGGGCCAACCCGGTCACGATGGAACCCATGATCGAACCCATGCCGCCGATCACCACAACCGCGAAGACGACGATAATCAGGTTGGAGCCCATCAGTGGCGAGACCTGGATCACGGGCGCCGCCAGCACCCCTGCAAAGGCCGCCAAAGCGACGCCGAAGCCGTAGGTCAAGGTGACCATCAACGGCACGTTGATACCGAACGCTTCGACCAGCTTCGGATTCTCGGTGCCGGCGCGCAGATACGCGCCGAGTTTGGTCTTCTCGATCACGAACCAGGTCGCAAAGCACACGATCAATGAAGCAAATACCACCCAGGCACGATAGTTCGGCAACATCATGAAGCCGACATCGGTAGCGCCGCCCAACAACTCCGGCACTGAATACGGCTGGCCGGAAACGCCATAGAACGAGCGAAAGATGCCTTCCACCATCAGCGTAATGCCGAAGGTCAGCAGCAGACCGTATAAATGGTCCAGTTTGTATAGCCAGCGCAGCATGGTTTTTTCGATGACGATACCGAACATGCCGACGACGAGCGGCGCCAGGATCAGCATCACCCAATAATTCAGATTGAAATACGTCAATCCGATCCAGGCGAGAAATGCGCCCATCATGTACAACGCGCCGTGGGCGAAATTGATCACGTTGAGCAGGCCGAAGATCACCGCGAGGCCCAGCGACAACATGGCGTAAAACGAACCGTTGACCAGCCCCAGCAACAGCTGGCTCATCAGGGCTTGGAAGGAAATGCCGAATAGTTCCATGGCAATGTCATCATAAAATCACTCGGAAAACCGTTCAGCGTCTTTCGGCGTCAATACCGCATGCGCGACCGGCGATGCCGGCCCCGTGCAGAAAGATGTTGAGCAGCTATAAAGTGATGAACCATCAAACAGCACGACGGCGCGTTAATCGCAGAATAATCGACGCGCCGTCAGTACCAGACCCGGGTACTTACGTCAGTTGCAATTATTTATGGCAGCCACACATTATTTCCAGGCCGCACATTTGGAATCAGCCTTCGCCATAAATGCTTTCTCCGCCGGAATAGTCTGGATCTTGTTCAGATAATCCCATGGATATTTGGACTCGGCGGGGGTCTTGACCTGATACAACGTCATCTCATGCACTACCCGGCCATCAGGACGCAGATAAGCATTCTTGGTGAACATATCGTTGAATTTGGTCTTGCGCAGCTGCGCCATCACTTTCTCGCCATCGTCGGTGCCGATCGTTTTCACCACATTCAGATATTGCGTGGCAGCTGAATAATCCGCGGCCTGCAGACTCGACGGTTCTTTTTTCATTTTTGAGAAATAACGCTTGGCCCACGCACGCGACGCATCGTCCTGATCCCAGTACCAGCTATCCGTCAAATACATGCCCTGTGTTTGCTTCAGCGTCAGCGAGTGAATGTCGTTGATAAACACCAGCAAGCCAGCCAGCTTGGCGGTCTTGGTAATGCCGAATTCATTCGCTGCCTTGATCGCATTGATCGTGTCGCCGCCAGCATTTGCCAAACCGATGATTTGTGCTTTCGATGCTTGCGCCTGCAGCAGGAACGAAGAGAAATCGGATGCATTCAACGGGTGTTTTACCGCCCCGAGAACGGTACCGCCCGAAGCCTTCACCACCGTCGTCGTGTCTTTTTCCAGCGAGGCGCCAAAAGCATAATCCGCAGTCAGAAAATACCAGCTCTTGCCGCCCTGCTTGACCACCTCCGAACCGGTGCCGTTAGCCAGCGCATAAGTGTCATACGCGTAGTGCACGGTGTAAGGCGTGCATTCTTCGTTAGTCAAACGGGTGCTGCCCGCGCCAATTTCGAAAAAGGGTTTCTTCTTTTCGGCAGCAATCTTTGCCATCGCCAAAGCGGTGCCGGAGTTGGTGCCGCCGATCAGTACATCCAGCCCTTGCTGGTCGAACCATTCGCGCGCTTTGCTCGATGCAATGTCGGCCTTGTTCTGATGATCCGCTACCAGTAATTCAATTTTCTTGCCCTTGATATTTCCGCCCATATCCGCAATCGCCATCTTGATCGCTTCCGCGCCGCCGGGGCCGTCGATGTCGGAATACACACTCGACATGTCGGTGATGAAACCGATCTTGATGGTGTCGCCGGAGATTTGTGCCGCTGCAGGTCCGGCCAGGCCAAACGCCAGCGTGCTGGAAACTGCGAGTGTCAGTGCCTTGAATCTGATAGTCATTAGCTTCTCCATTTTTTAAACCACTTTTAAATCACCAACGGAAGGTGTGCCGCTCACGTTCTAAACCCTGTCCTAAACCCTGCTTCCTAAACACCCAATAATGTATTCAACACCGGCATTTTTTGCTGTAGTTCCGAGGCGCCGAAAGTCTCCACAATCTGGCCATGTTCCATCACATAGAAGCGGTCCGCCAATGGCGCCGCAAAACGGAAATTCTGCTCAACCATGACGATGGTGTAGCCCTTCGCCTTGAGCATCATGATCATGCGTCCCAATGCCTGCACGATCACCGGCGCCAGGCCTTCCGAAATTTCATCGAGCAACAATAAGCGCGCACCGGTACGCAGGATCCGCGCCACTGCCAACATCTGTTGTTCACCACCGGACAAGCGGGTGCCCTGACTGTTTTTTCGCTCTTCCAGATTCGGAAACATGTCGTAGATTTCAGCAATCGACATACCTTTATCCGTCTTCGATACTGACGGTGGCAAGAGCAGATTTTCTTCAGTCGAAAGCGAAGAAAAAATGCCGCGCTCCTCGGGACAATAACCAACGCCCAGGTGCGCAATTTTATGCGTCGGCAAAGCAATGGCTTCGGTGCCGGCAATCCTGATCGAGCCTTTGCGGGTCCCGGTCAATCCCATGATCGCGCGCATGGTGGTCGTGCGGCCGGCGCCATTGCGGCCCAGCAGCGTCACCACTTCCCCCGCGTTCACGGTCAGATTCACGTCGTGCAAAATATGCGATTCGCCGTACCAGGCTTGTAGATTGCTGATGCTGAGTGCGGGTGTCACAACGCCTGACCCGGAAGACGTTGGCGCAGCAAGCGGAGAAATAACGGACGACATCAATGCGCTCCTTCCAGTACTGCCGATTCGGTGCCCATATAAGCTTCCATCACCTGCGGATTCGTTGCTACTTCTTCGTAGCGCCCTTCCGCCAACACCGCACCGCGTTGCAACACACTGATCTTGTCGCAAATGCCGGAGACCACACCCATGTTGTGTTCGACCATCAGAATGGTGCGGCCGGCCGATACTTTCTTGATCAGCGCCGTGACGCGATCGACATCTTCATGGCCCATGCCCTGCGTCGGTTCGTCCAGCAACATCAGTTCCGGCTCCATGCCAAGCGTGGTCGCGATTTCCAATGCACGTTTGCGGCCATACGGCAAATCGACGGTCAACGTGTCGGCAAACTCCGTCAAATCGACTTCCGCCAGCAGCGCCATCGCACGATCCCTTAATTGCGACAATGTGTTGCCGCTTTTCCAGAAATGGAAAGAAGTCCCGAGCGAGCGCTGTAAACCTATGCGGACATTTTCCATCGCCGTCAGATGCGGAAACACCGCAGAAATCTGGAATGACCGAATGATCCCCTGCCGTGCAATCTGCGCCGGCGCAGCAGAAGTGATGTCGCGGTTATTGAATAAAATCTGGCCCGAAGTCGGGACCAGAAATTTGGTCAGCAGATTGAAACAGGTCGTTTTACCAGCACCGTTAGGGCCGATCAACGCATGGATATGACCACGCTCAACCTGCAAATTGACGTTATTTACCGCCGTAAAGCCTTTGAACTCTTTCGTCAGGCTTCTTGTTTCCAAGATAATGTCGCTCATCCGGTCTCCTCATATTTTTGCTCTGTGCCGGGATGCCCCGGGCGCTAAATACTATTGGTTCGGTGTTATCACTTTTATAGTTTTTTACGGATACTACAGTTCACCTCCAGGCTGAGCAATACGTAGAAATACTATAGCCCGGCCCTGCTCCAGTCAGCGCGATCAGCCTGTCAAAGCGCTTTATCCAAAATGAATTTCGCCGCCATTTCAGCAATCATGATGGTCGGTGAATTGGTGTTGCCCGAGGTGATCGTCGGCATCACGGAGGCATCTACAACCCGTAGCCCGTTTACGCCAATTACGCGCAATTTACTATCAACTACGGCTAACGTATCGCCTACGCGACCCATCTTGCAAGTCCCGACCGGGTGAAAAATGGTCGTGCCGACTTCTCCTGCAGCACGAATCAATTCTTCCTCGGTTTGAAATTGCAAGCCCGGCTTGAACTCCTGCGGCGCATATTTTTGCAATGCCGGTGCGGCGGCGATCTTTCGCGTTAACACCACGGAATCGGCAGCAACCTTGCGATCGGCCGCCGTCGCCAGGTAATTCAACGTGATTTTCGGTGCGGCCAAAGGATCACCTGAAGCCAGACGAATATGACCACGCGACGTCGGCCGCAAATTGCAGACGCTGGCGGTGAAAGCTGGAAAATCGTGCAGCGGATCGCCAAATTTTTCCAGCGACAATGGCTGCACGTGATACTCAAGATTCGCCGTTTCCCGGGTCGGATCCGATTTGGCAAAGGCTCCCAATTGCGATGGTGCCATCGACATCGGACCACTGCGCGAGAGCATGTATTCCATGCCGATTTTCATTTTTCCCAACCAGTTATTCGACATCATGTTGAGTGTCTTTACCCCGTTCACTTTGAACGCCATGCGTATCTGCAAATGATCCTGCAGATTTTCGCCAACCCCCGGTGCTTCGTACAATACCGGAATCTGCTGCTGCTGTAAAAGTGCTGCCGGACCGATGCCGGAGAGCTGCAAAATATGCGGTGATCCGACCGCACCGGCACACAATAAAACTTCACGGGCGGCTTGTGCGGCCCACTCTTTTCCGCCACCGAAAAACTCAACGCCTTTGCATTGCAAGCCATCTTCGCCGGTTTCAATCTGCAGCCGTTTCACCTGGCAACCGGTCATGATTTCCAGATTACCGCGCGCAGCAGCCGTGCGCAAAAAAGCCTTTGAAGCATTCCAGCGAATACCGCGTTTTTGATTGACGTCAAAGTAGCCCACGCCTTCGTTATCGCCCCGATTGAAATCGTCGATTTTCGGAATCCCGGTTTCAGCCGCCGCATCGCGAAAAGCATCCAGAATTTTCCATGACAAGCGTTGTTTTTCGACACGCCATTCGCCGCCGGCGCCATGGAATTCGTTCGCACCGTTGTGGTGATCTTCACTTTTCTTAAATGCCGGCAGTACATTGTTCCAGCGCCAGCTATCGTCGCCGGTCAATGCCGCCCACTGATCGTAATCGCGGGCCTGACCGCGCATGTAAATCATGCCGTTAATGGATGAAGATCCACCCAACACCTTGCCGCGCGGATAAATCAAACTGCGATTATTCAGACCGGCATCCGGTTCGGTCCGATACAACCAATCGGTGCGTGGATTGTTGATGCAATACAGATAACCGACCGGAATATGAATCCAGATGTAATCGTCTTTGGCCCCGGCCTCGATCAGCAACACGTTAACCTTAGGGTCTCGCGTCAATCGGTTAGCTAATACACAACCTGCGGTTCCAGCGCCAACAATAACGTAGTCGTATTTACCTGCTGCTTCCATTTGTCTCTTTCTCTTTTTTCGTCAGCTTGTTGCCGGCTGTTTTTGTAAAAAGCGGTTGATGGTGTCGATATATCAACTTTCAATATTCTTTCCGGCAAACAACGCAGTTTGCTTGAGGATGCCGTTGACGAAAATTGCAATGACTTCCTCAGAAATACGCGCATCGACGTTGCCTGTGAATAACTTAATGTTTTTTTGATAAAAATTTCAGTTTGACCAAAGCCGTTGTTGCAAAACCTGTGCTGAGTCGAATGGAAGCAGTAGCGCTTATTTATCTACTTTGTTACTTACTAGAAACTTACCCGGCCTTAAATTCAGATAGAACATTCTGTTTTACGTTTCTTTGGTGAATTTAATTGCTTTATAGGCAATTTTATTTTGCTCGAAGTAAGGAGGAAGTATTCATTTTTAATGTTTTCTTGCTGCTAAAACAATGATCTTTCCGTCTTCAGGTCATCTGTATATTTAATTTAAAGGTTTATATATATAAATAGTAGTAGTAGTTAACGACCTGCTTTTCTGTGGATAACTATTTAATTTTCTTTAAAAACAATAGCTTACAATGATGATAAACGCTGAGTAAGGCTTGTATTTGTTAACCACAGTTGTTGGATAAAAATCTGGAAGTGAAAAACATCTCGGATATCCCCAACTAAGCAGCAGAGATATCCAGAGACTTATCCACAGGCTAAGAGTCAATTGGTGAAAATAGACGTCATGTTTGCTTTGAGAAGCTTCTTTTTTGAACTGCAAGCACGCATTCTTGAAGCAAGTAAAGTTGTATTTTTTACAGTATTTCCGGGGCAAACGGATTTTTCCGGTTTTAGGTTTACTTGTTTAAATATATGAATAGTAATAGTAGTTAACGACACCATTTTCTGTGGATAACACTAGATTCTTTTTTGTAAACATATGCTTACAGATTGGATAACAGTGCAGTAAACGCTGTATTAAAAAGGAATAGTTGTTGAACAGAAATCCGGATATGAAAAACAAGCTCGATTTCCACATCGAATGCACTGAATATCAACAGAGTTATCCACAAAATTGCTATTTGCATACCGAAATAACCATGCATGTGGCGTTTTTAGTAGAAAAATAGGCATTTATTTCATCGTTTGGCAGACTTCAACCGCTGGCACAACCGCTTAGTGTGTAAAAACAGGCGAGCTCCAGTCAGGTCAAACTTGATTTAGCGCAAATTTTTTAGTAAACAGGTCTTCAAAAACGCATGACATCCAGCGCAATGTCTTCACGCTGGTGCTTGGCATCCAGTCTCTTCAGTGTCGGGCGGTAAACGTCAGATCGACGTTCAGCCGTTTTTTACAGAATTCAGCTGCTTTTTTTAAAGATATCCAGGAAATCAGCGTTTTTAGGATTTTAGTTAACGATTTATAGATATAAATAGTAATAGTAGTTAACGACCATTCTTTCTGTGGATAACGCCAAAAAACTCCTTGTAAACAGATGTTTACAATTTGGATAAGGCTTGAGTAAACGCTGTATCGGAAAAGAATAGTTGTTGAACAAAAATTCAAACGCTGAAGAATCCGCAGATATCCCCACTGGAAGCAGCTGATATCCATAGGGTTATCCACATTTCCTGCTCAATGAGATCGCTTTGATGGCAAAAATATGCCGATCGCCATCCCGCGTTTTAGCCATGGAACAGGGGCTAAAACAGACCGGGCTATGCTGGAAAAACTGGCTTTAGGAGGATGTTCCGAACGGAAACAGGCAGGCTGGTACGACAAATTGCCTATGAAATCGCGGCCTGGGAAGAATGAATGCTCTCAGGAACTGCTGCCAACCAGGTCAGGCGTTGGCAGGTTGATTAAACGCTGCTAATTCGCCTTGGATCGCGCTGGAGACGTTTAATGCGTGCGTTGTGGCGCTCTGGCCTTGCTACGCGCAGTTTTGCCTGGTGGGGGCGCTGTCGGCTTCAGCCTGGCCTCGGCCAGCAAGCCGGCGCAATCGGCATGCTGCTCAGCACCGATGCTCATCAGAGGCAACAATGCGGCTACAGGCGCCAGGACACCGAGCGCAATCGCGCCACCAGCCTTTAATGCCAACACACCCTTATTCACCCCTACCTCAGGACTTTTAAAGCTGCCAGCGACGTATAACGGCGATCTGAGGGTAATGATGCGCAGGCCCTTGCTCTTTGGTCGGACATCCAGCGCGAGCAATTCCCTGGCCAGATCGATCTGGCCGCTGACATTGATGATGGCATCGTCGGTATCCAGCACGAAAGTGCGGGTCTGCATGACGCCATTGGTGATCGCAAAGTCGCTCGCCAGGCAATTCAGTTTTACCGGTTTGTCGCCGAAGAGTTTGGTAATTACCACGTTGGCGATGTTCAGGCCGGCGGCTTCGAGGATGAATTTACTCATGGTGCCCTGATTGATCAAGGCTTTCAGTTCGCCGTTGGACGTAGCGAGCAGAGTAGCCACCGAATTGCCGACGCCGGACAAAGCCGCGTCGCCATTGATTTCACCGAGACTGGCGCGAGACGATTCCAGGGTCGGGAACAGCTGCTTGATTTTCAGGTGGCGCGCCGACATTTTCATTTCCGCCTTGATGGTCTTGCCGCTAGCATCGAGTTTGATGGTCGAAACCAGATTCCCGCCGGCAACGCCGAAATTCAGCGGTGTCAGCGACAGCACGCTGTTGTTCAGGTGAACGTCGGCTACCAGATCCTGAATTGGCAATTCCTTCTGCCGAATAATCTTGCGGCCGGTAAATTTGACGTCGGCATCGATGCTGCCCCAGCGTTCGGTATGGAATTCTTCGTGCGGCAACGCCCTGTTGCCTGGCTGCACCGGGGCGACGCCGCGATTCGCCTTGCTCGCATTCGAGTCGGCCCCGATCAACGGCGCCAAATCTTCCAGTCGCAGCTGGTTTGACAGCACACTTCCCTGCAGCAGAGGCCGCGGTTTTTTAGCCACATATTCAAGCGTTCCGGACAAATCGCTGGAACCGACCCGGCCGCTGAATTTTTCATAGGTCCAGTCGCCACCGCCAGCTTGAATTTTTCCAATGAGCCGACCTTCCGTCGAGAACGGTGGTGTGGCCGGTAGCACGATACCGGTCAGCGGATACAAATCCGCCATACTGGCGCCGGACAGTTTCAGTCGCAGATCGAGTGCCGCCAGCGCGCTGGGCTTGGTCAAACTACCTTGAATTGCGATGGCCGTTTTGCCGACATGCACGCTGGCTTGCAGCGGATACGGGGTGCTCGAGTTCTGTAGCGATAGCACCGCGCCCGCTTTGCCGCTGCCGCTCACCGGCGCGTTGTTAAAACTGCCCGCAACGTTCCAGCCGATGCCGTAACCTTCCTTGGTGCTATCGCTCAGCGTATCGATGTTCGCCTTGATATCGAGCTTGTTGATGGGATCCAGTAGCCGCACAGTGGCTTTTGCCAGCACTATTTTTTGTAGTTCCAGTTGCCAGCTCGAGGGTGTGGAAGATTTGAAGGTCCAGTTGTTCTTGCCATCGGGAGAGCGTTCCAGCATCAGCGTCGGTGTGTCGAGCTGGAGTGTTGGCAGGACGATTTTTTTTGCCAGCAACTGCAGCGGACTCAAGGAAAAAGTCACTTGTCCGACCTCGACCATCTGCGCGCCGGTTTTGGCCCAGTCCGGATTGCCGAGCACAATATCGTGCGCCGCCAGTCGCGGCCATGGAACCAATTTGCGCCAGCCCGATTCTTCTGTTTGCGGTTTAAGCCAGGTCAACGACAAGTCGCCGCGGATGGCAAAAGGGCGACCGGCGGCTTCGCTGATCCGCTGGTTCAACCAGGGCCTGGCCCGATTCCAGTCGAACGTCAGCAAAAATACCAGACATAGCGCCAGCACGACTAGCAGGCTGCCAGCACACCAGGCCAGAATTTTTAAAGCGTGAAATCGGGGAGCGGTCATAGAAAGAAGTGGCGACTTGTGACATTAACGCATGGCTCAAGTTGAAAACGTTGAACTATGCGCAGTCGTCCAACGTGCGAGATGCAACCAGGGTTTCTAGGCGGTGCGGCTATTTTTTATCCTGTGTCTTTAAGCGTGATGGCAAGCGCCCCCGTATTTCAGCAGAGTAACACTGGCTTGAGGAAAAGTGGTCGTCAGTTGAGCTGCCAACCGCAGTTTGGATGACTGAAGATGGATGCCGCTCATCTGCCCTACTTTCTTAGCCAGTTGCGGACAAAAAAAATGGGCCATCGTCGTGAACGATGGCCCGTCTGACTGTACAGACTCGGAAATTTTCCGTTTTACAAACTACGCCTCCAACGTCATCAAACTGGCGTTACCGCCCGCTGCTGTGGTGTTTACGCATAAAGCGCGTTCGGCGACCAATCTCCAGAGTGGAATCGGCGCATATTCCGAGGTTTCCAGCAGCGGCACCAAAGCGCCATCCCGCGCCGCCAGCAGCGGATGCAGGCGCGCCAGTTCAGCACTATCGACCAGCGCCAGATGCAGTGCGATGGCGTCCTTATCGCTAGCGTTGACGACATTGCTGATCGTCTGAATGGTAACGCGCACCGCCTTTGGCAAGCCGCTTGGCATCAAGCCGGATGCCGCGGCTTCGATCACCGGCGTATTGCCGGTAGCGAGCACCGCAGCCAGCTGATTCAACATCGCACCGACCGTCGTCGCACTACATAACACCGCACCGCGCGGCGCGAACGACAAGGTATTCCGTTCTCCGGTCGGTCCCGGCAAGACCATCGAAGTCCCCAGCCAGCTCTGGTGGATATATTCCTGGCCGAGTGCGGCGATGCGTTGATGGCCGTGGGTTTTCGCCCAACTCAATAACGCCTGCAGCGCCGGTGTGCCTTCGGCAGCGGTTGCGCTGGCTTCATGTATCGTGTGTGCACCCAAGCTCACCAAGGGGTTCAGTTGCAGGCGTTTCAGATATAGCGGGCCGCCGGCTTTGGGTCCTGTGCCCGATTTACCTTCACCACCGAATGGCTGCACGCCAACTACCGCCCCGACGATATTTCGATTCACATAAATGTTGCCGACATGGGCGCGGCTTGAGATGAAATCGATGGTTTCATCGATACGTGAATGGACCCCGAGCGTTAATCCGTAACCGCTGGCGTTAATCGCATCGATCAGTTGCGGCAGTTCGGCACGCGTGTAGCGCAGCACGTGCAGCACCGGACCGAACACTTCGCGCTGCAATTCATCCAGCGCGCCGATTTCAATCAGCGTCGGTGCTACGAAAGTGCCGTTTTGTTGCGCAGCGGACAGCGGCAGTTGGAAGAAGTCTTTTGCCGTGCCTTTCATCTTCTCGATATGCGCTTGCAATTGTCCTTGCGCGTCGGCGTCGATGACCGGTCCGATATCGGTGATCAGGCGGTCCGGATTGCCGATGCGCAGTTCCTGCATCGCGCCTTTCAGCATGTGTATGGTGCGGTCGGCGATATCGTGTTGCAGGCACAGCACACGCAATGCCGAACAGCGTTGACCGGCACTGTCGAAAGCCGAGCTGAGCACGTCCACCACCACCTGTTCCGGGAGCGCGCTGGAATCAACGATTAACGCATTCTGACCGCCGGTTTCAGCGATGAACGGCAGGTCGACGCCTTCTTTTACCGCGCGTTCGGCGAGCGTCCGATTGATCAGTTGCGCGACTTCGGTTGAGCCGGTGAAAATCACGCCTTTGATGCGTGCGTCAGCCGTCAGGCTGGCGCCGACGGTATCGCCGCGGCCCGGCAAGAGTTGCAGCGCCGCGCGCGGAATGCCGGCCTGATGCAGCAGTTCTACTGCACGGCTGGCGATCAACGGCGTTTGCTCGGCCGGTTTGGCCAGCACCACATTTCCGGCTGCCAGCGAGGCGCTGATTTCGCCGACAAAAATCGCCAGCGGGAAATTCCATGGACTGATGCAAACCACCGGACCGAGCGCCAGCGCAGGTTGCGTATGCCGGATTTGTGCGGCGTAATAGCGCAAAAAATCGACCGCTTCGCGTACTTCCGCAATCCCGTTAGGCAGCGATTTCCCGGCTTCACGGACTGCCAGTGCGATGAATTCCAATTGATTTTCTTCGAACAAATCTGCAGCCCGCATCAGCATTTCGGCACGCTCCGCCGGCGGCAACGCTTGCCAGTCGAGCGCGTAGGCGGTGGCCGCCTGCAGCGCGTGCTCGACATCGTCGGCGCTGGCTTCGATGACGCTACCGACGACATCGCGATGATCGGCCGGATTCAAGATCGGTTGCGCCGCACTGCTGCCGGCAATCTGTAATGCCGCGATCAACGGCAGCGCTTGCCATTGGCGGCTGCCGAATTCCTTAAATGCCGTATCAATTGCGCGCAGCACATCTTCATTGCTGAGGTCGACACCGGCAGAATTCTTGCGCTCGACACCATACAGCGCGCGCGGAAGTGAGATGTTGGCATGCGGTTCGCCGCCGAGCTTGAGCGCGGCTTCCAGCGGATCGGCAATCAGTGTGTCGATCGACACGTTTTCGTCAACGATTTGATTGACGAACGAGGAATTTGCACCGTTTTCCAGCAAGCGTCGCACCAGGTAAGCGAGCAATGTCTGATGGGACCCGACCGGCGCATAAATCCGGCATGGCTTGTCCAGATTATCTTTTCCAACCACCTGGTCGTAGAGCGTTTCGCCCATGCCGTGCAGGCATTGGAATTCATAATCGGTGATGTTTTTTTCTTGCGCCCAGCTGTAAATCGTCGCCAGTGTTTGCGCGTTGTGGGTCGCAAATTGCGGATAGATGACATCGGTCGCTGCCAGCAATTTTTGCGCACATGCCAGGTATGAAACATCGGTGTAAACCTTGCGGGTATAGACCGGATAGCCGGGCATGCCGTCGACTTGCGCGCGCTTGATTTCGGCATCCCAATACGCTCCCTTGACCAGCCGCACCATAAATTTCTGACCGCTGCGGCGCGCCAGGTCGGTCAGATAGTCGATGACGAACGGGCAGCGTTTCTGATACCCCTGCACCACGTAACCGATACCTTGAAAACCGGCCAGATCCGGATCGAATGCCAACGCTTCCATCAAATCCAGCGACAGTTCCAGGCGGTCCGCTTCTTCGGCGTCGATATTCAAGCCGATGTCGTATTGCTTGGCCAGCAAAAGCAGCTGCTTCAGACGCGGCAATAGTTCGGTCAGGGTGCGTTGCTGCTGGGCGCGTGAATAGCGAGGATGCAGTGCGGATAATTTGACCGAGATGCCGGGACCGTCTTTAATTCCGCGACCCGCCGAGGCGCGGCCGATGGCGTGGATCGCGTCTTCATACGATTTGTAATACGCGGCGGCATCTTCTTCGGTCAATGCCGCTTCGCCCAGCATGTCGTAGGAATAGCGATAGCCGCGCTTTTCGTTGTCGCGGCTGTTGCTGAGCGCTTCGGCGATGGTTTGTCCGGTGACAAACTGATTTCCCAGCATGCGCATGGCAACATCGACGCCTTTGCGGATCAATGGCTCGCCACCCTTGCTGATCAGTTTGGTCAGGGCGGAACCGAGGCCGCGTTCGCTATTCGTGCTGACCAGTTTGCCGGTGATCAGCAGGCCCCAGGTTGCGGCATTGACGAACATGGATGGCGACTCGCCCAGATGACGGCCCCAGTCACCTTTGCTGATCTTGTCGGCGATCAGACGGTCGGCGGTTTGATGATCGGGAATCCGCAATAGCGCTTCGGCCAGACACATCAGCGCCACGCCCTCTTCCGACGACAGTGAAAATTCATGCATCAGCGCATCCACACCGGAGGCGCGGGTGCGCTTCTCGCGCACCGACTGCACCAGTTTGCGCGCCAGATCCCGGCTGGCCGCATGGGCGCTCGGGCTATCCTGCACTTGCGCCAGCAACCACTGCACGGCGAGCGTTTCATCACGGCGATAGGCGGCGGTGATCGCGGCACGCAACGGCGACGGATTGCGCATCACTTCCGCATGGAATTCGGTAAATGCGATCGTGCCCGATGATGAAGTCAGCGTGGATTGCGTCGGCATGGTGGTTGTCTCGAAATAGGTAAAAAAGCAATGAAACGAAATGGTGGGGGAAGAATTCCGCAAAGCTTGCGAATCGGTCGATTGTAGGCGTCATCACGATGGATTTATTCTGGTAATACAGGTGACTATCAAAATTTTGTTATTAATGAGAAAATTTCACCGAATAAAATTTTTCGGGAAGTAACCACCATGCTCGACAAGATCAGCAAAAAAATTCTGTCCGAATTACAAAACGACGGCCGTATCAGCAATGTCGATTTGTCGGCACGGGTGAATCTGTCGCCTGCGGCTTGCCTGGAGCGTGTGCGCAAATTGCAGGATGCCGGCTACATCATGCATTACACGGCCCAACTCAACCCGCAGTTGCTGGATGTGGCGCTGCTGGTATTCATCGAAGTGGTGCTGGACCGCACCACGCCGGAAGTCTTCGATGCCTTCAGCAAGAGCGTCCAGGTGATCCCGGAAGTTCTGGAATGCCACATGGTGGCTGGCGGTTTCGATTATCTGGTCAAGGCACGTGTCAAAGACATGAACGCCTATCGGGAATTTCTCGGCAAATCCCTGTTGCAACTGAAAGGCGTCCGTGAAACCCATACCTATGCGGTGATGGAAGAAGTCAAACACACCACCCGACTGCCGATTCGTTGATTGCGTATTCTTCCCTGGCGCATCGGTGCTTACGCATCACTGCTTAACTTCGCGCCCGCGAAGTTAATGCTATAAAGGCATCATTTATCGGTCGCTGAATCGGTAAAAGTCTCTCGACAAAAAAACCATCCATCGCGATAGATACGCCGTGCAATTGCCAGGCATCCCGCGTAAATTACGTGTGAGTTGTCAACGCCGTTAATCGACGCGGCAACCCTCGCGCAGCGCAGGCGGACGCGCAAAATATCGCGAAAAGACGCGAGCATATCTGTTTGCGAAAATTCGGCTACCATCTCAAAACGTCGTTCATCAATGCGGAAATTTACCTAAGATGTGGATTGTTCAAATTGCATTGCGGCGGCCTTACACGTTCATCGTGATGGCGTTATTGATTTTGCTGTCGACGCCGCTGGTCCTGACCAAGATGGCGACCGACATTTTCCCCGACATCAATATTCCGGTCATCAGCATCATCTGGAACTACGGCGGCCTGTCGGCCCAGGATATGGGGCAGCGCATCGCTGCAGCCAACGAGCGCAGCCTGACGACGACGGTCAACGACATCGAGCACATTGAATCGCAATCGCTGGCCGGCATCTCCATCATCAAGATTTTCTTTCAGCCGACTGCGAATATCCAGACGGCGATTGCGCAAGTGGTGGCGATCGAGCAGGCGCAAATACGCCAGTTGCCGCCCGGCATCACACCGCCGCTGATCATCAAATATTCAGCGTCCAGTATTCCCGTCATTCAGCTTGGGCTGTCCAGTCCGACCATGACCGAACAGGCGCTGTTCGATACCGCCGTCAATTTTCTGAGACCGCAGCTGATCACCATCCCCGGCGCGGCCATACCGTATCCTTACGGCGGCAAATCGCGCCTGGTGTCGGTCGATCTGGATACCCAGGCGATGTTGTCCAAAGGACTCACGCCGACCGATGTGGTGAATGCGGTCAATGCCCAAAACCTGGCCTTGCCGTCCGGCACCGCCAAGATCGGCAGCACCGAATTCAACGTCAGCCTGAATGGTTCGCCCGATTCGATCGCCGGCCTGAACAACCTCCCGGTGCTGGCCAAAAACGGCACCACCACCTATCTTTCCGAAGTCGCCCGGGTGCGCGACGGCTTTTCGCCGCAAACCAATATCGTGCGCCAGAACGGCCAGCGCGGCGTGCTGATTTCGGTATTGAAGAATGGCGGCTCGTCGACACTGGATATTGTCAGTACGCTACGTGCATTACTGCCGACCGCGTTGCAATCCCTGCCGCAAGACTTGAAAATCACCCCGCTGTTCGATCAGTCGCTGTTCGTCAAGGCGGCGATCAGCGGCGTGGTCCACGAGGCGCTGATCGCCGCCTGCCTGACCGCCGCGCTGATTCTGTTGTTCCTCGGCAACTGGCGCAGCACCTGCATCATTGCCGTGTCGATCCCGCTGTCCATCCTGGCGCTGTATGCATTGGGCGAAACCATCAACATCATGACATTGGGCGGGCTGGCGCTCGCGGTCGGGATATTGGTGGACGATGCCACCGTCACCATCGAGAACATCGAACGGCATTTGCATCAGGGTTCGGATTTGCATAAGGCGATCCTGGAAGGCGCCGGCGAAATTGCCATACCGGCGCTGGTCTCGACGCTGTGCATCTGTATCGTATTCGTGCCGATGTTTTTCCTGACCGGCGTGGCGCGCTACCTGTTCGTGCCGCTGGCCGAAGCGGTGGTGTTTGCCATGCTGGCGTCGTATGTGTTGTCGCGTACGCTGGTGCCGACCATGGTGATGCTGATGATGGATCAGGCACCAGCCGATCCGTCCGCCAAACCGAGCCTGCTGCAACGGACTTATCGCAAATTCGACGCCGCCTTTGAAAAGTTTCGCGGCGGCTACATCCTCATCCTGTCGACGCTGCTGACCCATCGCAAAACGTTCGGCGGCCTGTTCCTGGCATTTTGCGTGTTGTCCTGCGGCCTGGTATTCGGGCTGGGGCGCGACTTTTTCCCGAGTGTCGATTCCGGCCAGATCCGGCTGCACATGCGGGCGCCGACCGGTACCCGCATCGAAGAAACCGCGCGCCTGGCCGACCAGGTGGATAAGGTTATCCGCGAGATCGTACCGGCCAGGGAACTTGGCACCGTGCTCGACAATCTGGGCCTGCCGTACAGCGGCATCAACCTCTCGTACAGCAACGCCGGCACCATCGGCACACTGGATGGTGAAATCCAGATATCGCTGAACGAAGGCCATCGCCCGACCGCCATCTATATCGACCAACTGCGGCGGGAACTGCCACGGCGTTTTCCGGGCCTGGAATTTTTCTTCCAGCCGGCGGACATCGTCACCCAGATCCTTAACTTCGGTTTGCCGGCAGCGCTCGATGTGCAGATTGCCGGCGCCGATCTGCCCACCAATTACGCGTTTGCCAGCAAGCTGATGAAGCAAGTCAAGCAGATTCCGGGCGCGGTCGACGTCCATATCCAGCAAAAACTCAATCAGCCGACGCTGGCGCTGAACATGGACCGCAGCCAGATCAAGCAGCTCGGCCTGAACCCGGTCGACGTCGCCCAGAATTTGCTGGTGTCCTTGTCAGGCAGCTTCCAGACCGCCCCGGCGTTCTGGCTCAATCCTGCCAATGGCGTGGTCTACAGCATCGCCGTGCAAACGCCGCAATACCAGCTCAACGATCTCGACGCATTGCTGCGCACACCGGTCAGCGCAAACGCGGCGGCAGCCAATACGGGCAATGGCGTGGTACCGACCCAGCTCCTCAGCAATCTGGTCCAGGTGCGGCCCGCGCAACAGCTGGCGGACGTCTCGCATTACAACATCTCGCCGGTGATCGATCTCTACGTTAGCGTGGAAGGGCGCGATTTGGGCGGTGTTTCCAATCAGGTGGAAAAGCTGGTCGAGCAGTTACGGCCGAACCTGCCGCGTGGTACCCAGATCGTGATCCGCGGTCAGGTGGAAACCATGAGAACGTCGTTCATCGGCTTAGGCATCGGCCTGTTGATGGCGATCGTGCTGGTCTATCTGCTGATCGTCGTCAATTTCCAGTCCTGGGTCGACCCTTTCATCATCATCAGCGCGCTGCCGGCCGCGCTGGCGGGTATCGCCTGGATGCTGTTCCTGACCGGCACCACGCTCAGCGTACCGGCCTTGACCGGTGCCATCATGACCATGGGAGTGGCTACCGCCAACAGTATTCTGGTGATATCGTTTGCCCGCCAGCGCCTCAACGACGGCCTGCCGCCGCTGTCGGCAGCGCTGGAAGCCGGCGCAACCCGCATCCGGCCCGTGCTGATGACGGCGCTGGCGATGATCATCGGCATGATCCCGATGGCGATCGGTTTCGGCGAGGGCGCCGAGCAAAATGCACCGCTCGGGCGCGCGGTGATCGGCGGCTTGCTGTTTGCCACGGTCTCAACCCTGTTTTTCGTTCCTATCGTTTTTGCCGGGATTCACCGCGCTTTGGAGCACCGCAAGGAAGCCCGCTCGGCAAACCGGCCGCACCCAACATTGCCTGCTGTAGAAGAAGGGGATTCCTGATATGTCTGAAAAACGCCACGCCACGCTCGGTATCCATGGCGCGGAGCCGGACGCTCTCGCGCACGGCGACGCGTCTGCGCCGCATCATCCGCAGCGCGGCCCCATCCTGAGACGCGCCAAGCTCATCGGCGCCGGCATCCTGGCCTTGCTGCTGCTGGGGGCAATTGCGACCGTCGTGTTGCGCCTCGTCCACGCACGGGCACTAGCCGCATCGACCACCGAACAAGCCCGGCTTTACGTGACGACGATCAACGCCAGAACGGTCGACACGAGTGAGCCGCTGACCTTGCCCGGCACCTTGCAGGGGATCATTGAATCGCCGATTTATGCCCGCAGCAGCGGTTATGTATTGCGCTGGAATAAAGACATCGGTGCCCATGTCGGCAAAGGTGAATTGCTGGCCGAAATCGACACACCCGAAGTCGACCAGCAACTGTCGCAAGCCATTGCTGCGCGGCAACAGGCGGCGTCCAGCCTTGATCTGGCGAAGAGTTCGGCCGAGCGTTGGGAAGCGCTGCGCAAAAAAGATGCGGTAACGCAACAGGAACTGAACGAGCGCAGCAGTGCCTTCGTGCAAGCGCAAGCCAATCTTGCCGCCGCCGACGCGAATGTGCGGCGTCTGCAGAAGCTTGAAGATTTCAAGAAAGTGCTGGCGCCGTTTGCCGGCGTGGTGACACGCCGCAGCGTGAATGTCGGCGACCTGATCGACGCCGGTAACGGCGGTGCCGGGCGCGCGCTGTTCACGCTGGCGCAGGTCGATCCGCTGCGGGTGTATGTGTACGTGCCGCAAGCGTATGCACAACGTATCAAGATCGGCGATCCGGTCGGCATCACCCAAAGCGAACTGGCCGGTCAGGTATTCCGCGGCAGCGTAGCGCGCACCGCCGGCGCGATCGATGCCGCCACGCGCACCATGCAGATTGAAGTCAACCTGCCCAACCACGACAACAAGCTGCTGGCCGGTGCCTATGTGCAGGTTGCGCTGCCGGTCAGCGGTACGTCGAATGTCCTGCTGGTGCCGCCCAACGTGATTCTGTTCCGCCCCGAAGGTACCCGCATCGCGGTGGTCGACGGCAGCGGTCACGTCAAGCTCAACACCGTTATCATCGGCCGCGACCTCGGCAATTCACTGGAAATCCTCAGCGGCATCAGCGCCACCGACCAACTGGTGCTGAATCCGGCCGATTCGCTGGCCGACAACGATGTCGTGACGGTGGTGCAGCCGAAGCCGGCAGCACCTGCGAAGAAAGCCAGGTCATGAAACCAGCGCACCGCCTGGCACTGCTGAGTGCCGTCGCCTTGCTGGCAGGCTGCGCCAGCGGCCCGGATTACAAGAAGCCCGACATCAGCATGCCGGCGGCCTGGCAGTTCGCGACACCATTTCACCCAGGGACGCCGAATGACGGCGCGTTGAAGGGCGACTGGTGGGAGTTGTTTCAGGATGCGCAACTGAATCAGCTGGAACAGCAGGCACTGGCGCAAAATCAAACCCTGCGCATTGCGGCTGCGCATCTCGAGCAGGCCCGCGCGCAAGTTACGGTCAGCGCCGCCGGACTGTTTCCGCAAGTCGGCTTGCAAACCGGCGCCGCGCGCGAAAAAAGCTCGGCCAACCGGCCGCTGGCGGCCTACGGCACGCCCAATCAATCTACCGTGCAAAACAATTTCCAGCTCGGTTTTAGCGTCAATTATGAAGCCGACTTGTTCGGTCGCGTGCGCCGCACGGTTGAAGGCGCGCGTGCTTCCGCCGAGCAAGCCACAGCGGACTTTGAGAATGTGCGGCTGGTGCTGATGGCGGAACTGGCCACCGATTATTTCAACCTGCGCGAACTCGATGCTGAAATTGACGTCGTGCGCCAGGGGATCGGCTTGCAAGAGAAGGCATTCAACTTCATTACCGATCGGCACGATCTCGGGATCGCCTCCGGCCTGGACCTGGCGCAACAGCAGGCACTGCTCGACGCCAGCAAGACCCAGCTCGAGTTATTGCAAAATCAGCGCGCGCAATTCGAACACGCGCTGGCAACCATGACCGGCACGCCGGCCCCCGGTTTCACGCTGGTGGCGGCGGTGCTGACGTCGGTAGCGCCGCCGCTGCCGGTCGGTTTGCCGTCCGATGTGTTGCAGCGCCGCCCCGACGTGGCCTCCGCCGAACGCGCCATGGCCGCCGCGAATGCGAATATCGGCGTCGCCCGCGCGGCCTACTTCCCGACTATCCTGCTGCAGCCAAACGGCGGTTGGGACAGCAATCAAATCGGCAATTTGCTGAGCGCGCCCAGCCTGCTCTGGTCGCTCGGGGCCGCAGTCACGCAAACCCTGTTTGACGCCGGCAAAACCCGCGCCGGCGTCAAGATTGCCGAAGCCTCATACAGCGCTGCGGTGGCCGGCTACCGGCAAAGCGTATTGGTTGCCATGCAGGAAGTCGAAGACGGCATTGACGGCATGGCGATGCTCGGCCGCGCCGGCCAGCAGGCCGAAGCCGGCGTGCGCAGTTCGCAACGGGTGCTAGAACTCGCCAACGACCGCTACAGCGGCGGCCTCGCCACCTATCTCGACGTGATCATCGCGCAGCAAGCGCTGCTGGCCAATCAGCGCCAGGCAGTACAGATCCATGGCCAGCAAATGCTGACCGCGGTATTCCTGGTCAAGGCGCTGGGCGGCGGGTGGCAGGGAAATGCGATGCAGGCTTCCAGGTAACGAACTAGGTACTGCCCCGAATCGCCAGCTCAAAGCCAAGATCGATGCGCGATTTTTCTATCGGTTTACCTTTGAGTGTTTTCAGTAACAGCTCGGCCGCAATGTAGCCGATGTCATAGCGCGGTGTGACGATGGAGGTAATCGCCGGATTGGATTGCGCCGCCCACGGCAAGTCGTTAAAACCGGCAATCGCCATTTGAGTCGGTACCGCGATGCCGCGCCGCTGGCATTCAAACAGCACGCCGAGTGCCAGATCATCGTTACAGCAAAACACGGCGTCGCAATCTGGTGTCTGTTGCAGGATTTGGGAAAGTAATTGCGCCCCGAGTTCTATCGTCGACGGCACCGGCAGCAGCACTTCAAAATTCGGGTTGAGACCTGCTTCGCTCAAGCCTTTGCGAAAACCTTCGCGCCGTTTCATCATGCGCGGATCAAGTTGCGCGGCGATGAAGGCCGGGCGCTTGTAGCCGCGTTCAATCAGATGGCGGGCGACGCTGTAGCCGGCCTTTGTTTGGGAGAAACCGACGGTCAGATCGTTGCTGTTTTTACTCAGATCGAACATCCGTACGGCGGGAATATTATTGCTCGCCAGTTGCACCCGCACCGACTCTTGCTGTTCGATTCCCGTCAACAAAAAACCGTCCGGCGCATGTGCCATATAGGTCGAGATCAACTGGTTTTCTTTGTCCGCCGAGTAACGGCTTTCGCCAATCAGAAACTGGTAACCGGCCTGGCTCAGGCAATCGCGAATGCCGCTCAGCGTGTCGATGAAAACGGCATTGGTCAGAGACGGTACGATCACGCCGATAACCTGCGATTTGGCCGAAGCCAGCGTGCTCGCCGCCTGGTTTGGCACGTAACCCAGTTTTTTGACGACGGCGGTAATCCGATCGCGCGATTTTTGCTGCACCAGCTCCGGCGATTTCAGCGCACGCGAGACCGTCATCGGGCTGACGTTGGCGGCTTGTGCGACATCGGTAATCGTTACCCTGCCGGTGGCGCGGCCGCGGCGCGGCGGCGTGATTTTCGGTACGCTTGCAGCGATGCCGGGTTTTGCAGTTTGTCTTGCACTCATGGGGTCATTTTTTTACGGTTGCACGGGCTATCAGTGTCTCTTTATGCGCCACTTACAAGCATCTGTTTTTGCTTAATTCGCTGATTTGCGCCTACTGATATTTTTTTTTGGCTGCGGCCACGATATTACCTTCTTTCGGAAAGCGCTCTGCGTCTTTTTTAGGCCTTCCTGGATATGCAGGGGCGCGCTGGGCAGAGCGCAGCGATATCTGGCATTTACATCAATTTTGGCGCAAATATCAGTTTTTCATTTGTGCAGTCAGGTGTTGGCTATTCTTCATCAACCGAGCCAGCACCGCATAATTTCCAAGCACAAAAGATTTGACAGAAAAAAATCGATGCAGCTATGATGTGCGGATGGATGTTAGCGCTAACATAGATACTATCAAGCTAAATCCCGGGACCGCAGCTTTTGTTGGCAACAAGGAATAGAATCTGTTGCTAACAGTTGGCAGGACTTACAACTATGGTCGTGGCGCCAGCATCGCTGATGCTGCGAATCGTTTCATATAATTGCAAGGATGTCACATGTCAGACGAGTCTCCGCAGCGCGGTACGCAAGTGTCTCATCAGGAATACATGCTGGGTGTGGATATCGGCACCACCAGCACCAAGGCGGTGCTGTTCACGCTGACCGGCCGGGTCGTGGCGCAGCACGCGGTTGAGTATCCGTTGCTGTGCACGATAGCGGATATGGCGGAGCAGGACCCGTCACAAATTTACGCAGCCGTATTGACCACGATTCAACAGGCCGTCAGCCTGGCTCAGGCCCGCGCCGAGCAGGTTGTTCTGGTGTCTTTCAGTGCGGCGATGCATAGCGTGATCGCGATCGGCGAAGATGATCGGCCGCTGACCAATAGCATCACATGGGCCGACAATCGGGCCGGTGCGTGGGCTGACAAAATTCGTCATGAGATGGATGGCCACGCGATTTATTTGCGCACCGGGACCCCGATTCATCCGATGTCGCCGCTGTGTAAATTGATGTGGTTGCGGCACGCTCAGCCGGAGATTTTTTCACGCAGTGCGCGTTTTGTCGGCATCAAGGAATATGTATTTCACCGCATGTTCGGACAGTGGCTGGTCGATCATTCGATTGCTTCAGCCACCGGCATGTTCAATCTGCAGCAGCTGGATTGGGACAGCGGCGCGCTGGAACTGATCGGCGTCGCCGCTGCACAACTTTCGCAGCCGGTGCCGACAACTTACCAGCTAAGCGGATTGGCGCCGGCGCTGGCGCAGCAGCTCGGATTGTCGACGAGCACACCGTTTGTTGTCGGTGCCAATGACGGCGTGTTGTCCAACCTCGGTGTCAACGCGATTGCGCCGGGACAGGTCGCGGTCACCATCGGTACTTCAGGCGCGCTGCGCACAGTGGTCGACCGGCCGCTAACCGATCCTGCCGGCCGTACTTTTTGCTATGCACTGACTGAAAATCATTGGGTCGTCGGCGGACCGATCAACAATGGCGGCAGTATCTTGCGCTGGGTGCGCGACGAGTTGGCCACTGCGGAAGCGGCTGACGCCAGGCAGCGCGGCCTCGATCCTTATGATGCGTTAATGGGCATCGCCGGGCAGGTCAGTGCCGGTGCCGACGGTTTGCTGTTCCATCCTTATCTGGCGGGCGAACGGGCACCGTTATGGAATGCCGATGCGCGCGGTTCGTTCTTTGGACTGGCCATGCATCATGGCAAACCGCACATGATACGCGCGGCATTGGAAGGTGTGATTTTCAGCTTGTACAGCATTTTGCCGGCGCTCGAGGAATTGATCGGGCCAACCCGGCGCATGATGGCGACCGGCGGTTTTGCCCGCTCCGCGCTGTGGCGGCAAATGATGGCGGATATTTTTGAGCGCGAAGTGGTGGTGCCGGAAAGTGTCGAGTCATCCTGTCTCGGCGCTGCTGTATTGGGCCTGTATGCGCTGGGCCGGATTGCCTCGCTGGAGGCGATTGCCGATATGGTGGGATCGACCCATCATCATCAACCTGATCCGGAAAATGTGGCGATCTATCAGCAACTGTGGCCGATTTACGCGGCAATTCCGAAGCAGTTGGAAGCGCAGTATCGCGAACTGGCGCAGTTTCAGCGGCGGCTGTCAGCGTCGGATGCATCGAGATAATCCGCTGGCCTGAACATGCGGCATCTGCGGGCCGGCTTGCGCAACTTACTCCGCGCGGTGACAAACCGCCTCGACCCGGTTGCCAAACGGATCAATCAGAAATGCGCCGAAATAATGCGGATGGTAATGCGTTCGCAGGCCGGGCGCACCGTCATCGCTGCCGCCCTGCGCCAGACCCGCGTGGAAAAATGCGCTGACTTGCGCCCGGCTGGATGCCTTGAAACACCAATGGCGCTGCTGGTTGTAGTTGGCGTCTGGCGAGGGATAAATGGCGAGATAGGTATGCAGGTCCTCCTCGGCGCTGCAGCGTGCGCCGTAACCGATGGCGTCGACCAGGTCATACACTTTTTCGACGCCCAGGGCGCGCATGATTGCATCGTAAAACGGCCGGGCGATATCGAGGTCGGGAACCGCAATCGAGACGTGATCTAAAACAAACATATCGTACCTGTTATGTTGGGACTGGTTTTGCTCAGCCGGTTGAGTGCGCTTGCCGCCGCTCTCTATTCTTCGATGCTGATCTGGGTAAACCTGGCGTGCGCGGTATCCGCCAGATGGGCGCGTAACCACTTGTGTGCCGGGTTGCGGACATCGCGTTCGTGCCACAGCATGTCGACATGGACGGCGGGCGTCGCAAACGGCAGTTCGCGTGCCACCAGCACGTCGGTCATGCCGGTAGCGCCGATCAGATGGCGCGGCAGTACCGTCAACAGATCCGAGCTGGCGATGACGCTCCCGGCAGTAAAGTATTGATTCACGGTCAGCAGAATCCGCCGTTTGCGATTTATCGCGGCCAGCGTTTCGTCGATCAAGCCATGCGCACGGCCGGAAAAGCTGACCAGCAAATGGTGAGCGTCGCAGTAGTTTTCGAGGGTGAGCGGTGTTTGCGCCAGCGGGTGCTCCTTGCGCATCACGCAGACATATTTGCCGGTGTACAGACGCTCATGGTGGATAGGTGAGGCCGAAGTGGTCTGGCTACCGGCCAACTGCGCGGTGACGCCGGGGAAAAAGCCGATCGCCAGATCGACATCGCCGCGCATCAGCATTTGTCGTGGGTCGCGTGTGGTCAGCGGTACCATCCGGATATTCAGTTGCGGTGCTTCACGTTCGATGGTGCGGACCAATGCGGGAAGCCAGAGCGCAGCCGTGGCGTCAGCCATTGCCATTTGAAAAGTGGTGTGCGCGCGTGAGACATCGAAAGTTTCCGGCGTAATCGCGACTTCCAGATCGGTTAGCGCACGTCGTACCGATGGCCATAGTTCTTCGGCGTATTGGGTCGGCTTGACGCCGTGTGCGGTGCGGATCAGCAGCTCGTCGTTGAGAGAGTCGCGCAAGCGCTTTAACGCATTTGACACCGCCGGTTGCGTCATCGCCAGTCGGCTGGCGGCGCGGGTCAGGTTTTGCTCGGTCATTACTGCATCAAATACGCGCAGCAAATTCAAATCAAGCGTCAAAAAGCTCATGTTCAGACCATGGTTGGTTATGTGGAGTAAGCAGTGGCGATCGCGCTATTTTTTAATTGCTGCAACACATATAGGCAGATTTCCGGTATTCATGAAGTTTATAACTGTTATATAAAAAAGCAATAATAAATTTCACAAACAATTAACATACTGCGTTGCAGCATAGCAGGTATCAGAAAAGTAAGATGACGTCTGCCATTCCCTGCACTGACGCGCCCGCAGTGTCTCAATTAACAATTCAGACTAACGTTATCCGCTGTAAGTTCAACATCAGGGTTTTGAGCGCGGGATGGGGCCTCGCACCGGTCCCATTCGTGCCGTTGTGTCGGGACAATTGTTACATGGACCAAGAATAGCGTTACTGTCATCGGCATTATGCGCTCCAGGCATAACTGATATCCGAACTCACAATTGGATCAGCCCGGCTTGAGCGAATATACTGCAGTGCAACACACGAATACTATTCCCGACGCACATATCATGTCTCTCTTGTCCTTTGCCCTCCCCGCTGAAACGGCCCTGCCGTTTCTACTCTCCACCGCGACTGCCGCTGTGCGGCCGTTGCTGGGACTCGGTGCGACCGCGGCATTGGCCATGTACTTCAAACCGTTGTTGAGCGGCATTGTGCGTGCCGCATTATTGCTGATCAAGCCGCGTAAGTCGTTCGAACAACGGATAGCCCAGAGCCAGATTATCGGTCGCAAGCTGGCGCGTCGGATGGCGAACGATCAGGCCGGCAGTCAACCGAATCTGGCTGCGGAATTGCGTGGTCTGGCCGGCAGCGACTAGTTTGGAGGACGGCATGTATCAGTATTTATATTCAGATCAGGATCAACACCCCGCTTCAACGAACAAGCTGAACGTGTTGCGCAAGTCGCGCAGCCTGGCGTCCATGTTGCCGTCCTTTATGTTGTCCGCTGTGGTAACGTTAGCATTGACCGCGCTGATGCGTTTGATGTGGCTCGGTGTTGACCGACATTTTTTTAGCGCATGGATGGAAAGCTGGCTGACCTTGTGGCCAATCGCGTTTCCTATTATGTATTTGCTGAGTTCGCCTTTGCGTAAACTGGCTGCACGTATTTCACCGCAGGCGTCAGCTTGATGTACTAGCCCGCAGCACCACGAATGTCTCCTCCACCCTCCCCGGGTGGGTTCCCCCACCGGCGCTACGCTGCCCGTGGGGGTTTTTTTGCGCTCATCACCTGTGTGCCGGCAAATAAAAAAAGCGCAATCGGCTGTGAGCCATTGCGCTTTTTGGTTGCAGGATCAGCTCGCAGACTGTTCCCGGTGTCGTTTAAGAAAGATCAGTTCGCAAGGCGTTTTTCCAGCTTCGCCTTGACCTCTTCCAGTTCCTTCGGCAAGTGATGTTTCAGCTTTTCGAACAGCTCGGTATGGAGCTTGGTTTCCGCTTGCCACGCAGTATTGTCAATCGATGTAATCTGATCGAATTGCTGTTCACTGAAGTCGAGACCATCCCATTCCAGATCGCTAAACCGCGGCGTTGTGCCGAACAGATGTTCGACGCCACCGGCATTATTTTCCAGACGATCCAGCATCCATTTCAAGACCCGCATGTTGTCGCCGAAACCGGGCCAGACGAACTTGCCATCGGCATCGGTGCGGAACCAGTTGACGCAGAAGATCTTCGGCAGTTCGGCCTTTGATGCGGCAATCTTGCGGCCCATATTCAGCCAGTGCTGGAAATAGTCACTCATGTTGTAGCCGATGAATGGCAGCATCGCGAACGGATCGCGGCGCACGATGCCTTGCTGGCCGGCGGCGGCGGCGGTGGTCTCCGAACCCATGGTCGCAGCCATGTACACACCTTCGACCCAGTTGCGGGCTTCCGTAATGAGCGGCACGGTAGTCGAACGGCGGCCGCCGAAAATGAAGGCTGAAATCGGTACGCCGGCAGGATCGTCCCAAGCCGCATCGATCACTGGATTTTGTGTGGCAGCGACCGTAAAGCGGGCGTTTGGATGGGCCGCCTTGGCGCCGGTTTCCCGGGCGATGGCCGGGGTCCAGTCTTTACCTTGCCAGTCGATCAGATGCGCCGGGGCCTCCTTGCTGATGCCTTCCCACCAGACGTCGCCATCGTCAGTCAGTGCGACGTTGGTGAAGATGGTGTTGTCGCGCATCGATGCCATGCAGTTGAAGTTGGTTTTTTCGTTGGTGCCGGGCGCGACGCCAAAATAACCCGCTTCCGGATTGATCGCGTACAAGCGGCCATCTGCACCCGGCTTGATCCAGGCGATATCGTCGCCGATGGTGGTGACCTTCCAGCCTTCGAAACCGACTGGTGGAATCAGCATCGCAAAGTTGGTTTTGCCGCAGGCCGACGGGAATGCCGCTGCGACGTAGTGTTTTTTACCGGCGGGCGATTCGACGCCCAGAATCAACATGTGTTCGGCCAGCCAGCCGCCATCCCGGCCCATGGTGGAAGCGATGCGCAGTGCAAAGCATTTTTTGCCGAGCAAAGCGTTGCCGCCGTAGCCGGAACCGTAGGACCAGATCTCGCGCGTTTCCGGATAGTGAACGATGTACTTGGTCGGATTGCATGGCCAGGCAACGTCTTTCCGGCCATCTGTCAAAGGTGCGCCGACAGTATGTACGCACGGCACGAAGTCGCCATCGCTGCCCAGCACGTCATACACCGCTTTGCCCATGCGCGTCATGATGCGCATATTCACGGCAACGTATGGCGAGTCGGACAACTCAACGCCGATATGGGCAATCGAGGAGCCCAGCGGACCCATCGAGAACGGCACCACATACATCGTGCGGCCTTGCATGCAGCCATCGAACAAGCCGTTCAGGGTGCCGCGCATTTCGGCCGGATCGGTCCAGTTATTGGTCGGCCCCGCATCTTCCTTTTTTGCCGAGCAGATGAAGGTACGATCTTCGACGCGCGCCACGTCCGATGGATCGGAACACGCCAGATAACTGTTCGGGCGTTTGGCCTGATTCAGTTTTTTCATGGTGCCGACGGCGACCATTTCAGCGCACAGGCGGTCGTATTCTTCCTGCGAACCGTCGCACCAATAGACGTTGTCAGGCTTGGTCAGCACCGCGATTTCGCCGACCCAGTTAATCAGCTTTTGATGTTTGACGTACGCTGGTGGGTTGATGGCGCTGATGCCGGTGACGTGGGGATGATTCATGAAACTACCTCCGATATAGAAATCTTGTCTTGCCATGTGCCGGTACGGCTGGATCGCCGCCGGGCAATGCCGCCATCGAGAGCCTCGCGCCACGGCGGCCCGGTCGAAAGCTGCTTTGGTGTCGTCTTGTAAATAACGCTAATGCGTGCCCTGGCGCGCTGAAAATGGAATAATGTCCAGCGGCGCAACGCCCGTTCAAACGGCCATGGTGGGTGTTTGTCTTGCGTATGCCGCCAATCTTTTCGCTCGAATCCGGCCCCTGTTTGGTAGCAAGAAAGCACCGATTGTACACCCGCTTTGTAGTAAAAATAACCAACTTATGTAGTAAGGTATTCGTGGTTTTCCGTATGCCGTTGCTTTATTACGTGATGGTCGATTTAACGTCTTTATTCTCAGGAAATGATATGAAAATAGCCATACTCGATGACTACCAGGATGCCGTTCGACATCTCGACAGCTTTAAGTTATTGGATGGTCATGAGGTCAAAGTGTTCAACAATTCTGCACGCGGCAGTGGTCAGTTGGCGATTCGACTGGCGAGTTTTGAGGCGTTGGTCTTAATCCGTGAGCGCACTGCCTTGTCCAAAGGTTTGTTGCAAAAATTACCCAATCTGAAATTGATTTCACAGACCGGTAAAGTGAGTGGTCACGTTGATGTAGAGGCAGCAACTGCGTGTGGGATCGCCATTGTCGAGGGATCCGGCGATCCGACCGCGCCTGCCGAGTTGACCTGGGCATTGATCATGGCTGCAGCACGGCGGATTCCACAATATTTGCGTAATTTGCAGCAAGGCTTGTGGCAAACCGCATCGTCGCAGCCGCAGTACAACGGCCTTGGCATCGCGCTGAAAGGGCGTACCCTGGGGATCTGGGGTTACGGCAAAATCGGCCGCATGGTGGCCGGTTACGGAAAGGCATTCGGGATGCACGTGATGATCTGGGGCCGGGACGCCAGTCGCGCCGCAGCGGTGCAGGACGGCTATCTGGCGGCGGAGTCGAAACAACAATTTTTTGCCGAGGCCGATGTGCTGTCACTACATTTACGGTTGAACGATGCGACCCGCGGCATCGTCACGCCGGACGACCTGGCACTGATGAAACCGAGCGCGATTTTTGTCAACACCAGCCGTGCCGAACTGGTCGCGAGCGACGCCTTGTTGCCGGCATTGCAGCAAGGCCGTCCCGGTTTCGCCGCGCTCGATGTGTATGAATCGGAGCCGCTGAAACCGGACTCCCCTTTGCTCAGAATGGAGAACGTGCTGGCATCGCCGCATCTGGGCTATGTCGAACAAGACGGCTATGAATTGTATTTCCGCAGCGCGTTCCAAAACGTCGTGGATTTTGCCAACGGCACGCCGCAGAATGTATTGAATCCGGTTAGTCTTCAGCGCCCGCCGGCAAAATCAGCTTAGTGACTTTGGCAGGCGGCACGGCAAGTCTGGCGCCGTGCCACAACCCGGCCCAGCCCGGTGGCCACGGCAATGGCGGCCCGCTATATTCCGGCACCCCGCTGCGTACCGGAATCACCGGCAAGCTGTGGGGCATCGCAGCTGCCGTATGTGCGCCGCCGCCATTCGCATCCCAGCCAAGGCTGAAAGCATAATCCGTCAACAAGGCGTCGCAGACGCTGGTGAACCAGTTGCTGTGATCCTCATCGCGGCCCAGCGCCTGCGCCAGGCCATGCGGATCGAATTGCGCCAGTGCGCCGGCCAACTCGCTGACCGATGCGCCCGGCTTGTCGCCCCAGCCGAGTATCGGATTGAAGTTGTAATCGGCGCCCGAGCCATACCAGCCTTCGCGCCGCGGGCGCTCCAGCCAGCTGCGCCGGCCGCAAAACAAATGCCAGCGCCAATGCAAGCCGGAAGGTTTGGGCCAGCTGTACAGATACAGGCGCTGGTAACCGGCGCTATGCAACTCCCGCACCATGGCCATCAGGCGCGCATGCGGCATGCGGTCGGGCGGGGCGCGACGGAACAGAATCGGTTCACCGTTGGCATGTTGCAACTCATCCGAGGACAGATTCAAGTCGAGTGTCCGGACCTCGCTGCCGAAGCGGGCGGAGATCCATCCGGTCAGCAAATTGACCGAAACGATGACGCCATAACCGCGATAGCGATGAAAAATTACGGTGCCGGGGGCGATAGTTTTCATGAACTAAATTACACTACAGAAAATAGAAAATGATGTCATCTGGAGATTTTGACAAAAGTGCCAATGATTTTAAGGTTTCCGTCAGTATAATCATTTCACCCCCAAGGCAGAAAGGACTCGCAACATGGCGCAACGTCCGAATCACCTACTCGACCCACAGGCGAGCCCGAACGAAAATCCGCCGTCCAACTGTCAGTCAACGCTCCCGACCGTTTCAAATAATTCCGCTGTTCTCAAACGACGCGACCTGCTATTGCTCGCAGGAGCCTGTTTTGCGGTGCTGAGCACGCCGCGCTGGTTACAACCGGCGTCCGCCCAAACGACCGCCACGTCGCCTACGCCCAAGACAGCAACGGCGAACAGTCGGCAACAGAGCGATTTTTTTGCCTTATCGGCCTTGCTCACCGCCAATTCAAAGCTCAATCCGCGCACCAGCGCCCGCACCTACGCTGCCCTTAGTGCGCACGTGATTGAGTTTGAAAAAGAATCTGCTGATCTGTGGCAATTTTCCCAGGTCCATCAAATCAAAGACGTCGAGGCATTAAACGCTGCCGTCGCCGGCAATGCTGCTTTGAGCAAGGTGTTGCATCGCATCATCAGCGCCTGGTATCTGGGCGTGGTCGGCAACGATGTAGAGGGCAAGGTGATCGCTTTCGAGCAGGCCCTGATGTTTGATCCGGTGCGCGATGCCGTGGTAGTGCCGACGTATTGTCGCGCCGCTCCCGGCTATTGGGTGACGCAACCGGCAGTCTTGAAAGGGAGCGCGTAAGGATGGCTGAGAATCTGTCTGCGGATGTCGTGATTGTTGGTTCCGGTGTGGCCGGCGCGTTGGTCGCGCATCAACTGGCCAAGGCCGGCGTCTCGGTGCTGGTACTGGAAGCCGGACCAAGGCTGGAGCGCTGGCGCATAGTCGAGAACTATCGGAATACGCCGAGCAAAGATGATTTCATGACGCCCTACCCGTCGACCAAACATGCGCCGCATCCGGAATACACACCGGAAAATAATTACCTGATCCTGAAGGGATCGCATAAATACAATTCGCAATATATCCGTGCGGTAGGCGGTACTACCTGGCATTGGGCCGCCGCCGCCTGGCGCTTTTTGCCCAACGATTTCAAGATGAAAGACGTCTACGGCGTCGGGCGCAACTGGCCGATCAATTACGATGAGCTGGAGCCCTACTATTACCGCGCCGAAGTCGAGCTGGGCGTGTCCGGCCCCAACGACGGCACCGATCTCGGTTCGCCGCGCAAACAGCCGTATCCGATGGACCATTTGCCGCTCTCGTGGAACGACCAGCGCTTTAGCGCGGTAGTCAACGCACATGGTCATAAAGTCGTCTCGGAACCGGTGGCCCGCAACAGTCGCCCCTACGACTTGCGCCCGAACTGCTGCGGCAACAATAACTGCATGCCGATTTGCCCTATTGCGGCGATGTACAGCGGCATCATCCACGTCGAGAAAGCCGAAAAAGCCGGTGCCAGGGTGCTGCCGAATGCAGTGGTCTACCGGGTCGAAGTGGATGGCGGAAATCGTGTCACTGCAGTCCATTACAAGGATCCGGACGGCATCACGCATCGCGTCACCGGCAAGTATTTTGTGCTGGCGGCGAATGGCATCGAGATTCCGAAACTGATGCTGATTTCGACCGATGACAAGCATCCGAACGGCATCGGCAACAGCTCCGATCAGGTCGGCCGGAACCTGATGGATCATCCCGGCACCAGCGTTACCTTCCTCGCCAACGAAGACATGTGGCCAGGACGCGGACCGATAGAAATGACTTCGATCGTCGACATGCGCGACGGTCCTTTCCGTTCGAAATACGCAGGCAAAAAGCTGCATCTGAACAACATGGCGCGGACCGGTCATGCGGCGCAGACCGCGTTAAAGCAGGGCCTGGTCGGCAGCAAGCTGGATGCGGAAATCCGCCGTCGGGCGGCGCGTACCGTGAATATCAACAGCTTCCACGACATTTTGGCGAATCCGCAAAACCGGGTGCGCGCCAGTACCGAAAAGCGCGATGCGCTCGGGATTCCACAGCCGGAAATCACCTACGCGATCGGTGACTATGTGAAAAAAAGCGCGCTGTTGACGCATCGCACCTATGCCGACATCGCCCGCCTGTTCGGCGGCACCGAGGTGACATTCGATGATGATTTCAAGCCGAATAATCACATCATGGGGTCCACCATTATGGGCCGCGATCCACGCGATTCGGTGGTGGATGCCCATTGCCGTTCGCATGACCACGAGAACCTGTTCATCGCCAGCAGCGCGGTGATGCCGGTAGCGGGCACCGTGAACTGCACGCTGACCATCGCGGCGCTATCGCTGCGCATCGCCGATACGTTGAGGACGGTGCTATGAAGCCCGCGCGCTATTTGCGGTCGCTGGCGCTGGTCGTTGGGGTGACGCTGACAGCGCCGGCGGTCGTGTATGGAGCGGAAGCGGCTGATGCGGCAACGCTCGCGCCGCCGCCTGCCAATACCGAGCAGATCAAGCGCGGTGAATATCTGGCACGGGCCGCCGACTGTATCGCTTGCCACACGCTGGACAAGGCCAAGCCGTTCGCCGGCGGATATCCGTTGGCAACGCCATTCGGCACGATTTACGGCCCGAATATCACCCCGGACAACGAGACCGGCATCGGCACCTGGACCGACGAAGATTTCATCCGGGCGCTGCATCTGGGGATTGGCCAGCAGGGTGAGCATCTGTATCCGGCCTTCCCGTACACCGCGTTCACCAAGCTCTCGCGCGACGATGTGCTGGCGATCAAGGCCTATCTGTTCAGCCTGCCGGCCATTGCGCAAAAGACGCCGGAAAACAAGCTGCCGTTTCCGCTCAACCAGCGTATTGTGCTGGCCGGCTGGAAGCTGTTCAATTTCAAGCCGGGGCGCTGGCAAGCGGATCCCGGCAAAAGTGTCGAATGGAATCGCGGCGTGTATCTGGTCGAGGGGCTGGCGCACTGTCAGGAATGCCACACCCCGCGCAACATCACGATGGGTGTGAATCGCAAGCTGGCCTTTGGCGGCGCGCAACTGGGCGGCTGGAGCGCATATAACATCACGCCCGATAAGATCAGTGGGGTTGGCGGCTGGCAGGACCAGGAGCTGGTGGACTATCTGAAAACCGGCGTGGTGCCAGGTAAAGCCTCCGCCGGCGGCGGTATGGCCGAAGCCATCGAACATAGTCTCCAATACCTGACCGATCCTGATTTGAAGGCGATTGTCACTTACCTGCGCAGCGTTCCGGCGATCCATGACGAGGACGATCTGAAGCCGCGTTATGCATGGGGCTCGGCGTCACAGGATGATGCCGATTTGCGCGGCATCGCGCCGGTATCGAATAGCGTTGCCGCCTCGGGCGGAGCAGAACTGTTTAGCGGGAATTGCGCCAGCTGCCATGCAGCCAGCGGCGCCGGTGTCGTCGGTGGTTACTATCCGTCGTTGTTCAATAACAGCGCGGTCGGCGCGCGCGACCCGCGTAATCTCGTGATGGTGATCCTGAACGGCGTGCAGCGCAAGGGCAAGACCGAGGAAGCTTTCATGCCAGGCTTTGCCGCGCAGTTGAGCGACGCGCAGATTGCCGTGCTGAGCAATTACGTGCTGCAACGATACGGCAATTCGGCCGCGCCGACGGTGACGCTTGAGCACGTTAGAATGCAACGTCAAGGCGGCCCCACGTCCCCGCTGGTGTCTTTATTGCCTTGGGTCCTGGGAACGGCAGCGTTCGTGATATTGTTATTCGCTTACCTGTTTTCACGGCGCGGCGGCTGGAAGGCGGCACGCCGACAAATGTCTCCCCGCAATGATCAAATTAGCAAGAAAGGAAATTAATTCGTATGGCATTACGTATCCTCGCCACTGGCGGCACATTCGATAAACACTATGACGAAATCGCTGGCAAGCTTACTTTTGGCGCAAGCCATTTGGCGCAAGTGATAGAGCGCTCGCGCATCACCGCCCCCTTCGCGCTGGAGGAGTTGCCGCTGCTGGACTCGCTCGACATGCAAGACGTCGACCGCGGCCGGGTGCTGGCATCCTGCATCAACGCCGAGGAAGAGGCGATTGTGATTATCCACGGCACCGACACCATGCAGGACACCGCAGCCGTACTAGGAGCCGCCAACCTTGCCAAAGCGATCGTGGTGACCGGCGCAATGATCCCTTATGAGATTGCCAATTCGGATGCCTTATTCAACTTTGGCTTCGCCTGCGGTGTTGCCCAGGTCTTGCCGCATGGTGTGTATGTGGCGATGAACGGCAAGATATTCGGCTGGGACAAGGTACAGAAAAATCGTGTCGCAGGGGTTTTCGAAGCGCTTTGATGTGCGCCGCCGACACCGGTTTTCAATTTAATTTATTCGTCGAATCGACTATTCATGACTCATCCATGCCTGCGCTGCGGTGCTTGCTGCGCCCACTTTCGTGTCGCCTTTCATTGGCTGGAGGCGGATCCGACCGGTGGCGGCGTGGTACCCCCGGAATTCACCGTCAAGCTCGACCCGCATCGTGTGGTCATGCATGGTACCGAGGGGCCAAAACCGCGTTGCCTGTCGTTGCGTGGCGAGGTCGGGCGTGATGCCTCCTGCGGCATCTATGCACAGAGACCGTCGCCGTGTCACGATTTGCAACCGGCATGGGAAAACGGAGCAGCCAGTCCGCAATGCGACCGCGCCCGAATTGCGCATGGCCTGGCGCCATTGACGCCAGCCGACTGGCCTGCACCCGATCAAACCGGCATGCCGATTATTGCGGCAGCGCTGGCCGACGGCATTGTAGAAAACGCCGAACGTCATTGCGCCTCGGTCTGCGGGTTGCTGACGCTGTAGCCGCTGCTCGGTGTGCCGTTTAAAAGCGGTGTTGAATGCCGCCGCTGAGGCCGGTCTGGCTGCTGCCGAAACCAGCCTCGTCACGCGAGACGCCGACCAGCTGGTTGTTCCTGGCTTTGGCGTAAGCGGCGCTGGCGTACAGGCCGGTGCGTTTCGATAACGCATATTTTGCGCGCAGGGAATACATGATCGGGTCGGCATCGTTGCCGCTGGCGACGTTTTTGATGTTTTGCGCATAGATCTGACCGATCAGTGTCAGCGCCGGAGTTACGCGGTAGCTGGCGCCACCCCAGAACAGGTCGCTGCGCAGATCCGCAGTATTGGTGGCCAGCGTCTTTTTGTAATGGCGATAGCCCAGATTCAACTTCCAGTCTTCCGACAGCCGATACAAACCGGCAAAATGCATGCTGGCGGCCTTGTCGCAGGCATTCCCGAAAGCAGGATTGGCTACGCCATTCTTGCGATCGTAGGTTGCGGCGACGCTGAACGGGCCGGCGGCATACGCGATGCCGAGCGCGTACCTGGCATTATCGCCGGCATTCCCGGCGGCTTCTCCGAAGCCGTAAGTTGCGCCCAGTTTGACACCGCCGAAAGTGCCCTGGTATTTAATGACGTTGGCAACATTGCTGAGCATGCCGTCTTTGCGCTCGCCGCTGGCATTGCCTGCTGTGGCCCATGAGTATTGCGCAGAGTAACCCATCAGGTCGAACGGCAGAATGAAGTCATACGTGGTGGAGTAGGAACGTCCGGCGACGATACGGCCGAAGCCGCCTTCCAGACCGAGGTTGGCTTGACGGCCGAACAGCCGGCCCGGGCCGTCGAATTCACCGGTGTCGGCCTTGAAGCCGCCTTCCAGCCGGAACACTGCCTTCAGGCCGCCGCCCAGGTCTTCGCTGCCGCGCAAGCCGATGCGCGACGTATTCATTGCGCCTGAGCTGAGACGTACGACGCTGTCTTGTTTTGGGTTGGCGTTATTGCTGTACTGGATGCCGCTGTCGATCAGGCCGTAGACGCTGACGCTGGTTTGGGCGTAGCCGGTGGCCGCTAGCGCGGTGAGTGCGGCCGCAGTCAATAAATTTCTCTTCATCTTCATCTTCCTCTTCCCCTATTGTGTGAATTGATTTTCTTGCCGCCTGCAGCGGCAATGACGGGACCACAACAACGCTGAAACACAGGTTAAAACGCCCACAGTGCGTCCTGCGGCAATTGCAGCCAGTACGCGCCGGGTGGCAGACGCTCGCTGGCGTACGCACGCAGGCCGATGGTGTCTAGCGCATCGCCGTTCTTGAACAGGCATTCCCAGCGATCGCCCAGATACATGCAGGCCGACAGCGGCAACTGGATGGCGTTGTCGAGCGGCGCGCTGGAGATGCGGACCTGCTCGATGCGAATAATGCCGATCGCGTCGTGGCCGGTATTGACACCGCGTGCAGTGGCTTTGACGATGCCGCCGTCGACTTGCAACAGGGCCTGATTGCCCTCGCGTTGCAGCACCTTTGCAGGTAGCCGGTTATTGCTACCCATGAACTCGGCGGCGAACAAGGTGTCCGGGGTCTGATACATGGATTGCGGTGTGCCTTGCTGTTCGATCCTGCCGTTGTTGAGCAGCAGGATGCGGTCGGAAATCGCCATTGCCTCAGCCTGATCGTGCGTTACCATCAGCGCCGACAGGCCGAGCCGGACGATCAGTTCACGCAAAAAGGCGCGCGCCTCTTCGCGCAGCTTGGCATCCAGATTGGAGAGCGGCTCATCGAGCAGAATCACCGGCGGGTTGTACACCAGCGCCCGCGCAATCGCGACCCGCTGCTGCTGACCGCCCGACAGTTGATGCGGAAAGCGTTCACCCAGATGAGCGAGACCGAGTTGCCTCAGGACATCCTTGACGCGCTCGGCGCTGTCGCTTTTGCCTATTTTGCGCAGTTGCAAACCGTAGGCGACGTTGTTGAATACAGTCTTGTGCGGCCACAGTGCGTACGATTGAAACACCAGTCCCAGATTGCGTTCCTCGGCGGGCGTTTCGAATCTGCGGCTGCCATCGAATACGCTTCGTGCGCCGATCCGGATGACGCCGGATTTCGGTGCCTCCAGTCCCGCGACTGCACGCAGCAATGTGGTTTTACCGCTACCGGATGGACCTAACAACGCAACGACTTCGCCGCGTTGCAAATCCATCGAGACACCTTTCAGAATCTGGTTGGCACTAACACCGCTGCCATAGTCGAGGTACAGATTATTTACACTTAATTCGGGCATGATTGGCTTCCTGGGTGATGCGGTTTAATCGTGCAACCTGACGCCGAAGCGCAACGCAATGCCGATGCCGATGGCGACCAAAAGAATATTGATGAGCGAGAGGGCTGCCACCAGATCCACCGAGCCGGAGGCCCACAAGGAGACAATCAGCGCACCGATCACTTCTGTGCCCGGCGACAGCAGATACACCGCGGTTGAGTACTCGCGCTCAAAGATCAGGAACACCATCAGCCATGCGCCCAGCAAGCCGTAGCGCAGCAGTGGCAGCGTGATATGGCGGGTGACCTGAGCACGGCGCGCACCGACCGCGCGGGCCGCCTCCTCCAGTTCCGGTCCGATTTGCAGCAGTGCCGTGGTGATCAGGCGCATACCGTAGGCCAGCCACACCACCGAATACGCCAGCCAGACTGAAAAGATGGTCGAGCGCAGTTCACGCATGGCCGGAACTACGTTGTCGACCATCCAGCTGGCAAAGAAATTGTCATATTCCTTGAATACATCGTTCAGCGTCGACGGCACGAACAGGAATACCCACAAGAACGCCAGACCGGCCAGCAAGCCCGGTACCGCACGCGGGACCAGCACGCTGTAATCGAGAAAGCGGGTGATGCCGTCAGCCTTGCGATGCATGGCCAATGCGATGCAGCAGTAGCAGGCCACCGTAATGGCGCCGCCAATGGCACCGATCAAGACGGTATTCAGAATCCCGCGCAGCAGCGATGGCTGCTCAAATACATCGATGAAATGCTGTACCGTGAACGCGTCCTGCAGCGCTACGCCGTCACCCCAGTGCGAGACCAATGCCCGTAGCGCGATACCGGACAGCGGCACCACGATTGTGAAAATCAGCCACATGGCAATCAGTGCAAATGCAGGCCATTTCCAGCGGCCGAGCGGCAGCGCCTTCTGACGTGCGCCCTTGCCTCTGATCGACACATATTTGTTGGCGCAACGCAGCAGCCAGCGCTGCATCAGCACCAGCGGGAACGTCACGGCAACCAGGCAGGCCGCGACCGCCGCCATCAAATGGTAGGACGGCGTCCCGAGCTTGTTCGTCAGTTTGTACAAGTAGGTTGGCAGCACCAGATGGCCTTCCGGGTCGCCCAGCACCAGCACCAGGCCGAACACTTCGAAGCCAAGGAAAAACACCAGGACACCGGCATACGCCAGCGCCGGCATGATCATCGGCAGCGAGACATTCAGGGCGACTTGCAGCGGGGAGGCACCCGCCACGCGGGCAGCTTCTTCGACATCCGCACCGAGACTTTTGAGCGCCGCAGAGGCGTACAGATAGACGTGCGGCACGTGGGTCAGACCGGCGATGATGACGATGCTGGGAAATGCATAGACATTCCACGGATCGCCTTCAAAGCCGACATGGCTGAGCAGATTCCTGACCCAGACCGTGTAGAAGCCGACCGGCCCCATCGACACCACGTAACCGAAACCGATCACCATCGGCGAAACAAAAATCGGCACCAGTAGCAAAGGCGCGACCCAGCCGCGACCGGGCAGGTCGGTGCGGACCATCAGAAATGCCAGCATGCCGCCCAGCGGCACCGCAATACATGCGAGACCGCCGGCCAGCATCATGCCGTTGGCAAAAGCCTGGTGGAAATCAGGGTCGTCGAAGATGAAACGATATGATTCGAGGCTGAACACTTTGACTGGCGCAAAAAAAGGCGCCGATAAAAAGCTTTGATAGAAAATCAGTGTCAGCGGCAGGAATACCGCCAGTGCGGTCAGTGTCACCACCAGTCCGCGCGGCCAGTTCAGGCGCAATAACCAAGGGCGGCGCACGCGCGGGTCGGAACAAGAGAGAGTTTGCATGGCTTGTACAGTCCAGATCAGAATGCAGCTGAAAATGCTTGCGTTCGGCGACGGATTTCAAGAACGCAGGCGTAGCGCGGCCCGCTGTGATTGCCCTCATCAGGCACATCACAGCTGCTTGATTTCCAGAAATCGGCTATGCGTCAGCGGCCGGCAGCGCGAACCGGAGGTTTTACTTCTTGCCTGCCGCGGCTTTCCATTGCTTCAGAAAAGCCAGCCGTCTGGTTTGATCCAGGTATTCCAACAGCGACGGGCCAACTGGAATTGGCTTGAGCGCAGCGCCAAGTTGTCTGGTCAGTTCCGACAGCGTTGCGGGACCGGCCACGTCACTGCGGATGGCGAATAGCTCAGCTTGATTGGCGACGATGGTTTGTCCGCGTTTCGACAACAGATAATCGATCCACAATTTGGCCGCGTTGCCGTTCCGGGCCGACTTGTTGATGAAGGCCACCCGCGACATCACCAGGTTGTAGTCTTTGGTGAAAGCAACGCCCAGTGAAGGATCTTTCCTGGCGCGGCTGAGCGCATACGAACCGATCACGTTGTAGCCGATCAGATTTTCGCCCGACGAGATGCGTTCCAGCATGGTGCCGGTGGAAGACTGTACCCGTACCGCAACGTCCCCGAGCGCGGCGGCGAGTTCCCAGAACTTCGGATTGTCTTGTGCATCCCGGGTGATGAAGGAAAAGCCGACGCCGGATTTTTCAATGTCGTAAGTAGTGACTTTATTTCGATATTTGTCCGCTTTGGTGGTCAGCAGCCTGGTGAAATCAGCGTGTGAAGCCGGGACTTCATCGGCAGGGACCAGGCGCTTGTTATAAACGATCGCGATCGGCTCATACGTGGTGCCGTAGGCTGTGTCCTTAAAGTTGGCCCAGCCTGGAATGGCGCCGGCTTCCGGCGATTTGTAGACGGCACCGTAACCTTCGCTTACCAGCTTGACCTGCAGGTCCATCGAGGATGACCACAAGACATCGGCGGTAGCGCCGCCGGCGGCAGCTTCGGAGATAAAGCGGTTGTAGACTTCGGTCGAATTCATGTCGTTATATTCGACCTTCACGCCCGGGTATAGCGTGCTGAAATCCTTGATCAATGGCGCGACCGCTTTCGAATCGGTGGCGCTGTAGATGACCAGCCTGCCTTCTTTTTTTGCACCGTCAATGATCTTGCCGTAATCCGCCGGATAGCCCGCCGGCACTTGTGCCGACGCCCATCCGGCGAACCCCAGCGAGAGTGCTGCGATGAATATTGTCACGGATTTTTTTGCTGTAAACATGTGGGTTGTCTCCTCCAACTATCTATTCGTTGTCTTCGCATTTCTGTCGCAGCCGACCACGTGCAAGGCGGCCACAACAGAAATGGCACAGAGGTTTTTATATTTGGACGCATCATAGCGGCTCGAATCTTTCAATTTCCTTTCAGCAAAGGTCACATCGAAAGAGTTAAGGTTTTTCCTAAGAAGAATTCAACGGCGAGCCGTACCGTTTGGATCGCGGCGGAATGTCCAATAGCTGAATAGGCAAATGCAATCACGATGTCGGCGAGGGCCGAGTAAAACCGCAGATATCGCAGGCGCCGGCCAGCCGGCTTCACGCATTGCTATGCGCTGTTTGATGCTGCGATGCGGCGCTTGGGAACGCAGCGACCACTCGCTAAAGCTGGCGGGAAGCGTGAGCGCTAGACAATCAGCAGCTTTTTAAGAAATTAGCCTATATCAATCTACAGAATTGCTTTGTAGAGTTTCATCTTGGAGAAAATATAAATTCCGATTTTCGCGGCGAGGCCTCGGCAATCGGTTTTGGTTTGAACTATCGATATCAAGCAGTTCTCTCGCGACATCGATTTTTTCCTGGATTGAAACAAATGAACAAGGCAGCTTATCGCGTCATCTTGAATAAAAACCGCGGCATGTTGATGGCCGTCGCGGAGAACGTTTCCAGCCAGGGTAAAAGTGCAGGCAGCGCATCCGGCACGACCGGTTCAGCGCTGCTGCGCCTGGCGCATCTGAGCGTGTCAATCGCCGCGTTGTTCGGCGCCGTCACCGTGGTGCAGGCGCAAATCGTCGCCGACCCGAACGCAGGCGCCCAGCGTCCCACCATCGATCAAAGCGCCAACGGGCGGCCACTGGTGCAGATTGCCGCGCCGAACGCAGCGGGGCTGAGCCATAACCAGTACAACCAGTTCAATGTCGACCGAAACGGCGCGATCCTCAACAACGCCAGGACGATCAGCCAGACCCAGCTTGGCGGCTATGTAGACGGCAATGCCAATTTGACCAACGGCAGCGCCCGCATCATCCTCAACGAAGTGACTGGTACCGGGCGCAGTCAATTGAACGGCTATATCGAAGTCGCCGGCCGGCACGCTCAGGTAGTCGTCGCCAACCCGAACGGCATTTCCTGCAGCGGTTGCGGCTTCATCAATACCAGTCGCGGCGTGTTGACCACCGGCACGCCGGTATTCGGCGGCGACGGCAGCCTGAACGCGTTTCGCGTCCGCCGTGGCGATATCCAGGTCGGCGGGCTGAATGGGGCGAACACCGACCAGCTGGATTTGATCGCCCGCAGCGTGCGCGTCAACGGCGAACTGTGGGCGAATAATCTGCATGTCGTCAGCGGTGCGAATCAGGTCAATTACGCCGACCTCGGTGTACAAGTCATACAAGGTGAAGGCGACAAACCCACCGTCGGCATCGACGTCGCGCAACTGGGCGGGATGTATGCCAACAAGATCAGACTCATCGGCACCGCAGCCGGTGTCGGCGTTGCCAGCCTCGGCAATATCGCCGCGCAAGCGGGTGATGTCTCGATCGACAGTCACGGCAAAGTCACACTCAATGGCGACACCAGCGCCAGCGGCCGGATCGCCATTCGCAGCGACGATGCGGTCAGCAACAGCGGCACCCTGTACGGTAAACAAGCGGTGCAAATTAACAGCGCCGGACAAATCAGCAACAGTGGCATGATGGCCGCGCAAAACGATCTCACCCTGACCGCCGCAGGCATCCAGTCGAGCGGCACCTTGGCGGCCGGTAGCGATGCCAATGGCCAAGTCACTCAGGCAGGCAATCTGAATCTGAGCACCAGCGGCGCGATTACCGCCGCCGGACAAAACACCGCCGGCGGCAATCTCGCCATGAATGGTGCCAGCCTCAATCTCACCCATGCGCACACCAACGCTGCCGGCAGTACAACGCTGATCGCAAGCGCCGGTGACATCGACCACACCGGCGGCACGCTGCAAGCGGCAGGCAGCACGACCATCAATGCCAGCGGTGCGCTCACCAACAACCAAGGCACGCTCAGCGCGTCCCAGTTAACCAGCCATTCGGCCAGTCTGTCGAACAGCGGCGGCATGATTAACCAGTCCGGCAGCGGCGCCACCACCATCGCGACTACTGGCGCACTCGACAACCACAATGGTGCGATCACCGCCAATGCCCAACATCTCACCCTCCAGGCCGGCAGCCTGAGCAACGATGCCGGCAACATCCAGCACGCTGGAGCCGGCGCGCTGACGCTGAATAGCGGCGCGCTGAGCAACCTCGGCGGCAGCATCGCGACCAACGGCAGCGCTGCACTCAACTTCATCGGCAACCTGGACAACGCGCAAGGCACTGTACAAGCGGCAAAAGCTTTACAGATCAGCGCCGCCAACATCGACAACAGCGCCGGTCGCCTCACCGCACTGCATACCGACGGGCTCAGCCTGAACGCCAGCGGTCAACTGAGCAACACCGGCGGCAACATCGGCAGCGCTGCCGACCTGGATATCAACGCCGGCACCCTTGCGGGCGACGGCAACATCAGCGCCGGCCAGGATGCGAGCATTCAGCTGCAAGGCAATTACACCAACAGCGCCGGCAACCGGATCAGCGCCAATCGCGATCTGCGTGTGCGTACCAGCGGTGACCTGATCAACGCCGGCACTCTTGCATCCGTCCGCAACCTGACTCTGGCGGCGAATAACATCACCAACCAATACGGCGCACTCATCCATGCCGGCGGCGGCACTGCCCTGATCAACGCCAACAACGCGCTCTACAACATCGGCCGGATTTACGGCGACGACATCGCCATCGGTGCGCGCAGCGTGGTCAACGATGGCGTGTTGCATCCCGATGGCAGCACGCAGCAGGCCGGTGTCATCGCCGCGCGCAACACGCTGCAGATTGGCGCCCGACACATCACCAACCGCGAACATGCGTTACTCCAAAGCCTCGGCGACATGACCTTGGGCGGTGCGCTGGATGGCAACCATCAGGTCAGCGGCAGCGCCGCCGACATCCTCAATGCCTCCGCCACCATCGACGCCGGCGGCGCGTTGCGGCTGCACACCGCAGCATTGATGAATCAAAACAAGCACTTTACGACCGAACTGCAGGTCGACCCCGGTAAAACCAGGCGCGTCACCGAATACCGCTCCTGGATCGACGGCAGCTGGTACCGCCCGGACCAGGTCGCATGGGATGACAGCGGCGACGGCGGGATCGTGCTGGTGCTGCCGGGAAATGCGCGCTTCGAAAAATTCTACAAGCGCGACTACACCCAGACCGTTGCGCGCACCGTGGTCAAGACCAGCGATCCCGGAAAAATCACCGCGGGCGGCCACATGCTGCTGTCCGGCAGCGTCACCAACGACAAGAGCACAATGATTGCCGGCGGCACGATCAGCGGCAGCGCCGGCCCCGTCGACAACCTCGGCGCCAGCGGCGAAATCGTCACCACCAACAGCATGACCGCCGGAGAGAACTACTATCACTGGGTCGACGGCCACCCGCACCAAAACCACTATAAATACGACCACAACGGCGCCTCCTACGATGTCGCCCTGCCCGCGACCCCGCTGGCGTTACAGGTCTGGACCAAACAAGAGAACACCCGGCCGATCACCGGCCCCAATCAGGCCGTCGGCAACCACGTCGACAAGCACAACGACATCAGCGGCAACCATCAAACGATCGGCCATGCGGCATCCCCGCTACCCAATCTGACGCTGCCGAACAGTCAGCTATTCCAGTTGCGCCCCCGGCCCGGCCAGTCGTATCTGATCGAAACCGATCCGACCTTCACCAACTATCAACACTTTATTTCCAGCGACTACCTGCTAAGCCGTCTCGCACTCGATCCGCAGAAAGTCCACAAGCGCCTGGGCGACGGCTTCTATGAACAAAAGCTGATCAACGACCAGATCACGCAACTGACCGGCAAGCGTTTCCTCGGAAACTACGCCAGCAACGAAGAACAGTACAAGGCACTGATGGAGGCCGGCAGCGCCAGCGCCGCGCAATTCCAGCTCACCCCCGGCATTGCCCTGAGCGCCGCCCAAATGGCTGCGCTGACCTCGGACATTGTCTGGTTGGTCAACCAGGATGTGACCCTGCCGGACGGCAGCACCAGCAGCGTGCTGGTGCCGGTGGTGTATCTGACCCGTGCCAGCGCCGGCGATATCGCCCCGAGCGGCGCCCTGATCTCGGGCAAGGACATTGACCTGACGATTAACGGCAGCCTCGACAATGGCGGTACGCTGCAAGCGTCCAACAACCTGATCGTCCACGCCAGCGACATCGCCAACACGGGCGAACTCCACAGCACCGGCACCGACGGTCATACCATCCTGGCCGCGCAGAATGACGTGCTGAACAACGGCGGCAACGTCGCCGGGCACCGGGTCGGGATACTGGCCGGACGCGATGTGACGCTGGGTACCGAGGCGATAGCGGCCACCAGCGTGAATGGCACCAACACGGTATTGGGTCGGGGCGCCAGCGTGACCGCCGATAAATTGTCGGTCCAAGCGGGCCGTGACCTCAACCTGACGGCGGTGAACACCCACACCACCAACAACGTCGCCTACGACAGCCGGAATCACCTGAACGAAAGCCAGACGCAAGTTACTGGCAGCAGCATCCATACCGGCGGCAAGCTGGCCCTGATCGCCGCGCGGGATATCAACGCCACGGCCGCCTACGCCAATGCCGGCGGTCAACTGGCAGCAGTTGCCGGGCGCGACGTCAAGCTTGGCAGCGCCGAACAAAGCAGCAGCCTCGACCAGGCCATCCATACCACCTCGAAAGGCCTGCTGTCGTCATCGACCAGCAGCTCGCAGGCCAACGCCCACAGCACGACCACAGTCGGCAGCACCTTGTCGGGCGATGCGGTAATCGCCCAGGCAGGACGGGATATCGGCATCACCGGCAGCAATGTCGTGGGCACCCATGAAGTTGCATTGGCTGCAGGTAACAACGTGACCATCACCACGGCGCGCAACACCAGCGACCGCACTTTCTCCTCAGAAGAAAAAACCTCCGGCATGTTTAGCAGCGGCGGTATTGGCGTCACGATGGGATCGAAGCAACGACAAGATGCGCAGACCAACGCGCACATCACCCAAAACAGCAGCGCCATCGGCAGCACCGACGGCAATCTCGCCATCAGCGCAGGGAATCAATACACCCAAACCGGCAGCCAGGTCCTGGCGCCCAAGGGCGACATAGATATCGCAGCACAAAAAGTCAACATCACCGCAGCGACCGAGACCATGGCGGCGACGCAAGACCGTAAAGCCAAGCAAAGCGGCCTGACGGTCACATTGACGAACGCGCTGGTGTCGGCAGTACAGACTGCGCAGCAGATGAAGAAAGCCGCCAGCCAAACCAGCGACAAACGCATGCAAGCCTTGGCAGGGGCGACAACCGTCGCCGCCGGCGCCAACGCAGCAGATGCCATCGCGCAGGGGCAAGCCAGCGCAGTCAACGTCAGTATCGGTGTGGGCGGCAGCCAGAGCCAAAGCCATGCCACGCAAGGCAGCACGACTGCCAAGGGCAGCAACATCGCGGCTGGCGGCAACGTGCACATCAGCGCCAGCGGTGCCGGTAAAGACAGCAACCTCACCGTACAGGGTTCTGACATCAGCGCGGCGAACAACGCCACACTCAAAGCCGATGGCGACATACATTTATCGGCGGCACAAAATACCGCCGAACAGCACAGTACCAGTTCTTCCCAAAGCGGCAGCATCGGCATCGGCTTTTCGCTGGGCGGAACACAAAACGGTTTCACTCTGAATGCCGGCGTTTCCGGCAGTCGCGGCAATGCGGATGGTACCGATCTGGCTTACACAAACACGCATGTGACGGCGGGAAATCAATTGTCACTGGAATCCGGCGGCGACACCAACCTCAAAGGTGGCATCGCAAGTGGCAAGCAGGTAAATGCCAAGGTCGGCGGCAATCTCAACATTGAAAGCCTGCAAGACGCCAGCGTCTATGATTCCAAAGAAAAGAGCGCCGGCGTCGGTGTCAGTCTGTGCATTCCGCCGTTCTGTGCCGGCGCGAGCAGTGTCAGCGGGAATGTTAGCAAGACCGATATCCACAGCAACTACGCCAGCGTGACGGAACAATCCGGCATCAAGGCCGGGGACGGCGGTTTTATTGTGACCGTCAACGGCAATACCGATCTCAAGGGTGGCGTGATTGCCAGTACCGATAAAGCTGCAGAGGACGCCAAAAATAGTCTTACCACCGCGACCCTCACCTATGGCGCTATTCAAAACAAGTCCGATGCCGGCGCCAGCAGCATCGGTATTGGTTTAAGCAGCGACATGGCCGATCAAGGCAAATACGGTGCAAGCAAAGCAGTCATCGGCACCGCCCTGAACAATGGCAAGGCATCAGGTTCTTCATCAGGCACCACGCACAGCGCCATTAGTGCCGGAACAATCGCCATCACGGGCGAACAAAAGCAACGGGCATTGACGGGCAACAGCGCAGAACAAACGCTAGCAAATCTGAGCCGCGATACAGACAACGCGCATACGTCGGCGCAAAAATCAGATGTGCAAGCGATGGCACAAACAGCGCAAGCTGAACAGGCGATCAAGCAAGCCATTGTTGCAGAAGCGACCAAATTTACCGATGAGGCTTACCGTACCTCCTTCTTCAAAAAAGTGGATATGTATGAGGTGGTGCGAGGTGCTGATGGGAAAACAGTAAAGCGAAAGTTATCCGACGAAGAAAAACAGAATCTGCAGGCAGCTTCCGATGGAAAAGTGCACATCGCCAACAACGGCATCTTTAACGGTCCCGATGCCGCAACAAATTATGCCGACCAACACCGTACGGAAAGTGATGGACCACGCTACCTGATTCACTTTCCTCCGGCAGACAACGCCGTTTCAGAACTTCTGATTGCCGGCTACCAAAAGTTTCTGGAAAACGATTCCTGGGGATTGACCAACGCAACCCAAGAAACCAAGGGGTTAATGGAGCAATACGGAAAAGATGGCTTGCATATAAACGGTCACAGCCGTGGCGCGCTGACCATTGGCAACGCAATGGAATCAATACAAAAGCAAGCCGTTGCATCAGGTGCATTGAGCGGCACCACCGTGAATTTCTTTGGCCCCGCATACAATGCGGCGAAAGCGGACGATATCCTAAGCAACTTGCAAAACCGGATGCGGTGACGAGTCTCGATCAGAAAAATGACATGGTATTGAAACTGCAAAATCATATGGCTGATCCCGTTGGAAGGCTGATAGGTGGCAACCCATCTACTGGCGGGGCGATTCCTGATGGGAGTAGTGCTATAGGTGAGGCATTTAATGCATTAGGGGGTGTAAATACAGTTCATAACTGTTATGGAGCTGGCAACGTGCAGTGTGAGAAGTTTTGGAGTGATTCGCCAAACAAGAGCCCAATATTGCAGCCAGTTAGAAAATACTGAACTATTTTTATATGGAGAAAAAATGACGTTGAAAATTACCGCATTCGTTTTCATTATGCTCACTTTAACAGCTTGCTTTGGTAAAAAACCTTTTCAACCAGCACCGCCTGAATACAAGCAGTGGATTAAACCTGGGATTTCAGAAGAAAGCGTTAAACAGGAGATGCTGCAGTGTGGCTATCCGTATGCCTACGGATTTGGTAAAAACTATATACCTAACAATGCCGCTCTTGCACAACAATGTATGTTTAATAAAGGGTTCAAATATTCAGATGGCGATAAAGGCTTGTGCTCACTGAGCAGTAGAAAAAATATGCCTGCGTGCCAAGGACGTCAATGCTCTAGCAAGGACGAATCTGGATGCTCTCCTATTCGATAAATAGGCAACTCCTTCGAAAATTAATAACGAGAACAGTGCTTATGTTGCGAAATAACTTGTGGTTTTTATTGCTTGTGTTTTTCTTAAATTCTTGTACTTACAGACCGCGAAGTTCCTAATGACATCAACTTCAGAAAATTTCGGAAAATCGTACTTGAACATAACTCTTGCGCTTGAGCCGATCGGCTGCAGGCATAGCTAAAAGGAAAAACGTATGCCAGATTTTGAGCGACTGAACAGATGTCTTGAGCGACATGTCGCTGCTACGCCGGGACAAAGGGCTTTCGTGTGCGGCAAGCATGCAGGTGAAGATGCTGCGCGCTGGCAGGTCGCGAAGATTGCGGCCATCGTTGCTTTTGCGGCAATTTCGATCAGCGTCGTGAGCGGTTGCGTAACGATGTCTGGAACCTATGTGATTACAGCTCATGATGCTGCAGGCAATGCTCTGGCAACCAATATGCATCTTGTAGCACAGGGAACTCGAATCTATACCGTTCGCAATGCTCTATGTGCGAAGTATCCTAAATCAATCGTTGTCATCACCGATACGAAAACAGGGTCAGAGTTGAGCGACGAAAGCCCGTTTCAGTGTCGGTAAATCCCACGCTGAATGGGTCATTGCGCAAAATCAGGAAAAGCGGGTTGCATAAAATCCACCTGATGGAAAATGAAATATCGAGGAAACCTCATTACTCAAAGAGATAATTACAAAAACTCGATGCAACATTGGGTGAATGAACAGTAGCGGTTGGATGTTGTAGAAGCGCCATGTGGCAGACCCACTGGAGACCATCCCCCGGCCCCGAGGATCATGCGAATCTTATTGATTGAAGATCACGTCGAATTGTCGCGCTGGCTGGCCCAGGCGTTGCGGGATGCGCACTGGACGGTTGAGTGTGCGATGAACGGAGCGGATGCGGATAGCCTGTTGCATACACAGCAGTATGCGCTGGTGATTCTGGATTTGACGTTGCCGAAGATGGATGGACTGGACGTCCTGAAGCGGCTGCGCGCGCGCGGTAGCAATGTGCCGGTGATGATACTCACGGCACGCGGCGGTTTGCAGGATCGGGTGCAAGGATTGAATCTGGGTGCCGATGACTATCTGGCCAAGCCGTTTGAGCTGACTGAACTGGAGGCGCGGGTGAAGGCATTGTTGCGCCGTACGCAAGGCAATGAGGAGCTGGTGTATAGTTGCGGCGCATTACGCTTTGACACCGTCTCTCGCATGTTTACCTATGGAGCGTCCGTATTGGCGCTGACGCCGCGCGAGCATGCGGTGCTGGAAGCCTTGATCACGCGTGCGGGCCGGGTAGTGTCGAAAGAAAAGCTGTTCGATGAAGTGTTCTCATTGGCCGACGATGCCAAACCGGATGCGATTGAAATTTATATTCATCGTTTGCGCAAGAAATTGGCCGGCGCCCAATCGGGCCATGTCGCGATCACGACCTTGCGTGGACTAGGTTATCTGCTGGAGGCACGGGCAGAATAATGCATCCGCGCACACCAGCACCAGTTGCTGTCGGCGCAGCCGGAACATCGCCAGGTAGCTTGCGTGGCCAGTTATTGCGCTGGCTGCTGATTCCGCTGCTATTGCTGGTCGCAGTCGATGCACTATCGGTGTATCGGAATGCGCTCGATGTTGCCGATCAGGCATACGATCGGGCCTTGCTGGCATCGACGCGCGCGCTGGCGGAGCGAGTCTCGATCGTCGAAGGCAAGGTGGCCGCTGCCGTGCCGCATGTAGCGCTGGACAGTGTTGAGACTGACACGCGGGGACGCATTTATTACAAGGTGACGGGTACCAAAGGCGAATTCATCTCCGGCTATGAAGATTTGCCGGCACTGCCCGCCAACGTACCGCGTTCGGAAAATTATCCGGCGCCGGTGCGTTTTTATCACGCCACTTATCGTGGTCAGCCGGTCCGGATTGCCGCGCTTTATCAGCCTGTGCATGACGATTCGATGCGTGGCATCGCGCTGATTCAGGTGGGTGAAACGATGGACGCGCGCAGTGCACTTGCACGCCGGATTTTATTTGCTACTTTGTGGCGACAGGGATTGCTGGTGAGCGTAGCCGCCCTTTTGGTGTGCTTCGCAGTACGGATAGTGCTGCGCCCATTGATGCAACTGAAGCGTGCGGTAGAAGCGCGCGCCCCCACCGATTTGGCGGATTTCGATGCGGATCAGGTACACCGGGAAGTACGCCCGCTGGTCGCCGCATTGAATGGCTACATGGGGCGTCTGCACACCTTGCTTACCGGCCAGCGCCGCTTTGTCGCCGATGCGTCGCACCAGTTGCGCACACCGCTGACGGTGTTGAAGACACAGGCCGAACTGGCGCTGCGCGGGCTTGACCGTGATCCGCAAGATACCCGCGCATTACGCGAGATTGTGCAAAGCATGGCGGCCACCACCGATTCGACGGTGCATCTGGCGCAGCGGCTATTGACGCTGGCGTGCGCCGGGCATGGCGTGGCCGAAGGCGGCATGGCAGCGTTGTCGCTGACCGCAGCGACGCGTCGGGTCGGTCTGGAGCTGGCAGCGCAGGCGCTCGAGCAGCAACTCGGTCTGTCGTGCGATGCGGACGCAGACGTGCAGATCAACGCGAATCCGCTGCTGCTGCATGAAATGCTGACCAATTTGCTGGATAACGCGATTCGCTATACCCCCCCGAACGGCAAGATTACCTTACGTGTACGACGGGATGATCAGGCGCAGTGCGGTGTATTTGAAATCGAGGATAGTGGCAGCGGGATCCCTGCAGCAGATCGCGAGCGGGTTTTTTCGGCGTTCTACCGCGCTCCCTCGGCCCAACAATTAAATCCGGGCGGTGCCGGTTTGGGACTCTCGATCGTGCGTGAGGTTGCCGCCGTGCATCATGCGCCCATCGTGCTTTCAGTACCGTCGACGGGCGTTGGTTTGAATGTCAGTATTTCTTTTCCATTGTGTCTTTCAGGCCGGTCGAGGGAAGTGCAGCATGCCGCTTCAGAGTGACATTTTCCGGCGTTAAGCGGGTGGCGCACACAAGGCGTTGGTACGCCGCATATCCGCTGTATAGTACTCATTCTGTCGTTCGCGATTCAACTTCCAGAGGTGCATTTTGTCTGATACTCCTGCCAAAGTGGTGCAAGGTACGGCGCTGACAGAGCAACAGAAGAAAGAATTGTTACACCGCCTGGCGCGTGTCGAAGGACAACTTCGCGGCGTTCAAAAACTGGTCGCGAATGCCGCCGTGCCAGCCGATTGCGAAAGCGTTGCGCAACAGATGACCGCCGCCCGCAAGGCACTTGATCGTGCTTTTATCGTGCTGTTGACGGATGCAATGGTGACCCACATCGGCGCGGCGGCAAGCACCGAAGAGGCCAACGAATACGCAAGAAACCTGGCCGTGCTGCTGAACAAATTTGCCTGATTTTCGGGAACGGACCCAGCGCAATGTCGGCCTGGTCACGCTGCATCAGCATCAATGCATCGTAGAGCGCATGACACAACCGGCTCCTTGATTGCCTGCGTCAGTCCCGGCAGGAAATGCATCCTGTCAGCTGTCTTTCTTTCCCCTATCCGGTTGCCGGTTCAAGCGGATATCTTCATTTAAGTCTCTGTCCTATTGTCGCGACCACCCGCGATGACTATAATTTTTGAATGTACACATGTTCCGCACCAGCGATCTTGCACAAACAATCCGGCGCCGGCCTGATTGAAGTGCTGATCGCCATCATCATCACCGCCTTCGCATTAATCGGTTTGGCGGGATTGCAGATGGCGGCATTGAGATACCAAAAAGTAGCGCAGCAGCGCGCACTGGCCACCGCATACAGCGTCAATCTGGCTGAGCGTGTGCGAGCGAATATCGGCGGCGCACTGGATGGTTATTACAGCTCCGCTTTGCAGAATTATCCAGCCACTCCCGCCGCTGCGCCCGAGGCGCCGGCCTGTGCGATCGTTGCCGCTTGTACGCACGCTGAAGTAGCGGCGATCGATATCCACGAATGGCGCGCCGCGCTGAGCCGTGCAATGGCGGGTGGCTGGGGCGAGATTTCCGGATCCGTGAAAAATGGCTTCGTCGTCAGGGTGTATTTCAGAGAGCCGGGAAATCAGGATGGTGTGCAGCCGCACGCGAATGACGGTGCGCTGAGCAAAACCAATTGCCGCAAGGCTGCGCTGAATGCTGCAACCGATAAGGATGTGCGCTGTTTTTCGACGGTGTTCGTACCCTGACATTTTGCGAGGCCTCTGTGATGCGAATACGAGCAATAGGGATAGAAAAATTCATCACCCGGCAACCTGGCATCGCGTTGCCTGTCACACTGATTTTTTTGGTCGTGATGACGCTGATCGGCGTCGCAGCTATCCGCAACGTCACGCTGGAAGAAAAAATGTCGGGAAATTTGCGCAGTCGGCAACTCGCTTTTGAAGCGGCAGAACAAGTGCTGCGCTATTGCGAAGCATTGCTCCAGGCCATGCCGCAATCAAATCCGGCTGCCTATCCGCAGCTTGAAGCCGGTCCCATTACGGGCGATGCTCAGCGTGGGAAAAATCATTGGGAGTTGGCTGCCAACTGGCGTAGCGACGCGATCTCCATAGCGTTGCCGGCCAGCGTTGCCAGCAGTGCGGAGCTGGCGGAGGCGCCGCGTTGCATGATCGAAAAAATGGCAATGGCCGGCGACCGTGAATTTCAACTGAAACCAGCCGATCAGCTGCCGGCGTATCGCATCACCGCACGCGGCATCGGCACCGGCAGCAATGCTGCGGTAATCCTGCAAAGTTATTTGCGCTTGTGATGAAACCCAGCTTTAAGGCTAGCCAATGCGTGCAGAAAAATGATGCGGAATAGCGGCAAGTTATGCGGACTGCTGATCGGACTGTTGATCTTATCGCCCGCGATCGGCCAGATATCGCAACTTCCATTGGTGCCGGCAGCGTTATCTTCAGCACTGATCTATGACAATAGCGCGCTGAGCGACGCATCGATCGCGTACCGGGCGGGTTTTACTGCCGACGTATGGAGCGGCCACTTAAAGGCGTATCGGGTTGCTCCGGATGGGAGTGTCGGGGCGCAGTTATGGGATGCGGCAGATCATCTTCCCGACTGGACGGTGCGGAATATCGTTACCTGGAATCCGGAGTCCGGCGCTGCTGTCGAATTTCACTGGCCGGCTTTATCGGAGACACAAAAAGACGCTTTAGCGTCGCAGGACATTCTGGAATATCTGAGGGGAAATGCTGCGTTGCAGGCGGCGCAAGGGACAGGAAATTTACGTGACCGCGGCAGCCGGCTTGGCGACATCGTCAACTCTTTGCCGCTGCATGTCAAAAACACCGATTTCGGCTATCAGTCGTTGCCGGCCGCGCACGGCGGTGGCGCCAGCTATCAGGATTATGTGCGTGCGAAGAGTTCGCGCACGGCGATGTTGTATGTCGGTGCGAATGATGGCATGTTGCATGCGTTCGATGCCAAAACGGGAGTCGAGAAATTTGCGTTCATCCCGCATGCGGTGTTTTCGAACTTGAAAGCGCTGAGCGATTTCGGCTATCAGCACCGCTATTTTGTCGATGGCCGGCTGACTGAGGGCGACGCCTATCTGACGATGGGAAATGCCGCAACGCCGGCATGGAAAACAATCGTGCTTGGCGCAACCGGTGCCGGTGCCAGGAGCGTCTTTGCGCTGGATGTCAGCACGCCCGATGCGCTGGGAGTGAAAAATGTATTGTGGGAGCGCAGCGGCGAAGCGCCGGGTGGCGCGGCCAATGATAACGATATGGGGCATCTGCTGGGTGAGGCCGCATTAGTCAGGTTGCGCAACGGTCAGTGGGCGGCATTGTATGGCAACGGCTACGACAGCGAGAGCAGAAAAGCCGCGCTCTATCTGGTGAATGCTGCAGATGGCTCCCTGATCAGGAAAATCCATACTGATCCGGCTGAAGCCACTGCGCCAAATGGTTTATCGACGCCCGCCCTGCTCTTCAATTCCCAAAGAGAAGTCATCGCTGCCTATGCCGGTGATTTACGCGGAAATCTATGGAAATTCGATCTTGGCGACAGCAATCCCATGGCCTGGCGGGTGGCCTATGGCGGCCAGCCATTGTTTGTCGCCAGCGATGGCGACGGCCAGGTCCAGCCGATCGTCCAGCAGCCGGTCATGGGGCGGCATCCCAAGGGCGGTCGCATGCTGATGTTTGGCACCGGGAAGTTATTCGAGGTCGGTGATCCTGCGACTATTCAGGTGCAGACCATTTACGGCATTTGGGAGAAGCCGGATGGCGCAATGCATGTCGGCGGGCGCCATCAATTGCAGTTGCAAACCCTTACGGCAGTCGAGGGCGGCCGCAGCATCAGCAAAAATGCCATCGACTGGACCAGTCGGCGTGGCTGGTATTTTGATTTGCCGGACCGTGGCGAACGGGCGCTAGGCAAACCGCAGATTATCGATGGCCTGCTGGTGATCCTGACGTATGCGCCGGGTGCGGATTCCGGATCGGCAAACGCGCCGTCTTCGCAGCTGATGGTGTTTGATTACACCTCCGGCAGCGCTGCAACACAAGCGATATTTCCGGCCTTGCCGCCGAATCAGATTTCGATCCGTGTACCGCCTTCGATTTCGTCTCCAGTGCCGATTTCTCTGCCATCCGGCCGGCGTCGCTTAGTGATTCACGGATTGGATGGCAAAGCAAAAATCATCGATATCGCTGTAGCACCCAGATTGCCGTTCAGGACCTGGCATCAACTCCCGATGCCGTATTAGTCTTGAACTGAGGTGGCGCTTTAACAAACTGATAAATTCAACACAGGTGCTCAAAATGCGATGCAAAAATTTTCGGCGGCAGGCGGGATTCACGCTAATTGAAATACTTATCGTGGTGGCGATCGTCGGCATTCTGAGCGCAATCGCGCTACCGAGTTACAGCGAATACGTCAGACGCAGCGACCGCTCGGAAGCGCGTACGATCATGCTCGAAGCGGCCAACTGGATGGAAAGGCGTTATACCGTGCATCACAGTTATCTCAGCGCCGACGGCGGCATACCGGCCCTACCGCCCGGCATGCGCCAGTCACCCAAAACCGGCACTGCGAAATATGTTATCGGCCTGATGGCGGAAACCGGCGTGACGACTTATAAACTCCAGGCAATACCGCAAAGGGACGACAAGTGTGGCACGTTTGTGCTGGATCAAAGCGGCGCACGCAGCTTGCGCGATAGCGACGCCGGTGTTGAAGAATGTTGGGGACGATGAACCTCCACCCGGGCAGCGATGGCACTATGCGGCGGATGCAGGCGACCCGGCTCCGGATGTCTACGCAAACCGGCCAAACGCAATGGTTTGGCCGATTTCGAGGGATTGAAACTCGTGAAATATCGGGGATTTATTGGCTGGTTGCCGGCGCAGCGGCTTTAGCTGCCGCTTTCTGTTCTGCCGCCTTTTTATTGGCCATGTGTCGACCGACTACACACCCGCCTACCGCGCCCGCAACGGCATGGTGGCCTGCATAATGACCGGCTACTGCACCGACGGCAGCACCTTTTATGCAGCCTTTGGCGTTTGCGATACCTGAGGCTGTGGTGAGAGCGATTGCACACGACAGCGCGACAACAAATTTGGCGTTCATTTTTTCGTTTCCTTTTCTATTGATATTGGCCACTGGCCAGCAAGCCGTTAACGCGCGACCTACCCGGGTCGGTTGACACTGGCGGCACTTGGCATTACCGGTTGGCAATGTCGGTAAACGCTTGCGCGGTTGCAATATGGCGGCTGGCGGGTAGCGATTTTCCGCTTTTTTTTGCCGGATAAATTATCAGTCGCGCGTGTCGAGCGCCCTTTTACGGTCAAGTTTTTCGGTGCAAAAAGCACTCATGAAATAAGCTGTATCTGGGGGACTCCGGCGCGGCCGAATGAATTAATGATATGAACAAACTCGGCGTTGACAAACCTGTTTTTGATTCCTAATGTTTAATTTCGGGGGAGCGCGCCGAGGGTCGTTTGCAGACGCTGAATTTGCGGTTTCAGTCAGTTCCGTCGCGCCACCGAGATGCCGTTCAACTTGGTATTGGGCAAGCCCCTGGCGGGTGACTTGCGCCATAAGTGCCGTCAGCGGCAACCAGCTGTGTGGTTCGCTGCGGCAATCTGATTGCAGCTATTAAGGAGCTCACAATGTCACGTAAATACATCGACTGCCGCGAATATCCCAGCGATAGCAACTGTTCAGTGGCAATCTCCGCAGACACCGACGACGAATTGTTGGCGGCGGCAGTTCAGCATGCGGTAAGCGTCCACGGGCATCAAGACACACCGGAATTGCGGAGCCAGCTTGGACAGCTATTCAAGGAGGGTACACCACCGTTGACACTCTGACGGGGATGCCGCTGGCTGGCGCATGAAATTTTGAAGCGACGTCAGGTCGCAAGCCGTTTGCTGTCTGTCCCGCTTCCGATCTGAAATCGTTCGCAAGGAGCGCTGTTGACGACGCGCAACGGAATGCTTTTGGTTTCCTGTTCGGGCCTCCAGACCCCCGGGCGGGACCATGCACACAGACGCAGATTGGAACAGCGCTCTGTCGGGCTGTTTTCTATTTGCAGGTAGTCGGCCGTGCATCAGGGTCGTCGCATCGGAAGCTGTTGATGGTCATGCAGCCCGCCAGTAGAGAACACAACACGAAAATAGCTAATGCTGCCTTCATAGACCCCCCGTATCTGACCTCAGTCCAACCGCCGGCACTGCCGCATTTCGCACTTGAACAGCGCCTGCCGGGCATTCTGACAGCTAACCTGGTATGTCTCAACAGCCGCTGTTTTGGCGATCAGCGTGGCACTGGCAGTCGGCACGCAGCCGGACTGTCGCGCCAGGCGCTCGACTTGCGCGGACATCTCGCCGCCCTTGACGCCGCTCGATTGCGCCGGGTGGTCAGGCGGCGGCGGCAGCGCTACGATCTCCTCGGATGGGCCGAGAGACTCGGTGACTGGCACCGGACCGCTGATTGTTTTCTTATCCAGCTCCGCCTTGATGCCGGCCACAATCTTCCGCCTCCAGTCTGGCCCGGTAAGCGGGCCCTTCGACCTGCTCTGCACTTCAATAGCGTAGGAGGGCGCATTGCGTCCGGCCGGTGTGATGAACACTCCCACGACCTCGCCCCGGGGCATGAGTCCGGCGCTGCTCTGCGCGCGAATTTGGCCTTGGGCTTTGCTTTCTTCGACTATCGTGAGATTGCGCGCGACACTGTGGACGGCGGCTGTCCAGACTTCATCATACGTACGTGCTTTGACGGTCAAGCTGCTGCCGCCCGCGCCGGGTTGCAAACTATCTACCGTTGCGCAGCCAGCCAGCAGGAATAGTGCGAAACAGGCCGCAAAAAGTTTTTGCATTTTCTGCCCCAGGAAAGAGCGCTTTCTGTATCGTCCAGTAGCGCGTCGGAGATCGGCAATGTGCCCATGAATCAGTGCCGGCGTTGGGTTAAGTCTAGGTCATCAAAGGGGAGATGGCTATTGCCAACTGGACAACGTTGGCTGGTAACAAACAATTGGCGGGCATGACAACGTTCAAGGCGCCGGTTTACAATTCAGGCGCAATCGGTATGGCTGCGCACAAGCAATCGCAGATATTGCGATGAAGCGGGTTTTAGCGCTACGGGATGCCATACTGTAGCGATTGAATAACGATGGCCAAAAAATGCCGCTATTGTTCTGGGAAGCATGGTGTTGCCCAGTGGATGCAATCCCGGTTCCAGGAACAGATGACGGAAATCACAATATGGATGGACGCGCCTTTGATTAGCAGACTTCTCTTGAAGGCTAAATCTGCCCCAGCTTACGCATTGCTATGGTCCGTGACAGCGCTCTTGTTCATCGAGGAAGATGCGGCAATGCTGGCGTTTATGTTTTGTTAGGTAGTTAACACCCCGATCCGTACCCTATTCAACAAGTGAAGCGCGAACTTCCTATGGCGGCAAACCTGACCCCACGATTGACGCGCCGGATGGGCCTGATGTTTTTCGCCTCCGGTGCGGCGGCGCTGGTGTATCAGGTGCTGTTCGCCAAGGAACTGGCATTGGTGTTCGGCAGCACCGCCACTGCCACCTTTACCGTACTGGCCACCTTTCTGGGCGGTATGGCGATCGGTTCGCTGATCGGCGGCGCGCTGGCCGCCCGTGTCGTGCGCCCGGTCGTGGCCTACGCCTTGGTTGAACTGGCCATCGGGGCCTTCTGCGTGGCCACGCCGGCACTGTTTGCGGCGATTCAGGGAGCCTATGTATTTCTCGCCGCCGACCTCGCTCCGGCGGCGCCCGCCTTGCTGGTGCTGCGCGTGGCGCTGGGGGCCGGCGTGCTGCTGGTACCCACGGTCTTGATGGGCATCACGCTGCCGCTGCTGGCGCAAGCGTTGAACCCGCTCGGCGACCGGCTGGGGAAGGCCGTGGCCTGGCTATACGCTTGCAATACGGCAGGCGCTGCACTGGGCGCGCTGCTCGCCAGTTATGCCGTGATTCCGTTATTTGGCGTACATGCCACCACCTTGATTGCAGCGCTGTTGAATCTGCTGGTGGCAGTGGGCGCGCTGGCACTTGCCAAAAGGCTGGGAGTCGCCTCTCGTGCCGCGCTCGGGGTCAACCCGGCGGCTGGTGGCGGAATGCGTTCGCCAGCCGATAGCGGCGGTGCGCGCGTGCTCGCGGGCGCCTGGCTGGCCCTCGGCCTGGGCGGGATGCTGTCGCTGGGGCTGGAAGTGGTGTACGTGCACCTGCTGTCCATCGTCGCCGGCAACAGCGTGTATGCCTTTGGCCTGATGCTGGCGACCTTCCTGGTGGGCCTGGCCATCGGTGGCGAAGGCGGGCGACGGCTGATCGGGCGCGCCGGAATTGACCGCGCTGCATGGCTGGCAGTCACGCAGTTGGCGTTGGCGGCGACGGTGGCGCTGGGCGCTTGGGGCTGGGACATGATTCCGGCTTATTTCGCCGGGTTTGGCGGTTTTCCGCTGGTTACCTCATTCGGTGCGCGCGAGGCGGTACGCGGCCTGGTTTGCGCGCTGGTGATGATTCCGCCGACGCTGTGCATCGGCGCCAGTTACACGCTGGCAATGGACCTGGCCACCACGGCCACCGCGCGGCGCGGCATCACTATGCTGGGTCTGAGCGCGGCGCTCAACACGCTTGGCAACATTGCCGGCGTGTTGTTGTTCGGCTTTGTTCTGCTGCCCTGGCTGGGCGGGCTGGCGGCGGGCAAGGTCGTGGCGGCGAGTGCACTGGCAGTGGCTGCCGTGGTGACCGCCGCCGCCGTCAAGAACAGCACGCGCTGGCGCTTGGCTGCGGCGCTGGCGGGTGGGATAGCGCTGGTGGCCGCGAGCCCAACACGGCTGGACTACGACATGCTGAGTGGCGGCGCGAATGTGTACTTCATGGTGCAAAAATGGGGAACCGTGGTCGACCATGCCGAAAGCATCGATGGCGGCTTGACGATGGTGACGCGTCAGCCCAGGGATGGCGGCGTGGTGACTACCTTGCTCACCAATGGCAAATTTCAGGGCAACGATGCGAAGCTGGGCGAAGTCCAGGCGCAGATTGGCTTTGCGGCATTACCTTTGTTGCACCAGGAGCGGCGCGAGAATGCCCTTGTCATCGGGTATGGGACCGGCGCCACCAGCCGCGTGCTGCACGATGCAGGCTTTGCCCACATCGACATTGCCGAACTCAGCCGTGACGTGGTGGCACTGGCCGACACCTACTTTTCAGGGATCAACCGCAAGGTATCGCAGCAGCCCGGGGTGCAGACCCAGATTACCGACGGCCGCAACTTGCTGCTGCTGACGCGGCGGAAATATGACCTGATCAGCATCGAGATCACCTCCATCTGGTTCGCCGGTGCGGCATCGCTTTACAACCGCGAGTTCTACCAGTTGGCGCGCGCCAAGTTGCGTCCCGACGGCGTACTGCAACAGTGGGTGCAACTGCACCACATGGCCGCAACCGACCTTTCGACCATCATTGCCACGTTGCGGGCCGAGTTTTCCTATGTGTCGCTGTACGTGGTGGGTGGCCAGGGGATTTTGATCGCCACCAACGATGCTGCCCACGCCCAACCTGCGCCTGCCGTCGTGGCCGCCCTCGATGCTGCGCCGCAACTGCAGCCGGTGCGCGAATTGGCCGGACGCAGCTTCGCCAACATCGGCGGCGACCTGTTGCTGGCGCCGCCGCAAGTGGACGCACTGCTCGACCGCGCGGGCTTGAACCGCGCACTGTGGATTTCCACCGACAACAACCTGAAGCTGGAGTACCACACCCCCAAGGCCAACGCCAACCCGCCTGATCGATCGTTCGAAATCAACATGGGGCTGCTGCGGTTGGCGCAAAAGAATGCGGCGATAAGCCGTTCAGGGCCTTGATGCGGGGTATTGAGGGCAGATGCAGTTTCTGGATTTTGAGTACGCAAAGCTAAATGTATGTGATCTTGTGTGCTCAAAACGCGATGTTGGTAACGTAGGACGACCGTTTATTTTCCGATACAAAAGCTAGGCTGAACTCTCCGGCGCAACATCCTCCAGTACCAAAAATTTGATATTGAGTGTGGTGTACTCCGATGATCGCAAAACGAAGCAATCACCCTCGATTGGGTAGAATCTCTTAGGGTCGTATAGCTGAGGCGAAGAGTCGAACTCGGAGCGGTCATCTTTAATGTTGCGGCGGGCAGCATTCGAAAGGACGATCCGATCCAGTTCGCCTTTATCGGTGAGTTCATAGTCTTCTAATAGCCCGGTATAAAGATAGGAAACATCTTTGAACGGTACGATGGCCGACACGACGACAGCGTCGGGGGCTTTATCTGTAACGTCGATGCCGCTGAACAGGTAATACCAAGGTGCAGGAGGTCGTATCTGCCGATAGAGGGGAAAAGACGGGTGGTCAAAACGGAAATAAGAGACAGCGAAACGCCATATACCGGCAAAAACCGCGGCCAGTATATTTGTCGCTATAAAAAAGCAGAGTGGTTCGAATGGCTGAGCATCCAGCCGATGATAGATAGGGGCAAGAAGTGTCTCTGCACCGTTCGACGTACCTCCAACGAGTAACCGAACCATTCCACCTAAGTGGAATAAATAACCACCCCAATAGGTTGCGGCAGCAATAACTGCCGAGTTCACAACTAGTGCTACGGTGGTTGCCATAAGCACAGTTGAGCTAAATGGTGTTAAGTCGGCAGCGCGGACCTCACGCGCCTGATAGAACCGATGGAAGACGAAACCCGGTGATAAAAGAAGAAACAGAAAGACCGCAGGGAATGCGATATTCAAGGCTTAGGAGGGTGTATTTAGTTTTGTGTAAACGGTCATTTGGCAGGACACTGCCACCATAGAGGAAAAAATGACCTACGTAAAACGCAGCAAACGGGCCAAGCCCGATCCTGAACTGGTCAAGCTGGCGGACAGCCTGCTTGCCAACTACAAAAAACCTGAAGACCTGATTGGCGAAAATGGCTTGCTCAAGCAATTGACCAAGATGTTGGTCGAGCGTGCGCTGGAGGTCGAGATGACGGACCATCTCGGTCACGGCAAAAGCGACGCGGTGATCAACGACACGGCCAACACTCGCAACGGCCACAGCAGTAAGACGCTCAAAGGCGATTTCGGCGCACTCCCGCTCGATATTCCCCGCGATCGTCAAGGCGCGTTTGAACCGCAAATCGTCAGCAAGCATCAGACCCGCTGGACCGGCTTCGACGACAAGATCATCTCCCTGTATGCCCGTGGCCTGACGGTCAGGGAGATCCAGAGCCACCTTGAAGAGATTTATGGTGCCGAAGTATCGCCAAGCCTAATATCGTCCGTCACAGACGCTGTGAGCGAGGATGTGAAGGTCTGGCAGGCCCGGCCGCTCGATGCCTTGTATCCGATTCTGTATCTCGACTGCATCCACGTCAAAGTGCGCGACACAGGGGCTGTCCGAAACAAGGCCGTCTACCTGGCCATCGGCGTGAACATGGAGGGCCACAAGGAAGTGCTGGGCCTGTGGATCGCTCAGACCGAGGGTGCCAAATTCTGGTTGCAAGTGGTGACCGAGTTGAAGAACCGTGGCGTGCAAGACATCTTCATTGCCTGCGTCGATGGGTTGAAAGGCTTCCCTGACGCCATCGAGGCGGTCTATCCGAAAGCAGCTGTTCAGCTATGCATCGTTCACATGGTGCGTAACAGCCTGAACTTCGTTCCCTGGAAAGTGCAGAAGGAAGTGGCTACCGATCTGAAGCGAATCTACAGTGCGGCGACCGTCGATGAAGCCGAACTCATGCTCACCGAATTTGAGTCAAAGTGGGACAAGGACTACCAGTCGATCAGCCTGTCCTGGCGGCGAAATTGGGCTCGGATCACGCCGTTCTTCGACTACCCGCCGGAAATCCGCAAGGTCATTTACACCACCAACGCCATTGAATCCATTAATATGAGCCTGCGGAAAGTCATCAAAACCCGCAGTTCATTCCCAACTGATGAGGCTGTCAGCAAGCTGTTTTATCTGGCACTCAACAACATCAGCAAGAAGTGGACGATGCCCTTGCGGGACTGGAAAGGAGCACTCAACCGCTTCACAATTCAGTTTGAAGAACGGATGACGCCGAATTAAACGAAATTCCGTTTACACAAAATCCCGCACACCCTCAGGCTTAGCCTTGAGTTGGAACCAGCCTGGCCCTGAACTTGCGTTCTTGGCCTCGATTGTCGGCGACCTTGATCTCGCGAGGTTCATTGAGCTTGGCCGTTGCGATAAACACGCGTAGCGCTTCTGCTCCCTTGGGGTCTTTTTGTAGGGCTCGGACTTTGTCGGTCATAAGTACTTTCATGGCGCTCTCCTCAATGGCTACTTGCATAGAATACCTTATAACGTCGTACCAACGTTTGGCGTCGTAGGGCGATCCCTTATTTGCCAATACAAAACCGCGAAAAAATCACCCCCAGCAAATCATCCGGCGTAAACGCGCCGGTAATGCTGTTCAGTTTGTCCTGCGCCAGCCGCAGCTCTTCGGCAAATAAATCCAGTGCCTGATCATTGATGCGATTGTCGATGGCGGCATGTTCTGCGGCGATCTGCAGATGGTCGCGGGCGGCCTTGAGTGCGATCAGGTGGCGTTCGCGCGCCAGGTAGCGTGACTCGCCGGTTTGCTGCCAGCCGGCGATACGCAGCAGTTCTGTGCGCAGCAAGTCGATGCCGAGATGATCTGTGGCGGAGATATAGATGTGGGTCGCATCACCCATGACGTCGACCGCCGGGCGGTGGCCGGACTGGTCGATCTTGTTCCAGATGCGGATGACCGGAGCGTTGTCGGGAAAGCGCGCGACGATCCTTTCGTCCGCCAGCGCCGGACCATGATTGGCATCCAGCATGTGCAGGATGACGTCGGCTTTGGCAACTGCAGCCCAGGTGCGTTCGATCCCGATGCGCTCGACTTCGTCGCTGGCGTCTTCGGTATCGCGGATACCGGCAGTGTCGATGATGTTGAGCGGAATGCCTTCGAGCTGGATGGTTTCCGTCACTTTATCGCGGGTGGTGCCGGCGATGGGCGTGACGATGGCGACATCCGACCCGGCCAGTGCATTGAGCAACGATGATTTACCGACGTTGGGCTTGCCAGCCAGCACGATATTCAGGCCATCACGCAGCAATGCGCCTTGCGCGGCCTGACTGAAGACGTTATCGAGGGTGGTGCGAATTTTTTCCAGTTGGCCGCGGGCATCGGATTTTTCGAGAAAATCGATTTCTTCTTCGGGGAAATCCAGCGTCGCTTCGACCAGCATGCGCAGGTTGATGACCTGTTCGACCAGGGCATGAATGACTTTGGAGAATGCGCCCGAGAGCGATTCCGATGCCGACTTGGCGGCGGCTTCGGTCGATGCTTCGATCAGGTCGGCGACGGCTTCGGCCTGAGCCAGATCGAGCTTGTCGTTGAGGAAGGCGCGTTGCGTGAACTCGCCCGGCTCTGCCATGCGCAGATCGATTTCGCGGCCGGCCTCGAGACAGCGCGCCAGCAGCATTTGCAGTACCACCGGGCCACCGTGGCCCTGCAACTCGAGCACGTCCTCGCCAGTGTACGAATGCGGGGCCTTGAAATAAATCGCCAGGCCCTGATCGATGATGCTGCCGTCAGTATTTTTGAACGATAGATAAGTGGCGTGGCGCGGAATCAGTTTGGCTTCATCCAGACCGCAGACCGCTTGAATGACAGCGCCGAGATGTTTACCGGAGAGACGAACCACGCCGATGCCGCCGCGGCCGGGCGCAGTGGCGATTGCTGCGATAGGGGAAGAATCGAAGGACATGAATGGATTTTACGATTGTTATTTACTTACGGAAACGAAAGGAAACAAAAAAGCCCGTGAATCTTTGGTTCACGGGCTTTTTTACGACAGTCGGCATGCAGAGCCTGTGTTTATTTCGTACTTTCCATCTTCTTGGTAATCACCCATTGCTGCGCAATCGACAGCACGTTGTTGGTGATCCAGTACAGGACCAGGCCGGATGGGAAGAAGAAGAACATGACTGAGAAAATCAGCGGCATGAACATCATTACCTTGGCTTGCATCGGATCTGGCGGTTTCGGGTTCAGCTTGGTCTGGACGAACATGGAAATCGCCATCACCACCGGCAAGATGTAGAACGGATCCGGTGCCGCCAGATCGTGAATCCAGCCCAGCCACGGCGCGTTACGCATTTCAACGCTGGCCAGCAAGACCCAGTACAGGGAAATGAAGACCGGGATCTGAATCACGATCGGCAGACAGCCGCCGAGCGGATTGATCTTCTCGGTTTTGTACAGCTGCATCATTTCCTGGTTCATCTTTTGCGGCTCGCCTTTGTGGCGCTCGCGAATCGACGTCATCTTCGGCGTGACTTTTTTCATCTTCGCCATGCTGCGATAGCTGGCCGCCGACAGTGGGAAGAACAGCAGCTTGATCATGATCGTCAGCGCGATGATGGTCCAGCCCCAGTTGCCGACGACTTTGTGGATTTGCGTCATCAACCAGAAAATGGGTTTGGCGATGATGGTCAGCCAGCCATAGTCCTTGACCAGTTCGAGACCAGGCGCGGTGGCTTCGAGCACAGTTGATTCTTCCGGACCCGAGAACAGACGCGCATCCATGGTGACGCTGGCGCCGGGAGCAATCGTGCCGAGTGGCAGGATATTGCCGACCGCATACAGGTTGGTAGCGACTTTCTTGGTGAAGATTTCGCGCGGCGCCTTGTCTTGCGGAATGAAGGCCGAGACAAAATAGTGCTGCATGATCGCGAACCAGCCGTCGTTGGACTTGGTGGCGTGTTCGGCTTTATTGCTCTCGACCTTGTCGAAAGCGAATTTTTGGAACTTGTTCGCTTCGGTGTAGACCGCGGCACCGGTGAAAGTGTTGACGAAGCGTTGTTCGCCTTCCGGTTTGTTGCCGTCGCGCACCAGTTGCAGATACAGCGAAGGCGAGACCGGTGCGTCGCTTTCGTTGGTGACCGTGTGCTTCACGTCAATCACGTAATCGCCGCGTTTGAAGGTGAAGGTCTTGGTCAGCTTGACGCCGCTCTGGGTCGACTCCAGCACCAGTTGTACCTGGTTGCCTTGGTCCAGCGTGCGGGCGCCCGGCAACGCGACAAAAGTTGACTTGTGATTAGGGAAGTTGCCGCCGATCAAGCCGCTGTCGGCCAGATAAGTACGAGTAGCGCTGGAGTCGAACAGCACCAGGTTCTTGGTTGGATCAACCGTGTCCCGCTGATTCAACAATTCGAGACGCTTCAACTGACCGCCAATCGTGTCAATGTCGGCTTTGACGACGTCGGTGGTGATGGTGACGGTTTCGCCTTTGGCCGCAGTTGCCGTATCGGGGACTGCACTGGCTGGAGCCGCAGTTCCGGCAGCGCCGGCAGCTTGCGGTACATCGCTGCTGGTTGCGCCGGCGGCAACGGCAGGGGCAGCGCCGGCAACAACGGCAGGTGCGGTTGGGGTCGCGCTCGGGAAAAACATCGACGCGTTGCCATTATGTCGTTGCCAGTTATCCCAAAGGAATAGCAGCGACAGTGAAAATACAACCCACAGGACGGTACGTTTGATATCCATAAGAGTAGTTCTCTATGATTCAGGAGTGGCTGCAACCGCATGATCGATCAGCGGAAGTTGCAGAGGGTTTGGCAGAGGATGCAGACGGGGATGGTGGTACTGGATCAAGCCCACCGGCATGCCAGGGATGACATTTGCCGAGACGATGCGCGGCCAGCATGCAGCCCTTCAAGGCACCATGTGTACGGATTGCTTCAGCAGCATAGTCGGAACAGCTGGGATAAAAACGACAATTCTGGCCCAGAAACGGGCTTATTCCCAATTTGTAGCAGCGCAACAGGAACAGTAAAGTCGCTTTCATGATTGCTTTCCGCATCTCTTTCCGTATCTTTTTCCGTATCTTTTTCCGCATCTTTTTCTTGTGTCGCCCAAGACGCTCATCGCATGCCCGTCTTGTTACTTGCCGGCCACAACACGTTGTGATGCGAACAATTGCATCAATTCGCTACGCAGTTCCCGTTTCAGACGTGCGGTCGTGGCTGGACCTGCCTTGGTGTTTACCGGTTTCGATAAACGCACAATGCAGTCGATGGGCGGCAAAGACGTCAGACGAAACAATTCACGCGTAACCCGTTTGACGGTGTTACGCGTGACAGCTCGCGGAGCCAGTCGTTTTGCTGCGACCACGCCTAAGCGCGCCTGGGCATCAGGCAAGGGATTGACACGTGTATACAGAACAAAATGGGCTGTCCGGTAAACTGGGCGCAAACGAAAAACGGATGAAAATTCATCCGTTTTAACGATGCGCCGTTCACGTGGATAGCTCAGTTTCGAACTCTCTGAACGGTCGCCTGTCACGCAAGCTGCGCCGGGTGTACGGCTTAAGCTGCCAGACGTTTGCGGCCTTTGGCGCGACGTGCATTCAGCACAGCGCGACCACCGCGGGTTGCCATACGTGCACGGAAGCCGTGGGTACGCTTACGGCGCACAACGGAAGGTTGGTAAGTACGTTTCATTATGGTCTCGCTAATCAGCAGAAATAAATCGGATCTTCACACTTTGCGCGTTGCCTGCCGTTCGATCTGGTCCGAACCGAATAGTGTGTCTAATACAGCGTCGGAGCAGCCAATTCGAGCAGTCAAGATTGCAATCTCGCAATTCAACGGACAGTGAACCTTGAATTAGAACGCATTTTCTGCTTGTCTGTCAATCACTTAGCGCATTTTTGATGGATGGTTGTTGTACCCGGCAAGCGGGCAATAAAACGCCGTGCCTGTGGATAACTTTCGTCAGCAAGGGTAGAATAGCGGCTTATTGTGGCATGCGCTCCCGCCATTAAGAGATCCCGAAAGGTCCCGCCCGGAGCGCAACGATCTTCCTTCCACATCCTTTCACTTAGACGATTCATGGAAAATTTCTGGCAGAGTTGCTCCGCCCAGCTGGAGCAGGAGTTGACGCCTCAACAATTTAGTGCGTGGATAAAACCGCTGTCCCCAATTGATTATGAGGACGGCCGGCTACGCATTGCAGCACCGAATCGGTTTAAGCTGGATTGGGTAAAAACGCAATTCGCCAGCCGTATTACGACCTTGGCATCGCAATATTGGGAAGCGCCGATAGATGTGCAGTTCATGCTCGACCCGCGCACCAATATTGCGCGCAAGCCAAGTGTCTCGAATATGCCGGTGGCATTGGATGGCGCGCATCCGAATGCGGGGCCGGCATCCGGCAATGGCGGCGCGGTTAACCACTTCGATCGCATGCCGGAAGCGCAGGCCGAGTCGAGCGCCGTGACCGCCCGGCGGGACCAATCGCGTATTAATACTGCGTTAAGTTTCGACAGTTTTGTGACCGGTAAAGCCAACCAGTTAGCCCGCGCCGCAGCGATTCAGGTGGCGAACAATCCCGGCGTTTCGTATAACCCGCTGTTCTTGTATGGCGGTGTCGGTCTCGGCAAAACACATTTGATCCATGCCATCGGCAATCAGCTTCTGGCGGATAATCCTTCCTCCAAAATCCGCTACATCCACGCAGAACAGTACGTTCGCGACGTAGTGACCGCTTACCAGCGCAAGGGATTCGACGACTTCAAACGGTATTATCATTCGCTCGATTTATTGCTGATTGATGATATTCAATTCTTTGGCGGCAAGAGTCGGACCCAGGAAGAATTCTTTTACGCATTCGAAGCATTGATTGCCGCAAAGAAACAAATCATTATCACCAGCGATACCTATCCCAAGGAAATCACCGGTATGGACGACCGCCTGATTTCGCGTTTCGATTCCGGTCTGACGGTGGCGATTGAGCCGCCTGAACTCGAAATGCGGGTCGCCATTCTGCTTAAAAAAGCGGCATCCGAAGGAGTGACTTTCTCCGACGACGTGGCCTTTTTTGTCGCCAAACATCTGCGTTCCAACGTCCGTGAACTGGAAGGCGCGCTGCGCAAGATCCTGGCGTACTCGCGTTTTCACGGCAAAGACATCACAATTGACATCGTCAAGGATGCCCTGAAAGACTTGTTATCTGTGCAAAACCGCCAGATTTCGGTCGAAAACATCCAGAAAACGGTGGCGGATTTCTTCAATATCAAGGTCGCCGACATGTATTCGAAGAAACGGCCTGCGAATATTGCGCGGCCGCGCCAGATTGCGATGTATCTGGCAAAAGAACTCACCCAAAAAAGTTTGCCTGAAATTGGCGAACTGTTCGGTGGCCGTGACCATACGACGGTGTTGCATGCAGTCCGCAAGATCGCCGGTGACCGGACCAAAAATCCGGAATGCAATCACGAGCTGCACGTGCTGGAACAGACCCTGAAAGGTTAATCTTGCAAATACGGCAAGCATGGCTCAGGTCAGTCCTGCGGTGCTTGCCAGCCTGTGGATAACCTTTGATGGGCGTGATTCCGGCGACGCTGCAAGTGTGGTTTTTTTGTGCAGTGCGAGATTGCGACAAGTGCATGCCGGCTACCCGCCAGCGCCCCGGAATCGGTGAAAAAAACGGTAAAAAATCAGTAAATCGCCGGTACATTTGTTGCTTATGTCATTTGCAGGCAGCCGAATTCAGTTACATTTATAGACTGGTTCAAGGAAGCGTGGAATGGTTAAAATGAAGCGATGTTTGTTGAATTTTAGATAATAAGGATATAGCTATGCAATTGGTCAAAACCCACCGAGATACCCTTCTCCGGCCACTGCAGATCGTGAGCGGTATTGTCGAGCGTCGGCACACATTGCCGATTCTGGCCAATATCCTCATACGCAAGGACGGCGAAAAGGTCTCTTTCCTGTCGACCGACATTGAAGTGCAAATTACCACCAACGCAAATGTCGGCAGCGGCGCTGAAGTCGCAGCGACCACCGTCGCTGCGCGTAAATTGCTCGACATTCTGCGCGCGCTGCCGGAATCCGGCGAAGTATCGCTGACGCTGAGCAACAAGCGCATGACGGTGCAATCCGGCAAATCGCGTTTCGCACTGCAAACCCTGGCCGCCGAAGAGTTCCCGACGGTGGCCCAGGCCGAGCAGTACAACGCCACTGTCACGCTGCCGCAAAAGACCCTGAAGCATTTGTTCAACATGGTCCATTTTTCGATGGCGCAACAGGACATCCGTTATTACCTGAACGGCCTGCTGCTGGTGCTGGATGGCAACAACGTCATCGCCGTCGCCACCGACGGCCACCGCCTGGCATTTTGCCAGGTCGCCACCGAGCAAGAGTTCGCGCGCCAGGAAGTCATCATTCCGCGCAAGACCATTATCGAACTGCAACGCTTGCTGGAAGAAACCGACGAGCCGGTCCAGCTGGAAATCGCCAACAACCAGGTCAAGCTGTCGTTCGCCGATATTGAGCTGATCTCGAAACTGGTAGAAGGCAAGTTCCCCGATTACACCCGTGTGGTGCCGAAGGGTTACAAGAACGACTTCACCATCGGCCGCGACCGTCTGCTGCGCTCGTTGCAACGCGCCGCGATCATGACCAGCGACAAGTTCAAGGGCGTGCGCTGGGTCGTCACCCCGGGCAGCCTGAAAATCAGCTCGACCAATGCCGATCAGGAAGAAGCGATTGAAGAACTCGAAATCGATTACGGCGGCGACAGCGTCGACATCGGTTTCAACGTCACCTATTTGCTCGACGTGCTGAACAATCTGAAAGGTGACAACGTCAATATCGCCCTCGGCGATGCCAATTCGTCGGCGCTGATCACCGTGCCGGAAAATACCGACTTTAAATACGTCGTCATGCCGATGCGTATTTGATTTTCCCCATCGGGAAATCACTCTTAAGCCGTACCAAGTCGTTAAAAAATCGTCAAAGCAGTTATGTCGTGACTTGGGGGCTTCGGCCCCTTTGCCACATTTAAGAAATCCGCAAGCTGCGGGTTCAGTTTTGGATTCATGTTTTTGTAGCAGTCTTTTCAGAAGGTAGCCATGTCATCAATCCCTCAAGACAACACCAACCTGCCGCCACCAAATGCGTACGGCGCGTCCTCAATCCAGATCCTCGAAGGTCTGGAAGCAGTACGAAAACGTCCGGGGATGTACATCGGCGACACTTCAGACGGCACCGGCCTGCACCATCTGGTATTCGAAGTCCTGGATAACTCCATTGATGAATCGTTAGCCGGTCATTGCACCGAAATCAACGTCACCATTCATTCCGACAACTCGATTTCCGTCACCGACAACGGCCGTGGCGTGCCGACCGGCATCAAGTTCGACGACAAGCACGAGCCTAAGCGCAGCGCCGCGGAAATCGTCATGACCGAGTTGCACGCGGGCGGCAAGTTCGACCAGAACTCATACAAAGTCTCCGGCGGTTTGCACGGCGTCGGTGTGTCTTGCGTGAATGGTTTGTCGAAGCTGTTGAAGCTGACCATCCGTCGCGATGGCAAAGTCCATTTCATGGAATTCGTCCGTGGCGTGCCGCAAAATCGCGACATCGAAACCATCGACGGCGTCCTCGTATCGCCGATCAAAGTCATCGGCGACACCGACAAGCGCGGCACCGAAGTCCACTTCTGGGCCGACGAAGAAATTTTCACGCACGTCGAATTCCACTACGAAATTCTGGCCAAGCGCATCCGCGAATTGTCCTTCCTGAATAACGGCGTGCGCATCAAGCTGACCGATCAGCGCACCGGCAAGGAAGAACTCTTTGCGTTCGAAGGCGGCACCCGCGGTTTCGTTGAATACATCAACAAAAACAAGAGCGTATTGCACCCGACGATTTTCCAGGCCACCGGCGAAAAAGAAGGCGTCACGGTCGACGTCTCGATGCAATGGAACGACGCCTACAACGAGCAGGTGCTGTGCTTCACCAATAACATCCCGCAACGCGATGGCGGCACCCACCTGACCGGTCTGCGCGCCGCCATGACGCGGGTGCTGAACAAGTACATCGAAGAACACGATTTCGCCAAGAAAGCCAAAGTCGAAACCAGCGGCGACGACATGCGCGAAGGTCTGACCTGCGTGTTGTCGGTCAAGGTACCGGAGCCGAAATTCAGCTCGCAAACCAAAGACAAGCTGGTCTCCAGCGAAGTCCGTTTGCCGGTAGAGGAAATCGTCGCCAGAACCCTCAACGACTACCTGCAGGAAAAGCCGAACGACGCCAAAATCATTTGCGGCAAAATCGTCGAAGCGGCCCGCGCCCGCGATGCCGCGCGCAAAGCGCGTGAACTGACACGGCGCAAAGGCGTGATGGACGGCCTCGGCCTGTCCTCCAAACTGGCCGATTGCCAGGAAAAAGATCCGGCGCTGTGCGAACTCTACATCGTCGAGGGTGACTCCGCGGGCGGTTCGGCCAAGCAAGGACGCGACCGTAAATTCCAGGCGATTCTGCCACTGCGCGGCAAGGTGCTGAACGTCGAAAAAGCGCGCTTCGAAAAAATGCTGTCGTCGGAACAGATCACCACGCTGATCGCGACCTTGGGCACCAGCATCGGCCCGGACGAATTCAACGCCGACAAACTGCGCTATCACCGCATCATCATCATGACCGATGCGGACGTCGACGGCGCCCACATCCGCACCCTGCTGCTGACGCTGTTCTATCGCCAGATGCCGCAACTGGTCGAGCGCGGCCACATCTACATCGCCCAGCCGCCGCTGTACAAGGTCAAGCACGGCAAAGACGAACGCTACCTGAAAGACGACGTCGAAGAAGTCCAGTACATGATGCAGGTCGCGCTGAACGACGCCTCACTGATCCCAAGCCAGGGCACCGATCCGATCAGCGGCCCGGCACTCACGGAACTCGTGCGTCAATACAACACCGCCAACGCCATCATCACGCGCCTGACCCGCGCAATCGACGGCGCCGCCCTGACCGCGATCATGACAGGCGTCACGCTCGAACTCGACACCGCCGAAAATGCCGAACGGTCCGCACAGGCACTCACCAAAGAAATCGGCGATCCGGCCGTCAACGTCATCGTCAAATCCGATGAGCTGACCGAGAAACATCAGCTGCGCATTCAGCGGATGTATCACGGCAATATCAAAGCCAGCATCATCGACAGCGACTTCGTCACCAGCTCCGACTACAAAGTCCTCTGCAACGCCGCCGCCACCTTCAAAGGCCTCATCGGCCCCGGCGCGATGGTCCGTCGCGGCACAGGCGAAAAGGTCAAGGAATTCGCCATCACCGATTTCCACCAGGCCATGGCCTGGCTACGCGACGAAGCCGAACGCGGCGTCAGCAAACAGCGCTACAAAGGACTGGGCGAAATGAACCCAAGCCAACTATGGGAAACCACCATGGACCCCACCGTGCGCCGCTTGTTGAAAGTACAGATCGACGACGCGATTGCTGCGGATCAGATCTTCATGACCTTGATGGGCGATGACGTTGAACCGCGTCGGGCGTTTATTGAGTTGAATGCGCTGCAGGCTGGGAATATTGATGTTTGATTTGTTGGGTGTCACGGGAAGTGAAATCTGTGCCAAGTTAATGAAAAATCCGTGGCACAGATAGTGAAAAAAAACCAACCGACAAGGTTGGTTTTTTTTCGCCCAAATTATCCGTCAAATTAGATACCAAGCAGGATGACTGCTCGCCGCATTGCGATTCCCGTAACGGTTATCTCGTGCCTGCAAGTCCGGCATAGGAACAGTCAGGTGATGCACAGGCGACGGTCGATGGCGGCAGTAAACAGGTGGGGCGGACGTAATCATGCCCGTGTAAGCAAATTTTTAATTTCCCTCAAGAATGGTAGTAAGCTATACAACTATGCACCTTCATGAGGCACGAAAGATACGCAAGATTCATTTAGCTACCATTTATATTCATAAAATATTTTCCACGTCGCTTAAAAGATTTGGATCCGAAATCCCTTGTCAATTCGGGTCGGAATGCATTGATTTATGTTAGGCCTCACAAGACACACATGCATCGTAAACTTCCTGTCCTCGTCGCCGCCAATCTAACGCTTGATGAATGGCTGACATATGTCACTACGTCTGAATACAAGCGCAAGCATGAACTGGCCGACTACGAATTCCCGACTGGTCGTCATCGTGATGAGTTCTTGGATTCGGTAGACAGCTACACGGAGTCTACGATCAAGACAGTACTCCGTTGCCTCTTGATCAGCGGCGGAACTATGGGAGTAGATGAGACAACTCGACGGTGGACTCGATCTCTACCAGATGCCGAACTAATCAAGCTGACTTCAGATCACGAATTCATCCGCCGTTTAGTGGAGCCCCCGTTTCTACCGTGGGACGGTATAACCTGGATTCTTAATCTACTGCCGGATTACCCAGGCAAAGCTCTTAACGCGCTGAGCGCGTATTTCACGGCGCACTGCCAGTTTTTACCGGACGGTCGCGCTCGTGGGCTCTCAGACGCCGAGGCGATCATTCGGCGCCGTTACATTCACCGTGAAAACCCTCGTGAAGCTTTACTTGCGCTCCGTCCTGACGAGTTTGAATATTTGATAGGCGCGCTATACAAAAAGCTCGGCTACCACGTAGTGGTAACGCAAAGATCACGGGATGGAGGGGTTGACATTGAAGCACGCAGAAATGACGCCGGAGGCCGCGCTCTTGTATTGATTCAGTGCAAACGATACGAAGACGTGGTTCGCGTCGCGGCGGTCCGCGAGCTCATGGGTGTAGTCTCGCGAAGACAGGCAAACAAGGGGGTAATTGTGGCCACTTGTACCTTCACCGGTCCTGCAAAACAGGAGGCCCACTCAACCGCCATGATCGAACTGCTCGATTTCCCGGCACTCAACAAGCTTTTCAATCAGCATTTTGGCGCGAAGTGGCCGGATCACATGATCCATGAAATTCGGCGACTTCAAGTCGATACTGCAAAGCTAGTTACGAAAAGTGGTACCTAACCACTCAGTCAACCTGACTCGCCTTCGGCTCGCCGATTATCTTAAACGTTTACAGTCCGACTCTTGAAAATTGCTATGACTGCAGTGGACCCTAATGTCGTCAATTGCTCGCAAAACTGATGACCGCTTTCAGTCTGAGGTCTACCTGTCGCAACGAACTGCATATTGTCGTCTCCGGCCAACGCAAACACAGCCTAATTTGGATGCGCATATTTACCAACTGATTATTGCGGTTGCAATAGCTTATAGGTAGGTACACCCAGCGCACGTGCAATACGTTCGATATTGTCCAGCGAGACGTTCCGAGCCTGCCTCTCCACATGCGCAATAAAGGTCCGATGCAGCCCTGCCTCAAAAGCCAACATCTCCTGCGACCAGCCCATTTCAGCACGCAATCGGATCATATTTCCCGCAAGAACTCCCCGAGCCGTTGGCTCTGTTTTAAGGGCAGTTTGTGAAATAAGCGGCATAAGCCTTGAGTTTCACAAATTGATGCTTTTAAGTCAGCCGCGTTTAAGTCACAATATACATCGGGCCGCTTCGCTATTTCAAATGCGAACCGCAAAAAGTACCGACCAAAAGTGTTCGGCTCGTCAGAAATATCTATTAATCAATGAAAACACAAAAATTCATGGAAAAAATTAACGTTTTTATAAATCCGATGATGATGGCCATGACCGTTCTAACCGGATGCGCGACAGGTAATACATCAATTGCTACCGAATCGACCACAACTATTCAACAGAAAATTATTAGGGGAAAAACGACCAAGGCTGAGGTGCGCGCCGCTTTTGGTGGATCGTCTGAAACCGGGATCAACGAAGGAAAGGAATTCTGGGTTAGCAAATGGCACAGACGAGTGGCAAGAGCTATATTCCGTTCGCTAGCCTAGTGACCAGTACCAGTGGCATTAGCGGAAAATACCTACGGGTTTCATTTGATAAAAAAGGCGTCGTTGAAAGTTACGACATGACAGAAACAAAGGGTTGAGTTCTTTTTTATAAAATTTGGGCAAGCGAAGCGCGTCAGCCCGGAGGGTACCGTCGTGGAGGTTGTGGTCAGGTCGGGACGGTGCGGTAATCAACCCGGCCCGATAACAGGAGAAAGGAACATGCGAAGCACGTTCAAAGCAGAATACGAGAAAGAAACCCTGCCCGACGACGCCATCAAACTGACTTTCAAGGAGGGGCCCATCGAGGCCCACCAAATCTCCCTGTTTACTGCCGTCGTCATGGGGTATCTATTTATCTTGCTCTGGGTATGGCTGTTGATTGCAGCAGGACTGGTGTGGGTTCTCGGTGAGAAAAGCACTGCGTGCCTGACCAGTCTTGTAGTGGTGGCAGCCGGCGTATTGTTGTTGCGGAAAAAGTTGGCCGGCAAGAGCGCCGACATCATCCTTAAAAAGGAAGGCATCGTGTTTGGCGGCAAGCAATTGGCCTTTAAAGATGTCTCAAAGTTTGGCATCACGACCGAAGCGGTATCCGGGCAACTGTATACCGGCACCGCGTATATTTATGCGCACGCGGGTGGCCGGGAGATCCGCATTACCAGGCACATGAAACCGGCGCTGGCGCAGGCCCTGCTTGACGAGATCAAGCGCGATAGGGCTTCATAGAACGGGGGACGGTTTTACTTACCAAAGAAATCGGCGTTCCGGCCGTCAACGTCATCGTCAAATCCGATGAGCTGACAGAGAAACATCAGCTGCGTATTCAGCGGATGTACCGCGGCAACATCAGCGCAGCGGTGTATCCTGTCGCCATGGATTCCCTGATAGCCGCCTCCGCTCGCGCCCTCGCCGCCGGCGACGCGCTCGGCGCCCTCAAGCGGGTCGCCCTGCGCGACGACCCGCCGGCGCTGGCCTTGCGCGGCATCGCCATGGCTCAGCTTGGCGAGCACCCGCGCGCCCGTGAGCTGCTGCGGCGCGCCGCCCGCGGCTTCGGCGCCCATGAGGAGGTGGCGCGCGCTCGTTGTGTCGTCGCCGAGGCCGAGGTGGCGCTGGCCGTGCGCGACCTCGGCAGCTCGCCGCGCTCGCTGGCGGCGGCCTTGGCCACGCTCGAGGCGCACGCCGATCACGCCAACGCGCTGCAGGCGCGACTCATCGCGGCGCGCAGGCTGTTGCTGCTTGGCCGTCTCGACGAAGCCGAAGCGGCACTGACACAACTCGATGCGCGTGGCCTGCCGCCGTCGCTGGCGGCGGTGGCCGAGCTGACTGCGGCGGAGCTGGCGTTGCGCTCGCTGCGCATCGCCCCGGCGCGGGCGGCGCTGGCCCGTGCGCACGAGGCAGCCGGTCGCGCGCGTGTGCCGGCGCTGCTGGCCGAGGTGGCGGAGGCGCTGGCCGCGCTCGGTCGTCCCGCCGCCCGGCGCCTCTTCGCCGGCGGCGAGCAGGCGCTGCGTCTCGACGAGGTAGCAGCGCTGCTGGCTTCCGATGCGCTGGTCGTCGATGCCTGCCGTCGCGGGCTGGGTGCCGGCGCTGGTAGCACTTGGCAGCCGCTGGCGCGGCGGCCGGTGCTGTTCGCCCTGGTGCGCGCGCTGGCCGAGGCGTGGCCTGGCGGTGTCGACCGGGAAGCTTTGATTGCGGCTGCATTCAACACGCGCCACCCCGACGAGACACATCGGGCGCGCCTGCGGGTCGAGATCGGCCGCCTGCGTGCGCTCGTCACAGAACTGGCGCAGATCGAAGCCACCACACGGGGCTTTGTTCTCAAGCCGCTCGGCGAGCGCGCCGTGGTCGTGCTGGCGCCGCCCATCGACGGCGACCAGGCATCGCTGGCGGCGCTGCTTGCCGACGGCGCAGCCTGGTCGACCTCAGCCCTGGCGCTGGCCCTGGGGGCCAGCCAGCGCACCGTCCAGCGCGCGCTGGCCGAGCTGGAGGCCGCCGGACGGGTGCGCTCCATAGGGCGGGCACGGACGCAGCGCTGGCTGTCGCCGCCGCTGGCGGGATTCACGACAATTTTGTTACTCCCCGCCGCGCTCCAGATGGAATAGAGTTGTCTTACGGCGCCGGTCCGAGGCGCGCCACAAGGAGACAGCGATGACCCGCAAAGCCAGTCAAACCAGCAAAGACAGACCCCAGGCAGCAGCCCGTGCGGCCGAGATCGTGCGCGAATACGGCCCCTTCGCCGGCGCCGACAAAGTGGCCGGCGTGACCCACGACGGCCAGCGCGTCTGGGCCGCCACCGGTGCCAGGCTGATCGCCTTCGATCCCGAGAGCGGCGAGCCCACCCGCACGCTCGACCGCGCCTGCGACGCCGGCACCGCCTTCGACGGCACCTACCTGTACCAGATCGCCGAGCAGCGCATCGACAAGATCGATCCCGCCAACGGCAACGTGGTGGCATCGATCCCGGCGCCCGGCAACGGCTACGACTCGGGACTCACCTGGGCCGAGGGCAGCCTGTGGGTGGGCCAGTACCGCGACCGCAAGATCCATCAGATCGATCCGGCCACCGGCACCATCATCCGCTCCATCGAGTCCAACCGATTCGTCACCGGCGTGACCTGGGTCGACGGCGAGCTGTGGCACGGCACATGGGAAGGCGACGAGAGCGAAATCCGCCGCATCGATCCGCAGAGCGGCGCCGTGCTAGAGCGGCTGGAGATGCCGCGCGGCGCCGGCGTCAGCGGGCTTGAGTCCGACGGCGCAGACCTGTTTTACTGCGGCGGCGGAGGGAGCGGCAAGGTACGTGCCGTGCGGCGTCCGAAAGGCGCCGGGTCGTGATCGCCGTAGGAGCGCGTCGAGAAGGACTACATCGTTGACGCAGCCGAGGGCCGTCGCACGCCGATCTCATTCAAGCACTGTCCTGATCACCCCCAATCCAAGGAGCAAGACCATGAAGCTGTACTACATTCCGTCCGCCTGTTCGTTTTCGCCGCACATTGTTGCCAACGAGCTTGGCCTGTCAATCGAACTGGTGAAGGTCGACAGCAAGACCAAACGCACCGAACACGGCGAAGATTTTCTCGCCATCAATCCCAAAGGCTATGTGCCCGTACTGCAACTGGACGACGGCAGTGTGCTGACGGAAGGCCCAGCCGTCGTGCAATATCTCGCCGACCTGAAACCTGAAGCGCAGCTGGCGCCCGCCAACGGCAGCTTGGCACGCTACCGCCTGCAGGAGATGCTGGGCTACATCAATTCAGAGCTGCACCAAAGTTACATGCCGTTGTTCAACCCGGCGAGCAGTGACGACGTGCGCACCGAGCGTATGGCCCATCTGCATAAGCATTATGGGCTGATCGAAGCCGCGCTTGGCCGCACGCCATTTCTGCTGGGCGAGCAGTTCAGCATCACGGATGCCTATCTGTTTGTGGTTACGCGGTGGTCGGCGTTCGTGAAACTCGACCTGTCGCCGTTCCCGAACCTGCTAGCGTTCCAGGAACGCATCGCTGCCCGCCCTGCTGTGCAAGCGGCGATGCACCGCGAAGAACTGGCAAGCGCCTGAACCCTTTGCCATCAGCCAAGGAGCACTTCATGTTCGGCCCGGGGTGGGAGCAAGGTTGCCCGAGTTGCTCGTTCATGGCGGACCACAGCGACGGCATGAACGTGCACCTGGCGCATCGCGACATCACGCTGGTGGCCATTTCGCGCGCGCCGCTGGCCGACATCGAGCGCTTTCGGCAGCGCATCCGCTGGCAGTTCCAGTGGGTGTCCTCGCATGACAGCGATTTCAACCACGACTTCGGCGTCAGCTTCACGCCGGAAGAGCAGGCCAAGGGCGAGATCTACTACAACTACGGCATGCAGTCCTTCCCGACCAAGGAGGCGCCCGGCGTCAGCGTGTTCTACAAGGACGACGCGGGCAAAGTCTTCCACACCTACTCGACCTACGGCCGCAGCGTGGAGGTCATGATGGGCGCGTACAACCTGATGGACCTCACGCCCAAGGGCCGCGACGAGCACGACGTGCCCTACAAAATGGAGTGGGTGCGCCACCACGACCGCTACGAGCCGGCGCCGATCCAGCGCCGCGTTGAAGGTGATGCTTGGCCGCGCACGGTCTTGGCGAGGCGCGCCGAAAGCAGACACTGGCGACAGTCTGCAATTGGCCGATTGTACGCGTTCAGCATCGCGGCAGAAAGCGGCCATACGGCTTCGCGCGAAACGACGGCCGTATGACCGGCATGGACAGCGCTTGCTGGATCTCGGTCTGTTCTGAAATTTCCAGAGCATCATCTACTTCAATGCCCAGGTAACGCACTGTGCTTTCCAGTTTCGTGTGGCCTAGCAAAAGCTCGACGGCACGTAGATTTTTTGTCCGCCTGTAGATCAATGTCGCTTTGGTATCGAACGCTGGGGGATGAACGGCATCAGCGCATCCAGCCATGACTCGTAACCCTAACTGGCTGTAGCCGCCACATTGGCCCGAGCCTTATGCATTTTTTTGTAGCTGTCGATCAGGCGCTGGTGCCTATCGAGACCCTCCAGTTTCATACTCGTTGGCGTTAACCCGAAAAAGCGCACGCTGCCGTCCACTGACCCCATTACCGCGTCCATCCGAGCGTTGCCAAACATCCGGCGGAAATTGACCACGTAATCGTCCAGTTCCAAGTCGTCATTCAGCAGCACCTCTAGCACCACATTCAAGGTCTGATAAAACAATCCGCGCTCGACCGTGTTGTCGTTGTACTGCAGGAAGGCTCCCACCAGCTCTTGCGCCGCATCAAATTGCTGTAAGGCGAGATGAATCAGCAGCTTCAACTCGAGAACTGTTAGTTGCCCCCAGTCCGTATTCTCGTCAAATTCGATACCGATCAATGTGGCGATGTCGGAATATTCATCGAGCTCACTGTTATCCAAACGCTCAAGCAGCGCTTCCAGGCTGGCATCGTCCAGACGATGCAGATTCAAAATATCGGCGCGGAACAACAGCGCCTTGTTGGTGTTATCCCAGATCAAATCTTCTATCGGGTAAACTTCCGAATAACCGGGCACCAAAATCCGGCAGGCTACGGCGCCTAAATTGTCATACGCCGCCATGTACACTTCTTTGCCCATGTCTTCGAGAATACCGAACAAGGTCGCGGCTTCCTCGGCATTGGAGTTTTCACCCTGGCCAGAAAAATCCCATTCGACAAAATTGAAAGCCGCTTTGGCACTGAAAAAGCGCCATGACACAATACCGCTGGAATCGATGAAGTGTTCGACAAAGTTATTTGGCTCAATCACGGCTTCACTTGCAAAGGTGGGCCGAGGTAATTCGTTCAGGCCTTCAAAACTGCGACCCTGTAGCAATTCCGTCAGACTACGCTCCAGCGCCACCTCCAAGCTTGGGTGCGCGCCGAACGAGGCAAACACACCGCCTGTCCGCGGGTTCATCAAGGTGACGCACATCACTGGGTACACCCCTCCCAGCGACGCATCCTTCACCAGCACCGGGAAGCCCTGCTCTTCCAACCCCTGAATGCCGGCCAGAATGCCAGGGTATTTCGCCAGCACTTCCTGCGGCACATCAGGCAATGCGATTTCACCTTCCAGAATTTCGCGTTTTACCGCCCGTTCGAAAATTTCCGACAGGCATTGCACTTGCGCTTCGACCAGCGTGTTACCGGCACTCATGCCATTGCTGACGTATAGGTTTTCGACCAGGTTGGACGGAAAATACACCACCTCGCCGTCCGACTGTCGCACATACGGCAGCGAACAGATACCGCGCTGCACATTGCCGGAGTTGGTGTCGACCAGATGCGAGCCACATAACTCGCCGTCGGGATTGTAAATTTGCAGACAGTACTCATCCAGAATTTCAGCCGGCAGCGCATCTTTAGGGCCAGGCTTAAACCAGCGCTCGTTCGGGTAATGTACAAACGCCGCGTTGGCGATGTCTTCGCCCCAAAACGTGCCGGCGTAGAAATGGTTGCAATTCAGTCGCTCGATATACTCTCCCAACGCCGATGCCAACGCGCTTTCTTTGGTCGCTCCCTTGCCATTGGTAAAACACATCGGCGAGTGCGCATCGCGGATATGCAGCGACCACACATTGGGAACAATATTGCGCCACGAAGCGATTTCAATCTTGATGCCCAAGGTCGCCAAAACGCCCGACATATTGGCGATGGTTTGCTCCAACGGCAGATCCTTGCCCGCAATATAGGTGCTGACGTCAGAAGCCGGCTTCAACGTCAGCAACGACTGAGCATCGGCATCTAAGTTCTCTACCTCTTCAATGACAAACTCGGGTCCGGCTTGCACCACTTTTTTCACCGTACAACGTTCGATGGAGCGCAAAATACCTCGGCGGTCTACTTCCGAGATATCCGACGGCAACTCAACCTGAATCTTGAAAATCTGCTGGTACCGGTTTTCCGGATCAACAATATTATTCTGTGACAGGCGGATATTTTCGGTAGGAATATTGCGAGTTACGCAATACAACTTCACAAAGTAAGCTGCGCACAAGGCCGATGAGGCCAGAAAATAATCGAAGGGACCAGGCGCCGAGCCATCGCCCTTATAACGGATAGGCTGGTCGGCCACTACCGTGAAGTCATCGAACTTGGCTTCAAGACGTAGCTTATCGAGAAAGTTGACCTTAATTTCCATGGGGGAATTCTAAAAATGATGTAGCCGCTATTATCCGTCGCCACGCCGGTACCGTGCAATGTATCGATGATTTCCTCAAACGCTGCCGCATACGGATAATTTGACAGGCGAACGCCATGGCGCAGTACATGGTTGGAACCGGCGAGCTTAACAGGGTATTGAAAAAGCACGCGGATATCCACCCGACAACGACACATTGGGCTTCCCTTCAGATAATCGTTCTTGACCACGCTCCTAGCGATATTTCGAAACAATTCTCGTATGTTGTTGGAGTGGAAAGATGGAATTAAGCTTGTGCCACAAGAGTGGCTGGAGTTTATCTGCCGGAAGCGATGCTGGCACGCTGGGCAAGCGGGGTCATCCTGGGCATGTAGGTGACGCTGACCGACACCGGGCCTGGCGACGCGCTACACTCAACTGACCGTCCTCAATGCCGAAGTGCTCGGTATCATGTCCCATTGACAGCCACTTTTTAGCACACACCGCACAAAACACATCGGATAAATCAACTTTCCGGGGCCACGTTCTTTCCCGGACACTGGCTAGTAACGGTTCTATCCTCTGCTTGCCTTGGGAGAACGCAAGCGGAGATATTCGGTCTCTGTTTCGCGAACCAGATCGGCAGAAGAAATTTCCAACGCACCTGCAATTCCGATCAACGTTGTGATCGTGGGTTGTCGTACGCCGCGTTCAAGACGCGATATAAACGTTCGATCTACACCCGCCCGAAAGGCAAGCTCTTCTTGCGAGATATCAGCTTCTAAACGATATCGTCGCAAAACGTCGCCAAAAATCAGCCCAATGTTGGATATTTGTGAATTCGCCATGCAGCAAATTTCGTTTTAATGTAGCCTATAGTCCACGGCCTATGGGCAGGTATCATTACACATTAATTCTCTGGATATTCATTTAGAAAAGGGGAGAAATGAAAAATAAAGAGGCAAAACAGAAAGCGATCTCGTTTGTGGGTCGTCAACCGACCTGATAACAAGGGAGCGGACTATGCGAAGCACGTTCAAAGCAGAATACGAGAAAGAAACCCTGCCTGACGACGCCATCAAACTGACTTTCAGGGAAGGGCCCCGTCGAGGCACATCAAGCAGCCCTGTTCATTCGGTGATCCCGCCGTCAACGTCATCGTCAAATCCGATGAGCTGACAGAGAAACATCAGCTGCGCATTCAGCGGATGTACCACGGCAACATCAAAGTCAGCATCATCGACAGCGACTTCGTCACCAGCTCCGACTATAAAGTCCTGTGCAACGCCGCCGCCACCTTCAAAGGCCTCATCGGCCCCGGCGCGATGGTCCGTCGCGGCAGCGGCGAAAAGGTCAAGAAATTCGCCATCACCGATTTCCACCAGGCCATGGCGGCTGCGCGACGAAGCCGAACGCGGCGTCAGCAAACAGCGCTACAAAGGACTGGGCGAAATGAACCCCAGGCCGCGCACATAGTGCAAACCACGTTGGCAGGTGTAGTCAGAGAGAAAGGCCCGTAACCGTGGCAGGAAAATTGCCGGTGGCTGCGCGACGGAAAGTCGATGGTGATACCCCTGTATGTTCCTTGAAAAATCGGGAAAAGTTGCCTGGCGCTGAAAATCCCAGATCTAAAGCGACCCAGGTCAGCGGCGCCCCTTCCGTGATCAAACGTCGCATAGCTTCCTCGACGCGCACTGCACTCCAAAAAACTTGAGGGGTAGTGTTCAGTTGATCTCGGAACAGAGTAAAAAAATGGGCGCGAGAAAGGCCAACTTTCAGGGCAATTTCCTCGACAGTGATCTTTTCCGCAACGTTTTCGCGCATGATTGCAATAGCCGCCCGGAGCCGATGATCCAGCGTGGGCATGCCTAGTCCTTTTTGAGCAGCCGGGCCGGAACCAGCAGTTGCATCGATAGCCGCAGTAATGAGCTTCTCCACTTCTTCATTCATCAATGACGTTGCTCTTTGAGGTGACAGGATCAAGTCCAGTACCCTCCAGCACGCCTGACGAAGAGCAAGATCGATCGGAATACGAGGGGAAGAAAATACGAAAGACTGCCCCGTTTCTTTCCTCCGCTGATTTAACCACTGACGCGAAATCATAAACACCAAAAAGACGGCGGGGCCTTTGCCGTCCAGCAACGTCATGTCATGCGACTGGTAAGCGTTAGTAGCCAGTCCTACATCTTGACCGTACTGCACTAGTTCATCGCCAATCTGTGCTTGAGCGCGTGTTCCCCCCAACCAGAAAGCAATTTGGGATTCTGAATGAGAATGGGGCACGAGGTCAGCCCGTGATTCCAACACGATGGCCTGCCCGAATGCTCCCTCGTAGAAAGCGTATGCCTCTGCCATTTTTGTCTCCTTGCCCCTAGGTTCGGGGCTTATTCTTGCCGCTTACCAATCTTAGTCTCTTTTTGTTTTTTTTTGAAAAAATCAGACTCTGCGATACGTAGCCAGATAGCACGATAAGCGCAGTGTGCGCTTCGTTTTTACACTCCGTACATGGTCGACAAAGCCAGTGATTGGCACAGGGCCAAAACTACATGGAGGAGTACGAAATGCGAATTGCTACTTATCAATTAAATGGCCAGCGTTATGTTGGAATTGTCTCAGCGGACGGGACTCAAGTTACACCGTTAACTTTGACGAAAGAACAGGCCGCCAAGGGTGCCCAAGCTGTTATTGATTCTCTGGTTGAAGGCAACAAATTGCCACCTTCGAACGGTCCGGTTGTCGCGATTAACGAAGTCCAGCTTGAGGCGCCGTTGCCGGTCCCACGTCGCAATCTGTGGTGCGTGGGACGAAACTACCACGCTCATGCCCAGGAACTTCAGGCATCGGTTTTCAAGGACAACGATGCGAATCCGGAGTCATGGCCCATTGTTTTCACCAAGGTGCCCGAATGCGTAGTCGGTCCGTACGATGATGTGAAAGTGCCTGCCAGCAATATCTCTGAGCAAATTGACTATGAAGCCGAACTGGCGGTTGTCATCGGCAAAGGCGGCAAGAACATCAGCCGTGGCGACGCCATGCAGCATGTCTTCGGCTATACGGTCGTCAATGATGTCACGGCGCGTGATGTACAAATGCGCCATCAGCAGTGGGATATGGGCAAGTCCTTCGATACCTTCTGCCCGATGGGCCCTTGGCTTGTAACGGCCGATGAACTCGACGGCACCAAGACCCGCGTACGGTGCTGGGTCAACGGAGAATTGCGCCAGGACGGCCCTACGGAAAACCTGATCTTCGACATTCCCACCCTGATTGAAACGGTCTCGCGCGGTATCACGCTATATCCAGGAGACATAATCGCCACTGGAACCCCCGCAGGTGTAGGTCTTGGCATGAAGCCACCACGCTTTTTGAAGGCCGGTGACGTGGTGCGCATCGAGATTGACGGTCTGGGCGTCATTGAGAACAAGTTCGCTTGAGGGCACTGCGATGACGACACAATTTATCGAAAATCTTGCAGTTGAGGTCGAAGGTGACGGCGTGCCAATCGTCTGCGTGCATGGGCTAGGCGGCACCAGCAATACCTGGACGCCTCTCATGTCCGCAATGCAAGGTCATCGGATCATCCGCATTGATCTGCCAGGTAGTGGTCGCTCAGCCGAGGCTCCCGGTGAACTCAGCATCGAACGTCTGTGCGAGGCCGTGCTGAAAGTATGCCGTGGGCTGGACGTCGCTAAAGCACATTTTGTGGGCCATTCAATGGGCACGATCGTCTGCCAGCACATTGCGACGAATAACCCAGAGCAGGTACTCAGTCTCGCGCTGTTCGGCCCCTTGATCTGCCCCCCAGATATCGGTCGGCCAGCGATCCTTGCCCGCGCTGACAAGGCTGCTACGGGTGGCCCGGCAGCCATGCAGGAAATTGCCGACGCCATCGTGGCAGGGGCGACCAGCAAGGAGACTAAGGAACAGCAGCCAGCGGTTGTCGCACTGGTACGGGAAAGCGTAATGCATCAGCCCCCTGAAGGTTATGCGCAAAGTTGCAAGGCCCTGGCTGGTGCACAAGGGGCTGCGCTTGAGGAGATTTCTGTCCCCACGCTACTAGTGACGGGAGACCAAGACGGTGTTGCAGCACCGGCCGCAGTAACTGCAATGAAGGAACGGATTACTGGTAGCCACATGGTCGTGTTGGATGGATGCGGTCACTGGACAACGTTCGAGAAACCAAGCGAGTGCGTGCGGGAACTCAAAAGCTTCTATCAATCTGCAAATTAAATCCTGATACAGGAGGAGACACAAATGGAAAAGACTTTATTTACCGACGTCATGATTTTTGACGGCAGCGGTGACGACGTATTTAAGGGCGAAGTCCTTGTCGAAGGCAATCGCATCATTGAAGTTTCTCGTTCGCGCAGTCCGCTGAACGTTGAATCTGCACGCATCATCAATGGAAAGGGCAAGTTCCTGATGCCCGGCATGACCGAAGCACACACGCACTTTTCGTGGAACGACCAACCTTCGCTGTCGGCCATCCAGATGATGCCCCCTGAGGAGCACATCCTGTGGTGTGTCCGTGTGGCAAAGCGCTACCTGGAAATGGGCTGGACTTCCGCGATTGGTGCGGCAGCCGCTAAACCGAGGCTGGACGTCGTGCTGCGTAATGCAATCAATGCTGGAGAATTTCCAGGGCCGCGTTACCTTGCAGGCAGTCAGGAAATTACGACGGTCGGAGCACTGGGTGACAATACGCTCCCCCATTTGCCTTTTGAAGAATTGAGCTTCGGCAGTGTATGCAGCGGACCTGAGGAAATTCGCCGCTCGGCGCGCACGTTTATCAAGTACGGAGTAGACCACCTGAAGATCAACTTGTCCGGCGAATATATTGCCGGCCTGCCAGCAGAAATGTCGCCTTTCTCAGAAGAGGAGGTCGCGATGCTGGCCAGCGAGGCAAAGCGTTATGGCAAGCGCATGGCGGCACATGCGCGGTCAAGCGAGTCCGTCAAGATGTGCGTACGCCACGGTATCGAAATGGTGTATCACGCCAGCTTTGCAGATGAAGAAGCACTCGATATGCTGGAGGCGAACAAGGAGAAGCACTTTGTCGCTCCCGGCATTGGATGGCTAATTCGTACATCTTTCAATGCGTCCGAGTACGGCATTACGCCAGAACTGGCTGCAACGATGGGGTATAAGCGCGAACTGGAAATCGCATCCGATTCGCTGCGCAAAATGCACAAACGAGGCATTCGTATCCTGCCAGGCGGAGATTATGGCTTTGCCTGGATGCCGCACGGCACCAATGCTAACGATCTTCAATACTTCGTCGACTATATCGGCATGACACCAACGGAGGCACTGCTCTCCGCAACAAAACTGGGCGGAGAGATCATGCAGCGTCCAGATGAGTTGGGTCAGGTGCGTCCTGGTTTCCTTGCTGACATTGCACTGGTAGATGGCAATCCTCTCGAAGATCTCAGTATCCTCACCGACCCGGTAAAAATTGCACTTGTGATGAAGGATGGCGTGATCTACAAGGAGTGCAAGGACGTTCGTCCGCCGACCGCTGCACTGCATCTTGCCGATGAAGAGCGTGCAATGGTCGACGGCGGGGTCAAGAAAGCACTTCAGGCTGAACTGCATTAAGCCTGCGCTGATGGGCGCAATGTAATCGCTGCGCCCATTTGCTTCCTATACCAAATAAAAACCTGTCGACACTTGGTCCGAGAGCCTTTCCTGAGGCTTGCTCGGAGGAAGGGGACGTCCATGGAATACCACAACGCTTCCATGCGCCTACTCGTATCGGAAATGAAATCCCGCTACTCACTTTGATCGCTATCTCATGCCATTTATGAGTGTGAACCGGTCTGCGAGTGGCAAATAGTGGTCTTTCACTGCATTAAAAAATAGAGGAGAACATATTTTGCAAAAAAGACAAATAGTACAGCTTGCCATAGTATTTGTAGCAGTTGCAGCCTGCGCCGAAGCGGCTGTAGCAGCCGATTTCCAAGTGGCGAACTTCAACGCGCTGTATACCACAGAATCTAAAGCTGACCCGGTTCTCGGTACCGGAACCGACAATGAACGCCTAAAGACCTATCAGTTTGAGTATTTCGCTGGATTCAAGTACGGAGACGTCTATGTCGACGCTGAGGTTTTCAGTGGTGACAACGTCGGTGGGGCTGCTGCCGGCTCGTTCGGTAGCAAAACGAGTACCCAGAACCTGCTTGTTTTTAACCCCCGACTGAGCCTAGGCAAGATCACTGGGACGCCGCTGGAATTTGGCCCTATTACTGACATATCCTTGATCGCTCGATACGAGCGTGCCAGTTATGCTGACTTCCGTTCCTATAATCACGGCGTTTCCCTTAATTTTAAAGTGCCAGGGTTTTCCTATTTTGAATCGGGCCTCTTGTATCGGAATACGAACTTCTACCATGGCAAGCTCCTATGGCGGTCAGTGCTCATGTCCGATCCTTTTCCGATCGCCGGCCAGAGATTCCGATTCAACTTGCTGTCGCTTGTTAATGGAACTGGGGTGAACGGCACTGAAACGTTCTTGCGACCGGAATTGCTATGGGAAATCGACTCGAAAGGAACGTTCCAAGCAGGGTTACGGTATGAAATGCATCGCTACAAGATCAATTCGGATACCTATATGCGCAATTCCCCGACCGTGATGTTGAAGTGGAATCTGTAGTCACGATAGGTAATATATCGTTAGGGCTCTGTCGAAGGCATAGGAATGTAAGTTCACACACTCTTGGTTGGATCGTTTGCGACTGGGCTGCTTGAAACGTATGTGCCTTCGTGCCTCATCGTTTCTTGAAAGGCTATAGGTTTTTTGCGCGGCTGCCATTGCCAGTTCAACACTCGACATTGTCTCTCCCTGCTTGAATGCCGAGTTCTTTCTGTGACAAACCAGCAGCAGTTCGGGCTTCTTTGAGGCGGCGTCCCCATATTTCATTGGCATTGCTCATTGTGTAGTTCTCGGCACTTATAAGAACTACGATAATCGTAACTATTTGGCATCATAGATACTACGCATGTCGTAGTATTTGTATGTCAGTTGGGAACGCTAATTCATCCTGGCATCACATCGGCGGAAGGTCTTAAAATAATCCGTACAGGCTGGTATGTTATGTGACAGGTGCCACCGGACAAGCGCACACCGCGCTGGATATCGCCAATACCGTGTATACCACCGGTATCACCAGCGATTCCACCGACCAATTCGTGGATTGCCAATTGCATCCGACCATCTGCGGTTTGTACACCTGCTGAATCCCTTGCCTATCGGCATGCAATGGCCAAGGACAATTTCTCAGACAATTGCTGACGTGCTTCATGCACTGCCTGTGCCACTGCTTCCGTGCCGAAGACCAGTCCTTGCAGCGGGAAGAAATGCACATCGTTGATGCCGATTGATGCCAACGCATAGCGCAAGTACGGTGTCAGGAAATCAGCCTGTTTCGCGCGTTCTCCCACATGAAAACCGCCAGAGCTGACCAGTACAAAGGTCGCGCGGTCTTTCAGCAGTCCGACCTTGCCTTGCGGCGTCGCGTGGAAACTGCGATTGATGCGGATCACATGATCGATCCACAGTTTGAGCGCGGCGGGCACGGTGAAGTTGTGCATCGGTGTGACGATGAACAGCATGTCGTGTTGTTCCAGCTCGACGATCAGGCGTTCCGACCATTCGAATTCTTTCGCATCGGGTGTCTTTTGTGAAGTGACGGCCATTGCGTAAGCGCGGTCGATTGGCGGAATGGGCGACTCCACCAGATCGCGTTCTGTGATCTGCACGTTGGCTATTCCCAACGCGGCAATCGCTTCCGTTGCAAGGCGATAACCGTGGCTCACGTCACTGTGCGGGCCGCTGTTCAATAGCAAAATTCGCGTCATGTCGTTGATTCCTGTGTAAGCGGTTCGACGAAATGCATGCCCTTTGCAAGCAGCCCCTGCCGGAAGTAAAAGCGCTGCGCAAGCGCCATGTGCAATCCGGTATCCAGCACAAAATGTTTGCAGTGCAGCGCGACGGCTTGTTGCCGTGCTGCTTGCAATAGACATTCGCCGAACCCGGAGCGATGCAACGAGGCTGTTACCACCAGATCATCGACGTAAATGAAACGGCCGTACAGCAAATTGTCTTGCAGTCGATAGCCGGCAAGTCCGACGATTGCGCCATCGCGCCATGCCGCAAGCAACCGATACCCTTGCGTGCGTTGCTGCGCGATCAATGCGTTGTATGTTGCGCGATCGCTCAGATGCGGTCGCAATTCCTTCATCACCGAGAACGACGCATCCAGATCGGCGTCGCTTTCGATGTGTTTGATCTCTACCTGAGACGGCATGCATTTCTCCAAAAAGTTAGCGCCGCTCTATCGTTGTGCTGACAGAGCGAGGGCGAATCGGTATTCACGTTCCAGTTTATCGAGCCGATTGCGACTTGCTGAGCCACGCGGCAAAGCCTGTGGCGCCGAGGCGCGCGCCGCCGGTTGGCGTCAGCGATTGATCGTTGAGTTGCGCGCCGTAGTACGCTGCATTGGCATCCGGTACGACGATGCGTTTGTCGTCGAGGGCACTCAGGTAGCGCTTCATCAAATCGGCGAGTCCGACTTTCTCCGGGCCGGCTGCATCGAATGTACCGTTGATCGGTTGCGCCAGTGCTGTGTCCGATACGATCGCGGCGATGTCGTCCGATGAAATCGGTTGCACATGCGCCGGCGACAGACGAATCTCGTTGCCGACCGTGCCGGATTGTGCAATGCCGCCGAGGAATTCGAAGAACTGCGTGGAGCGCACGATGGTGTACGGCACCTTCGATGCCTTGATCAGATTTTCCTGCGCCATCTTGGCGCGGAAATAGCCGCTGCCCTGCATGCGTTCGGTGCCGACAACGGACAGCGCGATGTGATGTTTGACGCCGGCGGCTTCTTCCGCAGCGAGCAGATTGCGGCCGGATGTTTCAAAGAATTCGAGCACGGCGTTGTCTTCGAACGAAGGCGAGTTGCTCAAATCGATGACGACTTGCGCGCCTTTGACTGCGCCGGCTAATCCCTCGCCGGTCATGGTGTTGATGCCGGTGCTTGGCGAGCCGACCACGATGTCGTAACCGAGTTGACGAAGGTTAATGACGACTTTCGCGCCGATCAGACCGCTGCCGCCGATGATGAGGATTTTCATACCATACCTTTCAAGGTGTGCCCATTAATGGGCGACGGACTTGCGTATTAAACTACTGAAGGTGCCGGCGATTACGCCGGCATCTTGCGGAACGCGATGGAAAAGCGATTCCAGCTGTTGATCGACGTGATGAGTAATGTCAGTTCAACCAGTTCGGCATCGGTGAAATGTGGGCGAACTGCATCCCACACTGCATCCGGGACGTGGTTTTGCGAGACCAGCGTGAGGGATTCTGTCCATTCCAGTGCGGCGCGCTCGCGTTCGCTGAAGAACGGTGTTTCGCGCCAGGCAGCGACGGTAGCCATGCGGCGTTCTGATTCGCCGGCTTTGCGTGCGTCGGTCACATGCATGTCGAGGCAGAATGCGCAGCCGTTGATTTGCGATGCACGCAGGCGGACCAGCTCCTTGAGCAGGATGTCCAGTGTGCCTTTGTCGATGTGCTTTTCAACACCGATCATTGCCTTGATGGCGTCTTTGTCGGCGGTATAGAAGTCGAGTCGAGGTTGCATTTGAAGCTCCTTGATTAGGTAAATCGGGGTGAAAAAATTGGCGTTTCCTTGATGTGTAGTATGCGAATATCATGGCCATGTTAGAAGGGCCAAGAAATGCAAAAAGGACTAGTCCATGAAAACCGCCAAGCCTGACCTGAATCTGCGCATCGATCGCGCGCTGGAATTGCCTATGTACCTGCAGATATGCCAGCGTTTCAAGACGGCGATCGAGCAGGGGAGCCTGCATGCGGGCGATCGCGTACCAGCAGTACGGGCGCTGGCGACCGAACTGAATCTTGCGCGCGGTACGGTGGAAATGGCTTATCGCATCCTGACGGACGAGGGATATCTGCAGGTCAGGGGCGCGGCCGGCACAGTGGTATCGCCGTCTTTGCCGCAGCCAGCTGTCCTCAAAGCGCAAGTAGTAATGGCCGGACAAGCGCATGCAGCCACCGCCGATCACGACGGCAAGGCACCGAAGCCGTTGCAGATGGGTTTGCCTGCGCTCGATGCATTTCCGCGCAAGGTGTGGAACCGGCTGGTCGGGCATCGCTTGCGCGGCAGCGAACCGGCGCGGCTGGGCTATCCCGACCCTGCCGGTTATGAACGATTGCGTGAAAGGATTGCGACTTACCTGGGCGTGTCGCGCGGCGTGACTTGTCTGCCGGAACAGGTGTTCATCACGACCGGCTTGCGCAACACGCTGGAACTGACATTAAGCAGTCTTTCCACTGTCGGCGATGCGTTCTGGTTCGAAGATCCCGGCTATATTCTTGCGCGCCCGTTTCTGCAGAATGCCGCAGTCAAGCTGATACCGGTGCCGGTCGATGAAAATGGATTGATGGTCGAAGAAGGCAAGCGTCTCAGTCCGTATGCAAAATTCGCGATGGTCACGCCGTCGCATCAAAGTCCGCTCGGCGTGACGCTATCGCTAGAACGCCGGATGGCGCTTTTGGAATGGGCCAGCAATGCCGGCAGCTGGATTATCGAAGACGATTACGATAGCGAGTTTCGCTATCAGGGGAGGCCGCTGCCGGCGCTGAAAAGCATGGATCGCAATGATCGCGTCATTTACAGCGGCACCTTCAGCAAGGCGATGTTTCCGGGGCTAAGGCTGGCTTATTTCGTCGCACCTGTCAGTGCGGTTGCTCGCTTTCAGGCAGTCTGCTACAACCTGAACGCAGGTTGCCCATACTTGTTTCAGGCAGGTGTTGCCGACTTTATCGCCGAAGGTCACTTCTCACGACATCTGAAAAAAATGCGCCTGTTGTACGCAGACCGTCGCGCGGTGACGTCGCGCGTTTTTCAGGAAATATTGGGCGATCGCATACGGATCGATTTGCAACCGGGAGGCTTGCATATACTGGCGAAGCTGGCGGATCACGAAGACGATGTCATGTTGGCGGGCCATGCGCGGACTGCAGGTTTGGCCCTGCACCCTTTGTCACGCTGGTACATCAATGCAAAGCCGCAGCAGGGATTGTTGCTGGGTTTTGCTAATGTTATCGATGAGAAGGATGCGATACGTCTGGCGCTGAAACTCAAACAAGCATTGACATAGCGTCGCGCTCGTACCTGAAACTGATCTGCGATTACTGTCTGGCGCAAATTCCCCGAGCACTTCCGTGAATGTCTTTCGAGTTTCACGAAAGCAATCCTTGAAGCTGTGCCGAAAGATTATTATCTGGTGTTGCGAGATAGGTATGTCTGTAATTATTCTTGCGATCCTTGATACATTAATCTAGGAAAATGAAGAGCTATGACTGGACCCGGGCTCCGGTATGGCAGAAAGCGGTCATGCGGCCGTCGTTTCACGCGAAGACGTATGGCTGCTTTCTGCCGCAATGCTGAACGCGTACAATCGGCCATGAGCTGACGGTCAGACTCCAAAAAAATCGCATCTGCAACGACTGGTCGCCTCTGATACCGGTCAGTCGAATCTCAAAAAATCAATAGACCTATGACTGCTTGACCCGCGGACAGGACCGTGACGGCGCAATGTTGGCGGCAGAAAATGTTTTGCAATTTCCTGGCCGGGATTCAAAAAGCGATTGATCAAAATCGATCGAGGTTCTGTGTGAAAACGCTGATTTTCAGTTGAGTTCAGATCGTCTGAGCTCAATTGTTCTCGGATGAGTTTGCGATCCAAAGATCTACGCTATCCTGCCTGGCACTCATTGACGAAGCAATCCTTACGGTACCCCGATTCGCTGGGGGAGGTGCTATATTTGCACATCATCAGACTATGCCATTCGCCAACAAGGAAACTGTTATGCTCAAATTACACGGTTTTGCCGTCAGCAATTACTTCAACATGGTGCATCTGGCGTTGCTCGAAAAGGGCGTGAAATTTGAAATCGTCACCGTCTATCCTGACAGCAGCCCCGAGTTTCTCGCGCATAGTCCGCGCGGCAAGGTGCCATTCCTGCAAACCGAGCACGGCTACATCAACGAGACCAGCGCGATTCTCGATTATCTCGAAGAAAGCCAGGGTGGGCGGGCGCTGCTGCCCGCCGAGCAGTTTGCACGCGCCCAAGTGCGCACCTTGATGAGGGAGATCGAACTATATATCGAATTGCCGGCGCGCCTGTGCTTTGGCGAAGCGTTTTTCGGCGGCACGGTGCCGGAGGCCATCAAGGCCAAAGCCGAGGTTGAGTTACGCGCCGGTTTCGCCACCCTCAAGCGACACGCCAGGTTCGCTCCCTACGTCGCCGGCGACAGCTTCACGTTGGCCGATATCTATTTTCTCTACAGTGTCGGTCTCGCCGCCCAGGTCGCGCAAAAGTTGTTTCAGTTCGACCCGCTGGAAGACATACCGCGAGCGCGCGCCTTGCAGCAACAGCTCGCAGAAAATCCGAACGTGCAGCAAATCGCCGCCGAGCGCGAGCGTGCGATGCCGGCATTCATTGCGTATGTGCAGGCGAAACGGTAAGGTCAATGGAGAATCGGTTTTGCCTTGTTTTGCACAACAACAAAAAATCTCGCAACACTGCAACTTCTCCAAAAAATCAGAAGTAACATTTGGTTCAGTTTTTGAAAACCGAAAGTCCGTTCTTAAATTTGTTTTGGCGACCACAGAGCGCGTTCAGGGTCCTGTCTGAAGGTTTTGCAGTCAGTCGATTGAAAACCGGCTACGTCGGCTTACCCGTAATTCCGGACCGTGGGCCGAATTGGCGCTACTACCGCTTCACGCCCTGAGGCAGTCCGTGTCGCAGCGCGATGCCATCGAAAAGTTTCCCGGTCGTCCATTCGCCTTCACCCAGTATCTTGATGCCTGTGCCGTGCGAAAACGTCAGCTTCGACGCGGCGCAACAACTGCCTCTATCGAGCGTCCTACCGCGAGGATGCGGTGATCGGTATTTTGAATACCTGCGATCATAAGCCCGACCGGCGCGTCTCCCGTTTGATGGCATGGCACCGACAGCGCACAGCCGTCGAACAGGTTGACCACCGACGGGTTACGTAGCATCCGTCCGTTGATGCGATAGTAACTTTCATCGTCTTTAATCACGTCGGCGATCGGTGGTGCGATGTCAGGCGTCGTCGGCATCAGCATCGCGTCGTAGCCTGCCGCTGCCTGATTGATTGAGCGGATGAATTCGCGCCGAAGCGTCAGCAATTGAACATAATCGGGCGCACTGATGGTCTCCCCAGTCTTGATGCGAGCCAATACTCGCGGATCGTATTTGTCGGCGCCGTCTTTAATATATTTCCGGTGCCAGGCATAGGCCTCCGACGCTGTGATCATGCCACGCGGGTTGATGTTCGGTGCCTGCGCAAATTCGGCCATCGGTAATTCAATGATGCTTGCTCCTGCCGCCGATAGCCGCGCCAATGCGATCGAGAACGCGCGTGCTACAGGTTCGGATAAATCATTTTGGAAAAAAGTCTTTGGCACCGCGAAACGCAATCCGCGTAGTGCAGGCGCATCAGGCACCCGCACTGTTTCCGCGGCGAGTACCGCATCGAGCAGCGTGCAGTCTGCCACGCTCCAGGCGATCGGACCGGCGGAATCCAAAGAGGTCGATAGAGGCATCACTCCTGCGAGCGGCACGCGGCGTTGTGTCGGTTTGAAACCGACCAGGCCGTTGAGCGCCGCCGGAATGCGCAACGAGCCACCGGTATCGGTACCGATAGCGCCGGCAGCCATGCCGTCAGCTACCGAAATCCCGCCGCCCGATGTCGAGCCGCCAGGAATGCGGCCGGTAGCACGATCATAGATGTTCTTCGGTGTACCGTAATGCGGGTTGATGCCAAGACCTGTGTAGGCAAATTCGACCGTATTGGTCCGCCCAATGATGACTGCACCGGCTTTGCGCAGTCTGGCCACTACAGTCGAATCACTCAGTGCTGCGGGCTGGCCAACCAGAACTTTGGAACCGCCCAAGGTAGTTTGCCCCGCCTCGTCGAATAGGTCTTTGATCGAAATCGGAATGCCTGCAATCGGCGAGGCAATAATTCCCCTGCGACGTTGCGCGTCGATCTCGCTCGCAACCGCGCGGGCCTGCTCTGCATAAACGGTCAGGAAAGCACGCGCGCCTTCACCGTGTGGATCGCCGATAGCGGCAAGCGCTTCTTCCACTAGCTGGCGGCTACTCAGCGAGCCTGCCGCAAGTCGCCGCGACATTTCCATCATTGACAATTGCCCCATGGCAGCGCCGCTAGTAGTCCGCGCGAAAACGCGTGGCACTACCGCACTGAGTCCTGCAAGGGCTGCATACCCGCCAGTTTTCTGTAAGAAATTGCGGCGTTGATTATCCATTTGTGTCTCCTTTTAGATTTATAGAACGAGATTCGTAGATTCTCGTCATTTCACTTATAAGCACATGCTGTGCCAATCCAACATGAAATGATAAGCACATGAAAAATATCGCTTTTCCACGGTTTGATGAACTGGCACAAGCAACGAAATGGATGGAAATCCGCACCGCAGCGGGCGGGTAGTCCGAGAAAAGTGACGAGATATAAAATTGCTCTTCACGTAGCCGCCGAGTTGCGCGATTTTTTCAAGGGAACGCGAGAGGCCTTTTGAAATGAGAATTCCTGCGGCTTTTATTGTGCGTCAACCATGCCCAGTTGATTGATCTGAAAACTCGCAACGAGCAGTGATTAATTTGTGATTTTTGATGGGCGGGAAAAAATATATGGGCCTTTGCAAAAAAGCTCTTGCAAGCCAGGCGTGCCCTTGCTATAGTTCGCCTCCCCGCTGAAGACGACGCCGGAAATAACGGTTTCTTCAAGGCGGATGATGCTGATAGAGGACGTTAAAACGATCCTGTATTTTCATCTCTCTGCTGCCGACAAACAAAACGATTTGTCGGTGCTGCGAACACTACGGTGTGACGCAAAGCAGGGGAAGTTCTTTAACAATTAACAGCCGATAAGTGTGGGCGTTTAATGGAAGTGCAGCGTGAATTGCTTCGGCGGTTTGCGTAAAACTTAAAACATTAAATGTTCACAAAAGAAGAAAATAGGATGCTTCGCAAGGTCAAACTTGGGGAGCGCCTGTCAGTATTTTGAGTGAGCGATAGCAGCGATGCTAGGCAGCAATGCCACAAAACAGAGATTAAACTGAAGAGTTTGATCCTGGCTCAGATTGAACGCTGGCGGCATGCCTTACACATGCAAGTCGAACGGTAACAGGGAGCTTGCTCCGCTGACGAGTGGCGAACGGGTGAGTAATATATCGGAACGTGCCTTTGAGTGGGGGATAACTAGTCGAAAGATTAGCTAATACCGCATACGATCTACGGATGAAAGTGGGGGATTCGCAAGAACCTCATGCTCATAGAGCGGCCGATATCTGATTAGCTAGTTGGTGAGGTAAAGGCTCACCAAGGCATCGATCAGTAGCTGGTCTGAGAGGACGACCAGCCACACTGGGACTGAGACACGGCCCAGACTCCTACGGGAGGCAGCAGTGGGGAATTTTGGACAATGGGCGCAAGCCTGATCCAGCAATGCCGCGTGAGTGAAGAAGGCCTTCGGGTTGTAAAGCTCTTTTGTCAGGGAAGAAACGGTTCTGGTTAATACCTGGGGCTAATGACGGTACCTGAAGAATAAGCACCGGCTAACTACGTGCCAGCAGCCGCGGTAATACGTAGGGTGCAAGCGTTAATCGGAATTACTGGGCGTAAAGCGTGCGCAGGCGGTTGTGTAAGACAGGTGTGAAATCCCCGGGCTTAACCTGGGAATGGCATTTGTGACTGCACGGCTAGAGTGTGTCAGAGGGGGGTAGAATTCCACGTGTAGCAGTGAAATGCGTAGAGATGTGGAGGAATACCGATGGCGAAGGCAGCCCCCTGGGATAACACTGACGCTCATGCACGAAAGCGTGGGGAGCAAACAGGATTAGATACCCTGGTAGTCCACGCCCTAAACGATGTCTACTAGTTGTCGGGTCTTAATTGACTTGGTAACGCAGCTAACGCGTGAAGTAGACCGCCTGGGGAGTACGGTCGCAAGATTAAAACTCAAAGGAATTGACGGGGACCCGCACAAGCGGTGGATGATGTGGATTAATTCGATGCAACGCGAAAAACCTTACCTACCCTTGACATGGCTGGAATCCTTCAGAGATGAGGGAGTGCTCGAAAGAGAACCAGTACACAGGTGCTGCATGGCTGTCGTCAGCTCGTGTCGTGAGATGTTGGGTTAAGTCCCGCAACGAGCGCAACCCTTGTCATTAGTTGCTACGAAAGGGCACTCTAATGAGACTGCCGGTGACAAACCGGAGGAAGGTGGGGATGACGTCAAGTCCTCATGGCCCTTATGGGTAGGGCTTCACACGTCATACAATGGTACATACAGAGGGCCGCCAACCCGCGAGGGGGAGCTAATCCCAGAAAGTGTATCGTAGTCCGGATTGTAGTCTGCAACTCGACTACATGAAGTTGGAATCGCTAGTAATCGCGGATCAGCATGTCGCGGTGAATACGTTCCCGGGTCTTGTACACACCGCCCGTCACACCATGGGAGCGGGTTTCACCAGAAGTAGGTAGCCTAACCGCAAGGAGGGCGCTTACCACGGTGGGATTCGTGACTGGGGTGAAGTCGTAACAAGGTAGCCGTATCGGAAGGTGCGGCTGGATCACCTCCTTTCTAGAGTTTGTACGGACATTAAGCGTCCACACTTATCGGTGTGTTAATAAAGAAGAACAGTTATTAGGTGCGCTGTTTGTGAGCGGAAGATGCTGACGGACTGCCTGCTGATTACTGATCCAAACGGGTCTGTAGCTCAGTTGGTTAGAGCACCGTGTTGATAACGCGGGGGTCGTTGGTTCGAGCCCAACCAGACCCACCACAAGTTTCGGGGGCTTAGCTCAGCTGGGAGAGCACCTGCTTTGCAAGCAGGGGGTCATCGGTTCGATCCCGTTAGCCTCCACCAAAAATCAAACCTAAGTCGAACGCGCGAGCGTTTGGATTTAGGTTTGATCTTTTCAAGATCATTGGCTGTTTTGTTCTTTAACAATCTAGAAGAAGTAAAGATTCGTCCATGATGCGACAGCATTGTGGATGGGTATGATTGTATCAAATCAAAAAGTATGTAAAGAGTTCTCAAAAGAGCATGCGTTAAGCATGCGATGCGAAAACACTTTGGATACGGCAAACGCTAAACTCATAGAAATACCTCTATAACCGCTTTTTGTCTGTGAACGCAGGCAGAAGCTAACGTTATAGGGACAAGTGAATAAGTGCACATGGTGGATGCCTTGGCGATTACAGGCGATGAAGGACGTAGTAGCTTGCGATAAGCTGCGGGGAGCGAGCAAACACGCATTGATCCGCAGATTTCCGAATGGGGAAACCCACCCTTTTAGGGTATTGCATACTGAATACATAGGTATGCAAGGCGAACGTGGCGAACTGAAACATCTAAGTAGCTACAGGAAAAGAAATCAACCGAGATTCCCAAAGTAGTGGCGAGCGAAATGGGAACAGCCTGCAAGATTTAGCATCAGCGATAATGGAACACCCTGGAAATGGTGGCCATAGAGGGTGATAGCCCCTTACATGAAATCGGTGGTGTGGAACTAAGTTTGCGACAAGTAGGGCGGGACACGTGTAATCCTGTCTGAACATGGGGGGACCATCCTCCAAGGCTAAATACTCGTAATCGACCGATAGTGAACCAGTACCGTGAGGGAAAGGCGAAAAGAACCCCGGAAGGGGAGTGAAATAGATCCTGAAACCGTGTGCATACAAACAGTAGGAGCGGACTTGTTCCGTGACTGCGTACCTTTTGTATAATGGGTCAGCGACTTACATTCAGTGGCAAGCTTAACCGTATAGGGAAGGCGTAGAGAAATCGAGTCCGAATAGGGCGTTCAGTCGCTGGGTGTAGACCCGAAACCAAGTGATCTACTCATGGCCAGGATGAAGGTGCGGTAACACGCACTGGAGGTCCGAACCCACTAATGTTGAAAAATTAGGGGATGAGCTGTGGGTAGGGGTGAAAGGCTAAACAAACTTGGAAATAGCTGGTTCTCTCCGAAAACTATTTAGGTAGTGCCTCAAGTATCACCATCGGGGGTAGAGCACTGTTATGGCTAGGGGGTCATTGCGACTTACCAACCCATTGCAAACTCCGAATACCGATGAGTGCGAGCTTGGGAGACAGACGCCGGGTGCTAACGTCCGACGTCAAGAGGGAAACAACCCAGACCGCCAGCTAAGGTCCCAAAGATTGGCTAAGTGGCAAACGAAGTGGGAAGGCTAAAACAGTCAGGAGGTTGGCTTAGAAGCAGCCATCCTTTAAAGAAAGCGTAATAGCTCACTGATCGAGTCGTCCTGCGCGGAAGATGTAACGGGGCTAAGCCAGTCACCGAAGCTGCGGATATCAATTTATTGATATGGTAGGAGAGCGTTCTGTAAGCCTGCGAAGGTGTCTTGTAAAGGATGCTGGAGGTATCAGAAGTGCGAATGCTGACATGAGTAGCGATAATGGGGGTGAAAAGCCTCCACGCCGTAAGCCCAAGGTTTCCTGTTCAACGTTCATCGGAGCAGGGTGAGTCGGCCCCTAAGGCGAGGCAGAGATGCGTAGCTGATGGGAAGCAGGTTAATATTCCTGCACCGTCGTGTGATGCGATGGGGGGACGGATCGCGGAAGGTTGTCCGACTGTTGGAATAGTCGGTTTTTGGCTCAGAGAAGGCTGTTAGGCAAATCCGGCAGCGTAATTCAAGGGGTTGAGACGAGTGAACTTGTTCACGAAGCAATCGGAAGTGGTTCCAAGAAAAGCCTCTAAGCTTCAGTCACACGAGACCGTACCGCAAACCGACACAGGTGGGCGAGATGAGTATTCTAAGGCGCTTGAGAGAACTCGGGAGAAGGAACTCGGCAAATTTGTACCGTAACTTCGGGATAAGGTACGCCCCGGTAGCTTGATTGGCTTGCGCCATGAGGGTGAAAGGGCTGCAATAAAAAGGTGGCTGCGACTGTTTAATAAAAACACAGCACTATGCAAACACGAAAGTGGACGTATATGGTGTGACTCCTGCCCGGTGCTGGAAGATTAAATGATGGGGTGCAAGCTCTTGATTGAAGTCCCAGTAAACGGCGGCCGTAACTATAACGGTCCTAAGGTAGCGAAATTCCTTGTCGGGTAAGTTCCGACCTGCACGAATGGAGTAACGATGGCCACACTGTCTCCTCCCGAGACTCAGCGAAGTTGAAATGTTTGTGATGATGCAATCTACCCGCGGCTAGACGGAAAGACCCCATGAACCTTTACTGTAGCTTTGCATTGAATTTTGAACCAATCTGTGTAGGATAGGTGGGAGGCTTTGAAGCGTGAACGCTAGTTTGCGTGGAGCCAACCTTGAAATACCACCCTGGTTTGTTTGAGATTCTAACCTTGGTCCGTTATCCGGATCGGGGACAGTGCATGGTAGGCAGTTTGACTGGGGCGGTCTCCTCCCAAAGTGTAACGGAGGAGTTCGAAGGTACGCTAGGTACGGTCGGACATCGTGCTAATAGTGCAATGGCATAAGCGTGCTTAACTGCGAGACTGACAAGTCGAGCAGGTACGAAAGTAGGACATAGTGATCCGGTGGTTCTGTATGGAAGGGCCATCGCTCAACGGATAAAAGGTACTCTGGGGATAACAGGCTGATTCCTCCCAAGAGTTCATATCGACGGGGGAGTTTGGCACCTCGATGTCGGCTCATCACATCCTGGGGCTGTAGCCGGTCCCAAGGGTATGGCTGTTCGCCATTTAAAGTGGTACGTGAGCTGGGTTTAAAACGTCGTGAGACAGTTTGGTCCCTATCTGCCGTGGGCGTTGGAAATTTGAAGGGGGCTGCTCCTAGTACGAGAGGACCGGAGTGGACGAACCTCTGGTGTACCGGTTGTCACGCCAGTGGCATTGCCGGGTAGCTAAGTTCGGAAGAGATAACCGCTGAAAGCATCTAAGCGGGAAACTTGCCTTGAGATGATATTTCCCGGGAACTAGATTCCCCTAAAGGGTCGTTCGAGACCAGGACGTTGATAGGCTGGGTGTGGAAGCGTAGTAATACGTTAAGCTAACCAGTACTAATTGCCCGTGAGGCTTGTCCCTATAACCTTAGCAGGTTATATGGTGAGCTTATTTGTTTGCCAGAAATGTGCAATCATACCCAGTGCTGCAGGCACCTGATCAATCAGGTCTCTGCAGTACAAAAAACATACTTTACTTCTTCCGGATTGCGTTGCTTGTTGCCCTATCGGGAACAAACAACACTACAGTTTATGCCTGATGACCATAGCGAGTTGGTACCACCCCTTCCCATCCCGAACAGGACCGTGAAACGACTTTGCGCCGATGATAGTGCTGCAACCAGTGTGAAAGTAGGTCATCGTCAGGCTCTTATTAGAAAACCCTCCCCGAGCAATCGGGGAGGGTTTTTGCTTTGGGGCAGCGCTTCCTGCCAGGGGCTGGTGGAATATCTTCGTGGCCGCCGCTGGCGTCCTATTTACCCAGTAGCGCCAGAGAATGGTTCCATTCCGTAGCCCATGCGTACAGAAAATCATGCGTATTAAAAGCTCTTTTCAGATGCGACATTGGTACCCGATACACATCATTTAATCCCAGCGCCAATGTGACAGGATTCCACACGGCCTTGTTTTTTGCCTTTTTGGTACTGCCTTTAACCCTTGCTCCCTCATCGCCGAATATGCCACCGCCACTGGCAAGGGCCTGTTCCAAATCAATTTTTACCAGACCGCCAAATGCCATCAACACCTGCTCTTTGTTGATGCCAATCTGTGATTCCTGTGCCACCTCAATTTTGACTGGTTCGGGCTCGGCCTCGCGTTTGAGTTTGCTTGCCAGGCGTTCCAGATCCTTTTTCAGAAAACGTAACTCATGCAAAGCTCTTCGAAAGCCCGGGGGCTTGAGTTGCGTCACTATCTTATAGGCGTCTTTCGTGATCGTAATAAGTACATCCTCGCTTCCGGCAGCAAGGCGTTGGGTGTCGCCTTCGAAAAAAATCGGCGCCGGGTAACCACCGTTCGCGTCACCGAACAGCGCAGGATAGTCGGCGTCATAGTCCAGCCAAACGTAAGGGGTCAAGCCGTTCTCTATCATGCGCGCCAATGCCCATGGCGTACCGGTTTGCTGCGCAAGCCAGTGGCAAGCCTGCGCCGTTGTTGCCCGAAACGGTAATTCGATGATCGTCATTTTTCTTTCTTTCACATGCCAAAATCAAATTGCTGGCATTAAACAGATCCGGCTTTGCGCTTTGCCTTTCCTTCAGTGCTGCATTCGTGCCTGATGCTTCAACCAATGCCATTGGTTTGGCTGGGCCTGCTGGACGCTAATTGCAGGAGGTTGTCCATCATATGCCAAACCTGAAGGAACGCCTTCGCCGCATTGATCCCGCGATCGATAATGCGCGAGCGCTCATCGTCGCCGATCGCGTCGGTGCGGCGCAGGCGGGAAGCGCAAGGGTGCTGTCACCGCTGCGGGAGATCGCTTCTCGACGGATGGTCGTGCGGTTGTGTTCGTCTTGCCTTAATAACGTTCTACGCGATCGCCGTCAATGCGGACACGATTTCCAACTCGCAGGTCGCCAACGCTTTCTTGCGTGTAAGTTTGATAGCCTCCGTGGTCCAACCGTACGGCTATTTGATACACGTTGCGCGTCTGTGTATTGTTGCGTTGTTCAATCTGGTTGCCGAGCATGGCACCGCCCACTGCGCCAGCGACGGTCGCAACGGTTCTTCCCCGACCGCCCCCGACCTGAGTCCCGAGGAGTCCGCCGACAACTCCGCCGAGCACCGTGCCGACCACGTTATTTCCGCTACTGCTGCCGTCGTTCGCCTGCACCACTTGAATCGAGTCGACGACTCCGTACACGCGGGAATAGGATGGCGACGATGCAGGATATGGCTGTGAAGGCTGTGAAATAGCCGGATAAGGTTGCGCAGCTGCAGGGGCGTAATAATTCGGAACTGCGCATCCACTGACGAGGGCGGCGGCAGCAATCATCGTGGCAGCTATTGCGTATTGTTTGTTCATACTGTTTTCTATTGGTTGGACTTGGTTATTGGGAAGCAATTCTAAAAGCCATACTCGCGGATCGGCGATTCATTAATCATCATCGTTATCATGGCACCCACGGCGCTCACGACGACTCTCCTAAAATGATGTTTGCATTTAACGTCTACCCGGAGAAGTAGTTAGCAACGAAGCGGTAACGATTGCAACGAGTTGTATCAACAACGACGCAATAGTGTCGCTACTGATCGCACAGCTCAAAAACCGGATAAACCGTAAGACTTGTAACGAGGTAATGCAATCAGGTTGAGAAAATTGGAAGTGGCCTATATTGAATTCGTGACGCGGGTGTATTAGCGCCTCAAATTTAATAGGACCTCATCATGGCTAGCAAAAAAATATTTTCTGCACTGCTTATCGTTGGCGTGCTCGCTTCGTCGGTATCGACTGCTGCCCTCGCAGACGACCATCGCAATCATGATCGCGGAAACGGCGTCGCTGTTGCAGCCGGAATTCTCGGTGCAGTGGTGATTGGATCGCTGATTGCCAACTCGCAGCCGGTGTATGCGGCGCCGCAGCCGCAGTATTACCAGCCGGAGCCGTATTACCCGCCGGAGCAGCAGGTTTATTATCAGCCGCAGCCGCAATATTACGGCGCTCAGCCAGCCGTCTACGTTGATGGAGCGTATCGTGAACGGCACGCATATCGCTGGCATCGCCGCGATGACGACGAATATTACTCACACTGACAGGGTGGGCGTGGTCAACGAGTCTCTACCGGACAACGTTAGAAGATGTAACATCATCAGTGATGCGCATGCCGGGCGTCGTCGTGCTGCAACATAACTCTGCACATCGGATCCTTCGAAAGGAGCCAGCCATGAAAGCAAATCGGGTCATACTCACATGTCTGCTATTCATGGCGGGTGCGCTGTTCGGCACAGCGGTGCTCGCCGATCCGCCCGGGCGTGTCGGGCGATTGTCTTATATATCCGGACCGGTCTCGTTCGCGCCTGCCGGGCTCGATAATGATTGGTCGCTGGCGGAAATTAACCGACCGGTCACCACGGGCGATCATCTATGGTCGGACCAAGGCGGACGAGCTGAAGTCCATATCGGTTCCACCGCCATACGCCTGGGGACGCGCACCAACGTCGACATATTGAATCTGGACGGCAGGACGACGCAGTTGCGCATAGTCCAGGGCACACTCAATGTCCGGGTGCGGCACGTCGCGCGCGATGGCTTGTTCGAAATTGATACGCCCAGCGCCGCCGTGCTCGTGCAGCGACCGGGCAATTACCGCATCGACGTCGATCCCAATGGGCAGCAGACCACAGTCAGTGTGCGTTTCGGCGAAGCCAACGTGAGTGGACCGGACGCGAACTTCCTGCTCTACGACGACCAGCAGGCTACGCTCTTCAACGACTCCCCCGATTACGAGCTGACGCGGCTGCCGCCCCTGGACAGCTTCGATCGCTTCTGGCTGGCGCGCGATCAACGCGAGGATCGCGTTCGTTCGTTGGACTATGTTCCGGACGATATGACGGGCTATGAAGACCTCGACACCTACGGTTCGTGGGCCACAGTTCCGACATATGGCACAGTGTGGTTTCCCTCGCGCGTCGCCGTGGACTGGGCGCCTTACCGCGACGGACGCTGGATGTGGGTCGAGCCCTGGGGCTGGACCTGGGTCGATAGCGCGCCGTGGGGCTTCGCGCCATTCCACTACGGACGTTGGGCCTTTATACGGGGACGCTGGGGCTGGTGTCCGGGAGACAGGCAGGCGCGTCCGGTCTATGCTCCTGCGCTGGTAGCGTTCGTCGGCGGCTCTGGTGCCAGCACCTCGATTTCAATCGCCAGCGGACCGGTAGTGGGCTGGTTCCCGTTGGGTTACCACGAAGCATATGTGCCGTGGTATGCGGTGTCGCCAACTTACGTGCGCCAAGTCAACGGGGCGAACGTGACCAACGTCACCAAGCTTACGAACACCACCAATGTGACCAACGTCACCAACATCAATTATGTGAACCGAAATGTTCCTTCCGCCATGACAGCGGTGTCCGGCACGGTGTTCACGCAATCCAGAATGGTTGCGCCGTCGCGGCTGAAAACGGCGGCCGTGCAAGAACTGGCGCGTGCCCCGGTCATCCACGGCGGTGCGCCGATCGCACCGGCCCGGCAGAGCCTGAGCGCGGGGCCGGTCACCGTGCGGCCACCGGCAACGGTGACCAGTCGTCCGGTCGTCGCTGTCAATGCGCCTCCCCCGCGTCCGGCTTCCTTCGCGCTGCGTCAAGCGGAAATTGCGAAGCAACCAGACAAGCCGTTTCAGGTCAGGCCGCTTGCGCCCGCTGCCGCGCCGGGTGGCATAGCGCCGTCGATCGCCGGTGCGCAAGCGCCGGTGCGAATGATCCAGCCGCCGCACGCGGGTAATCCGCAGCCTGCCGTGCAATCTAACGCGGGACGTCAGCCGGAAGGCCGCGCCATGCCTCAGACTGGACAAATGCCGGGCCAGGCTCCGGCCAGCGTGCCATCGCGACTGCCTGAAGCCGCACCACCCAAGAGCTCGGCAGGGACGCCAGCAAACGTGCTGCATCCGCCGCTGCTCCGCGAAGGACAAGTCCGTCCTGGCGCGCCGGGCGCGGTCCCGCGTCCGCCCGAGCCACGTGGCGCGCAAGCGGAAGAACGCGCTCGTTCGGCTGTGACGCCGGGTCAGCCGCCGGCAATGAAGGCCCCTGAAGTACCACGCGTGCCGCAAGCCGAGCAGCGTGTGCAGCCGGGCGTAACGCCGGTCCCGCCGCAACCCGGGCGGCCAATTGAAGTACCGCGTCCGCCGCGGACCGAGGAGCGCCCGCAGGCGATGGGGCAACCTGTACAGCCGCCGGCAGTGAAGGCCCCCGAAGTACCACGCGTGCCGCAAGCCGAGCAGCGTGTGCAGCCGAGCGTAACGCCGGTCCCGCCGCAACCCGGGCGACCAATTGAAGCACCGCGTCCGCCCCAAGCGGAAGAGCGTGTTCGTCCTGGGCCACCGCTTGCGCCACAACCGGCGCAGAACGTGCCGCAGCCGCGTCCCCGTGAGGAAGTGCGGCCGCCTCAGCCGCAACGTCCTGTGCCGCCGCCTCAGCCGCCGCGTCCGGAAGTACGGCAAGGGCCACCTCCGCAGGGGGTGCCTGCGCCGCCGCCGCCTCGCGAACAGGGCAAGCCGCCCGAGCAACGCCGTCAGCTTGAGAATGACAAAGAGAAGAAAGAAGGAAATCACTGAACGGAGTGTGCTCACGCCACGGCGACACAGCAATGTGCCGCCGTTTTGTTGTTTGAGGTTCGCAGCGGCGCGCCCGGCATTTCACTAATCGGTCATGGGCGGCGTTCGCGCAGAGGTTGCCGTGCTCGCCACGGCAATTGCAATTGGGCGCATCACCGCTGCCGTGCGCGCCTCCACACCCAGTCGCTGGAGCTTTAAAGATCCTTCGATCCGCTCGCGCTGATGTAAACATTCCACGAAACGCTGGACCGGTTCCCCAAATATTAGGTTAAACGTTGCCGCGTTTCAATTCGAAACACCTGATACACAATCCCGATGTGTAAGAGGCCGACACGTTAGTAGAATAATTTCATTGTCAACGTTCTCTGGAGAATCAAATGGAAGTCAGCCAATCAACACCGCGTATGCACCCATTAGTCGCTGGCGCGGCCGTGTCTGTTATCTTGGCGAGCCTGCTTGGCGCCGCCGCGATTGCGGGCATTCTCCCGAGTTCTCACGGTAACGTCGTTGGAGCGCCAGCGCCAGTGGCAACCGCTGCCGCACCGCTGGCAATGACGACTCCCGGCACGCCCGTCGCACCGGCAACAGGCGCACCGGTATTGGTTCAGACAGCCAGCGGCTATCAATACATGCAGCCGGTTGCCTCACCTGCGGTGGCGGGATATCCGGTGGAGCCGACGCGAACTACTACACAACAAAAAACGGTAGTCCACCATGTCTATCGTCATCATGATGCATCGTATGCACAGGCTGACCGGACACCGCAATACCAAGCGCCGCAAGAGCAATCTCGCCCGGTGGCACAAGCGAGTCCGGTGTCACAAATGAGCCCGTTGGGGATAGCCACCGGCGCGGTAATTGGCGGACTTCTGGGACATCAGGTGGGTGGCGGAAACGGCCGTACGCTGGCGACGGTTGCAGGTGTGGTTGGTGGAGGATATTTAGGTAATACAGTGGCCAGAAACTACGGCTACTAATTAAGCGGTGCGGGCGGTAAGGCGGGATCACGAGTTGTGTCACGCCCTGCTGATTTTCGGGAACCGCAGAACCGCTTTGTCACCGACGTGACCTGGGTCGACGGCGAGCTGTGGCGGACACTGCACCAGTTGCGCAATGAAGCAAGGCGCTTGCCCGAATTTATTTCAGTAGCTATTTCTCCTGTGCTCCGTGCTTTAGGAAATATGCGGTTTTTCCTCCATCAGAGGAAGAAAACTTCGTACCGTGAATGTCGTCTGATACACCATCAACTTCAATTTCCTTTCCGTCTTTCAGGAACACGAATGACATCGAGCATTCACTATCTTCATCCGATTCCGTGGCGACAGACCTGAGCGTCCTCGCTTGTTCTGGTGGTAGCTTACTCAAAAGAAACTGTCGAGCTGCGGAAGTTTGCTGACATTTACCACTTGCCCAAGACAAGTAGATCAATAAGCAGGAGACAAAGAGAAATACAGCCAAAAGGGACCAACCTACGAACTTCACGATTTCTATTGCTTTTTTTGACATAACAGGCCATTGCATTTTATTTTCCAATCAACCGTCAATGGCGACTTTTGGCCGGTACAGGCATTGATAAATGGCCGTTTACGATTCAGGTATAGCGCTGGAACAACTCTACACCTTCGCTCACCACAGCCCTTCTTTGAAATACTTATCATAAGGTACAAATAATTGTTCGAAGGTTCCCATCGTCGGGACATAAACATATCCCAGCACAATCAACATTCCCTTTAAGAGCAAATGCAACTGCTCCCAATAAAATGCCGCCATGGATGCGCCCGATACCCATAATATAAAAAAACCCAGCAATCTTAAGCGATAGCGAAGATATTCTGATCGGGACATTTTCGGCGCCTTCCTGAAAGTGGTGGTGCCGGTCTCCTCGGCGGGCATACTGACGGTGGTCATTTTCACGCTGACCCTGGTGATGCAGGAGTTCATCTATGCCCTGACCTTCATCACCGGTTCGTCGCAATACACGGTGAGCGTCGGCGTGCCGGCTTTCCTGGTGCGCGGCGACGTGTATTTCTGGGGATCGCTGATGGGCGCCTGCCTGATCGTGAGCGTGCCGATCGCGGTGCTTTACAACTTCTTCTTGGACCGCTTCGTCGCCGGGTTCACGGTGGGCGCGGTGAAGTGAAAGCCGCTAGCCCTGCGGGCTTACGGTCATGTGCCGGCAATACTTTTCAAGCTCCTCTGGCAGACCGGTCGGACAAACGCCGCATTGCTTGTTTCCTGGCACGGCGTAATCAATGAACTTCGGATAGGACAGATTCAGATTTGCCATGATGTGTCTGAATTCTTCCAGAGTGCGCTCCGCACCAAGCCGAGGGTTGCGTTTCTTCTCCTGCGCTATCGAGGAAACGCGTCGGCCCTGATAGTCGTGCGCCGGGTAGACCAGGACGTCATCCGGCAAAGTGAACAGCTTCTCGCGAACGCTTTTGTATAAAGCATCTGCATCGCCATTCTGGAAATCCGTCCGGCCGCAACCCTCAATCAGGAGTGCATCGCCGGTAAATACCCTGTCCCCCAACAGATAGGAGAAATGGCCGTCGGTGTGGCCAGGCGTGTGCAAGGGGGCAAGCGTAATGCCGCCAACCTGAAATGGTTTGCCTTCTTCGATGCCGATGTCGCTGCACGGCAGCCGGTCATATGCCGGTGCGGCAATTTTGCTTCCGACTGCTGTCTTCAGGTGCAGCGCCGCGGTAATGTGGTCTGCATGAATGTGGGTGTCGAGGCTATAGGCGAGAGTGAGGCCAAGCCGTTTAATCTCTGCCAGGTCACGCTCCATCGCATTCACCACAGGGTCGATTAGCACCGCCTGGCCGGTTTCCTCGCACCCGAGGAGATAGGTGTAGGTGCTGGACAATGGCTCAAACAATTGGCGAATAATCATAAAACCTCCTTTACAAATATTAGCGTAGTTCCGCATTGAATCAAGTTCACTATTCGCGACCACACATCATTGCCAGGGAAACGGACTTTGCTGTGGTTCTCAGGCTTGGCCACAGCCTTGTTTCTTTTGTTCAACAGACGAATTGCAGGCGTCAGCCGGGAGCCGCCATCAGTGAAATATTGTCGCATCTGTTCTTGACCTTCCCCGTTAGGGAAGCTTTAGACTGCGCATCAGACCTATATTCGCCGCTCACATGAACCGCACGTTCAAGACGTTATTGTTATGGCTGTTAATAGCCGCGCTGCCCATTCAGGGGTTGGCTGCTGCTATGCAGGCGTCTTGCGGCCCGGCACACCATACTGCGTTAGCAATTTCTGCGATAACAGATGCGCATCCTCATGCCGGCAAGACAACCTACAGCCATGCTGGGCAAGATGCGGTGACACATCATGCCGCATCCGATTCGCCGGTTGCGGCAGACCATTCATCCGGCACCCCGCATAAGCATCAAAGCGCCTTCTGCAGTGCCTGCGCGGCATGCTGCGTTGCTGCCGTCGCGCTGCCCTCGGCTGCCATCCACACCCCGGTTTACAGCAATTCCGGGCCGGTCGTTATTTCCCCGTCTCCCCTGGTCAACGGCTTCATCCCGGCTGGCCTGGAACGTCCTCCCAAACGTATTTCCGCTTAATCGACGTACAGGGTTAAGTGCGCCGAACGGCATCCGTTCGTCTGCTTAATCCTCGTGCCACGCCGCGTGTATTCACACGCATGTTGTATCGATTTCGAGGAAATCATGTCGTTTTCAACCTGCATTCCGGTTGCCGCGCTGGCATTGCTGGCGCTCGCGGCTAGCGCGCAACCAACACATCAAGAGCTGGACCGCGCCGCTGCGAACGCTTCCGTTCCGGCCATGACTGCCATCACAGCAAAGGAAAATAACCATGCGCTCTGAACAACCAGCGCTACGCTTTACACCGCTCTTCATCGGATTGTCGGCATTCGTCTTGTCCGGATGTGCGACTTTCTCCAACGACGGCGGGCTCGACGCCGTGTCGGCAATGACCAGGCAGCGCACCGGCCAGTCCGTCCAGCGCGAAAAGTCGACGGACACCGAGTCAACCCGGACGGCGCTGTCGCAACTCACGGCGCAGCCGCTGATGCCGGACACGGCGGTCCGCATCGCCTTTTTGAACAACCAGGGGCTACAGGCTGCGCTGGATGACCTGGGCGTCTCGGAAGCCGAGCTGGTACAGGCCGGCCGCTTGCGCAATCCAGGGTTTTCCTTCGGACGTATGCGCGCTGGTGACGAGCTTGAAATCGACCGCAGCATCATGTTCAACCTGGTCGGACTGCTGACCATTCCAATGCGAAGCGATATCGAAGGCCGCCGCTTTGAGCAGGCCAAGCTGCAGGCCGCGTCGCAAGCAGTCCAGCTGGCTGCAGACACCCGCAAAGCGTACTTCAACGCGGTAGCGGCACAGCAAACGGCCCGCTACATGGAGCAAGTCGCGGCCGCTGCGGAAGCCGGCGCCGAGCTGGCGCGCCAGCTTGCCAAGGTCGGCAACTGGAGCCGGCTGGACCAGGCCCGTGAACAGGTGTTTTACGCGGATGCCACGGCGCAACTGGCCCGGGCGCGTCATGAAGCCACCGCGACGCGTGAGCAGCTGACGCGGCACATGGGCCTGTGGGGCGGCGATACGGCGTTCAAACTGCCCGAGCGTTTGCCGGACTTGCCCCAAGCGCCCAACGAGATTGCCGATATCGAGTCGCAAGCGATGACCCAGCGCCTTGATGTACAAATGGCCAGGCGCGATGCCGAAGCGACCGCCAAGGCCTTGGGGCTCACCAGAGCGACCGGGTTTATCAACGTCTTCGATGCGGGCTACGCCAACAAGAGCGTGACTGGCAAGCCGCGGGAAAACGGCTACGAAATATCGTTTGAATCGCCCATATTCGATTGGGGCGGCGCGCGTGTGGCCAAGGCCGAAGCCACCTACATGCAGGCGGTCCACCGCACGGCTGACACGGCGGTGCGGGCGCGTTCGGAAGCGCGCGAAGCCTATTCCGCCTATCGCACCACGTATGACCTGGCCAGACACTACGGGCAAGAGGTCGTCCCGCTGCGCAAGAAGATTTCGGATGAAGTGCTGCTGCGCTACAACGGCATGCTGGCCAGTGTCTTCGAACTGTTGGCGGACGCCCGCGACCAGGTGGGCAGCGTCAATACGGCAATCGAGGCGCAGCGCGACTTCTGGCTAGCCGAAACCGATTTGCAGGCTGCAATCAATGGCAATGGCGCAGCCTCTGCACCAATGCGCGCGCGTGCGTCCGGCGCAGCCGCCTCCCAGGAACACTAAAAAGGAATCGCAATGGTTTCACGTCGAAATTTTTTCACAGGCGCGGCCGCGATGGTCGGCGCAGGACTTGTCAGCCGAGCCGGTGCGGCATCGTTGCCGGAAGCGGTAACGATGAGCGCTGCGGCCACCCAGGCACCGCAGATGCCGCCGAACGGACGCCCGTATCACCCGGTCGTCACACTCAACGGCTGGTCGCTGCCATGGCGCATGAAGAATGGCGTCAAAGAATTCCATCTGGTCGCCGAGCCGGTGGTGCGCGAGCTGGCGCCCGGGATGAAGGCGAATCTGTGGGGCTATAACGGCCAGTCGCCCGGCCCGACCATTGAAGTCGTCGAAGGCGACCGGGTGCGCATCTTCGTCACCAACAGGCTGCCGGAACATACCAGCATCCATTGGCATGGGCAGCGCCTGCCAAACGGCATGGACGGCGTCACCGGCCTCACGCAGCCTGGTATCTTGCCGGGCAAGACGTTCGTCTACGAATTTGTCGCCAGGCGGCCCGGTACGTTCATGTACCACCCGCATGCGGATGAGATGGTGCAAATGGCGATGGGCATGATGGGCTTTTGGGTGACGCATCCGAAGAACCCCGATTTCATGGCGGTTGACCGGGACTTCGTGTTTTTGCTGAACAACTACGACATTGACCCTGGCAGCTATACGCCGAAGGTGAATACGATGCTGGACTTCAATCTGTTCACCTTTAACAGTCGCGTGTTCCCGGGCATCGACCCGATGGTCGTGCGCCAGAACGACAAGGTGCGCATCCGTGTCGGCAATCTGACGATGACGAACCACCCTATTCATTTGCATGGGCACGAGTTCGAAGTAACCGGCACCGACGGCGGCTGGACACGCCCTGAGTCCCGCTGGCCGGAAGTCAGCGCCGATGTCGCCGTCGGTCAGATGCGCGCCATCGAGTTTGTTGCGACCGATTTGGGAGATTGGGCGTTTCACTGCCATAAGGCCCATCACACGATGAATGCCATGGGCCACAACGTGCCGACCATGATCGGCGTCGACCACCGTGGAGTGGCCGAGAAAATCAACAAATTGGTCCCCGACTATATGGTCATGGGCGAACGCGGCGGTTCGATGGGCGATATGGAGATGCCGCTACCGGACAACACGTTGCCGATGATGACTGGGCAAGGTCCATTTGGCGGGGTCGAGATGGGTGGGATGTTCACTGTCGTCAAGGTGCGCAAGAACCAGAAGCCGGGCGACTACAAGGACCCGGGTTGGTACCGGCACCCGGCCGCTACCGTCGCATACGAGTGGAAAGGCGACCCGCCCGACACGGCACGCAGCAGTTCCGCGGGCGGCCAGTCGATGCCGGCGGCAAATCCGCCCGGGAATGTCGAAATGCATGTACGGAAGCCCTCCGGGCACAACCACCGCGATTAATCACCCGCCAACTTACTAAAGGAATCATATGAAACAGCAAGCAACCCTGACTTCTCGCCTGGCTCTCGCAGTATTGGCAACTTCCCTGTCCATCGCCGGGCCGGCGCTACTGGCGCACGGCGATGGACACGCCAGGAAAGACAAGGCGGCGACGCCTGTTTCCACCGAAGAGCACGCGTTCGGCACGGCGGGAGACCCGAAACATGTTGACCGGACGATTGCCGTCGACTTGAACGACACCATGCGCTTTAATCCGTCAGAAATCAAAGTCAAACAAGGCGAGACCATCAAGTTCATCGTGCGCAACAAAGGTCAGGCTCAGCATGAAATCGTGCTCGGCACGATGGCGGAATTGAAGGCGCATGGCGAACTGATGAAGAAAAATCCGGAGATGGAGCACGATGAGCCGTACATGACGCACGTAAAACCAGGGGACAAGGAAGAAATGGTCTGGCAGTTCACCAACGCAGGCGAGTTCAACTACGGCTGCCTGGCACCGGGTCATTTTGAAGCCGGCATGATTGGCAAAATCAAAGTCGTGAAAGGATAAGCCGCTGACACGTTGTGCTCTTTTAGGGGCAATGCCCTATGACGCCTTTCTGGTTCAGGCCGACGGGCGTCATGCGGCATACAAGCATTACAACCGAAACCAAGCGAAAGAAAACACCATGAATGCGATATCAACACTTACTTTGGCAGTAATCCTCGCGTTGTCTTCGGCATCCTTTGCCCTGGCCGACACTGCACAGCTGGCTTCCGAATCCGCGCAGACAGAGGAATCGAGCGGCGCGCGCCAGGCAACAGAAACGGCGGCATCGATGTCGGAGGGCGAAATCAAGAAAGTCGACAAGGAAGCCGGGAAAATCACCATCAAGCATGGCCCGCTTACGAACCTCGATATGCCAGCGATGACCATGGTCTTTCGCGTGCAAGCCCCGGCGATGCTTGATCAGGTAAAGCCAGGCGACAAAGTCAGGTTTGTCGCCGACAAAATGGCCGGTGCATTTACCGTAATCCAGCTTGAAAGCGCGCGCTAGCGCTTATTTGATCTGTGGCAGGTAGCGTGCCTGCAAGTCACAGGTAAGACGCTGGCTATGAACCTGTCGGATGCCAACCACAGGCCCGTTACCGACACCTAAAAAAAACCTGGCGATTTTTAAATCTTCGCGTAGAATACGAATTGTTGCAGCGCACCATTTCCTCGGAGGCCTGCATAACCTCATTATTGCCCCTTCAGGAGAATCTCATGTTTTCGAATCTAGATAAATTTTCATCCGCAACCAAAGCCCTGTTTGAATCCCAATTCGCAACGTTCAATGCGCTGGCCAGCAAAGCGGTTGAGGGTGGAGAAAAGGCGATTGCGTTGAACATCGCTGCCGCTAAAGCGTACGCAGAAGAATCCGGCGTTGCCGCCCAGCAATTGTTTGCCGCAAAAGACCCGCAAGCATTTTTCGCGCTGATCGCTTCACAAGCAAAGCTGAACGCTGACAAAGCGACTTCATATGGCACTCACCTGACTGAAATCGTTTCCAGCGTCAAGGCTGACTTCACGAAAGCCGCTGAAGCGCAAATCGCCGATTCGAAAATCAAGGTCACAGCGTTGGTGGAAGAAGTCGTCAAGCATGCGCCTGCCGGTTCTGAAAATGCGGTGGCAATGCTGAAGTCGGTCGTCAGCAATGCAAATGCCGGTTACGAGCAACTCACCAAAACCACCAAACAAGCCGTTGCTTCGGTGGAAGCGCATGTCGCCAAAACCACGGACCAGTTGTCGCAAGCTGTAAAAAAAGCCGCCTAAGAGTAGCAAGGCAGCCACGAGTTTCACGGGCCGCATTTGCGGCCCGCTGCATTTTTCCTGCCGGCGCAGCGTGTTATTCACCATTACGATATCTCTTATATCGAATAAAAATTGGCAATATATGCGGCAATGCAGCATAGTGCATTTGTCTCCTCCAACTTCTTCAAGGAATTGGATTCAGCCCGCTTTTACCAGCGGGCTTTTTTTTCGCCGCAATTCTTGAAAACCCAGAGGATGTTGTTGCGCAAAGTCGGTCATTGGTTCCTGAATAGCCATCAACCGCCGGCGCGTGTCGATTGCAGGTCAAAGCCGCCGTCACCACTTAACCATGTGTCCTTATCCCGGATAATCGCCTGGCAAGGAAGAGCGGGGGTGAAGACACTGAAGTCGGGCAACTTGCGAACGGCGGTTCCTATCGCGACAACCTCGACCAGGCCGGAGCCGAGTTCGACAATGTACGTTTTGGTCCCGACCACTTCTTCCGCGCCGGCAGCCGCTGCATCAGCCTTCAAGCGGTCGAACACGTTCTCGCGCGCGTCATAGATCAAAGTGGTCAAGTCGCTGATCTCGCCTTTGACAAATCCTTTGAACATGGCCTTCAACCCGCCGATAGCGCCGAGCGAGTAGACCGACGTGGAAATCAAGAGCTTGACCGGTGCGTAACCCAAGCTTGTCATCGACCATAACTCTTCACCGGTCAAGTCGCAGGTAACCGGCGACGTGCTGCACTCAGCGGGCAGGCTGGGGTGCATGGCCGCAGTGCCGGTCATGTACATCTCATGCATTCCACTCAATCTCATGACGTGCGTCCTCACTCCGACAACGGCGTTGGCACCGGCCTTCCTTGCCTGAGCGACGAGGCGGTCAAGCGCGTGATGACGGGTTTTGTTGAAAATGTCGCTGAATTCCTTGATTTCGCCCCGCACCAGCGTCTTTAAAGCGCCGGAGATTCCACCCACCGCGCCCACCGAGTAGGCAATATTTCCAAAGGCAAACTGGATCGGCTCGTACCCGGCATCCATGTGGCAATACAGTTCCTGTGCATCGCCGGCACTCGTGAACCGCTTCATTTCACCGTTCCCGACTACCCCTGATCCGACAAACAGGAACTCGGAATTCCCTGCAAGCCCGCGCAGTTCCGACGTGACGCCCACGACGCCATGGACCCCTTCGCGGATTGCTTCGTCGACCATCCGTTCAAATGCCGCTTCGCGTCCGGCATGGATCATGTCGGTTACGGCCGGAATCTCACCGCCAATGACCCCACGGAAGGCGGAACCGAGACTACCGAGGATGCCCATCGACTGGACGCTGTTGCCGACCAAAATGCCGGTGGGCCGGAGTCCTTTCAAATGCATGCAATAGATTTCATTACCGGACAAACCAGTCAACGTGGGTTGCAACATATCTTCGGGATTCCTTGCGAATTGTTGGTGGTGTTTTTCACCGTGAGTGAGGCCCTGCACGATCGTCATCACTGCCGTCGAAGAATTGGTAGCGCCAAATTCTGTCTGCTGCCGCTACATGAGAGTCAGCCCGATGGCGCCGGGCTAACGGAAAAATGTCGTTATTGCCGGGGTTGACTCAAACGATCCAGCATCGCTTTGACTGCCGCCATTTGCGGTGCCTGCTGGCTATAGAAATTGGGTGCGAACTGATTCGGGCTGGAGTAGCCCCAGAAGTCCCAGCATCCTTTGGGATTGTAGGGAATAAGGCTGCTGGCCTGAACCTGCGGATACAACACGATGATGTTGTTGCTGTCGGCCAGTTCGTTATAGCCGGTGGTGCTGTAAAAAAGATTGCCGATCTTGGTGGCGCCCTGCTCGCATCCGTGAAACGCCACATGCACCTTGCAAGTCTCGGTTTCGCAGGATTTCGGAATGTAGGCGTAGCCGGCATCGCCCATGCTGGAGATCGGGGACTGCACGAATTCGTTCTGATCGAACTGGATGATTTGCCCGCTGAGTTTGACAGCGGGCGGCTTCAGCTTGCCGTAGATATAGGACAAGATGTTTTGCGATTGGGTGAAGTGGCAGTCGTTGATATACGGCGCTGAGGTTTTCGGACAGGCAACGTCCTGATTATTGTTGGTGATAATGGCATGACCGGCAGCGACATTGTGTACGTATTGGATGTTTTTCGAGGGTACGCCGGCCAGCTTGTAAAAGGCTGCGGTCTGGTTCACCACCGACGTCGTCACTGTTTGGTCATCCTTGCCGCTGAACAAATAGACCTTTTGCGTCTTCAGATTGGCGGGATTGTCGATCAATCCGGCTTGGGCGAATATTTTGGCCGATGACAGCAAGGCTGCGGCATTCGGCGCAAAGCCCGGAAGCGGATTCATGCAGATGGTTGCGGCATTCACCAAAAAAGGCGTGAACGGTGACGAGCCGGCGCAATAGAACGGGCCGCCGGCAATAATCCCGGCGCCGACCAGCGTGCTGGAAAATGCGACCTGAAATTGCGCCGCCATAAATGCGCCGGACGACAGGCCGGACACCGAGGTCTGACCCAGATTGACCTGGTAAGAAGGAAGCTTGACCGCATTTTGCGCAAACGTTGCGCCGGAAAAAATACCAAGGATCGCAAATAGCCCGACGATCCGACACAACGAAGCGATAAATCGATGTTTCATAAGAACCTCCCCAAAGGTTGCCGAAAATCAACAAGTGCTGCAATGCACAATACCGGACTGATATTTTGTCGTCAACGGTTTTAACCGGTTAAATTGGACGGTAAAGTACCAATTCAACAACAGACATTCAAGCAGCAGGGGAGGAAGCGCGTCGGTATAAGGCCGGCCGGTTTTGCGTTCGATTCTCAGGCCGATTGCAATTCCTGATATAGCGCAATAAATTCATGGCTTAACTTGTGACGCGCATCCAGATGAATCATCGGCAGCCCCTGTTCGTGCGATTCGCGAATCCTGATGGAGCTGGAGAGTTTGCTGTCCAGCACCGGCAGGCCCTCGGCGAGGAGCTCGTTGACCACACGCAGCGGCAGGCTGGCGCGCGGCTGGAACTGATTCACGACAATCCCCTCGACCGCCAGCGCCGGATTGTGGTCGGCCCTGATCTCTGCCACATTGTTAAGCAGCGTGTAAAGCGCCTGGCGTGAGAAATCGTCGCAGTCGAACGGAATCAGGCAACAGTCGGCGGCGATCAGCGCGGACTGGGTAAAGAAGTTATAGGCGGGCGGCGTATCGATGATGATTTCGTCAAATTCTTTCGCCAATTCAACCAGGGTATCGCGCAGTTTATAGATCTTGTGGCGCGATTCGAGCTTGGATTGCAGATCGCCGATTGCCGGGTGCGACGGAATCAGTGCGAGGTTCTCGAAACGGGTTGCGTGCACGTAGCTGTTCGCCGCCTTGGGGAAAATCACGAAATCCAGGGTCTGTTGAAAGTAGTCGGCCAAAGTGGGAGTCGCCTCCTTGGCCGCGTCGCCCATCAGATAACGGCTGGAATTGCACTGCGGATCGATGTCGATCAACAGCGTCTTTTTGCCTTGGTGCGCCGCGATGGCGGCGAGGTTGACCGCGATGGTTGATTTCCCGACGCCGCCCTTTTGATTGAAGATGACACGTTTCATGTTACATCCCGTTGAAGTGATTGTTCTGTTGAGGATTTTAGCTGATTGCTGCACTGCAAAACATTATTCAGTGTTGCTTATTTGCTGACGGTTATCGCAGCGACGCTTGACCGGCGTGTGCTATCCGGTCAAGGTAGCTTTAGTCTTCCGATACAGCGGGATGGGAGTATGCCGATGCGCTACGCAATGATCGTCACAAGGCAATGCAAACGCCGCTTCCCGGCACTCGGGTTTATTCTGCTCGGGCTGCTCGGGTTGCTCTGCAATGTGACTGCGGCCGCCAATCTGATGCTTGACCGGCTGCGCCTGCCGCCCGGGTTTCATATCGAGCTGCTGACCGACGCCGTCCCGAATGCGCGCGAGATGGCGCTGGGTCGCTATGCAGACGGACGCGGGGTGCTGTACGTCGGCAGCATGGGTGCCGGCAAGGTCTATGCAGTTGAGCTGGAACAGGGGCGGGCCGGCGCGGTACACGCCATTGCAGCGGGTTTGAACATGCCGGTAGGCGTGGCTTACCGCGATGGCCGGTTGTATGTATCGGCGGTGTCGCGGATTCTGCGTCTGGATGGCATCGACGATCGGCTGTCCAATCCGCCTGCACCCGTTGTGGTCAGCGCTCGCTTCCCCGGCGCCACCCATCACGGCTGGAAGTTCATCGCCTTCGGGCCGGACGGCTGGCTGTATGTGCCGGTCGGCGCGCCTTGCAACATCTGCAATCCGGACCCGCGCTTCGCCAACATCCAGCGCATGAAACCTGACGGCAGCGCAGCGGAAGTTGTAGCGCGCGGGGTACGCAACTCAGTCGGCTTCGACTGGAGCCCGACCGACCATTCGCTGTGGTTCACCGACAATGGGCGGGACATGATGGGCGACGACATGCCGAGCGACGAGCTCAATCACATCACAAAGACCGGTCAGCATTTCGGCTTTCCGTATTGCCATCAGGGCGATACGCCGGACCCGGAATTTGCGGCTGGCCGCCAATGCGACGAATTCGTGCCGCCGGTGGTCAAGCTGGGGCCGCACGTCGCGTCCCTCGGCATGCGCTTCTACACCGGCAAACAATTTCCCGAGGCCTATCGGAACAACGCATTCATTGCCGAACACGGCTCATGGAACCGCAGCAAAAAAATCGGTTACCGGGTGGTCAGGGTGGTGTTTGATAGCCAGGGTCGGGTGGTCCGCCACGAACCCTTTGTCGAAGGCTGGCTGCAAACGGACGGCAGCGGCAAGGAACTGGTGTGGGGACGTCCGGTTGACGTGCTGGTCATGCCCGACGGATCCCTGCTCATCAGTGACGACTTCGCCGGAGCGATTTACCGCGTGCATTATGCGCCCTGATCTCCGGAAAGGGACAACATTTTACATCCAATTATTGTATGTAAAATATGAATTCAATAGTAGAATTCAAAAAATAAACGCCAAGACAATCATGCAATCCAGCAGGATTCTCAGTGTCATTCACTGGTTCGCATTGATCCCGAATTGCATGGCGATGACCTGAAGGAGATTTGAGGAAGTGTTGGCTTATAGCAATGAAGATAGCGATACAATCTTTGCACTTGCGCAAGTGGGCGCAGGTCAGCGCAAGTGCCGCGCTTTGTTCGAGTCGCCCGACCGGACCGGCGCAGGAGTTGGAACATCCCGTGCAGTACCAGCCGCTCAGTCGGTAATCCAAAAAACCAGAAAAGAAATCCATGTTGCCGATACCCGATCACAGTACCATCATCGCCCGCACCAACCGCATGCACGGATTGGTTAAAACCGTTCGAAGTTTACCTCGGCAACTTGCCTTGGCAGCAACAGTGCTGTTTGCCGTGGGGACGGCCTGCGCGGCGCCGGCGAGCAGTTCGGCACAGCCCGCAGAGCACGATCAACTCGCGCAAATCCAGGCGCGTCACGTCCTGCGGGTGGCGGTGCCCAAAGATTTCCCCCCGTTCGGGTATATGAAAGGGGTCGCACCCGTAGGCTACGATATATCGGTCGCACGGATGCTGGGGATCGAGTTGGGGCTGCCGGTTGAACTGGTTCCGGTTGCCAGCGCCGAGCGCATTCCGCTATTGCAAAGCGGCAAAGTTGATCTGATCATCGCCAGCCTTGGGAAAACCCCCGAGCGCGAGGGCTTGATCGACTTTTCGATTGCCTACGCACCGCTGTATCTGGGCGTGTTCGGACGCAGTGGCTCCGCTGCCGATTTGTCGGGACGCCGTGTCGCCGTACTGCGCGGCAGTCTGGAGGACACCGAGCTGCGCAAAGCGGCGCCGCACGCGTCGCCGGTCGAGTTCGACAGTACCAAGGAGATCGTTCAGGCTTACGTCGACAAGAAGATCGACTACATTGCCGTCGGCAGCCCGGTCATCGAGACCATCGACGACTTGCAAACACGGGACCAGACAAAGTTGCTGATTACGCTCAAGGACAGCCCCTGCTACATCGGAATTCGCAAGGGCGAACAGCGACTTCTTGACCGCGTCAATAAGACCTTGCTGGATACCAGCCGGTCCGGGGTAATGACCCTCAACGCGTTGACTTGGTTCAAGGCGACGTTGCCCAAGGATTTTTTCAAAAGATGAAGTGGCGCAATACGATCCAGGCAGCGATCAGCGCCCTGGCGGCGGAATAGGGATCGGATCGCTCGCATTGACGCCGCAGATATGACCTCGAACGTGCATCCCGGGGCAGCCCGGGAAGATCTTAAGAATCACTTAATCCTTTAACGCTAAACTGATGTCATCGTTGGTTTGTTCCGGTTAGCTAGCTGCAACGGCGAGCTAACCGGATTTGCTGAAGGACCTGGCGCCATGCGTTTGTTATTGGTCGAAGATGATCTGATGGTAGGTGAAGCGGTGCGCAAGGGTTTGCGGCTGGACGGCTTTGCGGTCGATTGGGTGCAGGATGGGCGGGCGGCGGAAATCGCGCTGGAGCAGGAGGACTACGCGTTGCTGCTGCTCGATCTGGGCTTGCCGAAAAAAAATGGACTGGAAGTGCTGAAGTCGGTGCGCGCGCGTGGCAACCGGATTCCGGCGCTGATCCTGACCGCGCGCGATGCCGTAGCGGACCGGGTCGCCGGCCTGGATGCCGGCGCCGACGATTATTTGATCAAGCCATTTGACCTCGAAGAGTTGGCGGCGCGCATACGCGCCTTGTTGCGACGACAATCCGGGCGCGCCGATCCATTGATCGCGCTTGGCCGGTTGACCTTGAATCCAGCCACCCATGAAGTGCTGCTGCAAGGTCGGCAGATCAATCTGTCCGCGCGTGAATTTGCATTGCTGCGCGCGTTTCTGGACCGGCCCGGAGCGGTGCTGTCGCGTGCCCAGCTGGAAGAAAAACTGTACGGCTGGGACGATACTATCGAGAGCAACGCAGTGGAAGTCCACATCCACGCCCTGCGTAAAAAGCTGGGCAGCGATTTTATCAGGAACGTGCGCGGCATCGGCTATATGGTGGTGGCCAAATGACGTCGATTCGACGCAATCTGCTGCTATGGCTGGCGCTCGGTTTGACCGGGGCGATCCTGATTGCGGGTGTTGCGCTGTATTTCCAGGCGCGCAGCGAAGCCAACGAAGTGTTCGACTATCAAATGAAACAGATCGTGGCATCGTTGCCGCGCCAGGCTTTTGCGCCGATCGAGCCGGGCGCTGACGTTGCGCCGGACGTTGCGCCGGATTTGGGTGAAGACATCCTGATCCAGATCTGGGACAACACCGGTGTCGTGATTTATCACTCGCATGCGCGCGCCACATTGCCGCAGCAGGCCGAACTCGGGTTTACCGATATCCGGCAAAACAACGGCCTCTGGCGTGTGTATAGCGCGCAAATCGGGAATACCGTGGTGCAGGTGGCGCAGCCCCAAAGCGCGCGCCGGGCGGTCGCCGCGCATGTGGCGATCAGAACCGTCGCGCCGTTGCTGCTGCTGGTCCCCTTGCTGGGGATGTTGATCTGGGTGGTGGTCGGACGCGGGCTGGCGCCGATCAAGCGGGCTGCGGCTGAAGTCCAGACCCGCGACATCCATACGCTGGCGGCGATTGAGGACGGCGGCTTGCCGCGCGAGATTCGACCGCTGACGCAGGCTTTGAACGATTTGCTGGCGCGCCTGGGAACCGCGATCGACGCGCAACGTGCGTTTGTCGCCGATGCCGCCCATGAACTGCGGACGCCATTGACGGCATTGCGGCTCCAGGTACAACTTGCCGAACGCGCGACCAATGACGCCGAGCGGCAAGCCTCTTTCACTGATCTGAAACAGGGACTGGAGCGCGCCACGCACCTGTTGCAGCAGTTGCTGACCCTGGCACGCCAGGAGCCGGGCGCTTTCGCGCAGCCGCATGCCGCCGTCGACCTGACGGCATTGCTGCGTAGCGTCGTCACCGATTTCTCTATTGCCGCAGAGGCCCGGGAGATTGACCTTGGGATCACGGCTGCGCCGCCGGTCAGCGTGGTTGGCAACGCCGATGCTTTGCACGTGCTCTTCAACAACCTGATCGAGAATGCGCTGCGTCATACGCCCGGGCATGGCAGCGTCGATGTGGCCATCGCGTCCGACGCCGGCGCGGTGACGGTAACGGTCCAGGATAGCGGCCCCGGAATACCGGAGGAGGACCTGCCGCGGGTGTTCGATCGTTTTTATCGCGTGCCCAGCACGCAGGCGCAATTCCATGGAAGCGGTCTGGGCCTGGCAATCGTCAAGCAAATCGCCGCTGCCCATCGAGCGACGGTGAGCCTGAGCAATACCGGACATGGGCTATGCGCCAGTGTGCGATTCACGCTTTGATGGCAGGGCGGGTATCTTTTACTTTCCTGATGGTTCTTAAGTCTGGGTTAATTTTTCGAATTTATGCTGTGTTCCATCAGGCGTTTCATTTCCGCATCAGTCGTCCACTTATCAAAGCGGCTGGCTGAACAGGCGATGAAACGGCATGGGCCTATCCATTTTCAAAGGAGAGCAGCATGAATCGCCAGACTTTTTCCCGGAGTGCGATTGCAGTCGCCGTGTCGGTGGCGGTTGCGGGCATATACATGCATTCCAACGGCGCCGCCACAGGCATGCCGGATGCCAACGCGGCGGCCATCGTTGCGGCTGCAGCGCCGGTTGCCGCTAGCACAACGGCGGTGGCAACCGATTTCTCCTCGATTGTCGAACGTGCGGGCCCGGCCGTGGTTAACATCAGCGTCACCGGCAAGGCCAAGGCCAGCGCGACCGCGGACATCGAGGGTGGTCTAGCCCAGCTCGATCCGAACGACCCGTTTTCCGAATTTTTCAAGCGCTTCGGTCCCCAATTACGGACGCCGCGCGGGCCGCAGATCATGCGTGGCCAGGGGTCCGGCTTCATCATCAGTGCCGACGGACTGATTCTGACCAATGCGCATGTGGTCGACGGCGCCCAGGAAGTCACGGTCAAATTAACCGATCGCCGCGAGTTCGAGGCCAAGGTGCTAGGCGCCGACCAGCAGAGCGATATTGCCGTGATCCGGATTGCCGCGAAAAATCTGCCGACGGTGCAAATCGGCAACCCGGCCCTGATCAGGGTTGGTGAGCCGGTATTGGCCATCGGGTCGCCCTACGGTTTTGAAAACACCGCCACAGCGGGGATCGTCAGCGCCAAATCGCGCTCATTGCCGGAAGATACTTACGTGCCGTTTATCCAGACCGACGCTGCTGTCAATCCAGGGAATTCGGGCGGGCCCCTGTTTAATATCAAGGGGCAGGTGATCGGCATCAATTCGCAAATATACAGTCAGACCGGCGGCTATCAGGGGCTATCGTTTGCGATTCCGATTGATGTCGCCATGAAGGTCGAGCAGCAACTGGTGCAGCACGGAAAAGTAACGCGTAGTCATCTCGGCGTCAGCGTACAGGAGGTCAATCAGGCGTTGGCCGCTTCATTCGGCTTGCCGAAAGCCGAAGGGGCATTGGTCGGCTCGGTGGAAAAGGGCAGCCCGGCCGAGAAAGGCGGATTGCAAACCGGCGATGTGATCCTGCGCTTCAATGGACAGCCAATCAGCCGCTCGGCCGATTTGCCGGAACTGGTGGCCGAGGCCAAGCCAGGCACCACCGCCAGCATCGACGTGATCCGCCATGGCGCGCAAAAAACACTGGCGGTCAGGCTCAGCGAAATGCCCGCCAGCCAAGCCGCCGGCAACGACAGCGCGGCCGGTTCGCCAGGACGGCTTGGGTTGTCGGTGCGGCCGCTCAATCAGGACGAACGGCAACAGGCCGGCGTGCGCGGTGGGCTGGTGGTGGAAGATGCCTCCGGACCCGCTACTGTGGCGGGGATCCAGAGCGGCGATGTGATCTTGTCGTTTAACGGTACGCCCGTGAGCAGCGTGGAGCAATTGCGTCAGCTGGTCGATAAGGCAGGAAAGAATGTCGCATTGCTGGTGCAACGCGCTGGAGAGAAAATCTTTATCCCGCTTATCCTGGGCTGAAGCGGGCAGGGGCATATCCTACCGCTTGGTTCCTGGAGCCAAGCGGCCTCTGTTTTCAAGTCCGAAGCAATACATAATGAAAACAAATACTTAGCGTACTTTCTGCTCCGCAATTGGCAAAGCGACCTTGTTGGAAAGCCTTGTGCTGCCTACCCCGTTCGGTTTTTGCGGAGTGAAATTGTGCAAACTCAGATTGCGAGTAATGCTCCCCTGCAAGATTTTTTGAGCGTCAGCCAAGAGGCTTCTTCAAAAAGAGGGAATGGATCGTCGAGCAATTGAATATTCCGCTGGAGGAGATGTTTAGAAGTGGAATTCATATCACCAGTATTCGCGAGGCAATGATTCCCTCCGGCTCGAAATGTCGCTGATTAGGAAAGGAAACGACATATATTCATCATATGTCGCTATGGAGTAGCATTGCACATGATGCTTTTTTTTACGAAAAACACCTTACCTTTCGCAGAAAACATTTCCTGTCGGCATCTTTCCAATACCGCCCTCACAAGCAAATGTGTCGCCAAAACTTAGTTTTAGCGACACATTTGTTTGACATGTCGCCGCTGACGACATATTCTCAACATATGTCGCAATAACCAGCTTAAAAGAACATGACAAAACCCGTCTCTGCTTGGCAACCTGATCAACCTTACAACGAACTTCCTCAGTTGCCGCCGATGGCCGAGCTGGAAACCAAATTAGTTTTGAAGCGATGTATTGCAGCACGTGTCGCGCTTGCAGAGCTCAAACAAGCTGCAGAGTTGATTCCCAATCAGACAATGTTGGTGAATATCATACCGCTGCTGGAGTCCAAAGATAGCTCGGCGATCGAGGGTATTGTCACAACAACTGACCTGATTTTTAAGCATGCTCAGGGAAGTGATACCCAGGTGGACGGCGCGACGAAAGAAGCATTGCGCTATCGAACCGCGCTTCGCGCCGGTTTTGTTTCGATACAAGAAAGGCCACTTTCTACCGCTACTGCAATTGAAATCTGTTGCACCTTGAAAGGCGCTGATATGAATATTCGGCGGGTTCCCGGGACGCAACTGGCCAATCATCAGACTGGCGAGGTGATTTATACACCGCCAGTCGGTGAGGATAATCTGCGCAATTTGTTGGGCAATTGGGAGAAATTTCTCCATAACGAAGTCGACATCGATCCTCTGGTACGAATGGCCGTAGGACATTACCAGTTCGAAGCGATTCACCCTTTCGGGGACGGTAACGGTCGTACCGGTCGGGTACTCAATATCCTGTATCTTATTCATGAAGAACTACTCACTCTGCCGATCTTGTACCTGAGTCGATACATTACTGCGAACAAGGCAGACTACTATCGCCTTCTGCTGGGTGTGACGAGAGATGGCGCCTGGGAGCCCTGGATCATGTATATGCTCCAAGCGGTCGAAGAAACATCAAAATGGACGACAGCAAAAATTTCTGCCATTCGCGACTTGGCAGATGTCACGGTGGAATATGTAAAAAACCAACTCCCCAAGATCTATACGCGCGAATTGGTTGATGTCATTTTCGAACAACCCTACTGCCGGATCGCGAATCTAGTCGATAAAAATATCGCGCAGCGCCAAGCTGCGTCGCGATATTTGAAGGACTTGGTGATGATCGGCGTGTTGCGAGAAATTGAAGTTGGTAAGGAGAAAATATTTATCCATCCAAAACTCATGAGATTGGTCACTCAGGACAACAATATAATTGTTCCTTACGCTGATCACCTTCAGCCGGCAAACTAGCGTTCATTGTCTTCGGCCCCAATAGCTGAGTATCCGCATCAACATTGCCATCAGGTCAGATCAAAATTACCTCTCGGGCAATAATGTTGCGTTGGATGCCGCATTTGGCCCCTTGTTTATGAGCTTGACCTCTAGATCCAGTTCCTGTTCGAACTTGACGTAGCTCTCGTGCATTGGCCCCATAAGATCAAAGGTTTGTCGACGTGGTATTCGGAGGAAACTCTAATGCGTAATATCGAATTGGTGCTGGCTGCAGGACTTGAACCCGCCACCCCCTGATTACAAGTCTGGAATCCGGGATCCACAATCGCTGCTCAGGCATCCCATTCAAAAATCAGACGTTGGTGCGCCCCGGTCTTTACGGTCACTTCGCGCATCTTGGTTTGGCCATTTTTTTGCGCTTCAACACGGTACTGGCCATTCGGTAGTTGGGCCAGCAAAAATGGGCCGTTGGAGACGGTTTCGAAGATCTGCTTGCCGTGCTTATCCGTCACCTTGACGTGCACATCGGCTGTAAATTCATCCCGAGGTGCGGCTTTAACGACGAATTCGAGTTCAACAGGATATTTGTTTGCTTCCTGCTGGATGGCCGTCGCTTCGTCTTGTCCAATCCCGCCGGAAAGATAAGTCGCGACGCCCGCAGTGGTAGCGGCAGGTAGTTCCTGGCTCGCATCGGCGGCAAACACTACGGGCGCTGCCAGCAATCCGGACAGGGCAAGGAGCATGCTCTTTTTCATGATGATTTCTCCAAAATAAAAACATGTTGCCCGGTGTAGGTGGGGTCGATTTCAGGAAATTGTGTCAACAGGTTCGGTCAGGATCCACCAGGATAAAAATCCTGGCCGGGCTTGATGACGGCCAGGTCCCTTTGCGGGGCCGGGTCAGGAACCTTGGATTTGAATGCTCATGCATTCAATCTAGCGTCAAAAAATTAAGGCAGGCTTAAGATCACTGCGGATGCACGGAATTTTTCTGTGCATACGCATCCAGATCGTCTAGAGTTGGGAACAATGCAATTCAACATACAAGGAGCCACATGCAGACGCAATTCGAAAAAGGCAGTGCTTTTCGTGCATTGCATCAAGCGGATGCCGCATTCATTATCCCCAACCCCTGGGATATCGGGACGGCGCGCCTGCTCAGTCATTTGGGCTTTCAGGCTTTGGCGACCACCAGTGCCGGCTATGCGTTTTCTCTCGGTCAGCGCGATGGTTCGGTGGGCCGCGGCAAGATGCTCGCCCATATCGCCGAGATTGTGTCGGCGACTGCGTTACCGGTTAGCGCCGACCTTGAAAACGGCTTTAGCGACAGTCCCGAAACGGTGGCGGAGACCATTCGGCTTGCTGCGGCGACGGGATTGGTGGGCGGTTCCATCGAAGACGCAACCGGCCGTCATGACGATCCAATTTACACACATGAATTCGCAGTCGAGCGGATTCGCGCCGCTGCCGAGGCCGCCCGCGCATTGCCGTTTCCGTTCATGCTGACGGCGCGAGCAGAGAATTTCCTGGTCGGCCGCCAGGATCTGAGCGATACCATCCGGCGCCTGCAAGCCTATCAGGAAGCCGGAGCCGACGTTCTGTATGCGCCCGGCCTGTTGAGCAAAGAGGATATTGCGGCAGTGGTCAGTTCGGTAGACCGGCCGGTGAATATCCTGATGGGGTTGCAAGGCGTGCAACTGAGCCTTGCTGAACTTTCAGCGCTCGGCGTCAAGCGTGTCAGCGTCGGCGGCTCGCTTGCCCGCACCGCGCTGGGCGCCTTTCTGCGCGCGGCGCAGGAGCTGCGTGAACACGGCACATTTACCTATGCCGGCGGGGCGGTGAGTCATCGGGATATCAGCGCGATGTTTCCCGAGTGAAACAGATAGTTTATCCGGCAACATCGGCGTGTCGCTTGACATCCCGTATGCCGGATATCCGGGCCAGCTTCGGCTTGCAAGTTGATAAGCCTCAACCTATACTCCGCGAGTAGCAATAGCTTTAGGTGTTTTGCGCACAGTCGTGCGTAAAATTAAACGGGAAGTCGGTGCATGTTCAGGCATTATTCCGACGCTGCCCCCGCAACGGTAAGCGAGTAAAAAGTTTGCAGTACGCCACTGTGCAATGCATGGGAAGGCGCGAACTTTTGGAGTCTCTGAAGAGAGATTCCGGCTCGTGAGCCCGGATACCGGCCTGAAGCGTTTATGCAGTTTGTATCGCGGCGGGCGATTCAGATGGATTGCCTTGCTGTGCACCGTCTTGTATTCCCCCTCGCTTTTTGCCGCATCCGTTGCTGCACCTCTATGCCACCCTGGTCGCCCCACGCTTTCGGCGTGATGCAGTGCCAGTCATATTGTTGTAAAAATTGTAAAAGGGAGATCGCACATGTCAACATTCTCAACTGGTCTGGCCGGTCATATCGATGCGGCAGCGCCCACCACCTGGAAAGACCGCATTGTTCCGGCTTTGCTGAGCGCCGTTGCGGGTCTGGTGCTGGTCTATGCGATGGGTTTCTCGCACAGTGTCGAACTGCACAATGCCGCCCACGACGGCCGTCATTCGGCCGGTTTCCCGTGTCATTGAGCCGGGGCCGACGTGGGTAACTTATCGATAGTCAAACGCTTCCTGCCGGCAGTGCTGCTCACCGGATTGTTCGCCGGATTGCTGCTGACCGGCGTGCAGAAGATCCAGGTAACGCCGATCATCGCCCAGGCTGAAGTCTACGAAGAAGCGGCCGCGCATGCCGCATTGACGTTGCCTGCGTTGCAACAGCACACGCATGAGCACGAGCATATGCAGGCGGATGCCCAGGCCGAGCCGGAGTGGGAGCCGGCCAACGGCACCGAACGTACGCTCTACACTGCGATGGCGAATATCACGATGGCAGTCGGCTTTGCCCTGTTGCTGGGCGCAGCCATCCTGCTGCGCGGCGGCGTCAGCGGCTGGCGTGAGGGTTTGCTGTGGGGCGTTGCCGGTTATCTGGTGGTATTCGTGGCGCCTGCGCTTGGCCTCGCGCCGGAAGTGCCGGGCACGCAAGCCGCGCCATTGCTGGAGCGTCAACTCTGGTGGAGCGCTACCGCCGGCTTGACCGCCGTGGCATTGGCGCTGCTGGTGTTTGGACGCCACTGGACGCTGAAACTGCTGGCCGTGCTGCTGCTTTTGGCGCCCCATCTGGTTGGCGCACCGCAACCGCAGATACATGGCGGCGCGGCGCCCGCCGAGCTGGCACGGGCATTCGTCTATGCGACCGCCATTGCCAACGCCCTGTTCTGGCTGGCGCTGGGTGGCGCGTTTGGTTTTCTGTATAAAAAATTGGCGTCCGCCGCCTGATAAAACCGGTGTTGCGGCGTTCAGGGCCGGTATTTTGCGTAAAATTGCAGCCGGCCCTGAACGCCGCTCTTCATCGTCGTAAGTCCTTTCACCGAAATCACCGCATCAGCAGTTGCAGTTCCCGAAGAAAAGCTTATGAGAACCCACTCCCGACACATCCTGATGTGTACCGGCCCGCGTTGTACCGAAGACGGGGTGCGGGCCGAAGCCATGTTCGGCATCCTTGGCGAGGCCATCGATGCGCGCCCTGAGTTGCGCGTCAAGCGCACCCGCACCCATTGCATGGTTGCCTGCAAGAACCAGGGGCCGCTGGCGGTGGTGTATCCCGAAGGCATCTGGTATCGCTGCGAAGACGCCGACGCGATACAGCGCATCGTTACCGAACATCTCGAAAACGGCCGCGAGGTCACCGATCTGGTTTTTCATCGGCTCGGCCGCGGCGACGTGACGCCACAGGAAGAAACCGATGTCTGATCAGCAAGCCCATCCACCGCATCCGCAGATTGCACTGCTGACCCACACCGCGAACGATCTGACGGTACTGCACAGCGCCATCGGCCAGTTGCCGCAGGACTTTGCGGCGGTCGCCGGGATTAACCTGCAGACCCTGGAAAACGAGCGCCAGATTGCGGATCTGTTGAGTGGCCAGCTGGCTGCGGCGCGCATCATCATCTTGCGGGTGCTGGGGCGACTGGGCGGGGTGCCGGGTTTCAGCGAGCTGTTGCGCCATGCGCGGCAGCAAGGCTGTTATCTGATCGCCATCAGCGGCACCGGCGAACCCGATCCGGAACTGGCGGCGGTGTCGACCGTGTCCTCCACCGTAGCCGAGCAGGTGCTGGCCTATTTCCAGGCCGGCGGCAGCGTCAACCTGGCGCAACTGCTGCGTTATCTTTCGGACCATTTGATGCTGACCGGGTTTGGCTACCTGCCGGCCCAGCCGTTGCCGAATCACGGCATCTATCATCCCGACCTGGCGCAGGGCGCCACCAGCGCCGACTGGCTGGCCGAGCACGCCGCGCAGAACAAGAGCGAGCGGCCGGGTGTCGGCATCGTGTTCTATCGCGCGCACTGGATGAGCGGCAACACGCGCTTTATCGATGCGCTGATCGCGGCGCTGGAGCAACGCGGCATGAATGTGCTGCCGGTGTTTACCTCCTCGTTGCGCAGCGGAGCCGATGCCGCCAGCACCCTGCCGACCGCGCTGCGCTATTTCAGCGACGGCAGCAAGACCTTGATCGACGTGCTGATCAATACCACCGCGTTTGCGATGGGCGAGATCACGCCGGGCGCAGCGACCCCGGCCGGCTGGTCGGTCGCGGTGCTGGAACAGTTGAATGTGCCGGTGCTGCAAGCGATCACCAGCGGCATGACGCAGGATCAGTGGCAGCAATCTGCGCGCGGCATGAACCCGCTCGATGCGGCGATGAACGTCGTCCTGCCCGAATTTGACGGCCGCATCATCAGCGTGCCGGTGTCGTTCAAGACCAGGGCCGGCAACGCTGCCGGCCAGATGATGGAATATACGCCGCTGCCGGACCGGGTGGCCCGGGTGGCGGGACTGGCGCAACGGTTTGCGCGCCTGCGGCACACGCCGAATGCCGACAAGCGCGTGGCGTTTGTGTTCACCAACTCCAACAGCAAGGCCGCGCAAATCGGGAATGCGGTCGGCCTCGATGCGCCCGCCTCGCTGATGTCCATCCTGCGTGCCATGCAGGCCAACGGCTACCGGATTGGCGAACTGCCTGACAGCGGCAGCGCACTGATTCATGCGCTGATCGATCGCTGCTCTTACGACAATACCTACCTGAGCGCGGAACAACTGAGCAACGCCGTCGGCCGCGTGCCGGCAACGCAATATGCAGAGTGGCTGGCGGATCTGCCGCCGGACATGCAGGCGCGCATGATCGCCCAATGGGGGGCCGCACCGGGCGCGGCCTACGTGCACGACGAGCATGTCGTGCTGGCCGGCATCGAGCTGGGAAATACCTTTGTCGCGCTGCAGCCGCCGCGCGGCTATGGGATGGATCCGGATGCCATTTATCATCAGCCGGATCTGCCGCCGACGCACCACTACTACGCGCTGTATCGCTGGCTGCGCGACACCTGGCGCGCCGACGCCATTGTCCACGTCGGCAAGCACGGCACGCTGGAATGGCTGCCGGGCAAAGGTGTGGGGCTGTCCGAAAACTGCTTTCCCGATGCCCTGCTGGCCGACATGCCGCTGTTCTACCCGTTCATCATCAACGATCCGGGCGAGGGCGCACAGGCCAAGCGCCGCGCGCATGCGGTGGTGGTGGACCACCTGACGCCGCCGATGACCACCGCCGATACCTACGGCGCACTGGCACAGCTGACGCAATTGGTGGACGAGTACTATCAGGTCGAAGTGCTGGACCCGAGCAAGCTGCCGTTGCTGCAGCAGCAAATCTGGGAACTGGTGAAACAGACGAATCTGGACAGTGATTTGCAGGCCAGACTGTTGCATCACGATCATGATCATGAGCACGAACATGGCCACAGTCATGGACATGCCGGTCACGACCATCATGATCACGAACATGAGCACAGCCATGAAGAAGAATTCCCCGCAGCACTGAGCACGCTGGACGGCGCCGGCGTCGCGCATCTGATCGAGGATCTGGACGGTTATCTGTGCGAACTGGGCGCAGCCCAGATCCGCGACGGCTTGCACATTCTGGGGGAGCGCCCCGCCGATCATCAGCTGGTGGATATGCTGGTGTCGCTGGTACGCCTGCCGAATCAGGATATACCCGGGCTGCAGGCAGAAGTCGCCAGGCTGTTCGGCCTGAACATGGACCTGCTCCTCGACCACAAGGGGCGCCGCCTGAACGCCGATCCGGCACTGGCGAGACTGGCGCAGTGCGCGATTGTGACCCGCGCCGATGCGCTGGATGCGATTGATGTTCTGTGCCGGCAATTGTTTGAGGCGCTGCAGGCGCAAGACTTTGCCGCCGCCGCCATTCCAATCGTGCTGGAGCAGATGTTCGGCGGCATCGGCAGTAGCGTTGCCGTCAACCCGCCGTTGTTGCAGCCTGCAAGCACAACGCGCCGTGTGAGCGTGCTGTCTCAGGCCAAAAAACTGCAAGGTAAAAGCGGCATGGTGCGACCGCTTGCAGGACTAGCGGCAAGTCCGGCGTCGCAAGCGATCGTGCCGCCGCCAGCCGAACGCTTCGCGCCGTTACGCCGGGTCCTCGACTTCGCCTGTACCAATCTCGTGCCGAATCTGGCGCGCGCCACCGACGAAATCGATAATTTGCTGAATGGCCTTGACGGCGGCTACGTACCCGCCGGTCCGAGCGGTTCGCCGACGCGCGGCATGGCGCACATCCTGCCGACCGGGCGGAATTTCTACTCGGTCGATCCGCGCAGCGTGCCATCGCAATCGGCCTGGCGCGTGGGGCAGCAACTCGCCAATGAAGTGCTGACGCGGCATCTGCGCGAAACCGGCGCGTATCCGGAAAGTGTCGCCATCAGCATCTGGGGCACGAGCGCGATGCGCACCCACGGCGACGATGTGGCGCAGATTCTGGCGCTGCTCGGCGTGCGGCCGGTATGGCGTCCGGAAAACCGCCAGCTGACCGGCGTCGAAGTCGTCCCGCTGGAACAACTCAAGCGCCCGCGCATCGATGTCACCACCCGTATCAGCGGCTTCTTCCGCGATGCGTTCCCGCAGCTGATCGATCTGATTGACGACGCCGTCAACGCCGTGCTGATACTGGATGAACCGCTGACGCAGAATTTCGTCCGCAAACATTATCTGAGCGAGCTGGGCGACTGGGTTGGCAAGGGCATTGCGGAGGAGGAAGCCAAACGGCGGGCCGCGTATCGGATCTTTGGCGCCAAGCCCGGCAGTTATGGCGCCGGTATTTTGCCGTTGATCCAGGAAAAAAACTGGCAGGCCGATGCCGACTTCGCCGAGGCCTACGTCAACTGGGGCGGCTATGCCTATGGCCGCGCCGCCCAGGGGATTGACGAGCGCGCTGCGTTCCGCGTGCGTCTGTCCGGCGTGCAGGTCGCCCTGCACAATCAGGACAACCGCGAACACGACATCTTCGACAGCGACGACTACCTGCAATTCCACGGCGGCATGATCGCCACCATCCGCGCCCTTACCGGCACCCAGCCCAAGCATTATTTCGGCGACAGCCATGATCCGGCGCGCGCCCAGGTGCGCGACCTGAAGGAAGAAACCTTGCGTGTGTTCCGCGCGCGCGTGGTCAATCCGAAATGGCTGGCCAGCATCCAGCGGCATGGCTACAAAGGCGGACTGGAACTGACCGCGACCGTCGATTATCTGTTCGGCTACGATGCGACCGCGCAGGTCATGGAGGACTGGATGTACGAGCAGGTCGCCAGCACTTACGCCTTCGATCAGGAGATGCAGCAATTTCTGCAAGAAGCCAATCCGTGGGCGCAAAATGCGATCGCCGAACGGCTGCTGGAAGCCGCCAGCCGCGGCATGTGGAGCGCGCCCAAACCGGAGACGCTGGAGGCGCTGCGGGAACTGTTTCTGCGCAGCGAAACCTTGCTTGAGGCGCGCGGTGAAACGCCGCGTGCCGGCTAGGCCATCGGATAACAACGACATGACCACTATGACTTTTCCATTTTCCGCGATCGTCGACCAGCCGCAACTGAAGACCGCGCTGTTGCTGTGCGCGATCGATCCGACCCTCGGCGGCGTACTGATCCGCGGCGACAAAGGGACCGCCAAAAGTACCGCGGCGCGGGCGCTCCCCGAGATTCTGCCGACGATACAGCGGACCGCCGGTTGCGCCTTCAACTGCGGTCCCGATGAGCCGTGCGGCCTGTGCGATGCCTGCACCGATCCGGCGCGCACAGTCACGTCGGCCAACGTCCCTTTTGTGACCTTGCCGCTGGGCGCTACCGAAGACCGGGTGCTGGGCACGCTCGACTTGCAACGCGCGCTGCAAGGCGCGGCACGGACCTTTCAACCCGGCCTGCTGGCCTCGGCCCATCGCGGCATTCTCTACATCGATGAGGTCAACCTGCTGGCCGACCATCTGGTCGATGTGTTGCTGGATGTGGCGGCCATGGGCGTGAATTCGGTGCAGCGTGAAGGCCTCTCGGTGGCGCACCCGGCGCGCCTGACGCTGATCGGCACCATGAATCTGGAAGAAGGCGATTTGCGGCCTCAGCTGCTGGACCGCTTCGGCCTGATGGTGGAAGTCACGGCCCCGCGCGAGAAAACCGTGCGCGCCGAAGTGGTCCGCCGCCGGATCAGGTTCGAGGCCGATCCGGACGCCTATGCGGCACTCTGGTCGGGAGCGCAGGATGCGTTGCGGCAGCAACTGCGCGCGGCGCAACAACTGCTGCCGACGGTGCTGCTGGACGACGCGCTGCTGGACCTGATCAGCCATCTGTGCTGTGAATTCGAGGTCGCCAGCCTGCGTGCCGACATCGTCATGCACAAGGCCGCACGCGCCCTGGCGGCACTCGAAGGACGAAGTAGCGTGACGCCAGACGACGTTCGTGGTGCGGCCCAGCTTGTACTCCCGCATCGCCGTCGCCGCAAGCCGTTCGAGCAGCCCGGTCTGGATCAGGACAAGCTCGATGAGCTGATGCAGCAGGCTTCTCCGCCGCCGTCAGAGCTGGCGCAAACCGGCGAATCAGAGGCGTCGGACCAGGCTGAACCGAGCGCGGAGAATGCCGAAGCTCAGCAGCAGGTATTTTCGATCGCCGCCGCCGCCAAGGCACGCCACATCTCGGTGGCGAGCATTCACGCCAACGGCGCCAATATGGTCGCGGGCCGGCGCAGCGATGCAGCAGATGCCGTGCGTGGAAGAGTTGTGCGCAGCGTTCCCGATCCACACCCGGGCAGTCTGGCCATTGCCGCCACCTTGCGCAGCGCCGCGCTGCGCGATCCGGCCAATTTTCAAGTGACCAGCGCCGATTTGCAGCAGCAGATACGGGTCGGAAAAGCCGCCAACCTGATCTTGTTTGTGGTCGATGCCTCCGGTTCAATGGCGGCGCAGCGCCGCATGGAGGCGGTCAAGGGCGCGGTGCTGACGTTGTTGACGGATGCCTATCAGCGGCGCGATGAAGTCGCCGTCATCGCATTCCGGGGCGAAGCTGCCCATCTGTTGCTGGCGCCAACGCGTGGCGTCGATCTGGCTGAACAGGGTTTGCGCGAGCTGCCGACCGGCGGCCGGACGCCGCTGCCGCATGCCTTGCAGCTGGCCTTCGAGACCCTGCAACGCCATGCGCCACACGGCGCCGCGCCATTGCTGGTGATTCTCAGCGACGGCAAGGCCAACGTCGGATTGACTGCGGGGAGCGATCCGTGGCGCGAGACGCTCGACATGGCTGGCCAGCTGGCCGGCACGCCGGCCTTGGTGCTGGATACCGAAAACGGTTATCTGCGACTGGGCCGGGCGGCGCAGCTGGCCGAGGCGCTGGGGGCCGAATGCCTGACGCTGGAGCAACTCAGCGCGGAGAGCCTGGCGCTGACGATCCGGGCCCGTATGCAGTGACACAGCGGCAAGCATAGGCAACGCTTCAACAATGTTTTAAATTATTCAGCGCAATAGAAAGTCCAAAATGATCATCTGTATCGGCGCCGGTCCCGGCGACATTGGTTACCTCACGCAGCGCGGCGCGGAATTGATTCGCGCGGCTGACGTCGTGGCGGGGTTTGACGCAGTCGTCAACGTCGTCCAAAGCATCATTCCAGCGACTGCCGAAGTCGTGTTGATGAATTACCGCGATCAGGTCGCCCAGCTGGATCTGGTGGCCAGGGCCCATCATGAAGGCAAGCGCTGCGTGGTGGTGTTCATGGGGGATATTCACTTTAGCGGTTTTCAATACCTGGAGCGGGTCGAGCGCGCCTGCGGCCATCCGGTCGAGACCTTGCCCGGGATTTCGTCGGCGCAGATCCTGGCCTCGCGTGCCAAGGTCTGCTTTGACGAAACCACGTTCATTACCTTCCATCGCCGCGGCGACCTGACGCCGTTCAAGCGGCATCTGGTGCATGTACTCAACGATGCGCGCAATGCCATCGTGATTCCCTGTCCCTGGGATGCCGCGCGCTCGTTCATGCCGCCGCATATCGCGGCCTATCTGCTGGAGCAGGGGGTTGCTCCGGATCATCCGACCGAAGTCTGGGAAAACCTGACGCGCGCCGAGGCCGAATGGCACGGCACGCTGGCGGAATGCGCGCATAAGGAGTTTAGCGACATGAGCATCATGTTGATACGGACGCTGGCACCGATGGCTAGCCAGATCGAAGCGGCAGCGGAGGTCAAGTGAATCCGTCGAACCTGCCTTCCCCGCTGCCGGATTACGGCATCGTGATTGCCGGTCACGGCAGCCGCGACCCGGACGCCGTGCGTGAATTCGAGGCGCTGGTCGAGCTGGTCCGTGCGCGTGTGCCGCAACAGGTGGTCACGCATGGCTATCTGGAATTTTCCAGTCCGACCATCAGCCAGGCCGTCAGCGCCAATCTGGCCGCCGGCAGCAAACAGCTAGCGGTCGTGCCCGCGGTGCTGCTGGCCGCGCGTCACGCCAAGAACGACATGCCGGCCGAGGTGCTGGCAATGGCACGCGAACATCCCGCCATCGATTTTCATTTCGGCGCAGCGCTGAATCTGCATCCTCAACTATTGCAATTGGCGCAGGAACGCATCGTCGCCGCCGAAGCCGCATCGCCGCACACCATCCGCCGCGCCGACACCTGCCTGGTACTGGTCGGGCGCGGCACCAGCGATCCCGATGCGAATGGCGAAGTCGCCAAACTTGCGCGCATGCTGGAAGAAGGCATGGGTTTCGGCAGTGCCGTGGTGTGCTATTCGGGGACTGCCAGGCCGCTGGTCGCGGATGGCTTGCGCGCCGCTGCCCAGCTGGGTTTCGCACGCCTGCTGGTGCTCCCGTTCTTCCTGTTCGACGGCGTCCTGGTGAAACGGATTTATGCCGCCGCCGACGATCTGCAGCAGCGCGAGGCCGGGCTGGAAATCATCAAAGCCGGTTATTTCGGGGCGCACCCGCACGTGGCCGACGTCATCATCGAACGGGCGCGCGAGGCGGTGGCCGGGCGCGCCGATATGAACTGCACATTGTGCAAATATCGGGTGCAGATCGTCGGCTTCGAAGAGCAGGTCGGCGAACCGCAGCGCGCCCATCACATAGCGGTGCGCGGCTTGCTGGAAAAAGAGGCGGCGGCAAATTCAACTGAAACCCCGGCCACGCGGATACTGCCCTACGAACCGCATCCGATTGAAGCCGAGAGTTTCCGCATCATCGCCGCCGGGCGCGACTGGTCGGTATTTCCCGCCGCGCATCTGACGGTGCTGCAACGCCTGGTGCACACCAGCGGCGATTTTCATGCGGTCGACGATATTTATCTGTCGCCGGGCGCAGTCGAAACCGGCATCCGCGCCCTGCTGCGCTGCAAGCGCATCGTCACCGATGTGACCATGGTGCAAACCGGTTTGAAACGCGCCTTGCTGGAGCAGCTTGGCATCGAAACCTGGTGCGGCGTGCATGATCGCGAGACCCATCTGATGTCCGGCGCGCAAGGCATCACGCGTTCGGCTGCCGGCATGCGGCGCGCTTTTGAAAAGTTCGGCAATGACATCGTGCTGGCGATCGGCGATGCGCCCACCGCCATCATGGAAGCCACGCGCCTGATTCGCGAACACGGCTGGCGGCCGCAGCTGGTGATCGGCCTGCCGGTCGGGTTTGTCGGGACCCGCGAAAGCAAGGACGATCTGCGCCGCTGCCTGCAAGTGCCGCGGATTACCAACAGCGGCACGCGCGGCGGATCGCCATGGGCCGCGAGCGTGGTCAACGGGCTCATGATCGACGCGCAAAACCAGCTTGCCGGGTATGTGCCCGCCTGACATACACATCGAGCCTGAGCGCGCCGAGTACGATCTCTGCGTGCTGGCACCGAACGGCCTGCGGCGCGGGCGCACGACCGGCAGTTGCGCAACGGCGGCAGTGACGGCGGCCTTGCGGCTGTTGCTGCATGCCGAACAGGTGCAGGAAGCGGAAGTGCTGTTGCCGGACGGCGTGCATTATCTGGTGGTGCCGATCATGCGCGTGTGCTGGCAGGGACCGGCTGTGGCACTTACAGTTCGTGCGGAAGTATTGAAGGACGGCGGCGACGATCCCGACAGCACACACGGCGCGACCATCTTTGCCGAAGTCCGCCGGAATGCGCTTGGCGTAGTCCGGTTTTTTGCCGGCGCGGGTGTCGGCACCGCGACCCAGCCCGGCTTGCGGGTGGCGGTGGGCGAGCCGGCCATTAACCCGGTGCCGCGCAACATGATGCGGCAGGCCGTGGCCGCACAACTGCAAGGCGCTGCCGATCCTGGGTTCGATCTGACCATAGGCTGCGAAAATGGCGCCGAGATCGCCCGCAAGACGTTCAATCCGCGTCTGGGCATAGTCGGCGGCATTTCGATTCTGGGGACCTCCGGGATCGTCGAACCGATGTCGATGGCGTCGTGGATCGCGTCGATTGAAGTGTATGTGCGGGTGGCGCTCGCGGGCGATGCCGACAGCGTGGCGTATCTGCCGGGCAAGATCGGGCGCGAGTTTGCCAGGGACGTGCTGGGGCTGCCGGACAAGCGTTCGGTGCAGATCGCCAATTTTCTGGGCGACTCGCTGGACTTCACCCAGACCGCACTGGCAGAGCAGGGCCGCCGCTTGCCGCTGTTATGGCTGGCCGGACATCCGGGCAAGCTGGCCAAGGTGCTGGATGGCGTATGGGATACCCATTCCAGCAAAAGCAACATGGCCATGGGCGCTGTGGCGAGGGTGGCGGCGCAGCGCGGTTATCCCGCGGCGCTGGTAGAAAAAATGGCGAACGCGAATACAGTGGAGGCGGCAATGGAACAATTGAAGAACGAAATGAATGCAGGCGATGCGCAAGCACTTTGGACTGACATCGAACAACGGATCGCGGCGCTGGCACAGGCACGGGTGCCGGCGGTGGACCGGGTGGAAGTCCGCCTGTTTGATTTGCATGGTAATTCGCTGGGACAGAACGCATGACTGATATCAAAACAACTGACGGCGTCGGCACCTTCTGGGGCGTTGGCGTCGGCCCGGGGCCGGCCGGTTATTTGCCGCTGGCGGCGCTGGCGGCCTTGCAGCAAGCCGACCTGATTTACGCACCACGGGCGCGCAGCGCCGACACGTCGGTGGCGCTGCAATGTCTGGCCGGGATTGATCTGGGACTGACACCGGGATCGGAACGCCTGCGCGAAATCGCATTCAACATGGACCCGGATCGCAGCGTGCTGAGCGAACATTACGCGCAGCTGGCGGATGCCATCGCCATCGAACTGGCGGCGGGCCGGAATGTGGCTTACCTGACCATCGGCGACACCATGACCTATTCGACTTACGGGTATGTGCTCGCCGCTTTGCTGACGCGGCTGCCGCAATTGCCGCACCGCACCTTCCCCGGCATCACCAGCTATGCCGCAGCCGCAGCGGCGCTCGACTGGCCGCTGGGCGAAGGCAAGGAGCGCACGCTGATTTTGCCGTGTCCCGAAGATGCCGCGGAGCTGCGCCGGGAGATTGAAAGCCATGACGTCGTGGTGCTGATGAAGGTCGGTGCGCGCCTGCCGTGGGTGCTGGCCTTGCTGCGCGAAATGGGGATCGCCGAACACTGCGCCTTTGCCCGCCGCATCGGCCTCGCCGGCGAGCTGCTGGCGGCCGACGTGACGACGCTGTCGGCCACCGAAGCGATGGGTTACCTGGCGACGCTGCTGATACGCAAAACACCAAGAGAGAAAAGATAAGCATGAAGGTTTATTTCATCGGCGCCGGTCCCGGCGCACCCGACCTGATCACATTGCGCGGCGCCAATCTGCTGGGACGCGTGGGCATGGTGCTGTACGCAGGCTCGCTGGTGCCGACCGCGATGCTGCAGCACTGCCGTGCGGATGCCGAGCTGATCGACACCGCCACGCTGGATCTGGAACAGCAACAGGCCTGCTACCTGCGGGCGCAGCAAAGCGATTGCGATGTGGCGCGTCTGCATTCAGGCGACCCGGCCATTTACGGCGCCACTGCCGAACAGATGCGGCGCCTGGAAGCGCTGGGCATCGCCTATGAAATCGTGCCGGGTGTGTCGTCGTTTACCGCCGCGGCCGCGATGGTACAAGCCGAACTGACCAAGCCGGAAGTATCGCAAACCGTGATCCTGACGCGCGTCTCCGGCCGCGCCTCTGCGGTGCCGGAGGCGGAAGCGATCGCCAGGCTGGCCGAACACCGTGCCACGATGTGCATTTTCCTGTCCGGTCCGCATCTGAAAAAGATCGTCACCGATCTGCGCCTGCATTATCCCGGCGAAACGCCGGTCAAGCTGGTGTATCGCGCCACCTGGCCGGAACAGAAGATCTATGAAGGCACGCTGGCAACCGTACTGGCCGAGACCAAGCGCGGCAGCTGGAACCTGACCACGATGATGCTGGTGGGAGCGGCGCTGGAGCGCGGGCAGCAGGTCGAGTCCAGTCTGTACTCGAAGGAATTCACGCATCTGTTCCGGGTCGTGAAGAAGGTGAAAAAAAAGCAGGTTGCCTGTGAATAAGCCAACCGATTTGTCATTGGGAATCTGGCTGGTGCGCGCCGAGGCCGAGGCGCTGGGTGCGTTGCTGCAATCCCGGCTGGGCGGCACTTGCTATCGGCCATGGCTGACCGCTATAGATAGTCCGACGGCAAGCCAGAAACAGCAGTTCGGGCTGAACTATCGGCAGCACCGTCAGTGGCTGCTGCTGGGGGCCACCGGCATCGCCGTGCGCTTTCTGGAAGGCTTGCCACAGGACAAACACAGCGATCCGGCACTGGTCGCGATGGATGAAGCCGGACGTTTCGCGATAGCGCTGCTGGCTGGACACGAAGGCGGCGCCAATCAGCTGGCCTACCGGGCGGCGGCGGCGATCGGCGCGGTGCCGGTGATCACCACCGCGACCGAGGCGCTCAAACCGCTGGTACTCGGGATCGGCTGCCGCAAGGGCGTGTCCGCCGAGCAGATCGGCGCCGCCGTGCTGGCCGCGCTGGGAGAGAGGAATCTGGCTGAAGTAAGAGAGATCGCTACCGTCGACCTGAAGGCCGACGAGCCGGGCTTGCTGGCATTTTGCCGGCAGCATGCGCTGCCCTTGCGCGTGTTTTCCCACGCGACGGTCGCGGCCCGGCCCTGGGTCTCGCAACCGTCTGCATGGGTCCGTCAGAACGTCGGACTGGATGGCGTGTGCGAGCCTTGTGCGCTGATCGCCTCGCCGCGCGGTGCGCTGATCGTGCCGAAGACGGCGGTCAATGGCGTGGCGGTGGCGATAGTGGAAGATATGTTGAATACAACGAATGTGCAGGAGCAGGAAATATGAGTGGCGTATTGAATCTGGTATCGGTCGGACCCGGCTTTGCCGACCTGATCGTACCGCGTGCCGAAAAGGCATTGCGCGAGAGCAGCGTGATCGTGGCCTATGAATTGTATCTGCGCTGGATCGCGCCCTGGATCGCCGGCAAGGAAATCCACACCCCGCCGCTGACCCAGGAGCGCGAGCGCGCGTTGCTGGCGATCGAGAAGGCCCGCGCCGGCGCCACGGTGGCGCTGATTTCGAGCGGCGACATCGGCATCTATGCGATGGCGGCACTGGCCTATGACGAAATCCGCGAAGACGATACTTTCAGCGTCAATGTCATCCCCGGAATAACGTCCGCGAACGCCTGCGCATCGTTGTTGGGCTCGCCGCTGTCGCATGACTTCGCCACGCTGAGTTTGTCGGACTTGCTGTGTCCGTGGGACTGGATCGAGCAGCGCGCCCGCCACATTGCGCAGGCCGATCTGGCTTGTGTGCTGTACAACGTGCAGAGCGCAGGCCGTCAGGAAGGCGTGTACCGGATCCTGAATCTGATGCTGGAGTCGAAGTCCCCCGGGACACTGTGCGGCGTCGTCAAGAATGCGTATCGGCCCGGGCAGGAAGTCGCCATCTATCGCCTGGAACAGTTGCCCACGCTGAAGTTCGACATGCTGACCACGATCGTCATCGGCAATCGCTTCACCCAGCGCAAGCGCGATCAGATGTTTACGCCGCGCGGGTACAACGACTGGCATGCGCCGGAGACGGCCGCGCTGCTCGCCACCGATAGCAGCGCGGACTTCCCGGAACAGGCGACCTGGGTGTTTTCCGGCACCGGCGACGGCAACGCGCTGGCAAAGATGCTGGCGGCCGATGGCAAGCCGGTAGTGGTTTCCGCCGCGACCGAATACGGTGGCGCAGTCGCCCTGCAGGATTGTCCGGGCCTGAGCGTCTGGGCCGGACGCCAGGGCGTGGAAGCGCGGCGCCAGGCGCTGGTAAGAAGCCGCGCCCGGGTATTGGTGGATGCCACGCATCCGTATGCCAACATCATCTCCGAACAGCTCATGGGCCTGTCGCAGGAATTGGGGATTCCCTATGTCCGCTATGAACGGCCGAGCGCGATGGCGACTGGCGGTAGCCAGATGTGCGCCAGCATGGCCGAAGCCGCCGAACGCGCGATGGCGAGCGGCAAGCGGATTTTTCTGGCGACCGGCTCCAAGGATCTGGGCAGCTTTTTGCAGACGCCCAACGCCAATGCATATCAATGGTTCGCCCGCGTCACCCCTGAACCGGAATTCATCCAGCGCGCGCTGGATCTCGGCCTGCCGCGCAGCCATTTATGCGCGATGCAGGGACCGTTTTCGAAGGACTTCAATCAGGCCTTGTGGCGCGACTGGAACATCGACTGCATCGTCACCAAGGATTCCGGCGCTGCCGGCGGCTATCAGGCCAAGGCGGATGCCGCCGCCGCACTAGGCATTCCGATGCTGGTGGTGCAGCGCCCGCCGATGAATTATCCGCTGGTGGTGTCGACCTTCGACGCGGTGCGGGCGCAACTCCGGCAGTGGGCGTCGGCATGATGCAGCCGATACCGGTCACCATCGTCACCGGCTTTCTCGGCTCCGGAAAAACCACGCTGCTGAGCGGCCTGGTCCAGCGCCGTCAGAGCCGCCGGCTGGCGTTGCTGATCAACGAATTCGGCGAAGTGGCCGTCGATGGCGCGCTGCTGCGCGATGTTGCCGCCGGGCATGATCACATCCGGATCCACGACTTCCCGCACGGCCTGATCGCGTATGGCGACGATGCGCACTTCATCCCGGCCATGCTGGCGATTGCCGCGCGCCGCGCCAGCGTCGATCACGTGCTGATCGAAACGTCCGGCCTGGCGTTGCCGACCGCAGTGATGGAATTGCTGCAGGGGCCGGAGCTGGTGGCTGCGTTCGTGCTGGATGCGACGCTGGCGGTGGTCGATACGCCGCTGTTGCTGGCCGATGCATTTGAACCCGGCGCGGATGCGGCGGCGACCTCGATTGCCAGCTTGTTTGAGCAGCAGCTGGAATATGCCGATGTGGTGGTGCTCAACAAGATCGACGCGCTGGACGACGACGCGCTGTTGCTGGCGGAAGCGCGGGTGCGCGAGCGCGCCCCGAATGTGCGTTTCCTGGAATTGGCCTATCAAGCCCGGCTCGACATCCGTCTGGCGCTGGGCCTGCGCCTGCATCAGGCCAAAGAACTGGCGCACAACCATACTTATGTACCGGTGTATTCGCCGGCGGCGCGCATGCCGGGACCGGATGCCGCCGTGTTGCCGGATCAAAACCGGCTGAACGGTCACGCGCATTCCGGTCTGGCCGCCCACAGCCACGGCCTCGCCACCCACAAACACTTTCACGAGCAAGACCCGGGCTGGATGTCGTTCACCCTGCGCAGCGCCGGCCGGCAATCGGTCGAGCGGCTGAAAACGGCGCTGACGGAAGTCGCCCGCGCAGCGCCCGTATTGCGCTGCAAAGGCTTTATCGGCAGCAGCGATGCGGCGCATGCCGTGCTGCTGCAAGGCGTGCGCACCCGCGTCAGCGCCAGCGTCGATCAGGGCAAGCCGGCGGCGCGCCAATCCGAGCTGGTGTTTATCGGCTATCACCTGCGCCGCGCGCAAGTGGCGGCCATGCTGTCCGACCTGAGCGGAACGCTCTGGAAATAATCCCAAAAATGGAGATCGACATGAAAACCGACGAAGCATCACACAAACGCATGACCCAGCGCCATAAAGAAGGCTTCGAGAAAAAGAAAGCCGCCGCGCAAAAGGAAAAAGGCCTGCTGATCGTCAACACCGGCACCGGCAAGGGAAAATCGACGGCGGCGTTCGGCATGGGCATGCGGATACTCGGGCATGGCATGAAACTGGGCGTGGTGCAGTTCATCAAGGGCGCACTTGAGAGTGCCGAGCGCAACATTCTGGGTAGCCATGAAAACTGCGATTTTCATGTGGTCGGCGCAGGCTATACCTGGGACACGCAGGACCGCAACGCCGACATGCAAACCGCCGCCACCGGCTGGGCCGAAGCGCTGCGGATGATCCAGGATCCTTCCTACGACATGGTGATTCTGGACGAACTGAATATCGTGCTGCGCTATCAGTATCTGGAATTGGCGGAAGTGCTGCAGGCCTTTGCCGGCCGCCGCGAGATGTTGCACATTGTGGTCACCGGTCGTCACGCTCCAGATGCGTTGATCGAGGCCGCCGATCTGGTGACCGAATTCCGCCCTCTCAAGCACCCGTATCAGACGCAGGGGATCAAGGCGCAAAAAGGCGTCGAGTTCTGAGCATGTTTCAACAGATTGAAGAGTGAGCAGACTAATGCCTGAGCCCCGCCACGTACCCGCGCTGTTCATCAGCGCCCCCGCATCGCATCACGGAAAAACAACCGTGACGGCGGCGCTGGCGCGGCATCACGCCGCGCGCGGAATGCGGGTGCGGGTGTTCAAGAGCGGGCCCGATTTCCTCGACCCGATGCTGTTGGCGCGTGCCGCCGGTGGCGAGCATCCGGCCTATCAGCTGGACTTGTGGCTGGCGGGTGCCGAGGCCTGCCGCCAGATGGTGTATGACGCTGCCCAGGATGCCGATCTGATCCTGATCGAGGGCGTGATGGGTTTGTTCGATGGTCAACCGAGCAGCGCCGATCTGGCCGCCCTGCTCGGCGTGCCGGTGCTGGCGGTGATCGATGCCGGCGGCATGGCACAGACCTTCGGCGCGTTGGCGTATGGGCTGGCGCATTACCGCCCGGGTTTGCCGTTTGCCGGCGTGCTGGCCAATTCGGTGGCGAGCACACGCCATGCCGAGATGCTGCAGGAAGGCCTGCGGCCCGGTTTCAACATCCGCTACTTCGGCGCCCTGCCGCGCGCTGCGCAATACGCGCTGCCGGAGCGTCATCTGGGATTGGTGCAGGCAGCGGAAGTGAGCGATCTGGACGCCCGTATCGATCAGGCCGCTGCAGCCATCGGGCAAACCGGACTGACGCAACTGCCCGCCACCGTGGCCTTTCAGACTAGCCAGGGCCCGGCGCTGCCACCGCCGCCGCAGTTACTTTCCGGTGTCAGGATAGGCGTCGCCCGGGATGCCGCATTCTCTTTTCTGTATCCTGCCAATCTGGATTGCCTGCGGGCGCTGGGCGCAGAACTGCATTTCTTCTCGCCGCTCAGCGCCAGCGCCTTGCCCGAAGTCGATAGCCTGTATTTGCCCGGCGGTTATCCCGAGCTGCATCTGCAAACATTGCAGGACAACCAGCCCATGAAGGCCGCGCTGCTGCAGCACCATGCACGCAACAAGCCGATCTTCGCCGAATGCGGCGGCATGCTGTATCTGCTGGAATCGCTGACCGATAAAGCCGGGCAGCGCGCCGCCATGAGCGGCCTGTTGCCCGGCCATGCGGTCATGCAAACGCGCCTGCAGGGCTTGGGATACCAGTCTGCGCCGCTGCCGGGCGGCGTACTGCGGGCGCATACTTTTCATCATTCGCTGATCGACACCGGGATGACGCCGATTGCCAGCGGCGAGCGGCTCTACAACACCTCCGCCGGAGAAAAAATATTTCAGCGGGGCCGTATCACGGCCAGTTATCTGCATTGCTATTTCCCCTCCAATCCCACCGCAGCCGCCCGGCTGTTCCTGCCATGAACCGATTCAATGATGCCGAGATTGCGGCCGTCTACAAGGCGATTGCAGAACGGCGCGATATGCGCCACTTTTTGCCGGAGCCGCTTGATCCTGCCCTGTTGCAGCGTCTGCTGCAGGCCGCGCACCTGGCGCCCAGTGTCGGCTTCATGCAGCCCTGGCGTTTCATCCGCATCACCGATGCGGCCTTGCGGCTGAAAATTCATGCGCTGGTTGAACAGGAGCGCGTCGAGACCGCACGCGCGCTGGAGCAACGCGAAGACGAATTCATGCGCCTCAAGGTCGAGGGCGTGCGCGAGTGCGGCGAGTTGCTGGTGGTGGCATTGATGGGGCGTCGCGACCGCCATGTATTCGGGCGCCGCACGCTGCCGGAGATGGACCTCAGTTCGGTCTCCTGTGCAATTCAGAATATCTGGCTGGCGGCGCGCGCCGAAGGGATCGGCATGGGCTGGGTGTCGTTGTTCGATCCGGCGGCGTTAAGCAGCCTTCTGCAGATCCCGGCAGATGCCAAACCGGTGGCAATCCTCTGCCTCGGTCATGTCGCCGCGTTCTATCCGCGGCCGATGCTGGAACAGGAAGGGTGGGCCAGCCGCCAGCGCCTGCAGGATCTGGTTTCCGAGAACGGCTGGCGTGACGATATCGAGGTAGCGACCAAGCTGCCCCCTGAGGACAACCATCATGGATAGCAAAACTGAGGGCAAGACCATACGCACGCTGGTGCTGGGCGGCGCCCGCTCCGGCAAAAGCAGCCATGCAGAGCGGCTTGCCGCAGCGACGCAACGCGAAGTGATTTACATCGCCACGGCCGCCGAGGGCGATAGCGAAATGCAGGCGCGCATAGCGTTGCACCGGGCGCAACGCCCTGCCGGCTGGCAGACCGTGGAGCAGCCGCTGATGCTTGGCGCCGCCATTGCCGAATGGAGTGCGCCGGATCGAGTGCTGTTGATCGATTGCCTGACGGTGTGGTTATCGAATCTGCTGTTTTCAGAGGAAAAAAATTATCCGGAGATCGGCAAGATTATCCCGCCGCAACTGTTCCATCAACAGCGTGCAGCATTCCTGCACGCGCTGGCCGACGCAGCGGGCGACGTCATCATGGTCTCGAATGAGGTCGGGATGGGGATCGTGCCGTATGGTGCGATATCGCGCTGGTTTGTCGATGAGGCGGGGCGGCTGAACCAGGCCGTGGCCGCCGGCTGCGAACGCGCCGTATTCGTCGCCGCCGGTTTGCCGCTGATGCTGAAAGACACGACATGCTGAGCGGCCTGAGCATGACGGCGATCGCCTTGCTGGCGCTGGCCGGGGTGGCGCTGGACCTGTTGCTGGGCGAGACGCGGCGCTGGCATCCGCTGGTCGGTTTCGGGCGGCTCGCCGGCTTGCTGGAGCGGCGCCTGAATCGGCCACCGCCTGTCCGGCAAATCGGGCGCGGCGCACTGGCATGGATGCTGGCGGTGCTGCCGCCGGTGCTGGCAACCGCGCTGGCCTTGCACGCCCTGCCGGCCATGGCCGCGCTGACCGCACATGCGGTCTTGCTGTATTTCTGCATCGGTTTGCGCAGTTTGCGCGACCACACGGTGCCGATTGCGCAGGCCATCGCTGCCGGCGATTTGCCTGCGGCTCGTCATCTGACCTCCCGCATCGTCAGTCGCGATACCGCACACGCCAAGCCGGCCGATTTGTCCAAGGCCGCGGTGGAGTCCTTGCTGGAAAACGGCAACGATGCCGTGTTCGGCACGCTGTTCTGGTTTGTCGTCGCCGGCGGAGCGGGCGCGTTGCTGTTCCGGCTGGTGAATACCCTGGATGCGATGTGGGGCTACCGGACCGCCCGCTACAACCTGTTCGGGCGGGTCGCCGCACGTGTTGACGACGCGCTTAACTGGATACCGGCAAGACTGACTGCCTGGTCGTATGCGCTGCTGGGCCAGACCCGTCTGGCGCTCCAATGCTGGCGCGCGCAGGCACCCACCTGGCCGAGTCCGAACGCCGGCCCGGTGATGTCCGCCGGTGCCGGTGCGCTGGGCCTGGCGTTGGGCGGGGCGGCCAGCTACGACGGCGTGCTCGAAATCCGGCCGCCGCTTGGCAGCGGCACCGAGGCCTGCGCCGCCGACATCCAGCGTGCATGGCAACTGGTGCTGCGCAGCGCGCTGTTATGGCTGATGCTGCTGTCGGTTTGCGCAATTATTATTTATGTCAAAGGATAAACATGCTTGAGCACGGCGGCAATCTGCACGCGGCCATCGCCCGCTTCGGGCGGCCGCGCAGCGAGTGGCTTGACCTCTCCACCGGGATCAACCCGCAGCCGTACCCGGTCCCGGCTCTGGCGGCGGATGCGTGGCATCGCTTGCCCGAAGATCACAGCGGGCTGGCAGTTGCAGCAGCGCGGTATTACGGGGCGCCTGCGATGCTGTCGGTGGCCGGCACGCAGGCGGCGATCCAGGCTTTGCCATGCCTGCGCCCGCTGGCCCGGGTGGCGGTGGCGGCACCGGCGTATGCGGAGCATGCGCATTGCTGGGCCCGCGTGGGCCATGCGGTGCGCGAGGTTGCTTATGCGGAGCTGGCATTTGCGGTGGCCGACTGCGACGTCATGGTGGTGTGCAATCCGAATAATCCGACCGGTGCGCGCGTTGCGGTCGCGCTGTTGCTGGAATGGGCCGGGCAGCTTGCCGCGCGTGGCGGCTGGCTGATCGTCGATGAGGCTTTCGCCGACACCACGCCGGCGCTGAGCGTCGCGCCATGGGCCGATAGGCCGGGTCTGATCGTCCTCCGTTCGGTGGGAAAATTCTTTGGCCTGGCAGGCTTGCGCCTGGGCTTTGTGGCGGCAGAAAAGGCGCTGTTATCCAGACTCGCCGACCAATTGGGACCATGGTCGGTGAGCGGCCCGGCGCAGGCGATCGGGCATGCCGCGCTGACCGATGTGAACTGGCAACAGATGATGCGCCAGCAGTTGCTGCAGCAAGGGCAGCGCCTGCACGCGCTGTTGGCGCAGAACAATATCGGCAGCAGCGGCAGCGCGCTGTACCAGTGGTGGGCCGAACCGCGTGCCGAAGCATTCCTGCAGCACATGGCGGCACGGGCGATCTGGGTCAGGTTATTTACCCGCGGTGCAGGCGGCATCCGGCTTGGTTTGCCGCCGGATGAAACCGGCTGGCAGCGCCTGCAACAGGCCTTGGCCGAATGGCACGGCGATGCGCCCGAGAAGCTGGATGAAGTGCGTAGCCGCAGACTGGATAGCCAATGAATTTCCCCTACAAGACCTTGATGATCCAGGGCACCACGTCGGACGCCGGGAAGACTACGCTGGTCGCGGCGCTGTGTCGTTTGCTGGCGCGCCGGGGCGTAAAAGTGGTGCCTTTCAAGCCGCAGAACATGGCAAATAACAGCGCCGTGACGGTCGACGGCGGTGAAATCGGCCGTGGTCAGGCCTTGCAGGCGCTGGCGGCGGGACTGCAAGCGCACAGCGACATGAATCCGATTTTGCTGAAGCCTTCCAGCGACATCGGCGCGCAGGTCGTGGTCCATGGCCAGGTGCGGGCCGACATGAACGCGCGTGATTATCACCAATATAAAACCACCGCGATGCAGGCTGTGCTGGCGTCGTATCAACGGCTGGCCGTGCAGTACGACGCCATCATCGTCGAAGGTGCCGGCAGCCCGGCCGAGATCAACTTGCGGGCACGCGACATCGCCAACATGGGGTTTGCCGAGGCGGTCGACTGCGCGGTCGTTCTGGTCGCCGATATCGATCGCGGCGGCGTGTTCGCCCACATCGTCGGCACGCTCGATTGCCTGTCCGAAAGCGAACGCGCGCGCGTGATCGGTTTCGTCATCAACCGCTTTCGCGGCGACATCGGTTTGCTGCAGGGCGGACTGGACTGGCTGGAGCAGCGCACCGGCAAGCCGGTACTGGCAGTGCTGCCGTATTTGCACGGCCTGACGCTGGACGCGGAAGATGCCATTCAATCCGAACAAAACGGCCGGGGCGCGTTTCGGGTAGTCGTGCCGCTATTCCCGCGCATCAGCAATCACACCGACTTCGACGCGCTGCGCGCGCATCCGCAGGTCGACCTGCGCTTTATCGGTAGCGGCCAGCCGATTCCCGGCGCGGACCTGATCATCCTGCCGGGCAGCAAAAATACGCGTGGCGACCTGGTGTGGCTGAAGGCGCAAGGATGGCCGGAGGCCTTGCAGCGGCATCTGCGCTATGGCGGCAAGGTGATCGGCATCTGCGGCGGCTTCCAGATGCTCGGCAACAGCGTGGCTGACCTGCATGGCGTGGAAGGGGCTGCGGGCGTTGCCGATGGCCTGGGATTGCTCGACATGGCGACTGACATGACGCGCGACAAGCGGCTGGCCCAGGTCAGCGGGCGCTGTGCCTTTGCCGACGCCGGCGTGAGCGGATATGAGATTCATATGGGGACCTCATCCGGTGCGGCGCTGGAGCGGCCGGCGTTTTACATCGATGGGCGCGCAGAGGGCGCGCGCTCGCCCGATGAGCAGGTGCTGGGAAGCTACCTGCATGGCATGTTCGATACGCCCGCGGCCTTGCGCGCACTGCTGGCATGGGCGGGATTGGCGGATGCTGTTGCGGTCGATCTGACCCGGTTGCGCGAAGCCAGTATCGACCGGATCGCCGATGCCGCTTTGCCGTTGCTGCAGGCTTTGGAAAAGATGGGTTAGTCGGCGGATAGCGGCTAGTTTTTAGAAATTAAATAAATTAAATCGATGCTCACAACTTTGAAGACTGTCTTTAGCAGGATCGACAGCAAGTTACGCGCCAAAATTTTTGGCATCTACGGTTTCTTGCTGGCGTTCAATATTCTGGCGTGGGCATGGGCCGTGATCGCTTTTCATGGCCATCCGATCTTGCTCGGCAGCGCATTTCTGGCCTACAGTTTCGGCTTGCGTCATGCGGTGGATGCGGACCACATCGCTGCCATTGACAACGTCACGCGCAAATTAATGCAGGATGGCCAGCGTCCCGTCGCGGTCGGCTTGTTTTTTTCATTGGGGCATTCAACCGTCGTTCTGCTGGCATCGATTGCGATTGCAGCGACGGCGTCGGCGCTGACCGGCCGGATGGAAGAATTCAAGCTGATCGGCGGCATCGTCGGCACGCTGGTCTCGGCCTTCTTCCTGATCTTGATCGGCGTCCTGAATCTGCTGGTGTTTCGCGCGATTTACAAGGTCTTCCGGCACGTCCGCCAAGGCGGAGCTTACGTCGAGGAAGATGTTGATCTTCTGTTGAATGGCAGAGGTTTGCTGGCAAGAATATTTCGCCCGATGTTTGCCTTGATTACCCGTAGCCGGCATATGTATCCGCTGGGTTTTCTGTTTGGTCTGGGATTCGATACGGCCACGGAAATCGGCCTGTTGGGCATTTCAGCCACCCAGGCATCGAATGGCGTTCCGATCTGGTCGATCATGGTTTTCCCGGTGTTGTTTACTGCCGCAATGTCGCTGGTCGATACGCTGGATAGCACGCTGATGCTGGGGGTTTATGGCTGGGCCTTCGTCAAACCTGTGCGCAAACTGTATTACAACATGACGCTGACGCTGGTGTCCGTGATCGTCGCCCTGGCGATCGGCAGTCTCGAGGTGCTTGGCCTGATTGGCGAAAAAATGGCCCTGGAAGGAAAGTTCTGGAATGCCATCGGTTCCGTAACGGAAAATTTCGGCAACCTCGGTTACGCCATCATCGGGTTTTTCATTCTCAGCTGGATCGCGTCGATTTTTTTCTATCGGTGGCGCGGCTACGATCATCTTGAACCGACGCGATCATGATTTCCTATTCTTACAACTAACACTTATGGATTAATAGGAATGATTCCTGTTACCATTTGTTGTAACTTAAAACGAGTTCGATCTTTCCTTCCGATCTTTCCTTCATATCTAGCCAGCAAAATCGTGCGCAGCAATCGTCTGTGTGCCTGAGTCGCCAGCCAGTTCCATCAGCACCAGGAGCCGGTCAATGACACACATCAAAAGTCGCAAGCATGCGCAATCCCGTTTCAATCCTACGATGGCCGCGGCATTGGCGACCGCGTTAATCGTTCCTGCCATCGGTCACGCAGAAGAGAAGACGTTGCCGCGTATCAATGTCACCGCGCCGCAAGAAAATGCGTACAAGGCGGAACAGGCTTCTTCGCCGAAATATACCCAGCCCCTGGTGGATACCCCGCAAACCATCACCGTCATCAAAAAGGAATTAATCGACCAGCAAGGCGCAACGACCCTGACTGAAGCGCTGCGCAACACGCCGGGCGTCGGGACCTTTTTCCTCGGAGAAAACGGCAGTACCAACACCGGCGATGCGCTCTACATGCGCGGCTTCGATAGTTCCAGCAGCATCTTCGTCGACAACGTGCGCGACCTGGGATCGGTCTCGCGCGACATGTTCAACATTTCCCAGGTGGAGGTGCTGAAAGGGCCGGCCGGCACCGACAACGGCCGCGGGTCGCCGACCGGATCCTTCAATCTGGTTACCATCCAACCTGACCTGGTGGACGGGTTTTTATCGTCGCTGACCGTCGGCAGCGGCAGTCAAAAACGCGTCACTGCAGACTGGAACAAGGTCATCGACAAAGCGAACGGCATGGCATTCCGTCTCGACCTGGTGAAGCAGGACAGCGGCGCGCCGGGACGCCGTGAAGTGGAAAACAAGCGTTACGGCATCGCCCCGTCATTCGTCTACGGCTTGAACAGCCCCACCCGCATTTATCTGGATTATCTGCATGTCGACCAGGACAATGTGCCTGATGGCGGCGTGCCGACCATCGGTCTGCCCGGCTACACGAGTCCGGACCCGGCGCGCCCGTTTATCACAGGTGCAGCACGGGTCGACCCGAAGAATTTCTACGGCTTGAAAACGGACTTCGACAAGGTCAGATCGGACATGCTGACAGCCAGAGTCGAACACGATTTCTCCCCGGAGATCAAGTTGCAGAATACGACGCGCTACGCAAAAACAGCACAGGATTATTTGCTGACATCTTTCATGGGAAGCAAGACAGGCTTGCTGACGCCGGTCGCATCGGATCCGTCGACCTGGACGCTGGAACGCAGTATTCCGACGCGCAAAGATCAGACCAATGAAATGCTGACGAATCAGACCAATATCACGGCAAAATTTGCGACCGGCGGGATGACGCATACGATGGTCGGCGGCGTCGAATTTACGCAAGAAAAGCAGGCGACCATTGGGTACCTGGAAACAGGCGATTTACCCGCTGCAAACTTGTACAATCCCAATCCGGATGCCGCCACGCCCGGGTTCAGCCTGACCAGGAACGGCACTGGCACCGATGGCAAAACCGACACCGCGTCGGCCTATCTGTTCGATACGCTCAAGCTCAACCAGCAGTGGCAAATCAGCGGCGGCTTGCGTGTCGATCACTACAAGACCGATTTCGCAGATAGCTTCTTCTGCGGATCGAGGAGACGCCCGACCTGTGCTTCGCTTGGACTGGCTGCAAATGAAATGTCGACGGCGCACGTGAACAGTTCCGGCAATCTGTTCAACTGGAAATTGGCTGCCGTCTACAAGCCGACCGACTATAGCAGCGTGTATGCGCTGTACGCGACGTCGCAGCAACCACCGGGAGGCGCCAATTTCTCCCTGAGCGCCGCCAGCAACAGCAGCAGTCCGGAAGGCAATGCGGGAAATCCGGCATACGCGCCGCAAAGAACCAGGACCGCCGAAATCGGGACGAAGTGGGATCTGCTGAATAAAAGGCTGGCACTCACCGCGGCCGTTTTTCGTACGCAAGTCGAGAATGATGTGGAGAAAGATCCGACCAGCGGGGAATACTTCCAGACCGGCAAAAAACAGGTTCAGGGTATCGAACTCGGTGTGACCGGCGACATCACCAGGGCATGGGCAGTCAGCGCAGGCTACACCATCATGAACACCGAGGTGATCAGTGGCGCGACCACCACGGCGAGCGGCGAAAACAATCTGGCCTACACGCCGAAACAGGCATTTACCTCGTGGACCACCTACAAAACGCCGTCCGGCTGGACGATCGGCGCCGGTGCGCGCTTCGTCGACGCATTGTTAAGAGGAGTAGACAGTGCGGTTGGTACGCCTAAGTATGCCAACTCTTATTGGGTATTCGATGCGATGGCCGCTTATAAGGTGAACAAAAATCTGGACTTGCAACTGAATCTTTATAACCTGGCGGACAAGGCTTATGTTGCCGCGATCAACAAGAGCGGGTATCGCTATACGCCGGGCACGCCACGCGCGGTGGCGTTGACTGCCAATCTCAGGTTTTGAAGATGGCTAAAGATGCCACGGGAGGAGTAAACAGCAGCCCACGGACGGGTTTTATTGCGCCCCTGACCGGAGGGTTTTTGCGTTAGGGAGAATAAGCATGATGCTACACGTACCGGATGTTCTGTCGCGTGACGAAGTCAGGAAGATCCGGCAGAAGCTGGAGCAGGCGGATTGGATCGACGGCGCAGCCACGGTCGGAGATCAGGGGGCGCGCGTCAAAAAGAACCGGCAGTTATCGGAGTCCTCACCGCTCGGCATCGCGTTGGGCAAGATCATTCTGCAGGCAATTGCCAGGAGCCCGCTGTTTTTCTCCGCAGCGTTACCGCAACGCACCGTTCCTCCGCTGTTCAATTCCTACGCAGGCGGCGAACATTACGGTTTGCATGTCGATGGCGCAATCAGGGGCATGCCGACAACGCACATGAATTTGCGCACGGATATTTCATCCACGCTGTTTTTGTCCGATCCGGACGAATACGGAGGCGGTGAATTGGTGGTGGTCGACACCTACGGCACCCACGAAGTAAAGTTGCCCGCAGGCGACCTGATCCTGTATCCGGCGACCAGCCTCCATCGCGTCGAGCCGGTAAGCCGCGGCGTACGGATATGCTCCTTTTTCTGGACGCAAAGCATGATCCGGGACGACTGGCGGCGCAACATGCTGTTTGAACTGGACCAGAACATCAGTAGCCTGAGAGCCAGGCTCGGGGATTGCGAAGAAGTCGTCGCGCTTACCGGTCATTATCACAACCTGTTGCGGCAATGGGCGGACGTATAGGCTGTTTCCATGAGATTTGTTTAGAAGACCGTCTCGGCAGACTTACGCCTTCTGGCCGTACTGTCTTCGTCGGGTCGTTCCAGCTGCGAGCGGAACAAGGCAGCGACCAGATCCGATTGCGTGACCATTCCAACGATATGCCGTTGTGCATCGATCACCGGCAAATGATGCAGGCCCCCGTCCGAGAAACGGCTGACCAGTTCCACGATGGGCTGTTCGGGGCGCGCGCTGATGACATGGCGTGTCATGACATCTTTGACGCACAACGCCCCGTTGCGTACGGGCGCCGTGATGAGTGCATCCGGTCCGTGGCGGTTGACGAAGAAATCATGCAATGAAACGATGCCGACCAGTTCTCCATGCGCGTCGACTACCGGCAGCGCCTTGACCTTGTGCTGCGCCAGCAGGACCCAGGCCTGATCCAGCCGCGTGGTCGGCTGAGCGGATACCACATCCCTGGCCATGATGTCGGCGCAACGGATATCCCCGAAGCGGCGGCGGTGCGCGTGGAGTTCTGCCTGCACCAGGATTTCCTCAAGGTCATCCGGATTGATATCCAGCAACTGGCCCCTTTCCTTCAAAACCTGTTCCAGATCGGCGTGGTTGAATCCGACTCGCTCGCTCGGCAGCAGGTCTTTGGTGAGATGTCGATTGCTGTGGTCTAGCGCGCGATGCGGATAGTTGCGGTGCAGCAAGTTGTTGAATAGCAAGGCAACCAGCAACAACGCCACCGAATTCACGGCGACCGGTAACAGGACAAAGTGAAATCCCATTGCCTTGATCGCCGGGCCGCCCAACACGGCAGTCAGCGCCACCGCGCCGCTGGGCGGATGAATGCAGCGGAACGTAAACATGGCGCCGATGGCCAGGGCTGCGGCAACGCCGGCGGCAAGACCCGGGTTATCTATCCAGCGGGCGCACATGACGCCGATCAACGCAGAAAAAAGATTGCCGCCAATCAGCGCCCAGGGCTGGGCCAGGGGACTGGATGGCACGGCGAACAGGAGCACGGCCGAGGCGCCCATTGGCGCGATGAACCAGATGTTGAAGCCGCCCAGGCTTACCCGGCAAATCCATTCGGCAAAAAACAATCCGACCAGGGCGCCAAGGCAGCCGTAAAACTTTTCGCGCTTGCTGGCGACGATCGGCATTGGCACGAATGCACGTAGCCAGTCCCTGGCATGATTCAAGTTAAGAGATTCCATCACACGGCTTATTCAGTCCGGATTGCTTGTGCATCCGTACGTATCTGTATTTAGTCAAAGGCAGAAATATATCATATTGCGATATATTTGAGGCTGACCGCTGCTTTTTGGGTTTGACGACGCCGCAGCGAAAATACCGCCACGCAACCTTTGCGTTACACGCTTATGCACAGAAATGGACGAGGAAAATCATGATTGAACGGAACAACGTCAGGACTGCGGCCGCGCTTTGCGTTTCAGATCCGGCCCGCCCGGCCATTCCAATACGAGAGGCGGCGGTGACTTCGCCCGCAGCCGGCTACGCCACCCTGGAAGCGCTGCTGGATGCCGTGCGCGCTTGCCGGGCCTGCGAGGCGCAGCTGCCGCTTGGTCCGCGTCCGCTGCTGCGCGCCGCGGAAACGGCGCGCATTCTGATCGTGGGACAGGCACCCGGCCTGCGCGTGCACACGACCGGCATTCCGTGGGATGACCCGAGCGGGGAACGTCTGCGCAGCTGGATGGGCGTGGACAAGGATGTTTTCTACGATGCGTCGCAGATCGCCATCATTCCGATGGGGTATTGTTATCCGGGGCGCGGCAATGGCGGTGATCTGCCGCCACGTCGCGAGTGCGCCGAATTGTGGCTGGACCAGCTGCTGGCCAGGTTGCCGCAGATTCAATTGACGCTGCTGATCGGTCAGTATGCGCAGCGCCGGTTTCTGGGGCCGCGCTGCAAGTCGTCGCTGACGGAGACGGTCAGAGCCTGGACTGAGTACGGACCAGAATACATTCCGCTACCTCACCCATCGCCGCGTAATCAACCCTGGTTCAAGCGCCATCCCTGGTTTCAGCAACAACTGGTACCGGCGCTGTCCAAACGCATTCATGCCATGAAATAATGGGCCGTCCATGCGCTGAACCAAATCTAATCATGCAGCGGGCGCGTCAGCCTGCGGCGGATAAGTAATCTGAAGACCGTCCACCCGCGCCCATGGCGTCAATACATGGACTTTGCGGCCACCTGCACCGATGATGTCTTCCACCTCTATCCCGCGCACAGTGAGCGCATCGGCGATCAGGGACCGGTGGCAACGCCACGGCACCGCTTCCGCACACATCAATGCGCAACGCTGCAGCCGCGAGAGCGCGACCACCTGCTCGACGCCGGCGGCGAATTCCGCAGTTTGCATGTAATCGGCATAGCCGCGGAACGACAAATTGCGCCAGCCTGCGTTGGGAGAGCCCGCATGCGTATGACGCAGCCCTCCCAGCCCTGGCAGATGGCTGTAGCGGATGCCGACTGCACGTAAGCAATCCGGTAGCGCATCCTGGTTGAACTGCGGATTGTGGCGCGAACGCGGCATGCTACGCACATCAAGAAGATGGGTGACATGGTTGCTGCGCAGCAAGCTGATGAATTCATCCAGCGGACGATTCGAATGTCCAATTGTGCATATCAGCGCTTCGGCTGGTTCTGGCGGCATCATTTACCCTGGCGACAACCGTGGATGGTTGAATAATACAGCCGATCGTTTAACCGATCGGCTGAAAAGCCAAGTAAAAAATTCAAGATAGAAGTCCGGTGTCTCCACTCGAAATCAATAAGTCTTCACAGGAACCGGGGTGCCATTTTTGAAGTCATAGACGGTTACCGGCGAATGCTTCAAATCCCTGTTGTTGTCGAATTCATAGGTTCCTGCAATACCTTTGTAGCTGACGGTAGCCATGGCCGGAGCAAACTTTTTCGGGTCTACCGAATTGGCTTTTTTCATCGCCTCGGCAACTACCATCACGCCGTCATAGAACGAGATCGAATACATCAACGGCTTCAGGCTGAAGCGTTTTTCATAGCGTGCGGAAAAGTCCTTTCCGAGTGGATTCTGGTCAAGAATGATCCCGCCGACCGTGCACAGCACTTTCTCATCCACCGCATCGCCGCCGAGTTTTCCCATCTCGGCATTGCAGATGCCGTCGCCCCCCATCAGGTACACATTCAATCCCAATTGCTTCATCTGGCGCTTCATTCCAGAGCCCTGGTTGTACATGCCGCCATAAAATATACCGTCGGGCTTCTTGCTCTTGATGGAAGTAATGATGGCGTTGAAATCGGTGGCCTTGTCATTGGTGTAATCGCGTCCGACGATTTCAATGCCGTTGGCTTTGGCCTTCTTGATAAACTCGTCTGCAACGCCGACGCCATAGGCGCTGCGATCATCGATCACCGCCACTCTTTTCAGCGAAATTTCCTTTGCTGCGTAAGTGCCCATCGTGCCGCCCAGGGCATTGTCGGTCGGCGTCACCCTGAACACATAGGGGTAACCTTGCGTGGTTATTTTCGGATTGGAGGCGATCACAGCGAGCACTATTTGCGCATCGTTGTACACTTTCGAAGCAGGCATCGCGACGCCGGAGTTGTAGGGGCCGATCACCGCCTTGACGCCTGCATCAACCAGCTTCTGGGCGACCTGTACGCCGATTTTCGGATCGGCCGCATCGTCTTCGCTGAGTAGCTCGAACTTGACTTTTGACCCGCCGATCACCAGTCCTTGCTGGTTGAGCTTATCAATCGCCATTTGCGCACCGTTTTCGTTGTCCTTCCCGATCGGAGCCTGCGCGCCCGATAACGGACTGGTCAAACCGATTTTGACGACTTGTTCTCCGGCGCCGAAACACAGCGCCGGCATGAGCACCGCTGTGAGGCCAAGGCTTGTCAGTGCTTGTTGAAAATATTGCTTTTTCATTACCATCTCCTGGTCAGTTTTTGAGATAACAAATCCTATTCAAGCCACTGCATTTCTTAAATTCAGATCTGTATTTTGGAACCACTTACATTTACTGCCTTCAGTTAAAACGGTCTGGCGCATACGGCGCCAGGTTAAACGGCGACGCCCGCCCGGCGACCAGGTCTGCGACCACGGCGCCGCTCAGCCCACCCAGCGTCAGGCCGATATGCTGGTGGCCAAACGCATAGATGACGCGTGCGGATGCGCGCGAACGCCCCATCACCGGGAGGCCGTCGGGTAAGCTCGGTCGAAAACCGAGCCACGACTCGGTCGGTGTGGTCAGCGCCGGGAGTGCCCGTTTCGACGAAAACTGCAGCAATTCCAGCAATCCCTGATGTTTGTGCGGATTCAAACCGGCCAGTTCAACCGTCCCCGCCACGCGTATGCCTTGTTGCATCGGCGTCATGTAGAAGCCCCGCTCGGCCCAGCCGACCGGGCGCGAGATCAAGCCGGTGGTGCCGGGATACATGATGTGATAGCCCCGTTCGGTATCCAGCGGAATGCGGTCGCCGCACTGGCTGGCGAAAGGGCGCGAATGGGCGCCGGCGCAGACCGCGACATAATCGTGGGCCGCGCTGCCTGCGGCAGTTTCCAGCAGCACGCCATTGGCTTGTGGTTTGAGGGTATGCACGGCGCTGCTCTCCATGCGCAATCCCGACTGCATCAACCAGGCTTGCAGGGCTTTCAGAAAAGCCGCGGGATCAGACAAAAACCACGAACCGGGAAACAGCACACCACGTTCAAAAAGCGGACTCAACTGTGGTTCGAGTTGCTGGACTTCTGCGCGGCTGACGATGTTGAAGTCGACGCCAAGCGAGCGCCGCAACGCCAAGGTTGGCTCCGATGCACGGAAGGCGGCTTCCCCGGAATACAGATACAGACATTCGCTGCGACGAATGAACTGCTCAAGGTCCGCCTGCTCGATCATTTCACGATAGCCGTCGTGGGCACGGCCCAGCAGTACCGATAACGCCGTGGCAGAAGCGGTATAGCGCCGCTTGGTCGAGCTCAACAGGAAACGCGCCAGCCATGGCGTCAATTGCGGCAAATAACCCCAGCGCAGGCGAAACGGACTGTCGGCCGAAAGCAGGAAGCGCGGCAGATCGCGAAATACCGATGGGTTGTTCACCGGGATGCACGCATAGTTGGCGAAGGTACCCGCATTCCCATACGACGCACCACCGGCGGCACCGGCTGGATCGTAAATGGTGACCAGATGACCATCCCGCATCAGCCAATACGCTGCGGACAGCCCAATAAAGCCGGCGCCGAGAACTGCTACTTTTGCCATAACGTGCTCACCGGTGGATGAAGGTCAGAGTTAAACGGATACCTCGACTGCGATGCGGCGGTAATTCGGCGTCAGATTTGACTCTGCAACGACCGCCCTCAGCATGTTCCGCTCTGTTTGATACAAATAATTTTAGTACCCACACAAAAATTTACAATACTATATTCACATAAGTTTTGTGTGGCTACAAGATAATTTTTCTTGACTCTTCCGGCGCTCACAAACTATTGCATAACGGCAATAAAACCGATGATTTCCCGAGCAAGCCCCGAACGAGACTGCGTTACAATGCGGGTGTTTGTACGATTCAAATTATTTTTGTATGGAGCTATTCTCTTGCCCAAGCACGAAGACAGTCATTTTGAACCGCCCCCGCGTAGGGCTGGACTGGCCAAAACGTTTACCTATCAGGAGCTGGCCACCAAGCTGGAAGCCGATATCCGCAGCGGCGTCTATCCGCCGGGTAGTTGCTTGCCTGCGCAGCGGCAGCTGGCCGAAGAAATGGGTATCAACGTCTCGACCGTATCGCGTAGTTATCGCGAGTTGCAGTTGAGCGGCCTGGTGATCGGCAGCAAGCGGCGCGGCTCGATGGTGACCGGTGGCGCAATGCCGCATGTGGCGGAAGCACGTCCTTCCCATTCCAACGGGATTGACCTGACCGTGAACCGCCCGGCGACGCGCGATTTTCTTAACCAGTTGGCGCTGACCATGGCCGCTTTGCCGAACGACCCGCGCTTCATCGAATTGCAGGAATACCAGCCGCCGCAAGGCCCGCTCTGGGCCAGGGTCGCGGGCGCAAAATGGATGGCGGCGCCCGGCTATGCACCGGATCCGGACAATGTTGTAGTGACCAGTGGCGCGCAACATGGGCTGTATGCGGTGATGAATAGCTTGATGGGGATAGACGGCGTCATACTGGCCGATCGATTGACCTATTACGGTTTGAAGGCGCTGGCACCGGTGTTCCATTTTGAGATCGTTGGCGTGCTCAGCGATGCTCAGGGCATGTTGCCGGAAGTGCTTGAGCACGAGTGTGCAACGCGCAAGGTGAAGGCAATCTTTACCGTACCGAATTTCCAGAATCCGACTGTCGTCACCATGAGCCTTGAGCGCCGCGCCGCGCTGGTGGAAATTGCGCGCCGCCACGACGTCCAGATCATCGAGGACGACGTCTACGGTCCGTTGGTCGATCAGCGTCTGCCGACGCTGGCGAGCCTGTGCCCTGAGCGCACGTATCACATTTCATCGACCTCAAAACTGCTGGCCCCCGGCTTGCGCCTCGGCTTTCTGGCGACGCCGCCGCACCGCGCCGCGATTGCCGCCGAAGCGGTGCGCACCACCGCCTGGATGCCGGCACCAATTTCGATGCTGATCGCCTCGCAGTGGATCGAGAATGGCATCACTACGCAACTGCTGGCAGCGCAACGCAAAGAACTGAAATATCGCCACGACCTGGCGCGTGGCCTGCTCGAAGGCGCGCAGATCAGCAGCGACCCCGCATGTATGTTCATCTGGCTGATTTTGCCCGCCCCCTGGCGCGCCGATGACTTCGCGGCGAACGCACAGGCGCGCGGTGTCAGCGTGATGCCGGCTTCAGCATTTGCAGTCGGCCGTTCGGAAAGTGAGCACGGCGTACGCATCAATCTGTCCAGCGCGGCGTCGCGAGAAGATTTGGTGGTGGCGTTGAGGATCCTGGCGGAGACGCTGAACGATCGCCCGCGGGCGCTTTACGGCAATGCCTGACTAGGCCAGCGCTGCATCGGCGTGCTCGCTACGCATCCTCCCGTCCGGGCGCCGAATACGTTCCTGGACCATCTTCTCTCCTCTGTTTTTCAAATACGCATTGCGGTGTTTTGGAATAGCGCAGTTTTTTCGAACAGCTCAGTACAGCAACGCCGGCACCAGCGGCGCAATCGTCACGGTCAGGACCCCGGACAGCACCACGGCAAGACTGGCTACCACGCCTTCCTGTTCACCGCCACTGCGCGCCTGCGCCGACCCAAAGGTATGCGCCGCCGAGCCCCACAACATGCCGCGTGCCAGCGTACTGCGAATCGGTAGCGAGGCCAGGATGAGGTCGCCGAGCAGGATGCCGATCAGGCCCGTAGCCATCACGAACAGCACCGTCAGATCGGGCACGCCGCCGATCCGTTGCGAGGCGGTGATGGCCATCGGTGTGGTCACCGAGCGCGCTGCCAGACTCTTTTGCTGCATGGTCGACAGCGATAGCGCATGCGCCAGCCAGATGGAGCTGGTAACGGCAACGACGGTACTGGTGATCGTCCCCGTCAGCAGTGAAGCCCAGTGCCCGCGCACCACCGCACGGTTATCGTAGATCGGTATCGCGAATGCGATGGTGGCGGGCCCTGACAGCCACAGCAGCCAGCGGGTGTCGGCAAAATAGGTGGTGTACGGAATCTTTGTCAGCAACAGAAAGGCGATCAGCGGCGCTGCCGCTGCAATCACCGGCGTCAGCCACGCTCTACGCCAGCGGCGGTGCGCGACTTTCGCGCAGAGGTAGGAAAACATGGTCAATGCCAGACCGGCGGCGGCCCACATCTCGATATGCGACGGCATCTTCATTTGCCGGCACGCCGCTCGGACTGCCGCAGTTCCTATCGAAATACCAGATCGACGACAGTGCCGACGGTGATCATGACCAATAGCGTACTGACCACGATCACGATGCCGATCCGCCAGCCCGACTGTCGCAGCAAGGTCGGATAATTCACAATCGCTACCACGGCCGGTATGAAAAACAGCATCATCTCCGCCAGCAACCACCCCGCTCAAGGCGATGATTTGCAACAGCGTCCGGTGCCAGCCGGTCAGGCTGTATCGAGAGCGATCAGGAGGTGAAGCAGCAGGCATGGATGGATCCGGAAACATGATTTCACGAGTGTACGGCGAGATGTTGCGGCCACGCATGACATATACTTATCGGCTTCATTCAATAAAGATATGTCAGGACTGGACGATGGACGCCCGCGCTTTACGCTACTCGCTCTGGGCGATGTCCCGCTGGTACTCTTCAACGACGACTTTGCCACCACCGCTGCGATCCGCGCGGCCTTCCGCCAGGCTGGCTTGAAACCGACCATCTCGACCCAGAGCGCCCAATGGGATTTTCTGTTGGCGATGGTCGCGGCCGGACTTGGCGTAGCGCTGTTGCCCGAGTCTTTATGCCGCCGTCTCGATCCGGGCGCGCTGGTTGCCATACGCGTGATTGCGCCGGAGATTCAGTGGCAGGTCGCCCATATCTGGCAGCAGGATGGGCATCTGTCCCATGCGGCCCGCGCGTGGCTCGACATCTGCGAAGAAATGCTGCCAGCGATCTCGATGTGATGTTCAACACCGGGGCCGCATCTTGGTTTGGCGAATTTAGCGCTCAGGCAACGGAATGAACTCGGTTTCGCCCGGGACGCTCGGGAAGAAATCCTGCTGCTGGTTGGCCCACGCGGTTTTAGCCGTTTCGATACGTTCTTTGGTGCTGGCGACGAAGTTCCACCAGAGGAAGCGCGGGCCATCGAGCGGCTCGCCGCCTAACAGCATCAGGGATGTGTCGCTTTCTGCGGCCAGCTCGACGGTGTTCCCCGCTTCAAGCACAATCAGCGTGCCCTGCTCTACCGTTTCGCCATCGACGGTCAGCGCGCCGCTGACGACATACACAGCGCGTTCTGCATAGTCTGGCGCCAGCGCCAGGCGCGCACCGGCAGTCAGCTGACCTGCCACATATAGCGTGCCGCTGTGGGTTCTGACCGGAGACGTCTGGCCAAACGCTCGTCCTACCAGCACATGCAACTCTGCGCCATCCAGCCGAACAAGCGGAAGATCGGCCGCCGGATAGTGCCAGAATCCCGGGTCCGCGTCTTCGTCCTGTTGCGGCAGCGCTACCCACATTTGCAAGCCTTGCACCGTGACACCTTGCCGACGAATGTCTTCCGGCACCCGTTCCGAGTGCGCGATGCCGCGTCCCGACGTCATCCAGTTGATATCGCCCGGCGTGATGCGCTGCACGCTGCCCAGGCTGTCGCGATGCACCATTGCGCCGGAAAACAGATAGGTCACGGTCGCCAGTCCGATATGCGGATGCGGCCGCACATCGCCGCCGGTGCCTTCTTCAGAAAAAGTGACCGGCCCCATATGGTCGAAAAAAACAAAGGGGCCGACTGTTCGCACCGCCGCGGCCGGCAACAAGCGCCTGACGGGAAAGCCGATGTCGCGTACCTGCGCGTGAACGATGTGGCGGATGCTAGTCATGGTGTGCTCCTGTTGGTTTTACTGACCGCGGACCTGAAGCGAGAATAGTGTATCCGGATGGGCCTTTTGAAACGGTCTTTATTGTAATCGGGATGGCCCCGGCACGCGTTCCGTCGCAAGATTTGCAAAATGGCTTGGATGAATGGCCGCCGTATTAAAACAACGGCCGCACGCATCAAGGCAAGGTGTGTTGTGGGCAAGCTTTGATTGATGGAAAGAAGCCATGGCACGATAAGGTCATCGCACCGAACAACTGAATTTGACCCGACAGTCGGCAACGTCAAATCAGGTCGCGACTATTACGCAATCGACCACAGCTTGAAGTCATCATGAATCTTGTCGATTGATGCGATTTTTTCTGCGGTGATGAATGCCTGAAATTCTTCAGGTCCGGGTTGAAGGCCTGCGCGTCCAAGACCGAAAACACTTTGTGGGCGGCTTGGACCGCACAGCTCCTGATCGGTGATGAGGACAGGATCCCAGCCGTATTTGCGCATGAATAGTGCGATTGATGTCGCCGTAAGGTAGCGCCTGTGATTGTGGCTGCAGCGCCCGACTTGACGCGCCTGCGCCAAGCCTCTTCCCTCCAGCAGCAGCAGAGCATCCGGTGCTGCTGCCTGTCGGCAAATCGACATGACCTTGTTGGGATCAAATACGTGTTCAATTGAACCTGTAATGACAATCAGATCATAGCTTTGCGGTTCAAGCGCCATATCTTCGGCGCGTTGCACGACAATAGGCGCCTTCAAATTTTCAATGCCATACCGGACGTAACCGATGTCGGGATCCGTGCCGAATCCTTCCCACCCGTTCCTTAAGAAGGCATCCATGATGCCGCCTGCGGAGCATCCCACATCAAGCATCCTTCCACGACGCGGCAAAAATGGAGACAAACTTTTGAACAAATATTCGCCCCGCACAATCTGGTCTTGAATAAATGATTGACTTGGCGCACTCGTTCCGGAAAGGACGCGCCGATAATGGCTGTTGTAATAAATATCGTAAAACGCAGCATTGAATCTTGGATTCTGGAATAGAAAGCCGCAGTCATTGCAGGCCACCACATTCAGTGCGACATACGTGTCCGGCTGAATTTCTACGGAATCACGTATGACAGTGAACATGCTATTGCCGCAAATTTCGCAAGGCACATTCGCCGCACGGTAATCCCTGCTCATGCCAATATGATCAAGGTAGTCCTGCAAAGAGAGTGTCGGCATATGGGCCCGTCATTTTATGGCGAGAAATCCTTCGAAGCAGATGTACTTGAAGATGGACATGACATCCACAAAGCCTGCGCGACGAAGCATATCGAGATTGCCGTTTGTAGAAAACGGTTCGAGGACACCCTTGATACTGCTGGCTTTTTCCAGAATTTCCTTCGGCGTATACCCGTTCTCTAATTTGAAATCAATATAGAGCGAACTCGCGATATCCTGAAAACGTGCATCCGGCGCTCTCACCTTTTCGAACATCAAAAATGCGCCGCCCCAATTCAGCGCTTTGAATATTCTGTCAATCAGATCTTGACGCCGGCGCGGCGAAATGAACTGGACCGTATAGTAAGCGACGATAAAATCGCACGGCTGATAATCGACCTCGCAGGCATCTCCCACAACGTATTCAATATTTTCGCAGCCGTTATTGCGTGCGTGTTCTTCGCGCGCGTAGCGAATCATGTCGTCTTCAACATCCAGCCCGATCCAGCGGCTGCTGATCGGATGTCGTTGGGCCAGACTATTCACCAGGGTGCCGGTCGAACAGCCGATTTCGTAGGAGACAGAATCTTTTTTAACGAAGTAGTCGCTTATTTGTTCAACCAGTTTATGGCCCGCCTCATAATGTGGGACGGATTTTGCAATATGTGCCGCAAATTTGTTGGGCGTCTCACCGCCAAAACTCCATCCTGCCCGCGTTGCTGAGATTCCGTCCCCGGCCGAGAGTAGTGTCTGTGTCATTTTGCAACTCGCAGATGAATTACAACGCTGAAAAGGTAACGGCCTGGCGCGGGAAATACTTTCCGGCCAAGTCGCCGTAGTACATCTTTATCTCTTTGCTTTGAAGTTCGAAGGCATGTTTAAGGTCATGAAGTTTATCCACGATCTTATTCAGGATCGCCACGTCAGTGACCTGAAACAGCTTGATATTTTCAGACAGCAACTGACTGTGGCCAAGCGCGGCGTCAATCATTTGATGCTGAAAATAGGGTGCCATCGCCTTCTCAGGCAAACCATAGCGAGACTCAATCCTGGATTGAAAGTCATTTAGTCCCGAAGCAGGCATGTCCTGTGCTTCGACCACTGCGGCCACCAGTAATACCGAGGCAGGTTCCAATTCAAACAGTTCGCGCAACAGAAAGCCGATCAGCCGCGTCGACACCAGCGGTCGGCTTTCAAGTACCTCAACTTCGGAAAGACCGAGATTCAAGAGCGTTTGCAGCACGAAACTTTCGTGACCGGTTTCTTCGCTCACATATCGATTCAAAACATCCCTTAGCTCGCCAGCGGCTTGCATTGCGCCGCAGTCAATGGCTTTTGGAAAGTCCCGCACGTAGTGGTACATCTCGAGCAACCATCCAACCAGAACGGTTTTTGGAAGGTCATTGTCGAGCAATTCATTTGCAACAAATTCTCTGCTCAGTTCGCGGCTCCAGATTGCGCTGATACGCTGAAGCTTGTCCCTGATCTCTTCTAACGGCGCAATCCGTTGTTCAGATAGCGCCTTGCCTGGAAGCGTAATTCCCGCCTCCGCCAAGGCAAGTATTGTTGACAGCACATCGGACGAGGGCACACCGCTGCGCTTCTCAATTTCAGCGAGTGAGTTATACCCGGTGCAATGACTGCGAATTTGCATAAACGAAAGGGCGTCGCTGGTAGGCACTTCGTACTCACATTCAAGAGTTTCGACAAAAGAATGCGGGGATTCAACCTGGATTGTCCAAAGATTTTCGCGCAGGCGCGGGAAATTGAACAGGGCATTGACTAAGTGGAAATTCGCATTGCCCGCATGATCTGGTGTAGCGTCGTGATGCGTCTCATCAATACTTTCAGGAGTCATGGCCATTTGTCAGTTCTCGTTGCGCGTTGTTTTTCAGATGAACCATCGGTCCGATCCATCCAATCGTGAAAGCTCGCGCGATTGATGCATTGGTCGCGCGAGTGGGCTTATTTACCCATTAACCGCATAGAAAAATGTGCTTCCTTGCGTCGACCGGCGCATCGCGGCCTTCGGTTTTCCGAAAAATCATCGTTGCTTGTTGAGAACTCCGTAATGATTCCAGTACGGCGCTCACCGCCTTTTCGGCTTCATGACTGGACAAGCCAGTTTGTTTTCCTACCGCCGCAACCAATTGTTTCGTATCCATTGTCTTCCTTCCCAGGTAAAGATTGATGGGGCTATCGCCCCTGTTTTATGCAGACGGGATCTGCGGGGCCGGCTGCTTTAGCCACACATTGTGATGAACGCGGCTTGCGCGGTTGGCGCGTTACTTGCTGCGACCTTCTTCACCGCGATTTTCAAATTTGCACCGCCCACAATCAATACATCTCGATCATCGCCTGTTCGGGCATCTTCATGTTTCAGCGAGTCCACTTCCTTGACATTGACCTTTGTACCGCGCGGCACTAGTACCGTTAATGGTTCCTTTTGCATATGTCCTCCGTGAGAATGGATGAATCAAGGCGTACTGGAAATGCCGAAGGATTTCCAGCAACACCGGCAGCCTCAATACGTTCAAGGCGATTAAATCCTGCGATATATTTTTTGCAGTGTCACCCTATGAATATTGATAGGTTGCGAGTTGCGGTTTTTCTGCTACTTTTCTCAGCATCTGCCATGCCGTGAATGCTGCTGTGCCCGTTGTTGCAAAAGCAATATTGGTAGAAGGCAGGGACAAGAAGAGAGCAGGTTCGGTCGCATGGCGTCTCCGGCAATATGCGAACGGCAGGCTATATCCAGATAAGGCGAGGATAGGTAGCGCACATGCAGATTACTGATAAACCGAGATTGAGACACTGCACGCTGGTTGCAACGGCAAGCCAGGAAACGCTGGCGATGATCGTTGGGAAAGAACACTACGAACTGACAGCGGAAAATGGAACGCGAGAGAACTTCTTGAAGTTCAAACGTTACCTTGATGGCAGACATACGCTTTCCGATATCTCACAGCGTTCGGGTGTGGCCCTTGAGAATGTGGAGAAAATCGCCGCCCAGTTTGATGCGCTTGGCCTGCTGCGAGTCGAGGCGTCGACAGAAACGATCTCCACGCATGATTTTTTGCGAAAAATCGATCAGAGCACAATGATGTGGCGGCGACAAATCGGATATCACCGTTTGTTTGGACTGCTGGAGCGTGGGGAGGCGGAGCATGACCTGATTGCCGGCTTCTTACTAGAGACCTATCATTTTGTGCGTATGGCGGCGAAGCACATCAGTACCGCCATAGCCCACTGCAACGAACTCCACGTGACCGAACTATTGAGCGAATATCTGGCCGACGAGTATCGACACCACAGATTGATCGAGGACTCTGTCGCTGCAATGGGAATTCCACGCGAGCAGATTGAAAATGCCCACCCGGTGATCGGTACCCTGTCCCTGGTGAACATGCTTTGTGAAATCGGAAGAACATCGACTCTTGGATATCTGTGCTGTTTGAATCTGATTGAAGCGCGGCCGCAGGAAGAATTTGGGGCGCGCGCTGCGTGGGCAACTATTGCACAGAAAGCCGGTATCGATGGCAAGGTATTTGACGGCTTGGTGCGTCATATGCAAATTGACGTCAAGGTCGGACATGCGGACTTGCTCGCGACGGCGCTCAGTAAAAAAGACGCTGTTATTACGCGCGATGCGCACCTGGCCATCAATCAGATGCATGACTTAAAACATGCATTCGACCAATTTCATGACCAGATCATTCAGTACTATACGGATATCTCAAACTATGTCCCGCGATTGACCGTTGATTATTTTTCGCTTTAATCAGCCGTTAGTCTGATGCCAACACAACGCGCTCCTGTTGACCCTGCGGACCCGGTTTTTTGGGCCGGCATTCGTGCGCAATACGTGCTCGACCCACATTTCATTAATCTCGAAAATGGCTACTTCAGCATCCAGGCGAAGCCGGTATTCGACGCATTTCAGCGCTACAACGCGCTGCTCAACCTTGAGGGCACCTATTTCCTGCGCATGAAGTTCCAGGCCCGGCTGCATGCAGTGATGACGGCGTTGTCCAAGTTCACGGGCGCGGCGCCCTGCGAGCTGGTGTTGACCCGGAATACGACCGAGGCGATGAATATCCTGATTCAGGGCTATGCATTCCAAGCGGGGGACGAAGTCATTCTCGGTGCAGACGATTATCCGAGCGTGATTGAGACATTCGACATGCTGCGGCGACGCAGAGCCATCAGGCTAACCCGTGTCCGGTTACCGCTTGACCCGAAAAGCGATGAGGAAATCGTAGCGTTGTATGAGGGAGCGATCACATCCCGTACCCGGATTCTGTTACTCACACACCTGATCCACACCACGGGCCAGATTCTCCCGGTGGCGAAGATTGCGCAGATGGCGCATGCCCGTGGCGTCGACGTACTGGTAGATGCAGCGCATTCGTTTGCGCATATCGCATGGCAGTTCCCTGACCTCCATGCTGATTTTGCCGCAGTCAATTTGCACAAGTGGCTTGGTGCCCCGCTGGGCACAGGTTTGCTCTATATCCGCAAGGAGCGTATCGCCGACATTGCGCCGTTGTTCGGCGATACCACTTATCCAGTGGACGATATCCGAAAACTCGCGCATTTTGGCAGCATGCCTCCAGCCGCGATCTTGGCAATCGAAGATGCGATCGCGTTTCACCATCGGATCGGAGGCCGCAACAAGGAGACGCGCCTGCGCTATTTGAAGGACTACTGGATCGGGCGGGTGCGGCATCTGCCGCGCGTCGTATTACTGACGCCGGGCGATTCCGAGCGCGCCTGCGCAATTGCTGCCTTTCGTGTCGAAGGGATAGCGGCACAGAAGGTGGTGGATTATCTGTTTGAGCAGCATCGGATCTATACCGTGGCGCGCACGATAGACGGTGAAGACGGTGTGCGCGTCACACCGCATGTATATACCTCGATCGATGATTTGGACAAATTGGTTGACGCCTTGAAGCAGGTGTCAAATGGGATATAAAAATTGGTTGATGTAAAAGTTTTCCTGAATTTTGGGGTACGGCCAGCTTGCGATCTTTCCTGCAGAACAAATCTAGGCAGGCACTTCGGCATTCGATACCTTACGCCGAAAGGGTGTCACCGGTCATCTGTCAGTGTCGCCGCACGTTGCCAAAGCGCATCTCTGATCGGAAAGCTCGAAAATTGCATAACGATGCTATTTTTTATTCGTTATTTGCAGCATAAGCACCATGCTATCGTTGCACGCGGTCCTGCTTCAGGGGCGCGCTGGAACGAGATAAGGCGAATAGCGGCATGGCGGAATATTTGAACGATGGGCAACGGCAGCGGATCGCAGAGTATCTGACCAGCCGGACCGTACGCACGGAGTGGCCGACCTGGTTGCTGGTGCTGGCGATTTATGGCGGATGGTTTGCCACCTTGCGGTTCCGGGCGCATTTGACCTTGCTGCCGAGCACGCTGTTGCTGGTCGGCTTTTGCGTCTGGTTCATGTCCCTGCAGCACGAAATCATGCATGGTCATCCGACCCGCTATCTTTGGCTAAATAAACTGCTGGCGTATGCGCCGCTGGCGGTCTGGTATCCGTACACGCTGTATCGCGCAAGCCATTTGCGGCATCACAACGATACCGACCTTACCTTGCCCGGACTGGATCCCGAAACCCATTATGTCGACGCCGCTGTCTGGTGTGATAGCGGCCGCGTCGCGCGCATGCTGTATCGATTTCGCAAAACCTTCTGGGGCCGCATGTTGATCGGGCCGTTGATGGCGATCACACATACTTGGGGGACTGCGCTGCGGCAACCTCTGCGCGGTGAATTTCGTCAGTTGCCAATGTGGTTGACCCACGTTATCTTGCTGGTCGGAATGCTGTACGGGATACAGCATTACGCCGACATTGTATGGTGGTACTACCTCTTGTGTATCGCCTATCCGGCCATGTCGGTAGCGATGGTTCGTTCATATTTCGAACATCGGGCGGCCATCGACTGCAAGCATCGGATTGTCATCAATGAGGCGGGTTGGCCGATGCGACTCCTTTTTTTGAATAACAATTACCACTTGGTGCATCACGATTTGCCGAGTCTGCCGTGGTATCTGATTGCGCGCGTGTATCGCGCTGATCGTGCCGACTATTTAGCGCGTTGCGGCGATTTCCACGTGCACGGTTATAGTGAGCTGATGCGCGACTATGGGTTCACGCCAATCGACGATCCGTTGCATCCTCTCACCACCGTCCGTTACGCGATATAGCGGACTTACGCAAAACCGCCCCAGCAGCGTTACGCTTCCTAGCCGTACTTCGCACTGTCTGCGTCGGCAGGTTTTGCCAAACTCGTTGCTGGAACAATTTTGCGTAAGTCCTAAAAGGATCAGTGAAAATGAAGCATTGGAAAGCGGCACTGCCGATGTATAACATCGGCCCCAAATTGACCGAAGATTACGTGCGATTCCTGCACAGCGTCATCGCAGCGCTGCATGCGCGCGGCTGGACCGATGAGATCGAACTGGTCCGCGATATCGATGATCTGGAGAGTTTCTGGCTGCGTCCGGATCTGCTATTGAGTCAAACCTGCGGCTATCCGTTGACCACCTCTTTGCGCGATCGGGTGCGCTTACTCGGTACGCCGACCTACGACCTGCCGGGTCGTAGCGGAGCTGCCTATCGGAGTGTGATTGTGGTACGGGCCGAGTCACAACAAGCACAGCAGCGAGGGCAAGCGCTCACATTGGCGGATTTCAGCGGTTGTGTCGGCGTCATCAACCAGTTAAATTCCCATAGCGGCATGAATGCATTGCGGCATGCCGTGGCGCCGTTTGCACGCGCTGGCTGTTTTTTTGATAAGGTGCGCTTATCGGGATCGCATCTGGCGAGCCTGGCGATGTTGCAAAGCGGTGCGGCGGATCTGGCGGCGATCGACTGTGTGACGTTCGCCTATGCCAGCGAATATTTTCCCGGGAAAGTTGCCGGTCTACGCGTATTGCAGACTAGTGTTGCTGCGCCCGGCCTTCCGCTGATCGCGTCGCTGCAGTTGGATCAGGCACAGTCGGGATTGTTGGTTGAGGTGCTGGAGACGATCTGCAATGACGCGCAGATAGCCGGACCGCTGCATATAACAGGATTGGCACGCAGCACGTGGCAAGACTATCAAATTATTGTGACGATGGAGCAACAAGCTTTGGCGCTAGGCTATCCGCGGGTAGCATAGTCATTTCAATCATAACGGCAGAGGCAATGATGAAAACCGACCAAATTCAGCGTATCCAGCGCCTTGTGGCTGCTGCAGTATTGATGAGTGGCTGCCTGCTTGCCAGCCAGGCCGCGCCGGCGGCGGAATCGCCCTGGTGCGCCAGCGGCAAGACCGTCAAGTTTGCCGGACTCAATTGGGAAAGCGGCTCAGTCCTGACCGAGGTGATGCGCACGGTCATGGAAAAGGGCTACGGTTGCAAGACCGATAGCATTCCCGGCAATACGGTAGCGATGGAACTGGCGCTGTCGAAGAACGACATACAGGTGCTGGCCGAGGAATGGGTAGGCCGCAGCGACGCCTGGAACGAGGCTGCCAAGGCCGGCAAAGTCATCCCGCTCGGGAACGTGATCGTGGGTGCCAGCGAAGGCTGGTATGTGCCGGAGTACGTGATCAAGGGCGATGCCGGTCGCGGCATCAAGCCGATGGCGCCGGCACTCAAATCGGTCGCCGATCTGCCGAAGTACAAAACCTTGTTCAAGGACATGGAAGAACCGTCCAAAGGCCGCTTCCTGAATTGCCCGACCGGCTGGACTTGCGAAGGCGTCAACAGTCAGAAATTGAAGGCCTACAAGCTGACCGACAGCTACGTGAATTTCCGTCCCGGTACCGGACCGGCGCTGGATGCCGCGATTACTTCCGACTATCAGCGCGGCAAGCCGCTGCTGTTCTATTACTGGGCACCGACTGCGCTGATGGGGAAATTCAAATTCGTGAAGTTGCAAGAGCCGGCTTTTAACGACGCCTGCTTCAAGACGCTGGCAAATAAGGATCATCCCGATCCCTGCGGTTCGGCGGCGCCGGAGGCCGTGATACAAGCCGGCGTTTCCAAGGCTTTCAAGGATGCCGACCCGGTGCTGAGCGCGTTCCTGTCCAGGTTCAACATTCCGCTCGATCTGCTCAACAAATCGCTGGCCGACATGGCCGACCAGAAACTTGCGGCGCAGCAGGTGGCGCAAATCTTCCTCAAACAGCATCCGGAAGTCTGGAAAAAATGGGTTCCTGCCGATGTCGCGGCCAAGATCAGTGCCGGTTTGAAGTGACATGTTCCTTTCGCTATCGCTAAAGCAGACCATTAACCGCGGCGTCGAGTGGCTGGTCGCCCACTATGGCGATGGCTTGCATGCGATCAGCGACGCGGTACTGACCTGGGTGCTGGTGCCGCTGGAAACGGCGTTGCGCGCAGCGCCGAGCTGGGGCGTGCTGCTGGTGGTGGGTTTGCTGGCATGGCACGCAACCCGGCGTCTGCTCATCAGTTTGCTGCTGGTCGCCTTGCTGTACCTGATCGGCTCATTCGGTCTGTGGGACAAACTGATGCAAACGCTGGCGCTGATGCTGGTCTCGACCGCGCTCACGCTGCTGCTGGGCATCCCGCTTGGTATCTGGATGTCGCGCAGCGCCTGGCTGCGCAAGCTGCTGCTGCCGGTGCTGGACGTGATGCAGACCCTGCCGACCTTCGTGTATCTGATCCCGGTCCTGATGTTGTTCGGCCTGGGCAAAGTACCGGCGATTTTCGCGACCGTGGTGTATGCGTTGCCGCCGCTGATTCGCCTGACCGATCTCGGTATCCGGCAGGTCGATCCCGACCTGACCGAAGCCGCCTGGTCGTTCGGGACCAGCAAGTGGCAATTGCTGACAGGCGTGCAATTGCCGCTGGCGCGTCCGAGCATTATGGCGGGGATTAATCAGGCCATCATGATGGCGCTTGGGATGGTGGTCATCGCCTCGATGATCGGTGCGCGCGGGCTCGGCGAAGACGTGCTGCAAGGCATCCAGACGCTGGATACCGGCACCGGCCTGCAAGCAGGTATCGCCATCGTCATTCTCGCCATCGTGATTGACCGGATCAGCCAGGCCTACGGTTTGACGCGACGCCAGCGCAGCGCTCTGAAGCAGCCCCAGACAAAAGAGCAGACCCTCAAATGATAAAAATCGAAGCGCGCCAGATAGTCAAAATCTTCGGTCCGCAAGAGCAGGCGGCGCTAATGCAGTTGCGCAACGGCAAAACCAAGACGGAAATCCTGCAACAGAACAATTGCAATGTCGGTCTGGATCATGTGAGCCTGCAAATCGCTGCCGGCCAGATCTTTGTCATCATGGGTTTGTCCGGTTCCGGAAAATCCACCCTGGTGCGGCATTTCAACCGCCTTATCGATCCCACGGCTGGTGAAATATTAATCGACGGCCAGAATATTCTGACGCTGGATGCGGCCGGCTTGCGCAATCTGCGGCGCCGCCGCATCAGCATGGTGTTCCAGAGTTTTGGTCTGTTGCCACACCAGAGCGTGCTGGAGAACACCGCCTATGGCTTGCTGGTGCGCGGCGATGACCGCGCCGCCAGTCAGGTCGTCGCACGTGACTGGATAGATCGGGTTGGACTGGCCGGTTACGAGAATAACTACCCGGATGAACTCTCCGGCGGCATGCGCCAGCGGGTCGGCCTGGCACGGGCGCTGGCACTGGATACCGATATCGTGCTGATGGATGAAGCTTTCAGCGCGCTTGATCCGCTGATTCGCAGCGAGATGCAAGAGCAGCTGCTGGCATTGCAGGCGACGCTGCAGAAGACGATCGTGTTTATCACCCATGACCTGGATGAAGCATTGCGCCTCGGTAACCGGATTGCCATTTTGCGTGACGGCAAACTGGTGCAGGAAGGTACGCCGACCGATATCCTGAAGAATCCTGCTGACGATTATGTGCGGCGTTTCGTGGAAAAGCGGGAGACGGTCAACTGAGCGCCGACGTCATTTTGTTGGAATGCCGTGCATGGCCGCCCCGGGCAGCACATAGCCGGGCGCGGCAGACTGATTGCCGTATTGCGCGTCAGAAGCCACTGTTCCAGACCCGGGCTGCGCGCTTCAGCGCCGGGATCACCCGGTAACCGCTTTTGCGATAGAAACGATATAGATTGAATAGGGCTCTCATGCTGACGCTCGCTCAGTAAGGCAATACCGACATCGTTGCAATTAAAATCATATAAGTCGCCCTGTTGCAGGGGGACGTATTGCCGGCCCCGATGGCCATTGGCGATTGTGAAAAAAAGGCCCCCAGGAAGGGGGCCAAAGGAGACGTCCGTTGTAAGTGCTGCAGACGTCTTCACTATGTCACCTCGCCAGCAACATTCAGGATTCGTGTCGTTAAATTTCAATCCAACACGCAAAAATAGGGTGACCGTCGATGATCATCGGCGGCCCTGCTCTATGGGCATCAAAGCCGGCCCTTCGTAACAGCCGCTCCACCCCGATCGGGGATACGGTAATGAGTCGCTTCGCACCATGTGCGGCAGCGCAGGCAATTGAGTCCTGGAGTAATTTGATGGCAATCGACGAGGAAAACTGCCCCAATGCAGAGGTGGTCTGGGCATTGAAATCCAGCGCAGAAAAGCGCGATAGTTCCCACACGTCGGCCGTGCACGGGGGCGCTAAACCATTCAGCAATTGTGGAAACACCTCGCCTAGCAGATAAGGCCGATCGGTGGGCAGCAGACGTGCGCAGCCATTCACATTTCCCTGATCGTCTTGCGCTACGAGATACACGGTATCGGCGCGATCAAACTGATCACGTTCTATACCGTTTTGGGTTTTGAGTTCCCACCCAAGTGTTTCGACGAACACTTTGTGCCGATAGCTCGAAACCTTATCGAATAGGTCCCCTGAGAACCCCCCTGTCACGCCAGAAATAACGTTCATTACCCCGCCCCTAAAACATGTCAAATCATGTTAAATTCCCGCAGGCAAATTTTGTCTGATTGAGGTGGGGCAGGTAACTGTCAGAGTTGACAGTACCGAAATGTCCGGTGCTGTGGTTTTACCGGGCGCAGACCATGCTGATGTGATCGCGGGCGTGCGCTTGCCAGTTCAGCTTGTCTATGAATACTTCAAGCATTGCACTGGTTTTTGCCGGGCCCAGATCGGTTTGATGAATATCTTGCAGCATCAGATTGCTGCGGGGTGGGTTGATGCGGTGTAAGCGGATCCGGTTGAGTGCGGTGTCCAGCTGCCAGTCCCAGCCGATGGTAATGCCCGGGACAGTGCTGCTGACCCATTCGGTGTAACCGCTGATGGTCGTCAGTAGCGCGCCTTCCGAACTGGTCGCAGGCGTATCTTCATCCAGACCGGTGATCAAATGGTGCAAGTCGACATTCCGCATTTCAGAGAACGATAACCGTATATAGCCGTCGTTCGATACTCGCAGCAGCTTTTCAGTTGCCGGCGCATCTGCTTGAGAGGATGAGAGTATGGGTCGACTCATGTCTTGAGTGGGCGTAGTTGAATAGGTGGCAGCGGCGGGGTAAGGAACATGGTACTTCAGTTCGCGCTTGCTTGATATTGTCAACATTGACAGGTTTTCCGGGGTACACATGGGCGGTTGGCAAGAAGAGCAGATTCAATCCTTACTGAGCGCCAAGACGGGCGCCGGTTTTTTTGCGGTATTGACACAGGCAGCCCATCAGCTTGGGTTTGATTATTGCGCCTACGGCATGCGCATGCCTTTGCCGGTTTCGAAGCCCAAGCTGATCATGCTGAACAACTATTCACCAAGTTGGCAACGGCGTTATGCGAATGAAAATTATCTTGGCGTAGATCCGACCGTGGCGCACGGCATGCGTTCAACCATGCTGCTGGTCTGGTCCGAAGACGTGTTCACGGCGTGCCGGCCATTCTGGGAGGATGCGCGCGGGCACGGCCTGCATGTCGGCCTGGCACAATCCTGCTACGACGCCCGGGGCATCGGCGGCTTGCTCAGTCTGGCCCGCTCGAATGATCCGCTGTCCGCCCAGGAACTGCTGCATATTCAGTTGAAAATGGCCTGGCTGGTACAGGTCGCACACGAAGGATTGTCGCGCTTGTTGGTGCCGATGTATTTGCCCGAGGCCGAGGTTGCTTTGACACTGCGCGAAACCGAAGTGATGCGCTGGACCGCCGATGGCAGGACATCCAGCGAAGTCAGCGAGATCATGCGTATTTCGGAGCGTACAGTGAATTTTCATGTCAACAATGTGTTGAAAAAACTGAACGCAACGAATAAAACCGCCGCAGCGATCAAGGCGGCTGTACTTGGATTGCTGTAATTCTCGGCAACAGCGCCTAACCGTCAATGACCTTGCGCGCAAACAGCTCCAGATAATCCATCAGCGCATCCGCACCCAGCACTGCTGCATCGGCGTCGCCTTCGGTGATTGCCTGCGCAAACATCAGGTGGCATTTGGCCGCTTCCAGAATATCGCCTTCGTGCTGGAACGCATACCAGAAGCGGCGGCATTTGATGATCAATGGAATGACGGCGGCGACGGCCGAAGGATTGCGGCAGGCTTCGTGGTTGACATGGTCGAGGGCCTGATCGGCCAGCATGTAAGCTTGTAAATCGCCCTTCTTCGCCGCCGCCGCCATTTTTTGCGCACACGCCTGCATATCCTTGCGTTGCTGCGGCGATGCGCGCCGTGCTGAACTGGCGGCAATCAGCCGCTCCAGTACGCGGCGGGTTTCAATCAGCGTCAGATGTCCGGCGGCTTCGATGTCGCTGACGAACAAGCCGCGCCGTGGCAACTGCATGATCAAGCCATTCGATGACATCCGCACCAGCGCTTCGCGCAACGGTGTGCGGCCCATGCCGGTGGCCGCGATCAGGTCGGCTTCAACAATCGGTGCGCCGGGTTTTAACTGCAGCGTCACAATCATGCTCTCGAGCGCGTCGTAGGCAACGTCGGCTGCACGCAATTTTTGCAGCAGTGGTTTGCCGCGTAATTCGGTTTGCGTCATGAGATTTTCTTACTCCACGTACGATAGTGTTATGAGGGGGATTTTGGCCGTCATCTTACCTTGTAGTGACGCTCGGGCTCTATTGTTGCCGCTGCATGAAAAATTGGCGTAGCACAGGTGCCGACCCGCGCCACGCCAATTCGCGTAAGTCCCTTCGCCTAACAATCAGTAGCTGACCAATGGCGCCGGGAGGCCGTTCTTGAAAGTGAAGACGGTGACGGGAGCCTGTTTCATGTTGCCGTTTTCATCAAAAGAATAGGTCCCGGAGAGCGCTTTGTAAGTCATCTTGTGCATCTCTTCAGCGACTTTTGTCGGGTCCGTTCCGCCGGTTTTCTGCATGGCGTCAGCCATCATCAGCACCGCATCGTGAAACGCTGCGGCATACACGTCAGGGTCCTGGTTAAAGCGCTTTTTGTAGGTCGCCTTGAATGTCGGACCATTGGCGAGCTTGTCGAGAATCGTGCCACCCTGTGCGCACAAAACATTTTCACCCACTGCATCGCCGCCCAGGTGGCCCATTTCCGGACTGCAGAGCGTATCGCCGCCGAGCAGCTTGGCGTTGACACCGAGCTGTTTCATCTGACGCGCCATCGGCGCGCCCTGTGGCGCATAGCCGCCGAAGAAAATGCCGTCGATATTCCTGGCTTTCAGGCTCGTCAGGATGGTCGCAAAATCGGTTGCCTTATCCGTGGTGTATTCGCGTGAGACGATCTCGATCCCGGACAGTCTGGCCTGCTTGAAGAATTCGTCGGCGATGCCCTGGCCATAGGCCGTACGGTCATCAATCACGCCGACTTTTTTCAGCTTGAGTTCCTTGGCGCCGTAAATCGCCATCTTGGAGCCGATCTGCGAATCGCTGGCAACAATCCGGAACACATTCTTATAGCCGCCTAGCGTCACTTTCGGATTGGTACCGACCGTGGCCATGACCACATTGGCTTCGTTATAAGCACGCGACGCCGGAATCGCAACGCCGGAGTTATACGGGCCAACCACAAATTTGACGCCGGCATCGATCAGCTTTTGCGCCACATTGACACCGGCACGCGGGTCGGCCTGGTCATCTTCGGAGATCAGTTCGAACTTGAGTTTTTTACCGCCGACGGTAATCGGTTTTGCGTTCAATTCTTCAACGGCCAGCCGCGCGCCATTCTCATTGTCCTTGCCTGAGAATGCCTGGGCGCCTGAAAGCGGGCCGCTGTGCCCGATTTTGACAAGCTGCTCCTGAGCAGATGCAAGACTCGCCAGAGACAATAAAACCAACCCTGCAAGGGGGACTGTTTTTTTTATGAACTGCATGTTTCTCTCCTCTGTTGAATTGAAAAATCAAGCTACCGAAAAACTGTTCGCAACATCCGATCCGCCATGCGCTGATCCCGCTGCCGATAAATGCGACGTCAATAATCCACCAACGTGTTGCTTACTGCAACAGGCTTAAATCGGGGCGGGTATCGAGTGCCTTCTGTACGATGTGCGCAACGCGTTCACGTTCCGCGCCGACCAACGGCTGCCGTGGACGACGTACGAACTCATTGCCGACGCCGGCCATTGCTTCAACCAATTTCAGGTTCTGGACCAGTTTGTTCGAGACATCCAGGTGCAGCAGCGGCATAAACCATTGATATAGTTTGAGTGCCTCGTCCCAGCGCTTGGCTTTCATCAGGTTGTACAGCGTGACGGTTTCTTTTGGAAACGCCACCACCAGCCCGGCCAGCAAGCCATCGGCGCCGAGCGCCAGACCTTCGTATGATAAATCATCGACGCCCATGAACAGTTGATAACGGGTGCCGACCGTGTTGCGCAAATCGGTAATGCGGCGAATATTGTCGGTCGACTCCTTGATCGCCACCAGCCATTCGCAATCGGCCAGATCCTTGAAGTCATCCGGTGTCAGATCCACCTTGTAGGCGACCGGATTGTTGTAGACCATGACAGGCAACTGCGCCGCGTTGGCGATGGTGCGCAAATTGTCCTTGGCTTCGCGGGCATCCGCAGCATACAAAACCGATGGCATTACCATCAAGCCCTGAACCCCCAGCTCAGCGGCTTTTTCCGCGAATCGGCAGGCGTTGAGCGTGCGCGTTTCGGAGACGTTGGCCAGGACCGGGACCCGTCCGTTTGCCACTGCCAGTGCGGTTTTGGTCACTTCCAGTTTTTCGTCGAAGGACAGCGTGCTGGCTTCGCCCAGCGAACCGACGGTCACCAGACCGTGTACGCCGCTCTCGATCTGGAAGGCGAAATGGCGTTCCATCTCCGCATGGTCCAGATCTTCGTTGTTTTTGAATTTGGTGGTTACTGCCGGAAACACGCCTTGCCATTTAACTGAGGATATCGCTGTAGTCATCGCCTTGTTCCTTTAATTGAGGTACGCGAATTGAGGTCTGCAACTCGCAGGAATTGATATTAATATGCTTTAAATATATTTACAATATATTTAAATGCTGCGCTGCATACACCTAAAATGGGCGGACGAATCAGCGCGCAATATCGGCATACTCACTTGCATCCCATAGGCCCGGCACGGTACAACATCAATGACAACCAATGCCCCAGACTCCATTACAGAAGCGGCCGGCGGTGCCGAGGTGGATCGCGACCGCCAGCTGCTGGCGGCGTTGATCGACAATGTATTTTTCTGCGAACCGCTGTTTGATGCCCTGCCGGACGTGGTGTTTTTTGTGAAGGATGAACAAGGCCGTTATGTGCTGGTCAATCGCACGCTGGTCAGCCGCTGCGGCTTGCGCGACAAATCACAGTTGCTGGGGCGGAATGCGGGGGAAGTATTTTCCGCGTCGTTTGGCATGCCGTATCTGGCGCAGGATAAAACCGTGCTGGCAAGCGGCATCGAGATCCACGAACAACTTGAATTGCACCTGTATCCAAACCGGGATGCCGGCTGGTGCCTGACGCATAAATTGCCGTTGCGCGACAAGCACAACAGGATTGTCGGTCTCGCCGGCATTTCACGCGATTTGCAAATGCCCGACAAGAACCATCCGGTCTATCGCCGTGTCGCCGCCGCGGTCGGCTTCATGCAAAGCAACTACAGCCAGTCGTTTCAGATCGCCGATCTGGCGCGCATCGCCGATTTGTCCATCTCCCAGGTGGAGCGCTATTTTCACAGGATCTTTTATCTGACGCCGCGTCAGATGATGATCAAAATCCGGCTGGACTGCGCCGCCAGGATGCTCGCCGGCAGTCATAACATTACCGATATTGCGGCGGCCTGCGGCTATCAGGATCACAGTGCATTTACCCGCCAGTTCAAGGCGACCGCAGGGGTGACGCCGAGCGAGTACCGCAGCATGCTGGCGCAACGGGAAAAGTAGCTGCAACGAGCGCTTGTCATCACTCTTGCGCAACCAGGGTATCCAGCGCAGCGAGCGTGCTTATGCGCGCCGGCGACAACGGCAGTCGCACCGAATCCTGGGTCCATCCATACAAAAAATCCGTAGCGCCACCGTACACCCTGCCCTGGCAAGGTCCTATGCCGCAACGCGTCTGCAGTTTGGCGCTGCGCCAACCGGTGTGCCGGCATCCGGCAGCTGACGCAGTTCCGGGCGCAGTGCAAACGCACCGGCCAGACGCTGCGCAAAGCGTTGCCAGTGTTTGCGTGCGGCCGCATTTGGAAGCGGAAACCTTTGGCAGGTAGTTCACCAGCAGGTGCACATGGTCATGTTCACCATCGAACTCCACCAATTCCGCTTCAAAGTCCGCGCAGACGCTGAGAAATATTTGGCGCAGGTCGTCAAGAATCTCTTTTGTGAAGACTTCGCGGCGGTATTTCGTCACAAAGACCAAATGCACACGTATAGGCAAAACACTTACCTTCCGTGGCGCAGAGCGTTGTCATTGCTCATACGCAAAGCGATAATCGCTCCATGCAACGCCTACAAGCCTACAAATACGAACTGATGCCAGATGGCGAGCAAGGGCGCAATATGCGCCGCTTCGCCGGGGCGTGCCGGTTCGTCTTCAACAAGGCACTGGCGATGCAAAAAGAGAACCACGAGGTGGGTAACAAGTTCATTGGCTACGTGGCAATGGCGAAGCACTTGACCGACTGGCGCAATGGCCTTGACACGCCTTGGCTTAAGGACGCGCCCTGTCACCCTTTGCAACATGCCTTGAAGGACTTGGAGAAGGCCTACAAGAATTTCTTCGCCAAGCGTGCTGACTTCCCGCGCTTCAAGCGCAAGGGCAGCGGCGATGCTTTCCGCTATCCCGATCCGAAACAGATCAAGCTCGATCAGGCCAACAATCGCCTCTTTCTTCCCAAGTTGGGCTGGCTGCGTTACCGCAACAGCCGGGATGTTCTCGGCGAACTGCGCAACGTCACCGTGAGCCGGTCGGGCGGCAAGTGGTTCGTGTCGATTCAGACGCAACGTGAAGTCGAGCGAGCTCTGCCCACGGCGACTACTGCTATCGGCATCGATGTCGGCATTGCCCGATTTGCCACAATGAGCGACGCGAGCCTCATCGCGCCACTCAACAGCCTCAAGAAACATCAGCAACGCCTGGCTCGTTACCAGCGCCGCATGCGCCGCAAGGTCAAGTTCAGCAGCAACTGGAAGAAGGCGAAAGCCAAAGTCCAGCAGATTCACAGCCGTATCGCCAACGCCCGCAAAGACTTCCTGCACAAAGCCACAGCAACGATCAGCCAAAACCACGCGCTCGTATGCATTGAGGATTTGCAGGTACGGAACATGTCCAGGTCATCCAGGGGCAATAGCGAACAGCCCGGCAAGATGGTGCGCCAGAAGTCCGGCCTGAACCGCGCCATTCTCGACCAAGGATGGGGTGAGTTCAGGCGGCAGCTCGATTACAAGGTGTCGTGGAACGGCGGCATGCTGCTGGCCGTGCCGCCGCACAATACCAGTCAGACGTGCCCGTGCTGCGGCCATGTATCGAAAGACAATCGGCAGACTCAGGCGAAATTCCTGTGTGTCGAGTGCGGCTATGAAAATCACGCCGATGTTGTCGGCGCGATCAACGTTTTAGAGCGGGGATACCGCTTGTTAGTCTGTGGAGAACCGGCGCAGTCAGGCCGTTCTGCGAAGCAGGAACCCACCGAAGCGACTCAAGCAGATTTTGCCTGAGCGCCGTAGGAATCCTCTTCCGTCAGGGAGAGGAGGATGTCAAGAGGATATCTGCGCGCGCATCCATCGGTTTAGCGTATTCCCCAAACGAAGGGATCGCTGTCATCGAGTATCAGCATGGCTTCCGCATTGACGTAGGCGTGACCGCGGATGCTCGGCAGGATTTGCGCGCCGTGGCGGCGATAGGATGCTTCGAAGACGCTGCCGATGATGCTTTCCTGACGCCAGATGTCGCCTTCAGCCAGCTTGTTATCGGCCGCCAGACAAGCAAGCTTGGCGCTGGTGCCGGTACCGCACGGCGAGCGGTCGTAGGCCTTGCCGGGACATAACACGAAGTTGCGGCTGTCGATATTGGCAGTCGCCGACGGCGCAAATAGTTCGACATGATCGATGACCGCAGCGTTGGCACCGGTGATGCCGGCGCGCGCCAGTCCTTGTCTTACGCGCCATGCAAACTCGGTCAGTGCGTCGATGTTGGCCGCTTGCAAGTCCAGGCCGTGATCGGATACCAGGAAAAACCAGTTGCCGCCCCAGGCGACATCACCGGTCACCGGCCCATGTCCTTCAATCTCAACCGTGACCTTGGTACGGGTGCGATAGGCGGCGACGTTATGCACGGTGACGCTGCCGTCGGTGTGCAGTTCGGTGTCGACGATGCCGACCGGCGTTTCGATCCGGTGCGCGCCGGCCTCGATGCGACCAAGGTAAGCCAGCGAGGCGATGAAGCCCATCATGCCGTGACCGCACATGCCCAGATAGCCGACATTGTTGAAGAAAATCACGCCGGCTTTGCAGGATGGATCGTGTGCTTCGCAGTACAGCGCACCGACGATAACGTCGGAGCCGCGCGGTTCGCAGACGGTGGCTGAGCGGATATGGTCATGCGCGCTCTGGAATGTTTTCAGGCGTTCGGAGAGCGGACCGCTGCCCAACTCCGGGCCACCGGAGAGAATCAGACGTGTCGGTTCGCCGCCGGTATGGGAGTCGATGATGGAGATTTTTTGCATGGATTCAGCATAGAAGATGCCGCGGCTGCCGTCTTGACTGGATGAGGCGGGAAAGATGACGATTTCGGCATAGTGATGCTGGCTTCAGACAGTTTTTATCGTCAGATTGGCCGCATCAATCGCCGCCCGCAACCATTTCTCAAACGTCGCGATCTGTGGACCGTTTCTGAATCCGGTTGATCTCACCAGAAAATAGGACGTCGCCTCGACGCTGAAGTCAGGATTGTCGAAAGGGGCAACGAGTCGCCCGTCGCGCAGCTCATCGGCTGCCAGGATCTCGCTTTCAAGTACCACGCCAAGACCATCGACCGCAGCCTCGATGGCCATTGTGGATCGATCGAGCCACAGTTCGTTACTCGGTCGGAGCTCCGGCATGCCGACGCGTCGCAAATATTCGGACCAGGTAAGCCCATTCGATGAATGGATCAAGGTCGCACGCAACAGGTCTTGCGGCGTCCGAAGGGCGAGCGCGGCGGCCAGGACGGGGCTGCACAAAGGGCGCAGGTGCTCCACCAGCAACGGCTCGACATGCAGTTTTGTCGCGGGCGGACGGCCATAGGCGATGGCGATGTCAAATCGATTCGCATCCAGATCATCGTGATCGGACAGTGTCGATAGCCGGATCCTGACGTCCGGGTTGGCGCGCAGAAATTCAGGAAGCCGCGGCTGCAGCCACTTGGCAGCAAAACTCGGTCCGGACGCTATCACGAGATGGCCCCGTTGCGACTGAGGGGCGACGAGACCGGTGGCATCCGCGATAACACCGAACGCACGCTCGATCTCTTTTGCATAAGTACGTCCCGCACCCGTCAGGATCGCCCGCCCGGCATGACGCTGAAACAATTGCACGCCCAGAAACTCCTCGAGTTGCTGAATCTGGTGGCTGACCGCCGACGGCGTCACCGCGAGTTCTTCTGCACCGTGTGCAAAGCTGCCCAGACGCGATGCGGCCTCAAAGGCAAGGAGAGCCTTCAGCGGCGGCAGTCTGGATTTATCGGTGCGACTAGGTGAATTCATTTGATGGGGTGCTTAGTTATTTGCGTTGGCGCTGATCTGACCGCGTAATTATGATAGCTCTCATCGACAGTCAACGGAGAAAACGATGAAAGAAGGACTTCTGCAAGCATCCAAGGATTTTCTGGTCAGGTATGGCGGTGACGCCTTCCCGAACCTGTTCACGTCGGCCAAGGGGACCATCGTCAAGGATAGCAACGGTCGCGAATACCTGGACTTCACTTCGGGTCAGATGTGCGCCACGATCGGGCACAACCATCCCGCGATCGTCGAAGCCGTCCATCGGGCCGGCGAGAAGGCATTCCACATGTTCAGCGGCATGATCCCCGAGGTCGTCGCCGAACTGGCCCAGACGCTTGCACGTGACTGGCTGCCCGGCGACATCAAGAAGACGATATTCATCAATACCGGCTCCGAGGCCACGGAAGTCGCGCTCCGTATGGCCAAGATGTACACGGATGGCTACGAGGTTCTGGCCCTGGGCGGGTCGTGGCACGGCATCACCGGAGGCGCCAGCACCGTCTCCTTCGCAAGTGACCGCAAGGGCTACGGCGTGCCGGCGCCGGGCGTCTTCTTGATTCCCGAGCCGAATGCCTACCGCCCCTACATCGAATGTGCGACGCCGGAAGAGTCGGCGCTGGCAAACCTGAACCTTGCCCTCAAGATGTTCGACATGCAGTCGGCCGGCCGCGGTGCTGCGATTATTATCGAACCTATCATTAGCGCCGGTGGTGTGCTGGTGCCACCGAAATCGTTCATGCAGGCGCTGCGCAAGGCTGCGGATGACCGTGGAATGCTGCTTATTTTTGACGAAGCCCAAACGGCTTTCGGTCGAATAGGGACAAAGACCGGTTCTGAATTCTTCGGCGTGGTACCCGACATCATGACGATGTCAAAGACGCTCGGTGGCGGCCTGCCGCTGGCCGCTGTCTCGACCACGGCGAAGATCGAGGAAGCCCTTCACGAGAAGCATTTCACCTTCTATACCAGCCACGTCTCTGACCCGCTGACGGCGGAAGTGGGCCTTGCGGTGCTGAAGGTGATCACCGAAGAGCATCTGGTTGCCCGCGCGAATGAAATGGGTGCCTATCTGCGCAGCCGGTTTGAGGAATTGCAGCAACGCTATGAAGTCATTGGCGACATACGCGGTGCCGGTCTTCTGCTCGGTGTTGAACTGGTTACCGACCGTAAATCACGCAACCCGGCGCACGAACTCGGCGCGTTGACGACCAGGAAATGTTTCGAGAACGGCCTGAGCATGAATATTCGCCGCCGGCCTGAACGCGGCTCAGTCTGGCGCATCGCTCCTCCGCTGACCGTGTCGACCGACGAGATCGATCGCGCAGTCGAGATTCTCGAGAAGGCGTTGCGCGAAAGTCTCGATGAAACGGCGCTTGCCAAGGCTGCCTGAAGGCTTGGAACGGAATCAATTAGAGGAGAAGATCATGAAGCATACTGCTGCACGATGTCTGATGTTGTTGATCGCGGCCGCTACCGGCTTGGTTGGTATTGCCACCACGGCGCAAGCAGAAAGTCGGACTCTCGAAAAAATCCGTTCCGCTGGCACGCTGACGTTGGGGTACCGCGAATCGTCGATCCCGTTCTCCTTTCTGGGAGCGGGTCAGAAGCCGGTCGGTTTGTCGCTCGACCTGTGTGCGGCGATCGCGGAAAAGGTCAAATCCGAGCTCAAGCTGCCCAAGCTGAATGTGGCCTATCTGGCGGTGAATGCAGCGAACCGAATCATTCTCCTGCAAAACGGGACGATCGACATCGAGTGCGGCAGCACGACGAACACGCTGGAGCGCCAGAAGCAGGTCGGGTTTTCGATCCCTACATTTGTCGGCCAGCCAACCTGGCTGACCATGGCATCCTCCGGAATCACCGAAGAAAAGGGCCTGAAAGGCAAGACGGTCGTGATCACGCAGGGTTCGCTCAACCTCGGTTTAGGTGTGCAGATCAATATTGAAAACAAGCTCGGTGTGACGATTCTTCAAACCAAAGATCATGCCGAATCCATTCTCATGCTGCGTACCGGGCGCGCTTCAGCCTGGTTTGAAGACAACATTCTGGAAGCCGGTTTGGTAGCCGGGTCCCCCGACCCCAAAGCCTTTCGCTATCTGCCGAGCACAAACGGCCATCTTTACTACTACGGTTTGATGATTCCGAGAGAGGATCTGGAATTCAAGGCCTTGGTCGATGGCGTTCTAAAAGCGCAAATGGCGTCCGGCCAGTTCTCGAAGATCTACGACAAGTGGTTTACCCACCCGATTCCGCCGCACGACCAAAATCTCGCGCTGCCGATGAGTACGGCCCTCAAGGAACGGGTGGCAGCGCCGGGCGACGTTCTTGCGCCCTGAGCAGCACGCTCGCGTCTTCAACATGAACGGCGCCCGCTCGAGGCGTCTTCTCAGTAAAGGGGTATGCAATGCAAGTTCTCTTTGAGCGCACGGTAGACGGCAGCACCTACCTTAGCTGGTTGATGTCCGGCCTGTACTGGACGCTGTTCCTGTGGTCTGTCTCGGGCGTGCTGGCATTCGCGATTGGCATTGCCGTCGGCGCGGCACGCACCGCGCATAGTCTTCCGCTCCGCTTTGCCGCCCGACTGTATGTCCAGATATTTCGCAATGTTCCGCTTTTGGTGCAGGCTTTCCTCTGGTACTTCGTGCTGCCGGAAGTTGTCCCCCAGGCTTGGGGAGATGCGATCAAACAGGTCGCTCCACCGTGGGCCAGTTTTTACCCCGCAATCGCCGCGCTGAGTCTGTACACGGCATCGCGTATCGCGGAGCAAGTCCGTGCCGGCATCAACGCCTTGCCGGAAGGTCAGCGCAAGGCAGCCCACGCGCTCGGCATGTCGCCCCTTCAGACCTACCTGCTGATCTTGTTGCCGCAGGCATTGCGCATCACCATTCCGACGCTGACAACTGAAGCGCTGGCGCTACTCAAGAACACATCGGTTGCACTGACTATCGGCTTGCTTGAGATAACCGCTCAGGCTCAGCAAATGAACGAGTACACATTCAAAACGGTTGCAGCATTTGGGAGCGCAACAGTGCTTTACCTGCTTATCGCGCTCGTGATGCACCAGATTGCCTATCTGATCGAGCGCATGTCCCGCGTGCCCGGATTGCGCACTAATAGCAAGTCTTCCAAGTAGGTGACACCATGGCTTTCGATTTCAGCGCGGTAGCGCAAGCAACTCCGTATCTACTTCAGGGTCTGTTGTTCACTGTCGAACTGACCGTCGTTGCCTTGAGCGGTGGCATCCTGATCGGTACGTTCATGGCGGTGATTCGGCACATGGGCGTGCCGGTTGCAGGCGAGGCCGTGCGCGTGTACGTCACGCTGATGCGATCTATTCCATTAATCATGGTTTTGTTCTGGTTTTTCTTCCTCGTCCCGCTGCTGCTTGGCCATTTGACGCCAACCGGCCACTCGGTGCCGCTCGGTCCAAAATTCACGGCGTTTATTACGTTCACGCTTTTTGAATCTGCTTACTTTGCGGAAATTGTGCGTGCCGGCCTGAAATCTATCGATAAAGGGCAATACGAAGGCGCGCGGGCGCTTGGACTGTCGAACTGGACGATGTATCGCAGCGTGGTTGTGCCCCAGGTTCTCAGGGCCACCGCGCCCATCATCGTGTCGCAGATAATCATTTTGTTTCAGGACACGTCACTTGTTTACGTCCTTTCCCTGACAGACTTCCTTGGCGCGGCGGCGAAGATTGCACAGCGGGATTCGAAACTGGTGGAGTTCTATTCGACCGTCGCGTTTGTGTATCTCATCATTTGCTCGCTTGGATCTGAAATGTCCGAACGTCTGCGGAGGAAGCAGGGTCAACGCCCGATTGCGGGCAGATTCAGCCGTGCGAGACGCATTCTCGGGGTTGCATAAACCGTTGTTGATATTCAAGGTATGGTCATGGAGGATGTATTGATGTCTTGTAATGAAATTCTTCGTATCGACGCGCTCGAACAGAGTTATGGCACGCATGCGGTCTTGAAAGGGATTGACCTGCGCGTGAAGCGGGGAGAGCGCATCGTTATCTGCGGCCCTTCGGGTTCAGGCAAGTCAACGTTGATACGATGTATCAATGGACTTGAGCCGTTTCAGTCCGGAACGATTCGGGTCACGGACTTGCATAGCGGCGAGCGGCTTGAGCATCTCAAAGACATTCGGCGCGAGGTGGGAATGGTCTTTCAAAGTTTCAATCTGTTTCCGCATTTATCTGTCGCCGAAAACTGTATGCTGGCGCCCGTCAAAGTACGGGGCGTGAAAAAGGCTGAAGCACGTGACAGGGCTTTGCACTATCTGGAAAAAGTCCGGGTGCGCGATCAAGCCGGGAAGTATCCCGCGCAGCTATCGGGAGGGCAGCAGCAACGCGTCGCGATCGCTCGGGCGTTGTGCATGCAGCCGTCTGTCATGCTATTCGATGAACCGACCTCTGCGCTGGACCCGGAGGTTGTGCAGGAAGTGCTTGAGACGATGGTGGGCCTGGCGCACGATGGCATGACGATGCTGTGCGTGACGCATGAGATGGGTTTCGCCCGCGAGGTCGCTGATCGGGTGATCTTTATCGATGGCGGGAAGATCGTTGAAGAGGCAGCGCCCGCGCAGTTCTTCGACGCTCCTCAGCATGCACGCACGCGGGCATTTCTTGGTCGCGTGCTGCGCGGGCAGCCAGAGGCGGCATAACGTTTTCAAGCCGTAGTGCGTTTCTATTACAGCTTTGGATTGATGGCATTCACAGAGTGCTTCCCATCCAGCGTATCAATCAGGTTCTGCGCCGCGCAGATTGCCATGCCGTGGCGGGTCTCGTGTGTGGCTGACCCGATGTGCGGGAGCGCGACGACGTTTTTCATGCGTAATAGCGGCGAGTCCGGCGCTAACGGTTCACGCTCGAATACATCCAGTCCGGCGCCGCGTAGCCGGCCGTTTTCGAGCGCGGCAATCAAGGCCGTTTCATCGATAATGCTGCCGCGTGAAATATTGATCAGGATCGCGTGGGATGGCATCAGCGCCAGTTCGCGGCTGCCGATCATGCCTAGCGTTTGCGGGGTCAACGGGACTGTGACGCAAACGAAATCGGAGCTCTTCAGCAAATCGCCGAGGGTGGCGAACTGCGCGCCGCAGGTTTTTTCAGCGGCCGGGTTGGGTGAGCGGTTGGCGTACAGCACGCGCATGCCAAAACCCAGCGCCGCCCGCCGTGCTACCGCGCCTCCGATGCGGCCCATGCCGATGATGCCTAGCGTTTTCCCGTGCACATCGGTGCCAAAACAATCTGTGCCTATGCTGTGTGTCCATTTACCGGCGCGGACGTAATCCGCCATTTCGACCACCCGTCGCGCCGTCGCCAGAATCAGCGCGAAGCCGGTGTCGGCAGTGGTTTCGGTGAGGACGTCGGGCGTGTTCAGCAGAACGATGCCGCGCCGGGTCAGATCGCTCGCATCGAACTGATCGATGCCGACCGAGATGGTGGCAATCGCTTTGAGTTGCGGTGCCGCGTCGAGGATCGCGCCGTCGATTTTTACGCTGGCGCCTATCATGCCTTCGGCCGTCGCCAGCGCGGCGATGAAGGCGGCGCGATTGGCGTCATTCACGCCGTCGAATTGCAGCACCTGGAAGCGTGCCTGCAGCATGGCCAGCACATCTTCCGAGACTTTTTTGTAGAGCACGATGTTGGGTTGCATAGCTGAAGTCTCCTGTGTGTTTAGCGTGCCGCCGCTTGCAAACGTACCGGCGCGGTGTCCGGCACCGGCGGCTTCACCCACAGCGTCAGCAGCACCGACATCAGCAAACCGCCGGCCATGAACAAATACGATGCCATCGGGCTGCCGGTTGCGCCATTCAGATAGCCCACTACATACGATCCCAGGAAAGAGCCGAGCGCGCCCATGCTGTTGATCAGCGCCATCGCGCCACCGGCGACGTTCTTCGGCAGCAACTCCGGCACGATTGCAAAGAATGGTCCGTACGGAGCGTACATGGCGGCGCCGGCGATCACCAGCAAGGTATACGACCACCAGAAATGACCGGTGCCGATCAGGAACGAGCCCAGGAAAGCGACCGCTGCGATGAGTAGCGCAGGCCAGACGAACAGCTTGCGATTCTGCAGTTTGTCCGAGGCCCATGACGACAGCAACATGGCGATGATGGCGGCCAGATAGGGGACTGCCGATAGCCAGCCGGTTTCGACCATGCTGATGGCCGAAGCGTTTTTCAGGATGGATGGCAGCCACAGTACGAAGCCGTACACGCCGATACTCCAGCAGAAATACTGGGCGCACAGCTTCATCACTGCCGGCGACTTGAATGCCTCGGCGTAATTCCGTACCGGCTTCATCGCGGCCTGTTCGCGCTCGAGCGCTGCCTTGATGTCGGCTTTTTCCTGGGGCGATAGCCAGGTCGATTCGGCCGGTTTATCCTGCACCACAAACCACCAGATCACGGCCCAGACAATCGCCGGAACACCCTCGGCGATCATCATGTGACGCCAGCCGAAACTGTTCACCAGATAACCCGACAGGATCGACATCCACAGCACCGTGACCGGATTGCCGAGGATCAGAAAGGTATTCGCACGTGAACGTTCGGTTTTGGTGAACCAGTTGCAAATGTAGATCAGCATCGCCGGCATGACCGCCGCTTCGACCACGCCGAGCGTGAAGCGGATCGCCATCAGCATCGGAATGTTGCTGACCATCCCGGTCAGTGCGGCGCAAGCGCCCCACAGCACCAGGCTCCAGAAAATCATTTTCTTGACGCTGCCGCGCTGGGCATACATCGCGCCCGGAATCTGAAAGAAAAAATAGCCGAGAAAGAACAACGCACCGATCAGCGATGAGGTGCCATGCGTGATGCCAAGGTCGTTATTGATACCCGCAGCGGCGGCAAAGCCGTAATTGGCGCGATCCAGATACGCCAGGCTGTAGGTGATGAATATGATCGGCATGATGTACCACCAACGCCGTGCTGCTAATTTTTTTGTCTCCATGATTTTCTCTTGGTTGTGTTCGGTTATGTATAAACGCGAATGTTCCGATTTTTACTGCGTTGCCTGCTGCATCAGGCAACCAATAATTCTTCCTGCTCCAGCTTGGCCCGGGTCGGCAATCCTTCACTATCGCCAATCACTTGAATGGCCATGCCGCCGATGCGGTTGCCGCGCGCTACCGCAAACGCAATGTCGCGTCCTTCGAGCAAGGCGCTGACTACTCCGACCGCAAAGCCATCGCCCGCCCCTACCGTGTCCACCACCTTGGCGACCGGCTCTGCGGATATGGTGCTTTCATGTTCTGCCGTACGCACATAAGCGCCTTCCTTGCCCAGCTTGATGATCACCCCTTTGGCACCCAGCGCCAGATAGAAGCCGGCAATCTCGCGCGGCGTATTCAGTCCCGTCAGAATGCGCCCTTCTTCCAGTCCCGGCAGTACCCAGTCGGCGTACGAGGCCAGGGTATTCAAGCGCTCTATCATGAGCGCACGTGAGGCCCACAGCGTCGGCCGCAAGTTGGGATCGAAGCTGATGCTCTTGCCTGCCGCGTGCATTTGTTGCGCGATATACACGGCCAGTTCGAACGATGTGTCGGAGATCGCCGGCGCTACGCCGGACAAATGCAGATGACGTGCCGCGCCGAAATATTCGGCGTTGTAGTCGGCCAGCGACAGATGGCTGGCGGCCGAGCCCTGGCGAAAATATTCGATTTGGGGATCGCTGCCGTCGTCGCTGCGCGACTTCAGTTGAAAGCCGGTGCGATGGCGTGCATCGACGGTCACCGCGCCGGTATCGATGTTTTCGTCGGCCAGCGTTTTCAGCACAAAGCGGCCGAAGGAATCGGCACCGACCCGGCTGGCCCAGCCGACTTTAAAACCTAAGCGCGCCAGGCCGATGGCGACATTGAGTTCCGCACCGGCGGCGCGTTTGACGAAGGAAGTGACGTCGCCCAGATCGCCGGGTTCGGTGGCGACGAACAGCGCCATTGCTTCGCCATAGGTGACTACATCAAGTGCTTGCATATTGCTCTCCAACTTAATTTTAATAATGGAAATTCGCGGCACGCCACTCAGGCCGCGCGTAACGTACGTAATTGAGCGACATGCTGTCTTGCGCTGGGGCCAATACCCGCATCGGGCAGAGGATATTCAATCCCGCGCGGCGCGGCTGCCGAGAATACCGCCAGACAGCTGCGCCAGTAATCGAGCGTTCCTGCGTCCGGGGCCGCCGCAAAGCGGCGCATGCCCTCGCCCTGTACGCCCTTGCAGTGGATGTAATGCACATGTGCTGCCAGTTGTTGCGCAGCTTGCAACGGATCTTCGCCGGTCCATAGCCAGTTGCCGATATCGAATGTCATGCCGACTGGAATACGTGCGGCGCTGCAGAGGGCGAAGAAACCGGCAAAGTGGGCGATCCGGCCGCCGGACTGCAATTGTCCGTTTTCGACCAGCAAGGCGACCTTGGTCGTAGCCAGTGCGGCACGCAAGGCGTGGACGTCGAGATGACCCGGGTAGTGTCCGAGTTGCAGTTTGAGAAAGAGAGCGTTCAAGGAAGCAGCCTCAAGCAGCAGGTCGCCAAGTTCGGCCAGATTCAGCCGGCCGTCTTCGAGAAATAACGGTGCCGGTGCCGAATACACGGCATACAGTCGATGGCTGCGGATGGTAGCCGCCAATGCCTGCAAGGCAGCGACGCCATGGCACAGCGGATCGTGGAATAGCTCACGCCGGATCTCGATACCGTTGGCGCCCGCCGCCGCCGCCAGCGGCACTATCGCTGCATGGCCATGTTTGATGACGTGGTCTGCGCCGTAGGCCGAAGCTACGACAACAATGTTGGGTAATTGCAAAACTGTCTCCTGATTTGCCGGGCGGAACCGATTTGGCGCGCTGCGGCGGATGTTGCGGGTTTCTTTTTATTATTATTTACTGCCTGAAAGTCTTTTCATGTTGCCGTCACGGGGATTGGAACCGATTCCATAACGAGTTCCATATACTGCTGTGAATATTTCTATATTGTCGAATGTTTCATAGTTGAAATAAAGAAATATGCACGTAAATTGTTTGGAACCGGTTCCAAGATAGTCCGCAAAAAACCCTTCGTCAAGGTTTTTTTTGTGACGCCACGTCCAACGTCGAGCTCCGTACCTTTAACTCGCCGGGGAAACTCAGCACCCGCGCTGCCGGCGTGGCGCCGTCGATGCGCTGAATCAGGAATTCGACGGCGGCATGGCCGATATCGAAAGTCGGCTGGCGGATGCTGGAGATATCCGCGCCTGCCAGGCCGGCCCATTCCGGATCGTCAAAACCGAGCAGGCCGAGATCTTTTGGCCATTCGGCACCCAACTCGCGCAACGCCAGCGCTACCCGCAACAGCACGCGTCCGTTGCTGGCCAGAATGGCGGTACGGCGCGTAGCGGCGCTGGCCAGGCACAAGCGCAATGCGGTATCCAGCGTTGCCGCCTCCCTCAGGTCGACTTCCGAGGTCACGCTGATACATTTTCCGGCGCTGGCATCCACCAGTTTGCGCATCGCGCGCTGGCGTTCCAGGCGGCTGCTGATGAGGCCGATCGGTTCGGTGATGAAATGAATCGCGCCGTAGCCCTGATCCATCAGATGTTGCGTCGCCAGGCTGGCGGCCTGGTCATTGTCGAGCCCGACCATATCGCATTTGACGCGGTTGGCGCGCCGGTCGATGAGTACCAGCGGCACGCCGGTACGGCTGATCGCTTCCAGGTCTTCCTCCGGCAGCGCGATCGGGTTGACCACCAGGCCTTCCACCCGATAGTTGGTCAGCAATTCCAGGTAGCGCTGTTCCAGCTTGAGTTCATTGGCCGAATTGCACAGCATCAGCATGAAGCCGTGCTGCTGACAGGCTGCCTCGACGCCGCGCATGACTTCGACCGAATACGGATTGGTGATGTCTGCGACCACCATGCCGACCAGACGCGTGCGGCCGCGCTTGAGCCCGCGCGCCATTTGATTCGGCCGAAAGTCGAGCTGGTGAATGGCGCGTGCGATGCGCTTGTGCAACTCTTCCGACAGCGCATCCATTTCGCCGTTGAGGTAACGCGAGACACTGGTCTTGCCGACTTGTGCTTCGCGTGCAACATCGCTGATGGTGGCGCTACGGGGGCTGCCGGATGCGGCGCTGGATTTTTTGATCATGGTCTGGTGGGTGACGGCAGAACTGTTTTGCCGCGCCTATTATTCCATGCCTGCCTGCGCTTGTATGTAGCGACGGTGTGCCAGTTCGTTTCGGATGAGACTGGTCGTGGTGATGCGTGCAAATGCCCCCTTACCTGTTCCTATGCTCAGATTGCTTTTTGATTCACGCGCTTGCTTAACTCTTCCGCGCTTTCTTTGCGCTCGCTGTAGCGGTCCACCAGAAACGACGACACATCGCGGGTGAGCAAGGTGAATTTGAAAAGCTCTTCCATCACGTCGACCACGCGCTCGTAGTAGGCAGAAGGCTTCATGCGGCCCGCATCGTCAAATTCCAGAAATGCCTTGGCAACTGATGACTGGTTAGGGATGGTGATCATCCGCATCCAGCGGCCCAGTATGCGCATTTGATTGAGCGCATTGAACGACTGCGAGCCGCCGGAGACTTCCATCAGGGCCAGCGCTTTGCCCTGGGTCGGACGCACCGCGCCGATCGACAGCGGAATCCAGTCGATCTGGGCCTTCATGATGCCGGTCATGGCGCCGTGGCGCTCCGGCGAGCACCAGACCATGCCTTCGGCCCATTGCGCCAGCTCTCTCAGTTCCACGACCTTGGGATGGCTGTCCGGTTCGCCGTCCGGCAACGGCAAGCCGCGCGGATCAAAAATCCTGACTTCGCCGCCCATGGCCTCCAACAGGCGAGCGGCTTCCATCGTCAGCAAACGGCTATACGATTTCTCGCGCAACGACCCGTACAGCAGCAGGAAACGCGGTGCATGCGTCGAACGTGCGACATCAGAAAAATCGGCTGCGACCGGCTTGCGGAAGAGCTCAGCGTCTATGTTCGGCAATTTAAGCAGATGGTGTGACACGTTGTCCCTCCGCATTGATGACGACTTCGCCATCTTCTTTCGTGAACGGCCCCTTTTGCGGCAGCGGCAGGATATCGAGCACCAGCTCGGAAGGACGGCACAGGCGCGTGCCATTCGGCGTGACCACAAACGGCCGGTTGATCAGGATCGGATGGGCCAGCATGGCATCGAGCAGTTCGGCATCCGTCAGATCAGGGTTGTCCAGGCCCAGTTCTGCGTACGGCGTTCCCTTTTGCCGGATAGCGTCGCGTAGCGCCAGACCCGCATCCGCAATCAACCTGGCGAGCGTCGCTGGCGACGGCGGATGCTGCAGGTATTCGATGACTTCGGGTTCGACACCCGTATTGCGGATCAAGGCCAGCGTGTTGCGCGAAGTGCCGCAGGCGGGATTGTGGTAAATCGTTATTTTCATGGGTCGACTTTCTTAGAAATGTGGATCAGCGTCTTTCGTACCAACCTTGTGTCCGGTTCACGATGCCGACAATCAGCAGCATGACGGGCACTTCGATCAATACGCCGACAACGGTGGCGAGTGCTGCACCGGATTTAAATCCAAACAGGCTGATCGCCGCTGCCACCGCCAATTCAAAGAAGTTGGAGGCGCCGATCAGTGCCGAGGGACAAGCGATAGAGTGCTTTTCACCGACAACTTTGTTAAGCCAATAGGCCAGCGCGGAATTGAAAAAGACCTGTATCAGGATGGGAATGGCCAGCAACGCGATGACCAGCGGTTGTTCAATGATCGCATTGCCTTGAAATGCGAACAGCAGGACCAGTGTGAGTAACAGCGCCGCGACCGACCACGGCTGAATACGTTCCATCACCCGGTCGAAGCCGGCCTGTCCACGCCGCAGCAAGGCTTGGCGCCAGACTTGCGCGATGACTACGGGAACGACGATATACAGTATCACCGACGTCAGCAGCGTGGCCCACGGCACCGTGATGCTCGACACGCCCAGCAGCAGCGCGACCAGCGGTGCAAATGCGAACACCATGATCAAGTCGTTCAGCGCGACTTGCGACAGCGTGAAGTATGGATCGCCGCCGGTGAGGCGACTCCACACAAACACCATCGCCGTGCATGGCGCTGCCGCCAACAGAATCAATCCGGCCACGTAAGAATCCAGCTGCGCGGCCGGCAGGAACGGTGCGAACCAGTGCCGGATAAACAGCCAGGCGAGAAATGCCATCGAGAACGGCTTGACGGCCCAGTTGATGAATAAGGTGACCCCGATACCGCGCACATGCCCCCTTACCTGATTCCAGGCGGCGAAATCGATCTTCAGCAACATGGGAATGATCATCACCCAGATCAACAGCCCGACCGGCAGATTCACTTTGGCGATTTCCAGTACGCCGATGGCCTTGACCGCATTCGGAAAGCCCTGCCCGAGCAAAATGCCGGCAACAATACAGAGCGCTACCCACACGGTCAGATAGCGTTCAAAAAAATTCATGGATGCAGCTGCGGCGCGCTTGCCGGTCACTTCACATTGGGCGGACATAAGGCTTCACGAAAGAAAACGGGATAAAGGAGGAGGTACGGGTACGCAATATTTACGCTAGCGCTCAGACAGGGATTTCTGCCGGATGCCGACATGCGGCGGTCGGCGAACACACATTGCCGCCGCAGCAGTTTTCGGTAAGGAAGCCGACCAAGCCATTCATCGTGTCGAAATTGGCGGAATAGATCACGAAGCGTCCCTCATGGCGAGATCTCACCAGTTGCGCATGAGACAGTTCCTTGAGGTGAAACGACATTGAAGAGGGCGAGATAGACAACTGCTCGCCGATCTTGCTGGCCGCCATGCCTTCCGGGCCGACTTGCACCAGCAAGCGGAACACCGCCAAGCGGGACTCTTGCGCGAGCGCGGCGAGCGCGGAAATCATGTTCTTCGTTTCCATGGCAACCTTACATTACGATTTAACGATTCAATTATTATTTAACTGTTTGAATAATGCAAGCATCTCCACAAATATCTCTGTTGCTGTCCAGACCACATGATGGTTACTTATTTCTCAGTACACATCCCGCCGATAACGCCCGGCCGCAATCAAGTCATCCAGCGCGGCCTGACCGAGAATCTCGGTGAGCGTGCGGTCTATCCCCGCGGCCATGCCGTCCAGGCTGCCGCAGACATAAATGACCGCGCCCCGATGCACCCATTTGCGTAATTTATCCGCCGCTGACCGCAAGCGATCTTGCACATAGATCCGTTCCGGCTGGTCGCGTGAAAAGGCGAAATCCACCCCCGACAGGGTGCCGTCGGCCAGCCAGTTTTCGATTTCATCGCGATACAGAAAATCGTGCGCATGATTGCGTTCACCGAACAACAACCAGTTATTTTGCCGCTCCTGCTGCGCCCGCGCCCGCAAATGGCCGCGCAAACCGGCGAGACCGGAGCCATTCCCGATGAAGATGCAGGGTGCGTCGGAACTGACCAGTTCGAAGCCGGGATTCGGCAGCAGGCGCATTGCGATTTCGCTATCAAGTGGCGCATGTTCGGTAAGCCAGCCGGATGCCAGGCCGAGGCCGTCTTCGTGGCTGATCTGGCGCACCAGCAGATGCACGCGGCCATCTTCCGGAATCGAGGCGATCGAATAGCGGCGGGTGCCCAAGGGCTGTAATTGATCGGCCAGTTGTTGCGGCGTTGTTGGCAATATGCGCTTGCCGGGATGCGGCAGGATGCTACCTGCCAGCAACTCCGCCAGCGTCAATTGCCGGTCGCCATACCGGACCATTCTAGCGCCGTCCAGCGCCAGTCGTTGCAGGAAAAAGTCGATGCGCTCGGGCGCATGGCGCGGCGCGACTTCAACCAGTGCGCCTGACGGCCAGCTCGCCTGACTTTGATCCGGAGGAGAAAATTCAAGATGAAAAATCGGATCGCCCTGACTGCCGGGATTGCATAGTTGGCGCTTGCTCAGGCGCCACGGCTGATAGCTGGAGGGCGGATGGGGATAGTCGGGGCTTGAATGCAAAGTGATTGGCGTGCCAGTCAATCGGCCAAGGGCCTGTTGCCATCGCGTCAACGCAGCGCCGTCGCCATTGTCGACTTCTATCATCGGGAAAAATGTCTGTGCTCCCTGACTCTGGAACCAGTGATCAAGGGTATGGCCGAAACCGCAGAATTGCGGATAGTTGCGGTCGCCTAACGCCAGGATGCCGTACTGCAGATGCGCTAGCGCCGGGCCCGATTGTTGCGCCAACTGCCGCGCAAAGCGGCGCGCGCTATCGGGGGGATCGCCTTCGCCGAAGGTACTGACGACCAGCAGCACCCGATGGAAGTGGCGCAAGCGCTCTGGGTCCAGCGTCGTCAACGGCTGGATTGCAACCGGCACGCCAGCGGCTTGCAATGTGCCGGCACTGCGCAAGGCAATGCTTTCGCTCAGGCCGGACTGGCTGGCGAAGGCGATTAGCAGCGTGTCGCCCGCGCGCACACCGCCGGGGCCGAAAGCAAGCCCGGCACGTTCGGCTTGCACCGCGCGCTGTTTACGTCGCCGGTCGAGATACAGCAGCCAGCCGGTAATGCCGAACAGCGGCAGGCCAAGACTGGCGAGTGTCATGATGATGCGGCCGGGCAAACCGAAATACGACCCCATGTGCAGCGGGTAAACGCTGTCCAAGAGTTGGCCGCCGGCAGACTTGTCGGCATACCGTTCGAGCCGGGTAATTTTTCCGGTCAGCGGCTGCACCAGCATTTGATTGCGAGCGCGTTCGTGCGGCGGATTGGCGTCAAGATAGGTGATTTGCACCGGCTTGCCAGGCTGCTCGGGCAGGCGCAGGCGCGCGCTGCTGTAGCCGGCGGTTTTTGCCGTTTCCTGCAGAAATACTTGCCACGTCAGCACCAGGTCCGGCGCGGAAGTTGCCGTGTCGTCGGGTTTTGGGGCTTGTGCAGTGGTTTGATCCGCGCTATCCGCAGGTGCTTTCTTGTTGCCGGCCGCCTGCTTCGGCTGCATCTGTTGAGCCCGTGGCATTTCACCTGCCAGCCAATTTGCGCCATCCCTGAACCAGTCAAAGGTCCAATACAAGCCGGTCAGGCTGAGCAGCAGATACATGAGCAGCGCCCAGGTACCAAATACCGAATGCAGGCTCCACAAAAATGCGCGACCGGTGCGCGAGAAATCGAGTGTGATCCAGTTGCGCCATGCCAGCGGACGACGCGGCCAGCGCAAATAGAGTCCGGATAGCGCCAGCACGATCAGGCATAGCGCGGCACTCCCTGTCAGCACTTTACCGAGCTCCGAGGAGACGAGTAACCAGCGATGCAAGCGTTCGATGAACTGGAAGAAATCGTTGCCCTGCAATGGCGGCAGCAGGTCTCCGGTGAGCGGATCCAGGTAGCGCAGTTCACCGCGCCTGGCCCCGGCTGGCGGCGCAAAATTGACGCGTGCCGAGACCTGCGGATCGGCGAAGACGGTCAGCTGTGCAACGCTCCGGCCTGGTTGCGATGCTTGCAAGTGCCGGATCAGTTGATCAGGGCTAAGTGGCGTACCGGTCGCGGACGCCGTTGTCATCACACCGGGATTCAGCAGGTCCAGCAACTCGTCCCTGAAAGACAATATTGCACCTGATAGTCCAACAACCATGAGCACGGTGCCGGCCGTGATGCCGATGAACCAATGCAGTTGAAACAAGATTTTCTTAAACATGTTTGGCAAGGAAATAGAACGATATTTGTCCGCCATTATATGTGAGATGGGAATCATTATCATTCGTATTGGATGCCTGCACATACGGCATTGCTGTAATACGTTCAGTCATGCGTTAGCATTGACGGCTATTCCCGGCTATCCTCACAACCATGACGAACAAGAATTCAAAGCAACCAGGACCCATCGATAGCCCACCGCGTTGTGCGTGGGCCAATCTGAAGAATCCGCTGTACCTCGACTATCACGACGAAGAGTGGGGCGTGCCTTGTCACGATGAAATACGGCTGTTCGAGATGCTGAATCTGGAAGGTGCGCAAGCCGGTCTGAGTTGGGAAACCGTCCTCAACAAGCGCGCGAACTACCGGGTTGCCTTCGATGGCTGGGATGCCGCCAGGATCGCCCGCTACGATGCGCACAAGGTAGCCGAGCTGATGGCGAATCCCGGCATCATCCGCAATCGTCTGAAAATTGCGGCAACCATCAATAACGCCCAGGCTTATTTGCGCTTGCGCGATGAGGTCGGTGGGCTGGATGCTTTTTTGTGGGCTTACGTCGAAGGCAAGCCGTTGCAGGGCAACTGGTCCGGCGCCAATCCCAGCCCGGCGAAAACACCGTTGTCGGATCGCATCTCAAAAGATCTGCTGAAACGTGGTTTCAAGTTTGTCGGTTCGACGATTATTTATGCCTACCTGCAAGCGGTCGGCATCGTCGACGATCATACGATGGCGTGCTTCCGGCATCATGCAGGCTTGAAGTAACAAGCCGTCAATCCGACCGCAGCGAAACGCCTTCTTCGATGGAAAAAGGCTCCTCGCTGCGATTGGAATGATGACGAAATGGCTTGAGTCGATTAACTTATCAATCGATTCAAATATCCAGCTGCGAAACGAACTTGGTATTCAGATAAGCTTCGATTGCTTCCGAACCGCCTTCCGAGCCATAGCCGCTATCCTTGATGCCGCCGAACGGTACTTCCGGCAGTCCCAGGCCCATGTGGTTGATCGAGATCATGCCGCTGGCAACCCGCGCAGAAATCGCGTGTGCGGTTTTCTGCGAACCGGTGAACGCATATGCCGCCAGGCCATATGGCAGGCGATTCGCTTCGGCGATCACTTCATCCAGCGTGTCGAACGAGTTGATCAGCGCCAGCGGGCCGAACGGCTCCTCGTTCATCGCCCGCGCCTGCAGCGGCAGGTTGGTCAACACGGTTGGTTCGAAGAAATTGCCCTTGCTGCCGATGCGTTTGCCGCCGGTGCGCAGTTGTGCGCCGTGCTTGAGCGCATCGGCAATCAATTCTTCCATCGCGACCACGCGGCGGCTGTTTGCCAGGGGCCCCATCGTGGTGCCGGCGTCCATGCCATTGCCGACCTTGAGCGTGCTGGCTGCGCTGACGAACTTGTCGACGAAGCGTTCGAACACTTCTTTCTGCACCAGGAAGCGGGTCGGCGATACGCAGACCTGACCGGCGTTGCGGAATTTTGCCGCCGCCAGACTTTTCGCCGCGGTATCGATATCCGCATCGTTGAAAACAATTGCCGGACCATGACCGCCCAATTCCATCGTGGCCCGCTTCATGTGCTGACCGGCCAGCGCCGCCAACTGCTTGCCGACCGGGGTCGAGCCGGTAAATGAAATTTTCTGAATCACCGGATGCGGGATCAGGTATGCCGAAATTTCCGCCGGGATGCCATACACCAGATTGACGACGCCAGGAGGAATCCCTGCGTCGGCAAATGCACGGATTAATTCCGCCGGCGAAGCCGGGGTTTCTTCCGGGGCCTTGACGATGATGGAGCATCCGGCTGCGAGCGCCGCAGACAACTTGCGGACGACCTGATTCAGCGGGAAATTCCATGGCGTAAATGCCGCAACCGGACCGACCGGCTCCTTGATGACCATTTGATAGGCGCCGGGCACCCGCGCCGGAACCAGGCGGCCGTAAGCGCGCCGGCTCTCTTCGGCAAACCAGTCGATGATGTCGGCGGCACTCAGCGTTTCCATTCTGGCTTCGGCCAGCGGCTTACCTTGTTCGCGGGTCATCAATTCGGCGATTTCCGGCGCGCGCTGGCGCAGCAGATCTGCGGCCTTGCGCATGATTTTCGAGCGCTCGAAAGCGCTGGTGTTGCGCCACACCTCAAAGCCACGCTGGGCGGCGGCGAGCGCGGCATCCAGATCGGCATGATTGGCATGCGGAATACGACCGATCTCTTCATCGGTAGCAGGATCGATGACGGCTAACGACCGTCCGGATTGGCTGGGCAGCCATTCGCCGTCAATAAATAACAATACGTCTTTGTACATGACATTGCTTTCAAAAATTGGGGGAAAGGAATACAGCAGGGATTATGCAAAATACGGAACATCATGCAAACAAGCGGAAACGAAAGCAGGGCGCGCATGGTGCAGACTGCGACACCGGTCCGAGCCGACGATTCTATACCTGCTGAGCAAAGGCTGCCGGCCGGCCCGGTAAACCCTGAACTTTGCATGCGCCTTTTGAATTTGTGGCGTCCACGAACATTTTATGCAAACACCTTTTGTGCGTGTTTTCCGACAGATAAAAATCGCCTGTAACAGGTTTGCTACAGGCGATTTTTTATGAGCCCCTACGGGGCGATGCCTTCGTTGAATATCCTATTTCGCCAGCAGCGCCCTGGCAACCCCGGCACCGTAGGCCGGATCGGCCTTGGTACAGTTGGCAATATGCCGCTCCTGTATTTCTTTCGCAGCGCCACCGACAGAGCGTGCCGTGTTGTCGAATAAGACCTGCTGCTGGGCTGGCGTCATCAGGCGGAACAGCGCACCCGGCTGCGAATAATAGTCGTCATCGACCCGATGATTCCAGTGATCGGCCGCCCCTTCAAGCGCGAGCGGCGGTTCGGCAAAGTCCGGCTGTTCCTGCCATTCGCCCTGGCTGTTCGGCTCGTAGCCGATGGCGCCGCCGCTATTGCTGTCGACGCGCATCGCACCGTCGCGGTGATAGCTGTTGAACGGACACTTCGGCGCATTCACCGGGATCTGATGGTGATTCACGCCGAGCCGGTAGCGATGCGCATCGCCATACGAAAACAAGCGCCCTTGCAGCATCTTGTCGGGCGAAAAACTGATGCCGGGAACCACGTTGGCGGGAGAGAACGCCGCTTGCTCGACTTCCGCGAAATAGTTCTCCGGATTGCGGTTCAACTCCATCACGCCGACTTCGATCAATGGATAGTCCTTGTGCGGCCAGACCTTGGTCAGGTCGAAGGGATTGATGTGATAAGTGCCGGCTTCTTTTTCCGGCATGATCTGGATAAACAGTTTCCAGCGCGGGAAATCCCGCTTCTCGATACTGTCGAACAGATCGCGCTGCGCACTCTCGCGGTCCGACCCAACCAGTGCGGCGGCTTCTGCGTCGGTCATGTTTTCGATGCCCTGCAATGTCTTGAACGTGAACTTGACCCAGTGGCGCTGGTTTTGCGCATTGATGAAACTGAAGGTGTGGCTGCCGAAGCCATGCATATGCCGGTAGGAACGCGGCAGGCCGCGATCGCTCATCACAATCGTGACTTGATGCAACGCTTCCGGCAGCAAAGTCCAGAAATCCCAGTTGTTATCGGCACTGCGCAAATTGGTTTTCGGATCGCGCTTGACGGCCCGGTTCAGGTCCGGGAACTTCAGGGGATCGCGCAGGAAGAACACCGGCGTGTTGTTGCCGACCAGATCCCAGTTGCCCTCTTCGGTATAAAACTTCAGCGCGAAACCGCGGATGTCGCGTTCGGCATCGGCCGCACCGCGTTCGCCGGCGACGGTGGAGAAACGCGCAAACATCTCGGTTTTTTTGCCAATCTCGGAAAAGATCCTGGCTTTGGTGTATTGGGTGATGTCGTGGGTGACGGTGAAGCTGCCGTAGGCGCCGGAGCCTTTGGCATGCATGCGGCGTTCAGGAATGACTTCGCGGTCGAAATGGGCCAGCTTCTCGAGAAACCAGACATCTTGCAAGAGCGCCGGTCCGCGCGCTCCGGCAGTCTGGATATTCTGGTTGTCGACGACAGGTGCGCCGGCTGCAGTGGTCAGCTTTTTCATGGGATTCCTTTTTCAGGCAAGTTGGTTTAGGGAGCTGAAATAACAACTTGGCTTCCTTTCGCAAAGAACATGCCAGGCGGCAATATCCCGGGAAAACTGGCGTTAATTCTTTTAATGCCATTAGAAAATCAATTAATTCCCTTTAAAATCAGGCACTAACAACACGCATATCGATCCAGTTTGCATGTGTGGAATTTCGTTGATTCGGCTATTGGCACGTTACGTGTAACGTGACGCCAGGGAGCATCCCTCCTCCTCCTGGGAGCTTATTTGAAGGAATGCAAGGATGATGCAGCACCAAAGAATGTCGATATTGCCAGCCCTGGTGATGACGCTGGCGACGGTTGCGGCCGCCGCAGCGGACACAACGCTGAAAAACTGGTTCAACGACCCCTTCATCCAGGTACGGAATGCGATCCCCGCTTGTCCGCTCCCGCTCGGTCCGATGACGACCGCAGATGAAGCGCGCAAGGAGTCGCATTGGCGGGCCGAACGCGGCACCAGCTGCTGGTTGGCCGGACAGTGCAGCAAGCCGAATTCTTATGCTTACGATGACGGCATCGCCAAGTCTGTTGCGGCGCACTTTGCAGCAGACCCGGTGTTTGCCAGGAGCAGTTTGTGGCTCACGGTCCAGCGCCGTTTTGTCTGGGTGGAAGGGTGTGCCGACGATCCATCGATTACCGCTGGCGCGCTCGAAGCATTTGTGCGGGCGGAACCGGATGTGGAAAGAGTGATAGTCAACCTGATGCAGGTCGGCGCGGGTGACGGCCATGTCCCGTATCCGCTTGCGCCGCGGCCGTGAGGGATCTTTCGCCGCACGCTTCAAATTTGCAGTTGGTTATGGGGGATATGCAAATAATTTGCGGCTTCCTGTGTATGATCCAGGGTTCAATTTCTGAGCGCTAAACCAAACCTGCAATATCAGAAAAAATAGCTATTGGTATTTCTATAATTTATTTGCAGCAGGCTTCCATTACACGCATGAGCAAACTAACCCTAGACCGCATACTGCAATCGCAGGGTGTCGGCACCCGCAAATATTGCCGCACATTGATAGAAGATGACGAAATCACCATCAATGGCGAGATTGTTAACGACTACCGCTGCAAGCTCGATACGGACGGATTGATCTTCGTCCTGTTCGGTGAAGAATGGGTATATCGCGAGCGCGTGTATATCGCCCTGCATAAACCGCCGGACATCGAGTGCTCGCGCAAGCCGAGCCACCATCCGGGCGTGCTGAGTATTTTGCCGGAGGAATTCACCTGGCGCGAGTTGCAACCGGTCGGTCGGCTGGATCATGACACCACCGGCTTGTTGCTGATGTCGGATGACGGCACCTTTATCCATGCCCAGTCTTCGCCCAAGCGTCACGTCCCTAAAGTGTATGTCGCCACCACCCACGATCCGGTCACGCCGGAACTGGTGACGCAATTGTTGGGAGGCGTGCAATTGAACGATGAACCCGCCCCGTTGGCGGCGGTAAGCTGCAAGATGATCGACGACAAGCATATCGAGATCATCCTGGAACAGGGCAAATATCATCAGGTCAAGCGCATGCTGGCGGCAGCGGGAAATCACTGCGTAGCGCTGGAGCGCACTGCGATTGGCGGATTGACGCTGGCGTCGCTGGAACTGGAAGAGGGCGATTGGTGCTATCTGGAGCCGGAGCAACTGGCGTTGCTGGTGCCCGCATAAGGAAGGTTACGAGGAATTCATTCCTTGCCGCCATCTGGGAAATGCCAATCTCATGGCGGCCAGCCGCCATGCCGGATGGTGATTATATGGTTGATGGCAGGACATCCTTCAGAACCTCCTGGGCCGCACGGAACGCATCAACGGCGAGAGGTACTCCGCAGTAAACCGTTGCGTGCAGCAATACTTCCCGAATTTCCTCCATGGTGGCACCGTTGTTGAGTGCTCCACGCACATGCCCCTTGAGTTCCTGAGTGCGGCCCAGGGCGGTCAGCATGGCCAGCGTGACCAAGCTGCGGGTCTTGAAATCCAGCCCCTCCCGGCACCAGACGGTTCCCCAGGCATTGCGCGTGATGTACTCCTGCAGCGGACCAGTGAATGCATCGGCATTGGCAAAAGCCTTTTCCACGAATTCCTCGCCCATTACCTTCTTGCGTGCAGACAAACCATCTTCGAATTGCTGATCCATGGTGCATTCTCCAGTTCTTTTCGCCTAGGCCCTGCGCCGTTTAACCCATGCTATTAATGCGAACGTATCATGGTGCCGAACGCCTGTTCGCTCAATACTTCCAGCAACAGCGAATGTTCGATGCGGCCATCGATGATGTGGACCGCATTCACGCCCGATTTCGCGGCGTCGAGTGCCGAAGAAATCTTTGGCAGCATGCCGCCGGAAATGGTGCCGTCTTCAAACATTTCATCGATTTCCCGCGCCGACAGATCCGTCACCAGATTGCCCTGCTTGTCCTGGACACCGGCGATATTGGTCATCATGATGAGTTTTTCCGCGTGCAGGATTTCGGCAATCTTGCCGGCGACGACATCGGCATTGATGTTGTACGCCTGACCATCCGCACCGAAGCCGATCGGTGAAATGATGGGAATAAAGGCATCGTCCTGCAACGCTTTTACCACTGCCGGATTGATGGCTTCGATTTCGCCGACGAAACCGATATCCAGGAATTGTCCCGGATTCTGCTTGTCCGGCATCTTCATTCTGCGGGCGCGGATCAGGCCGCCGTCTTTGCCGGTCAAGCCGACCGCCTGGCCGCCGTAGTGATTGATCAGCATCACGATATCCTGCTGCACTTCACCGCCCAATACCCATTCAACCACTTCCATGGTTTCTTCGTCGGTGACGCGATGGCCCTGGACGAAAGTGCCTTGCTTGCCGATCTTTTTCAGCGCGTTTTCGATTTGCGGACCGCCGCCGTGGACCACCACCGGATTCATGCCGACCAGTTTCAGCAAGATCACGTCCCGCGCGAAGCCGTGTTTCAGGCGCTCTTCGGTCATCGCATTGCCGCCATATTTGACGACGATGGTTTTGCCGTGAAATTTTCGGATATACGGTAAAGCCTCGGCCAGAATTCCGGCTTTTACTTTTGGAGCAATGTTGGCGAGTTCATCGGTCAAGTCGAGCATGGCATGTCCTGCGAGAAAGTCTTGAAAGGGTGGACAGAGAACCGAGTGTAAGTGTGCGGCCAAAGCGGCCAAAGCAAAGCACAAATAGGAGCGCGGCGAATGGGCGCGATTTTACATGGAAAAGTCGCAGCTTGTTGGGTGCAACTTAGCAGCTTGTTTGGATAAAATGCAGAAACAGGATCCGGATCGGCTTGTGAACCCCCGGACTGGCGCTGCCATCTTAAGAAATGGCGATTCCGGCATTTCCATTCGACAACATTGTCGTTGATCCAAGGACCAGCTTTCATGGCGCAATGTCCCGCTTGCCAGCGGCAATTTATCTGCGGTGCCGAGTCGTCCAGCGCATCCGCCTGCTGGTGTCTTGCGCTGCCGCCGCTATTGCCGCTGCCGGCAGCAAGCCGGATGGCGGCACCAGCCGCCTGTTATTGCCCGGCGTGTTTGCAGAAATTGTTAATCTCAATGCAACATCAGGCTGAATAATTAGCCGCAGCTACGTATTTCCTGACGCGGGAAGCCGACTTTGATCTTGTCGAATTCAGCCTTGGCCTCCGCATTCAACGCACGCAACTGGAATGCGACTTTGCCGGCAGCCGAGTTACGCGCCGCTACCCGGGTTCCGCCCAGGCCTTTTTTTGCCAGCTTGGCGACCTGTGTATTGGCCGCTTCTTCGGTTTTGAAAATGCCTAGCGATATGCCGTAATGGATGGACGGCGCATCCTGCACCACAAAAAAGTCGGTGATACCGAGGTCGTGTAATTCTTCGGCCTTTTTGTCGGCAGCTTCTTTGCTGCCGAGCGAAGGCAGGTACACCATATAGCTGGCGACTTCCGGCACTTCGCGACGTCTGGCGCTGATCGCTGGCAGGAGCTCTGCCAGCTGGCTGGCAAATCTGCGCGCTTCGGCGGCACCGAAATTACCGATTTCGGTACAGGCCAATACCGGCGCTGCAGGTGCCGCCGGCGCAGTAGCGCTGCCTGCAGTTCCGGCCGGGGCGGGATCGCCGGCTGCGACCGCGGGTGGCGTCGGCGCGCTGCTGCGGCCGCCCGGTTCGGTGGCCGCCAGCAATTTGATTTTGTCCGCTTCCAGCTGATTGCCGAGTCGCCCCGGCTCTCTGCCTTCAGAGTAGATGCCGTCCAGATAGCCGCGTTGCAGCGCGAACAGGCCGGCATTCAATAACAACAGTAAACAGAAAATGAATTTCAACATGGATATGGTTAGCTCGGCGTTAGTTTTCTTCGGCAATGCTGCACCAAAGTCCGGTCAGGACCAAATGATTGATGGTCTCGCATGGCAGCGGCAGGTACGGCGCAATCACCCCGGCGCTACCGCCCGCCAGAATACATTTAATTTGTATTTCCGGATTGTGCTGGCGCTGTAAAGCCATCGCCTGGGTAATCGCACCAACTTGCGCGGCGATGCAGCCGCTGATAATCGCATCGTCGGTATTGTCGGCAAATGCCGCAGTGACGATGACATGATCGATGATCAGCGGCAATTGCGCGGTGCCGTGCGCCAATGCGTTCGCCATCAAGCCCAATCCCGGCAAGATCATGCCACCGATAAACAGCCCATCGGCGCTGATCGCATCAATGGTGGTCGCGGTACCGCAGGTTGCCAGCAATAGCACTTGTTGTGGAAATAGCCGATGGGCGCCGATCGCCGCGGCAAAGCGGTCGCAGCCAAGTTGTGCCGGATTGCGGTAAGCATTGCGTATCCCTGCCAGTTGCGGCAGCGAGGCAAACCATTCAGGCAGAACATTGTTGCCGAAGGCAGCCTGCAGCAGTTGCTGCAAACGTTCACCGACGATGCTGCCGGCGACGTTGGAAATCAGCACCCGCGCTACCTCAAGGCCGCGCCACAGGGCTTCCAGATCAGCCATTTCGGCATGCGCCACCGAACCGTATTCGCGCCAGACCGGCGCAGTTTGCGGGTCAGCGCCGGGCGCATCCGTCAGGGCCCATTTAATTCTTGTGTTGCCAGCGTCGATTAACAATATTCCCATTCTTACATTTCCTTTACGCGCAGCGAGATGTCGCCCGCCATGACGGCAATCGGTTGATCGTCATGTGCGGGTTGCAGCAAGAAACGACCGATCTCGTCGATCCCCAGCGCCGTGCCTTCATGCAAGACCCGGCCTTGATCCAGAATGACGACTTGCTGACCGGCATAGGCGTGAAGCTGGTTCCAGCGCGCGACAAACGGACTCAGGCCATGTTGCTGAAACTGTTGCAGGGCTTGCCTCAGGCCGCGCAGCAATTCAGCCATCAACACAGCGCGGTCAAAGTCGGCCGGAACCGGCAAATTGGCGACGCGGCGGCCGAGTTGCTGTTGCATCTCGGTTGGCAGCGCCAGATTGATCCCTACACCGATCACCGCCCATGCGCTTTTGTCGCTGTTGACGCCATTGGCGCTGGCGGTTTCGATCAGGATGCCGCCCAGTTTGTCGCCAGCCAGCAGCAAGTCGTTCGGCCATTTCAAGCGGATGCCGAGATCGGTCTCCATGCCCGCTGATGCCAGGCAGGCGTTTAACGCGGTGACAATCGCCACGCCGACTGCCAGCGGCAATCCGACCAGCTTTTGCAGCGGCTGGTCAAAGCGCCACGCCAGCGAAAACATCAACGCCGCCGACGGTGCCGACTGCCAGGTCCGGCCGGCGCGGCCACGGCCGGCGGTTTGCTGCTCGGCAATCAGCAGCGCCGGCGTGGTCAGCGTGTCGGCAGCCTGCGCCGTTTGTGCCGTTTGCGAGGTTTGCGAGGTTTGAATACGCGCCAGCAAATCGGCATTGGTCGAGCCGGTTTCGGCCACCACCTCAATCGTGATCTGATCGGGGTGCAATGCGGAAAATGCAAAGATACGCTCTGCGGAAAGTAAGGAAGTCATGCCGCGCATTGTAGCGGGATGCTTGCTGACTTGGCTGGATACAGGTCTTTTTTGTGTAAAAGTCATCGCTGGCGAGATTTTGTATCGATTCTCACATAAACTTGCGTGATGCCGAATCCCGATATCCCAGCCCCCGCTCTTGCGCTCACCGATGGTACGACGGTTATCGCCAGCGGTAACTGGCAGGTACATGCGCTGACGCAACCGGGCGTGATGCGGTCGCTGCAAGCGGCCTTCAAAAGACTGGCCAGCCAGGCCGGACAGCGCACCCTGCGCTGGGATTTGTCGCAAGTCAGCGCAATCGATCATATTGGCGCGCAAATGTTGTGGAATGCCTGGGGCAAGGCGCGTCCGGCCGAACTGACTGTTCCACGCCAGCAAAGGGATTTCTTCAAGCGACTGGAGGATGCCGGGCCGCTGGTGTTGCCACCCACGCCGCCATGGCGGCGCTTGTCTGTCGTCGTCTATGACTGGTGGTGCGTCGCGTTCGATCATGTGAGCGGTTTCATTATGCTGCTTGGTCAATTTGTGCTGGATGTGATGCGCATGCTGCGCCTGCCGCAGCGGGCTCCGTGGAAAGAAATTTCGGCACATATTTATCATGTCGGTTTTCAGGCGCTGGGGATTACCGCCATCGTCGGCTTTCTGATCGGCGTGGTGCTATCGTTTCTCTCAGCGCAGCAACTGCATACTTTCGGCGGCGACATCTATCTGGTGAATATCCTGGGGATGAGCATCATCCGCGAACTCGGGCCATTGCTGGCGGCGATTCTGGTGGCCGGCCGCTCGGGTTCCTCCATCACTGCGCAGCTTGGGGTAATGCGGGTGACGCAGGAACTGGATGCGATGGAAGTCATGGGTTTGGCGCACGGTTTCCGTCTGATTCTGCCGCGCGTGATGGCGTTATTGATTGCGATGCCGCTGCTGGTGATCTGGACCGATGCGATGGCGTTGCTGGGTGGAATGATGGCGGCGCAGTTGCAGCTGGGATTGTCGCCGAGCTACTTCCTGCAACAGTTGCCGGGAGCGGTGCCGTTGCCGAATTACCTGATCGGTCTTGGTAAAGGCGCGGTGTTTGGCGGACTGATTGGCATGGTCGCTTGTCATTTTGGCTTGCGCATCGAACCCAACACCGAGAGCCTCGGTCGTGGCACGACCACCTCGGTGGTGAGCGCGATTACCATCGTGATTCTGGCCGATGCAGTATTTGCGATCCTGTTTAGCGGCGTGGGGTTCTGATGACCAGGTTGCTGCACAATGCGCCAGCTGTACCAGCCGCGCCAGCGGTGATACAGGTTGAAAAACTCCGGGTGCAATTCGGGCAGAGCGTGATTCTTCAGGATCTGGATCTGACTGTCGCGCAGGGCGAAATCGTTGGAATAGTCGGTGGTTCAGGCTCTGGGAAAACCACGCTGCTGCGACAAATTCTGGGTTTGAATCGACCAAGCAGCGGCAAGATCTCGGTGTTCGGCACCGGTCTTGGCCGGGCCAATGTCGATCAGATGGCGGCGTTGCAAAACCGCTGGGGCATGTTGTTCCAGATGGGGGCGCTGTTTTCGGCGCTGACGGTGATGGATAATGTGGCGTTGCCGCTGCGTGAATTGCGCGCGTTGCCGGAAAACCTGATTAAGGATGCGGCGCTACTCAAATTGCAACTGGCTGGCATAGGTCCCGAGCACGCGCTGAAAATGCCCTCCGATATATCGGGCGGCATGATAAAACGGGTTGCCCTGGCGCGGGCCTTGGCGCTGGAACCGGAATTGTTGTTCCTGGATGAGCCGACTGCGGGTCTCGATCCAGCCTCCTCGGCGGCTTTTGTCGAATTGATTCTGTCGCTGCACAAGGATATGCGCCTGACCGTGGTGATGATTACCCATGATCTGGAATCGTTGCTGGCGATGTCGACCAGAATCGCGGTGCTGGCCGACAAGCATGTGCTTGCCTATGACACCCCGGAGCAGGTAATGAAGGTCAAACATCCGTTTATCGAAAATTTCTTCCTCTCGGCACGGCACGAGCAGGACACAGTGGGTTAGGGCGCAGCATGGAAACGCAGCATGGAAAATAAGGCACATGCATTAATGGCCGGCTTGTTTACCGTCGCCTTATTGGTGGCGGCGATCTTCGGCGTCATGTGGTTCAACAGCGACCGCGTGGCGCGCGTGCCGTATGAAATCGCCACCAAGTTGTCGGTGCCCGGACTCAATCCACAGGCCGATGTGCGGTATCGCGGCCTCGATGTGGGGAAGGTCGATGCCATCGTTTTCGATCCGAACAGCCCCGGACAGATTCTGATTCGCCTGAAAATCAATCCCGATACACCGATGACCCGTGCGACTTATGGTACGTTGGGATATCAGGGCGTGACCGGGATTGCGTACATACAGCTGGACGATGATGGCAGCAATCCGGCCAAGCTGTCGAGTAGTGCCAGTCAGCCGGCACGCATCGATCTGCATCCCAGTCTGTTCGACAACATCCAGACTAAAGGCGCGGCAATTCTATTGAAGGCGGAAGAAACCGTGGCCAAGCTAAATGGTCTGCTCGATCCCGCAAATCAAAAGATCATGGTGGCCGCGTTCAGCGATGTCAGTAAAACCGCCAACGCGTTCGAATCGATTCCACATCAGTTGCAGCCAACCCTGGCCAAGCTGCCGGCGATGACCGAGCAGCTGAACCAGGCGCTGACGTCGATTACCGCGCTGTCTGGCAACATGACCGTACTGAGCCGCAATCTGAATGCGCTGACCGCCCGGTTGCAGACCCCGGATGGTGCCGTCTCGACATTGTCGGGTACAGTTCAGAACGTTGGGTCGGTCGCGGATAGCGTTCAGTATGATGCACTGCCGCGCTTCAATACCCTGACTACGGAAGCGCGCTCGTCGATGCGCGCGTTGAACCAGACGCTGGATAACTTTAGCCAGCAGCCGCAAAGTATTTTATTCGGCAGCAAAGGATTGCCGCCTGGCCCGGGCGAAGCGGGCTTCACCGCGCCAACCGAATAAGACAGGGATAAGGAAACCTATGCAAAAGCGCAACAGACTTGGGATTTCAGCTACCGCCATCATCGTCGCAATCCTGCTGACCGGCGGTTGTGCCACTAAGGCTGGCTCGTACACGCAGTATGATTTCGGTCCGTTGCCGAGCGCCGCTGCGAATCCGGGTGGCGCGGCGTTACCGGCGGTGAGTCTGGCGGACGTCAATTCGCCGGCCTGGCTGGACAACACTATGATGATGTTCCGGTTGGCATATGCCAACGACTTGCAGCCGCGTCCGTATGCGACCACGCGCTGGACCATGCCGCCGGCGCAATTGTTCAGCCAGCGCCTGAAGGCCCGTATCGGTCAGGCCGGCGGTACTGTTGTGTCGGTTTCCGATGGCGCGATAAATATTCCGGTGCTGCGGATCGAGATGGATGACTTCAGTCAGACCTTCGACAGCGCCTCGCACAGTGTCGCGCAGGTGGCGCTCCGTGCGTCGTTGTTCAATGGCCGTAACTTGCTGGCCCAAAAGACCTTTAGTCGCCAGGTCGCTACGCCGACTGCGGATGCCGCCGGCGGCGCCCGTGCTTTTTCCAGTGCCAATGACGCATTGATCGATGACTTGATGCGTTGGCTGGCGAGCTTGCCGGTAAAGCAATAGCGACGCGCCACACAAGCTATCAATCAAGCGGCCAACGCCGCTCCGAACCACGCTAATCGAATGGTGCCTTATGCTGATGCAGTATGGTGTGATGGAATGAGGGCAGAACCATAATGACCGGTTCGCAGTTATCACCGCAGCGTCGCTCGTCGGCGTTTGCGCGTGTCAGTTTATTGATTTATCTGCTGTTGATTGTCTATGCCAGTTGGTATCCCTTCAGCGGTTGGCGCGATGTCGGACTGGCGCCATGGGCGTTCCTGTCGGCCCCGCTGCCGCACTACTGGACCCTGTTCGATGTCTGGACCAACGTTGCCGGTTACCTGCCGCTGGGACTGCTGACGGTACTGGTGCTGCCCCGCAAAATACCCGCTGTGGCGGCGGTCTTGCTGGCGACCTTGGCAGGCATCTTGTTGTCCGGCACGATGGAAGCGGTACAGACCTATCTGCCGACCCGGGTATCATCCAATCTTGACCTGTTGACGAATAGCTGCGGCGCGCTGTTGGGTGCCGTGTTGGGGGCTGTTTTTCGGAACCGTTTTGGTCCGGAGAGCAAGCTGCTGCAGCTGCGCGAGCGTTGGTTCAATCACGAAGCCAGCCATGGCATGGTCATGATTGCCCTCTGGCCGCTGGCGCAGTTGGCGCCATTGAGCCATTTGTTCGGCTTTGGGCAAATCACGACGATGTTGTCGAACTGGCTGACTGACTGGTTTGAGCAGCCGACTGATCTGGCCGCCTGGATGACCGGCGACGCGCAACTGACAGCCGGGCAATACTGGATGACGGAAGCGGCGATTACCGCCTGTGGCCTGACCGGCGCCGGCTTGACGCTGCTGATCCTGTTACGCAAAAGCGCCCCGAAAGTCAGTCTGACGGCGCTACTGATATTGACGACTTTGCTGGTCAAGACGTTTGCTTCGGCATTGCTGTTCACGCCTGCGAATGCGCTGGTCTGGCTGACGCCGGGCGCAGCTGCCGGCTTGTTGGCGGGTGTCTTCATCTTGATAGCGTTGGGGTTTGCAGCGCAGCGTCTGCAGCGCTGGATGGCCGGATTGGCGGTCACGATCAGCTTGCTGATCGTGAATGTGGTGCCGGACAATCCGTATTACACAGAAACGCTGCAAACCTGGTCGCTGGGTAAATTCCTGAATTTTAACGGTGCGGCGCAGTTTTTAGCGCTGTTGTGGCCGTTTTTCACGCTCTGGTTTTTATTCCATCCAATGCACCGCGTGAAACGAAAATGACACCGGTGTATGATTCCGGCTTACATTTTCAGTTTTCTTAAGCACATCCAGCCATGAGCGATACCCCAAGCGACAATGCCGGTGAGACTGCGTCCGCAGCACCGTTTTATAAACACCATGTCTTTTTTTGCCTGAACCAGCGTGCTCCCGGTGAGCGCACATGTTGTGCGAACCACGGCGCACAAGCCGCGCAGGAGCACGCCAAGCGCCGCATCAAAGCGCTTGGCCTGGCGGGCGAGGGCATGGTCAGAATCAATAAAGCCGGCTGCCTTGAGCGCTGCGAAGAAGGCCCGGCATTGGTGATTTATCCAGAGGGTGTTTGGTACACCTATGTCGACACCGAAGATATCGATGAAATCATCGACGTGCATATTGTCGGTGGAAAAATTGTCGAACGCCTCAAAATTTAATGCCATGAACGCTCAGACTCAATCTTTTCTTATCAGCGGCGCAGTTGGCCAGCTTGAATGCGCACTGGACCTTCCGGATGCCGAACGATTCCCCACGCCGCGCGGCCTGGCGCTGGTAGCGCATCCGCATCCCTTATTCGGCGGCAGCATGGACAACAAGGTCGCGCACACATTGGCGCGCGGGTTTCTGGCGCTGGGTTATGTCGCGGTACGGATGAATTTTCGCGGTGTCGGCAAGTCGGCCGGCGTCCATGACGAAGGTCGTGGCGAGACCGATGACATGGCCTTGCTGTTGGCGCATATGCGTCGGCAATATCCTGATTTGCCGCTGGCGCTGGGCGGTTTTTCGTTCGGCACATTCGTGCAGGCGCAGTTGCAGCAGCGTTTGCTGGCTGCCGGTACGGCGGCAGAACGGCTGGTGCTGGTCGGCGCTGCCGCCGGTAAATGGCCGATGCCGACGGTGCCGGCGAACAGCATTTTGATCCATGGCGAGCTGGATGAGACGATCCCGTTAAGTGCCGTGTTCGAGTGGGCGCGTCCGCAGGATATCCCGGTAATCGTGATTCCCGGTGCCGATCATTTTTTTCATCGCAGGTTGCAACATATCAAGAACTTGATGGTCGAAATGTGGCATCGCTGAGATGCCATTGGCGAAACCATCGTGTGCCGGGTTTGCTGCGCTTCTTGGCTGCATGGTTTGGGCTCAAAATAGTTGCTAAAGTTATATTGAGTAACTGGCGGGGCTATAATTCCGGCTTGGTTGTTTCGCGTGGTTCTTTGCTTACTGGTTCCGCTTCCCTTTTCATCCGCCCGATAGCTGCTGTTGCGGTCTGTCGTGCCAACGTCCACTAATTCGATTTCATCAATCCACATCCATGAAAAAAATATTCGCAGCGTTAGCTGCAACCCTCTTTTCCGCTACCGTTGCTTTCGCCCAGACGCTGCCATCGCCGACGGTCGCTGCCAAGTCCTGGTTACTGCTGGATACCACCAGCGATCAGGTAGTGGCATCGCAAGATCCGGATATGCGCGTCGAACCGGCGTCGCTGGCCAAGATCATGACGGCGTATGTCGTATTCGACGCCCTCAAGGACAAGAAACTGACGTTGAACCAGATGGTCAACGTTTCGGTACGGGCCTGGAAAGTCGATCCCAGCAGCTCGAAAATGTTTATCGATCCGGCTACGCCAGTGTCGATTAACGACCTGTTGTACGGCCTGATGGTGGTGTCGGGTAACGATGCCGCAGTGGCACTGGCCGAAGCGGTTTCCGGGACTGAAGATGCATTTGTGGTGCAGATGAATCGCGAAGCGCAACGCATGGGCATGAAATCCACGCATTTCGGCAATCCGCACGGTTTGCCTAGCGCCGACACCTATACGACTGCGCGTGATCTGGCGACGCTGGCAGCGCACGTGATCGTCGATTTCCCGGAATTTTACAAAATCGATTCGACCAAGAGTTTCACCTACAACAAGATCAAGCAGCCCAACCGGAATCGCCTGTTATGGCTGGATCCATCGGTTGATGGCATGAAGACCGGTCATACCAGCAGCGCCGGTTACTCCATCATTGCTTCCGCCAAGCGCCCCAACGGCACTGGCGAGCGTCGTTTCCTGGCAGTTGTGGTAGGAACCAATTCGGATCAGACGCGTACGCAAGAAGCGCAAAAATTGCTGAACTGGGGCTTCCAGAACTTTGACACCGTGAAGCTGTACGCCAAGGGCCAGGCGGTAGCAACACCGCAGGTCTGGAAAGGTGCGAAGAACGAGATCAAGGTTGGGTTCAACCGTGATATTTTCGTCACCGTACCGAAGGGCGTGGCGGAAAAAATCAAGCCGGTGCTGGAGCGTACCGATCCGTTGATCGCGCCGATCAACCAGAACAGCAAGGTTGGCACGTTGAAGGTCACGGTGGATGGCAAGGTCCTGACAGAGTTGCCGGTGCTGGCGCTGGAAGAAGTGAATCAGGCCAGCATTTTTGGCCGGATCTGGGATTCGATGCGCTTGTTCTTTAAAAAGAAGAGCTAAACAACTTGCTGGAGATGATGCCTTTCAATTAAGGAACGCCTGAATCTCTGTCAGGACCTGGTGCAGGCAAGCGATGCAGGAAAACGGCAGCTCAGGCTGCCGTTTTCTATGGCGCTGCGGTTTGTCGCGAGCGATCAACGCTGTCATTTCGCATACTTTTTTTGCATACTGTGTCTATCCTGCCTGTGCCAGAATTGCTGCTCATACTCTTTCAGGAAAGTTGCCATGCCAGATCCCCTCGTCTATTTGAATGGCGTCATGACGCCGCTGTCTGAAGCGCGCATCCCAGTGCTGGATCGCGGCTTTATTTTTGGCGATGGCGTGTACGAGGTGATTCCTATCTATGCGGGCAAGCCGTTCCGCGCCGCACATCATATAGCGCGGTTATTTCGTAGTCTGGCCGCGATCGGTATTCCAAATCCGCATAACCAGGAACAGTGGATGGCGTTGATCAACCAGGTTGTGACAGCGTTTGGGAATGCCGATCAGATGGTCTACATTCACGTCACGCGCGGCGTCGCCAAACGATCCCACGCATTCCCGAAAGAGCCGCTGACGCCGACGGTTTTCATCATGACCAATCCGCTGGTGCTGCCGAGCGCTGCCATGCGCGCCAACGGCGTATCATGCGTATCTATGGAAGATCAGCGCTGGCTGCATTGCGAAATCAAGTCGATTTCATTGCTGGGCAATGTGCTGGCGGCGCAGAATGCGGCTGAACACGGCGTGGCGGAAGCTATTCAGTTCCGCGATGGGTTTTTGACCGAAGCATCGTCGTCCAACGTCTGGATCGTCAAGCATGGCAAACTGATGGCGCCGCCGAAGGATAATCTGATTCTGGAAGGGATACGCTACGGTTTGATCGAAGAATTGTGCGCCGCAGGCGGCATTCAGTTCGAGGCGCGCCGGATTCCCCGTGCCGAAGTATTCGAGGCCGACGAAGTGCTGCTGTCGTCGGCGACCAAGGAAATTTTGCCAGTGACCGCAATTGACGGCAAAACTATTGGAAATGGCCAACCAGGCCCCATTTACAAGCAGTTATACCAGGCTTATCAAGGAGCGAAAGCGGCTTGACGAGGCCTGGTTGAAGCCTTCCCCAAGGCGGCATGCAGAATGTTCATGTCGCCTGATTACTATAGAGCGACAACCATGAACATGCCAACCATTCGTCCCGAAGACAGCCTGATCGTATACCCGAGCGATTTTCCCATCAAAATCATGGGACCCACGCACGACGCCTTTGCAGAAACTATCGTCGGCGTGGTGGTGCAACACGATCCGACGTTTCACATGGGCAAGCTGGAAGTGCGGCCATCGGCGAAAGGCAATTACACCGGGTTGACTGTTACGGTGTGGGCCACCAGCCGCGAGCAACTTGATAATTTATACCGTGAACTATCGGCACATCCGATGGTGAAGATTGTGATGTAGCTTTCGCGCTTGAAAACGTTATCGCAAAGTCAAAAGATAGGCGCAAAGCAGTTGGTCGGGTTATTCCGGCCAGCTGCTTTGTGCTTTAAATTGCGCTATTTCCTGCAGTAGCCAGCTGTGAAAGGCTTTCACCTGCGGCTTGTGCATCGCTTCTGGCGGGCAGGCAAAATAATACGAATTCGGACAGCGCACCACCACATCGAACAACCGCACCAGATCACCGGAGGCGATTTCCTGTAGCGCAATCGCATGCCGCGTCAAGGCGATACCCAGTCCGTCCGATGCCGAGCGCAGCAGCATCGATGCATCTTGAATTCTCAAGCCGCCGCTAGGTTCCGGCAGCGCAATGCCGGCTGCGGCAAACCATGGCTGCCAGGATTCCTCCGCATCCATGCGCAGCAGCGTGCATTGCCCCAGCTCTTGCGGCGATGCCGGCAAGCGGCCTTGCCGGTAATGCGGGCTGGTCACCGGATAATAGTAGTCGTCCATTAACTTTTCGACCATCATCCCCGGATAGCGGCCAACCCCAAAACGGATGCCGACGTCAATCTGCTCCCGCACCAGATCCTGCAACTGGCCGGATGATTGCAGGATCACTTCCGTATCCGGATGCAAATCGATAAATTTCCACAAGCGCGGTGCCAGCCAGCGCGCGGCAAACGACGGCAATGCCGAAATGGTCAGGCGCTTTTGCCTAGCGTCGACTTTCATGGCATCTGCGGCGAGCGCGATTTCGGTCAGCGCTTTGCGGATCGTGGTGGCAAAACGCTGACCCTGCTCGGTAATCGTAATGCGCTTGCCGTGGCGCGTGAACAACGTCACCCCCAACTCTTCCTCCAGCGCACGAACCTGATGGCTAATCGCCCCTGGTGTCAGGTGCACTTCCTCGGCGGCGCGCGAGAAACTGTCATAACGGGCTGCCGCCTCGAACGCGCGCAACGCAGAGAGATTCGGGAGTTTACGTAGGTCGGCCATGGCTCAGGGGTATTTCTATGTGAATAAAATTGGTAAGCAGAGGGAAAACTACTCGTTTTGTTCCGGGCTGACTGCCGACTAGAATGTGCTGGCAGGATCGGTATTTACTTTCATCCGTATTGTCGGATGGATGACTTGCCGAGCCCGTGTTTAGCAATATACCAGCAGTCCACCGGAGAAGCATAATGGGAAAATTATTCACTAAAGAGGTTAAGCAATCGCTGGCTATCGAGGCCGGCCAGGTGTTGTCCATACAGGCAGAAGTTGCAAAGACGTTGCAAATTACCTGCGGCCGCCTCTGGATCACCGTCTCTGGGCACAGTGATGATTACTGGCTGGGCGCCGGTCAGTACCTGAACGTTGCGGCCGGTAGCCATGTGGTGCTCGAAGCCGACCAGGGCCGCAGTGTGGTCGAAGTGCGACAACAGTCGCCAGGCGCCGTTGCTGCCGCACGGGCTGGTCATCGTCAGCCGGTCATGGTCTCCGGTAAGCTGCAATATCGCTAACCGTTACGCTTTTCCGCCCGACCAGACCCGGTGTGCCCAAGTCGGGATTTATTCGGCGTTGTCCTCTAGCCATGTCAGTGCGCCATGACAAGCCTCATTCGCTTCTCGCCGTAACGCATCCGCTGCGGCGAGTGGCAATGAAAAGCTGAGATTGACCATATCGCCATGCGCCACATCGCCCAAGGTTGCGCCGCGTTGTTGCAGCAAGCGGCGCAAGGTCCCTTCCAGCGCATACGGCAGCACCGCGCACAAGGTCGTGGTGGCGACCAATTCGATTTTTTCAGCGCCCAATAACGCCTGTGCCACCGCATCGGTGTACGCGCGCACCAGGCCGCCGGCACCCAGACGGATGCCGCCGTAGTAACGCACTACCACCGCCAGTACCTGTTCCAAATTATGATGACGCAATACATTCAACATCGGCAAGCCAGCAGTGCCGCCGGGCTCGCCGTCGTCCGACGCACCGGAATGACCGCCGGCCAGCAAGGCCCAGCAAACGTGGGCGGCATCCGGATGTTCAGCGCGCAAGCGGGCCACTTCGGCCAGCGCTTCCGGGCGTCCGCCGATGGCGCTGACAAAGCCGATGAAGCTGCTTTTCTTGATGTCGATTTTGCTATGCGCCGGTTGGGCTAAGGTGAATGCCATGTCGAATGCAAGTTGATAACGCCAGGAAAACGGCCGTCGTTGTTTTTGTGTCGCCCCGAATTTACGCCAAGATGACGACGGTGACTACTGATTTTCGGTACACTGCCACCTATGTCGTTCTCTACTTCTCCCCAAATCATTCAGCGCGGCGTCGAGCCGTATCAAGTCAGCTTTGATGCCATGCGCGCTTTTACCGACGCCCGCACTGCCGATACGCCCGATCAGCTGTGGATAGTCGAACATCCGCCGGTGTTTACGCTCGGCCTTGCTGCCGATCCCGGCCACGTGCTGGCACCCCACGATATTCCGGTTGTGCAGACCGATCGCGGCGGTGAAGTCACCTATCACGGTCCTGGTCAGGTGGTGATTTATCTGCTGATCGACCTGCGCCGCAAGCGCAGCGAAAGCCGCATATTTGCGCGCGAATTCGTGCAAAGTATCGAGCAGTCGGTGATCGAGACGCTGGCGGCGTATAATCTCGCCGGTGAGCGCAAGCCCGGCGCACCCGGTATTTACGTGACAGCAGGCCCGTGGCAAGGTGCCAAGATCGCGGCGCTCGGCTTGAAAATTCGCGCCAGCGGCTGCACGTATCACGGCGTTTCGCTGAATGTTGCCATGGATTTAAGTCCGTTTTCCTGGATTAATCCATGCGGCTACGAGGGCTTGGCGACTGTCGATATGAAAATGCTGGGCGTTGATGCCGCATTGCCTGCCGTGCAGTTGGCACTTGCTCACAAACTGATTGAACGCCTCAGCTGATGCTTCTCCACCGAAAATTGCTTAGACCATGACAACAGAAACCACTCCGCCGCACGCTGTCGAATCTGCCTCTCCCGCTGCCTACAATCCGCTGGAGAAACAAAAGGGTGCCAGCAAGACCGCGCGGATTCCAATCAAGATCATCCCCATCGAACGCCTGAAAAAACCGGACTGGATACGCGTCAAGGCCGCTTCGCCATCGACCCGATTCTACGAAATCAAGGACATCCTGCGCGCCAATAGTCTGGTCACGGTATGTGAAGAAGCCAGCTGCCCGAATATCGGTGAATGTTTCGGTAAAGGCACCGCGACCTTCATGATCATGGGTGACAAATGTACGCGCCGTTGCCCGTTCTGCGATGTCGGCCACGGTCGCCCGGACCCGCTGGATGTCAACGAGCCGGAAAACCTGGCGAAAACCATCGCTGAGCTGAGGTTGAGTTACGTCGTCATTACCAGCGTTGACCGCGACGATTTGCGCGATGGCGGGGCCGGTCATTTCGCCGAATGTATCCGACGCGTACGCGAATTGTCGCCGAACACCCGGATTGAAATCCTGACACCTGATTTCCGTGGCCGCATGGACCGTGCGCTGGAAATTCTGAACGCAGCACCACCGGATGTCATGAACCACAATCTGGAAACTGCGCCGCGCCTGTACAAAGAAGCGCGTCCCGGTTCGGATTACGAGTATTCGTTGAATCTGCTGAAGCGTTTCAAGGCACTGCATCCACAAGTACCGACCAAATCCGGCATCATGGTTGGTCTTGGTGAAACCGACGAAGAAGTGTTGCAAGTCATGCGCGACTTGCGTGCCCATGACGTCGACATGCTGACCATCGGCCAGTACCTGATGCCAAGCGGCAATCACTTGCCCGTGCGTCGCTACGTGCACCCGGACACCTTCAAGATGTACGAAGAAGAAGCTTACAAAATGGGCTTCGTCCACGCCGCAGTCGGCGCGATGGTACGCAGTTCGTACCATGCAGATGAGCAGGCGCATGATGTGCTGGCGTCGTCATCTGCGCAGGCATTGAGCAAATGAGCGTAGTGCGAAGTTGATGAAAATGCGCGCCGAAATATAAATTCCCATTTTCGGCGCGGGCAGTCTCTGAGAATGAAACTTGCTATGCGGACAGCACTCTCGCTTGCTTTCTTGTCGGTAACGCTATTGGCTGGGTGCGGAACCAGCCCAAAGAAAGCGGTTTTCACCACTATGACTTGTGATCAGCATGAGACCGTGGCACTGAGTTTCAATAGTGTTGCCGCGCAAGTGTTTGATACCGGTTACGCACATGCAGCCGAGCCGACGATGGCTTTGGCCCAGCTATTTCTTATAAAAAATGGCGGCCCCGATGACTACTCCATCAAAATAAATACTGCTGAAAAAGGCTATAGCGACAATCTTATCGCTGCCAACAGTAAGGGCTGTGATACCTCTGCCTATGCGATAGCGCCGATCAGCGAATTTGAAAAGCGCAGTAATGCGCTTGTCGCCGCGAAAAAGAAACCGTGATCTGAGCACCGGCGTCAGGTTGTGTGATCGGAAGTTGTTTCAAGGGACAGCATGCGCAAATGTATTGCCATCATAATATTTCTGATCGCATCCGGCAGTCTGTTTGCGGCCACCATCGTGCTGGATACCGGGCATACGGCGGCACAGCCGGGAGCGATTAGTTCGGGCGGTAAAACCGAGCATGATTACAATCGGCAACTGGTTGCCGCACTGAAACCGCTATTGGTGGCGCAAGGCTACCAGGTGATTGACGTTGCAGCGTCTGGCATGGATACCTCGTTGGCGGCGCGCACTGTTGCCACGTCAGCCGCCGAGTTGTTTATTTCGATCCACCACGACTCCATGCCGCAAGAGTGGATCAGCGCCGGGCGTGCTCGGGAGTTTTCCGGTTTTGCGCTGTTTGTCTCGGAGAAAAATCCGTTTCTCGAGAAGAGCCTGATGTGTGCCCAACGTGTTGGGGCGGCGCTGATTGCTGCCGGCGAACATCCGTCGCTGTATCATGCAACGCCGGTGAAAGGTGAGAACCGGCCGCTGCTGGATCGGCAGTCAGGCGTGCATCAATTTGATGATTTGGTCGTGCTACGGACGGCGCAATCACCGGCGATATTGCTGGAGGTCGGCGTGATCGCCAATCCGGACGAGGAACAACGTCTGGCACAACCTGAGTTTGCTCAGCGGATGGCCGCTGCCATCCAGCGCGGCATTCGTGATTGTGTCGATTGATTAACGCAGCAAAGGAAACAGCGAGAAACGGTCCGCAACAGATGGCGTCTCAGGTCCACCCCGGGCCGTGACGGCAATACCTTCCTGCTCCAGATGCGCGCGGATACGCCGAGCGAACGCCAGCGCATGCGCACCATCGCCATGCAGGCACACCGTGTGCGCTGTCAACGGGACCCAGCTACCGTCTATCGCCTGCACCTTGCCATCCCGCACCATGTTCATGGTTTGTGCCAGCGCGCGTTCTTCGTCTTCGATCAGGGCGCCGGGTGTGCCGCGTTTGACCAGACTGCCATCGGGGTTATATCCACGATCGGCAAAAACTTCTTCGACTGCGGTCAAGCCTGCGCGTCTTGCCGCGGCTGTCAGCGCGCTGTTGGCCAGGCCGAACAGCGCCAGCGAAGGGTCAAAATCGCGCACCGCAGCAACGATCACGTCGGCCAGTTTGGCGTCGCGTGCGGCCTGGTTATACAAGGCGCCATGCGGTTTGACGTGTGCCAGGCGTGCGCCCTGTGCCTGGGCAATCGCGGCCAGTGCGCCGATCTGGTACAGCATGCCGCTGTAGATTTCCTGCGCTGGCAACTGCATCTCGGTGCGGCCGAAATTGGCGCGGTCCGGAAAGCTGGGATGGGCGCCGATGGCGACGCCATGCTGTATCGCCCAGGCGACCGACTGTTGCATCAGCAAGGCGCTGCCGGCATGCCAGCCGCAGGCGATATTCGCCGAGCTGATCAGTGCCAGCAAGGCTTCATCACTGGGGCCGCCTTCGCCGAGGTCGGCGTTCAGATCGATGCCGAAGCCGGCATCGATTGTCAATGCCGGTTCACTGATTAATTTCGTCGCTTTTTTTGGGGTTTTCGCCATCGCTCACTCCATCATTTTTTTGCCGGGCGCAGCCACGTCATGGCCAGGTCAATTTGTTCCAGATACAGCGTTTCCTGATGCAGCTCCTGGCGCGCCTGTTCGATATCGGATTCGACAAACTGCAGCGTGCGATTAAAACGAAGTTGCGCAAGTCTGGCTAGATCTGCCGCGATCACGACGCCGATTATTGGATAGCCGCCGGTGGTTTGGGCATCCGCCATCAGGATGATCGGCTGACCGGCCGGCGGTACCTGGATCACACCGGGCAAGACCCCGTGCGACAACATGTCTGCACTCTTCTTGATTTTCAATTCCGGTCCCGACAAGCGAAAGCCCATACGATTGCTTTGCGGCGTCAGGGTCCACGGACTGCCCCAGAACGCACGTTGCGCAGCTACCGTGAAGTGTGCATATTCCGGACCTGGAATCACCCGGATCGGCATTGGCGAGGCAGCGCGTGATTCGGAATCGATGCTGTACCAGCTTGGCGCGCGGACGCCAAACGGCGGCGCCAAACGGACAACTGATGTGGCCGGATCCAGTGTTGCCGTCGTCAGCCGGTCGCCTTCGAGCAGGGCGCGGCCGTGGTGGCCGCCGAATCCTGCCGCCAGGTCGGTCGCACGTGAGCCAAGCTGCACGGCAGCGTCTATGCCGCCGGCGACGGCAATGTAAGAGCGCATGCCGTCCCGTGCAGCCTCCAGTGTCAGGGTCTGACCGGCGCGTACCGGTACGCTCCACCACGGCCACACGCATCTATCATCCAGCGTCGCCGCAAAATCGGCGCCGCCCAGGGCAATCCGTGTGTCGGCGGTAAAGCGCAAGACACAAGGGCCGAGTGTGATTTCCAGTGCTGCCGCATCGATGGCGTTGCCGACCAGTTTGTTGGTGATGGCCAGTGCGACCCGATCCAGCGCGCCAGCCTGGCAGATGCCCAAATGACGAAAGCCGCTACGGCCCAGGTCTTGTACCGAATTCATGCGCCCGGAGCGGATGACGTCGATCATGGCAACACCTGCGTCGCCACAAAGCGGACGTGGTCGCCCGGTTGCAGCAGGGTCGGCGGCTGGGCCGACGGATCGAACAGGCGCAAGTCCGTGTGGCCGATGAGTTGCCAGCCACCGGGTGAAGCGGCAGGATAGATCGCGGTTTGGCTGCCGCCGATGCCGACCGAACCGGCTGGCACCACCAGCCGCGGCTCGCTGCGACGCGGCGTGGCTAATAGCGGATCAAGGCCGCCCATATACGCGAAGCCCGGTTGAAAACCGAGGAAATAGACGATGTAATCGGCACCGGTATGGCGCGCGATGATTTCCGCTACCGACAGTCCGGTGTGTTGCGCCACCACCGGCAGATCGGGGCCACGGTCGCCGCCGTAAATCACCGGGATATCGATTTGACGTCCGTTCTTGTTGATGGCGGTCGTTGTATGCCATGCGCTCTGCAATTTGTCGGCCAGGTCGCCGCTATCGGCAACCAACGGGTCAAACAGGATCGTCAGGTTGTTCATGCCGGGTACAACGTCACGGATGTGCGGCCACGCCGATGCCTTGGCTGCGATGGCCCACAGACGTTGCTGGCAATCCAGCGTCGCGCGCGATCCGGCATTCATCACCAGGGCGCCTTCGCCTAGCGCTTGGATATCCGGTTGGTGCCGGACAGGTTGAAGCTTGGACTGGGTCATCGCACACATTTCTTTCTGCACGCGGCTGGTTGGTAAAGAGGTTTTTTCTCGGCTGCACAATAAAAAAGGCGCTCGGGTAATTCCCCCTGCGCCTTTTTTTATCGCCAGATTACTGATCAGGCTGCCAGCGCCTTGTCCAGTAACTGATGCAATTCAGCGAATGCAGGTTCCCCAACATAACGTTTGATAATGTTGCCTTGTTTGTCGATGATAAAAGTGGTTGGCGTCAGTCTGACATCGCCGAATGACTTAGCCAGCTTGTCGTTGGTGTCGAGCGCGACCTGGAACGGCAGGCTGCGGGTCTGGACAAAATTCAGAACGTAATTAGGCGGGTCGTAGCTCATGGCGACCGCGACGAAATCCAGGCCCTGGGCTTTGTATTTATTATAAGTTTCTATCATTTTTGGCATCTCACCGACGCAAGTAGTGCAACTGGTGGCCCAAAAATTCACCATGACGACTTTGCCGCGCAGGCTTTTCAGCGAGACTTGTTCACCTTGCAAGTTGGTGAAGCTGACGTCGGGCGCAGGATTTTTGTGGGACAGCGACAACGTCACGAACAAGCCGATAGCCGCTGCCACGATCACAGCTGCGAGCTTTATCCAAAGCCGCTTGCGCGGTACGGCATCTACTTGAGATTGCATAAAAGTCCAATACGGGTGAGACCGGAAGATGTTCATTATAGTCATCTGCCTGCAGCTCTGCTGAATACTACGCAAGCATTTCAATTAGGCAACTATTTTAATTGCTTAACTTTCAAATTGCCATGGATAAGCGTGGTAGGTCGCGGCCACCGCTGGCGGAACCGGCGCCTCGATGCCGGCACAAATCGCCCGCAGGATATCGGCACTGGCAATTTCCAGCAGCGAACCGGTGTCGGTGGCCGCCAGCAGCGCCTTCACCAACTGCGGTTTCGCCAGCGGCGCCAATTGATTGGCGCGATCCAGCGCCCGTTGCACGGCGGGAAATTTGATTGCTGCAGCGGCGTGGAATTGGGTTGCGCTCAGGCCGAGTTGCGGACAGATGTCGGCCCCACGCATGAACGCCTCGATACCTGTGGTGTGTTGCGTGGCGGATGGCGTTACGGCCACATGGGCCACCAGTGACAACAGTAGCGCCACTTCCTCTTTTAACAGCGCCAAGCGCTCGAATAGTATCGGCGTGATGCGGCCGGCACGCGGCGCCAGGCGGCGTGCCAATACTGTTTGCAGCACAAATTCGGCCAGTGTGAAGCGCTGGTCGGCGGCGATCAGCGTATCGACTGTCGACAATAATTTGATTCGCTCCGGTGGCGTCAGTTGACGTAGTGCCGGCATCGCCAGATCGACCAAAGGCAGACGGGCGCTGCGCGGCAATTGCGACATCGACTCCGCCAGCAGCGTGGTCAAAGCGACTTGCTGCGGCGCTTCGCGATGCAAAGCGGCGAGTTGCAACTGGCGTTCCTCGCCAGCGCCCAGGAGTAACGCATACACGAGAGCCTTGGCGGCGACCGGATTGCGGACTGCGTCATCGAGTTGCGGCGGCAATCGATTGCCGCCGATCGCGTTGTGCCCAAATTCCTGGGTTGGCGTTGCAGCGGTTGGTGCGCCGATTTCAGTGCCGCCGGCAGCCAAACCTGATGCGGCAAAAGGAAGGTCCGGCAGCCGTTCCAGCGGTTCAGCAAGCGGCACCGATAATTCGGGCGCTGCAAGCGGTTCCATATTTCTGCCGTAAATCCGTTGCAGCCGTTCTTTCAAAGGCGGATGGGTGGCAAACCAGCCATCCAGCAAACCCGGCCGGGCGGTGCTGAGGAACAGGTGGGATAACTGTTCGGCGTTCGGATGATCGATTTGCGAGCCGAGTTTTTTTGCGCTGCCGAGACCACCGATTTTACGTAGCGCACCGCCGATGCCTTCCGGGTTGCGGGTGAACTGGACGGCACTGGCGTCTGCCAGGAATTCTCGCTGGCGCGATACTGCGGACTTGATCAGGCGGCCGAAAAAGATACCGATGTAGCCAACCGCATACAAGCCCATACCCATGGCGATCAGCACAAGTTGCACGGGTGGACCTTTGTCGTCGCTGCTGCGACCGCTCCAAGTGCGACCTGAAACATTCATCAGTTGCAGGCCAAAACCGGCAATCATCTGTATCCCGAACAGGACGCCGATCAAATGCACATTGAGTCGCATGTCGCCGTTCAGAATATGGCTGAATTCATGGCCGACCACGCCCTGCAACTCGTCGCGGGTCAGTCGATTCAATGTGCCGCGGGTCACGGCGACCACCGCTTCATTGGGGTTGTAGCCAGCGGCGAAAGCGTTGATTGCGTCTTCCCGTTCCAGTAAATACACCTTGGGACAGGCGATGCCGGACGCCAGCGCCATTTCCTCCACCACATTCAGCAGTCGCCGTTCCTGCATATCGCGCGTCGCCGGCGAGACGATTCGGCCACCCGACATTTGCGCGACAGCATCGCCGCCATCGCGCAGGTTGAAACTTTGGATCAACGTGCCGCCAATAATCAGCGCCAGCGTGACGACAGAGTTGGTGGCGAAAAATCCTTTCGGGAAGATAATCGCGGCACCTGCATGGCGATGAAAGCCCCAGATCCAGATCAGGCCCATTACCAGATTCACCGCCAGCACGATGGCGATCACGGCCAGCACGAAGAGTGTTACCAGTGTGCGGGTCTGGCGTCGCGCATGGTCCTGCTGTTCAAAGAAATTCATCTGCCAATCTACCGATACGAAGACTTAAGCGCGACATCCGGGGAATCTAGGTTAAAACGCGACCTTGACGGGCTGCCGCTCGATCGGGGCTTCGGTCGCTTGCAATAGCTCTGCCGTTTTGAAGGTGAACATGTTGGCGATCACCGAGCCTGGGAATTGCTCGAGTGACGTGTTGTACGTCATGACGCCGTCGTTGTAGGCCTGGCGCGAAAAAGCGATGCGGTTTTCGGTAGAGGTCAGTTCTTCGGTCAACTGCATCATATTTTCGTTTGCCTTGAGGTCGGGATAGGCTTCCGATAGGGCGAACAGACGACCGAGACTCGAAGTCAGCGTATTTTCGGCCACCGCCATTTGCTGCACGGCGGCTGTATTGCCGGCGTCGCCGCCGACTTTGGCGTTTGCGCTCACCGCCTGCTGACGCGCGGCGATGACCGCTTCGAGGGTTTCGCGTTCGTGCCTGATGTAACCTTTGGCGGTCTCCACCAGATTTGGAATCAGGTCGTAACGCCGTTTCAGTTGTACGTCGATTTGTGCAAAGGCGTTTTTGAAACGATTACGTAAGCTGACCAGGCGGTTGTAGGCACCTACCGCCCAGAATACGATGACTGCAACGATTGCGAGCAGAACTAGGACTTTCGTCATGGCTTCCCCAAAAAAAATAGCCGCCGGGCAAATTGCCCAGCGGCTAAAGTTATATGACAGGAATCGGAAAAGCAACAAAAACCCAATGAAGGTCTGCAGCAGCGCTACGTTTTGGTCAGCCCGGCGTCCTGTTTCGCGCTGACCAACCGCTCCGTCTTACTGTCGCGGTGCCGACGATAATTGCGTCAACTCGTCTTCAGTCATGTATTCAAAAGCCTTGACGACTTTTTGCACCCCGCTGACACCCGCTGCGATTTCTGCAGCACGGGCAGCTTCACGCTCGGTAGCGCGACCCATCAAATAGACAATCCCGCGTTCGGTGACAACTTTGACGGCGTTGCCGAAAACATCCTTGGCATCCAGCAGCGAAGCCTTGACTTTGCTTGTGATGAAGGCGTCGTTAGAGCGTTCCGAGAAGCTGGATGGCTGGCCAATTGCCAACTCGTTCAATACCGAACGCACGCCTTCGATCGACTTGGCTTCCCGTTCTGCAGCATCTTTGGCGGCTTCGTCGCGGACTTCGCCGGTCAGCAGCACTTTACGATTGAAACTGGTGACATTGATGTGGCTGGGGTCGCCGACGACGCCGGGAATCCGTGCTTCGCCTTTGATCGCGATGGCTTTGTCATCCGTTTGTGCGCCCAGCGTACGACGATCAGTTGCCGCCAGTCCGCCCACCACTGCGCCGCCAAGCAGCACGCCGACACAGCCCTGCAAGCCCAGCGCCATCGCGCCGCACAAGGCGACTGTCGCCAACGGGCGGCGCAATGCATTCCAACGGCTTTGTACACTAATCATTCACATCTCCTCCAAATAAAGCGACATCGATGCCGTCGCATAAGCAGTGTATTGTCAGCAGATGGACTTCCTGGATGCGCGCGGTGCGGTCATGCGGCACACAGATATGCACATCTGCCTCTGTCAGTCTCTGGTTCATGGCACCGCCGCCTTTGCCGGTCAATGCCACTACGCGCATATCGCGTTCCAGCGCAACATCAATCGCCGCCAGGACGTTGGCCGAATTGCCCGAGGTCGTAAATGCCAGCAGCACATCGCCAGCTTGTCCAAACGCCTGCACTTGTTTGGAGAAGATTTCGTTGTAGCTGTAATCATTGCCGATCGCGGTGATGATCGAGGTGTCGGTGGTCAATGCCATCGCTGGCAGCGGCAACCGCTCGCGTTCAAACCGGCCTACCAGTTCGGCAGCGAAATGCTGACTGTCGGCAGCGGACCCGCCATTGCCGCAACAAAGAATCTTGTTGCCGTTGGACAGCGCAGAAAACATTAGTTCAACTGCAGCGGCAATTGGTTGCACTAATTCCGCAGCAGCGTTGGATTTGAGTTCGGCACTTTCTTGGAAATGCGCCAGGATGCGTTGATTGATCATGATGTGGCTGTCTATAGAAGAGTTAAGTAGGGTAGCAGATCGTGCCGCCGCCAGGCGTTATTCGTGTTTACGCAGGTGTTGGCCCGTGCGCCAGGCGCAGAATTGCAGAATATCAGGCGTCGAACGCATTTTTTATCCATTCGGTGACGTCGCCGTCGATCGCGACGACGTCAAAGCGGCAGGCGGGCGGTTGCCGGTAACGCTGCAAGAAGTGCTGTGCGGCGAGAATCAGACGGCGTTGCTTGCCGGCGGTGACACTCGCTGCCGCACCGCCGTGACGCTGGTTGGCGCGCTGCCTGACTTCGACAAACACCAGTGTTGCCGATTCCGGCGGATGGTTCACGCCGCCGGTATTGTCTGACATGATCAAATCGATTTCACCGCCTTTGCAGCGAAAATTGCGTGCAATCAGTTTTAATTGACGCTGCTGCAAATAATCCAGTGCAGCGTCTTCTGCCAATTGTCCGCTAATCTGGCGCGCGCTGCGACGTTCCGGAAGCAGCGAACGCAGTGTGAGCGCGTTAAGGATTTTCATGGCGTATGTTTATCGGTTTAGCGATCTTCAAGTGGCACCACAACGCCATCCTGATATACCGCTGTCGGTTCGGTGCGCTCGAAAGCCGGGATACCGGCACCGAAACCGATAGTCAGTCTGCCCGTGGCGCCATTGATCCGGAACGCCGGATGGCGTGCAGCGACCTCGCGTGCAACATTGAATGCATCGATGCCGAGTGCATACAGCCGGTCCAGATCGGCATTGCGCGCGCGCCCGTCGCTGACCGCCAGGCGCGGATAGATCATCGTGGCAGGATTGTCAGGTTGCAGGAGCCACGGAATATCCAGCAGCCGGACACCGTTCAGTTCCGTCATGCGATTGCCGTCATTCCCGACTTGCGAATTCAATTGCGAAATCCCGTACATCGGCATCCCGGTGCCGACTGCACTGCGTACCTGCAGGGCCTGATCGGCGCTCAGCGCAACAAACAGGGCGCGCGGATTTTCAGTTTGGATGCGTTCATTGAGTTGTAGCAGAGCGTTAGGGTTAACCTTACCGCGTGCCATGCCGAGTGTCATCACTTCCGAATCCACGCCAACGCTGGCGGCCTGCTGTACAAACGCAGCGGCAACACGGCGCTGCCAGCTGGTGCCGGTGGCGATTACGAAGACTTTGCCCACGCCTTGCTCAGTGCCGACCCAATTTGCAACCTGACGTGCTTCGGCCTCGAACGACAAGCCGATCGGCAGTAGTTGCTGGGGCAATCTGACCTCTTTGTCAGCGGATAACTCCGGTAGCGTCAAGGCGATGGTCGGTTTGCTGATCTTGCCGCTCTGGACGATTGCGGTGATGCCGGTACGCGATAAGGGACCAATCAGGATATCGAACTTCTCGCTCGCGGCGAGATAGGCGGAGAGCATGTCGGCCGGGGTGTCGGCAGCTTCGATGACGGTAACGGCGAGGCGGCTCCTATCGTGTTCATACGCCGCCAGAAAGCCGCTGCGCAGTGCATCGGCGGCGTTGCCTAGCGGTCCGGAACGTGCAGGTAACAATAAGGCAACGCTCGCCAGCGGAATCCGGCCATCGCCGCTATCATTGGCGACCGGCTCCGCTACTGTTGTGTTTGCCGGCGCAGCCGGGCACAATCCGTGCAGCATGACACCTGCCAATACCAGCAACAACGGCTTCGCCCACTTGTATAACATCGATAACTCCCATGACTGATCAATCTGCCAGCACCCTTCTTACCTTACCGATTTTGTCGGAGGTTGTTCAGCAAGCGTATCCGGCGTCGACATTATATGTGCTTGCTACGCCGATCGGAAATGTCTGTGATATCAGCCTGCGCGCGCTGCACGTCCTGTCGCTGGTGGATGCGGTCGCTTGTGAGGACACCCGGAATACCGCGCATTTGCTGAATCGCTATGGTATTTCCAAGCCATTGCTGGCGGCGCATCAACATAATGAACATGAAGCCGCCGAAAAAATCGTGGCCAGGCTGCAGGCCGGCGAGCGCATCGCGCTAGTATCTGATGCCGGTACGCCCGCGGTTTCCGATCCGGGTGCGCGGATAGTCGATGCGGTACTAAAGGCGGGTTTGCGGGCGCTGCCATTACCGGGACCATCGGCCGCGGTCACTGCCTTGTCCGTCAGCGGACTGTTGAACGACCAATTTCATTTTGTAGGTTTTTTGCCGAGCAAAGCGCGTCAGCGTGAAACTGTCCTGGCGGGTTTGGCCGGTGTAGCGGCGACGCTGGTGCTGTATGAAGCACCGCACCGGATTACAGAGACCGTTGATGCCTTGCTACAGGCATTCGGTCCGAACCGCCAGATCGTGCTGGCGCGTGAATTGACCAAACTGTTCGAGACCGTTCACCGCTGCCCGCTGGCACAGGCGCCGGCGTGGCTGGCGGCCGATCCGATGCGGCAAAAAGGAGAGTTCGTGATCCTGATCGAGTCGCCGCCGGTAGTGGTCGACGATGCCGCCGAAGGCGATCGGATTCTGAAAATTCTGCTGGCGGAATTGTCGGTGAAGCAGGCCGCAACGCTGGCTGCGCAAATCAGCGGGCAAAAGAAAAACGCCCTGTATGAACGGGCGCTGGCGTTGAAAGGGGCGGAAGCTGCAAAATAGTGCCGGCGGGTAACTAATCACTGTAAATCCTTGTGCAGCGTCCTGACGACGGAACCGATTAATGTTGCTTGCCAGCCTCATTCTCAGGAAGTGGCGGCAGTGCTTCAGTCGTCGCTGCGTGGCTAATGTCGTATTTTTCCATCAGCCGATACAGCGTCACGCGCGATACGCCGAGCAAATCGGCGGCGCTGGAAATCCGGTTGCGGGTTTGCGTCAGTGCCCGTCCGATCATGATGCGTTCCGCAGTGGCGCGCGCCTGCTCCAGCGACATTAGCTGTGCCAACTCTTGCGGCCGTTCGAAGCCCAGATCTTCCAGCTGGATAAAACGACCTTCCGCCATGACGACCGCGCGCTGCACCCGATTCATCAGCTCACGGACATTGCCGGGCCAGTGATGACGCAATAACGCATCAAGCGCGTTTTTGGAAAAGCCACGCAAGCTTTTATTGTGCTGGCGGGCGAATTTTTCAAAGTAGTGGCGCGCAATGATTTCGATATCCTCGCCGCGCTCCGCCAGTTTTGGCGTGCTGATGTTGACCACGTTGATGCGGTAATACAGATCTTCGCGGAAGCGGCCCTGCGTCACCGCTTCGGCCAGGTTGATATGGGTGGCTGCAATGATGCGTACGTCGATCGGCAAGGTATCGGTGCCGCCGACCCGCACGATGGTCTTTTCTTGCAGGAAACGCAGTAAATTGACTTGCATTTCGAACGGCATGTCGCCTATTTCATCCAGAAACAAGGTGCCGCCCTGGGCCGCTTCAATCCGTCCGATCTTGCGTTGGTTGGCACCGGTGAAGGCACCTTTTTCGTAGCCAAACAATTCCGATTGAAATAATTGCGGCGCGATCGCGCCGCAATTGACGGCAACGAACAGCGCTCCCCTGCGTCCTGACTGGCGATGAATCGATAGCGCGGCCAATTCTTTCCCGGTACCCGACGGTCCGGTAATCAATACCGCGGCGTCGGTCCGGGCCACCTTGCGAATTTGTTCAAACAAACGGTGCATCGCTGGAGTACGTCCGACCATGGTCGAGTCGGCATCGTTGGTCGCGCTGGCGCCATCCAGTTGCGACGGCGTATCGCGTTTCAAATCGCGCACGAATGCCATGCCCCATGCGTGGCGCAAGGTCAGCATCAGGTGGTCGGGATTAACCGGAAATGTCACGAAGTCGAACAGGTGTTCGCCGATGAAATCGCGCACAATCGGGCTAGCGATTTGCGCTTCTGCGATCAAGCCGACCCAGGATATTTTCTGCATGGTCAGAAATGGCCGCAGCGACTCTGCCGTGCGCAGTTCGTCAGCGTGCTGCAAAATCAGAATGCCGACCCGACAACCGCTTTGAATCGCTTTATGCGCGCGCTCTATGGTTGGCCGTTCGATCAGGCCGATGCCGCAATTGGTTAATGTTGCCGCGTACGGGCAAGCTGGTTCGGCATAACTGGACGGGCGTAAAACCAGTACCGATTGATTGAGCGGTATTGCATTAGAAACGTAAAGCATGATACATGCTCCCTGATTCTGCCTCTTTCCTATTGATTCGTCTGGCGTTGCACGCATTCTTGAGCGGGACGCACCCATCTTTGTGGGACTGTGGCGTGCACTTCGGTTGTGGCGATCAGCGCAAGCTTGGATGACTACGCATGCTGTGCTACCGTACGATCAATTTTCCTTGTAACGATCTTCCGTGATCGGATGATTAAAATCTGATTGCAATCATGGCACTTCCAGATACCGTACTTACCGCGTGTCGGTAGTACTGCAGGTGGATTCGAGCTTATTCTGATTCGAGACGTTTAACAATGTCTATGTGGTAATCTTTTTGGCATTGTCGGTAAATAGGGACGTCGGCTTAACCTATGCATGATGTGCGGAAAGTGTTGCTGTCAGGCATGTCCGGAGGGGATAAACGTTCAGAGCCAACGACGATAGGAATAATCTGTTTTTGAGTGGTTTTGCACCCCTTGGCGCCATCGCAATTTGAATTGCAAAAATAAGCAAGACTATTACGATGTATTTTTGCAACGGTTTTCTCAGTCATAGGTAGTTGGTGTTCCGGTTCGAGGGTAGAATCCGCCACTTTGTGCAGTTCATCAGCAATCAATAGATTCTGCAGGGCAATGCAACGGTGCAAGTGACGCAACAACATGTGCACGCTCCACTTGTCGTTGCCATAGATAAGAAAGAAACCATGAGCAATACGCAAAGTCGCGACGCCGCATTTACCTCGGCCCGTTTACATGTGATCACCCTGGGGGCCTTGGGTGTGGTGTTCGGCGATATCGGCACCAGTCCGTTGTACGCCCTGAAAGAAAGTTTCAGCCCGGAGCATGGCGTTCCATTTTCTTCGGTTGCAGTGATGGGCATCATTTCGATGCTGTTCTGGGCCATGATGATCGTGGTGACGCTGAAGTATATTTATTTCGTGATGCGTGCCGACAATAATGGCGAAGGTGGTGTGCTGGCATTGATGGCACTCGCATTGCGCACTGCAAAAAGCGGCTCGCGTTGGGCCAAGTGGTTAATGATGCTGGGTGTGTTTGGCGCCTGCATGTTTTACGGTGACGTGGTGATTACGCCAGCCATTTCGGTGTTGTCCGCAGTGGAAGGGCTGGAAATTGCGACACCGGCGTTGTCGCACTTCGTGATTCCGCTGACCGTGACGATTCTGGTCATCCTGTTTTTGATCCAGCGTCACGGCACCTCGGTGGTCGGCAAAATGTTCGGCCCGGTGATGTTCTTGTGGTTTCTGTCCCTCGGCTTGCTGGGGGCCTATAACGTGGTCAAGGCGCCGCAGATTCTGGCGGCAATCAATCCCTACTATGCCTACAAGTTTATGGAGCTGCACGCGCAACTGGCGTTTGTTGTGCTCGGTTCTGTCGTGCTGGTACTGACCGGTGTTGAAGCGCTGTATGCCGACATGGGCCACTTTGGGATCAGGCCGATTCGTTTTGCGTGGTTGTACACGGTGATGCCGTGCCTGATGTTGTGTTACTTCGGCCAGGGCGCCAACTTGCTTGTGAATCCTGCTGCGGTGTCGAATCCTTTCTATCTGATGGTCCCGGATCAGTTGCTGTTGCCGATGGTGATCCTTTCTACCTTTGCTACGGTGATTGCATCTCAGGCAGTGATTTCCGGTGCGTTCTCGCTGACCAGCCAGGCGATTCTGCTGGGCTTTGTGCCACGCATGCGGATTCTTCATACGTCTGAAGACGAGCGCGGCCAAATCTACATCCCGATGATCAACTGGATGTTGCTGGTGTTGGTTGTTGCGGTGGTACTGGCATTCAAGAAGTCGGACAATCTGGCGGCAGCCTATGGTGTTGCGGTGACCGCTACCATGCTGATCACGACTATTCTGGCAGCGGTCGTGATGCGTACTCTATGGAAGTGGCACCCGTTGTGGGTGGCGCTGGTCATCGGCGCGTTCTTTATTGTCGATTTCGCGTTCTTCGCAGCGAATCTGATGAAGATTCCTGACGGCGGCTGGTTCACCATACTGCTCGGTGTGGTCTCGTTTTTCCTGCTGATCACATGGTATTCAGGCCGCATGCTGTTGCGTGAACGCAGTCAGGATGAAGGGATTCCGCTGGAGCCATTCATCGAAGGCTTGCTGGCCCATCCGCCGCATCGGGTCGACGGTACTGCGGTCTTTATGACCGGCAACGTGGCGACGGTGCCAGTGGCGATGCTGCACAATCTGAAGCACAACCGGATTTTGCACAAACGTGTTTTCTTCCTGAAAATCAGTATCTGGGACGTGCCGTATGTTGCGGACAACAAGCGCTTGACGCTGAAAGAAATGGGTGGCGAGGTTTATCTGCTGCGCGCAGCTTTTGGTTTCAAGGAAGCGCCGGACGTCAACACGGTGATGGAGCTGGCCAACAAGCAATTCGGTCACGAGTTCGATTTAATGGACACTTCGTTCTTCCTGGCGCGCGATACGATCGTGCCGAGCAAGCTGCCTGGCATGTGGTTGTGGCGTGAAAAATTATTCGCCTGGATGTATGCCAATGGCGCCAAGCCATCCGACTTCTTCCATATTCCAATTAATCGGGTGGTTGAGTTGGGGACCAAGGTTGAAATTTGAACTGTTGCAGGAATGAAAAAGGGAGCCGTCGGCTCCCTTTTTCATGGTCGCTTGGCAGTCGATCATACGAAGTTAAGGAGTGCCAAGCGCAACCTGACAACGCCACAATGCATGACCCGAGGCCAGATATTTATGTTCGAACGGCGTGATGGGCGTATCGGTCCCGAAAGCCTCACTGTCGACTTTCCGGCCGCTTAGCTGGGTCAGCGCAGCGGCACATTCCTGCACATAAATTTGCCAGTTGCTACGGCACTCAAGTACACCGCCTAGCGCCACTATTGTCGGGAAAATCGGATGACCGTGCCAGCGTCGCGTGAACTGCCCAATCTTTGGCCAGGGGTTGGGATAGAGCAGGTATTGACGCGCCGGGAAAATCTTTGCGGCGCGTAGCAAACGCCAGTAATCCACCAGATTTGCCCGAAGCCGGATGAAGTTTTGCGGCTGTGGCTGCGGACCCGGCCACAGTGTATTGCGCGCTACCCGATCCGCAGACTGATCGATGCCAATCACGAAATGATCTGGATATTGCGCCGCCAGATGCATGCTCGACAGGCCGACGCCACAGCCTGCATCCAGGATCAACGGTAAAGCGCCGGCCATGCGCCATGCGGCAATACTGGTGTCGAATGCGGTTTGGTTGTAGGCACTGACAGGTTTCAGGAACGGATGGCTTGCATGTTTGGCGACAGTCGCCGCCAGTTGATCGTGCACGCCGGTTTGGGCACTGTGTATAGGGCTGGAGTTTGCGTGCATGAAGAAAAGCCGGCCTTGGGCCGATGCTGCAGAAGCTTGGTTAAAACCGGTCCTGCGGGTGCAGGAGCCGGTGCGCTGTCCGTGTTGCTGAGCGATTACTGCGTTACGTTACTGTAACGTAACAGGCTGACTCATCAATGAGTCGTAGTTGCCGAGGAAGGCATCGATATCTTCGATACTTGGTTCCGAGGCAATCAGTTCTTCAACCCCTTGACGGAAAAATTCTGCCAAAGCACCGGCAATGAAAATTTCGCGTTTGAAGGATTTGTCGACAATTTCGTAGCCGCCAAAGCGCAAGGCTTCTCTTTGCTCATCGGCACCGAATTCAACGACGCTGTATTGGTCACTGTTGTAGATCAGGTTCATATGCGCTCCCGGTAAAGTTAGACAGAAGGTGATGATCGATAAGCAGTTTTCAAGCCAGCCCGAGTAAATATTGTGGTGCGCTCCTTTTTACAGGGTCAAGACGATCGGTTTTAAGATCATAAGATCAAGCCATCGATTTCCATACTACGCTTCAGCCCATTTTTGTCACGCAATAAATGCAAAACGTTAACTTAAATTGCAACCGGATGTGAGCGGACTGCGATTTATCCCAAAACCGTCAAAGTAATGCGCCAAAGTGCCAGGTCGGCAGATCCTGAGTCCGCGAGTCGTTAGAATAGTGGCGTTGCCGGCAAGCATTGCAGTGAATTCAAAAATGGCATGGTTCGCTGAATCACCCTTGCGATCAGCATCAATATTAAAAATGATGAGAATGTTAATGTAATGTCTGTCAATAAAGCCCTCACGTCGCGCCCGCAATGCGCGCGCTGCACGCGCCCGCAAAGTCACTGTCTGTGCGCGCTGATCCCACAACTCGATAGCCGCACCCGGATATTGCTGCTGCAACATCCAGGCGAAGCAAGCCACGCGTTGAACACGGCGCGCCTGGCGGCGCTTGGCCTGATCAATGTTGAACTGCTGGTGGGCGAAGTATTTGCCGATTTGCCAGCGTTGCTGGCGCGGCCGGGATATCAGGCCTGCCTGTTGTTTCCCGGCGAAGCTGCGCAGCCACTGGCCGACTATGCTGTGCAAGTCAGCGCGCAGCCCTTGCTATTGGTTGTGCCGGACGGTACCTGGCGTAAGGCACGCAAGCTGTTGCACCGCAATCCGCAGTTGGCCGCCTTGCCCCGCATCGCGCTGCCAGCGGGGTTGCGCTCACGCTATCGCCTGCGAAAAGCGCCCATGCCCGGCGCACTGTCGACGCTGGAAGCAATTGTTTGTGCTTTGAATCTTCTCGAAGCACCGCGTAAATTCGATGCGTTGTTAACGCCTTTTGAAGCGTTGATCGACCGGCAAATCGCGGCAATGGGGGAACAAACTTTCCTGCGCAATCACGCTGAATCCATATAGTTTGGTTGCACTCACTTTACTTCTCTCGCAACGCCCGCCGGTACTGAATTGCTTCCGCCACATGTGCCTTGGCGATAGCCTCGGAGTCCGCCAGGTCGGCAATGGTGCGGGCAATTTTTAACACCCGATGGTAGCCGCGCGCCGACCAATTCAGATGCGTCATTGCGGTTTGCAATAATTTCTCCCCATCAGCATCGGATTTGCAATGTACGTCGATATCGTTAGTTGATAGCGCATGATTGCCCTTTCCCTGCCGCGCAAGCTGGATCGCATGAGCCCGCCCGACGCGCGCAGCAATCGCGCTGGATGGCTCGCCATCGGCTTGTTTTTGCAATTCATCATGGCGTAACGAACCGACCTGAATCTGCATGTCGATACGATCTTGCAGCGGACCGGAAATTTTGTCCTGATAGCGCCCGATATGGTCTGGTGTGCAGCGGCATTTATTTGAGACATGACCAAGATAACCGCACGGACAGGGATTCATTGCAGCGATCAATTGAAAACACGCAGGGAAATCGGCCTGACGTGCAGCGCGTGAAATAGTAATCCGACCAGATTCGAGCGGTTCGCGCAGCACCTCTAAAACGCGCCTGTCAAACTCGGGCAATTCATCCAGGAACAGGACCCCGCGATGCGCCAATGAAATTTCCCCGGGACGCGGGGGGCTGCCGCCGCCGACCAGGGCTACGCCGGATGCGGTGTGATGCGGTGCTCTGTACGGTCGCACCTTCCAGCCGCTACTGGAAAAACCGCTGGTCAACGATTGCACCGCAGCCGACTCTAACGCCTCCTGATTTGTCATCGGTGGCAGAATCCCTGCGAAGCGCGTCGCCAGCATCGATTTTCCAGTGCCGGGAGGACCGATCAGCAACGCGCTATGGCCGCCGGCCGCGGCAACCTCAAGCGCGCGTTTGGCCTGCAGTTGACCTTTGACGTCGCTGAAATCGAGATAGTGTGGTGGCCGTATCTGCGGTGCGGCGACGTGGCGGCTTAATTTTCCTTCAGCGTCTTTGGAAGAAAAATGGGCGCACACATGCAGCAGGGAGTCGGCGGGAAAAATGGCGGCATCGGTGACCAGCGCTGCTTCGTCGGCATTCTGGCGCGGCAGGATAAATGCGCGCTGCTTTTTAGGGTGATGGTCGGGATTGCTGCCCGCTGTGGCGGTCATTGCAAACGTCATCGCCAATGCGCCGCGAATTGGGCGCAGTTCGCCAGAGAGCGAGAGTTCTCCGGCGAACTCATATTGATCGAGTAGGTCGGCCGGCATTTGCCCCGATGCCGCCAGAATACCGAGGGCGATCGGCAGATCGAAGCGGCCTGATTCTTTGGGTAAGTCGGCCGGTGCCAGATTGACAGTAATTCTGCGTGAAGGAAATTCAAAACGCGCGTTTTGCAGCGCGGCACGGACCCGGTCTTTGGATTCCTTGACCTCGGTTTCCGGCAAACCGACGATCGTAAAAGATGGCAGCCCGTTCGCCAGGTGCACTTCAACCGTGACTTCCGGCGCCTGCATGCCTGCCAGCGCCCGGCTTTTTAATACCGCCAGCGTCATCGATGTTGCCGGTGGCGCATTTTCATGGACGCTTCAATTGTGCTTCGAGTTCGGTGACGCGGGCTTCCAGTGCTTCCAGTTTTTCGCGGGTCGTTGCCAGCACCTGCGCTTGCACATCAAACTCTTCACGGGTGACCAGATCGAGTTTCGAGAAACCGCTACTCAGCATCGCCTTGACGTTTTTTTCGATGTCTTTGGCTGGCGAGTTTTCGATCGCCTGGTTAATCTTGGATTGCATGTCTTCAAAAAAATTGGGCTTGCTCATGATGTTCCTCTGGATGCTAAAAATGGGTAGGAACAAAAATGATACCCCATGCGACTGCAGGTGACGTTGAAAGTTGACGTGCCTCTTAAGGCAATCTCTAGCGTGCGGCACGAACCAATATGCTGTCCATCCGCGCTAATCCAGCCGTTTTCGGTATTGCACGAAGCCAGGGCGTTCCGCGATCCGGTCGTAAAGTTGCATCGCGGTGTCGTTGCTCTCATGCTTCAGCCAGTGCACGCGTGAACAATTGGCCGCTTTTGCCGCCGCATACACATGTTCAATCAATTGGCGGCCGATACCGCCGCCGCGCTGGTGCGCGGCGACGAACAGGTCCTGCAGGTAACAGTAATTGCCCACGGTCCAGCTTGAGCGGTGAAATATCCAGTGCACCAGACCGACCGCCTCGCCGTCCACCAGTGCCAGTGCGCCGAACATCGGCTCATCCGGATCAAGCAAGCGGCGCCAGGTTAGCTGGCTGGTGCTTGCCCCAATCTCGACTTTGTAAAAAGCCTGATAACCCTGCCATAACGCCAGCCATGTTTGCTGGTCGGAGGTGGTCAGCGGGTGGATGGTGATTTTTGCTGGTACTGACATATTGGCATCTCCTGATAATCCGGTTTTAGTATCAAACAGGCATTTGCTATCTTAGGAGACAAGCCGATCCTGTGAAAGAGCCACGCTATTCACAATTTACTAGTCCAGCCTGGTGCTTATTTGTGCACCGAAGTAGTGCGCACGCAGTCGATGTGCTTCCCTATGGTGCAAAAAGCCGCTGTTGTTGCTTCAACAGGAGGAGATGGCTTGGGTTAAACACAAAAACGATTATAAATGGCGGCAAAAGCACCTACAACACGTTGGCATGGGTCCTGCTATAGAGAGTTTGAACTTTACCGCCTCTCCATTTTTTCATATTAATTACATACTCAACAGGGATAAACGATGAAAAAGCTGACTCACAAGCTAATACTTGCCACCGCAGTAGCAACAACATTGGTTGTCGGTTTTGCCCATGCAGACGATGCAGTTCCAGCTCCGGCTCCGGCTGCTGCCGCAGCGCCCGTGCCGGATAATCAGGTCGCTTATAACATCGGCGTGGTAAATGACTACCGTTTCCGCGGTATTTCGCAAACCCGCTTTGATCCGGCTGTGCAGGGTGGTGTGGATTACACCAACAATCCGACCGGCCTGTACGCAGGTACCTGGTTGTCTAACATCAAGTGGATCAAGGATGCGGTGAATAGCGCCGGCGGTAACGGCAAAGGCCCTATTGAGTGGGATCTATACGCAGGTAAGCGCGGTGATCTGCCTGGCGGGTTTACCTATGACGTCGGCGGTCTGTATTATTACTATCCCGACAATAACTTAAGCACTATCGCCAAGAATGCCGATACCTTCGAGTTGTATGGTCAGCTCGGCTACGGTCCGGCTTACTTCAAGTATTCGCACGCGCTGACCAACTTGTTCGGCACGGTCGATAGCAAGAACAGCGCTTATTACGATCTCGGTGCGAATATCGATGTCGGTGCCGGTGTCACACTGGGCTTGCATTATGGTCACCAAACAGTCGAACACTTCAGTTTTGCCAGCTATAACGACTGGAAGGTCGGCGTTAGCAAAACCTTTGACAGCCTGTATGGCGTGACTCTGGGCGCAGCATTTGTCGGTACCGATGCCAAGAATGGCGCGTATGTCAGCCCCGATGGTAAAAATCTCGGCAAAAACGGCGTGGTCTTCTCTCTCGCAAAAACTATCTAACTGAGGCCAATATGAAACTGATCACTGCGATTATCAAACCATTCAAGCTGGACGAGGTGCGCGAAGCGTTGTCGGCTATCGGCGTGCAAGGGATTACGGTCACAGAGGTAAAAGGTTTTGGCCGCCAGAAGGGGCATACCGAGTTGTATCGCGGCGCAGAGTATGTCGTCGATTTTTTGCCGAAAACCAAAATTGAAGCGGCGGTGGATGACGGGATTCTGGAGCGCGCGGTAGAAGCGATCGAAACGGCAGCACGGACCGGCAAGATCGGTGACGGCAAGATATTCGTTTTCGATTTGCAGGAAGTTATTCGTATTCGTACCGGTGAAACCGGCAAAGATGCCATCTAAGAAGGGGATAGTGAAAATGAATATCAAACGAAAGATTGCCGCGTTTCTGGCACTTGGCGCGCTGACGCTTACGGTCGGTTTCATGCAGCCAGCTTCTGCCGCCGATGACGCTTCGGCGTCAGCTGCGGCCGCCAGCGCTGCCAGCGTGGCGGCAAGTGCGGCTTCGACGGCTGCACCTGCTGCTGCCGTGGCGGCTGCTCCAGCTGCCACAGCAGCAGCGCCTGCGGCTGCGGCTGCAGCACCAGCGGTACCTAACAAAGGCGACACAGCCTGGATGCTAACGTGTACCGCCTTCGTGATTTTGATGACGTTGCCGGGTCTCGGCCTGTTCTATGGCGGCCTGGTCCGTAGCAAGAACATGTTGTCGGTGCTGATGCAATGTTTTACCATTTTCTCGCTGGTGATTGTGCTGTGGGTCGTGTATGGCTACAGCATTGCGTTCACCGAAGGGAATGATTTCTTTGGCGGCTTTAGCAGGCTGTTCCTGCGTGGCATGACGCCTGACTCGCTGGCGGCAACCTTCAGCAAAGGCGTGGTATTGCCGGAGTTCGCCTTCGTCGTGTTCCAAGGTGCATTCGCCGCAATCACCTGTGCGCTGGTGATCGGTGCATTTGCTGAACGTGCGAAGTTCTCGGCGATCCTGCTGTTTACCGTGCTGTGGTTCACTTTCTCTTACCTGCCGATCGCGCACATGGTGTGGTTCTGGCCTGGCCCGGATGGTTACACCGACGCTGCTGCTGCGGCAAAACAGACGGCGCTTGGCGGCTGGCTATTCCAAAAAGGCGCGCTGGATTTCGCCGGCGGTACCGTGGTGCATATCAATGCCGCGGTTGCCGGCCTGGTTGGCGCTTACGTGATCGGCAAACGCGTAGGCTACGGCAAGGAAGCCTTCAAGCCACATAGCCTGACATTGACCATGGTTGGTGCTTCGTTGCTGTGGTTCGGCTGGTTTGGTTTCAACGCCGGCTCCGGTCTGGAAGCCAACGGCGGTGCAGCACTGGCCTTCATCAACACGCTGGTTGCAACAGCTGGTGCGGTGCTGACCTGGAGCCTGGGCGAGTGGGTTGGCAAAGGTAAGCCTTCCATGCTGGGTGGTGCCTCGGGTGCTGTTGCGGGTCTGGTCGCGATTACGCCGGCTGCGGGTTTCGTCGGTGTGGGCGGCGCCCTGGCGCTGGGTTTGATTGCGGGCTTTGCTTGTTTGTGGGGCGTGACCGGCTTGAAAAAAATCCTCGGTGCGGATGACTCGCTGGACGTCTTCGGTGTGCATGGCGTGGGCGGTATCCTTGGCGCATTGCTGACCGGCGTGTTCGCTGCGCCTAGCCTCGGCGGCACTGGTATTTATGACTATGTTACCAACGCTGTCGCCCCTGACTATTCGATTAGCGGTCAAGTCTGGATTCAGTTGCAAGGCGTGCTGACTACCGTGATCTGGTCCAGTGTGGTGGCGTTCATCGCTTTCAAACTGGTCGACATCGTGATCGGACTGCGTGTCACGGAAGAAGAAGAGCGCGAAGGTCTGGATATTTCCAGCCACGGCGAATCGGCTTATCACGGTTAAGTGTCGGTAGCCAACCGGACACGGTTTGGTCCGGCGGCGATTTGGTAGTTGGTACTGATGAGTTGTTTTAAGTAAATAAAAGCGCCCTGATCAGGGCGCTTTTTCACGTTTGGGGCTTTAAAAACGTCAAATTGCCCTAATGTTATCGACTCTGCGTGGTTGATCTCAGCGTCCGATACCTGGCTTTCGCGCGGCGGAATACGGCAATTCCCGTTAAAATCGAGGTCATTCAAGCACAGCCGAGGCTTGATAAACAAGCACCGCCGGCGCTTAAAAGCGTGCAATCGTGCGGGTAGCGTGTGACTGTGTTGATTGAAGAAATATTCAATGTAATCAATGTCTTATCGACACCTTGAGGCGGTCATCTGCTGTTTCCGGGTTATATGAAAGTTTAAGAATTTCTATGGTTCCGCACCTCGTCACCGCCCTGAACGGCCCGCTACTTGATCTCGAAAAGAAAATCCTCACCGCCACGCCGGCGATTGAGCGTTGGTTTCGGATGGAGTGGCAGGAGCACACGCCACCGTTTTATTGCTCGGTCGATTTGCGTAATTCCGGCTTCAAACTGGCCCCGGTGGACACCAACCTGTTCCCGGGTGGATTTAATAATTTGTCACCGGAAATGTTGCCGCTAGCGGTGCAGGCCGCCATGGCGGCGATTGAGAAATATTGTCCGGATGCAAAGAACCTGCTGCTGTTGCCGGAGTTGCATACCCGCAACACGTTCTATTTGCAGAATGTTGCGCGCCTGATGCAAATTTTCCGTCAGACTGGCTTGAATGTGCGGCTCGGATCGCTATCCGACGATGTTACCGAGCCAGTGACGATTGAATTGCCGGATGGCACGACCGTGACGCTGGAGCCGTTGGAACGCTCGCAAAACGGTCGTCGTCTGGGGTTGAAAAATTTCGATCCATGCACGATTTTGCTAAACAATGATCTGTCGTCAGGCATTCCGTCAATACTGGAAAATCTGAATGAACAAAACGTTTTGCCGCCGTTGCATGCCGGCTGGGCCGTGCGCCGCAAGAGCAACCATTTTGCCGCCTACGATGAGGTGGTGAAAAAATTCGCGAAACTGGTCGACGTCGATCCATGGATGCTGAATCCGTTTTTCGCCAAATGCGATCAGATCAACTTCCAGGAACATGTCGGTGAAGATGCGCTGGCATCGAGCGTCAGTTCGCTGCTGTCCAAGATACGCAAGAAGTACAAGGAATACGGCATCAAGGAAAAGCCATTCGTGATCGTCAAAGCCGATGCCGGAACTTACGGCATGGGCATCATGAGCGTCACCGATGCCAGCCAGGTCAAGGAGCTGAACCTGAAGCAGCGCAACAAGATGTCGGTTGGCAAAGAAGGCCTGGCCATCCATGACGTTATCATTCAGGAAGGCGTGCACACCTTTGAGCACATCAACGACGCGGTAGCCGAACCGGTGGTGTACATGATAGATCGCTACGTGGTTGGCGGCTTTTATCGGGTTCACGCCGAGCGCGGCATCAATGAAAACCTGAATGCACCTGGTGCGCATTATGTGCCGCTGGCGTTTGCCCAACAACATGCGCTGCCTGATTTGCTGGCCAAGCCGGGCACTACCGCGCCTAACCGTTTCTACATGTACGGTGTAGTGGCGCGCCTGGCGTTACTGGCGGCGTCGCTGGAAATGGAAAAAACCGATCCGAATCCGGAAATCTACTAACGAAGTAAAACAACAAGACCAAGGCTCGATAATGAAAATTGCTTTTCTCGCCGATCCGCTCGACAGTTTTAAAATCTACAAAGATTCAACCTACGCGATGATGGTCGAGGCCGCCAAACGCGGCCACACGATCTACGCGTTCGAGCAAGAAGACATGGCGCTGGAGAGCGGCATCGTGACCGCCAACGTCGCCCGCATGACGCTGACCGGTGACGACAAGGATTGGTATCGCGCTACGGCACCGAGCACGATGTTCTTGTCGGAATTCGATGCGATCCTGTTGCGTAAGGATCCGCCGTTCGACATGGAATACATCTACACCACGTATCTGCTGGAGCTGGCGGAAAAGCAAGGTGCGCACGTCTTCAACAAACCGCAGGCCATCCGCGATCACAACGAAAAACTGGCGATTGCACAGTTTCCGCAGTTTATCTCGCCGACCCTGGTGACCCGTGATTCGGCGCGTTTGCGCGCTTTCCACGATGAGCATCAGGATGTCATCCTAAAGCCACTGGATGGCATGGGTGGCGCGGGTATTTTTCGCGTCAAGCCGGATGGAATGAATCTCGGTTCCATCATTGAGACGCTGACCAACAACGGTCGTCAGACCATCATGATCCAGCGCTTCATCCCGGAAATTGTGGCTGGCGACAAGCGTGTCTTGGTGATTGGCGGCGAAGTCGTGCCGTATTCGCTGGCGCGCATTCCGCAAGGAACCGAAGTTCGGGGTAATCTGGCCGCTGGAGGTTTGGGCGTGGCGCAGCCGCTGACCGCACGTGAGCGTGAAATCGGCGAAGCACTCGGTCCGGTGCTGGCGAAACGTGGTCTGTTACTGGTAGGATTAGACGTGATTGGCAACTATTTGACTGAAGTGAATGTCACCAGTCCGACTTGCTTTCAGGAAATCATGCAGCAAGCGGGTTTTAACGTGGCAGAAATGTTTATTAACGCTCTGGAAGCAGCCGTTCAGGGTAAAACTTAAGTGACTTTCATTCAGCGATCTTCGATGGTCGGCCGGGAACACGGCCTGTAAGTTGTCGGTTGCGTACCGGCCCTATGTCGAAAGCGCCTAAACTTACAGCGAAATGTGCCACTCTGGCACATTATTTGCACTTGTCCGCATAGCGGGTCTGGTATTAAAAATTATGGTCGGTATTCTTTTATTAACCCATTCGCCGCTCGGGCAGGCTTTTATTGCCGCGGCGTCCCATGTGTTTCGACAGACGCCGGAGCGTTTCGAGGCGATTGATGTGATTGCCGATCAGAATACGGCCGAAGTCCAATTGCTGGCCAAGGAGGCAGTGGCGCGGCTCGACGATGGCTCTGGCGTGCTAGTGATCACCGACGTGATGGGCGGTACGCCGTCGAATTGCACGCTGCCGTTATGCAGCGGCACGCAGACGCAGGTTATTGCCGGGATCAGTTTGCCGATGTTGTTGCGGGCGCTCACTTATCGTAACGACACGCTGGACGTAGTCGCTGAGATGGCGCTGGCGGGTGGTCAGGGCGGCGCTGTCCGGGTCGATAATCGGGTGCGTGTATCTCATTAAGTGTCATTCATTTATTGGCAATTAGGCAATTTCTCTGCAATAGTTGGCATTCACCAAATAATTAAAAAAGAAACTCATGATTCAACAAGAAATCGAAATCATCAACAAATTAGGTCTTCATGCACGTGCATCGGCTAAATTCACGCAACTTGCCAGTAAATTCAAATGTGAAGTCTGGATGACCCGCAACAAACGCCGTGTCAATGCCAAGTCCATCATGGGCGTCATGATGCTGGCAGCGGGCAAGGGCAGCAACATCTTATTGGAAGCCGACGGCCAGGATGAAAAAGAATGCTTCGATGCGCTCAATCAGCTGATACAGGACAAGTTTGGCGAAGGCGAATAATTCGCCTTCGCACTAAAAAGAGAACTGTGGCGATAACTGTGCTGTACGAGGCCCGAGGTTGTTGAAGTATGGTCTGCAGTCATGCTCTTCGTTTCGATTTCTAATGCGAATTGAAATAAACCTGTTCAATCGTTCTTAGACACCATTTTCCTGCAGGCTGAACAGATGGCATCCTTTTCCTTACATGGCATTCCGGTTTCGCGCGGTATCGCGATTGGTCGTGCGCATTTAGTTGCGCCGGCGGCGATGGACGTCAAGCATTACCTGGTATCGGAAACGCAGGTCGAGGCGGAAGTGCGGCGATTAGGGAACGCCGTCGATACGGTACGCAAAGAGTTGCAAACCATCCGTAGTGACTTGCCTAAAGAATCGCCGGCAGAGCTGGGCGCTTTTATCGATGTGCATCTGCTGATTCTGGCCGATCCGATGCTGGCCGAAGTCCCGCTTGAGATTATTCGTCAGCGTCAGTACAACGCCGAATGGGCGCTGGTGACGCAGATTGATGAAGTGTCGGCACAATTCGACGAGATAGAAGACCCCTATTTGCGTGAGCGCAAGACCGATATCCAGCAAGTCGGTGAACGGTTACTGAAGATATTGACCGGCACAGCCACGACGCTGCCGGAAGTCAATGGCGATAGCGCCGCGATCCCGAATATTATCGTCGTCGCCCATGATATTTCTCCGGCTGACATGTTGCAGTTCCGCGATCGTGCCTTCGCCGGCTTCATCACTGATCAGGGCGGCCAGAATTCTCACACTGCCATCGTTGCCCGCAGCCTGGATATCCCCGCCGCGGTGGGGATGGATCATGCCTCGTTGCTGATCAGGCAGGACGACTGGATCATCATTGATGGCTCGGCAGGGGTGGTAATCGTCGATCCGCCGCCACCGGTACTGAATCAATATCGTGAGCTGCAAGCGCAGCAAATGCGGGCGCGCAGAAAGCTTGGCAAGCTCAAGAAAACGCGCGCGGTAACGCTGGATGGCACAGAGATCACCTTGCTGGCGAATATTGAGCTGCCCGATGATTGTGCGCCAGCCATGGAATCGGGTGCCAACGGTGTCGGGTTGTTTCGCTCTGAATTTCTGTTTATGGGACGGATCGGTGACCAGCAGCGGTTGCCGACCGAGGATGAGCAGTTTGCATCGTATAAGCAGGCGGTGGTTGCAATGAAGGGGCGTCCGGTGACAATCCGGACGCTGGATGTCGGTGCCGACAAGCCGCTGGATGCGGGCGAGCAGACTGCGCTGAATCCGGCGCTTGGGCTGCGCGCAATACGTTATTGTCTGGCGGAGCCGCAGTTGTTTTTGACGCAGTTGCGGGCCATTTTACGGGCTTCTGCCTTCGGTCCGGTCAAGTTGCTGATCCCGATGCTGGCGCATGCATTTGAAATTGACCAGACCTTGTCGTTGATTGCGCAAGCCAAGCAGCAATTGCGTGATGAGAAGATCAAGTTTGATGAGGGCATGAAGATCGGCGCCATGATAGAAATTCCAGCTGCCGCTTTGGCGCTGCCGATGTTCATCAAGCGCATGGATTTTCTGTCGATTGGCACCAACGACTTGATTCAGTACACGTTGGCGATTGACCGCGTCGATCATGAAGTGTCGCACCTTTATAATCCGTTGCATCCGGCGGTGTTGTACCTGTTATCGAGCGTGATCGCGATGGGTCGAAAAGCTGAAATCCCGGTTTCGGTGTGCGGAGAAATGGCTGGCGACATCAAATACACGCGGCTGCTGCTCGGCATGGGATTGCTGGAATTTTCGATGGACCCGATCCATTTGCTATCGGTAAAGCAGGAAATTTTGAATAGTGATCTGGAGAGTCTGATGGCGCAGACCAGAAAAATTCTGCGCACTACCGAGCCAAGCGCGATTGCGGCAGCGGTAAACCAGATGCGGCAGATGCATTGTACTTAAGGAAACTTTTAAAAGTTATCAAAGTACCCTCCCGATGTTGTGCACTGCCGGTTTGACGGCGGCTCTCGACTTGGTTATTCTAGTGCGGTTGTTAAGTTAAATTAAGTAACAGCGAACAGCGCCGATTTGAACGGTCTCACCACCTCAGCTTGCGGGCGCGTGGCATTTCCAGTGGAAATGTCGAATAAATACGGCTAAAGCGAGCTTGAAGTACAAGCCCCTGATTTAGCCCGATGAGCGCAAGCTTTCGGGCTTTTTTATTGTCGGTAGGAAATAACCAAAGTCATCAACCACGTCGCTATCATCACACCATGTCTCAAGTAACAGTCACACCACTATCCATGCAATTTGCGACACCGCTAAGGCTGCAGAGCGGTGCGTCGCTGGCGGACTACACGCTGGTGTATGAAACCTATGGAACCCTGAACGCCGACAAGTCCAACGCGGTACTGGTCTGTCACGCCTTGAATGCCTCGCACCACGTCGCCGGCAAGTACGCCGGTGATGAAAAGAACGTTGGCTGGTGGGACAACATGGTGGGCCCCGGGAAGTCGCTGGATACCGATAAATTCTTCGTCATCGGCGTGAATAATTTAGGTTCATGCTTTGGTTCGACCGGGCCGATGCATAGCGATCCGGCCACAGGTAAGCCGTATGGCGCGAATTTCCCGGTGGTCACTGTCGAAGATTGGGTGCAGGCGCAAGCGCGCCTGGCTGACGCACTCGGAATCGTGCAGTTTGCCGCCGTCATGGGCGGGTCGTTGGGCGGCATGCAGGCGCTGGCCTGGAGCTTGATGTATCCGACCCGCTTGCGGCATTGCGTGGTGATCGCCTCGACGCCAAAACTGTCGGCGCAAAACATTGCCTTCAATGACGTTGCACGGCAGGCGATTCTGACCGATCCGGATTTTCATGGGGGTGATTATTACGCGCACGGCGTGGTGCCGAAAAACGGCTTGCGGGTGGCGCGCATGGTTGGCCACATCACTTATCTGTCGGATGACGACATGGCCGAAAAATTTGGTCGTGATTTGCGTTCCGGCAGCTATCAGTTCGGTTTTGGCATTGATTTTGAAATTGAGTCGTATTTACGTTATCAGGGCGACAAATTCTCCGAGTACTTTGATGCCAATACCTACCTGTTGATCACCAAGGCGCTGGATTACTTTGATCCGGCAGCGGAATGCGGTGGCGATCTGACTGTTGCGCTGGCAAAGACGCAGGCCGAATTCCTGGTGGTATCGTTCATGACGGACTGGCGCTTCTCACCGGAACGCAGTCGCGAACTCGTGCAGGCGCTGGTGAATAACAAGCGTCGCGTCAGCTATGCCGAAATCGATGCGCCGCATGGTCATGACGCTTTCCTGTTGGAGGATGCGCGCTACCAGAATGTGGTGCGAGAGTATTACAACCGGGTCTGGCAACAACTCAACCAAAACAGCATGCCGCAAACTGGTGCCGGCCTGGCGTCAGAGAATGGTGTAGGGGCGACCGTATGAATTTTGATCAACTGAGCGGCCTGCGGCCTGATCTGGCGTTCATTGCACATTGGGTGCGGGAACAGTCACAAGTGCTGGATCTCGCCTGCGGCGACGGCGTCATGCTCGATTATTTGCAAAGCGACAAGCAATGTTCTGGTTATGGCGTTGAAATCGATGACAGCAAGATTCCCCCTTGTGTGTCGCGTGGGGTGTCGGTGATTCAGCAAGATGTGGAGACCGGACTGGCACTGTTTTCCGATAATGCGTTCGATACCGTGCTGTGCTTGTCGGCGCTGCAAATGATGAAGAACGTCGAGGGCGTCTTGCGCGATATCGCCCGGGTTGGCCGCGAAGCGATTGTGTCGTTCCCTAATTTTGCCTACTGGCCACATCGGCTGGCACTGTTGCGCGGTCGTATGCCGGTGTCGAAATTGTTGCCATACGAATGGTATGACACTCCTAACCTGCGCTGCGCAACGATCAAGGACTTTGAGGCATTGGCGAACGAAGTCGGGCTTGAGGTGCTCGAATGTGTTGCGTTGCATGATGGTCGGCCGGTAACGTTTCTACCGAACTGGCGCGGTAGTCTGGCGGTATTCCGCTTCCGCAAGAAATAAGACAACGTCGGCTAAATTTGTGCGGTGCCGCAGCAGCGCGCAGATAACCTCAGCTATACAAATAACATGCAAATTCAGCGCATATAACGTCCCGCTATGCGGGCGCATTCATGACCTTAACCTCAAATCCCTGGCACCACTATCTCAACCGGCGCATGCTGATTTGCGTTTTTCTCGGCTTCAGTTCCGGCTTGCCGCTGTTTATTCTTCTTAGCCTGTTGCAAGCCTGGCTCGCCAAGTCAGGGCTGAATGTGAAGTCGCTGGGATTGTTTGCACTCGTCATGTTTCCATACACCTGGAAGTTTCTATGGTCTCCGCTGATGGACCGTTTTCACTTCGGCCGTATGGGTCGGCGCCGCGGCTGGATGGCGTTGACACAGGTGACGTTGTTTATCGCCATCGGCGGCATGGGGATGCTCGATCCGATAACGCAATTGTCCGCAATCGCAGCGATAGCATCGGTCGTCGCATTTCTATCGGCCAGCCAGGACATCGTGATTGATGCCTATCGGCGTGAAATTCTTCCAGACAGCGAGCAAGGTTTGGGTAGCGCCATCCACGTCAACGCCTACAAGGTTGCGGGCATGGTGCCGGGCGCGCTGTCTTTGGTGCTGGCCGATAGGATGGCTTGGCACGAGGTGTTCTGGATTACTGCTGCATTCATGTTGCCCGGACTGCTTTGCACTTTTCTGATCAACGAGCCGAAAGTGTATGGTGATCCGCCAAAAAATATACGCGAAGCGGTGCTGTTGCCATTTCAGGAGTTTATTGCGCGCAATGGTTGGCAGAGCGCGTTGTGGGTACTCGGTTTTATTTTTCTGTACAAGCTGGGCGACAGCATGGCGACTGCGCTGGCGACCAAGTTTTATATCGATCTCGGCTTTACGATGACACAGATCGGCGCCATTTCGAAAACCACCAGCCTCTGGGCCAGTGTTGCCGGCGGCATCATCGGCGGTATCTGGATGGTAAAGATTGGTATCAACCGGGCGTTATGGATTTTCGGTGTGGTACAGGCAGCGACGATTCTCGGCTTCGCGTGGTTGGCAAATGTCGGCGCTGAGCCGCTGGTGCTGGCAATCGTCATCGGCGCTGAAGCATTCGGTGTCGGCCTCGGTACAGCCGCTTTCGTGGCCTACATCGCACGAACTACCGATCCGCGGTATACCGCCACCCAATTTGCGTTGTTCACCAGCCTGGCAGCAGTTCCGCGCACCTTTATCAATTCTTCCGTGGGTTACATTGTCGCTGACACCGGCTGGTTTACATTCTTTATTGTATGCTTTGTGCTGGCCTTGCCCGGCATGCTGTTGCTGCCGATAGTCGCACCCTGGAATGAGAAAGTACCGGAAGAATAAAAGTCCGCAGTGAGGTCTGTAATGCCTGATTACATAAATTCTCTGTTGCATCGAAGGAAAAGAGATAGAATCAAAAGCGTGGAATCTTCTTCTGTTAAATACTGTGAGAGCAACAGTTTGCAAATGAACTGTTAAGATATCCAAGAGGTCAAATTCAGTAGGCATTGTGTGTTCAATCTGTTTTCGCAACATCGTTGATGCGGGGGTGATATGGATATCTACAGCAGCTTTGCGAGTCGGTTCGACAAGACCAGAGAAGAAGAGTTTTCTCTTGAAGAGTATCTGACGCTTTGTAAGAACGATCCCACTGTGTATGCGACGGCGGGCGAACGCATGCTGATGGCGATCGGTGAGCCTAAAAAGGTAGATACGCGTCAGGATCAATTGTTGTCGCGCATTTTCGCCAACAAGGTGATCAAGGTTTATCCGGCCTTTAAAGAATTTTATGGCGCCGAAGAAGTGATCGAACAAGTGGTCGCTTATTTCCGTCACGCCGCGCAAGGCCTGGAAGAAAAAAAGCAAATTCTGTATTTGCTGGGTCCTGTCGGCGGCGGTAAATCATCCATCGCAGAGCGCCTGAAACAATTGATGGAGCACGTGCCGTTCTATTCCATCAAAGGTTCGCCCGTCAATGAGTCGCCGCTCGGCTTATTCGATTATGACGAAGACGGTGCGATTCTGGAAGAGCAATACGGAATCCCGCGGCGTTACCTGAAATCCATTCTGAGTCCCTGGGCGGTAAAACGGCTGCATGAATTTAACGGTGATATCCGTAAATTCCGGGTGGTCAAACGTTACCCCAACATGTTGCGGCAAATCGCGATTTCCAAAACCGAGCCAGGCGACGAAAACAATCAGGACATTTCCACGCTGGTCGGCAAAGTCGATATTCGTAAGCTGGAGCAATACTCGCAGGACGATGCCGATGCTTACAGCTACTCTGGCGGCCTGTGCTTGTCGAATCAGGGCTTGCTCGAATTCGTCGAAATGTTCAAGGCACCGATCAAGGTTTTGCATCCATTGCTGACCGCGACGCAGGAAGGCAACTTCAAAGGCACCGAAGGTTTTGGTGCAATCCCGTTTGACGGCATTATTCTGGCGCACTCCAACGAATCCGAGTGGAAAGCGTTCCGTAACAACAAGAATAATGAGGCGCTGCTGGATCGTATCTATATCGTCAAAGTACCTTATTGCCTGCGCGTTTCAGAAGAGATAAAGATCTACGAGAAACTGATCCGCCACTCATCGCTTGCCAGCGCTGTTTGCGCACCGGGAACGTTAAAGATGATGGCGCAATTTTCGATCCTGACGCGTCTTACCGAGCCGGAAAATTCCAACATCTTTTCGAAAATGCAGGTCTACGATGGCGACAATCTGAAAGACAGCGATCCTAAAGCCAAGTCGTTTCAGGAGTATCGCGACTATGCCGGTGTCGATGAAGGTATGACCGGGGTGTCGACCCGCTTTGCGTTCAAGATATTGTCGCGTGTTTTCAACTTCGATTCGTCTGAAATCGCGGCCAATCCGGTGCATTTGATGTATGTGCTGGAGCAGCAGATCGAGCGCGAACAATTTCCGCAGGAGCTGGAACAGAAATACCTCTCGTACGTCAAGGATGTGCTGGCTTCGCGTTACGCGGAATTCATCGGCAAAGAGATTCAGACCGCTTACCTGGAGTCGTATTCCGAGTACGGACAAAACGTGTTTGATCGTTACGTGACCTACGCCGACTTCTGGATTCAGGATCAGGAATTCCGTGATCACGACACCGGAGAAAGCTTTGACCGGGCAGCCCTGAACGCCGAACTGGAGAAGATCGAAAAGCCTGCGGGTATCAGCAATCCGAAGGATTTTCGTAACGAGATAGTGAATTTTGTTCTACGCGCCAGGGTCTCGAACGGCGGCAAGAATCCGCTCTGGACCAGTTATGAAAAGCTACGCGTCGTGATCGAGAAGAAAATGTTCTCGAACACGGAGGATCTGCTCCCGGTGATTTCGTTTAATGCGAAAGGCTCGGCCGACGAGATGCGTAAGCATGAGGATTTTGTGAATCGCATGGTGACCAAAGGTTATACACCTAAGCAAGTAAGGCTTTTGTGCGAATGGTATCTGCGGGTACGGAAATCGTCGTAACGACGATGCAGATCTGCGGTGTACTGAACGAACTGGAGCTGAGCAGGGCTGCCGTCTGGTAATTCCGGTATCGATTGTTAGCAATCAGCGATACCGGTGGCAGCTCCCCAGATGCATTCCGAGCAGGAGGCTGTACCGTGTTGCATCAGATAATTGACCGCAGACTAGCTGGCAAGAACAAGAGCATTGCCAACCGTGAACGTTTCTTGCGCCGTTATCGTAACGATATCCGGCGTTCGGTGACGGAGGCAGTGCGCGATCGCGGCATCACCGAGATCGAAAATTCCAAAAGCATTACCATCCCCCGCAAAGATATTTCCGAGCCGGTGTTTCGTCATGGTCCGGGCGGTACGCGCGAGATGGTGCATCCTGGCAATCAGGATTATCTCCAGGGCGATCGCATCGCGCGTCCGGATGGCGGCGCTGGCGGCGGTGGCAGCGCAGCCAGCGATCATGGTGAAGGCCAGGATGATTTTGTATTCGAATTGACGCGCGAAGAATTCATGCAGTACTTCTTCGAAGACCTGGAGTTGCCGCGTCTGATCAAGACCAATCTATTGGCGGTCCCAAGCTGGAAGAATATGCGCGCCGGCTACTCTACCGACGGCTCTCCCAACAATATCGATATCGTCCGATCGTTGCGCAGCTCGCTGGGACGACGCATTGCGCTGGGTTCGCCATTGGTGGCCCGATTGCACGAACTTGAAATTCTGATGGAAGCATTGAAAGCCGATAACGAAGATCGCGGTGAGGAAATCCGCCGCCTGGCGGAAGACATTCATCTGCTGAAAGGGCGTATCTGGCGCATCCCCTTTATCGATCCCTTCGATTTGCGCTATGTCAATCGCATCAGGCAGCCGCAGCCGTCGAGTCAGGCGGTGATGTTTTGCGTAATGGATGTGTCAGGATCGATGGATGAGCAACGCAAGGATCTGGCCAAACGGTTTTTCATCCTGTTGTATTTATTTCTGACGCGCAATTACGAAAAAATTGAAGTCGTCTTCATTCGCCATCACACACGCGCTGACGAGGTTGACGAAAATACTTTTTTTCATTCGCAGGAAAGCGGCGGCACGGTGGTCTCGAGCGCGCTGGAATTGATGACGAAGATCATTGACGAGCGCTATCCGCCCAGTGAGTGGAATGTCTATGGCGCGCAGGCGTCCGACGGTGACAACTGGAATGATGACTCACCCAAATGTCGGCAAATACTTGAGCAGAAAATTTTGCCGAAGTCGCGTTATTTTGCCTATATTCAAGTGGTTCCCGAAGAGCAGAATTTGTGGACGGAGTATGAGCAGATAGCGCCGGATTATCCGCAATTCGTACTCAAGAAAGTCCAGTACGCCAGCGATATCTACCCGGTATTTCGTGAGTTATTTGAAAAGCAGGTGACCGTATGAATGCACGTACGGATATTAAACAGCGCAGATCGCCACTACCTTGCCCTTCCGACTGGACCTTTGAACTGATCGAGCAATATAACGTCGAGATAGCACGCGTCGCGGCAGCCTACAGACTGGATATTTACCCGATTCAACTGGAAATCATTACCGCCGAGCAAATGATGGACGCCTATGCCTCATCCGGCATGCCGGTCAATTATCGGCATTGGTCGTTCGGTAAGCATTTTATGTCGACAGAGCGCGATTACAAGCGTGGGCAGATGGGCCTGGCCTACGAAATTGTCATCAATTCGAACCCCTGCATCGCGTATTTGATGGAAGAAAATACCATGACGATGCAGGCGCTGGTGGTGGCGCATGCGGCCTATGGACATAACTCCTTCTTCAAGGGTAACTATCTATTCCAGTTGTGGACTGACGCCAACGCGATTATCGATTACCTGGTGTACGCGCGCAATTACATTGCCGAATGTGAAGAGCGTCATGGATTCGCTCGGGTTGAGGAGTTGCTTGATTCCTGTCATGCGTTGATGCATTACGGTGTCGATCGCTATAAGCGCCCGCAACATTTGTCGCTGCTAAAGGAGCAGGCGCAGCGCCGCGAACGAGAAGAGTACATGCAGTCGCAGATAAATGAGCTATGGCGCACTTTGCCGACCAGGAAGGGGGAGGCCGCAACTCAGGGAGAAGGCCGTTTTCCGCCGGAGCCGCAGGAAAATTTGCTGTATTTTGCGGAAAAGAATGCCCCGCTGCTAGAGCCTTGGGAACGCGAAGTGATACGCGTGGTACGCAAGGTTGCGCAGTATTTTTATCCGCAGCGGCAGACGCAGGTAATGAATGAGGGCTGGGCCACATTCTGGCATTACACCTTGCTCAATACGCTCTATGACGAAGGGTTTTTGACAGATGGCTTCATGATGGAGTTTTTGCATTCGCATAGCAACGTCGTGTATCAGCCGCCGGTGACCAAATCGTATTACAGCGGGATTAATCCGTATGCGCTGGGCTTTTCGATGATGAGCGATATTCGCCGTATCTGCGAACAGCCGACCGACGAAGACCGTGCGTGGTTTCCACAGTTGGCGGGAACGCCATGGCTGGATGCGATGCATTACGCGATGCGGAATTTCAAGGATGAGAGTTTTGTGGCGCAATATCTGTCGCCTAAATTGATACGCGATATGCGCTTATTCTCGGTGCTTGATGATGAGAATCGCAGTGAGTTGGAAGTGTCGGCGATTCATAACGAAGCCGGTTATCAGTACGTACGGGAAACCTTGTCGCGCCAGTACGACATCAATCATCGTGAGCCGAATATCCAGGTATGGTCGGTGAATACGCGTGGCGATCGCAGCCTGACTTTACGCCACTTCCGCAGCGATGGACGACCGCTAGGCGACAATACCGATGAAGTGTTGCGACACATGGCGCGGCTGTGGCAGTTCGATGTGCATCTCGAAAGTGTGGATGACAGCGGCAATGTGCTGCGGCGGTATGAGTGCGTCAGCAATAATCGGTATACGTTGCGGTCTTGATCGCCGGGCGTAAAAGAAAAAGCATGCAACGAAAGGATGGGTGGAGCATCATCGCTTCACCCATCCTTCGTTTTAACGTCGGTAAACCTGTTTGCCGGCCGCATAGGTCGCCGCAATGCTGCGATCGTCACCTAGCAATGCAATCGCAAACAGCAACTCCTCCAGGCTTTCGGTATTCGCACTGCGCCGCGCCAGCAATGGTGTCGCTTGCGGGTCCAGGACGATGAAGTCAGCCTCGGCGCCGGCGACAAAGTTGCCGATGGTGTTTTCCAGTTGCATGCTGCGGGCGCCGCCCAGCGTCGCCAGGTAGAACATCCGCAAGGCCGGCAGGAAGGTGCCGCCCATGCGCGCTACCTTGTAGGCCTCATTCATGGTTTGCAGCATGGAAAAGCTGGTGCCGCCACCGACGTCGGTCGCTAATGACAGCGGCACCTGCAAAGCGTCGGCACGCTCAAAATCGAACAGGCCGCTGCCAAGAAACAGGTTGGAGGTCGGGCAGATCGAGATCGCCGATTGTGTTTCCGCCATGCGCCGGCGATCGCCATCGTCCAGCCAGATGCAATGTGCGTACATCGAGCGTGGGCGCAGCATGCCGTATTTATCGTAGACATCCAGATAGCTGCGCGCTTCCGGGAACAGCGATTTTACCCAGGCCACTTCGTCGGCATTCTCGGCGACGTGCGTTTGCAAATAGGCGTCCGGATAGGCACGCGCCAACTCACCCGCCAGTTGCAATTGGGCATTACTGGAGGTGGGCGCAAAGCGCGGGGTGATCGCGTACAGCTGGCGACCGCGTTTGTGCCATTTCTTGAGCAGATCTTCACTTTCGCGGATACCGCCTGCGGCGCTGTCCTGCAGGAAGTCAGGGCAGTTGCGGTCCATCAACACCTTGCCTGCCACCATCCGCAGATTACGTGCTTCGCTTTCGCTGAAAAAGGCGTCGACGGACTCCGGATGGACAGTGCAATACACCATCGCGGTGGTGGTGCCGCAACGCAATAGCTGATCGAGGAAGAAGTCGGCAACATTGCTCGCATGGGCCGGGTCGCTGAACTTGCGCTCGGTCGGGAAGGTATATTTCTCCAGCCACGGCAGCAGGCCCGGCGACGGCGATGCGATCATGTCGGTCTGCGGATAGTGGACATGGGTATCGATAAAGCCGGGCATGATGATTTTGCCGCGATAGTCGTGTATTTCCTGCCCGTCCCGCAGCGTCCCCTTCAAGTGCTGATAATCGCCGGCAGCGACCACGTGACCGTCTTTGATCAGAAGCAGGCCATCTTCATGCCACGAATACGCGTGGGCCTGATGCGCCGGGTCCGCGGTAAAGTGCAGCACGCTGGCGCGGTAAGCCTGAAGTTCTGCGTTGTCGGAATGAGTTGGGTTGTCGCCTGCGGCCATGAGATACGTCCTTTAACTAACAATTGCTATGTTTAATTCGTTGCTTTTTACTGCGAATTTATTTTGAATATTCGCTACCCGTTCCTATTTGGCGATAGCGCATTGCCACATCTGCATTTTCAGGAGGCATGACTGAGCATTCGCACAGTTTCCTGAGTTGAGGTCGCGGGCAATTCGCGCCCGCTGCGCTCCCATACTTGCAGGAGTTGCGCCGTCACGGAGGCGGCGATGACGGCCGGTTCCTTGCCAACAATGCCGGGGATGCCTATCGGGCATACCATCTCGGCCAACCGTTGCGGCGTGATGCCGCGTTCCTGCAAGCGATGTTCAAACTGCATCCGTTTTGTTTTCGAGCCGATCAGGCCGAACCAGGTCACATCGTTCCGGTGCAATATCAGTTCCGACAAGCGTTGGTCGAGTGCGTGGTTATGGGTCATGACCAGAAAGCTGGAGCCAGGCGGCGCGCTGGCGACCAGTGCTTCCGGTACGTCGGTTGCCTCTATCGTGACGTTGGCAGGCTGAAGGTCGGGAAACATTTCCTCGCGCTCGTCGATCCAGGTGACGCGGCAAGGCAAGTCTGCCAATGCTCTGACAATGGCGGCGCCGACATGACCGGCGCCAAACAAGAACAATTGCGGACGCGGCGCCAGGCAGCCATCCAGCAGCCAGCGCTGCCCCGCCGCATCGCGTATCACCGTGGCACCCTCAACCAGCGCAGGCAGGGCGGGAAGCATGCCCGGTCCATGCAGGCGTTGGCCTTGCTCGTCGCACAGACTGGTCACGGTTGCGCTATCCAACGCTACCAAACGCCAGCTATCCTGCGCCTTGCCCAGGCGCAGTTGCAGATAGTTGAAATACTCGGCGGTATTCGCGTCGACGCGTTCGAAAGCCAGATGCACCACACCGCCGCAGCATTGGCCTAGCGATGGGCCCAATGGGAAGCGTTGCAGGCGCCGCTCGCTCGAAAGGGTGGACGCTTCCAACAACATCTCACGCGCGACTTCGATGGCGCGCAGTTCCAGGTGCCCGCCCCCGATGGTGTCGAACTGCGCCAACGGTGTCACCACCATTTTGGCGCCCGGTTCACGCGGTCCCGAACCCTCCACCTGCGCCACCGTGATTAAAATCGCCGCGGTGGCTGGCGTCGGTTGTTTCATTAGAGTAGTTAGTGCATTTAACCAGGTAGTCATGGCAGCTTGCCTTTATCGGTGCTGATATTCAGGCAGCAGCTGCCATGTTATCGACCGCAGTGATCGCATTCAATATTGCTTCGCTGGTGGCCGGTGCTTTTAGCGGCGGGTTAAAACGATGATCGGCAATACTGGAAATCGCATCGCGGATCGCGAAAAAAACCGAGAACGGCAGCAGCAGCGGTGGCTCGCCGACGGCTTTGGAGCGATGGATGCTGTCTTCGACGTTGCGGTTCTTGAACAGCTTGACGCGGAAATCCTGTGGGCAGTCGGAGATGCCGGGTATCTTGTAGGTCGATGGCGCGTGGGTCATCAGCTTGCCGTCCTTGTTCCACCACAATTCTTCGGTCGTCAGCCAGCCCATGCCCTGAATGAAAGCACCTTCAACCTGGCCGATGTCGATGGCCGGATTGAGCGACTGGCCAGCGTCGTACAGAGCATCTGCACGCAGCAGTTTCCACTCGCCGGTGAGCGTGTCGACCATCACTTCGGAGACCGACGCGCCATAGGCGAAATAAGAAAACGGATGGCCGGTCATGGTTTTCGGATCCCAGTGCAGCCCGGGGGTAGCATAGAAACCGTCCGACCACAATTGCACCCGTGCCAGATAAGCTTTTTGTGCCAGATCGCCAAATGCCATCGCATGTTCGCCGAGATGGACTGCGCCGCCCGAGAAAGTCACGGCCTTGGGATCGCCGTTATGCAATTTGGCAAAGAATTCGGCCAATCGTTGACGGATGGTATGCGCGGCGTCCTGCGCTGCCTTGCCGTTCAGGTCGGCACCGGTCGACGCTGCGGTAGCCGACGTGTTGGCCACCTTGCTGGTATCGGTGGCAGTGACCCGTACCAGTGCCAGCGGAATGCCGAGCTCGTGCGCCACCACCTGCGCCACCTTGGTATTGATGCCTTGCCCCATTTCGGTGCCGCCATGATTGACCAGGACCGAGCCATCGGTGTAGACGTGCACCAGCGCGCCAGCCTGGTTGAAGTGCGTCACGTTGAAGGCAATGCCGAATTTCACCGGCGTCAGCGCCAGGCCTTTTTTGAGCACCGGGCTGCTGGCGTTGAAGGCGCTGACAGTCGCACGGCGTTGCCGATATTCGCTGCTGGCTTCCAGTTCAGCGACCAGTTCGTGGATGACGTTATCGACCACTTTCTGGCCGTATTGGGTGACGTTGCGGCCTTCTTCGTCGTTGCGGCCGTAGAAATTCAGCTTGCGGATATCGAGCGCGTCGCGTCCCAGGTTGCGGGCAATCTCGTCGACGATGTATTCGATCGCAATCGCTCCCTGCGGGCCGCCAAAGCCACGGAAGGCGGTATTCGACTGGGTATTGGTTTTGCCGCACATCGCCTTGATGTCGACATCGGAGAGGTAATAGGTATTGTCGAAATGGCAGACTGCGCGGGTGGCGACCGGCGCCGACAAATCGGCGGAATAACCTGCGCGGCTGACCATATCGACCCGTGCCGCGACAATCCGGCCGGCATCGTCATAACCGACTTCGTAGTCGTAATGAAAGCAGTGACGCTTGCCGGTCACCATCATGTCGTCGTCGCGGTCGGCACGCAGCTTGACCGGCCGTTTCAGCTTGTGCGCCGCGATTGCCGCAACAGCTGCCCATAATGCCGATTGGGACTCCTTGCCGCCAAAGCCGCCGCCCATGCGTCGGCATTCGACCACGATATTGTGCGAATGGACGCCCAATGCGTGCGCCACCACGTGTTGCATTTCGGTCGGGTGTTGCGTCGAACACAACACCAGCATGCCATTGCTTTCCTTTGGAATCGCGTAGGAAATCTGGCCTTCCAGATAAAACTGTTCCTGACCGCCAACGTATAACTGACCGCTGACGCGATGCTTTGCCGTTTCGAAAGCTTGTTGCGCATCGCCGCGCGTCAGGCGCATCGGCGGCAACACATACGACTTTGCGGCGTGCGCCGCTTGCGGCGTCAAAATCGCTGGCAGCTCGTCGTAGTCGACGACCGCTTTACGGACGGCGCGGCGAGCATTGTCGTGCGTGTCGGCGATCACCGCGAACATCGGCTGGCCGATATATTCGACCAGGCCATCGGCCAGGATAGGATCGTCGTGAACGATCGGGCCGCAATCGTTGGTGCCGGGAATGTCGCTGGCGACGTAGGCGGCGACCACACCGGGGGCAGAGCGCACCGCATCCAGATTGATCGAGCGGATCCGGGCATGGGCCTTTTGTGACATGCCGAGCGCGGCATGCAGCGTGCCTTGCGCTTCCGGGATGTCATCGGTATAGGTTGCCTCGCCCAATACGTGCAGGATCGCGGATTCGTGCGGATGCGACTGGCCGACTTCGGCCCAGGCGGAAGCATCGGTCGGATCTGCGAGATTGTCTTTCAAAAAAGCGTCGGTTTGCGTATTCATGGTGTCTCTTCCTTAATTCCGGATGGCGCTCAAGCGCATGCAAAGGCATTTACTTGATCGGTCCGCAGCGGTGTATCGGCACGGGTTTCCAACCAGAAGCGACGTAACAGGTTCTGTGCTGTTTTCATGCGGTAGTTGCTTGACGCACGCATATCGGACAGCGGTGCGAAATCTTCTGCCATCAGCGCCATCGCCGCTTTCAGCGTGGTCTCATTCCACGGCTGGCCCAGCAGAGCCGCTTCGGCCTTGGCGGCGCGCTTCGGCGTTGCTGCCATACCGCCGAAGGCGATGCGGATTGCGCCGATCACCGGACCGTCCATGATCACGGAAAACGCCCCGCATACCGCGGAAATATCCTGATCGAAGCGCTTCGCCAGTTTGTAGGTGCGGAACTGCATGTCGGCGCGCGGTAATGGCACCCGTACGGCTTCGACGAACTCATCCGGCTGCATGTCCTTTTTCATGTAATCCAGGTATAGCGACTCCAGCGGCATCACGCGTTGACCGGCCGGTCCGCGCAGCACCACTTGGGCGTTCAGTGCGATCAGCCATGGCGGCGAATCCCCGATCGGCGAGCCATTCGCGACGTTGCCGCCCAGCGTGCCGGCATTCCGGATCGGCAGCGAGGCGAAGCGTTGCCACATTTCGTCCAGCTCCGGGTAGTGTTTGCTCAATGCACCGTAAGCATCGTTCAATGTCACGCCGGCACCGATTTCAAGTTGGCCGTCTTTCGTGGTGACACTGGCAAGTTCGCTGACCTGACCCAGGAAAATGATGTCGCCCAGATCACGCATCTGCTTGGTAACCCACAGGCCGACGTCGGTCGAACCTGCCAGCATGCGTGCTGCCGGATAGGCGGCGCGGATGGCGGTCAACTGGGCCAGGGTGCGTGGTGCGTAGAAATTCTGGCCGCCGTGACTATAAGTAAACATTTCGTCCCGTTGCAGTCCTTGCAAGGCATGCTGCAAGCTGTCGCGGTCAAAATTTACCACTGGCAATTCGCCCATGCGATGCGCCGCATCAATGATCGGACGATAGCCGGTGCAGCGACACAGGTTGCCGGACAACGCCACATCGATTTCCTTGCGTTGCAATGGCTGCCATGCTGGCGTGACGGAAGTTGCTGCCGCTGACGGCGCATGTTGACAGCCGTCATGTTGCAGATACAAATCCCACAGCGACATCACAAAACCAGGCGTACAAAAACCGCACTGTGAACCATGGCACTCGACCAATGCTTGTTGCACAGGATGCAAGGCACCGTCGTCCTGCTTCAGATCCTCAACTGTAAACAGTGCTTTGCCATCCAGCGTCGGCAGAAACTGAATGCAGGAGTTGACCGATTTCATCTGGACGCCATCGGCACCCATTTCACCGATGACGACCGTACAGGCACCGCAATCGCCTTCTGCGCAACCTTCCTTGGTACCGGTGCAATGCAGATCTTCGCGCAGATGCTGGAGGATGGTACGGGTCGGCGCAGCCTGGTCAACGGTATGTACCTCGCCGCGGTAAAAAAAGCGAATCGGGCTGCTGGCTGAACTGGCTGAACTTGATGCTGCTGTATTAGCGCACGAAGCGGAATTTTGGATGGCAGTAGACACGAAAGTCTCCAATCTGATTTATTTATGGTCGCAGATTAGCAGCCGCACTACTTATTGAGATCCACATACTTATGATGTCCACTATTTGCAGAATGAAATAGCGGTGGTATTTATTGTTTATTTATATGTTAAGTGACAATATTCATCTCATCAGTATGGCGTTAGCACTTGTCTAGCTGTTTGGTTCCCAATACGGTGCATATCATCAAGCGGAAATAGCGGTTATTTGTCAGAACGCAAATATTGTGCCTATCGCCTCTAAATAATAATCAGGGGGAAACAAAAATGGAATTTCTGGAGAAATTTTTCAAGCTAAAAGAAAACGGTACCGATGTGCGTACCGAACTGATCGCCGGTCTGACTACCTTCCTGACGATGGCGTATATCATCTTCGTCAACCCGACTATCCTGGGTGACGCCGGCATGCCGAAGGATTCGGTGTTCGTCGCGACCTGTATCGCGGCCGCCCTCGGTACCCTGATCATGGCCTGCTATGCCAATTATCCGATTGCGCTGGCGCCCGGCATGGGCCTCAACGCTTACTTTGCCTACACGGTGGTCAAGGGCATGGGCGTACCTTGGGAGGTGGCGCTGGGCGCAGTCTTTATATCCGGCTGCCTGTTCCTGATCATCAGTCTGGTCGGGGTGCGGGAGATCATCGTCAAAGGCATTCCGGCCAGCATACGGATTGCCATCACCGCCGGTATCGGCTTATTTCTCGGACTGATTTCACTCAAGACCGCCGGTATCGTGGTGGCTAACCCGGCGACCTTTATCTCGATGGGGGATCTGCATAAAATCCCGGCGATTCTGGCAATCGTCGGCTTTCTGATGATCGTGGTGCTGGACCGGTTCAAGGTCAAGGGCGCGATCCTGATCGGTATCGTGACGATTACGATACTCAGCTTCTTTATCGGCGGGAACAAGTTCATGGGAGTATTTTCCTTGCCGCCGTCAATCTCGCCAACCCTGTTCAAACTCGACATCATGGGCGCGCTATCGATGGGGGCGCTGAACATCGTACTGGTGTTTTTCCTGGTTGAACTATTCGACGCAACCGGCACCATGATCGGCGTTGCTACGCGTGCCGGTCTGGTCAAGAACGGCAAGATGGAGCGCTTGAACAGAGCCTTGCTGGCCGACAGTGCGGCGATTGTTGCAGGTACTTTTCTCGGTACGTCGAGTACCACCGCCTACATCGAAAGCGCGGCCGGCGTACAGGCGGGCGGCCGTACCGGACTGACGGCACTGGCGGTTGCCGTACTGTTCCTGGCCAGCTTGCTGATTGCCCCGCTGGCGGGTGCGGTGCCGGGCTATGCGACGGCGCCGGCACTGTTTTATGTTGCCTGTCTGATGCTGCGTGAAGTCACGCATCTGGATTGGGATGACAGCACCGAAAGTGTGCCGGCAGTGATCACGGTACTGATGATGCCGTTCACCTATTCGATCGCCAACGGGATTGCCTTCGGTTTTATCTCCTATGCGGCACTGAAGCTGTTCACCGGGCGTTTCAAGGAAGTCAAAATGGTCGTGTGGATTATTGCTGCGGTATTCTTGTTCAGGTTCATTCACCTGGGCTCCGATTGACATCCTCGCCGCCCCGAAGGACGGAGACTCCTACGGCGCTCAAGCAAAAGCTGCTTGAGTCGCTTCGATGGGTTCCTGCTTCGCAGAGCGGCCTGACTGCGCCGGGTCTCCACAGGCTAACAAGCGGTATCCCCGCTCTAAAACATTCACCGCGCCGACGACATCGGCGTGATTTTCATATCCGCAATCGACGCACACAAATTTCGCCTGTGTTTGCCGGTTGTCTTTCGCTACGTACGCGCAGCATGGGCAAGTGCGGCTGGTGTTGTGGGGTGGCACGGCAAGCAGCGTACCGCCGTTCCACGACACCTTATAGTCCAGTTGCCGTCTGAACTCGCCCCAGCCTTGATCCAGGATGGCGCGGTTCAGGCCGGACTTTTGTTTCACCCTCTTGCCGTGCTGTTCGCTATTGCCTTTCGATGACCTGGACATGTTCCGTACCTGCAAATCCTCAATGCATACGAGCGCGTGGTTTTGGCTGATCGTTGTTGTGGCTTTGTGCAGGAAGTCTTTGCGGGCGTTAGCGATGCCGGTGTGAATCTGCTGGACTTTGGCTTTCGCCTTGTTCCAGTTATTGCTGAATTTAACCTTGCGGCGCATGCGGCGCTGGTAACGCGCCAGCCGCTGCTGATGCTTCTTGAAGCTGTTGAGCGGCGCAATGTAACTCGCATCGCTCAGTGTGGCGAAACGGGCAATGCCAACATCGATACCGATCGCGATAGTCGCTGTTGGCAGTGGCTGCGCCACCTCCCGTTGCGTCTGTATCGACGCAAACCACTTGCCACCCGATTGACTCACTGTGACATTGCGTAACTCGCCCAACACGTCCCGGCTGTTGCGATAACGCAGCCAGCCGAGTTTCGGTAGAAAGAGGCGGTTATTGTCCTGATCGAGCTTGATCTGTTTTGGGTCGGGGTAGCGGAAGCTGTCCCCGCTGCCTTTTCGCTTAAAGCGCGGAAAGCCGGTACGCTTGGCGAAGAAGTTCTTATAGGCTTTTTCCAAGTCCTTCAAGGCATGCTGCAATGACTGTGAAGGCGCGCCCTTGAGCCATTCTTGATCGGCCTCGCGCTTCCAAACGGGTAGCTTTGCCGCCATCGCCACATAGCCGATGAATTTGTTCCCGGCCGCGTGATTTTCCTTTTGCAGCACCAGCGCTTTGTTGAATACGAAGCGACACGACCCGGCGAAGCGGCGCATCGCGCGCTGCTGTTCGCCGTCTGGCATGAGTTCGTACTTGAAGGCTTGGAGACGTTCCATGGAGAAATTATAGTTTTGCGTATGAGCAATGACAACGCTCTTCTCCATGGAAGGTAAGTGTTTTCCTTATGCATATGCATATGCATGTGCATTTGGTCTTTGTGACGAAATACCGCCCTGAAGTCTTCACGAAAGAGATGCTGGATGACCTGCGCCCGATGTTTGCCAGCGTCTGCACGGACTTTGAGGCAGAACTGGTGGAGTTCGACGGCGAAGAGGATCACGTCCACCTGTTGGTGAACTACCCGCCTGAAGTGGCCGTATTGAAGCTGGTCAACCGCCTGAAGGGAATATCCAGCCTGCTTGTCAGGAAGAAAAACTATCCAGGCATCAAGAAGAAGCTATGGGGCGGCGCTTTGTGGTCGCCCAGCTATTTCGCCGGTAGCTGCGGTGGTGCACCTCTTGCAGTGATCTGCAACTACATCGAACAGCAGCAAACGCCGCACTAAAGTCAACAGCAAGGACGGTTACGCCGTCCGTGCTATCCATCGCCGCCCTGAGCGACGAGGTTTTTCGTGCACCCCGAATAAAACGCAGTTGCACAGGTGGCGCTTCATCACAATTCCGCCAGACCGAAGCGCCGCAATCCTTCCAGATCCACCACGCGTATCGATTGATATGAGGTCGTCACCAGATGCAGTTCGGTGAGCTGCTTCAAGGCCTGATTCACCCGTTGACGGGACAGGCCGGTCAGCAAGCCGATTTCTTCCTGAGAAAACTCAAGTACCGCCATCGTCCGAGGGTACAGCACCGGATGAAACAATTGCGCAAGCGCTTGCGCCACCTGCGCATCGGTGCTCAGCAGGCGGCTATTTTGCACGCTGGCGATGAACTCGCCCATGCGTTCGTTGAGTTGACGAATCACGAAGGCGGAGAACGGCAGGCTTTCGGCCAATAAGGTGTGAAAAGTCTGTTCCGGGATCAGCATGATGTCGGCGTCGCGCACCGCAATCACATCGTATTTGCGCAATTCCCGTTTGATCACACTGCCTTCACCGGCCCAGCCGCCGGCCGGCACCCCGGAAAAGGTACAGCTGCGGCCATCCAGACTGTAAATGGCAAGCTTGATCAGGCCGCTGTGCACGCCTATCCAATAGCGGGAAAGCTCACCACGCCGCGCCACAAATGCACCGGAAGCAAAGTTCTGCACAACGACGGTTTTTGCGACCAGAGCCTGATGCGCTGAAGCAAGCGCCGGAAACCATGCATGCATGGAAAGTTTATCAACGATGTTCAACATGGCGACTGCGATTGAAGTGTCAGAAACATAAGTTTTCTATCCGGTAGGGCCATACGATCAACCTGTCATCTGAATGACAAACAAAATAGCCGGCAAGTGATAGCCTGAATGCGTACACAATAATAAAGCCCCCATCGCGGTAACGGTGATATTCCATCAGGAGACAAACATGGCAGTTGATTACGACTCTGGCCTCGGTAAAAATACGGCCAATTTTGTAGCGCTTACCCCCATCGATTTCATCGCCCGCGCCGCCGAAGTGTACGGCGACCGGCTGGCGATCGTCCATGGGCCGCTTCGACAAAACTGGCGCCAGACCTATCAGCGCACCAGAAAACTCGCCAGCGCCTTGGTTAAATTAGGCGTCAACAAAGGCGATACCGTCGCCGTCATGTTGCCGAATACACCGGCGATGGTCGAAGTCCATTTCGGCGTGCCGATGGCTGGCGCGGTGCTGAATGCCTTGAACATCCGGCTCGACTTGTCTTCGCTGGCGTTCATGCTGCGGCACGGCGAAGCCAAAGTGCTGGTGGCGGACTCTGAGTTCGCTGAGCTGGCGGCGCAACTTGCGCAACTGATTCCCGACCTGTATGTCATTGCCGTGCATGACTTGCTTGGCCCCGAAGATGCGCACCCGTTTGGGGACATCGATTACGAAGCGTTGCTGGCGACCGGCGATGCCGATTTCGCCTGGCAGCCGCCCGCCGACGAGTGGGATGCCATCGCGCTGAACTATACCTCCGGCACCACCGGCGATCCGAAAGGCGTGGTGTACCACCATCGCGGCGCGGCGTTGAATGCGGTATCGAATATTCTCGAATGGGACTTGCCGAAACACCCGGTGTATCTGTGGACCCTGCCGATGTTTCACTGCAATGGCTGGTGTTTTCCGTGGACCATTGCCGCCCGTGCCGGCGTCAATGTGTGTTTGCGCAAGTTTGAGCCGAAGCTGGTGTTTGACCTGATCAAAACAGAAAAGATAACCCACTATTGCGCGGCCCCGATTGTGCATGCGGCACTGGCCAATGCGCCGAGCGCCTGGCGTGACGGCATACAAGGCGTGGTGCGTGGCATGGTCGCGGGTGCGCCGCCGCCGGCCTCGGTACTGGCCAAGATGGAAGAGATGGGCTTCGATCTGGTCCATGTCTATGGCTTGACCGAGGTGTATGGTCCGGCAGCAGTCTGTGCCGAACAAAGCGGCTGGAGCGATCTGAGCGTGCATGAGCGTGCCGGCATGAAGTCGCATCAGGGCGTGCGCTATCACCTGCAATCTGCGGTCGCAGTGTTGAACCCGGCATCGCTGCAGCCGGTCGCCGCCGATGGCATCGAAATCGGTGAGATCATGTTCCGCGGGAATATCTGCATGAAGGGCTATCTGAAAAACGAAAAAGCCACGCAAGCGGCCTTTGAAGGCGGCTGGTTTCACACCGGCGATCTGGGCGTGTGTACGGCGAACGGCTACATCAAGATCAAGGACCGGAGCAAGGACATCATCATTTCCGGCGGGGAAAATATTTCCAGTGTCGAAGTGGAAGAAGCGCTGTATCAACACCCCGACGTGCTGGTCGCCGCCGTGGTGGCGCAGCCGGATGAAAAATGGGGTGAGACCCCGTGTGCTTTTGTTGAACTGAAAGAGGGTGCGACGGTGAGTGCGGAGGAATTGATCGCTTTTTGCAAAACTATTCTGGCAGGATTCAAGGTGCCTAAAGCCGTCTACTTTGGTCCTGTGCCGAAAACATCCACCGGCAAAATTCAGAAATTCGAATTACGCAAACGGATGCATTCAAACGCCGCGATTGACGTGTAAATACGCCAGGGCTTCAGACCAGATTGACACACTCTGAAGCCCTCGCGCTATGGCAGCGCTGTTACAGGTTCGGCGCCAGCCAGCGTTCGACTTGTTCCTTCGGCACAGCGCGTCGCTGCGCCATGTCATTGACCTGATCATCGGCGATCTTACCGACCACAAAATACTTTGATTCCGGATGGGCCAGATAGAAGCCGGATACCGCTGCGCCCGGGAACATCGCGTACGACTCGGTGACCTGCATGCCGATTTCGTCGCATTGCAAGACCTTGAACATGTCGGCCTTGACGGTATGTTCCGGGCAGGCCGGATAGCCGGGCGCCGGGCGGATACCGCTGTAGCCTTCCTTGATCAGCGCTTCGTTCGACAAATCCTCGTCGGGAACGTAACCCCACAAATCCTTACGCACCCGTTCGTGCAGATATTCGGCAAACGCTTCGGCCAGGCGATCGGCCAGCGACTTCAGCATGATCGACGAATAATCGTCATGCGCATCCTCGAAACGCTTCTCGTATTTCTCGATGCCGATCCCGGCAGTGACGGCAAACAGGCCGATGTAATCGGCGATCCCGGATGATTTCGGTGCGATGAAATCGGCCAGGCATTGATTCGGCCGGGCGATGCCGTCGATGACGGGTTTGACGGTTTGCTGGCGCACACCGTAGTAGGTGAAGGCGACCTGCGTACGGGTGTCGTCGGTGTAGATTTCGATGTCGTCGTCGTTGACGGTATTCGCCGGCAGCAGCGCGATGACGCCATTCGCCGTCAGCCAGCGGCCGTCGATGACTCGCTTCAGCAAGGCCTGACCTTCTTCAAAGACTTTGCTGGCGGTTTCACCGACGACTTCATCCGTCAGGATAGCCGGATACGGTCCCGCCAGATCCCAGGTCTGGAAGAACGGGCCCCAGTCGATATAGCGTGCGAGGGCACCCAGGTCGACATTCTTGAAGACGCGACGACCGATGAATTTGGGCTTTACCGGCGCGAAGTCGAGCTTGGTGCGATTCGCGCGCGCGTCTGCCAGCGTCAGCATCGGCACCGCTTTTTTATTCGCATGCTGGACCCGGATGCGTTCGTAGTCGACGGCGATTTCGTCGATGTACTGATCGCGCTGTTCCGGCGTCAGCAGCGATTGCGCGACCGACACCGAACGCGATGCATCCGGCACGTAGACGACCGGGCCTTCGTAATTCGGGGCAATCTTGACTGCGGTGTGGGCGCGGCTGGTGGTCGCGCCGCCGATCAGCAGCGGCATTTTGACGCTGCGGAAATAGGGGTCGCGTTGCATTTCCTTGGCGACGTGGGCCATCTCTTCCAGCGACGGCGTGATCAGGCCGCTGAGACCGATGATGTCGGCGTTCTCGGCTTTTGCCATCGCCAGGATTTCGGAACACGGCACCATCACGCCCATGTTGACGACTTCGAAGTTATTGCATTGCAGCACCACCGAGACGATGTTTTTGCCGATGTCGTGGACGTCGCCCTTGACGGTGGCGATGACGATTTTTCCCTTGGGTTTGGCGGCGATACCGGTGCGCTCTTCGTCGAGCCGCTTTTCTTCTTCGATGAACGGAATCAGATGTGCAACGGCCTGTTTCATCACGCGTGCCGATTTCACCACTTGCGGCAGGAACATCTTCCCCTGGCCGAACAGGTCGCCGACCACGTTCATGCCATCCATCAACGGTCCTTCGATGACGTGGATCGGGCGACCGCCATTGCCCAGCAATTCCTGACGCGCTTCTTCGGTATCTTCGACGATCCATTGCGTGATGCCCTGCACCAGCGCATGCGACAAACGCTGTTGCACGGTACCGTTGCGCCATTCCAGCGTTTCTTCTTCCTTCTTCGCGCCGGCCTTCAGGGTTGATGCGATCTCGATCATGCGTTCGGTCGCATCTTCGCGCCGGTTCAGCACGACGTCTTCGACCCGCTCGCGCAACTCGGCGGGCAGGCTGTCGTACACGCCGACCATGCCGGCGTTGACGATGCCCATGGTCATGCCGGCCTTGATCGCGTGATACAGGAACACGGTATGGATCGCTTCGCGGGCAGGATCGTTGCCGCGGAAGCTAAAGCTGACGTTGGAAACGCCGCCGCTGATCTTGGCATACGGCAGGTGTTGATGGATCCAGCGGGTGGCGTTGATGAAATCTACCGCGTAGTTGTTGTGCTCTTCGATACCGGTCGCAATTGCAAAAATGTTCGGATCGAAAATGATGTCTTCCGGCGGGAAACCGACTTGCCCGACCAGGATGTCGTAAGCGCGTTTGCAAATCTCGATCTTGCGTTCATAGGTATCGGCCTGGCCTTTTTCATCGAAGGCCATGACGATCACTGCCGCGCCGTAGCGCCGGCACAAGGTGGCCTGACGCACAAACTCCGGCTCGCCTTCCTTCATCGAAATCGAATTGACGATGGCTTTCCCTTGCACGCATTTCAGGCCAGCCTCGATCACCGACCACTTCGACGAGTCGATCATCAGAGGCACGCGTGCGATGTCGGGTTCGGAGGCGATCAGGTTCAGGAAGCGGGTCATCGCCGCCTGTGAATCCAGCATCGCTTCATCCATATTGATGTCGATGATCTGGGCGCCGTTTTCGACCTGCTGGCGGGCGACCGTCAGCGCTTCGTCGTATTGCTCGTTCAGAATCAGGCGGGCAAAAGCTTTCGAGCCGGTGACGTTGGTACGTTCGCCGACGTTGACGAACAGCGAGCTGGCGTCGATGGTGAACGGTTCCAGGCCGGACAGGCGCATTTCATGGGTGGTTTCCGGGACCGCGCGCGGCGCAATGTTGGCGACGGTGTCGGCAATCGCTTGAATGTGCTGTGGCGTGGTTCCGCAGCAACCGCCGGCGATGTTGACGAAGCCGCTGTCGGCGAAATCTTTCAGCAGCGATGAAGTGACATCCGGGGTCTCGTCGAAACCGGTATCGCTCATCGGATTGGGCAAACCGGCATTCGGATAAATGCAGACAAAGGTGTCGGCGATCTTGGCCAGTTCTTCGGCATACGGCCGCATCAATGCAGCGCCCAGTGCGCAGTTGAGGCCAACCGTCAGCGGCTTGGCGTGGCGGACCGAATTCCAGAAAGCGGGCACGGTTTGACCCGACAGAATACGACCCGACGCATCGGTGACGGTGCCGGAAATCATGATCGGCAAACGCAGGCCGGATTCTTCGAAGAAGGTATCGATCGCAAACAATGCGGCTTTACAGTTGAGCGTGTCGAAAATGGTTTCGACCAGCAGCACATCGGCACCGCCTTCGACCAGCGCGCGGGTTTGTTCCAGATACGCCGTCGCCAGTTGATCGAAGGTAACATTACGCGCGGCCGGGTCGTTGACGTCGGGCGAGATCGATGCCGTTTTCGGCGTCGGGCCAAGCGCGCCGGCGACGAAGCGCGGCTTGTCCGGCGTCGAATATTTATCGCAGGCTGCCCGCGCCAGGCGCGCGGATGCGACGTTCATCTCATACGCCAGATGCGCCATGTGGTAGTCGTCTTGCGCAACGGTAGTGGCGCCGAAGGTATTGGTTTCGATCAGATCGGCACCGGCGGCCAGATACTGTTCATGGACTTCGCTGATGATGTGCGGTTGCGTCAGCGACAGTAATTCGTTGTTGCCCTTGACGAAGAGTTCGCGTCCCGGACCCTGGAAGGCGACGAAACGACCATTCGGGCCGCCGCGATAATCTTCTTCCGTCAGCTTGTATTGCTGGATCATGGTGCCCATCGCGCCATCCAGAATCAGGATGCGTTGCGCTAGCAACTCGCGCAGGCGGGTTTCGGTGGAAGAGGTGGCGGTGGCGTTGGGCTTCATGGGCTTACTCTAGTCTGTATGCTGAAATTAGCTGATCTTGACCCGCTATCAAAAATGCAAAAAACCCGGTCGCAGGAAGCGCCGGGTCGAGCATGCGGTGGATGGCGGAAATTATACGTTAAATCAAGGGGTTATGTATTTTGAAACAGTACTTTGGGAGCAGCGTCCATTTCTTTGTTTCGCAAAGGAAAGTAAGTAACGGACGGCAACCTTCCAATTACACCGCTGCCGCTTTCTCAAGCACCGGTTCATTCAGTTTCAGGGTCAGGCATTTGGCGGCGCCGCCGGCTTTCAGAAATTCGGTGAGTGGCGTTTGATGTACCGTGTAACCATGCGCGGCGAGCATTGCCGTCAATGCTTCCGAACCGCGGTTCAGGAAAATGTGGGCGCCGCTGTTGACGGTGTTGCAGGCAAAATCCAGCGCATCGGCAGTGCCGACGATCAAACGGCGATGGGCCGGGATGCGTGCTTCAATCGCCGCTTGCGATGCGGCGTCGAAAGCGTCCGGGAAATACAGCGTGTGGCCGCCATCGAGCGGGCAGAAGCAGGTGTCGAGATGGTAAAAACGCGGATCGACCAGGCGCAGCGGTTGTACTTCGATATCCAGCATGCGCGCCAGGGGTTCGGCGCAAGCCAGGTCGGAACGATGGCCATGGCCAAACCATAGCAAGTCGTCGTGACGATCCAGCAGTGCATCGCCGGCGCCTTCAAATGGCAATTCCGGTGGGGTTTTCAATACGTCGAAACCATGCGCGGCGAACCAGTTTTCAAAATGGATTTCTTCGGCCTGCCGTTCAACATGGCGGAATCTGGAGAGCACCACTTTTTTCCCGCGCACGACGCCGCCGTTGGCGGTAAATACCAGATCGGGCACGCCCGCCTTCGCCTGCATGCGCAGGATATTTGCCACGGCTGAAATTTTGGCGACCAGTGCATCCCATTGTTGTTGCGCGACGCTGCGGTTGCCGAGTGCGACATTGCCATCCATCCATGGATTGATGACATACGACACTTCGAAATGATCCGGCGCGCACATCAGGAAAGTGGCTTTTGCCGAGGTTGACGTTTTGATCAAGGCGGTATCCCCCATGTGATCGTGCGCGTGCCGGGTCATGCGTAGCTGGTTTCCGCCGCTGCGGTGGCGATCGGCAGCGCGGCGAACGCCTGGTTAATGATGTTCAGTCCGGTTTCTATTTCGCCGGCGCTAATGGTCAGCGGCGGTGCGAAGCGCACCACGGTGTCGTGTGTGTCCTTGGACAGGACGCCGAACTCTAGCAGCAGTTCGCAAAATTTGCGGGCGGAGATAATTGCCGGGTCCAGTTCGACCCCGATCAGTAAGCCTTTGCCGCGCACCGCGCGTATCGCCGGATGCTGAATGGCGCGTAGCCCGCTTTGCAAGCGATGTCCCATGCGCTCCGCGGCGTCGGCTAAACGATCGTCGCGCAGCAGCAACAGCGCGGCATAACCGACTGCAGCGGCGAGCGGATTGCCGCCGAAAGTGCTGCCGTGGTCGCCGGGTGTAAACACCGCCATGACGTCTTCGCGGGCCAAAAATGCCGAGACCGGCAACAGGCCGCCGCCGAGTGCCTTGCCGAGGATCAAGCCATCGGGTTTGACATTCTCGTGGTCGCAGGCCAGCAGCTTGCCGGTACGGCCCAGGCCGGTTTGTACTTCGTCGCAAATGAGCAGGACGTTATGCCGCGTGCAAATTTCGCGGCACGCTGCCAGGTAGCCGTCGGGTGGCACGATGATGCCGCCTTCGCCCTGGATTGGTTCAACCAGAAAAGCCGCCGTGCGAGGCGTGATCGCCGCTTCCAGCGCTGCCGCATCGCCGAACGGTATCGAGACAAAGCCGGGCCCGAACGGGCCGAAGCCGTCACGGTATTGCGCTTCCGATGAAAAGCCGATGATGGTGGTGGTGCGGCCGGCAAAGTTGCCGTCGCAGACGATAATTTCAGCACTCTGATCGGCGATTCCTTTGACCTTGTGGCCCCATTTACGGGCCGCCTTGATGGCGGTTTCGACGGCTTCCGCACCGCTGTTCATCGGCAAGGCTTTTGCCTGACCGGTCATTTTGCAGAGCAATTCCAAAAATTGGCCGAGCTGATCGGTATAAAACGCCCGCGACGTCACCGCCAGCCGATTCGCCTGGCGGGTGAGCGCCGCCACCAGCGTCGGGTTGCTGTGGCCGAAGCTGACCGCCGAATAGGCCGACATCATGTCGAGGTAGTGTTTGCCGGCCTCATCCACCAGCCAGACGCCGCGGCCGCTACTGAGAACGACGGGCAGCGGTTGATAGTTATGCGCGCAGTAGCGATGTTCCAGTGCGATAGCTTGATTTTTCATGATGTGCTCCGGTCCCTGTTTATGCTTTGCTTATGCTTACATGATAGGCACAAAACATAGAAATATTTCTGCATAATGAAGCATGGATTTCAACTTAAGTGCATGAATCGTGCATAGATGAGGATGAAAATGGAAAAACTCGATCGGTACGACCGGATTTTGCTGCGCACGCTGCAGTCCAAGGGACGGGCATCGAATGTCGAACTGTCGGAGCAGGTTAATCTGTCGGCGCCACAGTGCTATCGGCGCGTGCAGCGGCTCGAAACCGAAGGTGTTATTCGTGGCTATGCGGCGCAGGTGGAACCGGCGGCGATTGGTCTCGGCGTCACGGCCTTCGTCAGCCTGAATATTGCGCGCGAACAATTCACACAGGTTCGCAAGCTGGAAAAGGCGATTCGCGCGTTCCCGGAAATTCTCGAGTGCTACACCATTTCCGGCGATTTCGACTACTTGCTGAAAGTAGTGGCGAGCGATTTGAAGTCGCTGTCGGGGTTTCTGACCGACCGCCTGATGCAGGTGCCGGGGGTGGCAGGTGTCAAATCGATGGTTTGCCTGGAAGAAATCAAACCGCCGAGTCCGTTACCCTTGCCGGATTGACTGTGCTGCATTAGTGCTGAATTCGCACAAATCCTGTGTTGCCGGATGGCTATGTTTCGGGCGCTTGCGTGGCTAAGCTGTGTACTCCAACTCACCAAACGGAGATCGCATGAGCACCCTAGCCAGTAATCTGAGCAACAGCCGCACCATTCGCGCCATCACCGGTGCCGCCGTCAGTACCCGTCTTGATGCCAGGGCGACCGCGCTGATCGCGATCGATTTCCAGAACGAATATTTCATCGGAAGACTGCCGATTCCTGACGGTCTGGCGGCGCTGCGTAATGCAAATCGCCTGATAGCCATGGCTGACCAGCACGGGATGCCGGTGTTTCATATCCAGCAATGGAGTCCTGTTACGCGGCCGCTGTTTACGCAGGACAGCGTGATGGCTGAAATCCATCCGGACTTGCAACGCGCCTCGCACCATGCGGTCATCCGCAAAAATTTCGCCAGCGCTTTTGCCAGCACCGATTTGCAGCAGCAATTGCTGGCACGGGGTATCAAGACGCTGATTATCAGCGGTTTGATGACCAACAATTGCGTGGCTGCTACCGCCTTCGACGGCGCCGCCCACGGCTATCAAAACATCATCGCCAGCGATGCCAGTGCGACCCGTGCCCTCGACGTCTGGGACGGCAGCGTGATCGACCACAAGGATCTGCATCGCGCCGTGCTGACGGGGCTGTCGGATGCTGTTGCCGAAATCCGTACTACCAACGCAATTCTCGAACTCACGATAGAAAGCTGATCATGCCCATCCTTACCGTACTGCTATCCACTGTCCCCGACAGCGCCGTCTCCGCCGAGGTAGCCGGCACCCTGTCCAGTCTGACTGCCGACATCCTGCACAAGAAGCCGGAACTCACCTCCATTGCTATTGCGCATATCGATCCGGCGCACTGGTTCGTCGGCGGTACGAGTCTGCAGATGCAACGCAAGACCAGTTTCTTTCTGGATATTCGTATCACCGACGAAACCAATACCGCTGACGAAAAGGCGTCCTATATCGCGGCGGTGTTCAAGTCGATGGCGAATTTGCTGGGCGACCTGCACCATGAGAGCTATGTGCACGTCCACGATGCGCGGGCGGCGGCATATGGCTATGGCGGTTTGACGCAGCAACAGCGGGCGGTGGCATGACGGCAGCGTCAATCCCAGCGCGGCGTCAGGTACCAGTTGCCGGCAAACTCGACAAAAGCGCGTACTTTCGGCGACAGGTGCCGGTTTTGCGGATACAACACATACAGCTCGCGCGGCTTGAGCGTGAAGGCCGGCAGCACGTGCACCAGATCGCCGCGCCGTAAATCTTCGTGGACGATGAACGACCCGCTGGCAGCGATACCCAACCCGGCCAGCGCCGCCGCGCGCAGAGCGATGCCGGTGTTGGCTTGCAGGTTGCCGCGCACGATGACGGGATGTGGCGTGCCGTCGGCTGCGCTGAAATGGAACTCATTGGGTTTTTGCGCCAGCGAATAGGTCAGGCAATTGTGGCGCACCAGATCGGCGGGCTGCTGCGGGTTGCCATGTTGTTGCAGATAGGCGGGCGAGGCGACCAGCAGCATTTCGCTGACGGCCAGTCGCCTGGCAATCAAGCTTGAATCCGGTAATGCGTGGGTCAGGCGCAAGGCAACGTCAAAGCCTTCTTCAATCAGATCGACAAGGCGGTCATTGCAGACCAGGTCAACCCGCAGTTGTGGATGCGCAATGATGAATTGCGGCAACCATTGCGCCAGTTCCATCGTGCCGAACGCTTGCGGCGCATTGATGCGCAGCAGGCCGGACGGACGCGCCTGATGGGCCGAGACCGCCTGCGCTGCGTCATCCAGTTGATCGAGTATTGGCTTGCAGCGCGCGTAATATTCCTGGCCGGCTTCGGTGAGTGCGAAGCGGCGCGTGGTGCGATTGAGCAGTTGTGCGCCTAGCTGTATTTCGAGTTGACGTACCTGACGTGAAACGATCGTGTGCGATTGATTCAGTTCGGCCGCCGCCGCGGTGAAGCTGCCGGATTCCACCACGCGCCGGAAGGCGCGCATCGCTGCCAGTTGATCCATGATGCCGGGCTCCGCAAATCGTCAAAAAAGCAACGCTATCAGATTCACCCGGCACTTGCTATGGGCGGCTCTTTCAACAGGCCCTAATCCACCTTAAGTTTGCCGCTCATGATGGCGTTACCGGTGTCCCGCAATTTTAGAATCACCGGACGTTGGCGCAGGATGGCACAGTCGGAATACGCGGCATCCAGTCCCAGTCCGGTCAGCGAGACCGCGCCTTCCTTGAGGCCGACATCGAAGCGCGTTGCGTTTGAACCATTGACGATGGCACCGACCGCCAACGCAATGGCGGTATCGGCATGGACTTCAACATTGTCGAGAATCCTGCCCGTCAGTTGCGAGCACTGGTCGATGCCGCTGCCGATGGCCTTGGCTTTCGGCTGGGTCGCCAGCGCTTTGAAGATCCCGGCATTGCCGGCAGCGGCAGCTGCAAAAATCACATCGACGCCATCCGCCAGCATGGTTTTTGCGTGCGCTTCCGCGCGTGCCGGGTCGTTGAACGGTTGCGCGCCATCGACCCATAAGGTGTGGTGGATGGTGACGGTGGGACTGGCAGCGTGAGCGCCGGCAATGAAGGCCTCGGCATTTTTACGCCGCAGCGCGGTGTCGATCGCGCCTATCATGCCGATCCTGGCGTTGCCTGAACTGAGCGCTGCTTCCATGCCGGCCAAATAGCTGGCTTCCGTTTCACGGAAGGAAATGCAGGTCAGGTTTGGCGGCGACTTGTCGAGGCAGTGTTCCAGAATCACAAAGCGGGTTTGCGGCGCGGCACGCGCAGTGCTGTCGAGCAGCTCGCGAAATTCATAACCGATCATCACCACGATTTTGGCGCCTTGCTTGACGGCGTTGTCGAGTTGCTGCTGACGACCGGCCCGCGTCGGCTGACTTTCCAGCGTACTGGCCTGCAGCTGGTAGAGCAGTGCCGCCTGTTTGATGCCGCTGGTGCCCTGTGCCAACAGTGCATCATCATTTTGCGGCACCGGACGCACGTAGATAATCCTGGATGGTTCGGCAGCGCCGGCAGTGGTGAAAATCAGTAGTATGGAGAGCAGCAACCAGCCACAGCGGCGCAGTGGCATATTAGTAAACAGCGACATTGTCTTCCCCTTTTGTTATAAGCGACCGGATGTTGCCGGCACGCAATGGTGGTCCATAGTGGGGCAAAGCGGGGAGGCGAGGTGTTTGTCGCCAGAATAGGAGATATAGTCGCGAACTTATAAGCGCCGCTCGTGTAGGGAGTTCGCGGTTGTGCCTGCGGATTTGACGGGAGCGGCGCAACGCACGATATTTCTTTTCTTTTGACAACCTTCGCGTGGTAACGTTATAAGCCTGTATTTCGCATTATCGATCCTTTGTCAGGCGTATTTTTTTATCCCTATTCTTGATCTGAAAAATCATGTGTCAGCTACTTGGAATGAACTGCAATGTGCCGACCGACATTGTGTTCAGCTTTACCGGATTTGCCACGCGTGGCGGCCAGACCGACCATCATAGCGACGGTTGGGGTATTGCCTTTTTTGAAGGCAGCGGCGTGCGTCATTTCGTGGATTACCAGGCGGCAATCGCGTCGCCGGTGGCGGAGTTGATTCGTCGTTGTCCGATCAAATCGAAAAATGTCATCGCGCATATTCGCAAAGCCACACAGGGCCAGGTGTTGCTTGAAAACTGTCATCCGTTTGTGCGCGAGCTGTGGGGGCACTATTGGGTATTCGCGCATAACGGCGATTTAAAGGAGTTTGCGCCGCGTCTGAATGGGGCGTTTCGGCCAGTCGGCAATACGGATAGTGAATTGGCGTTTTGCTACATTTTGCAGGAGCTGCGTCATCGTTTCGGCGAATCCTTGCCGAATACTGCGGAATTGACGACCGCCTTGCAAGAGCTGACCAGCGAAATCGCCAAACACGGTGTTTTTAATATGCTGCTGTCAGATGGTTCGGCGCTGTTCGCCCATTGCTCGACCAATTTGTATTACATCATTCGTCAGTTTCCGTTTGCCGAAGCCAAGTTGTCGGACGAAGAAGTGACCGTCGATTTTTCACAAGTGACAACGCCCAAAGATCGGGTAGCCGTGATTGTGACTGCGCCGCTGACTACCAACGAAGTGTGGACGCAGTTTGGCAAAGGCGATTTGAAAGTGTTTGTCGAGGGCCTGGTGCAAGTGTAAATATTGGCGGCGGGTGCGCCTCCTGCTTACATCATTGAATTTATCGCTCAGGCATCCGCATAATCGATCGTCAGCGGCGCATGATCCGAAAAGCGCTCATCCTTGTAGATGGCCGCCGCATGCGCTTTGGCGGCGATACCGGGGGTCGAGATGTGGTAATCGATACGCCAGCCGACGTTCTTGGCCCAGGCCTGGCCGCGATTGCTCCACCAGGTGTATTGCTCGGCGCGGGGATCGATTTTGCGGAACACGTCGACCAGCTCCACTTCATCGAACAGTTGGGTCAACCAGGCGCGCTCTTCCGGCAAAAAGCCCGAATTGTTTTTATTCCCTTTGAAGTTCTTCAGGTCGATCTCCTGGTGGGCGATGTTCCAGTCGCCACAGATGACGACTTCACGGCCGCTGGCTTTGAGTTCCTGCAAATGCGGCAAGAAGGCTTCCATGAAACGGAATTTTGCCAGTTGGCGCTCTTCACTGGATGAACCGGATGGGCAGTACAGCGAAATGACGGTCAGTTCGCCGAAATCACATTCGACATAACGTCCTTCGGCATCGAACTCAGGATTGCCAAAACCGATTCGTACCGCGTTCGGGGTGCGTTTGCTGTACAGGCCGACGCCAGAATAGCCCTTCTTTTCGGCGTAATGAAAATTACCGAAATAACCTGCCGGCGCCAGCATTTCAGGCGACATGTCCGGTTCCTGGGCCTTCAGTTCCTGCACGCAAATGAAGTCGGCGGATTGCTTGGCCATCCATTCAAAAAAGCCTTTTTTGGCGGCAGAGCGGATTCCGTTGAGATTGGCGGAGATAATTCTTGGCATAGTTGAAAGAGTCGAAATAAGTGCGTTAAAGGAAACAGCGAGGAAACAGCGAGGAAACAGCGAGGAAACAGCGAGGCAATAGCGAAGATACAACGAATCGATAGCCGCATTCGCAGACGCATTAGGATAACCGATTCGGCTGCGGCGGCCCATGCGCACGGCGGAGTGGGTTGCTGGGTGGAATGCATGTCCCGTGGGGGAGACGGTTGTGCGACTTTCCGATAGTTGTTGATGGCACAGTGCTTGCATTTGCTGCCTAATGACGTGAACACCATTTAAAATGACGGCTAGGCGTCGCTTTTCAGGGTCAAAGCGACAAAATTTGTCACCGCATGCGTTACCTTAATGGTCACATTCTTCGTCTGGAATATATTTTGAATAATTTACGTCAACAATTTATCGAGTTTTCGGTCGCCACCGGTGTTCTCCGATTTGGCGAATTCGTGACTAAGGCCGGGCGTACTTCGCCTTACTTTTTCAACGCCGGTTTGTTTAATGAAGGCGCAACGCTGGCGCAGCTGGCACAGTTTTACGCGCGTACCTTGCTGGACTCCGGTGTCGAGTTCGACATGCTGTTCGGGCCGGCTTACAAAGGCATTACCTTGGCCTCCGCGACTGCGGTAGCGATGGCAGCCGAGGGTCGGAACGTGGCGTTTTCGTATAACCGCAAGGAAGCCAAGGATCATGGCGAAGGCGGCACGATCGTCGGTGCCAAGTTGCAGGGGCGGGTGGTGATTATTGATGACGTGATTTCGGCCGGTACCTCGGTGCGGGAATCGGTCGCAATGATCCGCGCTGCCGGCGCCACGCCATGTGCGGTGCTGATCGCGCTGGATCGGATGGAGCGTTCGGGCAAGGACGATGCACTGTCCGCGCAATCGGCGGTGCAGGAAGTGGGGCGTGAGTTCGGTGTGCCGGTGATTTCGATCGGCAATCTGGACGACTTGCTGGAGTATATCTCGGGTGCCGGCGCCGACCCGCAGCTGGCGCAATACAAAGCCGCTGTGGCGGCTTATCGGACACGTTACGGCGTGGCCTGACTTTGCGGGCTGGTGTGTTGTATTAAATTGTGGATAAGTGCATGAATCGTCGCGTAAAAAAACATCTTTTGTTGCATCTTATGCAGCGTTGCACAAGCGTGCCCGGCTTGCCATCGCGCGCAGCTTTTACGTTGTTGTTGATTTCTGCGCTGCCGCTGCTGGCGCATGCGGAGATTTATTCATGCAAGGATAGCGCCGGACGCACCATCACCTCTGATCGTCTGACGCAGGAATGTGCCGACCGGGCGGTCCGGGAGTTAAGCAATACCGGCCTGGTCAAGCGTGAGATTCCAGCGCCGTTGAACGCCGAGCAAAGGCGCCAGTTGCAACTGCAAGAAGAAAAACGGCAGGCTGCCGCCGCCGCGCTGGAGCAGCAGCGCCAGCAGGATAGGGCGCTGCTGTCGCGCTATCGCAGCGAGAGCGATATTGCCACATCGCGCCGCTACTACCTGGACTTGTCGCAGGACATGATCAAACGCGATAAGGAGTGGATAGTGGATGCGGAAAAACAGTTGAAAGCGACGCAGGTCGAGACTGAATTCTATAAGAATAAAAAGCTGCCAGCGGCTTTACGCGTCAAGATCGACGATGCTAACCGGGCGATTCAATATGGCAGGAAAAACCTGAACGAACATCAGGTCGAGGCGGCGGGGATCAACGCCAAATTTGACGATATGTTGAAACGCTACCGTGATCTGACCCGCAGCCAGTCGAGCGCTGCCGATCGTTAAGCGCGTTGAAAGAATATAAACCAGGTCAGAAGGCATTGCGCTTTCCGACCTATAGCATTGCCTTAAGCGGTCAGTTTTTGCTTGAGCAACTCAGTCAGTTGTGCCGGGTTTGCCTTGCCTTTGCTGGCCTTCATGGCTTGACCGATTAGGGCGTTGAAGGCCTTTTCCTTGCCGGCGCGGAATTCTTCGACCGATTTGGCATTCGCAGCCAATACGTCGTCGACGATTTTTTCCAGTGCGCCGCTGTCGGAAATCTGTTTCAGGCCTTTGCTTTCGATGATCTCGTCGGCCAGCGTATCTTGTGCTGCCCTGGCTTCCCACATCGCTGCAAATACCTCTTTCGCAATCTTGTTGGAAATGGTGCCATCGGCGATACGCTGTAGCAGCAACGCAAATTGCGTGGCGTTGACCGGTGCGGCGCTGATGTCGACGCCTTCACGGTTAAGGGTCGAGGAGACATCTCCCATCAACCAGTTGGCGGCCGGCTTGGCTTGTTCTTTGCCTGCTTTGGCGACCACCGCTTCGAAATAAGCCGCCATGGCCTTCGATTGCGTCAATACAATGGCATCGTATTCCGACAGCGCGTAGTCGCGCACAAAGCGTCCACGCATCGCCGCCGGCAACTCCGGCATCGTCGCGCGTACGCGCTCTACCCATTCGGCAGCGATCACCAGCGGCGGCAAATCCGGGTCCGGGAAGTAGCGGTAATCCTGCGAATCTTCCTTGCTGCGCATTGAACGCGTTTCTTTTTTATCGGGATCGTACAGACGGGTTTCCTGGCGAATGGTGCCGCCGTCTTCGATGGTTTCGATCTGATTCCGGACTTCGTAATTGATCGCTTCTTCGAGAAAGCGGAACGAGTTCAGGTTCTTGATTTCGCGGCGTGTGCCGTATTCCTTTTGGCCGAGCGGGCGTACCGAGACGTTGGCATCGCAACGGAAAGAACCTTCTTGCATGTTGCCGTCGGAAATGCCCAGCCACATCACCAGCGCGTGCAATGCCTTGGCGTAAGCAACCGCCTCGGCAGCGCTGCGCATGTCCGGCTCGGTGACGATTTCCAGCAGCGGCGTGCCGGCACGATTCAAGTCGATGCCGGTCATGCCCTGATAGTCCTCGTGCAGCGATTTACCGGCATCTTCTTCCAGGTGGGCACGGGTCAATTGCACCGAGCGGACTTCACTCTTGCCATCTTTTTCGAGGACGAACGAGACCTTGCCGCCTTGCACCACCGGGATTTCAAACTGACTGATCTGGTAGCCTTTCGGCAGATCCGGATAGAAGTAGTTTTTGCGCGCAAAAATGGATTGCGCTGCGATCACCGCATCGACCGCCAGGCCAAACTGAATGGCGCGTTCGACCGCACCGCGATTGAGTACCGGCAATACGCCCGGCAGCGCCAGATCGACCGGACTGGCCTGGGTGTTGGGCTCGGCACCGAACTGGGTGGAAGCACCGCTAAAAATTTTAGATTTGGTCGAGAGTTGCGCATGCGTTTCCAGACCGATCACGACTTCCCACTGCATAATTTCCTCGCTTAGTTTTATGTGCGGATGCTGTCACATTACCCGCACTTACTCTTCATAACGGCAACTGCCGGTTTTTAAATCCACCGATAGTTCCGTAAAGTTTATTCTTGAACCACACAACACCGGGCAGCTCGGTTTGATACTTAAGGTGTCGCCATCGCGCTGCAGGCGGATGCTGCAATTCATGCCATGGTTGAAGAAATCGTAACCGCGTCGTTGCCGTGCCGCGGCTGCATCTTTCAGGGTGACGCGCCAGCTGTCTTTACCGCCGTCCCGGCTCGCTTCAACCACCGGCTCGTCGCTTTCGTCGACACTGCAATCGAAACCATGCAAGGTCCGGTATTGCGCGGACTCCCAGCGAAAAGCTTCCACCTTATTGCCATTCAAACGTATTTCACCACCGTCGGCGTAAATCACTTTTTCGCCATCTTCATCACGGGTCGCGTTGCAAACAAATTTGGTTTGCAATTGCTGCGCGTGCGCCGCCGTCGATAGCAGCGCCAAGCCTGGCAACAATACCATTGCATGCAGATAACGCAGGGAAAAGTGGCGGACGACGCGCATGGCCGGCTCTGTGGTTGCGGTTAGTCCGGCGTGCGCAGATGCCAGTCGGTCACGCGCTGATACTGATGCGCGACGTTGAGCAACCTGGCTTCGTCAAAATAATTACCGATGATTTGCAAGCCGACCGGACGGCGTGCATTCTTTTCTCCCTGACCGAATCCGCATGGAATCGACATGCCGGGCAAGCCTGCCAGGCTGGTCGACAGCGTGTAAATGTCGGCCAGATAGTTAGCCACCGGATCGTCGGCTTTCGCTCCCAGATCCCACGCCACCGTTGGCGATACCGGGCCCATGATGACGTCGCACAGGCGGTTCGGGCCGGTCAGCGCATTCTGGAAATCCTGCGCGATCAGGCGGCGAATTTTTTGCGCTTGCAAATAGTAGGCATCGTAATAGCCGTGCGACAGCACATAGGCGCCCACCAGGATGCGACGCTTGACTTCTTCGCCGAATCCCTCGGCACGCGACTTCTGATACATGTCGGCCAGGTCTTTGTAATCGGCTGCGCGATGGCCGTAGCGCACACCGTCGAAGCGGCTCAGGTTGGACGAGGCTTCGGCCGGTGCAATCACGTAATACACGGGAATCGACAGCTCGGTTTTCGGTAAGGAAATATCGACCAGGACCGCACCAAGTTTTTCATACTCGCCGAGTGCCGCACGCACGGCTTGCTCAACGTCCGGGGCCAGGCCGCTACTGAAATATTCGCGTGGAATGCCGATGCGCAAACCTTTGATGTCGTTGTCCAGAACGCGCGTGAAGTCTTCTTTTTGACGTTCCAGGCTGGTCGAATCGCGTGGATCAAAACCGGTCATGGCATTCAGCAACAGGGCGCAATCCTCTGCGGTTTTAGCGATCGGGCCGGCCTGATCCAGTGACGAGGCAAACGCAATCATCCCGAAGCGCGAGACACTGCCGTAGGTTGGTTTGATACCGGTGACGCCACATAGCGAAGCCGGTTGACGGATCGAACCGCCGGTGTCGGTTGCCGTGGCGGCCGGCGTCAAACGCGCGGCGACTGCCGCCGCTGACCCGCCCGACGAGCCGCCAGGAATCGCGGTTTTATCCCAGGGATTTTTGACCGGGCCGAAGTAGGAATTTTCGTTGGATGAACCCATCGCAAATTCATCGCAGTTCAGCTTGCCCAAGTGGACCATGCCGGCATTTTTGAAATGCTCAACCACGGTTGCATCAAATGGACTGACGTAGTTTTCCAGCATCCTGGAGCCGGCGGTTGAACGCCAGTCGCGTGTCACAAAAATATCCTTGTGTGCGATCGGCAAACCGGTCAATGGCGTGCTGTCATTTTGTGCCAGGCGTTGATCCGCGGCGCGTGCCTGCTGCAACGTTAATTCCGGATCGACGTGCAGAAATGCATTCAGATCACTTTGCTGGATACGCGCCAGAAACTGCGTTGCCAGTTCCACTGACGAAATTTTCTTTTCGTGTAACAGCGTCGACAGTTGTTTGAGAGTTTTGGTATGCATGTGATGGAAACCTGCGGGGTGAAGGTTGGATTGAATATCTTGCCGTACACGCACCAGTCGGGACTGGCCAGTGTCGCAAGTGTTCAACATGTCCTAAGGAATTCTGCCGGTGAGTGTTATCTAATTAACCCCGGCTTGCAATTTTATTCAATTTGGCGCTGGGTGAAACGACACCTCTTTATCCTATGTTTTATAGGCATTTATTCGATAACTTTCGGCACCAAATAGAGGCCGTCCTCGGTTGCCGGTGCGACGCGCTGATAATCGTCGCGGCGATTGGGTTCGGTCACGACGTCATCGCGCAGGCGCAGCGCCAGATCGGTCTGCAGCGCGGCAATGGGGTGGCTCAACGGCTCGACACCGGTGGTATCGACGGCGCGCAACTGTTCAACCAGGGAAAAGATGCCGTTAAGCTTGTCTAAGGTGGACGCGGCTTGGTCTTCGGTAAGCTCAAGGCGTGCCAGATTGGCAATGCGTTTAACGTCGGAAAGGTCTAGTGACATGATTTTTGGTGGCGCACCGGGCGCGGCTGAAAAGTGTTGTATGAAAATGCATTAATGTCGGTAAAAAATTCTTAAAACATTGTAAAAGGCAAGCATTTCTAGCCTTTTGTCGATCAATCTGATTCAAATTATAAGGTAGAATGTCGGGTCCATGCCGCATGTAGCAGAAGTGCAGCTTTAAAAACCGCAGTAAAACAGACCAGGTCGGACCGACGGTGTTGCAAATCCTGCAGCCGTGCCGAGGTGCAGTGAGCATCACAGATCCGGGATGGGGTCGTGCAGCAGGTTTTTAGAGGTCGCTGAAGTGGCCATGTGCAGACACTAGATACCCCCTATAAAACGCTTAGGCGCACCATTGTTGCGCATCAGGACAATTCATGTTTGGATTTTTACGCAGTTACTTTTCGAACGATCTGGCGATTGATCTGGGTACCGCGAATACGCTGATTTATGTACGTGACAAGGGCATTGTTCTTGACGAGCCGTCAGTCGTCGCAATCCGCCAGCAAGGCGGCCCCAATGGCAAGAAAACAATTCAGGCGGTAGGTCGGGAAGCCAAACAGATGCTGGGTAAAGTCCCTGGCAATATCGAGGCGATCCGGCCTATGAAAGACGGCGTGATCGCCGATTTCACCGTCACCGAGCAAATGCTCAAGCAATTCATCCGCATGGTGCACGACACCAAGATGTTCAAACCCTCCCCGCGCATCATCATCTGCGTTCCTTGCGGTTCGACCCAGGTTGAGCGCCGCGCGATTCGCGAGTCGGCACTGGGTGCCGGTGCTTCGCAGGTATTTCTGATCGAAGAGCCGATGGCAGCTGCAATCGGCGCCGGTTTGCCGGTTTCCGATGCGACCGGTTCAATGGTGGTGGATATCGGCGGCGGTACGACCGAAGTCGGCATCATCTCGCTGGGCGGCATGGTCTACAAGGGTTCGGTACGCGTTGGCGGCGACAAATTTGACGAAGCCATCGTCAACTACATCCGCCGCAACTACGGCATGCTGATCGGCGAGCAAACTGCAGAAGCGATCAAGAAGGCGATCGGTTCCGCTTTCCCCGGTTCGGAAGTCAAGGAAATGGAAGTCAAGGGCCGCAACCTGTCGGAAGGCATTCCCCGTTCGTTCACTATTTCCAGCAATGAAATTCTGGAAGCGCTGACTGATCCGCTTAACAACATTGTGTCGGCAGTCAAAAATGCATTGGAGCAGACACCGCCGGAACTGGGTGCAGACATTGCCGAAAAAGGCATGATGCTTACCGGTGGCGGCGCTTTGCTGCGTGATCTGGACCGCCTGCTGATGGAAGAAACCGGCTTGCCGGTGATTGTTGCCGAAGATCCGCTGACCTGCGTGGTACGTGGTTCCGGCATGGCGCTGGAGCGGATGGACAAGCTGGGTTCGATCTTCTCTTACGAGTAATTCACACAGATGACGCGTGCTGCCCACCTCCCGACTTCGGTTCTGAGGCCGGGCGCCAGTGGCTGGGCCGGGTGTTTCCGGACTCGGCCATTAGTGTTAGCTAGCGCGGTCGTGATGCACATCGTGATGCATATTCCCCAATCTTAGTAACTGATAAACCGTTTGCCATTGATGGAATACAGCCCGCCGCCACTCTTCAAGCAAGGCGCTTCGGCACGCGTGAAGGCGATCGTGTGCACTTTGCTGGCAATAGCGCTGCTGATCGCGGATTCGCGTCTGCATGCGCTGACACTGCTGCGGCAGGCCGTCGGCACAGTGCTTTATCCGGTACAAGCGGTGGCGCTGATACCGCGCGACGCTACCTTTCGCATGGTCGACTATTTCTCTTCGCTGTCCTCGGTGGAGAAAGAAAACCGGGAATTGCGCAACCAGCAGGCTGCGCGCGCGCAGCAATTGCAACAAGCCCAGTTGCTGGCGGCAGAAAACGCCCAGCTGCGCAAATTGCTGGGCGCACAACAGCAACTGCCGGTGAAATCCGTGATGAGCGAAATTCTCTACGATGCGCGCGATCCGTTCACGCGCAAGGTGGTGATGGATCGTGGCTCGCAACATGGGGTCCGGGCCGGTCAGCCGGTGATCGACGATGCCGGTATTGTCGGTCAGGTCACACGGGTGTTCCCGTTTACCTCTGAAATCACGTTGCTGACCGACAAGGATCAGGCGATTCCGGTGCAGGTGTTGCGGAATGGTTTGCGCAGCGTTGCTTATGGCCGTGGTCAGTCCGGGTTCCTGGATTTGCGTTTCATGGCGGCCAATGCCGATATTAAAAAAGACGACGTGCTGGTGACCTCCGGTATCGACGGTGTTTATCCTCCTGGTCTGGCGGTGGCGAAAGTGGTGCTGGTTGAAACCAAATCGGCCGACGCTTTTGCGCACATCGTTTGCGAACCGGCCGCAGGGATCGACCGGCACAAGCAATTGCTGATTTTGCTGGTCGATCCGAATCCGGCGCCACGTCCTGACGATGTGGTCAAACCAGGGAATGGGAAAGTCGACACCTTGAGCAAACGCCGTTTGACCGACAGCCCCAGAGAAAAGGCGCAAGAGGCGGCGAAAGAAGCCGACAAGGAAGCGAATAAAGATGCCGCGAAAAATGCCGCCCGGGTCGCCAACGCACCGCGCAAAAATCCGCAGGAGGGTACCCAATGAACCGTCCGCACTATATTTTATTGCCGGCTAATCCGCTGTTTATTGCGCTGACGTTGCTGCTGGCATTCTTTCTGAATTTACTGCCCTGGGGGCAATGGCCGGGCGTGCCGGATTTTGTCGCGCTGGTGCTGGTGTTCTGGAGTATTCATCAACCGCGCAAGATCGGTATCGTTATCGCATTCTGCATGGGGCTGTTGATGGATGTTCACGATGCAACGCTACTAGGGCAAAGTGCCTTGTCCTACACGCTGCTCTCGTATTTCGCGATCATGATCCATCGGCGCGTACTGTGGTTTTCGCCGCTGGGCCAGGCCCTGCACATATTTCCGCTGCTATTGTTGACCCAGGCGCTGCAGCTGGTGTTACGGATGATCATTAGCGGCAAGTTTCCCGGCTGGATGTATTTCAGCGAAAGCGTGATCAGCGTGCTCTTGTGGCCGCTACTGAGCTGGATGTTGCTGGCACCACAACGGCGAGCCATTAATCGTGATGACAACCGTCCGATTTAATTACCTTTGCCGGTTCGCGGCCTCGGCTACTCTCTGCGCCAACATCTGACGGCGCAATACCCATGACAGAATTTAAGAACACTGAACGCGAGCTACATAACTTCCGGATGCGGATCACCGCTGTGGTGGTGTTCGTGCTGTTTTGCTTTTCGCTCCTGGTGGCGCGTTTCATCTGGCTGCAGATCGTGCGTCATGAAACCTATGCGGCGCAAGCCGAGGAAAACCGGATTTCGTTAGTGCCGGTGGTGCCGAATCGTGGCTTGATCATGGATCGCAACGGCGTCGTGCTGGCGCGCAACTATTCTGCCTATACGCTGGAAATTACGCGCTCCAAGATCAACGGCAAGCTGGAAGACGTGATCGATGATTTGGCGAAGCTGATCGATATTCAGCCCAAAGACCGGCGTCGTTTCAAGAAATTGATGGATGATTCGAAGAGCTTCGCCAGCTTACCGATCCGGACCCGGCTAACCGATGAGGAAGTGGCCAGGTTTACGGCACAACGTTATCGCTTTCCCGGCGTGGATGTACAGGCGCGCCTGTTCCGAGAATATCCACTGGGCGACGTTGCTGCGCATGTGATTGGCTACATCGGCCGCATCAGTCAGAACGACGCCGACGCCATCGACGACAGCGACGACGCGGCCAACTACAAGGGCACCGATTACATCGGCAAAGAAGGTCTCGAAAAGAGTTACGAGAGCCAGCTGCACGGCACCACGGGTTACGAGGAAATTGAAATTTCGGCCAGCGGACGTGCCGTGCGCACCTTGTCGCGCACCTCGGCGACCCCTGGCAACAATCTGATTCTATCGATTGATATCGAGTTGCAGAAAGTGGTGCAGGAAGCGTTTGGCGATCATCGCGGTGCGCTGGTGGCGATTGATCCGGCTACCGGCGATATTCTGGCGTATGTGTCGCAGCCAACCTACGATTTGAATCTGTTTGTCGACGGGATTGACCAGCAGAGCTGGAACGAGCTGCTCAATTCGCCGGACCATCCGTTGATCAACCGGCCGATGAACGGCACCTATCCGCCGGGATCCACCTACAAGCCATTCATGGCACTCGCCGCGCTGGAGCTGGGCAAGCGCACGCCCCAGCAAGCCATTCGGGATCCGGGATTTTTCACGCTGGGCAGCCATCGTTTCCGCGATGACAAGGTGGGCGGGCACGGTGTGGTCGACATGTACAAGGCGATCGTCGATTCCTGCGATACGTATTTCTACATGGTGGCGAATGACTTGGGCGTCGATGCGATTCATGACTTCATGAAACCGTTCGGCTTCGGTCAGATCACCGGCATCGACCTTGAGCATGAGCGGCGTGGCCTGTTGCCGTCGACAGAATGGAAGCGCACTGCCTACAAGACAGCGGCGCGTCAGAAATGGCAGGCGGGCGACACCATTTCACTTGGCATCGGCCAGGGCTTCAATGCCTTCACACCGTTGCAAATAGCGCATGCGACTGCCACGCTGGTAAATAACGGCATCGTCATGAAGCCGCATCTGGTCAAGATTCTTGAAGACGGCGTCAGCCATCAGCATACCGAGACGGTGCCCAAAGAAAGTTTCCGGATTCCGTTGAAGCAGGCAAATATCGATGTCATCAAGCGCGCGATGGTGGGCGTTACCCACGAAGGTACTGCGGCCCGCGTATTTGCCGGAGCCGGCTACGAGTCGGGCGGCAAAACGGGTACTGCGCAGGTATTTACCATCAAGCAAAATGAAAAATACAATACCCATGCAGTGGGCGAACGCTTCCGCGACCATGCGTTGTACACTGCTTTTGCACCTGTCGACAAGCCGCGCATCGCCATCGCCGTGATCGTCGAAAACGGCGGCTTCGGTGCGGCGGCGGCAGCGCCAATTGTACGTAAGGCGCTGGATTACTATTTGCTGGGCAAGCGCCCTGGCGACAAGGATAAGCCTGGCGTGACCATGCCCGCATCGGATGAGCAGCCGGCGGCTGACGAGGTCAAGGCCGGGGCGGGCGACGATGAAAGCTACAAACCCGGCGCCGAAACTGCCGGCAATCGGGAGTGAAGCGCTGTCGCTTCTGTCCCCTATTTAGAACTAAACAATGAATCTGTCCGACAAACATTCCTGGTGGCGTCTGATCAAATCGCATGTTGCGATATTTGATGGATCCTTGTCGCTGATTATTTTTCTGATTTTGTCGGTCGGGATCGTGACCTTGTACTCGGCCGGGATCGATTTCCCGGGGCGGGTCGAAGATCAGCTGCGCAATATTCTGGTGGCGTTCGTGGTGATGTGGGTCGCGGCCAGCATACCGCCGCAAACCCTGATGCGCTTCGCGGTGCCGATATATAGCGTCGGCGTGGCGCTGCTGATTGCGGTGGCGCTGTTCGGGATAGTCAAGAAAGGCTCACGGCGCTGGCTGAATTTTGGGGTTGTGATCCAGCCTTCCGAGATTATGAAAATCGCGATGCCGCTGATGCTGGCATGGTACTTCCAGAAGCGCGAAGGCATGATCACCTGGCGCGACTACGCCGTTGCAGCGCTGTTACTGGTGGTGCCGGTCGGTCTGATTGTCCGGCAGCCGGATCTGGGTACCGGCACGCTGGTGCTGGCAGCCGGATTTTATGTCATCTTTTTGGCGGGTTTGTCCTGGCGTGTTCTGATTGGTCTGGCGCTTGCCGTCGGCGCCAGCCTGCCGGTAGTATGGACCGTGCTGCATGACTATCAGCGCCAGCGGGTGATGATGTTGATCGACCCGACTTCCGATCCGCTCGGCAAAGGGTTTCACATCATTCAGTCCACCATCGCGGTTGGTTCCGGCGGTGTGTTTGGCAAAGGTTGGCTGAAAGGCACCCAGTCGCATCTGGAATTTATCCCGGAACGCACCACGGATTTTATTTTTGCGGTGTTCTCGGAAGAATTCGGCCTGATCGGGAATGGCGTGTTGATATTCCTGTATATATTGCTGATCGGTCGTGGTTTGATGATCGCGGCCAACGCACCGACCATGTTCACGCGTTTGCTGGCAGGTTCCATCACGATGATTTTCTTCACCTACGCCTTCGTGAATATGGGCATGGTCAGTGGTATCCTGCCGGTGGTCGGGGTGCCGCTGCCATTCATGAGCTACGGTGGTACCGCCTTGGTGACGCTGGGACTCGGCGCCGGGATTTTGATGAGCATACAGCGGCATCGTAAATTAATTCAGACTTGATGTTTAGTTACGTAAACGATGCGGTCATCGACCGCAGTCGCTCCGCGGTTATTTTTGCTTTCTTGTGAACTTAGTCTGACCCGGCGTGATCCATAAACGTCCGCCTGTTTTGTTGTCGGCATTTATCCGATCCATCCGATTGCCAAGGAGCGTCATGTCATTTCGTAGCGTCAATTGCAACCATCGCAACCGATATTTCCACCTGCGCGGGCTGAGTTTGAGCGCGTTGGCGCCATTGCTGATTGTGGCCGGTTGCAGTACCACGCCGCCAGCGTCGGAATCGAACCCGGCTTCCGTGACGAAGAGCAAGCCATCGAAATCCGCTCGTACCACACCCGCACTGCCCGCCGCCGGTTCTGGACGCGGCGGCTATTACAAGGATGACGGCCCCGGTGATGATATTCCGGAAGGCTTGGAGGATGTCGCCGATGCGGTTCCCACCGTTGAGCCATATTCGCGTACCGGGAACAAGCCGTATGTCGTGTTTGGAAAAACTTACACGCCGCTGACCGCTGACCGGCCGTTCACCCAGCGCGGGATTGGTAGCTGGTACGGCAAGAAATTCCACAAGCAACGGACTTCTTCCGGTGAACCGTACGACATGTACAAGATGACCGCTGCCCACCCGACGCTGCCGATTCCCTCCTACGCCCGAGTGACGAATCTGAAGAATGGCAAGCAGGTGATTGTGCGCATCAACGATCGTGGGCCGTTTCACTCCAGCCGGATTATCGATTTGTCCTACACGGCGGCACTGAAGTTGGGTTATTTGGGGAGCGGTAGCGGTGAGCTTGAGGTTGAGCGCCTGCTGCCGGCCGACATCCTTGCGCTGAACAAGCAGCCAAAGAATGCCGCCCCCGGCGCGATCGAGAGTGCTTCCGCTGCGCTGACGCCCGGCGCCGCGGATAGCGTCATGCCGGAATCAAGACCGCTTCATGGGAAACTGCTGAGTCAGTTTAACGACGGCACCGAAACGCCGGCAGGAGAGCGGCTGCGGGATCCTGCGGCGCAAGGCTATTACCTGCAGCTTGGCGCTTTTTCCCGGCAACCGAATGCCGAGGTGGCGCGGCAACGGTTGTTGCAGCAATTACCGGACGTAGTGAGTTCCCTGGAGAATGTCGCGGTTGGCGGTGTCTATCGCTTGTATGCGGGACCGTTTACCAGCCGTGCGGCGGCGGAGGATGCTGCATTGCAGGTGCGGCAGCGGGCTACCGTGACGGTAATCGTAGTGCAGAGGTAACGACTATTCAGCGGGCGGCGATCGCTCATCGCCAGCCTGTCAGAACGAATACGGGAACTTGACCCCTACCGAGAAATTCGGTGCGTCCGGTGTCAAGCCGACTGACAGCGTACCGACCATGGTCAGGTTTTTGCTGAGCTGATTGGTCAGGCCGACGTTGAACGAGGCGGCGTTTTGATCGCTGCCGACTTGCCGTATCCATGCGCCGCCCTGTGCACGCAACGACGAATTCTTTTGGATGAGCTGTGAGTAGGCGAAACTCATCGACGATTTTTCATTCAGCGCCAACGCGAAACCTGTACCGAATGTCCATGCGTTGCCCAGCCTGACATCGCCGGCAACCGTGGTGCCGACCGTTGGCGACAAGTCGCCGACGCTGCGTTGCAAATTGTAGGTGTAGCCGAGGTTGGAGAACAGGACGATAGGGTCGTAGGTCTTCAATACGGACAGGCCGACCGAGGTGCTAAAGACGCCGTTGCCGGTAGGCTGTTTGGTTGGCACGACCAGATTGTTATTGTTGGGGTCGGTATTTTGCAGGTACTTGATGCCGAATGGCGAGACGCCGGTTGGTGCGCGCAGACGCACACTGGCAATCCAGTCGAGATCGTTCGGTGACGCTTTTTTGAACTGGTAATACACACCGGCATTGACGTCGCCGAGTGCTGTAGTGCTGTTGCGAGCGTCGCTGAATGCGTCGCCGGCGCCACCCGCGCCCGGGGAAATATAGTTCGAGCTGCGATACACCAAAGGCACGTTCAAATCGAGACTGATGCGATCGGTGACACTCCAGCGTCCGGTCAGATCGTATTGCAGCTGGTCGGTTTTGGTTTGTTGCAGGTTGATCTTGCCAAGTACGATGGCGTCGAGCGCCAGGAAGCCGCTGACGATCAGATTGCGCTTGTCGTAATGGGTGTAGGTCAGGCCCTGTTCAAACGAGAATTTGTTCTCGAACAGCGGGATGCCCTGGGTACTGGTGATGGCCTGCGCCTGTACTGTTGAGGTGCCGGCGCTATTGCCGGCTGTACCTGGCTGGGTCGGTTGATCGGTTGCGGCCGGGCTAGCCGGACCAATGCTGTCGGCGCCTGGCGTTGCGGCCTGAGCCTGGCCCGCTTGCGCCACCATGGCAAAGCCGGCGGGATTGGGTGCGGCACCGCCATTGACTTGGGCAATGGCTTTCGACAGCGTGGGATTTTCGGAAGGCACGCCGCGCCCGCGCACATGGGCGAGGCTGGCGTCAGCGGTGTGTTGCGCTATCTCGGTTTCCAATTTGGTGATGCGCGTTTCCAGGCGTTGAATCGTTCGCTGCTGCTGTTCGAATTTTTCCGTTAACAGACGCACTGTGGCAATTGTTTTATCAATATCCTCAGTGCTCGCACCCCATGCCGCCAACGGTAGCAGCCAGGTCGCGCAGGCCGCTACATTTACCATTTTCCGCGTATTCATGTTGCCCCATGTGTAGTTGTGTCAGGCAATCCCGACACATACAATGACTGAGTAGATTTTGCTTGTCAATTCCCCTTATGCATCTGTTGCGCATTGGTGGCATTGTCAGACCGTATTTTTATGTCCTGTCAGCAGATTATTTTCCCCGTAAGGCGTTGATTGCACTGCTAAATCCCTGCGCCGCCAGCTGGCTGCCGGTGAGCGGACGCATCTGGATCTGCAGTTGCATCTGGTTGATGATTTGCTGTTGATTCGCATTGATCTGGATACTTTGCTGCAGGTTACCCAGACCGGCTGCGTTAACTTGTTGCTGGGCGAGGCCGGCTCCCGGTACGCTGAGCGTCAGCTCGATACCGTTACTGCCGATATTGGCGCTGGCCTGGGCACCGTTAGCTGCGGTGTAGGTAGCGTTGGCAGCGCCATTGGCCGTACCGCTGTTGATGGCGGGGGTACTGCTGATATCGATGCCGGTGCTATTTACTGCGCCGTTGCCGTCACCGGCGATTTGTACCAGTTGCGAGACCCCGTTGACGCTGCGTATTCCGCTGCCGCCATACACGCTACCGGTAGTGACCGTCGGCGTAGCATTTTGCGGACCACTGATGCTGGCCTGCGTATGGATGCTGGACTGTGCCGGGTTGCTGCCGTTGGGCAAGGTGATCGAGACATTGGCCTTGCCTTGCAAATGCTGTCCGTTGGCCGTCTGCCAGCTCGACAGCATATTGATCGTCATGCCGACGACGTTGCCGGCAATGGTGAATTTGCCGGCCACGGCCGCCAGTTGCTCGTCATCGAGTAATTGCGCCTCGCCGCAACGGCCTTGCGCACTACATACCTTAAGCGTGCTGGCTTGACCGATGGCGGGCAATGCCAGTAACAGCGCCAGCGTCAGTCCGCTGGCAAGCCTGCCGGTCAATTGGCGGCTCTGGCAAACAAGATTGCCATGAAGTGCGCACATGATGCGTTCTCTCTTAAAAGGAATCCAGGCCGACTAAGCCGAACTCCTGTTGTTGTGGCAGTACGCGCGTTGCCAGCCCGGCCCGATAATGCGCTGCCACCGACTTGCTGGAATCGAGCAGCGGATTTTCCTGGCGGATGCCATCCCCTACGACCGCGAATACGATGCCGTTCCACGACGGCGTAAATTCTTCTAATGGCATTTGCCGATTGCCGAGCGCCGGATCGGCAATGTAAATGGTGTTGCCTTCAACATGTTTAATGACCACGAAGTGCGAATAACCGCGCACATTTTGTAACGCGATCACAGGAATTTTTATCGCCCGCAGACTATTCGCATCGATTTTATAGCCGCGTCCGCGCAGGCCGACGCGCTCGACATAGTTCTTCATGTCGAGTAAGGAAAAGCCACGCTGCTGAACTACTGCCGCATCGGTATGCTTGAGCATATCTTCGATGATCTCGTTTTCTCTTGTGGTGCTGCCGAACACGTTTTGCAATATGGTCGCGAGTGCAGCGGCGCCGCAAGTGAAATCGCGGTCCTGGCGCACCATGTTGTTGTAGCGCATGTCGCGCCAGGTCCGTACCGGCAGCTTCAGCTGGGTCAGGCCGGGCACTATGCTGCCGATGGCGACCGGCTTGGAGAATGCCGGGTCTGGGTCAGTCTGTTGAGCGAGATAGCCGGGAGCAGCCGTTTCATCGGCCATGGCAGCGCCTGTCAGCAACATTGCGGCACTACATAAACTGCTCATCAGGAGGCGCGTCAACATGATGTATCCGTTAGAAAAAAGTCCCACCAGCACTTGCGCGACCAAGTACCGGTGGGTAGGGAAACGGAACGTCGAGGACAACGTTCCGTCGATCAATCTATCTTGTCGCGATAGTGCTACACCAAGCTGCAAATCAAGGATGGCCACCAGCGCAACCGCAATTGCCGTTGGTTGGAGGAGTCACTGGTGCGCCACCTTGTGTTACCGAAATCGACAGGCTGTTATGTTGCAGGTTGCCGACACCGGCTGCAACGTTGGCGCCGGCATTGCCCTGGACGTGACCCAGTGCGCCGCTCAGCGTGGCCTCGTTAGCCACTCTCCAGGGATCATCCCCTGAAAAATTGATAGCGATCACTTGTTGATTCGAGCCGGTTGCCGTAGCCAAAGTACCGCTGGTGTTAACCGAAGCGGCCAGTTGGTTATCCTGCAGATTGCCTTCGCCAGCGGCGACGTTGGCGCCCAGATTGCCCTTCACACCGTTCAACGCATCATGCATGCCGGCGTTGTTTGGAGTGTGATGGGAGCTGCTTCCATTCACCCCGGTAATCTGCGTCGAGAATGTTTGCGCCGCTGCAAACACGACGCCGCCGTCGATCGCCGACAGTGCGACTTCGTTGTCTTGTGCGTTCCCGCTGCCGGCCGCCACGTTCAGGCCCAGATTGCCCTGGGCGCCGTTGCCGGACCCGTCATCTATCGTGGCGTAATTGGTGCCGAAGCTGGACCCAGACATGTTGCCGATGGCGAGTTGGCTATTCTCGGTAACGGCTTTTGATTCCGATGAGACGGGAATCTTGCCGAATACGTGCGCACTACCGTCGACATCGATGTCGTTGCTGATTATGCTGTGGTTGCCAATGAAGACAGAATTTGGCGGCGGGCCTGCCAAGGCAGCTGCCGAAGCGGTCGATAGCACCGCGGCAGCAACTGCAAGGTTAAAAATGCTCACTTTATCCCCCCTGAACGCCAGTCGCGAAATGCCTGCGCACCGCCAGCGCCACCTCTACAGAGTCCCCCCATCGAAGCGGCGTGGCGAATGTCGATTCCTGGTGCGTAGTCGTACTCCGATGATGGCTATTTACCTGAAGCGACTGCAATCGACAAGCTGTTGTGCTGCAGATTGCCGAAGCCGGCCGCTACGTTGGCGCCGATGTTGCCTTGTCCGCCTGCCAGTGCACCATGGCTAATCGAAGCGTCGTTGTCGACGTAGCTGTTGCTGTTGGAAATCTCGTTAAATGCGCTCACTTGCTGGTTCGAGCCGGTTGCCATAGCCAAAGTACCGCTGGTGTTGACCGAAGCTGCCAATTGGTTGTCTTGCAGATTGCCGGCACCTGCTGCCACGTTCACGCCGACATTGCCTTTGACACCTGCGAGAGAGTCGCTGATTTTGGCGTTGTTTTCGGCGTTACTTGAAATCATGCTGTTCACCACCGAAGTCTGGGTCGAGAAGGTTTGTGCAGCGGCGAACACCATGCTGGCGTCGATAGCCGACAGGGCGACTTCATTGCTTTGGGCATTGCCCGCACCGGCCGCAACGTTGATGCCGAGGTTACCTTGGGCACCATTGCCTGAACCGCTATCTACTTTGGCCTCATTCTTGCCACCTACGGAATAGGTGTTGTTGCCCAATGCGGATTGGGAATTGTCGAGAATTGCTTTTGATTCCGATCCGACATAAATCCAGCCGTCTACATGCACATCACCTTCGACTGCCACATCATTGCTGATGAAAGTGTGGTTGCCAATGAAGACAGGATTGCCTTGGTGGTCTTGTCCTCCCGCCAGCACAGCGCCGGAGAACGTGGTTGCCAGCATTGCTGCCAGGGTAAGTGGAACAAGTTTCATCACAACCTCCTTGAGTGTATTTCTATAGTGAGAGACTGACCATTTAAGACGGACTACGGACTGCTACGGCGGTACTACGGCACACTCACGTGGAGTATGAAAATATTGGCCGTGCTGTTCAACGACCCGGCCAACTGACTCACCTGAACGACGCCGCGCGCGCCGATGAAAGCCGAGTCGGCGATCTCCGCCTTCTTCCCCTTCGACGTCACGGTATCCACGGATGAACCATTCGGCAGCTGCGATGAAGCGCTGACCTGACCCAACTGGTCTATCGACACTTCAGAATGTGTTGCAACCGCCAGCGCCGCCATATTCACCTGGGTGTTCGCGCTGCCGCTTGCCTGGTTTACCTTGATCGCGCCGCTGGCGCCCTGGAACGCGCCGGGACCTATGCCAGTCAGTGCCGTGCCGGGTACGTTGGCATCGCCGGCATGGCTGAGCGCCGCTAGTTGTTTGCTGTACAGTTGCGCGGCACTCGGTGCGTCGCCTATCGCGATCGCGGTCATGTTGGCCTGCGCATTGCCATTCCCGGCACCCAGGTTGATGCCGATGTTGCCGCTGCTATGCGACAGCGCATTATCGGAAATAACGGTTTGCCAGAGCGGCACCGGCTGTACGAACTGGGCCTGGGCTGAAGCCGGGATCAGCAACAGGGGCGCCGCCAGCGCTGTCAGCGTGATGGAGAAACGGCGGGCGCGCATCATCTTGCGCCAGGCATGATGTTCGTCAGGCTGCTGAGCGGCGCCATGCCGCGCATGATCGCGCCAGCCACACCGCCGGTGGCGCCGCCAGCGCCGACCAGAACTTGGGGCACCGTGTTATCGATGGTCGAGGCGTTATTCCCCAGCGTGCTTGCCAATGAGCCTGTCATCGCACCGTTAGCGGCGGTTACGCCGTTCGCCGATTGACTTTGGCCATTCACGTTCCCCATCACCGCATCGCTGAGCGTTTCCGGTGCGGTCGAGACCTCGGTTGGCGTGCCGATATCGCCGATACGAAAGGCGTCGTGTGCCGGAATTGTGCGCAGGACTACAATGTGTCCGCCGGAGTCGTCCGCATGTGCGCGGAGCGGAAAAAACGCCTGTGACAGCAGCACTGCGCCGATCAGTAATCCAGTGATGAGATGCGTTTGATGGATATGACGGATATGACGGATCTGCGCGTTTTGCCGATTGGTTTTTTTATTCCAGGCATGGATCGTGCAGGAACAATCATCCATGCGCACGCGCTGTATCCGCTTCATGATTGCTGCCTCCCCGGCATCAATAACTTTTTTGCGACATTGTTCTTGAATCACCATATGCCGTATCGCAAAAACCATGCCAATCTCGCAATACGTTGATTTGCCGTACTAATTCCATTTGGCGGGGATTTTTTTGGCAACTTTCGGTCCGCGAGTGTTGCATTGACGATGCAAGGCAAGCTGCGTCAGATGCCGGTCTGCTGAAGCGCGTGTAGCGCTTTGGGGGATATGCAAGGTAGGGCTGGAACGGCCGACAAGGAAAAATGCCGGTGCTTTGCCAAGGCAGGAATTTTTGTCAAAAAACGTATCGGACGTGACACAGGAAAACTCCGCGATCTGCCATTGGGATCGGCTGCGATGCATTGCCGGCCGGCATTCTTCTTGTCGGTTTTGCCGCTACAGCAGGTAAAGCCGGGCGTTGGAGCGCTCCGCTACAGCCTGATTTTCAGCGCCACGTGCGACAAAAAATCAGGCAGTCCGCAAGTGTCACGTTCGCTTGCAATCGTGTTCTTTGTCGACAAAACACAATCTTCAATGTCACCGAAACGTCACGCAACGTTCACACGCCGGACATATTTGGTAGTGATACTTCGGCCATTCGTTGTTCTTGGGACTACGCAATGGTTGAAATTATTAGTTTGTCGAAAACATTCCGCGGCGGTTTTAAAGCGTTGAATCACGTCAGCCTGTCTTTCAAATCCGGAGAAATGGTGGCGCTGATTGGGGCTTCCGGTTCCGGCAAATCGACCTTGTTGCGTCATCTGTCCGGCCTGATGGCGGCCGATGCCGGTGGCGGTGAAGTACGCGTCGACGGTCAGCCGGTACAGCGGAATGGCGTGATCGATCGCAATATCCGCGCGGTGCGCGCCAACGTCGGGTTCGTTTTCCAGCAATTCAATCTGGTCGGCCGCTTGCCGGTGTTGACCAACGTGCTGACCGGCGGCCTGTCGCGCATGCCGCTGTGGCGCAGTTGCTTCAAAATCTTCAGCGCGGAAGAAAAAGCGCTGGGGATGGAAGCACTGGCGCGCGTGGGGATTTCGGACCACGCTTACAAGCGGGCCTCGGCCCTGTCCGGCGGTCAGCAGCAACGTGCTGCCATTGCCCGCAGCATCGTTCAAAAAGCCCGCATCGTACTGGCCGACGAGCCGATTGCATCGCTGGACCCGGAGTCGGCACGGCGCGTGATGCAAACACTGGCGGATGTCAACCGCGAGGACGGTACCACCGTGATCGTGTCATTGCATCAGGTCGATGTCGCCTTGCGTTTCTGCCCGCGCACGGTGGCGTTGAGCAAAGGCCGCGTGGTGTATGACGGTCCGTCCAGCGCATTGACCGAGCAAATGTTGCGCGACCTGTACGGCACCGAAGCCGAAGATATTTTAGGTGGATCGAACACCTTGACGCGTCCCAGGATCGATGTCCCGACCCTGTTCGATACGGCAACTGCGATGGCTGCGGTGGCCTGAAATTGCGTCGCCCGCAAGATGGTGTAAATGATGCAAGTTAGCTGACAGCAACAATCCCACTGTTTATCCTTCTATCAAGGTACTTATCATGTTTAAAAAAATCATTGCCGCCACCACGATGGCCTTTGCCGTGTTCGGCGCCGGCGCGGTGCATGCACAAGACGCTGAAAAGACAATTAACTTCGGCATCATCTCGACCGAATCATCGAAAAACCTGAAGCAGGACTGGCAGCCGGTACTGGATGAAATGAGCAAAAAGCTGGGTATGAAGGTGAATGCCTTCTTCGCGTCCGACTATGCCGGCATCATTGAAGGCATGCGCTTTGGCAAAGTCCAGATGGCGTGGTTCGGTAACAAGTCGGCGATGGAAGCAGTCGATCGCGCCGGCGGTGAAGTGTTTGCACACGTCGTCAATCCAGATGGCTCGGAAGGCTATTACAGCATGGTCGGCGTGCAGAAAGACAGCCCGATCAAAAGCATCGACGATGTCCTGAAAAATGCGAAGAACCTGAACTTCGGTATCGGCGATCCGAATTCGACCTCCGGCTACCTGGTGCCGAGCTACTACATTTTTAAAAAAAATAACGTCGACTCAAAGACCGCATTCAAAACCATTCGCAGCGCCAACCACGAGTCCAATATTCTTGCCGTTGCCAACAAGCAAGTCGATGCCGCCGTATTTGCTTCCGACACCCTGGATCGTATTACCGCGCGCCAGCCGGAGACTGCCGGCAAAGTGCGGATTGTCTGGAAATCACCGCTGATCGCCGCCGATCCGCTGGTATGGCGTAAAGATTTGCCGCCGGCAACCAAAAGCAAGATCAAGGATTTCTTCCTGAGTTATGGCAAGACGGGACCGAACGCCGCACAAGAAAAAGCGCAATTGGAAAAACTCCAATTCAGCGGTTTCAAAGATTCCAGCGATGCGCAATTGAAGCCGATTCGTCAGCTTGAATTGTTCAAGGATAAAAGCAGGATTGAAGCCGACAGCAACCTGAATGTCGATGAGAAGAAGGCCAGGCTGGACGACATCAACCGGCAACTGAACGCACTGGCAAAAGCGTAAAAAATGACAACGCTAGCACCAATGCGCACCGCCGGCGCGCTGCCAACGCCTCCCAGGCAATCGATAGCGCGTACCCTGTTTTGGGGGGTGCTGGCGGCGATCCTGATCGCTTCCTGGAAGGGTGCCGACATGCGGCCGCTGGAGTTGCTGCGTGATGGCGGCAACATGGCAACCTACGCCGCCAGTTTTTTTCCACCGGATTTTCATGACTGGCGTATCTATCTGGAAGAAATGCTGGTGACGTTGCAGATCGCCGTGTGGGGAACTGCTTTGGCGGTGGTGTGTGCGGTGCCGTGCGGTTTGCTGGCTTCGTCGAATATCGCCCCGCCCTGGATCAGCCAGCCGGTGCGCCGCTTGATGGATGCCGCACGCGCGATCAACGAAATGGTGTTTGCGATGCTGTTCGTGGTGGCGGTTGGATTGGGGCCGTTTGCCGGGGTGCTGGCATTGTTTGTGGCAACCACCGGGACCTTATCCAAACTGTTTTCCGAGGCAGTCGAAGCGATTGACCCGCAGCCGGTTGAGGGTATCCGCGCAACCGGTGCGCATGCACTCGAAGAGATCGTGTTCGGCGTGTTGCCGCAAGTCATGCCGCTGTGGATCTCGTATGCGCTGTATCGCTTTGAGGCGAATGTGCGTTCCGCAACGGTGGTCGGCATGGTGGGCGCCGGCGGTATCGGGGTGATTTTGTGGGAAGTGATTCGCAGCTTTGAATATGCGCAGACTTGCGCGGTGCTGTTGATGATCGTGGTGGCGGTGACGGTGATTGACCTGGCATCTTCGCGCTTGCGCAAGTTGTTTATTTAACCTTCCAGGTTGTTTGAGACCAAGGCCGGGATTGCGTCCGACCGTGGTCCCAACAAACTGCTATTCTGGAGGGCGCATGCATTGACCTATTCACCCATTCGCCCGCTATTTTTATGACACTCTCCGCCACTGGCAGTGCGCCGCCCCCGCACATCGAAGTACGACCGGCAACCATCGACGATGCCGCGACGCTGGTCGGATTGCTGGCCGAAATGGATGATGCACCGACGCGTGACGCGCTCCTCGATGCCGAAGGCGCCCGCCAGATCATGGCGCGCATGGCGGCCTATCCCGACTTCCGCGCGTTCCTGGTATTCGCCGATGGTGTCGCCGTGGGCACTTTCAGTTTGCTGATCTTTTGCAGCCTGGCGCACGAAGGCTGCAAACAAGCCGTGCTGGATGCGGTCGTCATCCGGCGTGGCAGCCGAGGTCAGGGAATCGGTAGCGTGATGCTGGAACAGGCCTGCAAAATTGCGGGCGACGCCGGTTGCTACAAAATCGCACTATCGTCGAATCTGCAACGCATGGACGCGCATCGCTTCTATGAAACCTATGGCTTCAAGCAACATGGGATAAGTTTTGCATTGGCGCTGTAATGCCTGGATGCAACCGGCGCGCATCAATCAGCGTTGTTTTGCTTGATAATGGCGCGTAATTTTGCCATCGATATCAACCGAAAGTCAGAACATATGTATCCCGATCAACACCAGGAAATCAATCCGGCAGAACCCAAGCTGCCGAACGATCTGCATACCTTCACTGCCGCAGACGGCGCGCAAATTTCCCTGTCATTGCATGGTGCCCACGTTTGTTCCTGGCGGACCGCCGACGGCATCGAACGCTTGTACCTGAGCGGGCTTACCGACTGGCGTTCGACTGCCGCGATTCGTGGCGGCATTCCGCTGATCTTCCCCCAGTTCGCCAGCCGCGGACCGTTACAGAAGCATGGTTTTGCGCGTCTCAGTACCTGGGTGTTGAGCGACTCTTCGGTGCGCCGGAATGGCGACGGGTTTGTTCACCTGACGTTGCGTGATTCGGCCGAGTCGAGATTGCAATTTCCGTATACGTTCAAACTGGACCTGCACATTACATTTTCCGGGAAGGCGCTCAATACGGAATTGTTCGTCACGAATACGGACGCGCAGGCGTTTGAATTTACCTGCGCTTTACACACCTATCTATCAACCGGGATTGCGCAATCGTCGATCCGTGGGTTGTCCGGATGTCGTTATCAGAATGGCGTTGTCGATAGCCATCTGCACTTCGACCGCAGCGGCTTGCTGCATATCAATGACGAAGTCGACAGCCTGTTTTTTCAGGTGCAAAGCCCGGTTGAACTGGTCACCGACGACGCTGCGGTGAAGGTGCAACAGGCCGGCTTTTCGGATGTCGTGGTCTGGAATCCGTGGGCAGCGGGGTGTGCAAAAATTTCCGACCTGGAAAACGACGCCTATCAACACTTTGTTTGCATCGAGTCGGCCGCAATCGAAAAGCCGGTGACGCTGGCCGCAGGCTTGCAGTGGCGCGGGCATCAGCAACTCACGGTTTGCCCCTGATTTTTTCCGGTTCGCCAAAAAAAAAGTGCCACGCCGTTTAACGTGATGTGGGCAGGACTTGAAAAATTTCCAGCAGTTGACGTCCGGCCACTTCAATCGGTCCGCTGTTGTCGATGCGCGTGACGCCATCAGCTTCTTCGGCGCTGAATTGCGCTATCCGCTGCATGCGCTGTTCCAGCGCTGCGCCGGTTTCACGCTGGCGGCTTTGCATGCGTTGCCTGATCAGTTCAGGATCGGCGGCTATCCAGAGGATCTGTGCCTGCGGGAACAGGCGGCGCAGTTGCGGCAGGTATTCGCGCGAGCCGTTGACGACGACGTCGCGTCCCGCCTGCAACTCGGCTTGAATACCGCGATGAATGCCGTAACAGGTGCCGTTGGCTTGCCACATCATGCTGAAATGGCCGCTCCCTGCGCGTTGCCGGAATGCATCCTGTGTCATGGCTTCGTGCGCTTCGCTGGCATGTGCCGGACGGGTGATGCTGCGCCGCGCAAACACCAGGCTGGCGTTCTCCGGCAGTTGCGTCTTCACCCATTCCAGCAACGCATCTTTGCCGACACCTGATGGGCCGACCACAAAATACAGGCGGCCAGCCGGCGGCAAGCCGGAGGCTTCGTCGCGATGCAAAGCGGGATGGGTTGAGAATGGCAAGCGCTTCCATACCGTCAGCGGCGCACCTGGCGCCGATTCTTTAAAAATAGTCAGGCCATCGATCGTCAATGGCGTTGCCAGCGCGTTGGCAAAACATGCGGCGGCGGCAGCGCGGATCGCTGCTACGGTATCGTCATGGAGCGTCGTCAATGCGTCGGTCAGCGTCAGGTGAAAACGGTATTCGTCTTCGGTATACGGATAGCCCCAGCGCGCGATCAGCGCTTCGTGGCGTGGACTCAACGCGGCGCTGCGGCGCCTGGATAACTCTGCCGCCGACGGTGCGGCTCTTAGCAGATCGAAGTAACTGACGCAGCGCATGGCCAATGCATTGAGTTGTTCCTGGCTGCTGCGGTCCGTCGTTTGCAGCGCCAGGAATTTCCCCAACGCGCAAATGCCGACATCTGTTACCTGAAGCGCTTGCTGTGCGCTGGCAAAGGCTTGCGCCATCGCCAGCAGATGCTGTTCCGAAAAGCCTTCTGCCAACCGAAACGGGGCTTTTAACGTAGCGTGAAAGCCGTAGCGGCGCGCATCTGCCGTTATCTGCCGGAGTCCGGCCGCTGACATGCCCGCGACGCCTGGCTGGCGGCAATCGACGCCCGTCTCGGCGTCGCGCCCCAGCCAATGACTGCCGGCAGCCCACCAGCCGGAGGTCGTCGCCGGTGCGAAATAGAGTGCGTAGCGTGCGGTGTCGGTCATCGGAAAAGGGCGCTCCATTGCGCGTAAAAAGAGAGGTGATGGCTTGCCTTGCCGGGACAATTTTGCGTAAGTCCTATAGTCTAAGCACTGATTATTACCGCTTATTGACATTGTTGCAGGGTGTCTTTTGTCGACGATAACCTGGAATGTCATCAAGCTTTAATATTCCGATGTTCCAATGCAGCTATGGAATCTCAATCAAACGCCACAACCCGCCCAGCGCGTGCGCACTGGATCTCGGTGCTGGCCAGGGCGCCTGGCGCGGTCCTGGCCGAAGCGGTCAGCGCATATATCCAACAGCACGGCTCTCTTCCTTCTTATGTCTGGCTACGCCGGCCTGAAATCGGGCTGGCCATGGTGCGGGCGCGCACCGGCGGCAGCGGTCAGCAATTCAATCTGGGCGAGATGTCGGTAACGCGTTGTGCGTTGCGTTTGTCATCCGGTCAGATGGGCGTGGCGTACGTCGCCGGTCGCGATGCGCAACACGCGGAATGGGCGGCGCTGTTTGACGCACTGCTGCAAAGCGACACAGCAGCGCAGGCCGAACAATGTGTACTGCGCCCTATCGAGCGGGCAATAGCGGCACAACGCGCTGTCACCGAAGCCCGCGCAGAAGCCACCAAGGTCGATTTCATGACCATGGTGCGAGGAGAAAACGCATGAACGCCGGCGCGGAAAACAATCTTTTGCCAGCCTGGGATAACCCCGTTCATGATGCGCAATCGACCTTTCGTTCGCTGCTGCAAGCCTTGTCTGAGCCGGGTTTGATCCAAACCGTGACAGTAGCTATGCAGAGTCCTGCGCCGTTGTACCTGTCGACCACGGCACTCTGTCTGGCATTGGCTGATTTCGAGACCGCAGTCTGGCTGGATCGTGAGGCCAACAACGCCGTACTTAACGCGTATTTGCGTTTCCATTGCGGTTGCCGCCTGGTCGACGATACGACCGAGGCAACATTTGCCGTGATCACCGATCCGCGTCAATTGGCCGCCGCAAACGCGCTGGAAAAATTCTCGCAGGGCACGATGGAATATCCGGATCGGTCGACCACCGTATTGGTGCAGGTGCCGAGCTTGAGCGAGGGGCCGACACGCTATTTGTCCGGCCCCGGGATCGCGCATCGGCATGCCTTTAACATCGGCGGTTTGCCGGATAACTTCGGGTTGACGTGGCAAAAAAACAGCGCCGGATTTCCGCTTGGGGTTGATCTGGTGTTCTGCCACGGATCACGCATTCTCGGCCTGCCGCGCACGACCAATATTGTTGCTTGAGCGCTGCACAGGGAATCCGCAGCGTAATGGCGAAACAGGAGTAACGACATGTATGTCGCAGTCAAAGGTGGCGAAAAAGCCATTGAAGAATCGTACCTGGCATTGGCCCGCGCCCGCCGTGGCGACACCGCGCTGCCGGAGTTGTCGGTTGCGCAGATCCGTGAGCAAATGCCGTTGGCAGTCGCACGCGTGATGACCGAAGGGTCGTTGTATGACCGGGATCTGGCGGCGCTGGCGATCAAGCAGGCCAGCGGCGATTTGCTGGAAGCGATTTTCCTGTTGCGTGCGTATCGCACGACACTGCCGCGACTGCTCTCGACGCTGCCGCTGGATACCGCAAAGATGGTGATTGAGCGGCGGATTTCCGGCACCTTCAAAGATGTGCCTGGCGGTCAGATTCTGGGCGCGACCTACGATTACACCCAGCGCTTGCTGGACTTTTCGCTAGCCGCTGAATCTACATTGCAGGTAGCAAGCGCTGTGCCGCAAGCGGCCGCAACCACTGCCCTGAACGTGAAAGAAGCGCAGCGCAGCATGCCGCGGGTGCTGGACTTCCTGAATGCCGAAGGATTGATCGAGCAGGAGCTGATTCCGGACGGCGACCCGGCACCCGGCGACTTGACGCGCGATCCGCTGGAGTTTCCCGCGCAACGTGATATTCGCCTGCAAAATCTGGCCCGTGCCGATGAAGGCTTTGTGCTGGCAATGGCGTATTCGACGCAGCGCGGTTATGCGAACAGTCATCCTTTTGCCGGCGAGATCCGGCACGGCAAAGTCAGCGTTGAAGTGATCCCGGAAGAGCTCGGTTTTGCCATCGACATCGGCGATATTGACATCACCGAGTGCCAGATGGTGAACCAGTTTGCCGGTTCGCATACCGAGCCTGCGCGTTTCACGCGTGGTTACGGATTGACTTTTGGCTACAACGAACGGAAGGTGATTGCGATGGGGTTGATGGATAGAACCTTGCGTTGTCAGGAGTTGGGCGAAGAGGCCAATTCGCCGGCGCAAATGGCCGAGTTTGTGCTGTACCACTCGGACAACGTTGAAGCGTCCGGCTTTCTGCAACATTTGAAGCTGCCGCATTATGTCGACTTCCAGGCTGAACTCAATCTGATACGCGCGCTGCGTCGTCAGACTGACGCTGCAAAAATTGACGTCGACAAGCAATTTTCCGACGCGCCGCTATCCGCTACGCAGAAAGCCGCATGATGGATGCCGTAGTCGATCAAGCGCAGCATGCGCAAGCCGCCACGCAACCGGAAGCCGGCTACAACTTCGCCTATCTGGACGAACAGACCAAGCGCATGATTCGCCGTGCAATCTTGAAGGCGGTAGCGATTCCCGGTTACCAGGTGCCGTTCGGGGGCCGTGAAATGCCGCTGCCGTATGGCTGGGGCACGGGTGGAATTCAAGTCACCGCTGCGGTGATAGGACGGCATGATGTGTTGAAGGTGATCGATCAGGGGTCGGACGACACCACCAATGCGGTGAATATCCGGCGCTTTTTCCGCCGTACGACAGGTGTCGCGACGACGGAAAGAACCACCGAAGCAACCCTGATCCAGACCCGTCACCGGATTCCGGAAACGCCGTTGTCGCCTGGCCAGATCATGGTCTATCAGGTACCGATTCCCGAGCCGCTTCGCTGGCTGGAACCGAGCGAACAGCAGACCCGCAAGCTGCATGCGATGGCCGACTACGGCTTGATGAGCGTTGAACTTTACGAAGACATTGCGCGGTTGGGCAAGATCGCCACCGCTTACGATTATCCGGTGGTGGTCAATCAGCGCTACCTGATGCGGCCTTCGCCGATTCCAAAATTCGACAATCCGAAACTGGATCGCAGCCCGGCCTTGCAACTATTCGGTGCCGGCCGTGAAAAACGGATTTACGCAGTCCCGCCTTACACGCCGGTCAAGAGCCTGGACTTTGAAGACCATCCATTTGAAGTTGAACGCTGGGAGCACAGTTGCAGCTTGTGCGGCTCTGGCGCAAGCTTCCTGGACGAAGTCATCATCAATGACCAGGGCGCGCGCATGTACGTGTGCAGCGATACCGATTATTGTCAGCAGCGGGTTGCCTCTCAGTCATCCGCCATGTCGCGCGAGCCGTCATGATTTTTACTCTATCTGCGCCATTGCTCGCGGCCGAAAATCTGAGCAAGCGTTTCGGTGCCATTGCCGCTTGCGAGAATATCAATCTGCAACTTTACCCCGGCGAAGTGTTGGGCATCGTTGGCGAATCCGGTTCCGGCAAAAGCACTTTACTGAACTGCCTGGCCGGTCATCAAGTGCCGAGTGCCGGCCGCGTATTGTTTTCGACCCGTCATGAAGGCGTGGTTGATCTGTATCAGATCAGTGAAGCACGGCGCCGCCTGTTGTCGCGTACCGATTGGGGATTTGTGCATCAAAGTGCGCGCGATGGCTTGCGCGCCAATGTGTCGGCGGGCGCCAACGTCGGCGAGCGCCTGATGGCGATCGGCTCACGGCATTACGGACAGATTCGTGAAGAGGCATTGGGCTGGCTGGAACGGGTCGAAATCGACGCCGGCCGCATCGATGATTTGCCACGGCATTTCTCGGGCGGCATGCAACAGCGCTTGCAGATCGCACGCAATCTGGTGACCAGGCCACGCCTGATTTTTATGGATGAACCGACCGCGAGCCTGGATGTGTCGGTGCAGGCACGCTTGCTTGATTTGTTGCGCCAGCTGGTTTCGCAATTACATGTCGCCGCGGTGATCGTCACGCATGATCTGGCGGTTGCCAGGCTGCTGGCACATCGCCTGATGGTGATGCGTCAGGGCCAGGTTGTGGAACAGGGTTTGACCGATCAGGTGCTCGACGATCCGCAACATCCTTACACGCAATTATTGGTGTCGTCGGTATTGCAGGCTTAGGAAACAGCATGAACCAGCACAGACGTATCGAAGTACGAAAACTCTCGAAAGATTTTACCTTGCACCTGCAAGGCGGTTTGCATATGCCGATTTTTTCCGACGTCGACATGGATGTGGATGCCGGCGAATGCGTGGTGATTCACGCCCCGTCCGGCGCCGGCAAGAGCACCTTGCTGCGCTGCCTGTATGCGAACTATCGCGCCAGCAGCGGCAGCGTGAAGATTCGCCACACGACGCCGGATGGCGCTGACTGGGTTGATGTGGCGAATGCATCGGCGCAGCAGATACACGCAGTCAGGAAAGCCACATTGGGCTTCGTCACGCAATTTTTGCGCGTGATTCCACGCATTTCCACGCTGGATCTGGTGGCGGAGCCGCTGCTGGCCAAAGGTGTGGACGCCGAGGAAGCGCAAGAGCAAGCCAAAGCCTGGCTGTCGCGCCTGAAAATTCCTGCGCGTCTGTGGCAAGTGCCGCCGGCGACATTTTCCGGCGGCGAACAGCAACGCGTGAACATCGCGCGGACCTTGATCAGTGATTTTCCTGTACTGTTGCTGGATGAACCGACCGCGTCGCTGGATGAAGGCAACCGCGACACGGTCATCGCCATGATTCACGAAGCGTGTGAGCGTGGCACCGCAGTGGTCGGCATTTTTCACGACGAACATGTACGTCGCGCCTTGGCCACCCGTTTGTTTCCGCTGGCGGCGGTGCATGCGGTCGCGCTGGTTGCCTGAGTTTACGTAAAGTTATACCGGGTTTTATTCGCAGCTAATGACGTTCTCTATTTTAGTTTCACATCCATCATGATCACTATCCGCAACGCCCGTATCGTCACTGCGCAAGAGCAGTTTATCGGCAATCTATCTGTTGCAGCGGACACTATCGACGGCATTTCAGCCGGCGCTTCCAACATTGGCGAGGATTGGGAGGGCGACTATCTGCTGCCTGGATTGGTCGAGTTGCATACCGACAATCTCGAAAAGCATTTGATGCCGCGTCCGAAGGTGAACTGGCCGATCCTGCCGGCCATCATCGCGCATGACGCCCAGGTTGCTGCGGCCGGGATTACCACCGTGCTGGATGCACTCGGCGTCGGCGATATTGACCCTGAAAGCGTACGCAGCACTTTGCTCGCACCGTGCATCGTGAATTTGCAGCGTGCGCGTGCCAGCGGCGTATTACGGGTCGATCACTATTTGCATTTACGCCTGGAGCTGGCAGAGGAAAATCTGCTTGAACTGTTTTCGCCATTTCTCAATGATCCAAGGTTGAAGCTGGTGTCCTTGATGGATCACACGCCGGGCCAACGGCAATGGACCGACCTCAGTCACTTTCGGGTCTACACCACCGGAAAACGCGGATGGAGCAATGAAAAAGTCGATGCGATGCTGGAGCAATTACTGGCGCGGCAAATACGCTATGCCGCCGAGAATCGCCGGCACATCGTCAAGAGTTGCAATGCGCTTGGAATGCCGCTGGCGACGCACGACGACACTACCATTGAACATGTCGCCGAAGGCGTTGCCGAAGGCATCGGCATTTGCGAGTTCCCAACCACCCTCGTGGCTGCGCAAGCCGCACGGCAGCATGGCTTGGGCATCATCATGGGCGCACCGAATGTCGTCCGGGGCGGTTCGCACTCCGGGAACGTCTCGGCGACCGAGTTGGCGCGTGCCGATTTGCTCGACGTCCTGTCATCGGACTACGTGCCGGCCAGCTTGTTGCACGCGGCATTCATGCTGCAGAAAGACGGCTTTAATCTACCGAAATCACTGAATACGGTGTCGCGCAATCCGGCCCGCATGATCGGTTTCGAGGATCGCGGCGAAATTGCGACGGGCTTGCGCGCGGATTTTTTACGGGTACGCGTGGTCGATGATATTCCTGTGGTGTTGCAGGTGTGGACAGGCGGGCGGCGCGCGGTCTGACTAGGACTGGCGATCGGCGACGCCGTCGCCGTCAGCATCGCTGCATTGATAATTGCTGCGGATGAAGGAAAAATTGTTCTGCATGCAGTTGCCTTGCAGGTATTCGGCGTAGACATAATCGGTTCCGTCATGGATCAGTCCGGCAGGCATCGCGGGAATTTGTTCTGGGCGTTCGCGCAAGGCTTGTCCCATATACCGTTTCCAGATCGGCAGCGCATAGATTGCGCCGCTGCGATTACCCAGGCTTTTCGGTTGGTCGTAGCCGACCCACACCGTGGTCGAGATACCGCCGCCGTAACCGCTGAACCAGGCATCGCGTACGTTGTTGGAGGTGCCGGTTTTGCCCGCCAGATCGGCGCGTCCCAATGTCAGTGCCGAATGCCCCGATCCTTGCGATACGACACTGCGTAAAAGACTGTCGCTGAGCCATGCATTGCGCGCCGAGATGATCTGCCTGGCTGCCGCGGCGGCGTCGCTTTCACCGTCATACAGGGTGTTCCCATCGCGGTCCGTTACCCATGCGACAAGATAGGGCGCGCGATACCACCCGCCGCTGGCAAATACATTGAATCCCGCGCTCAATTGCAGCGGCGTGACAGCGCCGGCGCCTAGCGCCAGCGTGAGCGAGGCTGGATTGCGCGCCGTCTCGAATCCGAAATGCATCGCGAATTGCTGCACGTATTGCGGTCCGGTTGCTTCGATCAGGTTCACGGCGACCATGTTTTTCGAGCGGGCAAAGCCGCGTCGTAGCGTGATGAAGCCCTCGTAATTTTGAGCGAAGTTGCGCGGATGCCATACACTCGCTCCGGTTTCTTCCTTGCTGAGAATACGCCGCGTGTCATCGACCTGCGTTCCCGGAAAGTAGCCTTTTTCGAAAGCGGCAGAATACAGGAAGGGTTTGAATGCCGAGCCGGGCTGCCGGTATGCCTGCGTGGCATGATCGAATTTGTTGCGTTGATAATCGAAGCCGCCGACCAGTGCCAGGATCGCGCCGCTGCCGACGTCGAGCGAGACGAGCGCGCCTTCCATCTCCGGCAATTGCGTCAGTCGCCATTGGTCGGTGGATGATTGGTTCACGCGGATCACCGACCCCTCGACAATCTGTCCGATCTGTTGCGCCGTCAGGGTCTTGTCGCCGATTTTCTGTTTTGTTCGCGACAGGTGAACCAGACGGCCGTCTGACAATGCCGCATCGATGGTCTGCGATCCTATGGACGACACTACGGCCGCGCGTAGTTCGCCGCTGTCCGGATGCGCCGCCAAGGTTTGCCGGATCAGGCGCGTACGTTCCTTGCCGTCGACCAATTCGATGCGCCCCTCAGGTCCCAGATAACCGCGTGCGTTCTGCATGGCGATCAACTGGTCGCGCAACGATGAATCGGCCGCGCGTTGCTTCGGCATGTCCAGCGTCAGATGCAGCGTCAGACCTCGGCTATAGGTGTCATCGCCATAACGGGCTGCCGCCCACTGTCGCGCCAGTTCTGCGGCGTGCGCGGCTTCGCGCACGCCGTTGTTGCTGCGGGCGATCAAGGCCAGCGGTTCGGCCAGCGCGTGCCGGTATGCCGCTTCATCAATGTATCCCAGCGCCAGCATGCGCTCCAGAATGTAGTGTTGCCGCTGTGTCGCGCGAATGGGATTGATCATCGGATTGTAGGCCGACGGTGCTTTCGGCAAACCTGCCAGCAACGCTGATTCGGCCAAGGTCAGGCGATCCAGCGATTTACCGAAATAAATCTGGGCCGCAGCTGCAAAACCATAGGCCCGTTCGCCGAGATAGATTTCATTCATGTAAAGCTCAAGCAGCCGGTTCTTTCCGAATCGTGTTTCCAGCTTGTAAGCCAACAGGATTTCGGCGAATTTGCGCGTCAGGGTCTTTTCATTGCTCAGGTAGAAGTTGCGCGCGACCTGCATTGTAATGGTGCTGCCGCCTTGCATCTGACGTCCAGGTAGCACATTGGCCAGCATCGCCCTGACAATCCCCATATAATCCACTGCGCCATGCTCGTAAAAACGGGCATCTTCAATTGCCAGCAACGCCTGCCGCTGCTGCATCGGAATCTCAGCAATGGGCCAGACGTCGCGGTGCTCCGGGCCATATTCGGCCAGCAGTTCGCCGTCTGCAGAGTAAATGCGCAGCGGTTCGGCAGCCCGGTAGGACGCCAATGCGTCAACCGGCGGCAATTGTTGCCAGACCGACCATGCAGCGAAAGCGATGGCCATGCAAGCAGCGCAACTGAGGCCGATCAGCACACCGACGGCAAAGCGAATGCATTTTTTGATTTGGGCCTTGCGTCGATGGTGTTTCGTACTCAACAGACTATCTGGTTCCGACGGAACAGAGTTTCTCTTCATGAGCATTGTCTGGTTATCCGTGCATTTGACAGGCGAGCAGCCGCATAGGATTGAAACCGTCGATGTTCCTCTGTCGGCACCAGAGATCCGCCCGTGGCCCATATCACGTGCGTAGCGCTTGTCATGTCCAGATTATTGTTAAGAACGTATTCGCGTCCCTCATATGAATCAGCAATCCAACCCGGCCCGCTCACGCCGGCTGCCGCCGAAGGTTCCAGTTCAATTCCCATCGTCTTCTTTATCAGCAGCAGGTGCTCGTAGAGCCGATCGTCGGTCACCGTGTAGACGCCGGACAGCTGAGAAACCATCAGCGGACTAACAAGAGGCGAGGCCAAACCGACCGCCAAGCCATCGGCTTCAGTACGGTTATCAAGCCCGATGTCGACAACAGACGTTGGCTCGTCGCAACCGGCTGCCAATTGCACGAGCATGCACGGCGAAGCGACAGGCTCTGCAAAAAAACAATGCACATTTCGCCCGTAAATTGCCTTGAGGCCGAAAGTAAGTCCTCCGGGGGCGCCGCCGACGCCGCAAGGCAGGTAGATAAAAAGGGGATGCGATCCATCTACGATGCGTCCGGCGTGGGCAAGTTGCGCCGCCAGGTGCCGAGCGCCAGCGGCGTAGCCAAAAAAGAGCATCTGCGAACGTTCATCGTCGACAAAGTGGCAACGGGAATCAGTCGACGCTTGCGATCGTCCGGCTGCCACTGCATCCGCATAGTCGCCTTGGTGCTCTACGATCCGGACACCCCTGCTGCGCAAGCGCTCCTTCTTCCATAACTTTGCGTCTGTCGACATATGGACGACGGTCTTGAAGCCCAATGCCGCAGCCATCAGCCCTATGCTGAGTCCCAGGTTGCCCGTGCTCCCGACCGTGACCGCGTATTGAGAAAAGAGTTCGCCGGCAGCCTTTGACGCCAGTAAGCGAGAATCGCCGTGATTTTCAAGAAGTCCTCGCTCTGCGGCTAATGACTCGGCCAGAGCGAGCACCTCATGAAAGCCGCCCCGAGCTTTGATCGAACCGGCAATAGGCAATGCATCATCACGTTTAATGAACCATTTACCGTCATCTGGATCGGTATGGCCGAGAGCATGTTGCAGGCATTGGGCCGACTCGAGGTTCGACTCAACCTTGCCGGCGCTATGTGCGAGCTCCGGGAACAGACATGCCATCAAAGGTTCACAGCGCGCCAGCCTTGCTTCGGCGGCGATGATCTGCTCCAGCGACGGCGCATTAGAGGGCAAGGCAGAGCCGATATAAGGATTTAGCCATAATAATGGGAGCTGAGATTGTAGTTTCTCAAGCAATGCAGTAGATTCAATCATAGCGATGGCCGATAAGCAGGTGTTTAACATCGCCTCATCGTAAAACCGAACTCCTGGACGAAAAAGCACGAAATCCTAATAGGGGGATTAGCCCAACTAATGTCTATGCAATTAGATTCCTCAATATTGAGAGCGCTGCGGTGCTTTGAAGCGGCAGGCAGGCAACTGAGTTTTACCAAGGCTGCCCAGACTCTGAATTTGACGCAAAGCGCGGTGAGCCAGCAAATTCGTCATTTGGAAGATCGCCTGGGTTACGCGCTGTTTGTTCGGCAGCCGAGCGGTTTAATAATGACGCCCAATGGCGAGATACTTTTTCAAACCACTTCAAACGCACTTGCAGAGATCGAGCACACGCTTCAACAACTGGGTATCGCCACAGCGCCTTTGCAGGTAAATTGTCTTCCGTCGCTGGCGCTTCAATGGCTGGTTCCCCGGCTGACAGAGTTCCAGCGTATACAACCCACGGTTTCCGTCCGTCTCAAAGCGGAGTTTCAAACAGTAGATCGTCAAGCCATGAATTCGGACGGCATCGACGTCGCCGTTCGCTACGATCCAGTCGATTACAGCCACATGCATTCTGAAATACTCATGGATGAATATCTGGTCGCGGTTGCGACGCCGGCTTATCTTGAAAATAATCCGCGCTTCGCCTCCGGTGAATCGCTCGATGGCGTGACGCTCTTGCATGATGCGGCTCCCTGGGCCGATGCGCCTGAGTACATCGAGTGGCGTACCTGGGCGGAGGAAATTCGGCCGGAATGGGCAGGCAAGCTCGACGGCCCTCAATTTAATCTTTCCAGTCTTGCACTTGGCGCTGCGCGCATGCATCAGGGCGTGGCAATGGGGCGGTTCGCCCTTGTTTATGACGATCTCAAAAGCGGCCGGCTGGTAGATGTTTTAGGAAGAAGTGTTCAGGCGCCGGCGCGTTACATGCTCCTGTCCCGCCAGCCTGGGGATCGCCGCGTCGCGGCTTTTTCAGATTGGCTAAGAACCGAATGCAAACATTTCGACGAAGAGAGAACAAGGCTGCTGTCCGCGTAATACCTGGCATTAAGCCGATTTAATCAAACCGCCCGTCCGCCATCGAAAACGCCCGCAGAAACTCGCTGGCCGGCAAGCGCTTCCCGCCCGGCTTCTGCAATACATTCAGTCGCAAGGCGCCACTGCCGCAAGCGACAACAACACCATGTTGCGGATCGGCACTGACAATCTGGCCAGCGCTGTGATTGCCATGTTGCGCGACAACGTCGGCATCCCATATTTTTAGGGTCACTCCGCCGAATGCGGCAAACGCACCGGGAAACGGATTAAATGCCCGGATTTTCCGATCCAATACGTCGGCTGCCAGAGTGAAGTCGAGCGCCGCTTCTTCCTTGCTTATCTTGGCGGCATAGGTGACCCCGGTTTCCGGTTGGGGCGTCGCCGGCAATCCGTTTTGCTCCAGCTTGCGGATGGCTTCCACGATCATTTTTCCGCCCAGTTCAGCCAACTTGTCGTGCAGACTGCCAGTCGTGTCGTCGTCTTCGATCGCTATTTTTTCGATCAGCATCATCGGGCCGGTATCCAGGCCCTGTTCCATTTGCATGATGGTGACACCGGTGGCGCTGTCGCCGGCTTCGATGGCACGATGGATCGGCGCGGCACCGCGCCAGCGCGGCAGCAGGGAGCCGTGGATGTTGATGCAGCCATGGGGCGGGATCGTCAGGACGCTCTGCGGCAGAATCAGACCATAGGCGGCGACTACCATCACGTCGTGCGGAGTGGTTTGCAGCAGCGTGTGGGCGTCTTGCGCGATCGCGGGATATTTGCCGTCCAGTCGTAGCGAGACGGGTTGGGCTACCGGGATGTTGTGCGCGAGTGCGAACTGCTTGACCGCGGAGGCCTGCAACTGCATGCCACGCCCGGCGGGGCGGTCGGGCTGGGTCAGCACCAGCGTGATTTCGTGACCGGCATCGTGCAGCGCTTTAAGCGCAACGGCGGCGAATTCGGGGGTACCGGCAAAGATAATTTTCATGGCGGGATTTTATTACGAATGGAAAAAGGGCTGCATTAAATTTAATGCAGCCCTTTTTCCATTCGTTCTGTCAGCGGCTGGCGTATTGCTTTTCCCGCTTCAATTCCCGTTCTTCCTTGAGCATCTTCGCCTTGATGCGGTTGCGTTTCAGCGGCGATAGATATTCGACGAATACTTTTCCCTTTAAATGATCCATCTCATGCTGAATACAGACGGCCAGCAAGCCGTCGGCTTCGACTTCAAATGGTTTGCCATCGGCGTCGAGTGCGCGCACTTTGACGCGGGCCGGGCGTTCGACGCCGTCGTATACGCCAGGTACGGACAGGCAACCCTCGTCGTAAATCTGTTTTTCTTCGCTGACCCAGAGAATTTCAGGGTTGATGAAAACCCGCAGATCGCTGCCGGTATCGGAGGTATCGATGACGACCAATTGTTCGTGCACATCGACTTGCGTCGCCGCCAGACCAACGCCGGGCGCTTCGTACATCGTCTCGGCCATGTCAGCAATCAATCGCTTCAGACGGTCGTCAAAAGCAGTCACCGGCCTGGCAATCTTGTGCAGGCGGGAATCGGGGTAACGCAGGATATTTAATAGGGACATACGGCTCTGGACGACAATAAGGCGGTTTGGAAATAGTTTATCTCTTGCTAGTTTCAGCGTTTATGGGCAAAATTTGATGCGCTTTGGCAAGTATTTTGGCGACCATGACGCGTGCTTGCACCATCATTTTACGCGCTGATCGATTTTGTCGTGATCTCCTAGTCTTTACGTACTTGCCTGACTAGTGAATTATCGAATAGAAGGTAGGCATGTTCGGTTTTCGCCTTGCCTCCCATTTAATGCCATATCCACCGGAAACAACATGAAAAAGTTTAGCACAGCTGCACTCCTTCTCGCTTTTGTGGCTGGTGTTGGCGTTTTGCCAATCTCATTTGCGCAATCGGCTGCACCCGCGCGCTGTGCGTTTTTGCCGAATGCACCGGATCAGCATGTGGTGGTGCGGGGCGATACTTTGTGGGGGATTTCCGGAAAGTTTTTGCAGAATGCATGGTGCTGGCCGCAAGTATGGGGCATGAATCGCGAAGAAATTCATAATCCACACTGGATTTATCCGGGACAGATTGTTTATTTTGACCGCGCCGCAGGTCGTTTGCGCCTCGGAACGCCAACTGGCGGGGCGGCGGATTCAACCAGATTATCGCCGCAAATGCGGGTAGAGGGCCTGGGACGCGAAGCGATCTCTGCGATTCCTGCCGACATGATCGGACCGTTCCTGTCGCAACCGCTGATTATCGAAGACGATGAATTAAACAACGCGCCACATATCGTTGCGGTGCAGGAAGGCAGTTTGAATTTGGGGCGCAATGACCGCGCATACGTGCGTGGCGACCTCAACGGCGGCACTTCATTCCAGGCCTTCCATCCTGGCAAGCCGTTGAAAGATCCGGTGACAGGCGAGGTGATTGCCCATGAAGCGGTGTATCTGGGAACGCTGAAACTGGAGCGCACCGGTAAAACAGAAAATGAGGCGGATACCTTCCGCGTCGTCGAGTCGAAGGAAGAGATGGCCGTTGGCGATCGTCTGGTGGCGTTGCCGATTACGCCGATTCTGAACTATGTCCCGCATGCGCCGACGCGCGATGTGAATGCCCGCATTGTCTCGATTTATGGCGGCGTCGCGAATGCCGGTCAGAATCAAATCGTCAGCATCAACCAGGGAACGGAAGACAGCATCGAGGTCGGCAACGTGTTGCAGTTATACCGGCTCGGTAAAGTTATCGCCGATGCCGGCGACGCTAAAAAGCCGGTCAAACTACCGGACGAGCAATACGGCAGCTTGTTCATTTTCCGGGTTTTTAAGCATATTTCGTATGGCCTGATCATGCAGGTGCGCGATACAGTAGACGTCGGCGATATTGCCCGGTCACCAGAATAAGCGCTTGTCAAACGAAAAACCCACCCACAACCCAGGTACGCCATCTCATCCACCCGGCCAGTCCCGGATCGGTCAGCCTTCATTGGCGACCGATCTGGCAGATTGGCTGAGGCTGGAACAAACCGCCGGGGTCGGCCCCGACACGGCGCGTCGCCTGCTGGCAGCCTTTGGCTTGCCTGCCAATATTTTTTCAAGTCCGCTTTCCGTTCTTCACAACGTGGTGCCGAACAAAATCGCGCAGGCATTGCTGGCACCGTTATCGGACCTGACCGAACAGCGCATCGAGCGTACATTGGCGTGGGCGCAGCAAGCGGGCAATCGGGTCCTGACGCTGGCCGATAGGGACTATCCGCCGGCATTGCTGGAGATCGCCGATCCGCCGTTGCTCCTGTATGTGAAGGGCCGGGTCGAACTGCTGGCGCGAGCGTCGCTGGCGGTGGTTGGCAGCCGCAACGCGACGGCGCAGGGAAGCGCAAATGCCGAGCGTTTCTCGGAGATTCTCAGCCAACGCGGGCTGACTATTATTTCCGGTCTGGCGCTAGGCATAGATAGCGCCGCTCATCGCGGTGCCTTGCGTGGTTTGGCGGGCAGCCTTGACGGCGGCAGCACGGTGGCCGTGATCGGCACCGGCGCGGATATCGTTTATCCGGCACGTAACCGCGCTTTGGCGCACCAGATTGCCGCTGCCGGCTGTATCGTAAGTGAGTACCCGCTCGGGATGCCGGGCATGGCAGCCAACTTCCCACGTCGCAATCGGATTATTTCCGGTCTTGCGTCCGGCGTTCTGGTCGTGGAAGCAGCCGCCCGCTCCGGCTCGCTGATTACCGCCCGGCTGGCGGCGGAGCAGGGCAGGGACGTTTTTGCGATTCCCGGGTCGATCCACTCGCCGCTGTCGAAAGGAGCGCACCAGTTGATTAAACTGGGGGCCAAGCTGGTCGAGTCGGCGCAGGATATTCTGGAGGAAATGGGGCCATATCGCGCACACGTCGGCTCCGGCCCGAATGAAGCCAGACCATCTGAATTAATCGCGCAGGCAGTCATCCGGGAATTTGCCGTGCCGGATACTGCCAGAGATCAACTGCTGGCAGCGCTTGGATTCGATCCTGCGGGCCTGGATATGCTGGCGGCGCGCAGCGGTATGGACATGGCGCTGTTGAGTGCGCAGTTGTTAACGCTGGAACTGGAGGGACTGGTGGAGATGCTGCCCGGCGGAATTTATCAGCGAATCGGATAAATGGCCTGACGATTGCACTAAACCGATGTTGTTATGACACTTTCGGCAGCATTCGTTAAATCCTGCGATACTTGGGCTAATTAACAAATGGATGAAGGTCGTTTGAGTTAATTTTTTAGCAAGTCGGCGATGTTGCGGCAGCGTATGATCCGTCAAGCTTAGTCGCTGGTTTTAGCAGCTTGTATTAGTCCAATCTTAGCGATACAGTAGATCCATGTTTGAAGTCCTAGTTTACCTTTACGAAACTTATTACCGCCCCGATGCCTGCCCCGAACCTGAGGCCTTGGTCAAGAAGCTGTCGGCAATCGGTTTTGAAGAGGAAGAAATCTCCAAAGCCCTCGGTTGGCTGACCGATCTGGCCGAAACCAATCACGAGTACGCCGACCGCTACCCGCAGCAAACCGCGTTTTCATTCGGCATGCGTATTTACGCGCCGCAGGAAATGGATGCACTCGGCACCGCAGCGATTGGTTTCATCCAGTTTCTGGAGTCGGCCAAGATGCTCAATCCGGTGCAGCGCGAAATCGTCATCGAGCGCGCGCTGGCGGTCAGAGAATCGCCCGTGTCGCTGGACAAGCTCAAGGTCATCGTGCTGATGGTGCTCTGGAGCCAGGGCAAAGAGCCGGACGGCTTGATGTTCGATGAGCTGTTTCTCGACGACGACGAGGATCCGGAGCCCCGTCTGCTGCACTGAATCCGGGATTGCCTGGTCCTTCCGCACTGCCCCGCGAGCAACTCAACGTTTGCTGCGCTTGCGATTTCCCCAACAACCCGCTTATCATTGGCCGCTTATTCACCGATGAGTGCCATGCCGGCTGCTATAGTATGAGAGGGTTGCCATTTGGCAACGCGCCTGCCGGCTTCGACAACGCCTGATTTTGCATGCGTATCGAGCGGCATTCACGGAACATTTCACCAAGCATTTAGCTGAAAAATGCGCTGACTCATAAGCCGGGAAAGCGCGCCACTTTCGAGACCATATTTATGAGCAAGACCCTCATCATCGCCGAGAAACCTTCTGTCGCGAACGACATCGCGAAGACCCTCGGCGGCTTTACCAAGCACGATGAGTACTTTGAATCCGACGAATACGTGCTGTCATCGGCCGTCGGCCACCTGCTGGAAATCGCTGTTCCGGAAGAGTTCGATGTCAAGCGCGGCAAATGGACCTTTACCCATTTGCCGATGATTCCGCCGTACTTCGCGTTGAATCCGATCGCCAAGACCGAATCGCGACTGAAGGTACTCAACAAACTGATCAAGCGCAAAGACGTCACCGCACTGATCAACGCCTGCGATGCCGGGCGCGAGGGTGAATTGATTTTCCGCCTGATCGCGCAACACGCAAAAGCCAAACAGCCGGTCAAGCGACTCTGGCTGCAATCGATGACGCCGGGCGCGATTCGCGACGGCTTCGCCAATTTGCGCGCCGACGAAGACATGCTGCCATTGGCCGACGCAGCACGTTGCCGCAGCGAAGCCGACTGGCTGATCGGTATCAACGGTACCCGCGCGATGACCGCGTTTAACTCGAAAGAGGGCGGTTTCTATCTGACCACCGTCGGCCGCGTGCAAACGCCGACGCTATCGATCGTGGTCGAGCGTGAAGAGAAAATCAAGAAATTCGTCTCGCGCGACTTCTGGGAGGTGCGTGCCGAGTTTATTTGCGCGGCCGGCATTTATGAAGGCCGCTGGCTCGATACCAAGCACAAAAAAGATGAGAATGATCCGGAGAAGCGCGGCGAGCGTCTGTGGAGCCTGGCAGCGGCTGAATCGATCGTCGCCGCTTGCCGCAACAAGCCGGGCAACGTCACCGAAGAATCCAAGCCGACCACGCAAATGGCGCCCGGCTTATTCGACCTGACCAGCCTGCAGCGCGAGGCTAACTCGCGCTTTGGTTTCTCTGCCAAAAATACGCTTGGCCTGGCCCAGGCGCTGTACGAGAAGCACAAGGTGCTGACCTATCCGCGTACCGACTCGCGTCATCTGCCGGAAGATTATCTGAGCACGGTCAAGCAAGCGCTGGAAACCGTGTCCGAGAACCACAACTATCAGCAGTTCGCAGCACAGATTCTGAACAAGGGCTGGGTCAAGCCGAACAAGCGGATTTTCGACAATTCCAAGATCAGCGATCACTTTGCGATCATCCCGACCACCCAGGCACCGAAGAATCTGTCGGAGCCGGAACAGAAATTGTACGACCTGGTAACGCGCCGCTTCATGGCAGTGTTTTTCCCGGCCGCGGAATTTCAGGTGACCACGCGGTTTACCGAGGTCTCCGGTCATCAGTTCAAGACTGAAGGCAAAGTCATGATCAATCCCGGCTGGCTGGCGATTTATGGCAAGGAAGCCGCCGACGAGAAAGATTCGGAAAACAACGGCACGCTGGTCGCGGTGGCCAAAGGCGAGAAGGTCAAGACGGAAAAAGTCAGTGCCCACGGCCTGGTGACCAAACCGCCTGCGCGCTACACGGAAGCCACGCTGCTGTCAGCGATGGAAGGCGCCGGCAAGCTGGTCGACGATGGCGAGTTGCGCGAAGCGATGGCGGGCAAAGGTCTGGGCACGCCGGCAACCCGCGCGGCGACCATTGAAGGCCTGATCTTCGAAAAATACCTGATACGCGAAGGCCGGGAAATGATACCGACGGCCAAGGCGTTTCAGTTGATGACGCTGTTGCACGGGCTGGGCGTCAATGAATTGACCGAACCTGAATTGACCGGTGAGTGGGAATACAAGTTGTCGTTGATGGAAAAAGGGCAGATCACGCGCGAAGAATTCATGCGTGAAATTGCGCAGATGACACAGACCATCGTCAAGCGCGCCAAGGAATACGACAACGACACCATCCCGGGCGATTATGCGACGCTGGTAGCGCCCTGCCCGAATTGCGGCGCGGTGGTGAAAGAAAATTACCGCCGTTTCGCATGCACGAAGTGCGAATTCTCGATGAGCAAAACGCCGGGTAGCCGTCAGTTTGAAATTCCTGAAGTTGAAGAATTGCTGACGAATCGGACCATCGGTCCGCTGCAAGGTTTCCGCTCCAAGATGGGACGTCCGTTTGCAGCCATCCTGAAGATCAGCCGCGACGAAGAGATCAAGAATTTCAAGCTGGAATTCGACTTCGGCCAGAACGATGAAGAAGGCGAGGACGGCGAAGGCGTTGACTTCAGCGGCCAGACCCCGGTCGGCCCATGCCCGAAATGCGGCAGCGGCGTGTATGAAATGGGGCTGGCGTATGTTTGCGAGAAAAGCGTTGCCAAGCCGAAGGCCTGTGATTTCCGTAGCGGCCGGATTATTTTGCAGCAAGAAATCTTGCCCGAGCAAATGGCGAAATTGCTGAATGACGGCAAAACCGATTTGTTGCCGGGCTTTGTTTCACAACGCACGCGGCGGCCGTTCAAGGCATTTTTGGTGAAGGCTAAAGACGGCAAAGTCAGTTTTGAGTTTGAAGAGCGCAAAGCCAAAGCACCGGCCAAAGGCAAGGCGAAAGCCGCTGCCGCGGAAGGCGAGCCGGATGTAGAAGCCACGACCAAGACAGTGGCGAAAGCCGTCGTCAAGAAAGTCGCAGCCAAGAAGCCGGCGGCCAAAAAAGCGGTGGTTAAGCGGGTAGTGGCGAAAAGTAAAAGCGCATAGCGCTATTCTCGATGCCGGGTAAATTGACAAAGCCGCCAGTGTTTGCACTGGCGGCTTTTTTCGAATCCATTCGGCGACTTCGTGAAATCGGTCTTCAGTTGAAGCTTAACTGCACCTTCATCATCTTCGAGCGGTCGCCGGCAATCTCGAAGGCCTCCACCGATTTCTCAAACGGATAGGTCGCCGAGATCAGCGGCTTCACATCGACCAGGCCGTTGTTCATCAATTCCACCGCCAGCGCGAATTCTTCGTGGAAGCGGAATGCGCCGCGCCATTCCAGTTCCTTGCCGACCAGCAGATTGGCGGGAAAGTTGATGTCGCCGCCCAGGCCGACCTGCACGATGACAGCGCCCGGACGCAAGGCGTCGAGCGCGCCGCGCAAGGCTTGCTGGTTGCCGCTGACTTCGAACAACACGTCGAAGCTGCCCTTGTCCTTGGTGAAGGCAGCCAGCGCGTCCGGCTGTTGTCCGACGTCGATGGCTTGATCGGCGCCGACCTTGAGCGCGGTTTCCAGTGGCATCCTGGCGACATCGGTCACGGCAATCTGCAAAGCGCCGGCACGCCGCGCGGCAATCACGGTCAAGGCGCCAATCGGGCCACAACCGGTGACCAGCACGCGCTTGCCCAACAGCGGACCCGCGCGGCGCACGGCATGCAAGGCTACCGCCAACGGCTCGGCCATCGCGGCTTCGCCATCGCTGACGCTTGCGGCGACGACGTGCGCCTGCGAGCGCTCGATCACGATTTCCTGACGGAAGGCGCCTTGCACGTGCGGCATGCGCATCGCGCTGCCGTAAAAACGCATGTCCAGGCAGTGGTTTTGCTTGCCTTCCTGGCAGTATTTGCACAGGCCGCAAGGACGGCTGGGGCTGATGGAAATGCGCGTGCCCGGCGCAATGTCGCTGATGGCAGCACCGGTCTCGGCGATGACGCCGGCCACCTCGTGTCCCAGCACCATCGGTTCCTGGATGCGCACGGTGCCGAAACCGCCGTGATGATAATAGTGCAGATCGGAGCCGCAAATGCCGCCGGCCTTGACCCTGACTTTCAGTTGCTGCGGCTGCAGTTCGCCGGTTTCCAGTTCTTGTATGCGCAAGTCGTGCGGCGCATGAATGACAATCCCTTGTTGCATGATGGAGCCCTCTCTATAAAGTTGCAGTGACGCCGCCATCGACGTACAGGATATGACCGTTGACGAACTTCGATGCATCGCTGGACAAGAACACCGCAGCGCCGATCAGGTCTTCCACATTGCCCCAGCGGCGCGACGGCGTGCGTCCGACCAGCCATTCGGTAAATGCTTTATCGGCGACCAGCGCAGCATTCATGTCAGTCTTGAAATAACCCGGCCCCAGGCCGTTGACCTGCAAGCCGTATTTGCCCCAGTCGATCGCCATGCCCTTGGTGAACATTTTCACTGCGCCTTTGGTCGCGGTATAGGGCGCGATGTTCGGACGCCCCAGCTCGCTCTGCACCGAACAGATATTCACGATCTTGCCGCGGCCGCGTGGAATCATGCGTTGCGCGACCGCCTTGGCGGTATAGAACACGCTGCTGAGATTGGTCTGGATCAGGTCGTGCCAGTCGGCATCCTTGAACTCTTCCAGCGGCGCGCGCCGCTGGATGCCGGCATTGTTGAACAGGATGTCGATGGCGCCGATATCGCTTTCTATCTTTGCTACCGCGGCCTCCACCGAGGCCGACGACGTGACGTCGAAACTGGATTCGTGGATCGTGTAACCTTCGGCGCGCAATTGCGCAGCCACGCGCGCCAGCTTCTCCGCATCGCGGCCGTTGAGGACGATCGCGGCACCGGCGGCAGCCAGGCCGCGCGCGAACGCCAGGCCGATACCGCCGCTGGAACCGGTAATCAGCGCAAGCTTGCCGACCAGCGAAAAACTTTGCAAACCTGCGGGTAGTGTTGCCGTCATTCTGCCTCCTTGGGTGTGGTCGTGGTGATGGCGCGTAGCGTCTTACACGACCAAATTGAGCAACATGATGAGGATGATGGCAACCACCGAGATGATTGTTTCCATCACTGTCCAGGTCTTGAACGTTTCGCTGACGCTCATGTTGAAGTATTCCTTGACCAGCCAGAAACCGGCATCGTTGACGTGCGACAACATCAGCGATCCGGCACCGGTCGCCAGCACCAGCAGTTCGCGGTTGGTGCCGGGGATCAAGGTCACCAGCGGTGCCACGATGCCGGCGCCGGTAATCGTCGCCACGGTCGCGGAACCGGTCGCCACCCGAATCACGCCGGCCACAAACCAGGCCAGCAGCAAAGGCGAAATCTGCGCATGCACGGCCAGCTGGCCGATTGCGGTGCCGACGCCGCTGTTGACCAGCATTTGCTTGAAGCCGCCACCGGCGCCGATGATCAGCACAATCGCCGCAGTCGGCGCCAAACTCTGCTCGACAAATTTCAAAACTTGGTGACGCGTGAAGCCGCGCGCCGTCCCAAAAGTGTATAGCGACAGCAGCAGCGCCGCCAGCAAAGCCACGATCGGATTACCGATAAATTCCATCAGGTCGCGCAGGCCGTTGCCTTCCGGCAGTGCCACATCGACGAAGGTTTTCAGCAGCATCAGGAACACCGGCGACAACACGGTAATCAGGGTAATGCCGAAGCCCGGCAAGTTTTTCGTTTCAGGCTCGCGCGCCAGTTGATCCATCAATTCATCGGACGGTTTGACGTCGACATACTTGGAGATGAAAGCGCCGAACATAGGGCCGGCGATGATCACTGTCGGCAAGCCGACCACCAGGCCGTAGAAAATGGTCTTGCCGATGTCCGCGCCGAAAATGCCGATAGCCAGCAATGGTCCCGGATGCGGCGGCACCAGGCCGTGCATTACCGAGAGGCTGGCCAGCATCGGCATGCCGATTTTGAACAGCGGCACGCCGGAACGGCGGGCGACGATAAACACCAGCGGGATCAGCAGCACGAAGCCGATTTCGAAGAACAGCGGAATGCCGACCAGGAAGGCGCCTATCATCATCGCCCAATGCACGCGCTCCTTGCCGAAAGCGCGCACCAGTGTTTGCGCGATCCGGTCTGCGCCACCCGACTCTGCCATCATCTTGCCGAGCATGGTGCCCAGGCCCAGCACGATGCCGACAAAGCCGAGCACGCCGCCGAAACCGTCCTGGAACGACTTGACGATCTTTGGCAAGGGCATGCCCGAGATCAGGCCGAGAAAACCGGAAGTGATGATTAGCGCGATGAAAGGATGGATGCGCAAACGCGTGATCATAATGATCAGCGCCAGAATCGCGAGGAATGCGTTCAACAGCAATGTCGAGTCGTTACTCAAGCCCAGCATGGGAAGGTCTCCAAAGTTGAAAGGCACGCGGGCCATGATCGCAAACGAGATCGCCCGCTCGCCGCCAATGCCATGCCTGTCATCCTCCTGGAATTCATGCATGTCTCTGACGGGGTCGCCGATCGCGCCGTATCCGGCACAGCGTGTTCACTATCTTGCGTAGTGTTTTTAGGAAATATGATGCAACGCAAAGATTGATTGGAATACGGATGTTAGCGTTAACATTGGCTGCGATGATAGCGCTCCCAAAAATTATATGTCAAATCATTTTTATGAATATGATGCAACTGTTGCGATGCCACGGACACAAGAAGCAGAATAAAAAGAATGCGGACAAGGGCTGTTGCTGTTACAGCGAACCGGCTATCGAGTGTCCTGAGCGTATGATGGCCGCAAAATTGGATATACTCACCAAACCATGAGCCAGCCCGCTGCCGCAAAAACTTCAATCAAGCCAGCCAAAGGAAGCCGCACGACCGGCCGCGTCACCATCGTCGACGTGGCGCAACAGGCCAGGGTCAGCGCGATGACCGTCTCGCGGATGCTGAAAACACCTGAACTGGTACAGCAGGAACTGCGCGACCGTATCGCTGCGGTGATCAAGGCGCTCGGCTACGTTCCCAGCCAGGCTGCCAGCACGCTGGCGTCGGCGCGTTCTCAGGTGATCGGCGTGCTGGTGCCTTCGCTGACCAATGCGGTTTTCATCGAAACCTTGAGCGGAATTCGCGACTATTTGTCGCAGGCCGGCTATCAGTTCCTGATCGGCGAGACCGGTTATTCGAAAGCCAGGGAAACCCAACTGATCTCCACTTACCTGGCGTATGCGCCGGATGGCTTCCTGCTATCCAGCGTGGACCAGCACGACATCTTGCGGCAACAGTTGACCACCGGCAAACTCCCCGCCGTGCGCATGTTTGACCTCGGCAAGAGCAATAGTGATATGACGGTCGGTTTTTCGCAGACCAAGGCCGGCTATGCTGTGGCCCGGCATTTGATCGAACGGGGTTATCGCCGCCCCGGTTTCCTGGCGGCGCAGCTCGATCCGCGCATGATGAAGCGCCGCGAAGGATTCCGCAAAGGCTTGCTGGAAGCGGGACTGGACCCGAATGTGGAAGCGCTGCTGCCGACGCCGACCACGGTCAACATGGGTGCGCAATTGCTGAGCCGCATCCTGGCATTGCATCCGGATTGCGACGCCGTCTTTTGCTGTAACGATGATCTGGCGCTGGGCGCGCTGTTCGAATGCCAGCGGCGCGGCATCAAGGTGCCGCAGCAGATGGCGATCGCCGGCTTCAACGACTTGTCGTGGGCGGCCTGCGCGACGCCGTCGATCACCACCATCGTCACGCCGCGCTACGACATCGGCTACAAGGCGGCGGAATTACTGATACGCCAGCTAAAAGGCGAGAGTATAAAAAAGGCCCGCCTCGATCTCGGCTTCCAGCTGGCTGTGCGTGAAAGTACCTAGCTTATGAATTTTCAAGATGCCGTGACCGTTATCCGTCAGCGCCAGTCCGGCGCGCTTTTTCGTCCCACTTTTGGAGCAAGAATGGAGAACATGCGATGACCATTTCCACCGTCCGCGCCGTCAGCGGCAATATTCCTTATACCGTGACGTTGACGGACGACACGGGGCACCAGTGGCTGGGCGATGAGCCGGTCGAACGCGGCGGCGCCGATGCCGGGCCTTCGCCCGCGCAGCTTTTGCTGTCCAGCCTCGGCACTTGCACAGTCATCACACTGCAGATGTTCGCGGCCCACAAACAGTGGCTGCTGACGGGCGTTGCGGTGGAGTTGCAGTTCAATCCGAACGGCAAGCCCGCCGCCGGCACCACTGAAATTACCCGGCACATCACCCTGCAAGGTGATCTGAGCAGTGAACAAAACGAACGCCTGCTGCAAGCAGCCAATGCCTGTCCTATGCACAAGGTATTGAGCGGCGCAATCCGTATCGCCACCGAACTCTCTCAATGACAAGGAGCCTCACATGACCACCCCCGTCAAAATCCTAGGCATTTCCGGCAGCTTGCGCCGCCAATCATTTAACACCGCGTTGCTGCGGGCGGCGCAAGCGCTGGCCGGTCCCGACATTGAGCTGGACATCGCCACGCTGCATGGGATTCCGCTTTACGACGGCGACCTGGAGCAGCAGGAAGGCGTGCCGCAAGCTGTGCGCGACCTCCAGGCCCGCATCATGGCCAGCGATGCCTTGTTGCTCGCCACGCCGGAATACAACAACGGCATTCCCGGCGTCTTCAAAAACGCCATCGACTGGCTGTCTCGCCCGCCAGCGGAGATCGCTGCGGTCTTTGGCAATCGTCCCGTCGCGATTATCGGTGCCTCGCCCGGCGGGTTCGGCACGATCCTGGCCCAGAACGCCTGGCTACCGGTGCTCAGAACGCTGGGCGCCCGCCACTGGGCCGGAGGCCGCCTGATGGTCTCCCGGGCAAACAAGGTATTTGACGAAAGCGGCGCGCTGACCGATGAGGGCACGCGCAAGCAGCTGCACGACTTCTTGCAAGGTTTCGAGCAGTTCGTCCAAGCCACCGAAGTTCGGTTAAGCAGAGGATGATGAAAGTGCTGCAGCCCGTCGCGCTGCCAATCCGCCGTGCCAGCAGCGCTAAGCTTGTTTAGATTGTTCGTGCCGCAACAGAAACTGCTTACGCTCCAGTCCACCGGCATAGCCGGTCAGCGCGCCTGAAGCGCCAAGCACGCGATGGCAAGGCACAATAATCGACACCGGATTGCGGCCAATCGCCGTGCCGACCGCGCGCACGGCATTGGCTTTACCGATTTGTTCCGCATGGCGGCCATAGGTGGTCGACTGACCGAACGGGATGGCGATCAAAGCCTGCCACACCGCTTGTTGAAACGCCGTCCCGCACAATGCCAGCGGCAGGTCGAATTGCTGGCGGGTACCTGCAAAGTATTCGTTGAGCTGCTGTGCCGCCAGTTGCAGATGCGGATGCTCGGGCGCGTGCAGCCAGCCGTCCTTGCCTTTGAAATGGCGATGTTTTTCAAAATATATCCCGCTGATGCCAGCCTCGGTCGCGGCGATTAACAGCTTGCCGAGCGGGCTGCCAAGCTCGTCGTAATACGTGGCGTCGGCGGTTTTTCCTGTGCTTATGCTCATAGTGAGTGCCATAGAAGTAGTGCTGCGTAGCCGCGCCAGGGTGCCCATGGTCGCGCGATGGCAGCGAGTTGTTTTTCGGTAAGGCGGCCGCCGGTTGTTGCCAGCGCTTTTTGTAGCCCCAGATCACCGGCCGGAAACGCATCCGGAAAACGTAAAGCGCGCAGGGCGATGTAATGCGCGGTCCAGTTGCCGATGCCGGGTATCGCAGTCAATTGCGCGATTGTTTCCTCCAGGCCCGCGCCGGGTTTGATGCGCAGTTTCCCCTCAGCCGCGTATTGCGCCATATGCCGTATGGTCTGCGCGCGCGATGTCGGCACGCCGATGCTCGCCAGCTCGGAAACCGGGAGTGTCGCCAACACGCCGGCCTCGGGGAAATGATGCGTCACCGCTGGAAACGGCGTCTCGGCCACTGCGCCAAAGCGGCTCACCAGGCGTGCGGTCAAGGTAGTGGCGCCGGCAACGCTGACTTGCTGTCCCAATATCGCCCGCACTGCCAGTTCAAATGGCTCGAAGGTGCCGGGAACGCGGATACCAGGCTGTGCATCAAGGAGGCCCGCAAGCGCAGGATCCAGTCTCAGGTGCGCCGCAATCAACGCCGGATTGGCATCGAGGTCAAATTGATTGCGTAGCCGCGCCAGCAGCGGCATCAGCAGCGGCGCCAGGCTGGGGGCGACATCCAGCTCCAGCTGGCGCTGTTTGGCCAGATGCGTGACGCGTAACCAGCCGCTGACATTGTCGATGCGTATGCTGCGCAGATAAGCGGGGCGGGCTTGCGCCAGCTGTACCGACTCGACACCGGCGATCAGGCGCGGCTGCAGATAAGCCAGCATGTGTTCCCAGGCAAACGGTGGTCGATACGCCAGCCGCACCGTCACCACATCGACTGCGTCGGGCACCGAAGCTGTCTCGCCCTGTGTGTGTTGCCGGCGCAGCGCAGTCGGCGCCATCCCGTAACGCGCATTGAATAAAGCATTGAAGCGCCGCACACTGCCAAAGCCTGCGGCGTCGGCTAGCGCGGTCATCGATAAACCGGTTTCCTGGAGTAGTTTTTTTGCAAATAGCAGACGCTGGGTTTGCGCCAGTTCGATCGGCGTGACGCCGAAGTGCTGGTGTAAAACCCGGCGCAACTGGCGTGACGACAGACCCACTTCGGCCGCCAGGTGTTCGAGGTCGCCGCCATCTTTGCCGTCTTCGCCGTTGTGATTGAGCGCACCGGCGGCGATGCGTTGCCAAACCGCGTAAGCCAGATTCTGCTGTACAGCGTACGGTGCCAATTCCGGCCGGCAGCGCAGGCAAGGGCGAAAACCGGCCGCTTCTGCAGCGGCGGCACTTGCATAAAAAGTACACGAAGAAGGGCGCGGCGTTTTGGCGCTGCAGATCGGGCGGCAGTAGATGCCGGTGGTGTTGACGCCAACGAAAAAGACGCCGTCGAAACGGCTGTCCTTGGCCGCCAGCGCACGGTAGCAGCTCTCATCGTTGAGCGCGCCGGTAGCAGCGGCCGACTGAGTCGTTGTGATACTTTCCTGGCGGTCCGGGAGTGCAGTTTTCATGTGCCATTTATACGCCCTGCAACGGGCACCGTCTAGCCGTTTTCGGACATCTATATGGGCTGTTCCTTAGATCTGGCCGAACCGATCAGTCGCCTCAATCAAGTAATGCAAGATGCCCGGCTCGGTCACCGCGTGCCCTGCATCGGCAACCATGATGAGCTCACTGAGCGGCCACGCCTGATGCAATTCCCATGCGGTTTGCGGTGGGCAAATGGCGTCGTAGCGGCCTTGCACGATGACCCCGGGAATGCCGTTGAGCTTGCCCGCATTCTGAATCAATTGATCCGGCGTGAAAAATCCTGCATTCACAAAGTAGTGATTTTCGATGCGGGCGACGGCCAGCGCATGATGTGCTTCGGCAAACTCTTCTACAAATGCCGGGTTCGGCAGCAGGGTGGCCGCCTGCCCTTCCCATCTGCTCCAGGCTTGTGCCGCTGCCAGTTGTATCTGCTGATCGCCGTGATTCAATAGCCGGTGATAGGCGCACATCAAGTCGCCACGCTCAGCTTCCGGCACCGCTGCCACAAATTCTTTCCATGCTTCCGGAAAAATCATCGAAGCGCCGCTTTGATAGAACCAGTCGAGTTCCAGCTGTCGCGCCGTAAAAATACCGCGCACGATCAATTCGGTCACCCGCTGCGGATGGGTCTGGGCGTAAGCCAGCGCCAGCGTGCTGCCCCAGGAACCGCCGAACACTTGCCAGCTCTCCACCCCAAGCAGTACGCGTAGTTTTTCGATATCGTCGACCAGATGCCAGGTGGTATTCGCCTCCAGGCGGGCGTGCGGCAGACTGCGCCCGCAGCCGCGCTGATCGAAAAGCACAATTCTGTAACGCGCGGGATCGAACAGCCGCCGGTGATTTTCGCTGCAACCAGAGCCGGGGCCGCCATGCAGAAAAACCACCGGCTTGCCGTGTGGATTGCCGCATTCTTCCCAGTAAATCAGGTGACCGTCGCCCACGTCCAGCATGCCATGCTGGAACGGCTCGATAGCCGGATAAAAACTACGCAATACATTCGCACTTGAATTCGTCATGTCCATTCCTTGATCTGCGGTTCTGAGGTTCGCTGCTAGCAACAATAACTGAAATAGGCCGGAGCGGCGAGAGGCGCCGCGTATCAAGTGCAGCGTGAAATGCCTGTTAGGTATGCGTTACACTTGATTTCCCCCTGTTGCTGGTAGCGAGTTGCTGTCAGCGGCGGCATCCACCCTGCCATAAGCATTCAATAAGAAGCGGACTGCCAACATGAAGAAAACTCCTCTGCTAAACATCGCCTTGTCGCAATTGATCGCGTCCCTCGGCCATGGCGATATGGTAGTGATCGGTGACGCAGGCTTGCCGGTACCGGACGGTGTGCCACGCATCGATCTGGCGCTGACGCGTGGTATCCCTGGCCTGATCGACACCTTGAACGCGGTGTTGAGTGAAATGCAGGTGGAACATCATCTGCTGGCCGATGAGTTGGCGCGTCACAGTCCGCAGCTGGCAGCCCGGATCAATGCCCTGGGCTTGCCCGACAAGCGGATGTTGCCGCATACTGAATTCAAGCGTCTGACGCAAGGCGCGCGCGCGATCGTCCGGACTGGCGAGTGTGCGCCGTATGCGAATATCATTTTGGTTGCCGGCGTAGTGTTTTAGGTCGTCTCAGTTGGCAAACGGTAAAATTCCACGGGTACAATACCGCCATGAATATTTCATTGCCTGAACTCGAAGAAGCCATCAATTACTGGCGTCTGCAGCGCCCCGCGATTGGCGAGGAATGCGCACTGTCACCAGAGGTGAATACGCTGGCGAGCGTGTATGCGTTGATGATTTTTAATCAAGTCGGCAGCGTCTCGCTGGAGGCCATAGATGCGGTTTCGCAACAGTTGATCGCCGCATGGCGCAGCCAGCGGAAAGCCTGATTCCATTTTTAAATCAAGCGCTCAAATGACGTGCCTGTCGTTGCGGCGCCACCGACTGTGCGGGTTCTTTGGCGCTAACCGGCTTTGGCGCAGCGGCCGAGGTATTCGCCGGCTTCGGCGGCTGACCCGCGTAGTCGGTGCTGAGCACTGCGTTCACGCTCGCTTCGCTTAATCCCTGCAGGCGCAACCACTGTCCGACCAGGCCCGCCAGCCGGTCCATTGCGATCCGATGGGTGGCATCGGTTTTAGCATATAGCCAATCCGAAAATGCCATGAAGCTGAAAAACGGCGTAGCGCCGAGAATGATCGGCAAGGTGTGGGCAAAGCGGCCGGAATTGGCGACCAGATCCCAGTAACGCGAAAATCGCACCAGCCGCTGCATGGTACTGAAGTCGATGCGATCGGTAGCGAGGATGGTGTAGGGGGGATGCGGATCAAAGACCAGGCCGAAGGTCTGGGTATGGCGAATGATCGGGGTGCCGCGCAAGCGCTTCAGTATGCCGAACTGGATTTCATGTGGTTCCAGTGCGACCAGCTGATCGAAGCCGCGGGCGAAGCTATCGACATCTTCGCCAGGCAGGCCGGCGATCAGGTCAACGTGCAAATGGGCATGCGATTCCTGGATCAGCCAGCGTATATTTTCGGCGGCTTTCTGGTTGTTTTGTTTGCGGCTGACCAGCACCTGGACTTCAGGATTGAAACTCTGAATCCCGATTTCAAATTGCAGCGCGCCGGCAGGGAATTTGGTGATGGCTTCCTTCAACGCATCCGGTAAATGATCGGGGACCAGCTCAAAGTGCGCAAACACCGGATCGTCGGGATTGGCAGCCAGCTTATCGAGGAAAAACTGGAGTATCTTCAGACTGGTTTTGACGTTCAGATTGAAGGTGCGGTCGACGAACTTGAACAAGCGGGCGCCGCGCGCATGGAGCGACTCCAGCTCCGCCAGAAAATTCTCGAGGCCGAACGGCCAGGCGGTCTTGTCCAGCGCCGACAAGCAAAATTCGCATTTGAACGGACAGCCGCGCGACGCTTCGACATACAGCGTGCGGTGGGCGATATCGTGATCGCTGTAGAGGGAATATGGCAGCGTGATATCTTCCATCGGCGGTTGCTTGCCGATGTGGGTTTTCATCAGTGGCTTGGGACCGTTGACAATTTGCCGGCATAGCTCCGGGAAAGTGACGTCGCCCCAGCCGGTCACGAGGTAATCGGCGAGTTTGACGATCTGTTGCTGTTCGGATTCGTAGGACACTTCCGGTCCGCCCAGCACGATCACGATCTCGGGCGCCACGCATTTCAGCATCGCCACCACTTTGGTGCTTTCTTCGATATTCCAGATGTAGACGCCGAAGCCGATGATGGTGGTGCCGCCGTCTGTAGCTCTGTGCGCCAGCAGTTTTTCGACGATATCGGTGGTTTTTGCGCCGATCACGAATTCATGCAGCTGGGTGTCGTCGCGCAGATCGCCCATGTTGGCTTGCAGGTAGCGCAGGCCGAGCGAGGCGTGGGAATAGCGGGCGTTGAGGGTAGACAGCAGGATGGTCATGATGGGGGCTAGGGTAGATGGGTGCGGACGGGCGCAATAAGTCGTGATTTTACGCGTCTTGGAGCGGAGCACGTTTTTGGGAGGGGCGGCACCGGATTAGTTGTATCATCGGCCATGCTGCCGTTTCGTCGCTGATTTTATTGGGCATGGGGTGTTTGTACCGGGTTCCCTGATTCAGCGGCATCATGAATTTATCTTTGACAGAATTGGTGAAACAGATGTTAACGAACTATGTTGTGGTTGGGTTAGAGCTGAGCGTGGTGGTGATTATCGGGCTGGCGATTTACCTGATCAGGAAGAAGTGAAAGCAAGTCGGTTAAGATAAGCGCTCTATCCCTACGAAGAATGGCGCCACATGACCAATAAAGCCACCACCAAGATTCGGGCAAGCGCACAGCCTGCTGCGAAACCGGCAGCGGCCGGACCCGGCAACGTCAAAACCCAAACCAAAGCCGCGGATAACCCGGCTGTCAGCCCGCCACGCGTGGTGCTGGTGCTGCAAGGTGGCGGTGCGCTTGGGGCATATCAGGCCGGCGTCTATCACGCCATGCATGAGAACAACCTGACGCCGGACTGGGTGGTGGGAACCTCAATCGGTGCGATCAATGCCGCGATCATCGCGGGCAACCGGCGCGATCTGCGCCTATCGCGTCTGAAAGAATTCTGGGAGTCGGTCTCGCACAAGGACCTGGTCGATATGGCCAAGGTTCCGGATGCCGTGCGGCAGAACAGTACCTGGTGGACCACGCTGGATACGGTGCTGCGCGGCGTGCCGGGATTTTTTACGCCGCGGCCGCTGAATCCGTTCGCGCTGGGCTGGCCGGTGGAGCCGGAGCAGGCGAGTTTTTATGATACCGGGGCGCTGGCCGAAACCTTGGGGCGGCTGGTTGATCTGGATTTTCTGAATTGCCCCGACAGTATCCGGCTGACCGTCAGCGCGATGAAAGTTACCAGCGGCAATCTGGTCTGTTTCGATTCCGAACAACGCCAGATAGGGATTGAGCACATCATGGCCAGCGGTGCGTTGCCACCCGGTTTCGCACCGGTCCGCGTCGACGGCGACTTGTATTGGGATGGCGGCTTGTATTCCAACACGCCGCTGGAAATCGTGCTCGACGATCAGGACGATCGCACCGACCGGCCGCGTGTCGATACGGTTTGCGTGATGGTCGATCTGTGGAGCGCTGACGGTGACGAGCCGCGCACGCTCGATGAGGTGCAGACGCGACAGAAAGATGTCACGTTCGCCTCGCGCTCGCAACGGCATATCGAAAACTATTTGCGCATGCACCAACTGCGTCGCACGGCCCGCTTGCTATACAACAAATTGCCGGTAGCAGAGCGCAGCAAGTCCGACCTCAAGGAATTTGCAGGACTCGCCGACGACAGCACCATCCACCTGGTGCGTTTGCGGTATGGCGGTCATGACTGGAACATGGCGTCGAAGGATGTCAATTTCTCCCAAGGCTCTGTGCAGTGGCGCTGGGAGCAAGGCTATCAGGATGCGATGCAGGCGATACAACGCGCCAGTATTGAGATGTTTGGCAAAACCGATGCGGGACTGGTGATACATGATTTGAGCGCGGTAGCCGTGTGATCGGAAGCCGGCATTTGCGCGCTCTGATGTTGCTGCTTGCCGGCGTTGGTTGGGCTGCTGCTGCGGCCCCGGACGCCGAATTGACGCCGGTCGACAGCGCACGCTGCACCCGCCTTCAGGAAGAGCATGTTATGCGGCCGGGGACGCCGGTGCGTTGTTCACAACTGCAGGTGCTGCGTTTCTCTTATGTCGACTTCGACGGCCGGATGCATGATGACGGTGAAATCATGGTGATGGCTGCCGTTGCCCCCCAGGTACAAACCATTTTCAAGTTGCTGCTTGAGCGCCGTGTGCCATTGGCGCGTGCGCGTCTGATGGCCAATTATCACGGCGACGACGCCGCCTCCATGGCCGACAATAATACGTCTGCCTTCAATCATCGGCCGATCACCGGCGGCATCGCAGTTTCGTTGCATGCTTATGGCCTGGCGATCGATATCAATCCTCTGCAAAACCCTTATGTGCGGCGCGATGTCCAGGGATTGGCCGAAGTCAGTCCGCCTGCCGGCAAACCTTACGCAACGCGTCTGCCACACCGTCCGGGGATGGTGGATCAGCAGGTGGTGGATATTTTTGCCGCGCATGGCTTCCCGATTTGGGGTGGCGACTGGCGGCAGCCGATTGATTATCAACATTTTCAAGTCAGCCGAAAAATGGCGGAACGCTTGGCCGCACTGCCACTCAAACAGGCACGGGTATATTTTGAAAACAGCATTCTGGTTTATCGCCGCTGTCTGCTCAGCAAGGGAAAGACGTTTGATGCAAGGAAAGTGTGCGCGCTTGCGGGATAAGCGTTGTTGTGGGATAAGTACGCTGTTAGGTGACAATTGTTAATTATTAAAACGATATTTGTTGCGTTGCACAATAATTCTTGACACCAAGATTTCTGTATGTAAAATACGCATTGTTGCAGCGCACCATTTGGTCGCTGACCGTAAGTAGCATTCCTCTTAATTTAAGGAGAAGACCATGTTTTCATTCCAAGAGCAGTTTTCCGCAGCGACCAAAGCCCATTTCGAAGCGCAATTAGCATTGCTGAACACGCTGACCACCAAAGCCTTCGAAGGCGTTGAAAAAGTCATCGAATTGAACATGAGTGCCGCCAAGGCATCCATGGAAGAGTCGAGCGCTTCCGCCAAGCAACTGCTGGGCGCGAAAGATGCACAGGAATTCATGTCGATTTCGGCATCGCAAGCCAAGCCCGGCGCTGAAAAGGCAGCCGCTTACGGTCGCGACCTGCAAGGCATCGCGTCCGGTACCCAGGCAGAATTGACCAAAGCCGCTGAAGCGCAAATCGCAGAAACCAGCCGCCGCATCAATGCCCTGATCGATGAAGTCAGCAAGAATGCGCCAGCTGGTTCGGAAAATGCCATCGCCATTCTGAAATCCGTGATCGGTAACGCCAACGCCGGTTACGAGCAACTGACCAAATCGGCCAAGCAGGCAGTAGAAACACTGGAAGCGAATCTGAACAACGCAGCAACCCAGTTCGCGCAAACAGCTGATAAGGCTAGTCGCAGCAAGAAGTAATTTTCGGCAGTACAAAATAAATGCCGCATAGCTTGCTATGCGGCATTTCCATTTGTGATGGCGCCTGCCGACCGCAGGCGGCAACCGCCTCGCGATGCATTGGTCTGCGACATCAATCCGCCGGCAGATCGCGATCCCAATACGGTGTGTCGCCAAACTGTTCCGCCAGAAAATCGACAAAGGTACGGACCTTGGCGGACAGATGCTGGCGGCTCGGGTACACCGCGTGTATAGACAGCTCCTCATTGTGATACTTCGGCAATAGCGGGACCAGGCGTCCGCCGCGCACATCGTCGCCGACAATGAAAGATGGCTGTCGAATAATCCCCATCCCGGCCAGAGCCGCTTCCCGCAGCAGGTCGCCGTTGTTGGTATGGAGTCCGCCCTTGACGCGCACCGCATAGGTTTTCCCATCCCGTAAAAAGCGCCATTCATCGCGTGGCGTCGAGTACGCATAATTCAGGCAGGCATGATTTTCAAGGTCCGCCGGATGTTGTGGCACCCCATTTTTTTCAAGATAGGCCGGAGCCGCGCACAGCAGAATCCGGGCGGGCGCAATTTTGCGCGCGACCAGACTCTGGCCTTGCAGCTTGCCGATCCGGATCGCCAGGTCGTAACCCTCGTCGACCAGATCAACTACCCGATCCGAGAGCGACACATCCAGCGCCACATGTGGATAGCGCTGCGCATACAGCGGCAACACGCGGCCCAGATGATTGACTGAAAATGACACCGGCACGTTGATGCGCAATATTCCGGTCGGGCTGGCGGCACTGGTGTTGGCGGCCATCGCCGCTTCCTCCAGATCGAACAATACCTGGCGACTGCGTTCCAGATACGCGGCGCCGGTATCGGTGAGGCTCAAGCGGCGGGTGCTACGGTTGAACAGGCGCGCATGCAAGTAAGTTTCGAGGTCGGCAATATGGCGGGTCACCGACGGATTCGACATATCCAGCGCGCGCGCCGCACCCGACAGACTGCCGCTGTCGGCGACTTTGACAAAGACCTTCATCGATTCAAACAGATTCATCGCCGCGCCTATTATTTTGAAATCCGGAATGATCATTTTCTGTTATACGTATTTTTCTTTCAATCCGAAAAATATACAGTGCTTAACTTGGATGTGGGTTTACGGATTTGCTGAATATTTTGATATCAAATTCATATCAACTCATGATGCGCATGGCGTCATGCAATAGCTAGCTTGCGCCAGCTGTTCCACCCACATCGACTTAGCGCGTAATATTCATCACCACCATCATCAGCGGAGAAATTGAGATGAGCAAAGTTGTTCCGACCCGCATGCCAGCGATATTTTTCGGTCACGGCAGTCCCATGAATGCCGTGCAAGACAACCGTTACACCGCCGCATGGGAGCAGTTGGGAGCCAATGTTGCAGCGCTGAAACCCAAAGCGATTCTGTCTATCTCGGCCCATTGGTATACCCATGGCACGAGTGTCACGGCGATGTCGTTCCCGAAGACCATCCATGATTTTGGCGGCTTTCCGCAGGCCTTGTTCGATATTCAATATCCGGCTGCCGGCGATCCGGCTTTGGCTGCGCAGCTGCGTGATTTGCTGGCGCCGCTTGAGGTCGGGATGGATCACTCCTGGGGGCTCGATCACGGCACCTGGTCGGTGTTGGTCAAGGCGTTTCCACAGGCCGACGTGCCGGTGATTCAGTTGAGTATCGATGCCACCCAGCCGCCGCAATTTCATTTTGATCTGGGACGCCGACTGGCGCTGTTGCGCGAGCAGGGCGTGTTGATTATCGGCAGCGGCGACGTGGTGCATAATCTGCGCCTGATGAACTGGGATCCGACGGCGCCGGCCCATGATTGGGCGGTGCGTTTCAACACGCGGATTCGAGAGAGTTTATTGCGTGGCGATTTGCAGCAAGTGGTGGATTACGCGGCGTTGGGACAGGATGGCAAGTTGGCCGTGCCGACTGCCGAGCACTTTTTGCCGTTGCTGTATGTGATCGGTGCCAAGCATGACGATGAGTCAATAACTATCCCGGTCGACGGGATTGACATGGGGGCGATCAGTATGATGTGTGCGGTAGTTGGGGCTGCAGGGAATTGATCCGGTCGTTACTTGTTCCTTCGGCCTGGATACCGGTTCCGGAAAATCCTTCATCGCATCGATTGAGCGCAGACACCGAACTTCAGGTTTGTGCATGGAGTTCGGTGTCTGCGCTGCGCCATTTCCTTTAACTGGTTTTGCTCGCCATGCTCAGCGCCACCGCTTCGGCCACGCGGATGCCGTCAATGGCTGCCGACATAATGCCGCCGGCATAACCGGCGCCTTCGCCCGCCGGGAACAAACCGACAGTGTTCAGGCTTTGCAAGGTGTCGTCGTGGCGTTTGATGCGCACCGGGGACGAGGTGCGGGTTTCGACACCGGTCAGCACCGCATCGGCCATCGCAAAGCCGCGAATCTGTTTATCGAACGCCGGTATTGCTTCACGCATTGCGGTGATCGCGTAATCCGGCAAAGCAGTGCTCAGGTCGCCCAGATGGACGCCGGGTTTGTAAGACGGCAGCACGCTACCGAATTCGGTGGATGCGCGACCGGCAAGAAAGTCGCCGACCAGTTGTCCCGGCGCGTCGTAATTGCTGCCGCCGAGTTCGTAGGCACGTGTTTCCCAGTGCTGCTGGAGGGCGATCCCCGCCAGCGGATGGCCCGGATAATCGGCTGGCGTGATGCCGACCACGATGCCGCTGTTGGCATTGCGTTCATTGCGCGAGTATTGGCTCATGCCGTTGGTGACGACGCGTCCTGGCTCGGATGTCGCTGCGACCACGGTACCGCCAGGGCACATGCAGAAGCTGTAAACCGCACGGCCATTGGCGCAATGGTGCACCAATTTGTAATCCGCTGCGCCGAGGAGCGGATGGCCGGCGCTGGGACCGAAGCGGCACTTGTCGATCAGCGATTGCGGATGCTCGATCCGGAAGCCGAGTGAAAACGGTTTGGCTTCGACATACACACCGCGCTCGTACAGCATCTGGAAAGTATCGCGCGCGCTATGGCCGATCGCCAGTACCACGTGATCGCTGACGATGGTTTCACCGCTGGCCAGAACCACGGCGCGGATTTGACCATTCTCGATTTCCAGGTCCTGGACTTTTTGCTGAAAACGGAATTCTCCGCCCAACTCTTCAATCGACGCGCGCATTTGCTCGACCATCTTGACCAGACGGAAGGTGCCGATGTGCGGCTTGCTGACATACATGATTTCATCCGGCGCATCGGCCTTGACGAATTCGGTCAGCACTTTGCGGCCGTAATGCTTGGGATCCTTAATTTGGGTCCACAGTTTCCCATCGGAAAAAGTGCCGGCGCCGCCTTCGCCAAATTGCACATTCGATTCCGGCTGCAACTCGCGTTTGCGCCATAGTCCCCAGGTATCTTTGGTACGTTCACGCACGGCTTTGCCGCGTTCCAGAATAATCGGCCGAAAACCCATCTGCGCCAGAATCAAGGCCGCAAACAGACCGCAGGGGCCGGTTCCGATCACCACCGGACGCGATTTTTCCGCACCGCTGGCGTGCGCAACAAATTTGTACAGCATGTCGGGGGTGCTCGTCACATGTTTATGCGCCTTAAGACGTTGCTGCACTACCGCCTCTTCCCTGACCTCGACATCGACTGTATAGGTCAGGATCACCGCGTTCTTTTTGCGCGCGTCATAACTACGACGGAAAATCGTGAAGCCCAGCAAGGCTTCAGGCTTAATCCCCAGCCGTTCGAGAATCGCGCCATGGAGCGCGTCTTCCGAGTGGTCGAGCGGGAGTTGTATTTCGTTCAATCGCAACATGGATGTTCCGGTAATCTTGATGAATTGTTGGTGCCGTCGTCATGGGATGGATGCGGGTATGCGTTGCAACGGCAAGATGGCTGCCATTTTACCTTAGGGGCCTGTTGATTCGGCTTTTACGGAAGCGTTCGGAACAGGTGTTTCAAACTGTGTCAAAAATGCCGTAAAACCCGCTATGCGTATATATTTGGAAACAAAAAATTACAGCTTCTGCTAATTCTTTAGCCTATATTTCCAATCGTGACTTGGCCAACTTAAAGGAGGTTTCTCATGAAGTTCAAATCGATTCTTGGCGTCGGCTTGCTCGCCATCAGTGCCGGGTTCATGGCACCGCTATCGCAGGCGCAGGCGCAGGTTGTTGTCGGGGTGCAAGTAGCGCCGCCGCCACCACGGTATGAACCATTGCCACCGCCGCGCGGCGGCTTTGTATGGGCGCCGGGTTACTGGCGCTGGAATGGCTACCGCCACGTCTGGGTTGGCGGCCAATACATACGGGTCCATCGCGGCTATCGTTACCGTGCGCCACGTTGGGAGCAGGGGCCGCGCGGTGACTGGCGGTTTCGCGAATACGGCTGGGAGCGATAAAACACCGATGGTTGGCCCTCGCACGTGGGCCTGGCGGCAAAGTCAAAAGGAGCGCCTTTGAGCGCTCTTTTTGTTTCCTGAGTTGGTGTCTATGGTGCGCCGCGTCGCCGTTGCGCTTTCAATAAGAAGCGTGCAGGGTCCAGCGCCGCGGCCAGTTCGGCCTCAATCGGCAACGGCTCGCCATTCAATTTCGCTGCCAGCAATTCCGCCGAGAGCGGTGCCCAGATCAAACCGCGCGAGGCATACCCCAGCAAGCCATATAGCCCCGGCAAACGCGGTATGTCTTGCAGGCGCGGTTCGCGCAATGCGGATTTTGCCTGCGTATCCGGCAGTGCGCCGACTAACGGGAGGCGGTCGCTTGAAACACAGCGAAAGCCAACCCGGCCGGCCAGTGGCAGTTGCGCCGGATCGGCTTGCCAGTCGGGCAGGATGTTGATTAGACGGGCAAGGTTTTCATCCTGGCTGTTTTGCCGCAAGTTCGCTTCATGGTCATCGTCATAGGTCGCGCCTATGCTGCAAACGCCGTTTGCGGCAGGGGTCAGATAGCCATCGCCGCAGAGGACCTGCGCAATCCTGGGGGCGCTGTCTGCGTTGACATACGTGACCTGGCCGCGGATGGCTGTCAGCGGCAAGTCGCAAGTCTGGGGAAAACCGATGGCACCCATCCCGTTCGCCAGAATCACTACCGGCGCGCTGGCAATCACAGCGCCATTGTTGTCGCATGCCTGCCAGCCGCCGGCCGTTTTTTTCAGCGTGCTTACCGACCGATTGAAATGCGTGTGCAAACGCGCGCCGCAAGCTTGCAGCAAGGCCTGACACAAGCTGTGCGGATGCACCCAGCCGCCGCCCGGGAACAGCCAGCCGCCACTACTGACGGTGGTTCCCAGCAATGCGCTGGCCGCTGGCTGCTCCATCCACTGCGCATATTCGGCGGGGAAATTTGCCTGTTGCGACCATCCTTGCTGGGCGCTTGCATGGGCGGGATCGCGCGCAACTTGCAGCACGCCGCACGCCGCACCGGAGAAGGCATTGCCGATCCCGCCCAGACTGTGCCAGACATGGCGTGCGAAAAGATAGGCGCTGCGGCTCAGGCGTGAGGTCGGATTGTCGTCTCGGGACAATAACGGCATGAAGATGCCGGCGGCGTTGCCGGATGCTTCTTGCGCTATAGCGGGATGACGTTCGATCAATGTCACTTGCCAGCCGCGTAATGCCAGTCGCTGACAAGCGGCAGCACCTGCCAATCCGGCGCCGAGAACAATGGCGTGGCGTGGGTTGGAAACGGTATCGGTGCGGGCAGGCGAGGGTTGCCAGCGCGGAGCGAAACAAGCATGCGCAGTAGCTGACTTTGCCGTAGCCGTGCTTTCAAATACAAATCCGGTCTGTTCCAGCACTTTCTGCTTGCCCTCGGTGAGGGCGGAAATAGTCAGTTTCGCCTGCGCCGTCGCCAATCTTCCCAGTCTCGCCAGCACAGGCAACGGCCATTCTCGCGTTGCCGCGCCGACCACATAAAAGGCATCGATAGCGGCATCGATCTGGCGCAGACATGCGCTGCTGTTGCCAAACATCAGCGTCAGTACGATGTGATCCCGTTCCAGATAGAGGCGATGGAAGCCCGGCATCAATGACGGCCAGACTGCGCGCAGTGCGTCGGAGAGTGTCGACCATTGCGGCCAGGCTGCGTGTTCCCGGATCAGCTCTGCGATCGATAAGGGCGCTGGCAGCAGCGCCAGGTAGTGCAGCTGCTGCGGTCGTGCTGGATCGTCGCGCCATGCCTGCCAGGTTGCGAGGAAATGCCGGCCGGATTCAAATGCGGTATCGAGGATGGTATAGCGATCCTGCTGGAACCAGGCTGCAACAGGGGGCTGGACGTCGCTCATTGCGGCGTGATCGGAATTGTCAGGTGCGCGCACGATTGGCGGCAAAGGTGGGGGAGGCTTGTGCATCCGATGAGTGTAACTAATTTCCAGCCCGGCGAGGCAGCAACCCGTAGCGGAGCCCATGCACCAACGCCCGCAGGCAAGTCTCGTCTAGACACGCGGCTGCGCTACCACGCTTTCCGCCGCAGCGTCCGCCGTATTTCCCCAGGCAGTTTGGCTGGCAACGATACCTTCCGACGGCTTGCTCATGTGATGTTGCGTTTCAAGCGTCAGGCGGTATGGTGCGCGCAGCGCCGTGCTGAGCGTGCTTTTGTATATTCCTCCCGCAAGGTGTTTTCCCCAATGGTTTTCCGGCGCCTCGCTGGACAGAAATTTGCCATCGGTTGCGACCTGAATATGACGGTGTTCGAGGAAATCCTGCAATGCATCCCGCGACGCTATGTTCGTGTTTTTAAAAGCGGCGATCAATTCTTTGGATGCTGCAATGCGACTGAGCAGCGGCGTGCTGCAAACTGAAAAAAGCAGTTCCATTTTCTTCAGTTGCGGCAAAACGTCTTCGGCGTTGCAATGCCGGAATTGCTCCCTGAGCGCAGGCAGCGCTGTTTTGAGTTGGTCGAGTTCGATGGCGAAGAGTTTGTTGCGCGCTGCCGTGCCGACGGTGCTGACGATGGATCGCATGCTATCGGAGCCATTCTGCACCAGTCGTAGCAAGCCGCGCCATGACGCAGGCGTTGTGCCGCCGCCCGTCATCTCGGCACTCCATAACAGGCCTCTTGCCACCGGCAACGTTGCATTGAGCAAGGTAAATAGCGTGGAAACATCCCGCCCTTTTTCTGTGCATTGCAGTGCGCTGCGTTTAACGGCGTCCCATTGCGACGCGTTTCTTACCGGCGATGTCGTCGCCTGATCTTCCTGGCAGGCAGCGAGCAGGGCGGCGCTTGCTGTCACGCGTTTAACGAATTCGTCGACCAGGTGGTGCCGTTTTAATGTCGGATAGCTGAGGCTCGTCGTTACCAGCGCCTTGCTCCACTCGATCAGAGCCAAACTCCAGTCGGCAGCGAGAGTGCCGGCAGGATGATTCGCCGCACTGAAATCGTCGCGACTTCGCTCTTCCTCGGACATCAATGCAAAGGTAATGGTTGCCAGCAGCGCGGCACTGGTCGCCAGCGATATGCCATCACGCCATAGACGGAACTTCAGTCCCTGGTCTCCGGTTCGCTTTAATTCGTCGAGAAATGTATCGAGATTTTGGAAAACGGCATCCAGATCGGCGTCGCATGTTGCGTTAAGGGGGGCGGCGTGCTTCAGAGCGGTGTCTGCACGATCGAATTCCGGCCGGTAAAAAGTCTGCGACAAGCCGGTTGTATTGCATGCGCACTTGAAGGCTTTGGCAAAACACCGTTCAAGATCTCGTTGTTCGGGGTTCCCGCAAGCGGCAGCAGGCTCCAGCGGGATGACCGTCTGCGCGCCCTGGCATTGTTCGTTGATGGCGGGTTCGTCATGAACTTCGTGTTGCCACTGGTTGACGAACGTAGTCGGTGGGCTTGCATGCGAAATTCCGGGCATCTTTATTCCTTAGAATTTTTCAATACAGCATTGTTGCCCCCCGCCCCTGAAAATGTAAATAAGCCGAATGACGCAGTCGTACCAAGGCCGTCAATGAAACCGCCGGTGCCTATACCGCGGTGACCGCGTCTAATAGGTCCGCTGCACGATGTAGCCGCGTTGCCGCAACAACGTCGGTACGCTGGCGTCTCCCACCAGATGCAGCATGCCGATGCCGGCAAACGTGGTGTTGGCGGAGTGGAGCAATTTCTCGACCGCGTCGGCCAGCGCCGGATTACGTCCGTCAAGTAACGCCCGCTGGACGAATTTTCCGCTAAAGGTGTCGTCGTCGGTCATCTCTTTCAACAGTTTTTCCAGGCCAGTCAGATCGCCGCTGCGCCACAACGCCACCAATGCGAGCGCCTTGCGCGCTCGTACCGGATCCTGCAAATCGTTGACGGTGTCCTGTAAAAAGCGGGTTTGATCGAAGATCGACAAATTACCTAGCAGCGACAACTGATATTCGACGCTTTCCAGTCCGACCAACGGTTTGTGTTGCGCCTGCGCATAGCTGGAAAGGTAGTTGTCTACGCCTTGTTCCTTATGCATGCCGTTGCCGGCATATTCCGCTATCGTCAGCACCGTAGCCAGCAGCCATGGTTTCATGCGCACGACTTCGGTCGCACTCATGCGGTATTTTGCCAGCAACGCGTTGACCTGTTGCTGTAGCGCTGCCGGCATATCTTGTGCAGATGCGCTGTCGTTCGGATATAACGCATATTGCTGTATGAGTTGGCCGACTGCCTGCGTATCGCTGGCATCGATTTCGATCGCGATACGGGACGACTTCCGCAGCGCCGCCATGACCGGCGGCGCGAGCGGGAAAAAGTCAGCCTGGCCGACATGGATGGTGCCGAACAGATAGGTGGTATGGCCGCCGCGCTCAACCTTGAAGAGTGCGCCGCCCTGTCTTGCCGTCGGGATTGGCGTAGACGCATTGCTGCCGACATCCTTTGCCAGGGTTGACGCAGCATACAGCGCTGCGAGAAAAAACGGGATCAAATAGTGTGGACGGCAACGTCGATCGGCACGCTGACCGATGCGTGGCGCACAATACCTATTAAACCGACAACGCAAACTGACTATAATCTGGCGCAGCACATGTTCTCCCTGATGCCTGGCATCTGACTAAACTTTTAAAAAAACCGTGGCAAATACTACACCGCTCTGGTTGTTCGATCTGGACAATACCCTGCATAACGCTTCGTACGCGATTTTTCCGGCGATCCATGACAACATGAATCGCTTCATGGCGCGCGTGCTGGGCGTGGATGGCGTCGACGCCGATACGGCCACGGTGGATGCCGTGCGGGCCGACTATTGGCGGCGCTATGGCGCCACCTTGCTGGGTCTGGTCAAGCATCACGAAGTACGGACTGAAGATTTCCTGCGCGAGGCCCATAGCTTTGAGGATCTGTACGGCATGATCCGGGCCGAGCGCGGCTTGATCAGTTTGCTCAAGCGTTTGCCCGGCCGCAAGATCTTGCTGACCAATGCGCCGCTACGCTATTCCCGCGACGTCATGCGCCATTTGCGCCTTCAGCGTCAATTCGGCAAACATATCGCCATCGAGTCCATGCATGTGCATCGGCAACTCCGGCCGAAGCCGTCGCCCCATTTATTACGCAAGTTAATCGCGCGCGAACGCATCCCGGCCCATCGCTGTATTTTAGTGGAAGATACCATCGCCACCCTGAAGACTGCCAAGCGGATCGGCATGCGTACGGTGTGGGTGACCGGCTATTTGCCTGAAACTCCCAAAATGTCGGTGCAGAGCGGTCAGTTATTGCAGCCAAATCTGACAAAGCGCACCGGCTACGTCGATGTCAAAGTAAAATCCGTGCGGCGCCTGGCGGATAACCTTCATCGGCTACGCTAATTTTCAACAGATCACTGACTGACACGACGATACGATATGGCAACAACTAAACCTGGCGAACGTAAGCTGCAGATCCTTCAAATGTTGGCGACGATGCTCGAGCAACCCAAAGGTGAAAAGATCACCACTGCCGCGCTGGCAGCCAAACTGGAGGTGTCGGAAGCCGCGTTGTATCGCCATTTCGCCAGCAAGGCGCAGATGTTTGAGGGCTTGATCGATTTCATTGAATCCAGCGTGTTCGGCTTGATCAATCAAATTACCGAGCAGCAGGAAAAGGGGTTGTTGCAGGCCCAGGCTGTGGCGCTGATGCTGTTGAATTTTGCCGAGCGCAATCCCGGCATGACGCGCGTCATCATCGGTGAGGCACTGGTAAACGAGGATGAACGCCTGCAGTTACGCATGAACCAGTTTGTAGACCGGGTTGAACTGGCGCTGAAACAGGCGTTGCGGATCGCCGCCAGCCAGGGTGAGGCCAGCGAGCAGGAGGCGACTATCCGCGCCAACATACTGACCAGTTTTGTCCTTGGCCGCTGGCAACGGTTTGCCAAGACGCGCTTTCAGCACAAGCCATGCGACGACGCGGCGCAACAAATCGCCTTGATTCTGGTGTGATCGCATTTTCCAAATTCATTCACTCGTCCGGCACGCGCGCCAACGGCGTGGCAAAAATCCGGTCATCACAAGGAGTTTAGGTATGAAACAAGCCTGGTTGGGATGCGCCCTTTCCGCCGCAGTTGCATTGATGCTGACTGCCGGCGTCGGCAACGCCTTCGCCCAAATCAAGGTCGGCGTCAGCGTTTCCGCCACCGGCCCTGCTGCATCGTTGGGCATTCCCGAAAAAAACACTTTCGCGCTGCTGCCGAAGCAGATCGCCGGCCAAAAAGTGGAATACATCGTATTGGACGATGCGACCGACACGACTACCGCTGTCAAGAACGCGCGCAAGCTGATTACCGAAGATAAGGTCGATTTGCTGATCGGCTCCACCACGACGCCCAATTCGCTGGCGATGAGCGACGTGGCAGCTGAATCCGCTACGCCGATGATTTCGATGGCTGCCTCGGCCTCGCTGGTCGAACCGGTCGATGCCAAGCGCCACTGGATTTTCAAATCACCGCAAAACGACTCGCACATGGCGACCGCGATCGTTGCGCACATGGTTGACGCCGGCGTGAAGACCGTCGCCTTCATCGGCTTTTCCGATGCCTACGGCGAAGGTTGGTACCGCGAATTTTCCAAGCTGGCCGAGCTGCGCAAGATCAGGATTGTCGCCAACGAACGTTTTGCGCGCCCGGATACCTCGGTCACCGGGCAAGTCCTGAAAATCGTCAGCGCCAATCCGGATGCGGTGCTGATTGCCGGTGCCGGCACGCCTGCCGCGTTGCCGCAAAAGACCCTCAAAGAGCGCGGTTACAAAGGCAAGATTTATCAAACGCATGGCGTTGCCAACAATGACTTCCTGCGCGTTTGCGGCAAGGATTGCGAAGGCACCTTCCTGCCGGCGGGACCCTTGCTGGTGGCTGAACAGCTGCCGGACAGCAACCCGGTCAAGAAGTCGGCAATGGCGTATCGGAGCGCCTACGAAAAAGCCTATGGCGCAGGCAGCGTCTCGACCTTCGGCGGCCACGCCTGGGATGCGGGGCAGCTACTCGCGGCAGCAACGCCGGCAGCCCTCAAAAAAGGAGCGCCGGGCAGCAAGGAATTCCGCGCCGCCTTGCGGGATGGCATCGAAGCCATCAAGAACCTGCCGGTGTCGCATGGCATCGTCAACATGAGCGCAACCGACCACGTCGGTTACGACCAGCGCTCGCGGGTGATGGTCGAAGTGGTTGGCGGCAAGTGGAAGCTGCTGGGCGCTGCCAGGTAGCAGGGATAGGGTTACAGAGATACATTTAATCAATTTTGTTGCCGCTGGCCCGGGTTCCGGCACCGGCGGCAATTTCATTTCAGGCCCGCTATGGACTTATCGATTGCCGCGATCCTGGCGCAGGATGGCATTACCGGTGGCGCTATCTACGCGTTGCTGGCACTGGCGCTGGTGCTGGTATTTTCAGTCACCCGCGTGATTTTCATTCCGCAGGGCGAGTTCGTCGCATTCGGCGCCCTGACCATGGCGGCGCTGCAGGCGGATCGTTTTCCGCTATCGGCAACATTGCTGGTGCTGCTGGGCATCTTCAGCTTTGCGCAGGAAGCCTGGTCCATTTTCAGCACGTCCGAGTCGCGCCTGAGCGCCGCTCGTAGCATTCCCCTGGCATTCCTGAAATTCGTGTTGTTGCCGATCGCCATCTATGCGCTCGCCCGTTGCTACGGTCATCCCGATTTGCCGATGGCGCTCCAGGTCCTGCTGACCTTGTTGATCGTGGTGCCGATGGGGCCGATGATTTACCGGCTGGCGTTTCAACCGCTGGCCGAGGCCAGCACGCTGGTGTTGCTGATCGTCGCGGTTGCGGTGCATTACGCGCTGATTGGTATCGGCCTGTTGATGTTTGGCGCTGAAGGTTCACGCACCATGCCGTTTTCGGACGCGCGTGTTGAGATCGGCGGCCTGGTGATTACCGGCCAGAGCGTGGTGATCGTCGGCGTTTCCGGAGCGCTGATCCTGGCACTGTATATTTATTTTGAGCGGACCTTGTCGGGCAAAGCATTGCGCGCGACCGCGGTCAATCGTCTCGGTGCGCGCCTGGTCGGCATCGGCACCACGCAGGCCGGGCGCCTGGCATTTACGCTGGCGGCGGCGCTTGGCGCGTTGTGCGGGGTACTGATCGCGCCGCTGACCACGGTGTATTACGACAGCGGGTTCCTGATTGGGCTGAAGGGGTTTGTCGGCGCGATTATTGGCGGCCTCGGCAGTTATCCGATTGCCGCCGCCGGTGCTTTGTTGGTCGGCTTGCTGGAATCGTATTCGTCATTCTGGGCCAGCGCCTTCAAGGAGGTCATCGTGTTTACGTTGATTATCCCGGTGCTGTTGTGGCGCTCGCTGACCAGTCGGCAGGTCGATGAGGGAGATCAATAGTGCGCAAGTTTTCCTGGTCCTTGATGCTATTGCCGGCCTTCGTGGCCGTTATCGCGTTGCTGCCGGTTCTACCGACCCCGGAATACTGGATTACGCTGGCCAACTACATCGGCTTGTACTCTATCGTCGCGCTGGGCCTGGTATTGCTGACCGGGGTCGGTGGCCTGACTTCCTTTGGCCAGGCCGCCTTCGTCGGTCTCGGCGCGTATTCCAGCGCCTATCTCAGCACCCGGTTCGGTCTGTCGCCGTGGCTAGGGTTGCTGGCCGGCCTCGGCGTGACGATGATCGCCGCGTTTTGCATCGGCGCAATCACGATGCGGCTGTCAGGTCACTATCTGCCGCTCGGCACGATCGCCTGGGCGCTGTCGCTGTTTTATTTGTTTGGCAATCTGGATTTCCTTGGCAAGTACGATGGGCTGAACGGCATTCCGTCGATAGACCTGTTCGGCATCACGCTCGATAACGGGCGCAAGATGTATTACCTGATTTGGGCGGTGCTGCTGGTGGCGTTGCTGGGTGTGCAGAATTTGTTGAATTCGCGGCCGGGACGGGCGATACGTGCGTTGAATGGCGGCGGCGTCATGGCTGAGGCAATGGGTGTGAATACGGCCTGGATCAAGATCGTGATTTTTGTGCTGGCAGCGTTGTTGGCGAGCGTCTCCGGCTGGCTGTATGCGCATCTGCAACGGGCGGTAAATCCGACCCCGTTCGGCCTGAATGCCGGGATCGAATATCTGTTCATGGCGGTGGTGGGCGGTGCCGGCTACGTCTGGGGTGCGATTCTTGGTTCGACCTTGTTGACGCTGCTGAAGGATCAGCTGCAATCGTTGCTGCCGAAACTACTCGGGTCGAACGGCAATTTTGAAACCATCGTCTTCGGCATATTGATGGTGCTGCTGTTGCAGCGTGCGCGTGAAGGGCTATGGCCTTATCTGCGTAAACTGCTGCCGCCAAAACAGCATGCGCTGGCGCCCGCCGCCGCACCGGCATTGACCATGCGCGCCAGGCATGGCGCGGGCGAAGTCGTGCTGGAGGTCGCACGCGCACGCAAGCAGTTCGGCGGTCTGGTGGCGGTCAACGACATCGGGTTCAGCGTCGCGGCGGCAGAAATTGTTGGCTTGATCGGCCCCAATGGCGCGGGTAAATCAACCATGTTCAACCTGGTCACGGGCGTGTTGCCGCTGACCAGCGGTTCGGTTAAATTCCGTAGCCACGGCGAGCTGCAGCAAATAGCCGGTTTGTCGTCACGCCAGATCGTGCGTCGCGGCATCGCCCGCACGTTCCAGCACGTACGCTTGTTGCCGGCCATGACGGTACTGGAAAACGTCGCGATTGGCGCCCATTTGCGCGGCAAACACGGTGATGTCACAGGCATTGCCACCGGTCTGTTGCGTCTGAATAAAACCGAAGAGAACGGTCTGTTGTTTGAGGCAAAAACGCAACTCGAACGCGTCGGTCTGGGCCATCTGTTATACGAACAAGCCGGTAGTCTGGCGCTGGGGCAGCAACGCATCCTGGAAATCGCCCGCGCACTATGCTGCGACCCGACTTTGCTGCTACTCGATGAACCGGCAGCAGGTTTGCGTTATCAGGAAAAGCAGGCGCTGGCAGCGTTGCTGCGCAAACTGAAAGCGGAGGGCATGAGTATCTTGCTGGTCGAGCATGACATGGACTTCGTCATGACGCTGACCGACCGTCTGGTCGTAATGGAGTTTGGCAGCAAGATTGCCGAAGGTTTGCCAGCCGAGGTGCAGCAACATCCGGCCGTGCTGGAAGCCTATCTGGGAGGGATTGATGACTAACGCACCCAACAACCCGGTACTCGAAGTCAGCGACTTGAATGTCGCTTACGGCAAAGTCGAAGCGTTGCATGGCGCCACAATACAAGTCGGCGCAGGCCAGATAGTCACCGTCATCGGCCCCAACGGCGCGGGTAAATCGACCATGCTGAATGCGCTTGCCGGCGCCATGCCGAACAACGGCAGTGCGCGCGGCAAAGTACGCTTGCTCGGCCACGACATGGATGGCGTGCCAATCGAGGCGCGGGTCGCCCGTGGCATGTCCCTGGTGCCGGAAAAGCGCGAGTTATTCGCCAGCATGAGCGTGGAAGATAATTTGCTGCTGGGCAGCTATCGGCGTTACAAGACGCGTGAGAGCGGCTACGCTGACCAGTTATCGGTGGTGTACGATCTGTTCCCGCGACTGCAGGAACGGCGCCGGCAGCAGGCGGGTACGCTGTCTGGCGGCGAGCGTCAGATGCTGGCGCTGGGACGGGCATTGATGGCCAAACCGCAGCTGTTGATGCTGGACGAGCCCAGCCTCGGTCTGGCGCCGCTGATCGTCAAGGAAATTTTTCACATCATCGTGCGTCTGAAACAAACCGGCGTTGCCATCCTGCTGGTCGAACAAAACGCACGAGCGGCGTTGCAGGCGGCGGACTATGCCTACGTACTGGAAACCGGTGACATGGCGATGCAGGGCCCGGCCGCGCAGATGGCGAGCGATCCCAGGGTGATCGCTGCGTATTTGGGCTTAGCGCAAAAGACTGCTTGAGAATGGCGCCACTGCAGCGGCAAATCAATGCGCGGCTGCAGCAATCCGGCAAGTATGATAAATTCTTGCCTCGGCTATGCGTTGTACTTGTACACGGATAGCCGTATACGTTCTCAGGGCGGGGCGAAATTCCCCACCGGCGGTAATGGCACGCAATGTGTCTAGCCCGCGAGCGCTTGTCAAGAAGACCATGTTTGTATGGTCAGCGACAAGGTCAGCAGACCCGGTGTGATTCCGGGGCCGACGGTCATAGTCCGGATAAAGAGAGAGCGGGATACATTTAGGAACTTGCTCAAGATCGGCAGTCGCAGCTGGCGTTGACGGAATATCCGCTACGTTGATGCGCGTTGTAACAGATCGAGAGCTGGTTCCGGGCGGTGCTTGCGCACGTCTTGGCTATCCCTATCGATCCAATACGCCCTGTTTTTTTATGCACGATCTAAAAACAGGAGTAGTCAAATGCTGCAACAATTAGCCGTCACAACATCCAAAGTTCAAGCAGGTCAGCGCATCGCCTTCGTCCAGGCGGGTTGGCATCGCGACATCGTCGATCAATGCCGTCTATCTTTCATTTCTGAAATGGCCAGTCTCGGTTACGCCGAATCCGACATCGATTTTTTCGAAGTCGCCGGTGCCTTTGAAATTCCATTGCATGCCAAGTTGCTGGCCAACAGCGGCAAGTATGCTGCCGTCGTCGCTGCCGGCCTGGTGGTTGACGGTGGCATTTATCGCCATGAATTCGTGGCCCAGGCGGTGATCTCGGGACTGATGCAGGTGCAGCTGGAAACCGGCGTACCAGTGCTTTCCGCTGTGCTGACGCCGCATCATTTTCACGCCGGCGAAGAACATCAGAAATTTTTCTTCGAACATTTTCTGGTGAAAGGTGCGGAAGCGGCAAGAGCCTGCGCCTCGACGATTCGTGCGCTGCGTGAATTGCGTACGCCGCCTGGCAGCGCGCAAGCTGCAAATGCTCCTCAAGCATTGCACACAGCCTAGGTTGCGGCGATCACCGGTCGTCTATGTAGATGGCTGGTGACCCGGCGGCGGCTTGGTTTGCCCTTAAGGATTTAATGTCCGCCGCACACCTGGCAATTGGTATCGCGGGCCACCTTGATCCGCATCCATTCCATGCTGCGCGCGTCCAGCATCAGCAAGTGCCCCGCCAGCGACGTGCCAACCCCGATAATCAATTTCAATGCCTCAGCCGCTTGCATGCTGCCGATGATGCCGACCAGCGGCGCGAACACGCCCATGGTGGAGCATTGCGCTTCTTCAAATTCGCGATCCGGCGGGAACAGGCAGGCGTAACACGGCGAACTTGCCGAGCGTGGATCAAACACGCTGATCTGGCCATCAAACTGGATTGCCGCACCGGATACCAGCGGGACCTTGTGCGCGACGCAGGCACGATTGACGGCGTGGCGGGTGCTGAAATTGTCGCAGCAATCGAGCACCACATCGGCGCTGCCGATCAGTTCGCTCAAGCGGGCCGCGTCGGCCCGTTCAGCCAGGCAGATGATGTTGATGTCAGGGTTGATTTGCGTCAGTGCGGTTTTTCCGGATTGCACTTTGGGTTGGCCGATGCGTTCGCTGGTATGCAGGATCTGGCGCTGCAAATTGGTCAAATCCACCGTGTCGTTGTCGACCAGCGTGATGGTGCCGACGCCGGCCGATGCCAGGTACAGCGCCGCCGGCGAGCCCAGCCCGCCGGCACCAATGATCAGCGCATGCGCCGCCAGCAGTTTTTGCTGACCGTCGATGTCGATTTCATCGAGCAGGATATGACGTGAGTAGCGCAGCAGCTGTTGATCGTTCATGGTGTCGAGCTATATATTGAGCTAAAAAAAGGATAAAAAAAGCCGCATCAATCTCGATGCGGCTTAAGTGTAGCGTGGTAGCGTGCGCTAGAACAAACTGCAAAGCCGATTAATTTTTATCGTCTTTTTTGATGTCGCCATCCTTGCTGCCGTCTTTCTTGCCATCTTTTTCCGAAGACGCATCTTTATCGATTTCAGACTTTGGTTTGGCTTTCGCCAGTTGTACCGGTAAGCCCTTCAAATAATTCAGCGCCTGCGTCAACTGGAAGTCGTCTTTGGCACCGAATTCCAGTGGTTTACGTTTTTTCGCCAGTGCAATCAGGCGTTGCTCCTCTTCCAGCTCGTCTACCTTTGGCGCCGCGGAGGGCGCGGTTTCTTTATCCTTATCGTTGGTCAAATGCTTGGTCAGGTCAGACTCGCGTACGCGCAGGCCTTTGAGCAAGTCGCCGTCAGCATATTCATCCACCAGCATATCCGGCACGATACCCTTGGCCTGAATCGAGCGGCCATTTGGCGTGTAGTAGCGCGCAGTGGTCAGCTTGACCGCAGTCTGGCGATCGGGTGGCAGGGCGACGATGGATTGCACTGAGCCCTTGCCGAAGGTTTGCGTTCCCATGATGGTGGCGCGCTTGTAGTCCTGCAGTGCACCGGCAACGATTTCAGAGGCCGAAGCGGAGCCGGTATTGACCAGCACTACCATCGGAATCTTTTTCAATGCCTCAGGCAATTTTGCCAGCGCGTCCATGCCCGGGCCAGATGCGTAGAATTCCGGTTTGGCGTAAAAGGTTGCTTTTGAGCTTGGCAATTGGCCATTGGTGGTCACCACCACCACATCTTTTGGCAAAAATGCCGCAGAAACACCGATCGCACCCGGCAGCACGCCGCCCGGATCGTTACGCAAGTCGAGCACCAGACCCTTCATTTTCGGATCTTCCGCGTACATCGCCGCGATCTTCTTGGCCATGTCGGCGACGGTCGGTTCCTGGAATTGCGTGATGCGCAACCAGCCATAACCAGGCTCCACTACCTTGGCTTTCACGCTTTGCACGCGAATTTCCTGGCGCGTGATGGTGACGACGATGGGCTTGTCTTCGTCTTTGCGGGCGATGGTCAGCTTGATCTTGGTATTCGGTTCGCCGCGCATGCGCTTGACGGCCTGATCCAGTGTCATGCCCTTGACCGGCGTCGCATCGAGACGCGTGATCAGATCGCCGGCCTTGATTCCGGCGCGGTAGGCGGGGGAATCCTCGATCGGTGAAATCACTTTGACGTAACCGTCTTCCATGCCGACTTCGATGCCGATGCCGACGAATTTCCCCTGGGTCATTTCGCGCAGCTCTTTGTAGCCTTTTTTGTCCAGGTAGGACGAATGCGGATCGAGTGAGGCGACCATGCCGGAAATTGCTTCAGTCAGCAGTTTTTTGTCGTCGACCGCTTCGACATAGTCGGACTTGATCAGTCCGAATACGTCAGCGAGTTGCCTGACCTCTTCCAATGGCAATGGCGATGTCGCACTCTTCTGCGCAATTGCATCAAACTGGATCGAGGCGGCGATGCCTGCGACCACGCCTAAACCGATTAGGCTGATATTCTTGAGCTTACTTCCCATGTTTCACCTAGTAGTTACCCATCCGATGGGGTCAAACGCACGGCCCTGATGCCGAATTTCAAAGTATAAACCCGATTGTTCATTGCCGCCGCTGTTACCTGCGCCGGCAATTACATCCCCGGCTTTGACAATATCGCCTGGACGCTTCAATAGTGCCTGATTGTTACCATAAATGGTCATGTATTGATTGCCATGATCAATAATGATCAAATTACCAAAACCGCGCAACCAGTCAGCAAAGGCGACCCGACCGGCAGCGACTGCCTTGACCTCGCTACCTTCCGCGGCGCGGATAAACAGGCCTTTGGTTGGCGGGCCATCGCCATGCTTGCTGCCGAAGCGACTTATCAGATCGCCACGTACCGGTAACCGTAACAGGCCGCGCAATGCGGCAAACGGCTTGCCATATGCGACCTCTTGCGGACTGGCCTCCGGGGCCGGGTCATGGCGCGCCGCTGGCACGGCTGGCGTTAGCGCTATCGCTACCGGCACTGGCGGCTGATCGTCATCGATAGGGTCCGGTTTAAAGGCTGGCGCTTGCGCCTTAGGGTTTTGTCGCGCTGCGGGCGGGCTTGGTTTTTTGGCCACGGCGACGCGCTGGCGCTGACGTTCCTGCTCGCGCGCGGCTTGTGCCTGGGCTTTTGCCAGCGCTTGCGCTTGTGCTTTGGCCAGTTGCTCCTGGCGGCGTTTTTCACGGATGGCAGCTTCGGCCTTCGTTTGCTCTTCGATCAGTACTGCCAGCTTGTCGACCAGGCCAGCCAGCCGTTGTTCGTCGCGCGCAGTCTTGCCGGCTTCCTTGCGTTGCGTGCTCAGTTTGCTGGAGAGCTGCGTCAGGAGCCCCGCCCGTTTGGCTTTTTCTTGTTCCAGCAGCGCTTTCTGATCGCGTTGCTCCTGGGCGATTTCGTCGAGGTCATCCTTGGCGTTCTGCGTCTCGCTCTGATTGGCCTCGACCGCTTGCAAGTTGGTGCGCAGCTCTTCAATCAGCTTGGCCTGGGCTTTTGAGACGTAGCCCATGTATTGCAATTCGCGGTTAATCTGGTTGGGATTGTCGCCTGATAGCAATAATTTGATGCGATCTTCGTTGCCGGCGATGTATTGCCGGCGCAGCAAGGTTGCCATTTGCGTTTGTTGGGCGGCGACGGTTTTACTTAGCTCATCATGTTTTTTGGATAATTTTGCTAATCTGGCTTGGGTCTGCTGTTGCTCGTCGCTGAGGTCGAACAGCGAACGATTTGCTTTCGAGATGGCCGCTTCGGAATCTGCCAGCGCATCGGCGGCGTTGTCTTTCGCCGTCTCGGTCTGGTTGATGTCGCTCTTTAAGGCATTCAATTTTTGCTGGAGTTCAGCGCGCTCGGCTTCGGCCGCCTGCTTTTGTTTGCTGCGTTCGGTGACTTTTGGCGTTGCCGCGGCGTTCACGGCTGGCACGCACGCCAGCATAACGGCAAGCAGCGCCGTTGATGCAGCTGCTTGCCGTGCTCTATGCCGCATTCGGTGCCCAGTTGCCAGGGTCGGCCGAATCAATCTCATCAGGGCGATATTTATTGCGCTTTCCCCTGATTCGCAACCGCGTGCATCGCTGCTGCGATGGCGGCCTGATCGCCCAGGTAGTAGCTCTTGATCGGTTTCAGATCGGCGTCCAGTTCATAGACCAGTGGTTGACCATTTGGAATATTCAGTCCGACGATATCGTCATCGCTGATACCGTCCAGCATCTTGACCAGCGCGCGCAGGCTGTTGCCGTGGGCCGAGATGATGATGCGCTTGCCGCTGCGGATGGCGGGCGCGATAGAGTCGTTCCATGCCGGCAGCACGCGCGCCACAGTGTCTTTCAGGCATTCGGTGAGCGGAATTTCTTCGCGCTTCAGATGGGCGTAGCGTGGATCGTTATACGAGGCGCGGGGATCCGTTTCCTCCAGCTTGAGCGGCGGTGTGTCGTAGCTGCGGCGCCATATCATGACTTGTTCTTCGCCATATTTGGCGGCCGTTTCTGCCTTGTTGAGTCCTTGCAGCGCTCCGTAGTGCCGTTCGTTCAGACGCCAGTCGTGTTGCACTGGCAGCCACATCAAATCCATTTCGTCGAGGGTGCCCCACAGGGTACGGATTGCGCGCTTGAGTACCGAGGTGTAGGCCAGATCGAAGCTGAAACCGGCTTCCTTGAGCAGCTTGCCAGCCTGTTTGGCTTCGGCCACGCCTTTTTCGGTGAGGTCGACATCGACCCAGCCGGTGAAGCGGTTAGCCAGATTCCAGGTGGATTCGCCGTGGCGCATCAATACGATTTTATACATGGTGAGAGGACGGGAGTAGTGAAAAAAGGGGGACAGAGAAAATCAGTGCATGCGGGCCAATACGAATTGGATGGCGCTACAGCTTCTATTTTATAATGGCGGGATTAACTAATACCATTGGATAACTGTGAAATTCTTGATTGATAATATTTTTCTGCTCGGATTGGTCATTTTGTCAGGCGGCGCGCTGGTATTGCCGCTCTTGCAACGACGTGGCAACAAAGTAACAACATTGCAAGCAACTCAGCTCATCAACCAAGGAAAGACACTGGTGCTGGACGTGCGCGACGCTGAAGGCTTTGGTGCCGGCCATTTGATTGACGCCAAAAACATTCCGCTGAAAGACCTGCCACAACGCTTGGTCGAGATAAATAAATTCAAAGCGAAGAACGTGATTGTAGTCTGCCAGACTGGCACGCAATCGGCCAAAGCCACCGCACAATTGGTTAAGGCAGGCTTCGAACAGGTCTACAGCCTCGACGGCGGCATTGCCGGCTGGCAATCCCAAGGTCTGCCGACCATCAAATAACGTCAATAAGAGAAGCCCATGAATGCCCATGTTTTAATGTACAGCACCGCTGTTTGCCCATATTGCACGCGTGCTGAACAGTTGTTGAAATCCCGCGGTGTTGAGAGTATCGAGAAGGTGCGGATCGACCTCGACCCGCAGCAGCGCGACGCAATGATGCAAAAAACCGGACGTCGTACCGTCCCGCAAATTTATATTGGCGACACCCATGTCGGTGGCTTCGATGATTTGAGCGCGCTTGATCAGGGTGGTAAGTTACTGCCTCTGCTGCAAGGCGCTTAAGAACCTGTTTGCGCAGTACCCAGTCTATGGATGGCGAATACCATCCATCTTTAAATTTACTGAAAGAGTTTTATGGCCGACGAAATTAAACAAACTGAAAATACCGAGTCAAATGATCAGCCAGTGTTTCAGATTCAACGTGTGTATCTGAAAGATTTGTCGCTTGAGCAGCCAAACTCGCCAGCTATCTTTCTGGAGCAGGACGCGCCACAAATCGAAGTAGCGGTCGATGTCGGTGCCGAAGCATTGGCTGAAGGCATTTTCGAATCGACCGTGACGATTACCGTCACCGCCAAGATCAAGGACAAGGTCGCGTTTCTGGTTGAAGGCAAGCAGGCCGGTATTTTTGAAGTGCGCAATATTCCAACCGAGCAGCTGGACCCGTTGTTAGGTATCGGTTGCCCGAACATCGTTTATCCGTACCTGCGTGCGAATATCGCTGACGCGATTACCCGCGCTGGTTTCCCGCCGATTCATCTGGCCGAAATCAACTTTGAAGTGTTTTATCAGCAGCGCTTGCAGGCGCTGGCGGAACAACAAGGCAGCAAGGACAGTATCGCGGTAGATGGCAGCAGCGCGATCAACTAAGAACCTGTGAAGCTGCGAGGACTGTGGGTTGCAGCTGGCCTGCAGCCCGCGTAGCAACTGGAGACGATGGAATGAAATTTGTACGCGTAACCGGTATGGTAATGGCGTCGGTACTGACAGCTTTTGGGGCGGTCAACGTGGCGCATGCGCTTGACTTCAAGACGGTCGGCGCGGCACCAGTTATTCTTTACGACGCACCGTCCGAAAAGGGCCGACGCGTTGCCGTCGCACCACGTGGCATGCCGGTCGAAGTGGTGCTGACCTATGGCGAGTGGACCAAGGTGCGCGATGCGAGCGGCGACTTGTCATGGGTGCAGTCCAAGGGACTGGCCGGCAAACGCAATCTGCAGGTCAAGGTCGCCAATGCCAAGATCCGCACGAACCCGAATGACGCGGCAGCGCAGGTATTTAGCGCCGACAAAGGCGTGTTGCTGGAGTTGGTCGAACCAGTGGTGTCCGGCTGGGCCAAGGTACGCCACCGTGATGGCCAGACCGGCTATGTAAAAGCCGCTGAGGTGTGGGGGAGTTGAGATAACTGCCCAGGCAGGCGCGCCAATATATTTGGCCCACCGATCCCAGTACCAACGTCAGTCGACGGCCTTCGTCAACACAGCGGCAGCAATTGCTGTAAGTATCCATCCCTATTCTTATCTGATTGGCAGCTGTGTCTATTGATTCCTCATCCATGAATATCACCATACTCGGCGCTGGCGCATGGGGCTCCGCGCTGGCCATCGCGCTAGCGCAGCGCCACAACGTATTGTTGTGGGGGCGTAATCGGGAAACGATGAGCGCTGCGTCAAAGCAGCGTGAGAATGTCACCTATTTACCCGGTTTCGGCTTGCCGGACAATTTGATCGTCAGTGCCGATTTCGAGCAGGCGATCGCTCATGTCAGCGCAAGCGACAGCATGCTGATTGTCGCTTCATCGGTTGCCGGCTTACGTTCTTTGGCGCAGCAATTGCAGGGTCTGCCGTTGCCGAATATCGTCTGGCTGTGCAAAGGTTTTGAAGAGCAGACGCGGTTGTTGCCGCACCAGATCGTGCGCCAGGTGATGGGAAATGCAATTCCTGCCGGAGCACTTTCAGGACCCTCGTTTGCGCAGGAAGTGGCTCGTGGCCTGCCTTGTGCGCTGGCCATCGCAACCGACCATCCGGCACTCTCCGAGCGCGTCGTGGCAGCGGTGCATGGCGGCAATATTCGCGTGTATTCGACCGATGACATGGTCGGCGTCGAAGTCGGCGGTGCGGTCAAAAATATTCTGGCGATTGCGACCGGTATTGCTGATGGCCTCGGTCTCGGCTTGAATGCGCGGGCAGCGTTGATCACCCGTGGCTTGGCCGAAATCACGCGACTTGGTATCGCGCTTGGCGGTCGCAGCGAAACCTTCATGGGCCTGTCCGGTGTCGGTGATTTGATCCTGACCTGTACCGGTGATCTGTCGCGCAATCGCAAGGTCGGTCTGGGGCTGGCCCAAGGAAAGAGTCTGGAGGTAGTGGTGGCGGAATTGGGTCACGTCGCTGAAGGTGTTCGTTGTGCAGCGGCTGTGCGGACATTGGCGCAGGAACGCGGCGTGGATATGCCGATTACCAATGCGGTTGCCGGCGTGCTGTTTGACGGCGACTCGCCGCGCGCGATGGTGGAACTGCTGCTGGCGCGTACTCCGCGCGAAGAGTCTGCCTAAATCATAAAAAAACGCAGGATGGGAAGCGCAATGCTCCACCCATCCTGCACGGTGCCGATTTCCTACAGCACGTAGCGCGATAAATCCTCATTCACCGCCAGCTCTCCGAGCCGCTGATCGACATAGGCGGCGTCGATCTTCAACGTTTTCTCGCTGGTGCTGGTGGCCGCAAAAGAAATCTCTTCCAGCATTTTTTCCATCACGGTATGCAGGCGACGGGCACCGATATTCTCGGTTTTTTCGTTGACCGAAAAAGCGATTTCAGCCATCCGTGTAATACCTTCCTGCACAAACTCCAACTTCACGCCTTCGGTTGCCAGCAGCGCTTCATACTGGGTAGTCAGGCAAGCGTCGGTGCCGGTCAGAATCCGTTCAAAATCGGCAATTGACAGCGAGTCGAGCTCAACCCGAATCGGGAAGCGGCCTTGCAGTTCCGGGATCAAATCCGATGGTTTGGCCAGATGAAACGCTCCCGATGCGATGAACAGGATATGATCGGTCTTGATCATCCCGTACTTGGTGTTGACGGTGGTGCCTTCGACCAGCGGCAACAGATCGCGTTGCACACCAGCGCGCGAAACATCGGCGCCGCCGGTTTGCGAACGGTTGGCAATCTTGTCGATTTCATCCAGAAACACGATACCGTTTTGCTCGACGTTAAAGATGGCTTTTTGCTTCAGATCATCTTCGTTGAGCAGTTTCGCAGCTTCTTCTTCGACCAGGAATTTGAGCGCTTCCTTGATCTTGACCTTGCGGCTTTTCTTGCGGCTGCTACCCATGCCGGAAAACATCGACTTGATCTGCTCAGTCATTTCTTCCATGCCCGGCGGCGCCATGATTTCCATGTGTGGCGAGCTTTCCGCCAATTCGATTTCGATCTCGCGGTCATCCAGAGAGCCTTCACGCAGACGTTTGCGGAACGTCTGACGGGTGGTGTTGCCTTTGTCTTTGGCATCGCCATCGACGGTCGTATCCTGCTCCGGATGGAACCCGAAATCGCGCGCCGGGGGTACCAGAATATCGATCACCCGGTCCTCTGCGGCATCTTCGGCACGCGTACGTACCTTGCGCATTTCCAATTCGCGGGTTTGCTTGATGCCGATGTCGATCAGGTCGCGGATGATGGTTTCTACATCGCGACCGACGTAGCCGACTTCGGTGAATTTGGTTGCTTCAACTTTGATAAACGGCGCATTCGCCAACTTGGCCAGACGGCGCGCGATTTCGGTCTTGCCGACGCCGGTGGGGCCTATCATCAAAATGTTCTTTGGCGTGATTTCGTGACGCAGTGGCTCGGCAACTTGCTGCCGCCGCCAACGGTTCCGCAGCGCAATCGCTACGGCACGCTTGGCTTTGTCCTGGCCGACTACGTGTTTATCGAGTTCAGAGACGATCTCTTGCGGTGTCATGTTCATATATTTTCGGTTCTGCGTAAGTTCCGGTTCGCACCAAATGAGAGCGGGGCAGTATCGATGCTGTTGCGCACAACGCTCTTCATCCGGCCGGACCGTAATTAGTCGAGGGTTTCGATAATGTGTGATTGATTAGTATAAATGCAAAGATCACCCGCAATCACGAGCGATTTTTTGACGACTTCAGCGGGTGACAGATCAGTGTTTTCCTGCAGCGCCTTGGCCGCAGATTGCGCGAAAGTGCCGCCTGAGCCAATTGCACCGATGCCGTCGGTTGGTTCCAGTACATCACCGTTACCGGTAATCACCAGGGTGGTCTCACGATCCGCCGTGAGCAGCATTGCTTCGAGTCGCCGCAACATCCGGTCAGTGCGCCACTCCTTGGCTAAATCAACCGAGGCCCGCATCAGATTGCCCTGATGCTTCTCCAACTTTGCTTCAAACAGATCGAGCAGCGTGAAGGCATCTGCGGTACCGCCAGCGAAACCAACCAGTACCTTGCCTTGATACAGCTTGCGCACTTTGCGCGCAGTGCCTTTCATCACGACATTGCCGAGCGTGACCTGACCATCACCACCCAGCGCAACGATGTTGCCGCGTCGTACTGAGAGGATGGTGGTGCCATGAAATTGTTCCATTTTGCTTGCCTCAAAAAAGCGGACCGAGCGTGTGGCAGTTGGACGAACTGGACGAATCGGACCAGACATGCGGCGCCCGGATGTCGGACGTCGTCGCATGTGTTTGCTGGCGAGTAACAACTCGGCGCGTATTCAAAAAAATGGGGGCGGCAAGCGTGATTACAAGCGTCGATTTATCGCAAATTAGTATCGTTTAATATCGTTGCATCAGTGTCGGGGTGCTCGACCGGTAAATTTTGGTGCGGCAAGAAGCTGTTGGGCCAACCCATGACCAATCAATCGGCCAATCAGTTATGACGAATGATTAATTCTTGCGCGGGTAAATACTGACAACATCCTGCAGCCCCATCACTTTAAACAGGGCCGCAACCAGATGATTCACCTCGTGAAACTCGATCTTTTTACCTTGACCAATAAGGGGCAGCAGCCCATTGATCAGTTGTCCGGCGGCGTTGAAATCAACCCTAATCAGGCGAGAACAATCGATAAACGTCGGATTGTAGCTGTTCGCATGGGTCTGAATCTGGGACAGCAGTTCGTCGAGGCGTCCTTCGATCAGGACAGGCATCAGCAAATGTTGCTGGTTACTCACATATTGGTGGTTGCTGGCCGCCTCGTCATCGGTTGCAGTCGTGACTTTGGTCGCAGGCGCAACGAAGGGCGGTGGAGATACCTCGAAGGTGATGCTGTAATCGATGCTGACATCTTCGAAAGCTTGCTCGTTGTTTAATAAATGCAGAATTTCGAGCAGCAATAACCATGGTGCAGTGGTTTCGTCGCGTCGGCCGACTTGCAGAATCGCGCGAATCTTATCCGCCAGTTCCGTGGTGCCGACCAGAATCAGGTCGAGCCCTGATTTTTGCAGTTTCTTTAACATCCGTAACAGCAAACCGCAGCCGATCGGATCGACGGCAGTGATACGGGTGAACTCGAGACGCAATGCCGCATGGCTGGTACTCAGTTTCTGTGCGCGCTCCAATTGTTTGGTGATATGGGCATCAAGCTTGCCGGAGAAGGGAATTACCGGAGTTGCATCGGCTTTCTCGGGTATATCAATCGGGTTGAGTGTGAGTTGTTCGTCCCAGGTCGGTGGCGATGATTCAAATTTGTGCGCAAAATCGACCGACAGATCGTCGAACTGCTGTTGTTTGCCGTTGATTCGATATAGGTCTAGCAACATCCACCAAACCGCGTCGGTGGCAGTGCCAAGATTGTCTTCCTGAATCGCTTGTTCGAGTAGTTGTTCAGCGATATCGGATTGCGAGTTGGCAAACAGCACAGCGGCTTCTTCTACCACGGCCGGTGTGTCTGAGACCGACACTTCAATACTTCCGCTTCTGATGTCGCCAGCCGTAAAATCGGTCGTTCTGCTGATCATGGCAAGGGGGGCATCATTGCGTGAGCCTGCTACTTTTGCGTGGGTATTGCCGGCGGTATCCAATGGCACTGTATTGACTGAAGTCGGTGGATTGACAAAATCCGTGGACATTTCCGATTCAATTGCATCGATTTTCATTGCCGTCGTATTGGGCGCCATTTCACTCTGTTGCACCGCTTCAGGCTCACGCTCAGCCACATTGGTGTTGCCAGGCCGGATCGAAACGGGACCTTCTGCTGTGGACGTGCTGTCATCCCCAGCAGCATTGCCGTTCTGACGAGTGTGTTTGCCAAAAAGCGAGAAAATCCCCACGTTGATCCTAAGCGGTGAGTTGATGGTCGTTGACGTGCGCCGATAAAAGCAGTTGTAATTTAGTGTAGTCGGATATGAGTGTCTTAACAGTACGCACTGCCTCATTTTTAGGTGCGAAGCTGATGTTTCTGTTATGACGTTGGCTCCCTTTTACCCCCGCTTAGTGGTTTTAGAGGCGACCGAACAGGCGTGAAATACCTTATAAATTACGCCTGCTAAGGTACCACAAAGCGGAGCCGCTAACATTCATCCGGGCATGATTAGTTAAGAATGAATATTAGCCCTTTTGAAGATATTTAAAATTTGCCGCGCATACCCAAAATAAAACTGCGTCCAGGTAATGGTGCCGCGTTCTTCAATACCGAAGTTACCGGGCGAATGTGCTGATCCGGAAGGTTTTTAGCCAGCGCGAACCATGTCATTTTTATACCGTCATCGCACGCAACACATGAATGCTGCTTGCCGGACTGCCGTCAATCAGGCGCTTTGAGGGTGCAGAGAGCTTGCGGTGCCAGTGCTAATTCTGGCTAGTGTTGCCTGTGGCCAGGCGGCGTGGAGAATATTGTGGATCAGCCCAGCCATTGGGCAAACAGGATCGCCAACCCTAATAGCGGCACAATGGCTATGTGTTGACGCAGCAGGCGTTGGCGCGTTCTTGATCGCGGGAGATGGCCCGACATCCATCGGGAGTTACAACAGAGACATAAGAATTATACAAATACCGTCAGCAAATCCTTACGCGACGCAATGGGCGAGCGCAGGGCTGAAGCGCAGCCTGACCGGATATGTATCCGGTCAGGCGATTAATCGCCGTATAACTTCTGTTTCAACTCACGCCGTTGTTGTGCTTCCAGCGACAGGGTTGCAGTTGGCCGTGCCAGCAAACGCGGGATACCGATAGGTTCGCCGGTTTCTTCACACCAACCATACTCGCCGGCATCAATCGAGGCTATCGACTGTTGTACTTTTTTTAGCAATTTGCGTTCACGATCACGCGTACGCAATTCCAGCGCGTGCTCTTCCTCAATCGTGGCACGGTCTGCCGGGTCCGGCACCAGCACGGTTTCGCGCAGATGTTCAGTGGTTTCTCCAGCGTTTTTCAGCAGATCAATTTCCAGCTGTTTTAGACGCGCTTTGAAGAACGCCAGTTGTGCCTCGTTCATGTAGTCCTTTTCGCTCATCGTTAAGATTTGCGCTTCGGTCAACAGGGGGACATCAGGGGTCGGTTTGGTTGTTTTGGTAGCCACTTCGCTTACTTTCGATACGACGTATTTTTCAATTTTATCCGTTAATTCAGTACTTGAGGGCAAGATATTTGCAATGCCCTTATTGTTGCCTGTACTGGATCTGGCCGTTTGGAGTTCTCTTTCTTTGTGGCAATGTCACCAATTCTATCAAATGCTGTGGGAGATGCCTTTTAACAATTGAAGCCGCTTTTTGTTGCCACCACGATCACTTTTTGTCGGTCAAGGATTTTACAACAAGTTTGCTGTCAAAGCGTTCAGGATTCCCTCGCGTAAAACTGCCATAGTTTATACCAGACATTGCTCCAAACCGCGAATAAAGATGTCTTTTGGAAGCTTCTTGCCGATGAAGACCATTTTGCTGCTGCGTATTTCATCATCGGCCCATTTTCCGCCGACATCGCTGCCCATAATTTGATGCACGCCCTGAAATACCACTTTGCGATCGGCGCCATCCATCAACAGTACACCTTTGTAGCGCAACATGCGCGGGCCATAGACTTGCACTATGCCGCCCAGAAATTCATCCAGTTTGGCGGTGTCAAACGGCCGTTCACTTTTGAAAACGAAGGCTGCGATGTCGTCCGGGTGATGGGCATGGTGGTGATTGTGGGTGTTGTGTTGCTGTTCGGCGTGCGCATGTTCTTGCTGATGTGACGGATGCTCGCAATCGCTGCCGTTATGCTCATGGTCGTCGTGGCTTTCTTCCGTGGCGAGGAAGTCAGGATCGATTTCCAGTTTGGCATTCAGATTGAAGCCACGGATATCCAGGATTTCGTCGATCGGCGTGAACGCAGGGTCGAGTCGGATAATGGCCGCACGAGGGTTGATGCGGGTCAGGCGTGCGCTTAACTCAGCCACTTCAGATGCGCTCACCAAATCAGTCTTCGACAGCAGCAGTTTGTCGGCAAAGCCGACCTGGCGTTGTGCTTCTTCTTGCTGGTCGAGTTGCTGCATCGCGTGTTTGGCGTCCACTACGGTGACAATTGCATCGAGCATGTAGTGCATTGCGACTTCATCGTCGACAAAGAAGGTTTGTGCGACCGGGCCTGGATTAGCCATGCCAGTGGTTTCGATTACCACGTGGTCAAACTGCAATTCACCAGCATCGCGGCGACGCGCCAGCGAACTCAGGGCGACAATCAAATCGCCGCGTACGGTACAGCAAATGCAACCGTTGTTCATTTCGATGATTTGCTCTGTGCTGTCTTGCACCAGGATTTCATTGTCGATATTTTCCTGGCCGAATTCGTTTTCGATGATGGCAATTTTATGGCCATGTGGCTGCTGCAAGATGCGATTCAACAGAGTGGTTTTGCCCGCGCCAAGAAAGCCGGTAAGGATAGTGGTCGGAATGAGTGCCATGGGGTTATTGAGCGTAAATTTGCTTAAATGGAAATGGTAGGAGTGTGATGAGCAGCTCGATGCGGAGCGTTTAATGCGCGCAATCAGCGCACCAGCCTTTGATCGTCAGTTCGATGTCGTGGCCTTCGAAGCCTTTGCCGAGCGAGTCCTGCAAGGCTTGCTGTAAATGTCGCCGCAGCATGGCAGGGGATGCCGTAGGGGCTGCTTCTCCTGTCTGCTCGGTCATGACTGGCGCCAATACATCGCCTAAAAATCCCGCTTCGCCGCTGCCATCCAGGCAGAATACCTTTGCACAGCGGGTGCATTTGAAATGACCGTGTTGATGTTGCGCATGCTGTGTGGGATCGGTAGAGGTGGACTCGGTATGTTCGGCACCGGCGCTGTAGAGGAATACGCGGTCGTCACCAGCGATTTTATGGGCCAGTCCAGCATCGGTCAGGCAATCGAGAGCGCGATACAGGGTGACGCGATCCATCTCTACAAATAAATCCTGCATGTCCTGATGCGACACCGCGCAGCGTGCTTCCAGTAACGCTGTCAACACTTTCACGCGGGCACTGGTGATGCGCACTGACGCCAGTCGCAACTGCTCTTCTGCCAGCACTGCTGCTTGCGAACGCGGCGCGGCGCGGCCTGTTTTCGGGGGGATTTCTGCTGCGCCGGATTTAGGTTTGATGTCAGTGGTCATGCCAGGATGCGTGGAATGGTAGTCGGTAAATATCGATTATGCCCCAAATTGCAATTGAGTTGCATATTTCGGCTGGAATAGTCCGGCTGCATCCGCCTGGTGCACATGGATTACTTGTTCGGGACTTTTTTTGCGCGCGGATGAGCGGCGTCATACACTTGCGCCAGGCGCTGGAAATCAAGCGATGTGTAGACCTGGGTGGAAGCGATTGATGCGTGACCGAGCATCTCCTGCACCGCCCGTAAATCCCCCGATCCTTGCAGGACGTGCGAGGCAAATGAATGGCGCAGTACATGCGGATGGACGTCGGTTGGAATACCGAGTGCCTGTGCGTGGGCTTTTAGCCGCAGCTGAATCACGCGCGCCGACATGCGGCTGCCGCGCTCTGTCAGAAAGAGCGCGAACGTATCGTCGCTCTTCACCAATGTGTTGCGCAGCGCAAGCCAGGCGGCAATCGCTTGCAATGCCGGTTGTCCGACCGGGACACTGCGTTTTTTGTTACCTTTGCCGGTGACCATCACCTCAGTCGCGTCAAAATCGATCCAGCCGGCCGACACATACCCTGCCTGTTGTGTGTAGCGCACATCCAGTCCGGCCAATTCGGACACCCGGAGTCCGCTTGAGTACAACAATTCGAACATGGCACGGTTGCAGGCGGACAATGTGGAGCCGCTGTCGCCGAGCGGATTGGCACTCGCGACCAGACGTATCGCATCGTCGGCACCAAGTGCTTTTGGCAGCGGCTTGGCACGCTTGGGCGCCTTTACTCCTTCGACCGGATTGCTGGCGAGCGTGGTTTGCTCCGCGAGCCAATCGAAAAAACCACGCCAGGCGGAAAGTTTGCGCGCAATCGAACGTGCATTCAGGCCGCGAGAATGTAGTTGTGCGGCGAACTTGCGTATATGAGAGTGGGTGATGGTACTGAAGTCCAGGCTATCTTGGGTGCTCTCGCTGAGTGCGCGACTCAGTGAGAGCAGTTCGGCCAGATCGCGCGCATAGTTGCTGACCGTATGCGGCGATAACTTGCGCTGACTGACCAGGCTCGACAGATAGGCGTCAACGTGCACTGAACATTTGACTTGCTGGCAACTCAGGTTGCTGTCACCGCTCATGTTAAATCTGATGCATGTGATGCGTTATGCGAGCAGGCAGGTCAGCGCGGCGCTGGCTGTATCGCCTATCTTGCTGAGAAAATCGGTCGCCATATCGGGGCTAAAGCGGTGTCGGTCCGGCGAGCACATCACCAGCAATCCGAAAGCGCCGGCCGCCGCGTCGACGCGCAACGGCAGCATCGCAATCGATTGAATTTCGCTCGGATGCTCCAGCCAGGACGCGGCTTCAAAATCATTATTGTTGCCGCAAAAAGGGACGCTCAAGCCATTCGCAAAAAGCTTGGAGTCGGCAGATGCCGGCGCTGCAAACCAGGTATGCGAAAATTCTTCCGCGACGTTCCAGATGCGGATAGTAGCTTGCGGCACGTTAAATATCTTCTGCAAACCGGCTATCAGGGTATGTGGCATATCGACATCGTTACGCGCCAGCAGCAGGCTGCGCGACCACGCTTGCAGTTTGTCGGTGATGCCGTCGTTTTCCTGTGCGTTACGTGCCATGTCAGCAAGGCGCAGGTCTTGCACCTTGATTTTTTCACGCAATATTTCCATCTGACGCTCTTGCAGCGAAACGGCACGACCGAGCAATGGGCTGGTCAGTTTGATTTTCCCCAATAATTCAGCGTGTTCTTCAAAGAAATGAGGCGTTTCGGCAAGATATTGTGCGACGGTATCGGGATCCAGATGGCTGCTCATGGTGTGCTTGTGTCTTGAGAGGAGTGATAATGAATGACCGAGAGTATCACCGCTATCGCAATGAATGACAACTATCGCCGGTATTGCAGTGTTGTCGTTATTTCGTCCTGAAAATAACAAAGGACCCACATGAAAAATCATGTGGGCCCTTTGAATTTCTAATTAAGTAAGCATTTCCGCGTTGCCACGGATTTGACTAACTTATATTAGAACTTGTGACGGATACCAACAGTAACTGCAGTTTGGCTCTTGCTGCTGTCGCTGTAGCTATTGGTTGTATCGCCTTCAACGCCTGGGTTGTTAGCGTCTTTTGCGCGCAGGTACGAAGCGAAGGCATACAGGTCAGTACGCTTCGACAGGAAGTAGTCAGTACCCAGATTGAATTGGGTCAACTTGCCCTTAGGCGCACCAGCATCAACGAAAGTCAGCTTGCTGTATTGAACACTCGCCAACAGATGCAAAGGTTCTGTCAACGCGTAGTTAGTACCCAGTTCGAAGATGTCAGCTTTGCTGTTGTTGATACCGCCGATAGAAAATGCGGAAGGCGAAGTCAGCGTTATTGTTGTTGGTGTTACGCTAACAACACCAATAGATGCAAGTGGTTGCTTAACGCGTGACCAGTTACCGTACAGACGTGCTGGACCAACTTGATAGCTAGCGCCGAGACTGAATGTCTTCAGTGCTGTATCGCCTGGGTTACCTGCAGTGAAAATAGTACCGTTGTTCAGAGAAACATCGCTAGGCGTAGTGCCTTTTTTCGATTGATAGTAAGCAGCAAACAAGCCGAGTGGGCCGTTAGCGTATTGACCACCCAGACCGAACGATTGGCCGTTCGAAGTTTGACCGGCAGCTTCGCCGAAACCGTAGATCGCGCTAGCAGTGAAGCCAGCCAGGTTTGGCGAGTTGTAACGGATCGAATTGTTGGTACGTGTACCTTCCAAACGGTCCAGATTGTGGCCAACTGCACCAGTTACGCCACCGAAATCTTGAACCGAAGTCCATTGGCTGACATCGTCCAGGACGTCAGTTTGACGACCCAGCAGAACTGTACCGAAGTTGTCGCCGCTCAGACCAACGACCGATTTACGACGGAACAGATTGGTCGAACCTTTGTCGCCTTGCAATGCGCCAGTGTCATTGGCAAAACCAGTTTCCAATTGGAACACTGCCTTCAGACCGCCGCCCAGATCTTCAACGCCTTTGAAACCCAGACGCGAGCCTTGGATAATACCGGAGTTAAGGGCGACTTTACTAGCAGTCGGGCCGTTCACTGTATTAGAAGTCGTAGCCACTTTATTTGTATAAGTAACGCCAGTATCAACGATACCGTAGATAGTTACCGAGCTTTGAGCTTGTGCTGCACCTGCGATTGCGCCGAGTACGGCCAGTGCGATTAGTGATTTCTTCATTTGACGTCCTTTATTTGAAAATCTGACTTTAAGGATCCGTACATCTGTCGGATGGGTGAACATTAAGGGGTCCTGCCGGCTATGCAGGTGGTTTGGTCTTCTGCAGTGCAATAAATTGGTCGAAATTGATGGCGCTTGATAAATGTGTTGTATTTATGTGACATAAAATCGGAGGGCGGGCAAGCCCGGTCTTTCAATGTTCCCCCGCCATTTGTTGCTTCTTACTGTTTGCTGCTGATTGGGCGAGATAGATATTACCTATCAACAAAAAAAGTGCACTATATTTTCTGTTTTTCTATTGGAGATTTAATAGATTAGATGAAGTTGGTGATTTATGTTGTTTTTTGGCAGCTGTTTATGACATTTATGACTTGGGTTATGATTTTTTTTGGTCGTGCCGGTTCGGTTGGCGACCGATCCCGGCAGGAAAATCGATGTGTTGTATTAAAGATGCGAACTTTGTTGAAAATCTTTGTCAAATAAAAGATTCTTTATTTATCGGAGATAATTTACGCTTTTGCGTGACGGGTATTTATGGCTAAACGGGAAGACTTGGCGATTATTCGTGCTGCGCGCGCCGGGCAGGGGGCTGCACAGCTGGCGCTGGGAAAGCGCTACCTGTTTGGCGGCAACGGATTGCCGCAGAGCTTGCCGACGGCATTGCACTGGCTGGATCGCGCGGCGCAGCAACAGGAGGTCGATGCCTGGATCATGATCGGCAGTCATATTCCGCTCGATGTCGCGCGTGCTGCCAGCAATCGGCTCGATCTATGTGTCTGGTATGAGCGCGCTTTTGACGCTGGTATCATGCAGGCCGGCCTGGTGCTGGCTCAACTGGTGTTGAGCGGCAACGTTCCGCTCCACGAGCGTGGCGCATTACGTGCTTTTGGTGAGAAGGCGATGAAGGCGTTGGAAGCGGCGGCGCATGCTGGTATCGCAGAGGCTCAGTGGTTGTTGGCGCAGCACGCAGCGAGAGCTGATGTGACTGAGACGGCGCAGGCAGGTGTTCAGAATGGCGCAAGCGCGTCCAATTCGAACGATGTTGAGGACACGAACGGCAACGCCGGCACGCGCGTACCGGAAGCGGACACCGGTACGACGTTTGAATGGACCTCGCGGGCTGCAGAGGCCGGCGTCATGCAAGCGCAACATTCGCTGGCGCAGATCGCCTGGGATAAACAGGACTGGCCGGTGTTTTTAGAGCGCGCCTTGCCACTAGCGCGTACCGTTGCGCAGCAATATGGCGGGGAATTGGTGCAATTGCATGCTCCTTCGGAAGCACTGGCACGTCAATTGGGCGAAGCCAACCTGGTGTTGTTGACCCGTTGCGCGCGGGCATTGATGGCGACCACCGGTTTCGATGCCAACGAGGTTCAACAATTTCTGGAACTGGCGGCGTCCGCTGACGACAAGGCGGCGCAGCTGGATTTGGGCTTATGGTATGCACGGATGGACAGCGATGGCGAACGCATCGTGGTCGGCGCGGGTTCTGCCAACTATAAAAAAGCGATACGCTGGCTGACGCAGGCGGGGGAGCGCGGTCTGGCCGATGCCTGGTACGCGTTGTCGCGGATATATCTGAAGTCCGAATTTTCTCAACGCAATCTGGTCGACATGCAGCGTCATCTGGAGCACGCCGCTGAAATGGGGCATCGTGCCGCGCAATTGGAATGTGGTGTGAGCGCCTGGCGCAATCGACGCGAAACATTGGCGAATGACGTGCAAGCGGTCTACTGGTTGCAGAAAGCTGCAGCGCAAGGCAGTGCAGAAGCGCAGAAGTTACTGGCAAAAATTGCCGATCGCGCACAACCGATGGCGTGGGCGCTGATCGCCAAACAACAGCTGACGCGTGAGTTGGTCGCAGCCCATCCGTTCCTGGCTGCGCGTATCGAACTCGCGTTGTTATTCGGCTTAAGTCGGCCCGAAGCGTTATTGCTGGATTTGAATCAGGCCGATTGCGGTCACTGTCTGGCGGTGGATATTCGGACCTGCTACGCCCGTAGCAAGCGGCGCCTCGTGCTGATTGAAACGGGGGACGAGCGCCAGGCGTTGAACCGGCTGGCGCGACTGTTCGAAGATGTCGATTGTGGTCCGCATGGGCCCGAGGGAAATTACCGGCAGCGGCTGTATCGTTTCAAGACAGCGTTGCCGGCATTGGAGCTGGCAGAGTCCGCGAATGATGACGGTGGGCAGTTGGCCGAGGCCAATGGTTAGCGATTGTTAGCTGCACGGTCAAGCCCCTATTATATTTTGCCGGGCTTGCGCTCGGAAAATACACGTTTAAATAACGTCGCTGCCTATTTCGATTTCGCCTTCAAACACCGTGACTGCCGGTCCTGTAAGTTTGACCGGCTGATCGACACCGTCCCACGCTATCGATAGTTCGCCGCCGTGGGTTTGCACTTTTACCGGCGAGTCCAGCAAGCCGCGCCGGATACCCGCCACCACTGCGGCGCACGCGCCCGTGCCACAAGCCAGGGTTTCGCCGGCGCCGCGTTCAAACACCCGCAATTTGATCTGATGCCGGTCAACGATCTGCATAAACCCGGCGTTGACGCGGTTGGGGAAGCGTGGATGATGCTCGATCAGCGGACCATCGGCGAGCACCGGCGCCGCTTCGGTATCGCCGACCACCTGAACAGCATGCGGATTGCCCATCGACACAACCGAAAACAACACGCGCTTGCCGTTGATATCGAGCGGCCATAATGCGTCAGCGCCTTGTCGCTCGGCTTGTAGCGCACTGGCATCGAACGGTACCGCTGCAGGCGCCAGAACAGGCGCACCCATGTCAACCGTAATGCAGCCATCCGCTTCCAGCACGGGTTCGATCACGCCAGACATGGTTTCGACTTTGATCGAGCGTTTTTCGGACAGACCTTTTTCGATGACGAACTTGACGAAGGCGCGGGCGCCGTTCCCGCACTGTTCGACTTCACCGCCATCGGCGTTATAAATCCGATAGCGAAAATCGACGCCTGCCGCTTGCGGTTTTTCAACCACCAGCATCTGATCGGCGCCAACGCCAAAGCGACGGTCGGCCAATGCCTGCCATTGCGCTGGCGTGAAGTTGATTTTCTGGTGGATCGCATCAATGACGATGAAATCGTTACCGGCGCCATGCATCTTGGTGAATTTGAGTTTCATTTCGTGATTATAGAACTGCCAGGTGAAAATTGGTGTGGTGAATTCCGGCCGATCAATATGGGCCGGGCTCGCCCTGCGGTCTGGTTTTGAAGCGTTTATGTGCCCAGAAATATTCTGCCGGCGCTTCCAGTACCCGCGCTTCTATAAATGCATTCATCCGCCGCGTCGCTTCGATCATGTCGTCGCCGGGATAGTTTTCCCAGGCAGGATAAAAGGTGACTTTCCAGCCTTTGTAGCCGGGCAAGAAAGTTGCAATCATCGGTACCACGCTGGCTTTGGTGGCGGCAGCAATTCTGGCGGTAGCGGTTAGCGTCGCTGCAGGAATGCCAAAAAACGGCACGAATTCGGCATCCTTGTTGCCGAAATCCATATCCGGCAGCATGATGAACGGTAATCCTTCGCGCATCGCGCGGATGATCGGTTTGACACTCTGTTCACGGGTGAATAATTTCACGGGACGAAAGCGCGAACGGCCTTTGAGCAAGGCGGCATCGATCACCGGATCCTGCTGACGCGTGTAGATGGTGCAAATCGACAACGACGAATTCAGTACCAGCGCAATGCCAGGAATTTCCAGGCAGACAAAGTGCGGGCACAGCAAAATTGTCGGCCCGGCTCGCAAAGTGTCGAGTGGCAAATCGGATTCGATTTTAATCAGCCTTTTGAGTCGCGCTTCGGAGGCCCACCATAATACGCTGCGTTCCAGGGCGCTACGCGAATACGCCTGGAAATGACGTCGTGCCAGTGCTACGCGCTCTTGTTCCGGCATGTCTGGGAAACACAATTTCAGATTGGTCAGCGTGATGTGGCGACGTGGTTTCATGATGATGAACAGCAGCGAACCCAACGCTTCACCGATAGGGCCGAGTATCCACAGCGGGAGCCAGTGGGTCAGCCACAATAGGAAAATCAGTGCCCTCATGCCTGTTCCTGCTTTCTTGCAGTCGTGCTGGTCGGCGCGCTGACTCCAGGCGGCGTTTTGTAGCGGTTGTAACTCCAGATATATTGTGCCGGGCTACGTGCGATGAGCTTTTCCATAGCGGTGTTGATCGCACGCGCTTGCTGTTCCGGCGTCTCGCCCAGTTTTTCCTCAAACGGTACAAAGCGAATCACAAAACCGCGGCCGAACGGGAGTCGCTCCGCATACGAAAGAATGATGGGCGCGCCGCTCATTTGCTGCAATTTGGCCGACAAAGTCATGGTGTACGCCGGTTTACCAAAGAAGTCGGCCCATACACCTTCACCATTTTGCGGTACCTGATCGGGCAGCAAGCCGATAGCCTGGCCTTTTTTGAGCGCCTTTAGCAAAGCGCGTACGCCAGTCAGGTTGGCCGGAGCCAGGAATAAATTGTGACGTGCGCGGGCACCTTCGATCAACGGTTTTAACGCAGCTTGACGCGGAGGGCGGTACAGCGCAGTAAGCGGGGTTTTGGCGGCAATTGCCTGTGCAATAATTTCGAAACAACCCAGATGCGGCGTCAAAAATATGACACCGGTTTTGGCGTCGAGCGCTGCTTGTGCCAATTCCCAATTCTCGATGCTTGCGGTACGTAAAACCTTCTCTGGCGCAGCACACCAGACGAAGGGTAGCTCGAACATGCTTTTTCCCGACTCGCGGATCGCCTGCGACAAATGACGTTGATAGCCAGCCCGGCCAAGGTTGTCTTTTAGTTTGCGCCGATAGGAGGGCGACACCAGATAAACCAGCCAGCCGATGGCAGCGCCGATTGCGTGCAACGCAGATAATGGCAGCTTTGATAATAATTGAAAGAGTGTGACAAGCATCGGATGGGAGAAAGAGGGCGTTTTGCCGAAATTTTGTAAAAGGCGTAAAATAGCACATCGCCGCACTGACCAAATAGTCTGTGTGACAAGTTGCACACGAGTTGTGTAACAAGATTCACCCGCCGAGTTAATAGACAACTTGCGAAGCGGTATACAAATTTCGCTAAAGCGTCGCAGGCTCTACAGTAGGACTGCGGCAAGGTCACCACTGTATCTCTTTTTAGCAGGAGCCTGTCATGGCACACGAGTACCTCTTCACCTCTGAATCCGTTTCCGAGGGACATCCCGACAAAGTCGCGGATCAGATTTCCGATGCAATTCTCGACGCAATTTTCACCCAGGATCCGCATGCGCGCGTTGCTGCCGAAACGCTGGTGAATACCGGTCTGGTCGTTTTGGCCGGCGAAGTCACTACCCATGCCAATGTCGATTACATCAACGTTGCACGCGAGACCATCAAGCGCATCGGCTACGACAATGCCGATTATGGTATCGACTACAAGAGCTGTGCGGTGCTGGTTGCGTATGACAAGCAATCGCCGGATATCGCCCAGGGCGTTGATGAAGGCAAGGGACTCGATCTCGATCAGGGCGCAGGCGACCAGGGGCTGATGTTCGGCTATGCTTGCGACGAGACCCCGGAACTGATGCCTGCAGCGATTTATTACGCGCATCGCATCGTCGAGCGCCAATCGCAGTTGCGCAAGGATGGCAGGTTGCCTTGGCTGCGTCCGGATGCGAAATCCCAGGTGACCTTGAAGTACGTCGACGGCATTCCTGTGGCAATCGACACTATCGTATTGTCAACGCAACATGCCCCGGAAATGCTGCACAAGGCGATCGAAGAAGCTGCGATCGAAGAAATCATCAAGCCGGTGGTGCCGAAGGAATGGCTGCAAAATACGCGTTATCTGATCAACCCTACCGGTCGCTTCGTCGTCGGCGGACCGCAAGGCGACTGCGGTTTGACCGGCCGTAAAATCATTGTCGATACCTACGGCGGTGCTGCGCCGCATGGCGGCGGCGCTTTTTCCGGTAAAGATCCATCGAAAGTCGATCGTTCCGCCGCATATGCCGGCCGTTATGTCGCCAAGAATATCGTCGCCGCTGGCCTGGCCAGCCGCTGCCAGATTCAGGTGTCGTACGCCATCGGTATCGCCAAACCAACTTCAGTGATGGTCACCACTTTCGGCACCGGCAAGATCAGCGACGAAAAACTGGCACAACTGGTGCTGGAACATTTCGACCTGCGCCCCAAAGGCATCGTGCAAATGCTGGATCTGCTGCGCCCGATTTATGAAAAGACCGCCGCGTACGGCCACTTTGGTCGCGAGGAGCCGGAATTCAGCTGGGAGCGGACCGACAAGGCCGCGCTGTTGAAAGCTGCTCTGTAATTTCGCAGCGCCAGTAGGCAATGTGACGGCAATTAGCGCGAGACGGCAAGGCCTGTTCTCGCGTTTTTCATATGTACTGACGGGCATCAGCCGGAGCGGTGCAAAATGCCCATTCCAAATGATGCTTTGCGGGCGCTCAACGACTTGCTACACTGCATCGTTCCGTCACCAACGGCCATCAACAGCACAGGCACCATTGCTCGTGCTTATCGCGTTCCGGTAGGTTTACTATGGCCTCATCCAAACTCTCTGCCCGTCAGGAGCTCGCTGCCCGCAAGTCGTGGCCGCCGAAGCTTCGTCCAGTCATCAGTAGCGTGTCGTCATTTCGAATTGCAGCATGGCTGATCGGGATCACCGCCTTGGCGCTGGTGTTGCTCTTGCATTTGCTGACTGCCTTATTGGCCGGGTTGCTGGTATACCAACTGGTGCGCTCGCTGACACCGTTGATTCAGCGTCGGTTGACTAGTGAACGCTCACATTTAATTGCCGTGGTGTTGTTGTCGGCAATCATTATCGCCATGCTGACCGGGGTGATCCTTGGGTTGATGGCTTTCTTCCACGGCGGCCCTGATCGCATGCTGGTGATCCAGACCAAGCTAATGGAAGTGATTAATCAGGCGCGGAGCCAGGTGCCGATCTCCCTGCAGCGATATGTGCCGGACGATATTGAAAATACCCGACAAATGGTCACAGAGTGGATAGAGTCACATAGCGGTGAACTCAGGCTGGCGGGCAAAGAGGCGATACAAGTCTTTATTCACATCTTGATCGGTATGGTGTTGGGAGCGATGGTGGCGCTGAATGCGGAACATCCACTGCCGGTGTTGCAACCGCTGAGTGCAGAATTGCTGGAGCGGGCAAGGTTGCTGGGCGATGCTTTTCGACGCGTGGTATTTGCCCAGATCAAGATATCGTTGCTCAACACCACGCTGACGGCGATTTTCCTGCTAGTGGTATTGCGGCTGGCTGGCGTGCATCTGCCACTCACCAAAACCATACTTGTGGTCACTTTTTTGGCTGGTTTGCTGCCAGTGATCGGTAACCTGATTTCGAATACGCTGATCGTACTGGTAGCGCTGTCGGTATCGTTATACGTGGCGCTGGCGGCGCTGGTATTTCTGGTATTGATTCACAAGCTGGAATACTTCCTGAATGCCCGCATAGTCGGCTCGCAAATCAATGCCCGTAGCTGGGAATTGTTGCTGGTGATGATATTGGCGGAGGCTGCTTTCGGCTTTCCGGGCCTGGTGGCGGCACCGATTTATTATGCGTATATCAAGAGTGAGCTGCACGAAATGGGCTGGGTTTGAGACTGTTAGAGACGAGCCAGTACAACGTCAAAATACCCGGTCATATTTGTGCCGTCCCGGATTCGGAAGAATCAGATCGCAAAGCACTGAAAACTGCGGCATTTTGATTTAAAATAGCGGCTTCGTGCCAAGGAGCGTTGCGACAGACTCCGTCTGCCAGGCTTGGTGCCGTGTCTATCTGCAACTGCGCTCACGTTACTTTTTTTCTAACGAAAGGAGGGCGTGATGCACGCCGCTGTAATGAATTCAATCCCTACATCTACCGCTTCCCCGGATTACATTGTTGCTGATATCAGCTTGTCCGGCTGGGGCGATAAAGAAATCAAAATCGCTGAAACCGAAATGCCTGGCCTGATGGCAATTCGTGAAGAATTTGCCGCTGCGCAACCGCTCAAAGGTGCGCGCATCACAGGTTCGATCCACATGACGATCCAGACCGCTGTCCTGATCCAGACTTTGGAAGCGCTGGGTGCCAAAGTGCGTTGGGCATCTTGCAACATCTACTCGACACAAGACCATGCCGCTGCTGCGGTCGCTGCCGCCGGCACGCCGGTCTTCGCCTTCAAAGGTGAATCGCTGGATGAGTACTGGGAATTTACGCACCGCATTTTTGAATGGCCGGGCGAACAGCAAGCCAACATGATTCTGGACGATGGCGGCGATGCGACCTTGTTGCTGCATCTGGGTACGCGTGCAGAAAAAGACGCATCGGTGCTGAACAATCCGACTTCCGAAGAAGAAATCTGCCTGTTCAATGCAATCAAGAAAAAACTGGCGACATCGGGCAACTGGTATTCGACGCGTCTGGCGCAAATCAAGGGCGTCACCGAAGAAACCACGACTGGCGTGCACCGTTTGTATCAAATGCACAAAGAAGGAAAATTGGCTTTCCCGGCAATCAATGTGAATGATTCCGTTACCAAATCCAAGTTCGATAACCTGTACGGCTGCCGTGAATCGTTAGTCGACGGCATCAAGCGTGCAACTGACGTGATGATCGCCGGTAAAGTGGCTGTCATCGCCGGTTACGGCGATGTAGGCAAGGGTTCGGCGCAGGCAATGCGCGCGTTGTCGGCCCAGGTCTGGGTGACAGAAGTCGATCCTATCTGCGCGTTGCAGGCAGCGATGGAAGGCTACCGCGTCGTGACCATGGATTACGCCGCCGAACACGGCGATATTTTCGTCACCTGCACAGGCAACTATCATGTCATCACGCACGCTCACATGGCGAAGATGAAAGACCAGGCGATTGTCTGCAACATCGGTCACTTCGACAATGAAATCGAAGTCGCCGCGCTCAAGCAATACACTTGGGAAAACATCAAGCCACAAGTCGACCACATCATTTTCCCTGACGGCAAACGCATCATCCTGCTGGCCGAAGGCCGTTTGGTCAATCTGGGCTGCGGCACCGGCCATCCATCGTATGTGATGAGCTCGTCGTTTGCGAATCAAACCATCGCGCAGATCGAATTGTTCGCCAACACGGAGGCCTATCCAGTCGGCGTATATACACTGCCGAAACATCTGGATGAGAAAGTTGCACGCTTGCAGTTGAAGAAACTGAATGCGCAATTGAGTGTGCTGACAGAAGAGCAGGCGGCGTATATCGGTGTGAAACAAACCGGCCCTTACAAGCCGGAACACTACCGCTATTAATAGCAACCAGGGCGCAACGGCGGAGTGTTATCCGCCGTGTGTGATACCGGCATAAGCCATAGTCGACGCAGGACATGTCGGCGTCTCATCCAGATTATGCGCGGGAAGGCACTACGCTCGTCCGGCCTGCTTGACGCGAGACGGCATCAATGTGTTTTACGATTTACAAAACGGGAGAAACGCATGCGTTTACTGCTTACCTGGTTGATTAATGCGCTGGCGCTACTGGCAGTGCCGTATTTGATGCATTCGGTGTCGGTTGACAGTTTTGGTGCAGCATTGATTGCCGCCCTGATCCTCGGTTTCGTCAATACGCTGATTCGTCCGATCCTGCTGGTGCTCACTTTGCCGGCGACCGTGTTGACGCTAGGCTTGTTCATTTTCATTATCAACGGCTTGATGTTCTGGATAGTCGCACAACTGGTTGGCGGCTTTCATGTTGCCAGCTTCTGGGCGGCGGTCGGCGGCGCTATCGTATACAGCATCGTGTCGTGGGCCTTGTCTACTTTGTTACTGAAAAAAAACTAAATGTCTCAAAAAAATTTCAGCATTGAGTTCTTCCCGCCGAAAACGCCGGAAGGCGCCGAAAAATTACGCGTGACCCGCGCCAAGCTGGCTGAACTGCATCCGAAATATTTTTCGGTAACGTTTGGCGCTGGCGGTTCAACCCAAAAAGGTACGCTCGATACGGTGTTGGAGATTCGTCGTGAAGGTCATGACGCCGCTCCGCATTTGTCCTGTCTCGGAAGCTCGCGCGAATCATTGCGCGCGATACTGGCGCAGTACAAAGATAACGGCATCAAGCGTCTGGTAGCGTTGCGTGGTGACGCGCCAAGCGGTTACGGCGCGATGGATTTTTCGTCTAGCGAATTTCGTTATGCGAATGAGCTTGTCGAATTCATTCGGACCGAAACCGGTGACTGGTTTCATATCGAAGTGGCCGCTTATCCGGAAATGCATCCGCAGGCAAAGTCTCCGCAGGACGATGTGCTGCGGTTTGCGGACAAGGTAAAAGCGGGCGCCAACGGTGCCATCACGCAGTATTTTTACAATACCGATGCGTACTTCAGGTTTGTCGAGGAAGCGCAAAAACTGGGCGTTGCAGTGCCGATTATTGCCGGCATCATGCCGATCACCAACTATTCTCAATTAATGCGTTTCTCGGATATGTGCGGCACCGAGATCCCGCGCTGGGTCCGCCTCAAGCTGGCCGCTTACGGTGACGATACCGAGTCGATACGGGCGTTTGGTCTCGACGTCGTGACGCAGTTGTGCGAGCGCTTGCTGGCCGGCGGTGCGCCGGGATTGCATTTTTACACGCTCAATCATGCCGCTGCGACGACGGCGATCTGGCAACGCTTGAAGTAGCAAGTTGGACTCGGACAGGACGCCTGGCAGCTGACTGCGGGAACCGGGGGACGTACGGGCAAGGGTTGGGCTTCGCAAGCGCAACGCCCGTCTCCCCAGATTTATAAAATCCCGGTTTCGGTAAAGATCATGTCCAGCGCAATATCGTGGGCCGCGCCGTCAAAATCCACCAATCCACACGCATAGCCAATTCCGACGGTCGCCGGACGTGGATCGATGGCCAGCGTGCGGTCGTAAAATCCACCCCCGTAGCCAAGTCGCAAGCGCTCCCGATTAAAGCCGACGCACGGGATCAGCAATGCCTGTGGGCTGACCACCTCGCCGCTGGCAGGGATCGCGACCCCGAAGCCGTCTTTAAGCATGGCGTCGCCCGGCGTCCAGTTGACGAACCTTAGCGGAGCGTCTTTACCCACCACGACCGGCAGCGCCAGCCGCACGCCGTGCGCGGTCAATTGGGCATATGCCGGACGTAAATCCGGTTCGTTGCGGATCGGCCAATACACGCCCAACACGACCTCGGGATTGGCGCTCGCAAATCGCGTGGCCCAGTCGACCACGCGTTCGCCAATTCTGGTATCGAAGTCAAGGCGCGCGCGTTCTGAAATGGCTTTGCGCGCAGTCAATAACGCGCTGCGCAAAAGTACCTTTTCGGCCCCGCTTTCAGGGCTTGAGTCATGCGCATCGCATGCTATGCTAGAGGTCGTCATTCGCACTCGCAGATAGAGGATTGTTAAGGTATGAATAGAACGAAATTCGCAACAAAGTGGGCCGCCGGGATTGCATTTGCAGTTGCTGCCGCGCTCACTTTATCGCCTGCGGCGAGCGCGCAACCACGCGTGCTCAGCGCCGCCAGTTACGGCAGTCAGGACGACGCGTTTCTCGCCTTGCGCGATGCTATGCGCAGCAACAAGACTGACAACGTCGACGACCTGGCGTCCGCTTTAAGCAATTATGACATTCCTTCGTATGTTGATTATTATCGCCTGAAGCCACGCATCAAGGATCTGGTCGCGCCGGAATCCGAGATTCTTGACTATCTGAAGCGTTATGACGGTACCGCCATTGCTGACCGTTTGCGTAACGACTGGTTGCTGGAGCTGGGCAAGGCAGGTATCTGGAATACTTTTGACCAGCAATATCCACTGTTTGTACTGGATGACGATACCCAGCTGAAATGTTACGCACTGACTTCGAAGGCGTTAAAAGGCGGCAATGCCGCTGACGATGCGCGGGCGTTGCTGACTACACCCAAGGATTACGGTCAGGGTTGTACCGACCTGATTGGGACCCTGGCACAAAACGGTCAATTCACCCAGACCGATTTATGGTTTCAAGTGCGCCTTGCTGTCGAGTCCGGTTATGGCGTCGTCGCCCGTCGCCTGGCGCCATTTATGGATGCTACCGATGCGCAAATAGCGCAGGCGATCGATCGGTCGTCTGCGGTAGTTGCACGCGGCCCCGGTGCTGATCGTACTGGCCATGAGCTCTTCATCGTGGCACTAGGCCGGGTGGCTAAAAATGAGCCGTCACAAGCTGCCGCTGCATTAATCGCGATTGCGGATCAGTTGATTCCAACCGAACGCGCGCTGGGCTGGGCCCAGATTGCGTTGCAAGCGTCATTGAAGCTTGATCCGCAAGCAGCCGATTACTGGCGCGCCGCAAAGGGCGCACCGCTGTCGATGGATGGCTATCAATGGAGTGCGCGCGCTGCGTTGCGTGCGGGTGACTGGAAACTGGTCAGAAGCAGCATCGAGGCGATGCCGCAGTCGTTGCGCGATGATCCGGCATGGGTTTATTGGCTGGGACGTTCGCTGATGGCCGACGGGCGCAACGAACAGGCGCAAAAACTATTTCAGTCGATTGCCGATCAAATCAATTTTTATGGTCAGCTGGCACTCGAAGAGCTGGGGCGAAAAATCGTCGTGACCTCAACCCCGGCCTCGATCACCGCGACCGAACTGGCGCCGATGCAAAAGAACGCCGGCTTCCGTCGCGCCTTCCGCTTTTTCGATATGAGCCTGCGTTTTGAAGGCACCCGCGAATGGAACTGGGAGCTACGCGACATGACCGACCGCCAATTATTGGCGGCTGCCGAGTTTGCGCGTCAGAGTGACGTACTCGACCGGATGGTGAATACTTCTGATCGAACCAAAAACGAGATCGATTTTACCCAGCGTTTTCCGTTCCCGCATCGCGACATCATGACCGTCAACACGCAGGCGCTTGGACTTGATATGGCGTGGGTGTATGGCTTGATTCGGCAGGAGTCGCGTTTCGTCAAAGATGCGCATTCGCATGTCGGCGCCTCGGGTCTGATGCAGTTGATGCCAGCGACGGCGCGCTTTGTCGCAAAAAGAATTGGCGTCAGCGGTTTCACTGCGGATCAAGTTAACGACGTCAATACCAATATCCTGCTTGGTACCAATTATTTGAGTATGGTACTCAACGATCTGGATGGCTCGTTGCCGATGGCAACCGCAGCCTATAACGCCGGTCCGGGACGCCCGCGCTCATGGCGTTCAACATTACCCGGCAATGTTGAAGGGGCGATTTTCACAGAAACGATTCCATTCAGCGAAACCCGAGGTTATGTCAAGAATGTGCTCTCCAATGCAACCTATTATGCGGCGCTGTTTGAGGGACGTCCACAATCGTTGAAGGCACGTTTGGGGACTGTGGCACCGAAAGGTTTTACGGAGTCGGCATTGCCGTGAAACGAACGCGGCGGGCGATACGAATAGGTGATACTGATAATCTTTAGCAACCCGACATTCAAGAAGGTAACGTATGCAAACTACAGAACGCGATGCAACTCTCTCTGAAGTATTGAAGAAGGCCGGTAACGCCGGCATGACGCTAGTGATCGGCAACAAGAATTATTCGTCATGGTCGATGCGGCCGTGGGTCGCGCTGAAGGCATTCGGGATTCCATTTAACGAAGTACGCATTTTGCTGGACCAACCGACTACCGCGACTGAAATTTCGCGGTATTCGGCGGCCGGCAAGGTGCCGGTGCTGGTGGTTGGCGACCTGCAGATAGGGGATTCTTTGGCGATTTGCGAATATCTGGCCGAGCAATTTCCGGATTTGGCGATGTGGCCCAAAGACGTTGCGGCGCGTGCGATTGCCCGGTCTGTTTGCGCCGAAATGCATTCTGGCTTTATGGGCATTCGTTCTGCGATGTCGATGGATATTCGCGCCAGTCATCCGGGGCAGGGCCGCACGCCTCAGGCGCAGGCGGATATCGGACGTATTAGCGAGATCTGGGAAAACTGCCTTTCTGACTTTGGCCATCACCAATTCCTGTTTGGCGATTTCTCGATTGCCGATGCATTCTTCGCGCCGGTCGCCATGCGCTTCCTTACCTACGGTGTCTCGTTGGCCCCGGCGTTGCAAGCTTATGTCGAGCGCGTACAGGCCCATCCTGCAGTTGCGCAATGGGTGCGTGAAGCAACCGAAGAAGTGGAAGTTTTGCCGAATCACGGCTGATGGTACAGGCGCTGATTTCCGCCGGAATTCAGCGCGCAGTGTTGAATCGCAGTTTTGAATATGCATGTCGATGAAAATCTTTGTAGTTGGCGGCGCGGTGCGCGATGAGTTACTCGGTCTGGCAGTAAAGGATCGCGATTTCGTGGTGGTTGGCGCCACCCCGGAAGACATGCTGGCGCGCCGCTTTCGTGCGGTCGGTAAAGATTTTCCGGTATTTTTGCATCCGGACACGCATGAAGAATATGCGTTGGCGCGGACCGAGCGCAAGACCGCGCCCGGCTACAAGGGGTTTGTATTTCATACCGATCCTGACGTTACGCTGGAACAGGATTTAATCCGCCGCGATCTGACTATCAATGCGATGGCACGCGCCGATGATGGCACCTTAGCCGATCCTTTCGGTGGTCAGAAGGATTTGCAGGCGCGCGTGTTTCGTCACGTATCCGCTGCCTTTTCCGAGGACCCGGTGCGCATCTTGCGGGTTGCCCGATTCGCCGCGCGCTTTACCGAATTTTCAGTTGCGCCGGAAACCAACGCATTGATGCAGCAGATGGTAGCGGCGGGTGAAGTCGATGCGCTGGTGCCGGAACGGGTCTGGCAAGAGTTGTCGCGCGGCTTGATGGAGGCGCGTCCGTCACGCATGTTCGAAGTGCTGCGTGCGTGCGGCGCATTGGCAAGAATTCTACCTGAGCTCGATGTGTTGTGGGGCGTGCCGCAGCCGGAAAAGCATCACCCGGAAATCGACACCGGCGTGCATGTGATGATGGTGATCGATACCGCCGCCAAAGAAAATTATCCGTTACCGGTGCGCTTTGCTGCCTTGATGCATGATCTTGGCAAGGGCGTTACACCTGCGGCGGAATGGCCTGGCCATCACGGTCATGAAGGACTTGGCGTGAAGCTGGTCGAGCAGGTTTGTCAGCGCCTCAAAGTCCCGAGCGAGGCGCGCGATCTGGCGGTGATGACAGCCCGTGAACATGGCAACGTCGGCCGCGCTTTCGCGTTGCGCGCCGGTACCATCGTCACCTTGTTCGGGCGTTGCGATGCATTTCGCAAGCCTCAGCGGTTTATCGATATGCTGCGGGCCACGGAATGCGATTATCGTGGCAGAACCGGTTACGGCGAGCGACCGTTTCCACAACGCATCTATTTACAGGCGGCGCTGACTGCGGCGCAATCAGTCAACGCGGGGGTGATCGCAGGTATGTTCGAGCAACAACCGCAACGCATACCGGAGGCGATTCATGCCGCGCGGACTGCGGCAGTTGACGTGCTGGTCCAGGCGCAGCGCAACAAGTCCGGCAACGCTTAAATACACATCGCAACGCTGTTTTACAATGGCCTGACGACTTATTCCCGGGCGCCGTCCGGTGCCAGTTTTTCCGACAGAGAGAAGCCAAGATGACATCGACCGATAGTGCGACGCTTTCCGGCAACGACGGCTCCGGAAAACCTGTTGGCGGCGCGGAGAACAAGCCCGTCGTCAAAATTCAACGACCAACCATCTTCGTCAAAGAGTTGTCGCGGCCTGCGCGCAAACGGCTGTTGCGGCATTTTCTGGCATTGGACAGCGGCGACCGGCTATTGCGTTTCGGTTCGGTATTGCCGGATGAATTGGTGACGCGTTACGTCGAAAATCTGGATTTTTCCCGCGATACTATTTTGGGTGTGTACGACCGCAAATTGCGACTGCTTGGCGTCGGCCATCTGGCTTTCGCCCCGCGCGAGGCATTGCCGTCGATGCGTGCGGCGACAACCAAGGAGCGCGTCGCCGAATTTGGCGTCTCGGTGTCGGCTGCCGCACGCGGCATGGGCGTCGGTACGCACTTGTTTGCACGTGCCGCGATCCACTGCCGGAATGCCGATATCGACACCTTGTACATGCATTGTCTGTCATCGAACAAGGTCATGATGCATATCGCTAAAAAAGCCGGGATGGCGATCCACCGCGATTATGGCGAAGCCGATGCGTATCTGAAGTTATTGCCAGCCAGCCCGGCCACGGTGATTCAGGAAGCGATGCAGGAGCAGGCAGCCACGCTCGATTACACGCTGAAAGCCAACGTGCGCGCTGCCCTGAAATGGCTGAGCAATCTGCCCGGGGTCAAGCGCGATTAGCTTGTCGACCTCACTTTTATTACTGCGGCTGTTACAGCAGCGGTAATGCCGTCGTATCCTTCAGACGTTGCAGCGCGAAGCTCGATTTGACATCCAGCACTGCCGGGTGGCGCAGCAGCGTTTCCATCATGAAACGCGAAAAGTGTGCCATGTCTTCGACGTGAACCCGCAGCAGATAATCCATTTCTCCTGTCATCGCATAGCAGGCCACCACCTCCGGCCAATGCGTCACCGATGCCGAAAAATCAGCGCGTGGCGAATGCGTGACAGCCGTGCCGGAACGGCCGCTGCCGCTGACTTGGGAGGTGCCGTGCTTTTCCAGGCGGACGTTAACGTAGGCCAGCAGTCCCAGGCCAATTTTGTCCGGCGCCAGCAACGCGACATATTGTCGAATGACGCCGGCTTGCTCCAGTCGCTTGATTCGCCGCAAGCAGGGCGAAGGCGACAAGTTGACGCGTTCGGCGACCTCCTGATTGGTCAGGCGCCCATCTTCCTGCAATATTGCCAAAATCTTACGATCAGTTTTATCCATCTCGACAGCAGCCATAAAACACCCAAAATTTCACTATTTAAGCAATATTACTTCTGAATTCTGCGTTTATGCGGGGATATTTGCAATTTCCTGCCGACCGCTCGCACCTATACTGATCTTAATAACAGACGTATTTGCGCTGCATTTACCGTATTTGTAACGACTTTCAGGAGACAGGCATGGACTTTCAACCTTGGGATAATCCTATGGGTACCGACGGCTTCGAATTTATCGAGTACGCGGCTCCCGATCCCCAGGCGCTCGGCGCGTTATTTGAAAAAATGGGTTTCACGGCGATTGCCCGTCATCGTCACAAAGCAGTCACCCTGTATCGTCAAGGCGATATCAACTTCATCATCAATGCCGAACAGGATTCGTTCGCGCAGCGTTTTGCACGTCAACACGGCCCATCGGTCTGTGCGATTGCACTGCGCGTCAAGGATGCGGCGTTTGCCTACAAGCGCGCACTGGAATTGGGCGCATGGGGCTTTGATCATCACACCGGGCCAATGGAATTGAATATCCCTGCAATTAAAGGTGTCGGTGATTCACTGATTTATTTTGTCGATCGCTGGCGCGGCAAGGACTCTGTTGGCGGGATTGGCGATATCAGCATTTACGACGTTGATTTCGTTGCGATTCCTGGCGCTGAGGTGCAGCCGGCCGGTTGTGGCCTGACTTATATCGATCACCTGACGCATAACGTGCATCGCGGCCGCATGAAAGAATGGGCCGATTTTTACGAGAATCTGTTCAACTTCCGCGAAATACGTTATTTCGATATCGAAGGGAAATTGACCGGATTGAAATCCAAGGCCATGACCTCGCCTTGCGGGAAGATCCGGATTCCGATTAACGAATCCTCTGACGATAAATCACAAATCGCAGAATATCTCGATCTGTATCACGGCGAAGGCATTCAACACATTGCGCTGGGCACCGATGATATTTACACCAGCGTGACCGCCATGAAGGCGCGTCAGGTTGCGTTTCAGGACACTATAGAAACCTACTACGATATCGTCGATCGGCGCTTGCCTGCGCATGGCGAGCGACTTGAAGATTTGAAGCGTTTGCGGATTCTGATCGATGGCAACAGCAATGCCAGCAAGCGCGAATTGCTGTTGCAGATATTTACCCAAAACGTGATTGGCCCGATCTTTTTCGAGATCATTCAGCGCAAGGGCGATCAGGGTTTTGGTGAAGGCAATTTCCGCGCACTGTTCGAGTCGATCGAGCTGGATCAGATCAAGCGCGGCGTGCTGAAGGACGAGCGCCAGATGTCTGCCGACTGAGTTCGTCATACGCCGGTATCCAGTCGCCAAGCTGCTTTTTAGGAAATTGATGATGAACAAGAGTGTAAATATGGAAGTCGACACCGACGATTTTTTCGCCACCGTCGCCGAGAAATCGGACGGTGCGGGGCTCCGCGGCGACTACAGCAAAATCGACGCCCAGTACGTGGTTGCGCAGGAATGGGAGACCTACACACCGGAACAGCATGCGTTATGGCGACGGTTGTATCAGCGTCAGGCCAAGTTGATTCCCGGACGTGCCTGCGATGTCTTTATCGAAAGTCTGGCGCGCCTGGATATTGCCGATGGCATTCCCAATTTCGAGCGCCACTCGGCGTTGCTATTCAAGGCTACCGGCTGGCGTTTGGTCGCGGTGCCGGGTCTGGTGCCCGACTATACGTTTTTTGAGCACCTGGCAAATCGCCGCTTTCCGGTAACGGTCTGGTTGCGCGAGCCGGAAGAGTTTGACTATATCGTCGAGCCAGATGTTTTCCATGATTTTTTTGGTCACGTGCCATTGCTGTTCAATCCGACTTTTGCCGACCATTTGCAGGAGTACGGCAAAGGTGGCTTGAAGGCGCTGAAAGTTGACGGGCTGGCGATGTTGGCGCGTCTGTACTGGTACACAGTTGAATTCGGCCTGATCCAGAGCCCGCTGGGTTTGCGGGTATATGGCGCAGGTATTTTGTCCTCTGGCGGAGAAATTGAGCACTGCCTGACCAGCCCGGCGCCGCGCCGTATTCCGTTTGATCTCGAGCGCGTCATGCGTACGCTGTACAAAATCGATTCTTATCAGGAAACCTATTTCGTGATTCGCGATTTTCAGCAATTATTCGAAGATACTGCGCCAGACTTCACCCCGCTTTATCAGAAGCTGAAATCACTGGAGCCGCTACCCGCGAATGTGTTGCAGGTAGGCGAGATTAATCTTCCACATAACTAAATTCGCCACAACGGACGCGCAATAGTAGACGAACAATCATGCCGTATAAATAAAAAAAGCGGACTCTGCCGTGGAGAGCAGAGCCCGCAACTAGTGATAAAAGGGAACACTAGAGGGAGGAATGTCTGAAGCGACTGGTCCAGGGGGAGGTCTTCAGTCACTTCAGACAAGGCTCCATTACACGCCTTGCCCAATCGCTTTTCCACCTGAATTACGCCTTGTTACAGTTGTTACGTAATGCCGGAATTTACCTGCATTCCAGCTTAATTGTTGGGGTGTGCATTGAGCTGCGGAGCGGCTTATGCTAAGGTAGCAGCCGAACTAAAGAAAGAGCGATTTACCCACAAGGTAACTACGTTTTGACCGCGCTGGTAGACCGCCGCGCAGTGCAATCAAAAACATAATTTTTGGCACGGAGACTGAATGAACGCACCACTCGCGGCAGAATTGCTGCCCACTGACTCGCCTCAAGCGAGCACCCCCGATTCTTCCCCCATTTCCCTGGACGATAAATTTACGCTGGAGCGCGGCCGTGCCTTCATGACTGGCACACAGGCGATCATACGATTGCCAATGCTGCAACATCAGCGTGATGTCATGGCCGGATTGAATACCGCCGGCTACATCACCGGTTATCGCGGTTCTCCATTGGGCAGCGTCGATCTGACGGCCGCCAAGGCAAAGAAGCACCTCGATGCGCATAACGTCAAATTCCACCCCGGCATGAACGAAGATCTGGCGGCGACCAGTGTCTGGGGTACACAGCAGGTCAATTTGTTTCCCGGCGCGAAGTACGACGGCGTATTCGGACTGTGGTACGGCAAAGGCCCCGGCGTCGATCGTTGCGGCGACGTCTTCAAACACGCCAATATGGCGGGTACTTCGCAACACGGCGGTGTGCTGGTACTGGCAGGCGATGACCATGCAGCGAAATCGTCCACCACCGCGCATCAAAGCGAACATATCCTGAAGGCCTGCGGGATTCCGGTGCTGTATCCGTCTTCGGTGCAGGAATACCTCGACTACGGCATGCATGGCTGGGCCATGAGCCGTTATACCGGTTTGTGGGTGGCGATGAAATGCGTGACCGATCTGGTGGAGTCCGGCGCGTCGGTCGCGCTCGATCCCGGCCGTGTGCAAATCGTCTTGCCGACCGATTTCGAATTGCCTGCGGACGGTTTGAATATTCGACTGCCGGATACCGTGCTGGGACAAGAAGCACGGATGAACAATCACAAGTGGTATGCCGCGCTGGCGTATGCGCGTGCCAACAAGCTGAATCGGATTATCTGGGACAGTCCGCGCGCCAAGATTGGCATTATCACCGCGGGTAAGTCTTACCTCGATACGCGTCAGGCGCTGGCCGATCTCGGCATTGACGAGGAGATTGCGCGCGATATCGGCATTCGTTTGTTTAAGGTCGGCATGACCTGGCCGCTGGAAGCCGAAGGCGTGCGCGAATTTGCGCAGGGACTGGAAGAAATCCTGGTGGTGGAAGAAAAGCGCCAGATTCTCGAATACCAACTCAAGGAAGAGTTGTACAACTGGCGCGACGATGTGCGGCCGCGCGTGGTGGGCAAATTTGATGATACCGGTGAGTGGAGCAATCATGGTGCGGGCCATGGAGATTGGCTGCTACCCGCGACCTACGAACTCAATCCGGCGCAGATCGCAAGGGCGATTGCGACGCGGATTTCAAAATACTTTGCCGGCCATCCGGTCGAGCAACGCGTCAAGGAACGGGTCGCCTATCTGGAGGCCAAGGAAACGCTGTTGAATATCAGCAGCAAGCCGGATCCAAACAAGGATCGTGTGCCGCATTTTTGCTCCGGCTGTCCGCATAACACCTCAACCAAATTGCCGGAGGGAAGCCGCGGGCTGGCTGGTATCGGTTGCCATTACATGGTGTTGTGGATGGATCGCGAAACATCGACTTTCACGCATATGGGCGGAGAAGGTGTCAACTGGATCGGGCAGGCGCCATTCACCAGCGAAAAACATGTGTTCGCCAATCTTGGCGACGGCACCTATTTCCACTCGGGTTTGTTGGCGATCCGCGCTGCGGTAGCGGCCAAAGTCAATATTACCTACAAGATTTTATTTAACGATGCGGTAGCGATGACCGGTGGCCAGGCCTTTGATGGCCCACTCGATCCGGCGATGATCTCACGGCAGATCGCGGCAGAAGGCGTGTCGCCGATTATCGTTGTGACAGACGAGCCGGATAAGTATCCGTCCGCAACCGATTGGGCGCCCGGCGTCACTATCCGTCACCGCAGCGAACTGGATGCGGTGCAGCGGGAATTGCGCGAAATCAGCGGCACTTCGGCAATGATCTACGACCAGACCTGCGCTTCGGAAAAGCGTCGTCGCCGGAAACGCAATGAATATCCGGATCCAGCCAAACGCGCTGTGATCAACGAGGCCGTCTGTGAAGGTTGCGGCGACTGCAGCGTGCAGTCGAATTGCCTGTCGGTGGAGCCGCTGGAAACCGAATTTGGCCGTAAACGCCAAATCAATCAGTCGTCCTGTAACAAGGACTTTTCCTGCGTCACCGGTTTTTGTCCAAGCTTTGTCACGGTTGAAGGCGGCCGTTTGAAGAAACCGGTAAAAGTTGCCGCCAAGCCGGCGTCAGCGACGGTTGCCGGAACGGTGGCGAGTTTGCCGCCGCCGCTATTGCCAACCACTGAAAAGCCATACGGCATTCTGGTCACCGGCATCGGTGGTACCGGTGTGGTGACCATCGGTCAGATTCTGGCGATGGCCGCGCACGTTGAAGGCAAGGGCTGCTCGGTACTCGACATGAGCGGTCTGGCGCAAAAGGGCGGACCGGTGATGTCGCACGTGCGTCTGGCCGATCATCCGGACGACATCTATTCGACGCGTGTCGGTACCGGCGACGCCAATCTGGTCATCGGTTGCGATGCGATTGTCACCGCGAGTCGTGATGCGTTGTCGCGCATGGGTGAAGGACGAACGTTTGCGGCGATTAATGCGACGCGTACGCCGACTGCGGCGTTTGTGAAGAATCCGGACTGGCAGTTCCCGGATGCGGCTGCCGAGCAGGATATTCGCGCTGCCTGCGGGAGCGAACGTGTCGAATTTGTTGATGCCGGCAGAATCGCGACGGCCTTGATGGGGGACGGCATCGCCACCAATATGTTCATGTTAGGTTATGCATGGCAAAAAGGTTGGGTACCGCTGACCGAGGCATCGTTGCTGCGGGCGATTGAATTGAATGCATTGCAAGTCGACTTCAATAAACAGGCCTTCGTTTGGGGGCGCACGGCAGCTTGTGATCCGGTCGGATTGGCGCAGAGTACACGGATGAGCGATAGTCCGGCACAGGTGATCGAATTTAAACGGGCGCCATCGCTGGATGATGTGATTGCACGTCGCGTCGCCTTCCTGAGCGCTTATCAGGATGCCGCGTACGCAGAGCAATATCGTACATTTGTCGCACGCGTACAGCATGCCGAGCGTCAATTGCATCCAGAGGATGGCGGTCGTGGCGCCTTGCGACTGAGCATGGCGGTGGCCACCTATCTGTTCAAGCTGATGGCCTACAAAGACGAATATGAAGTCGCGCGTTTGTATACCGACGGCGCTTTCAACGCAAAAATTGCCGGCATGTTCGAGGGCGACTACAAGCTTAAATTCCACCTGGCGCCACCGCTGTTTGCCAAGCGCGACGCCAAGGGGCATTTGATCAAGCAGGAATTCGGTCCATGGATGATGCGTGCATTTGGCGTGCTGGCAAAATTCAAGTTCCTGCGCGGCAGCAAGCTGGATGTCTTTGGGTATACCACAGAGCGTCGGGAAGAGCGTGAGCTGATCGCGCACTACCGTCAAACGATCGAAGCGCTGCTAGCGCGATTGACATCGGAAAACCTGGCTGACGCAGTAGCAATTGCCAGTATTCCGGAAGAGATTCGCGGCTATGGTCATGTCAAGGATAGGCATTTGGTTGCGGCACGACTGAAGGAGCAGCAGTTGATCAGTCAGTTTGATCATCCATCGGCGCCAGTGACAAAAGCGGCGACACGCTCGATAGCTGCGTAACTTGTTGTAAATAAAAGATGGCCGGGATATCCGGCCATTTTTTACTTCTGGAAGCAGGTTCAACTTCGCGGTCGTTGGTGCGAAAAGAGGGGAAGCTAAAGGTAAAGGAGTTATGGTGACGCTATTGCAATAGTATTTGTAGAATAATCCCAAAACCTACCTGGAAACGAATTGCTGATAACCGCGTGCCCGCAACGCGCATGCCGGACAAGTGCCGCAGCCATAGCCCCAGTCATGTAAGGCACCGCGCTCGCCCAGATAACAAGTATGCGTATCGGCGCGAATCAGATCGACCAGCGCATCGCCGCCAAGATCCTGCGCCAGCTTCCAGGTCTCCGACTTGTCGATCCACATCAACGGCGTTTCCAGTTTGAGCCGGGTTGCCATGCCGAGATTCAGCGCGACTTGTAACGCTTTCATGGTGTCATCCCGGCAATCCGGGTAACCGGAAAAATCGGTTTCACACATGCCGCCGACCAGAACGTCGAGACCGCGTCGATACGCCACGGTTGCCGCGACTGTCATGAATAACAGATTGCGACCGGGGACAAAGGTGTTCGGCAAGCCGTTTTCCTGCATGACGATTTCGACATCTTCCGTCATCGCGGTGGCAGAGATTTTTGAAATGAGCGACAAGTCGATCATGTGATCTTCATCGAGCTTACGGTCCCATTCCGCCGATTGCGTACGTAATTTTTTGAGCAATATCGGGCGCTGCGTCAGTTCGACGGCATGGCGCTGGCCATAATCGAAACCGATGGTTTCAACCCGATCGTAGCGGGAGAGTGCCCAGGCCAGGCAAGTCGTGGAATCCTGGCCGCCGCTAAACAGAACCAATGCGCCGCTTGAGATAGTCATATAGGTATATTGATAAGAATGAATGCAGGAATGATTATCGATTTTCTCATATGCAAGAAATATCAGGCCGCCAAACAACATATACCAACGCGACGATCTGAATGCAAGCGTCGGTGATTGTCGCTATTTATTGATTTTGTCGAGAGTCTGATCGACAAAGTCATTATTCGGATCGGTGAAGCGTATGCGTATTGGATACCATTCAAGTGATGGCGCCAGCCAGATATCGAGTTGCTGTTCTTTTGCGTCCGCTGGCGGCTCTCTGAAGATATGCAATGCATCTATTTCACCTGCGCCGGTAGTGATTTTTTCATGTTTAATCACTTTGAAGGTCCATGCTTCGGCGTCGCGTTGACCCGCGACGAAGAACACCCATTCCGAGCCAGGCTTGAATTGCCGTGCGGCGGCACGCGCGACCGCAACCAATTGCCAGACAATGCTGGTGCGGTCCTGTTCGCCACCTTTCAGGGGATAGGAGGCATCGGATTGAGAGAAGCTGATGGTGCCGCCGCTCGCTGCCCGATTGAACGTCGTGGTAGTGCTTTCTTTACGGAAGCGCTGGTCGATGAATTGCGCTGGCGCCAAGCCATAGTCGTCGATCTTGCCGTCGCTTTTCGCCTCCAGGATTTTGCCAAAGAGCATGGCACGCGTGACCGCATCAACGCTAAATTCCCGGCCGTCCGTTTGCCATTTGACCAAGGCGTCGCCATTGATCGACAACCCGCTCTGTCTGGCTCTGATTGAATAATTCAAATCAGCCGAAGGCGGCAAATCGAATTTACGCTTAATCGCAGGGTGATCTGTGGGTGCCGCCGATACACAGATGAACGCACTGCAGAGCAGGGCCGCAATGGTAATACGCGGAATGGAATGCAAGCAAATTTTCATAAAACTCTTTTAAAAATAGTGGTCGGTAGAAATCGACCGAAGACCGATTCACGCTGTCGGGATTATGTGGCAAACAGTCAGCCGGGTGCTGCTGATGGATCGAGCCGCTTGAGCTTGGTCAGCGACATGTCCAGGTAGTCGCCATTGTTTTCGGTGTAGCGCAATTTGACCGGATACCATTGTTGTTGCGGTGCCAGCCAGATATCCAGTGTTTTTTCGTACGATCCTTGCTGCGGCTTGCGGGCCAGGTGCCAGGTCGCCACGGTACCGGCGCCAACCGTGATTTCTTCCTGGCCGAGGATTTGAAAATGCCAGGTTTCGGCATCCCGGTCGCCCGCAACAAATAAATCAATGACGCCGCCCGGCACCATTTTTCCGGCGTCACCACGTCCTATGCTGGCCAATTGCCAGACGATACTGGCGCGGTCCTGCTCGCCGCCGGTGCGTGGGTAGCTGTTGGTGGAGGCGGAAAAAGTGATGGTGTTGCGTTCCCGCTGAAAGTGCGTATTGGTTGCTGATTTGCGAAACTTCTTTTCCGTATACAGCAACGGTGCCACGCCAAAGCCATTGATCTCGCCTTCGCTTTTAAAATCCAGTGCGCTAATGAACAGCACTCCGGCTTCGCCATTGATGGTGTAGCTGCCGCCATCGGTTTGCCAGGTGATTTTGCCGCTGCCGAAGTAGGTTTGCCCTTTTTTCAGCGCCTGCACATCGTATTTCAATTCTGCGGAGGGCGGTGGTTTGGTCTCGTAGTGGACAGCGCTCGGCTGCGCTGGCTTGACCTCAGGCGCAGATGCAGGCTGCGCCGGCGCGCTGGACGTATTGCCGCTGGTTGTCGTTGGTTCTGAGCCGCTATCGGTGGCTGGTTCTACGCTGTTTGTCGCGTCGCCGGTGGTGATAGGCGTAATCGTTTCCCTGATTGGCGTATCCGGCACCTGCGGTTCCGGCGCTGGCTGCGGTCTGGCGGCGGCTTTTGGGGCTTTACGCGTCGCTGGCGCAGGCTTTGATGGGACCGCTTGTGGCGCCAGCAGCGGTTTGACCACTGGCGGCAGTGGTTTTAGCTCTGCCATGACGATGGTTGGTTGCTGGGGGAGCGGTTCCGGCTGCCCAAACTTGCCGCTGCCCCAGTCGATCAAGAACACATGCAGCAGAATCGAGATCACGAGCACTATCAGCCAGCGTCGTGATGCCGTGCGGGTGGGCTGAGAATTGCGCGTGCGTCTGCTTGTATGCGGGGAAACCGTGGTCATCCGCGTAGTGTAAACGCAGGGCTGCAATGATGCCATCCTGATGCCAGCCTTAGCCCCCGATAAAGACGTAGAATGTTGGCTCTTTAAGCACATAACATTGATTCTGATGCGCAATTGCCTAAGTAATATTTTCTTAAAAGTGCTGGTGTCAGCGCTGACGCTGGCAATCTGCGGCACCGCCCACGCGACTTCGGTTAGTCCGGCTGCGGCTACGCTGGCACCAATTAACCTCGGCATGATCGAGGGCATGTCCGGCCCGTTTGCGAATGCAGGCGAGGCGGTTGAGCGGAATATTCGTTTCGCGATTGAGCAGGTCAACGCGCGCGGCGGCGTCAAATTGCCGGACGGCCGTCACCCGCTGGCATTGACGGTTTTCGATAATCAGCAAGGCGTCGAGGACTCGCTGGTGCAACTCAAAAAATTGACCGACCAGCGGATGCCATTTGTATTGGAAGGCAACAGCTCGGCGGTAGCGGCGGCGCTGGTGGACGCGGTTGACAAGCACAATCGGCGGGCCGCAGACAATCGGGTATTGTTTTTGAACTACTCGGCAGTCGATCCGGTGCTGACCAATGAAAAATGCAGCTATTGGCATTTCCGCTTTGACGCCAACGCCGATATGCGCATGCAGGCGCTGGTCCAGGTCATCAAGAGCGACCGGCATTCCAGGCGCGTGTATATCATTGGTCAGGATTACAGCTTTGGCCGACAGGTGGCCAGGGCGGCGCGTCGGCAATTGACGCAGGCGCGACCCGACATTGTCATCGCTGGCGACGAATTGCACCCGGTTGGGAAAGTAAAGGATTTTTCTCCGTACATCGCCAAAATTCGCGCCAGTGGTGCCGATACCGTGATTACCGGCAACTGGGGCAATGACCTGACTTTGTTGGTGAAGGCTGCCAAAGAATCTGGACTGAACGTGAAGTTTTATACGTTTTATGCAAATAGCCTAGGGGCGCCGGCGGCGATAGCTGACGCTGGTGTGGGTAGTGTGCGTGCCGTCGCAGAATGGCATCCGAACGCAGCAGGAGCGGCTAAAAATTCTGCCGGCGATGCCTTCTATCGCAGCTTCCGGTTACGTTATCCGCAACCGAAGGATGACTATTTGTTTTTACGCATGGACGTGATGATCGATATGCTGGTGAGCGCAATCGAAAAAGCGCGCAGCACCGAAGCTGGAGCGGTTGCCAGGGCGCTCGAAGGCGCACAATATAAAAGTCGTTTTCATGAAGCCGGCATGCGCGCTGCGGACCATCAACTGATCCAGCCGTTATATGTGGTGGTGATGCAAAAATTTGCTGATGGCGGTATCCAGTTCGATAATGAAGGGAGTGGCTACGGCTTCAAGACAGAACGCTATTTCCCCGCAGCTGCTACCGCCTTGCCGACCAGTTGCAACATGCAGCGGCCCGGATAATGGGGAATATCGTATAGTGCTTGCAGGATAAATTGTTGATTCTTTGCCAGACGCTTACACAGTCAATGTGCGGCAGTTTAGTATGCGAAGTTAGCTGGAAAATTTACAGAATATCTCTGGAGGAGATTCGTATGAGCAATCCTAATATTCCCGGCGTTGATGCCATGTACAACAGCGTCGACTTCATCAAAAAAATGTGGACCGACATGGGTGTGCCGGGCATGGTGGTGCCGATTATTTCAGTCGAGGAAATTGACAAAAAAATCACCGATTTGAAGGCAGTTGAAGGTTGGCTCAGTTTGAATTTGAACATGCTCCGCACTACGATACAGGCGCTCGAAGTACAAAGCGCAACGTTGTCTGCGTTGAAGTCGATGGGCGCAATGAACATGTCGACCGCAGCCAGCAGTGCATCTGCTGGATCTTCGACGGCGGAAAGCGCCGCCGACGGTGCAGCCGCATGGGCCGCAATGGCCTCGCAATTTCCGTTTTCGTTTATGACGGAAAGATCCAAAGCGGCAGATGAAGCCCCGCCGCAGCCAGTTGTTGAGCCGATCGTCGAGCCAGAGCCAGAGCCAGAGCCAGAGCCGGCGCGGGATCAGGAACCGACGCCACAAAATTCAGCCAGCGATCAGCCGGCTGACATGCCGGATACGCAAGCGCCGTTCGCCAATTCCGGTGCCTGGTGGGATGTTCTGCAAAACCAGTTCAAGCAAGTGGTTAGCAGTGTCATGGCAACCGAGGTGGCCAAAGCGCCTGTTGATACACCGAAATCCACGGCCAAGCCCAGAGCGACACCCAAGGTGAAAGCGACCTCGGTAAAGACGAGCGCCAAGGCAGGTACCAAAGCCAGCCCGAAAACGGCAACGCGTGCTGCTCCCAAAGCGCCACCCAAAACCGAAGATGCCAAATCTGCATCCGCGCCTCGCAACAGGAAAGCTGCGACTAAGTAATGCATCAATACCAGCTGCCGTAATTGATCGACTTGATCGACTTGATCGCTTGCCGATTGCGAAAATGATGTATTTGACAATGTCGTTGGCGTGAATCCACAGCCGCCCGATCGGGGAATAAATTCACAGGTGAAATCGATGAAGCATTCCACATCATTTCTTGACGTTGGCCGGGACAGATGGCCGTTTTTAGAAAATGTGGTATTGAAACTGACTGATCTAGGGCTTATAAATAGGTTGCCAAGTCAATTCTTGGTAAAATCAAGGACTTAATCCAACTTGTAAGGTATGTATGCTGTATCCAGAATTGTTTAAATCGCTGGAACAAGTCCGATGGAACATGGAGACCGACATTCCATGGGACAAGTTCGAAGCTTCCCAACTATCAGACGAGCAGGCTCAGACGATTCGCATGAATGCGATTACAGAATGGTCAGCGCTGCCTGCAACAGAGATGTTCTTGCGTGATAACCACGGCGATAGCGATTTCTGCGCATTCATGTCGGTGTGGTTTTTTGAAGAGCAAAAGCATTCGCTGGTGTTGATGGAATATCTGCGTCGTTTCCGGCCAGAGTTGGTGCCGACCGAAGAGGAGCTGCACAATGTGCGCTTTGAGTTCGATCCAGCGCCACCGCTGGAAACGCTGATGATGCATTTCTGCGGCGAAATCCGTCTGAACCACTGGTACCGTTGCGCCTCCGACTGGCACACCGAGCCGGTGATCAAGCAAATTTATAAAATCATTAGCCAGGATGAAGCCCGTCATGGTGGCGCTTACCTGCGCTACATGAAAAAGGCACTGGTTGAAGTGGGTGACAGCGCCTCGGCGGCATTCGCCAAGATTGGTGTCTTGATGGCCTCTGCTCGCCGTACCGAAAAGCCGTTGCATCCGACTAATCTGCACGTCAATCAGGCATTGTTCCCGAACGACACAGTCCAAAGTCGTTTGCCGGATCCGGAATGGCTGGAGCGCTGGCTCGATGAACAGATCAAGTTTGACGGCGTATGGGAAAAGAAAGTGGTCGATCGCATTCTGCACAATTTGTCGCTGTTGTTTGAGCGTAGCTTTGAGACCGTGCAGGAGCTGAATCGTTACCGCAAGGAAATCGTTGCGCGACTGGCTGAGCAGCCGGTCGCACCACCTGCCGTAGCGGTTTGATTCATGTGACGTCGGTGATTGCTTAAGGCTGCCGATAGCAACGATTCAACCTATTCAGAGCCGCAAATCATTGCGGCTTTTTTATTGCTGTTTTGCATGAGTGCTATGGCTAAATTCGAACAAAAAATCTGTACGCGAGCCGAATTGCGCGCCCGCATGGCCGTGTTGCCGCAGCCGGTGGTGCTGACCAATGGCGTTTTTGATATTTTGCATCGCGGTCATGTGACCTATCTGGCGCAGGCGCGGGAGGAGGGTGCATCGCTGGTAGTGGCAGTGAACACCGATGCTTCGGTCAAGCGCCTGGGAAAGGGCGATGACAGGCCAATCAACACTTGTGCGGATCGGATGGCGGTATTGGCAGCGCTGGAAGCGGTCAACCTGGTGGTGGATTTCGACGAAGATACGGCGCTGGAAGTGGTGCAGGAAGGGCAGCCTGGGGTTTACGTCAAAGGCGGCGATTACCGGATGGATGCGATTCCGGAAGGGCAGGCGGTGCTGGCTTACGGCGGCAAAGTCGTGGCGATCGCCTTTGAGCATGATCGTTCGACTAGTAAATTATTGTCCAAGGTCCGCCAGAGTTCTTGATTGCCCGGCTTGACGTGCTTCGGGTTTGCCATAGGCTAGTTGCCAGCCCATGACGGCAAGAAAGGCAGGCTAGCCTGTCTTTCCTTTCCATCGCATTGCGGTTAGCGTTAATGCGCTGCTTCAGGCTGCTTGCCCTTCAGGGCATCGACACTGACAAAAACTTCAATCTTTCCAGCCTTCCGGAAGGTCAGCGTCATTGGAAATTTGTCGCCCACTTTGAGTGGTTGGGTGAGTCCCATCAGCATGATGTGGTAACCACCGCCGGGTGCCATGGTGACGGTGCTCATCGGTTTCAATTCGACCTCTCCGACTTCGCGCATTTTCATGACGTTGCCATCCATCTTCATCTCATGGATCTCGACCGATTTCGCGGCAGGAGAGGTGGCGCCAAGCAGTTTGTCACCTTCGTTGCCAGTATTTTCCACGCTCAGATAGGCGCCACCGCTAGACTGGCCGGCAACGGTTGCGCGCGCATACGGATGGCTGATTTTTAGTGCGCCGATTTTGTACTCGTGGGCATAAGCAGATGCGCTGAATGCCAGTGCAAGGAAGGAAATGGTGAGAAGGCGTGAAGACATGAGAATCCTTTGATTAATTTAGGAAAAGCATAGCGCGAACGTGACATGGATGTTCAGGCGCCTCCGGCAAAGCCGTTTTGACGCCATGCTTCGTAGACCACGACTGCAACGGTATTCGACAGATTCAAACTGCGATTATCCGGACGCATCGGTAGCCGGATACGCTGTGTCGCCGCAAACGATTCGCGCAAGACAGGATCGAGTCCGCGCGTTTCCGACCCGAACACGAATATATCGCCGGGCTGAAACGCGATGCTGGCAAATGGTGTGGAGCCGTGCGTGGTCAATGCGAACATCCGGCTTGGGTCATAGCCCGCTTCTTTTTCCATAGCGCTAATAAAAGTGGACCAGTTGGGATGCACCTTCATGCTGGCGTAGTCATGATAATCAAGTCCGGCCCGCCGCATCTTGGCGTCGTCAAGCGGGAAGCCAAGGGGCTCGATCAAGTGCAACTGCGCGCCGGTGTTGGCGCACAGGCGAATAATATTGCCGGTGTTCGGCGGAATTTCAGGTTCAACCAGTACGACGTGAAACAACGTTGTTCTCCTTCTATTTAGGTAATGTCCTGGCAAAGACGAAATTGGTGACGCGCACCGCCCCGAAGCGCTTTAGCGTTCGGGCCAGCTCGTTCAGTGTTTCACCGGTCGTCATCACATCGTCTACCACGCCGATGTGACGCCCGCGAATTTGTGCAATCGCCTGCGGCGGTACGATGAACGCTTTGCGCAAGTTGCGGCGGCGTTCGTCCGGATGCAGTTTTGCCTGCGCGCGGGTATCGTGATGGCGCTTTATCAGTGCCGGCTGCAACGGAACGTTCAGCAGGCGCGATAGCGGTTTGGCGATTTCCAGAGACTGATTAAAGCCACGTTCGGCCAGCCGCTCAGGACCGAGTGGCACCGCAGTCAATAGGTCTGGCAGGTTAGCCACCATAGCCGGCCTTCGCAGCAAGGCATCACGCAGCATCCTGGCAAATATCGGTGCCAATGCCAGTTGACTGCCAAACTTTAACGCCAGCACCAACTGGTCGGCCGGTGCGGCATAGTCGATTGCAACAATTGAAGCGTCAAAAGCGCGCCGCTGCTTCAGGCAGTCGCCGCATAAGTTGGCCGCTTTACTTTCAATTGCGGGTAAATGATTTGCACACCGCTGGCAACGCGTTACCTCGTGCGAAAAATATTTCTGGTCGCAGCCATTGCAAATCACCTGCCGACCGATATGTCCGCATAGTGCACAGCAGGACGGCATACCCGCCAGCAGGCGAGCGGACATCTGTTGCGACCAGCGGAGTAGAGGAGCAAGCATCAGTGATATCAGGTCAGTAAGTGAGTGGCGCAGCACGAACGCGTTACGATGCCGAGCATTGAGTGCGCGCATCACGTATTCGGCAACGGTGTAAACTGAGCCGATTATCGCATTTCATTTTGACTTCCTGATTTTAATGCCAATCTCATCCTCTTCTAATACGCCTTCGCCTCATATTAATAACGACGCCAATCTCAGCGCGCCGATAGACCTGTATCGGGTCCGTGAGTTGTTCGCGCAGCCTGCGCGGATTCGCGAGTCCGAATTTTTGCGCCGCGAGATTTCGACACGGATGCATGAGCGCCTGGCACTCGTAAAGATAGCGCCCCAGCGAGTGCTGGATGCCGGATGTGGCGATGGTCCGGATATCTATACATTACAGCAGCGCTTTGCTGAGGCCCGAATACTCGGGTTGGATGCATCGTTCGGCATGTTGTCGGCAGCGCAAGACCAGCAGCAGGCAGCGCAGTCTTCGGTGAATCGCTTGCTGAAGAAGTGGTTACCTATTAAGAGTAATGGTCTGGAATCCGATCTGCTCTGCGGCGACTTCGCGGCGCTACCTTTGGCGCGGGATGTGGTTGATCTGGTCTGGTCAAATCTGGCGCTGCACTGGCACCCGCAACCGGATCGGGTCTTTGCGGAATGGCGGCGGGTGTTAAGAGTCGATGGCTTATTAATGTTTTCCTGCTTCGGCCCGGATACGTTCAAGGAGTTGCGTGGAGCATTTTCCGCAGTAGACGATGCCCCGCATATATTACCGTTCGTTGACATGCATGATTTTGGCGACATGCTGGTCAACGTCGGCTTCTCGACGCCGGTAATGGACATGGAAACGATCACGGTGACATATGACACCATTGAGAAACTACTTGCCGATGCGAAGGCCTGCGGCGGTAATCCGTTAGCGACACGAAGTCGTGCTCTACTCGGCCGCGCAGCATGGCAACGCTTGGTTGACGCGCTAGAAGCAACTCGGCGAGCCGACGGTAAGTTGCCGCTGACATTTGAAATTATCTATGGCCACGCGTTTCGTCCGGCGCCCAGAAAGACGGCTAGCGGCGAGTCCGTGGTGCGCTGGGATCTGGATAAAAAAAGATAAGTTAATTTATTTAA